>NZ_JAMTCT010000002.1:0-361427 GCF_024171995.1 Promicromonospora umidemergens | reverse complement strand
GACCATGACCCGGCAGACCATGACCCGGCAGACCACGGACCACCCGATGCAGGACCTCGAGGTCCACCTGCCCGACCGCCCCGGAGCGCTCGCCGACCTGGGCCAGGCGCTGGGTGAGGCCGGTGTGAGCCTGGAGGGCGGCGGCGTGTTCACCCACGCCGGCCAGGCCGTCGCGCACTACCTCGTGCACGACGGCGCCCGCGCGCTCCGAGCGGTCACCGCGGCCGGGCTGGGGCCGTCCGTGGTGCGCGACGTCGAGCTAGCGAGCCTGGACCAGGAGACGCCCGGGCAGCTCGGCAGCCTCGCGCGGCGGCTGGGCGACGCCGGGGTGAACGTGCTGGTCCAGTACAGCGACCACGTCGGCAACCTGGTGCTGCTGGTCGCCGACGACGACGTGCCGGCCTGCCGGGAGGTCCTCGCGCGCTGGGGGAGCCGCAGACGCGGCTGACGCGGCAGTCCGGCGGCCGGCCGCCGGATCAGCGCGCCGTGACGCCGACGAGCTCCGCCGAGCGGTCCCACAGCCTGCGGGCCAGGTCGGCGTCGCGCGCCTGCGGGTTGACCCGCCGGGCGACGCGGTGGTTCTCGTAGTACGCGCCGGACTGCCAGTCGACCCCGGGTTCTCGCTGTGCGAACCGGACCAGCTGGGCGGCGCCCTGCTCGGGTGTGGTCAGGAACAGCTTGCCGATCCGGCTCTGGTACAGCGGCCGGAGGAAGCTCGTGCTCTCGGTGCCGAAGCTCGTCGCGACCACGCCCGGGTGAAAGGCCACCGACGCCAGGCCCTGATCGTGGAAGCGCCGGTGCAGCTCGGTCGTGAACAGGATGTTCTCCAGCTTGGCCGTGCCGTAGGCGCGGTGGGGCGTGAAGTCGTCGTCGTGGTCGAGGTCGTCCACGTCGAGGTGGCCGAAGAGCCGCGCGCCGGCGCTGGAGGTCTGGATCACCGCCGCGTGGTTCGTCAGGAGCTTGTCCAGCAGCAGGTTGGTCAGCAGGAACGGCGCGAGGTGGTTGACCTGGAACGTTCGCTCGTGGCCGTCGACGGTCTTGGTGCGGTCGCCGAGGATGCCGCCCGCGTTGTTGGCCAGGACGTCGATGCGAGGGTAGGCGTCGTCGAGCTCGGCGGCCAGGCGCCGTGCGTCCGCCAGCCGGGTGAAGTCCGCGACGAAGTGGTCCACGCCGAGCTCGCGGGCGACCTTCGCGGTCTTCTCCGGGCTGCGTCCGACGACGGCGACGCGGTGACCGTCCGCGCTGAGCCGACGGGCCGCGGCCGCGCCGATCCCGTCGCTCGCGCCGGTGATGACGATGGTGCTGGGCTCCCGGGGGCTGCCGGAGGAGGATGCGCTGTCCATGTGGCACAGCATGCGCCGAGTTCGCCCGGCTGACGAGCCGCCGCCGGCCCGCGCAGCTGAGCCGAGGCCGGGGCGCGCTGGCCGCTGCCACCGAGCTTCAGCGAGTTTTCAGCCGTACCGCGGCACCTCTGACCTGGGTGTTTGCTGGTAACTGCATGCACAGGTATCAGAAATGGGGACAAAACCACTTGTCTGATCCATTCAGGCTGCTCACACTCGATCTCGGGTAACTGCTCAGGTAACACACCAACGCGGGGGTTGGCGATGTCCGAAGCACGTGCGCACCACCTTGTGATCACTCGGCTGGAACGGCGCTGGCTCGCCTCGGCGGTCGCGGTCGGCTTCGCGGCGTCGCTGCTGATCGCCGTCGCACCGCAGGAGTCGGCCGAGGCCGCTCCGGACGTGCCGCAGGCCACGGCAGGCCAGGGGCCGGCCGACCGGCCGATGCCGGAGGGGGTGCGGCGGTCCACGGCCTTGCCGGAGGACGAGCGCCCGCCGGTGGTCCCGGAGGCGGTGGCGTCCGGCGGGGAGCCGGTCGCGGTCGCCGCGGGGGAGTGGCGCACGCTCACCTCTCCGGTCCGGCAGCTCGCTGCCGCAGGGGGCTTCGACGGGCTGGACCTGCGTCCGGGCTTCCTGCTCGGCGACACGTCCGTGGTCCTCTACTTCGACGACGGTGACGTCGACCCGGGCTGGACGGACGCCGTCGTGCGGCTGTACGAGGAGGGCGACCAGACCGAGCAGGAGTCGGTGCGGCTCACCCGCGCGGAGCTGGAAGGGCCGCGGTTCTGCGGCAGCGCCGACTTCTGCCGCAGCTTCGGAACAGAGGACGGCTGGGAGCTCGAGGAGGACAAGAACTACTTCGTGACGGTCGCGGCAGTGCTGCCGGGCGGCGACGAGGTGGTCTCGGAGGCGTCGGGCGAGGCCCGGCCGCGCGCGACGATCCTGCCGCCGAGCATCCCGGACGACCAGGCCGCCGGCTGCGGGTGCGAGAACGCGCTGGCGCCGACCTCCGTCGGGCAGGCGCAGCGTGGCGTGGGCGTCAACACGGGTACCGGCGCGTTCGTCCGCGTCGAGCGGGACCTGCAGATGGCGTCGTTCGGCATCCCGTTCGCCAGCGCACGCACGTACTCCTCGGCGAACAACCGCCAGGGCCCGTTCGGCGTCGGCTGGGCGTGGTCCTACGACATGCGCGTCACGGAGACGGACGACGGCGTCATCGTGCGCGCCGAGGACGGCGCCGAGGCGCTCTACACCCCGGACGGCGACGGCTACACGCGCCCGCCGGGCGTGCGATCCGACCTGAAGCGGGACGGCGACGGCTGGGAGCTGGTCACGCCGCAGCAGGTGACGTACGAGTTCGGGGCGGCGGGCCGGCTCAGCGCCGTGCTCAGCCCACGGGACGACGGTGTCCGCCTGGCCTACGTCGAGGTCGACGACAAGGGCAAGGACGAGGACCGCGACGAGATCACGATCACCGACGCCTCCGGGCGCACCGCCGTCGCGCACCTCGTGGACGGGCTGATCGAGAAGCTCTCCCTCCCGGACCGTCGCCAGGTGCGCTTCGAGTACACCGACGGCCTGCTCACCGAGGTCGAGGACGCCCGAGGGAACGAGTGGCAGTACCGGTACGAGGCCGAGGGCAGGCTCGCGCAGGTGGTCGACCCGCACGAGGTGGTCATCGTGCACAACGAGTACGGCACCGGAGGGCGCGTGGTCGCGCAGCGGGACGGCGTCGGCGCTCAGATGTCATTCGCGTGGGACGCCGAGAAGCAGGAGGCGCGCAGCACCGACGCGGACGACATCTCGATCTACGACGGCTACCACGGCAACGTGCTGATCTACAGCCAGCGCAGCACGGGCGACGCCGACAACCACCGCTACAACCGGCGCCTCGACCGCAACCTCGTGGTCAACGGCAACCAGTACCAGCACGTGGTGCGGTTCGACGACCGGGGCAACCCGACGCAGGCCGTCGCCCCGCAGGGCTTCGACGAGAAGACGAAGTACGACGCCCGGAACAACCCGATCGAGTACACGGACGCCAACGGGAACGTCTGGAAGAACACGTACAACGAGTTCGACGAGCTGGTCCGCAGCGTCGATGCCGAGGGCAACGACATCACGCACGCCTACGACGACCGTGGCCTGCTCACCTCCACGACCGACCAGCGGGACAAGGTCACGCGGTACGAGTACCTGCCGGACGGCGAGGAGAACGCCGGGCTGCAGTCCGCCGTCGTCTCGCCGGAGGGGCGCCGCAGCGAGTACTTCTACGACAGGACCGGCCGACAGGTCGCGGCAACGGACCCACGGGGTACTGCTGACCCGCGCCAGCGGCGGCACTACACGGCCGAGACGCACTACGACGAGCAGGACCGTGTGGTCCGGCTCGAGGAGCCCGGCAAGCACCATGACTGGCGCACGGTCTACGACGACGTCGGCCGGCTCACCCACCAGATCTCGCCCGAGGGCGCCGTCACCAGGACGAGGTACCTCGACAACGGCCTGCAGTCGCGGGTCGAGGGTGGCGGCCGGGTGATGACCTTCGCCTACACGGACGCCGGACGGCGCGAGTCCGAGAGCGTGAAGATGAAGGGTGACGACCTGACGACGTCGTACACGTACGACGCGAAGGGCCTGGTCAAGACGGTGACGTCGCCGCGAGGCAACGTGCCGGGCGCGAACAGGGCGGACTTCACCACCGAGTACTTCTACGACGCGAACGACAACCCGGTCCGGATGCGGATGCCGTACCCGGGCGGCGGGCACACGGACCGGGACATCAAGGTCGACGCGCTGGACCGCACGACGGCGTCGATCAACGAGCTGAACAAGACGTCCAGCTTCGAGCGGAGCAACACCGGCCAGGTCGACTCGGTCACGGACACCAAGGGCCGTACCACCAGGATGGGGTACGACAAGAACGGCCGGCAGACCGAGCGGACGGACTCGGGGAACAAGACGACCCGCACCGAGTACGACGCGGCGGGCAACAAGATCAAGGAGACCTCGCCGACCGGCGGGATCACCACCTACGCGTACACCGACGACGGGCTGCTCGCCGCGGTGACGGAGCCGCGCGGAAACGTAGAAGGCGCGGAGAAGGACCGGTTTACCACGCGGTTCGAGTACGACCTCGTGGGCAACCGGACCAAGGAGATCGACCCGCTCGGCAACACGACGTCGATGACGTACGACGCGAACAGCCGGCCCACCGAGCTGACCGACGCGCGCGGCGGGACCACCCACTACGCCTACCGCGAAGACGACCAGATCAGCCACGTGCGGCAGCCGGACGCGCCGACGCTACCGATCTTCAGCAAGGCCTTCGCGACGGTGCTCAGCTACGACGACGACGGCCGGGTGGTCGGCGTGCGCGACCCGCAGGGTGGACGCTCGCGCATCACGTACGACGACGCCGGCCGGCCCGCGACCACCACCGACCCGCTGGGCCGCACCGCGCACATAGGGTACGACGCCGAGTCGAACGCCCTCCGGAGCATCACCACCGACCGGCACGAGGACCTGGACGAGCTGTCCGACGCCGAGCGCACCGAGCGCACCATCACCTCCGAGTACGACCTGCGCAGCCGCCTGACCAGCCAGCAGGTCGGCTCCGCGGGGCCGGAGTACACCTACGGCTACGACGCGAAGGACCGGACGACCTCGTACGGCGACCCGCTGGGCGTGCGTACGGTGACGTACGACGACGAGGACCAGATCACCAAGGTGGTCCGTGAGGAGCCGAACCAGCCGACCGAGACCTTCACCTACGGGTACGACCAGCGCGGGAACATCACCGAGCGGACGTATCCCGACGGCACCCAGATCGCCTCGACGTACGACGACGACTCGCGGCTCGCCTCCACGACGGCGTCCGGCGGCTCCACGGGCGGCAGCACGGCGAAGTGGGAGTACGCGTACGACGTCGCCGGGCGCCGGACGGCGACCACCCTGCCGGCATCGACGGGCCTCATCGAGCAGCGGGAGTACGACGAAGCGGGCCGGCTCACCTCGATCGGCACCGAGCGTACGGGCGATCCCGTCGAGGGCGTGCAGGATCCGGTGTCCGCGTTCGACCTCACGCTCGACCCGGTGGGCAACCCGACCCAGGTCAGGACGACGCGCGGCGGCGTAACGGAGGCCGTCGCCTACGCGTACGACGACGCGAACCGGGTGACCACCGCCTGCTATGCGGCGCAGGAGTGCGACCGCCACAGCAAGGACGCGGGGCGGATCTCGTACGAGTACGACCTGCTCGGCAACCGGACCGAGCAGAAGCGGTCCGGCTCGGCGGGCCACGACGTGACGCGCTACTCGTACGACGACGCGAGCCAGCTGGTCCGGGAGCTCGTGGTCGGCAAGGAGGGGGTCGACCGCAAGGACTACGCGTACGACGTGCTGGGCAACCAGACGCGTGCGGGCGACGACCGGCTCGAGTACAACCTCGACAGCACGCTGGCCGAGGCGAACGTCGGCGGGGTCTCCACCCGGTACACGTACGACGCGACACGTATGCGCCTCGACGCCGTCTCGGGGATCGGGGCGGGTGCCAAGACGCGGCACTGGGCCTGGGACACGAACGGGTCGCTGGAGAACATCGCCGTCGACACGATGACCGGTGCGAGCGGGGCGGTGCTCAGCCGGCAGGCGTTCGCCTACGGGCCGACCGACGAGCCGCTGGCGCTGCTGGAGACGCAGGGCGGGGCGCACTCGTACACCCACGACTGGCTGGGTGGCGTGGCGAACATGCTGTCGGCGGACGGGCAGGTCGAGCAGGGCTACGACTACGACCCGTTCGGCAACCCGCGGCAGGGGGAGACGCTCGCCGGGGCCGTCGCGAAGGAGGCGGGCGGCGGTGGGCCGGACGGTGGTGGGCCGGACAGTGGTGGCGCAGACGAGGCGGCGTCCGAGGAGGCCGAACCGACCGCTGAGATCCGAAACCCGATGCAGTTCCAGGGTGCCTACCAGGACTCGACCACCGGCGAGGGCAACTACGCCATGCGGGCCCGGAACTACGACCCGGGCACGGGGCGGTTCTCGACCAAGGACCCGGCCGGCGCCCAGCCGATCGGCTCGTCGCCGTACGCGTTCGCGGGCGGCAACCCGATGGTCTACACGGACCCGACGGGCGAACGGGAGCTGGAGGGGCCTACGGGCGGTAGTACCACCTCCAACCCCAACGACCCCGGCGCGGAGGTGGAGGGGCCGAGCGCTGAGGAGATCGCTGAGGCACAGGCGCTCCAGGGGAAGTCGATGCTCGACGTGATCCTGGAGGCCGGTGGGCAGGTCCTCATGGAGTTCCTGGGGATCAACGACCTCATGAACTGCCTCGACGGCGACCTCGGCGCCTGCGTGATGCTCGTCGTCGGCGCGCTGCCGTGGGGCAAGATCTTCAAGGCGGCGAAGATCGGCGAGGCCATCTACAAGGCCGGCAAGGCCGTGATGACTTTCTCCAGCGAGCTCAGATGGGCCGAGCAGATCCTGTCCGGCGCCAAGAAGGCGAAACAGGCGGCGGAGGCGGCAAAGGCGGCGGCTGCGAAGGCAGCGCGAGAGGCCGCCGCGAAGGCGGCAAAGGCGAAGGCCGCTGCGGACGCCAAGATCAAGCAGCTGGCGGCGGAGGCGAAGGCGAAGGCGCGCGCCGACGCCGCCAAGAAGAAGGCCGATACGACGGGCCAGGGGGATGCGGGAAGGGTTGACGAACCCGCACCGAGCTGTCCGGTCAACAGCTTCGTGCCTGGCACCCTGGTGCTCCTCGCGGACGGCACTCGAAAGCCGATCGAGGACGTCGGGCCGGGAGACGAGGTCTTGGCTGCCGGTGAGACGACCGGCGACAGGGCAGGTGGTCGCCTGGTCACCGCGCACATCACCGGCAGCGGTGAGAAGACCCTGGTGACGCTCACGGTCCGTGATGCCGACGGTGACGAGCAGAAGATCGTCGCCACCGACGGGCACCCGTTCTGGAGTCCTGAGCAGGAGACATGGGTCGAGGCGATCGATCTTCGGTCCGGCCAGTGGCTCAAGACCAGCGCCGGCACCTGGGTCCAGGTGGTGCACGTCGACGTCGAGCGCGAGCGCGCGACGGTGCACAACCTCACGGTCGACCAGGACCACACCTACTATGTGGCTGCCGGCGCGGACGATGCGGCGCTGCTGGTCCACAACGATCTCGAGAACCCGTTCCTGCAGAATCTCGTCAACGCGATGTCTCACGGTGTCGGCGGCGTGAACCCCATCGGCGACGGGACGGCTCTGGCCGCAGCCAACCACCAGGTCCTTACCGGAGAACTGGTCGGCGACACGGATCACGTGGCCAGCACCACCCCGTACCGGGCCAGGCTCACCAACCTGCTGGCAGGCACAGCGACACACAAGCCGAAGGGCGGCAAGAAGCAGACGATCGTGCTCAGTCCGGAAGACCGTCGGACCGCACAGGGGATGATCCAGGCGATCGATGATGCGCACGCGGGTAGGTACAAGGGCGGCTGGGGAGATTATGGAGTGGGGTGCTGATGGAAGCCAGTGAACGGTTCGCACGCGAGCTTGCGAACGACTTCGCCTACTTTCGAGACCAGCTCGAAGGCTATCTCGACGACGGGAACGACGGATTCGCCTACGTCTTCCTGGCGGTCGAGGTCGCCCCTGAGGTGCTGGCCGCATACGTCGCCAGCAAGACGGGTGCAGCCGTCGAACTCGACTGGCGGGCCCTGCTCGTCTTCCTCGACGATTGGTTCGGACGTGATGACCCGGACGTCGACAACGTGATCAGGGCGTCGTTCCTGCTTCAGCTCCCGTACCCCGGTCAGCCCGGTAGCGAGATCGTCGAGGAACTACCTGAGGGTCTGGAACGAGGCCTGCGAGCTGTGCGCACCGGTCGCTGACGACGATCCGGGACTCTGGACCAGGCGGGGCTGACCCTGAGCGTGCGTCATCTCGAGGGAAGTTGATCGGATCGCCCGCTACGCCACCTCGACGTGCTTCCGCGCTGCCTCCACGAAGCGGAAGATGCCCTGCCTGGACACGTCGCGGGCGTCCTTGAACTCTTCCGCAGGGGTGCGCAGGCTCAGGCGGTCGACGCTGTCGATCGCCTGCTGCGCCTGCTCGATCAGCTCCCCGGACTCGGTGACGAGCTGGACCCGGAACATCGCCTCGAGCGCGCTCGTCCGCAGCCGGTAGGTCTCGTAGCGGATCGCGTCGGGGTCAGCGCTCTGGCGCTCCTCGTGGACCGCGTACCAGCGGTCGATCTGTGCCCGGCGCAGGCTGACGAGCGCGCCGCCGTACGTCGTGTAGGCGCTGACCCGCTCCTGGCGCAGGCGTTCGTTGCGCTCGAAACGCTCGGCGTCGGCCCGGTTCCGCCGCTGGAAGTAGTGCGTCGCCAGCGAGCCGAGCAACGTTCCGACGACTGCGACGATGCTGGTGACGATGATCTCCACGAGCGGAAGCCAACCATGCTGGGCACCGGTTGAGAAGGCCCGGCGAGCGGTGCGGCGCGGCCAGCTCCGCGCATGCGACCTCGGAACCTGCGCCCCTAGACTCGAAAGATGGCAGCGATCCCTGAGGTGATGAAGGCGGTGCAGCTCGTCGGCCACGGTGACCTCGACCAGCTGGTCTACCGGGACGACGTGCCGACGCCCGCGCCGGACGCCGGCGAGGTGCTGATCGACGTGTACGCCTGCGGCATGAACAACACCGACGTGTGGGTGCGCGAGGGTGCCTACGGCAGCGAGACCGACGCCGCAGAGGTGTCCACCTGGCGGCGCGGCCGGTCCACGCTGACGTTCCCCCGGATCCAGGGCACCGACACGGTGGGCCGCATCGTCAACGTGGGCGAGGGCGTGCCGACCGGGCGGATCGGGCAGCGCGTGATGGTGGACTTCAGCATCTACAACCGTCCCGAGGGCGACGACAGCCTCGCGGACATCGACTACATCGGCCACGGACGCGACGGTGGCTACGCGGAGTACGTCGTGGTGCCGTCGGAGAACGCCTACGAGATCACGTCGGGGATCTCCGACGCCGAGCTGGCGACGTTCTGCTGTGCCTACCTGACCGCAGAGCAGATGCTCGACCGCGCCCGGCTCGGCCAGGACGAGCGGGTCCTGGTGACCGGTGCCTCCGGCGGCGTCGGGTCGGCGATCATCCAGCTGGCGCGGGTGCGTGGTGCGGTGCCGTACGCCGTCACCAGCGCGGGCAAGGAGGACGCGCTGCGCCGGATCGGCGCCCAGGACGTCGTCCTGCGCGACGCGCCCGACCTGGTGGCCGAGGTCGAACGGGTGGTCGACGGCCCGGTCGACGTGGTGGCCGACCTGGTGGCCGGCTCGATGTTCAACGACCTGCTCCGTATCCTCCGGCCCGAGGGCCGCTACACCACGGCCGGCGCCATCGGCGGGCCGGTGGTCGACCTCGACCTGCGCACCATGTACCTCAAGCAGCTCGAGCTGCACGGCTCGTCCCAGGGGACGCGCACCGCGTTCCGGCGGCTGGTGCGCTATATCGAGGACGGCGCGATCCGGCCGCTGCTCGACCGGACCTTCCGGCTGTCGGACTTCCACGAGGCGCAGACCGCGTTCATGGCCAAGTCCTACATCGGCAAGCTGGTGGTCGTCCCCGACCGCCACTGGGACGACGTAGGAGCGCCGCATGCCGCATCGTGAGTGCACGCTGGAGCTGATCGACACCCAGTCCGGCGGGGACGTCAGCCGCATCGTCATCTCCGGCGTCGAGCCGTTGCCGGGGGCCAGCGTGCTGGAGAAGGCGCGCTACCTGCAGAACGAGGGCGACGGCCTGCGGCGGCTGCTGCTGTCGGAGCCGTACGGCGACCCGGCGATGTCCATCGACCTGATCGTCGAGCCGAGCCGCCCCGGGGCGCAGGCTGGCTACATCATCATGGAGGCGATGGGCTACCCGCTGTACTCGGGCTCCAACACCATCTGTACCGCCACGGCCCTCCTGCAGAGCGGGGCGATCCCCATGGAGGAGGGTCTGCAGAACGTGGTGCTCGAGTCGCCGGCCGGCCTGGCGCTGATCACCGCGCGGGTCAACGCCGGCCGGGTCGACTCCATCACCACCCAGGGCGAGCCGGCGTACGTGGCGGACGAGGGGCTGAGCGTGGAGGTGCCCCACTACGGCCGGGTGGACTTCGACCTGGTGTGGAGCGGCGCGTACTACGCCATGATCGACGCCTCCCGGCACGGCTTCAGCATCAGCGCGGAGGAGCAGATCGCGCTGACCGCCTTCGGCGACGCCTTCGTCCGCGCCGCCCGGCCCGACCTGCGGCAGGTGCACCCGGAGCTGGGCGACGTCGGCCCGCTGCCGTTCGCTCACTTCATGGGTCCGGTGCGGACGGTGGCGACCGGGCATCTGGAGTCGCCGTCGGCCACCTATGTCCACCCGGGTGTGCTCTGCCGCAGCCCGACCGGGACGGGTACCTCGGCGCGGCTGGCGCTGATGGCCCGCCGGGGCGAGATCCGCGAGGGTGAGTCGCTCGAGACGATCTCGCCGCGCGGGAGCCGGTTCGTCGGCACCGTGCTGAACGAGGCGCGGGTGGGCGACTACGCGGCGCTGCACTCGACGATCACGGGCCGGGCCCGGCTGATCGCGCACTCGCGCATCACCGTCGACCTGGACGACCCGCTGGTGGACCCCACGGACCTGGCGCACGTGCTCCTGCCCCGGCCGGCGGCGTAGGGCGGTCAGCCGTCAGCCGTCAGACGGTGCCGCGAAGCGGTCCAGGACGGCGACGACGAGGGCCTCGACGCCGGTCTCCAGGGTGGGGTGGGGGACCGGCGCGAACCGGGGCGAGTGGTTGGACGGGATGTCCTCGTCCAGGGTGCCCGCCCGGGCCGCCGCCTCGAAGGCGGCGGGGTCCCAGCCGCCCAGCAGCCAGTACACGATCGGCACGCCGACGGCGGTGGCGAGCACGCCGACGTCCTCGCTGCCCGACACCGGGCCGGGGTCGATGACCTGCTCGGCGCCGAAGTGCGCGGCCAGGGCGCCCCTGGTGCGCTCGGTCTCGGCCGGGTCGTTGATCAGCGGCGGGAACGACTCGCCGGGTGTGATCTGCGGTGGGTGCGGGGTGCCCGCTGCGGCGGCCTCGCCCTGCACGATCCGCTCGACCGCTGCCAGGACCCGCGTCCGCACCGCCTCGTCGAAGGTGCGGATGTTCAGCCCGAGGTACGCCTCGTCGGGGATGATGTTCTCCTTGGTGCCCGCCTGGAGCATGCCCACCGTGACGACCGCTGCGTCGCCGGCCGCCACCTCCCGCGAGACGATGGTCTGCAGTCGCAGCACCGTTGAGGCGGCCAGCACCACCGGGTCGACGGTGGTCTCGGGCCGCGACCCGTGACCGCCGCGGCCGACGAGCCGGACGCCGAGCTGGTCGGTGCCCGCGAACGCCGGGCCGCCGTGCACCCCGAGCAGGCCCGCCGCGACGGGCGCCACGTGCTGCCCCAGCACGATGTCCGGGCGGGGCACGAGGTCGTACAGGCCGTCGTCGACCATGGCGTGAGCGCCCGTGCCCAGCTCCTCGGCGGGCTGGAAGACGACGACGAGCGTGCCCGACCACGCGGACCGGCCCGTGGCCAGCACGTCGGCCGCGCCGAGGAGCGCGGTCACGTGCACGTCGTGCCCGCACGCGTGCATGATCCCCGACTCGACGCCGTCCGCCGTGGTGGCGCGCACCGTGCTGGCGTACGGCAGGCCGGTGTCCTCGGTGACCGGGAGCGCGTCCATGTCGGCACGGAGCAGGACGCACGGGCCGTCTCCGTTGACGAGCACCCCCGCGACACCGGTCCCGCCGATGCCCGTGTGCACCACGTAGCCGAGGGCCGCGAGCCGCACGGCGACCAGGGCCGCCGTCCGGTGCTCCTGGTAGGACAGCTCGGGGTTGCTGTGGAGGTCGACGTAGGTCTCGCGAAGGCTCTGCCGCATCGCGGCCAGCGGCGCGAGGACCGTTCCGGGCACCGCAGGGGGAGGCGTCATGCGCCAACGATCCCACCGGCGAGCGCGGTCTGCCCGGGACCGCGCCGAAGATCCCCATGTGGTCGGCACGACGTCAGGAGGTCGGTAGCCCGAGCTACCGACCTCCTGACGTTCTACCGACCACCCGAGGCTGCCCGGGTCAGCCCTTGACCGAGCCCGACATGAGGCCGCCGACGAAGTACTTGCCGAGCACGATGTAGACCAGCAGCGTCGGAAGGGACGCGAACAGCGCGCCGGCCATCGAGACGCCGTAGTTCTGCAGCAGGGCACCGTTGGCGAGGTTGTTCAGGGCCACCGTGACGGGGCCGTTCTGGGACGACGAGAAGAACACCGCGAACAGGAAGTCGTTCCAGGCCGAGGTGAACTGCCAGATGAGCACCACGACGAAGCCAGGGATCGAGAGCGGCAGCACGATCGACCAGTAGGTGCGCAGCATGCCCGCGCCGTCGACGCGGCCGGCCTCGATCAGCTCGTGCGGCACGGTGGCGTAGTAGTTGCGGAAGATCAGCGTGGTGATCGGGATGCCGTAGACGACGTGCAGCAGGATCAGCGTCGGTACGCCTGTCGGGATGCCCAGGTCGAGGACCAGCTGGTTCAGCGGGATCATCACCGCCTGGTACGGGATGAACATCCCGAACAGGATCACCGTGAACACGATGTTCGCGCCGCGGAAGCTCCACCGGGCCAGCACGAACCCGTTCAGGGAGCCGAGGAACGCCGCGATGATCGCGCTGGGGACCACGACCGCCACCGAGCGGAGGATCGAGGGGGCCAGCGCGGTCCACGCCGTGGCCCAGTTGTCGAGGGTCCAGATCTGGGGCAGGGCCCACGCGCGGCTCGGGTCGGCGTCGCCGGTGCCCTTGAAGCTGGTCACCAGCAGCACGTAGACCGGGATGAGGACGACGACGAGGAAGAAGATGAGTGCCGCGTACTTGAGCGTCCGGCCCAGGGTGTACCGGCTCTTGCTGGTGGGCCTGGGCCGGCTCACCGTCGTGCGGGGCGCTGCGAGCTGGTTGGTTGCGGCGGTCATCGCTTCTCCTCGCGGTTCGTGCGGATCAGGTACGGCACGATGACGAGCGCGACGATGATCAGCAGGATCGAGCCGACGGCGGCGGCGTTCGCGTAGTCGAAGCTCGACTTGAACACGTACATGTCGACGGCCGGGACCTTGGTCTGGTAGTTGGCCGGCTTCGAGATCGACATGATGAGGTCGAACGCCTTGAGCGACATGTGGCCGATGATGATCAGCGCGGACAGCGCGACCGGCGAGAGCTGCGGGAACAGGACGTACCGGTACAGCTTCCACTCGCTGGCGCCGTCGACCCGGGCGGCCTCGCGCAGCTCGTCGGGGATACCGCGGAACCCGGCGAGGAACAGCGCCATCACGTAGCCGGACAGCTGCCAGATCGCCGGGACGGCGATCGCGATGATGCCGAAGGTGACGTTGTTCCACCAGTTGTTCTGCAGGAAGTCGAGCCCGACCATCTGGAACAGCCGGTTCAGGCCGGAGGCCTGCTCGTCCTGGTTGGAGTTGAGCAGCCAGCGCCACACCACACCCGAGGCGATGAACGACACCGCCATCGGGAAGAGGTAGACCGAGCGGAAGAGGCCCTCGCCCTTGACCGGCTTGTCGAGCATCCAGGCCCACAGGAAGCCCATGACCATGGTCCCGGCGAGGAACACGAGCGTGTACAGGACCAGGTTCATCAGCGAGTGCTGGAAGTCCTCGCTGGCGAGCAGGTCGAAGTAGTTGGTGAACCACACGAAGGCGGCGGGCTCCTGCCCGGTGGCCTGGGCGGCCGTGTGGTTGTCCGTGAAGGACGTGGAGAAGTTGGCGGCGATCAGCCCGTAGACGAAGACGCCGACGAGGATCAGGGACGGGGTGAGCATGAGCAGCGGCGGCCCGAGCCGCCGCAGTTTCTTCAGCATGGGGATACCTCGGTCGTGGGCGCAGCCGCGCGCCGCCGGGTGGGGACCCGACGGCGCGCGACGTACGGCGGTGTGCGTGACGCGCGAGCTGTCAGCCTCTGGCGTCAGCCCGCGGCGGCGGCGGCCAGCTCGGACTGGTATCCGGCGAGGTCGGACGCGCCGGTCGTGAACTTGCTCGTGGCGTCGGAGAACGCGTTGAGCGTGGCGACCGGGGTCGCCGCACCGTGGGCCAGCGAGGACACGATCGTGTCGTTCGCGAACGACTCGATGGCGCCTTGCTGGTACTCGGAGAACTCGGCCGGGTCGGCGTCCGTGCGGGCGGGGATGGAGCCCTTCGCCTTGTTGAACGCGACCTGGCCCTCGAGCGAGCCGACCGTCTCCAGCCAGGCCTTGGCGCCCTCGGCGTCGGGCGCGCCGACCGGCAGGGTGAACGAGTCGGCCAGGAAGTCGAACGTCCCGTCGGTGCCGGGCACCGGGGTCGCCGTGAAGTCCGTGCCGAGCTCCTTGTCCTGCTCCTCGAACGCCGCGACGGCCCAGTCGCCCATGACATTGAAGGCGGCGTTGCCGTCGATGACCATCTGTGTGGCCTCGGGCCAGTCGAGACCGTCACGGTCGTCGTTGGTGAAGTTCATGAGCGTCTCGAAGTCCTCGAGCGCGCTCGTGACCTCGTCGCCCTCCCAGTCGGTGCTGCCGTCCCACAGCCCGGTGTACGCCTCGGCGCCCAGGCCGGCGAGCAGCACGGTCTCGAGCAGGTGCACCTGCGTCCACGTGGTGCCGACCGACAGCGGCGTGACGCCCGCCGCCTCGAGCTTCTCGAGGTCGGCGATCCAGGCGTCGAGGTCCGCGTACTGCGCCTCGGGGTCGATGTCGTTCTCCTCGAGCACCGTCGGGTTGGCCCAGACGACGTTCGCGCGGTGGACGTTCGACGGGACCGAGTAGATCGCGCCGTCCTCCGTGGAGAGCCGGTCGACCAGGTCGGCCGGGAACGCGTCGGTCAGCCCGAACTCGTCGTACAGGTCGGAGACGTCCTCGATCTGCGCGGCGTCGATGTAGTCCTGCAGCTCCATGCCGGCGTGGGCCTGGAACGTGTCCGGCGGGTCCTGCGCCTGCAGACGGGTCTGCAGCAGGTCCTTCGCCGCGGAGCCCGCGCCACCGGCGACGGCGCCGTTGACGAACTCGATGTCCGGGTGCTGGTTCTCGAACTCGCCGACCAGGGCGTCGAGCCCGGCCTTCTCCGAGCCGGCCGCCCACCAGGTGAATACCTCGACCTGGCTGCCGCCGCCCTCGCCGCCGCCTTCACCACCTGTGTCGCCGCCGCACGCGGCCAGCGTGAGACCGAGAACAGCGGCTGTCGCCACCGTCGCGGTCATCCTCCGGTTCACTCGCATCTGGGGTCCCTCAACCTTCCTCGGTCGCTGGAGCACCGGCCCTGGGCGCCGTCGTCGTGCGCCGTGAAGGTGAAGTCTCTTCACTCAGAAACGACGTCGTTCCGCTGGACCGGCCGGGCGCGCCTGTACGCCCGTGAACCCGGGTCCTATCGAACGGCCAGGCGTCCTTGGTGTCAAGAAATGAACGCAAGCGTCGCCCGATCGTGACCTGAACGTTCAGTTCGTGTATCCAATGCCGTCATCCGGCACAGGAAGGCGGTTACCCTGGGCGCTGTGCGCGCGGACCGGGTGACACCGGGTTCGCAGACCTCACTGCGTGAGGCCAACCGAGCCCGGATCGTGAGCGCCGTCCAGCAGCGTGGGTCGCTCACGCAGATCGAGCTGGCCGGCGTCACAGGGCTGTCCCCAGCCACCATCTCGAACATCGTCAAGGAGCTGACGGTCGCGGGCGTGCTGCACACCGCGCAGTCCACCCGCAACGGCCGCCGGGCGCTCCAGGTCACGCTCGCCCGCAACCTCGGGCTCGTCGCGGGCATCCGGTTCGGCATGCGCTCGCTCAGCGTCGCGCTCGCGGACGCGTCGATGCGGATCCTGGCCGAGCAGCGCATGCCGCTCGCCCCGGACCACCGCGCCGACGCCGGCCTGCAGCGCACGGCGATGCTGGTCAGAGAGATGATGGAGGCCGTGGACGCCGACCCGTCCGAGCTGCTCGCCGTCGGCGTCGGGGTGCCCGCGCCGGTCGACATCCGCACCGGCCAGGTGGTCACCGTCGGGATGATGCGCGGCTGGGACGGCGTGCACGTCGACGAGATCCTTGGCGCCGAGCTCGACGTCCCCGTGACCGCCGACAACGACTCGACGCTCGCCGCGATCGCCGAGGCGCGGTTCGGCGCCGGCGCCGGACACGACTCGGTCGCCTACGTCCGGGTCTCCCACGGCGTCGGCGGCGGGCTCGTGCTCGGCGGCCGGGCCGTGCACGGCAGGTCCGGGGTGGCCGGCGAGATCGGGCACGTGTCCGTCGACGAGCACGGCCCCGTCTGCCGCTGCGGCAACCGCGGCTGCCTCGAGATGCTCGTCGGGGCCTCCAGCCTCCTGTCGATGCTCCCGCCCGAGGCGGGCCACCTCACGCTCGCGGACCTCGTGACCCGGGCGCGCGAGGGCGACGCCGGCTGCCGCCGGGTCGTGTTCGACGCCGGACGCCACCTCGGCGTCGCCCTGGCCAACCTGTGCAACCTCGTGGACCCCGACGTCGTGGTCATCGGCGGCAAGCTCGCCGAGGCAGGGGAGCTGCTGCTCGAACCGCTGCGCACCTCGCTCGGCCAGCGCGTCGTGGCGACCTCCCGCGGCCCGGTCGAGGTCGTCCCCTCGACGCTCGGCGCCGACGCCGGCGTCCGCGGCGCCCTGGCTGCCGCCCTGGACCAGGCACGGATGTTCGGCTCGCTCGGAGTGACGTCATGACCCGGCCCCGCCTCCGGAGGAGGCTCGGGTGGGTGGTCGGGGCGGTCTTCCTGGTCGGGGTGGTCGGATGTGCCTCCGGCGGGGCCGACGACGGAGCCGGCGCGGGCGCAGCGCACGAGGGGACCATCGGGCTGCTGCTGCCCGAGTCGCAGACCGCCCGCTACGAGGCCTCCGACCACCCGACCTTCGTCTCCGTCACCGACCGCCGCTGCCCGGGCTGCACGGTGCTGTACGCCAACGCCGGGCAGGACGCCGCCGCCCAGCTGCAGCAGGCCGAGTCGATGCTCGCCCAGGGCGCCGACGTCCTGGTGCTCGGCGCGGTGGACACCGTGGCCGCCGCCGGGATCGTCACGCAGGCCGAGCGGCTGGGTGCGCAGGTCATCGCCTACGATCGGTTCCTGGACGGCGCGGACTACTACGTGTCGTACGACTACGAGTTCATCGGCTTCCTGCTGGGTTCGGCCCTGGTCGGCGGGATCGCCGACAGAGCAGCTGACACGACACAGGGCACGACACAGGGCACGACACGGGACACAGCACGGGGCAGGACCGACGACCGGACCGACGACGGCCGACCGGGGGTGCTGCTGGTGCACGGGTCCGCGACCGAGCCCAACGCGCTCGCGATCGCGGCAGGCACCCGCCGCGCCCTCGAGGGAGAGGACATCGACGTGCTCGCCGAGTACTACACGCCCGACTGGAGCCCCGACAAGGCCACGGAGTGGACCGAGGCCATGCTCACCAGGTACCCGGGCCAGGTCGACGGCATCCTCGCCGCCAACGACGGCATAGCGGGCGGCGCGATCGCCGCGGCGAAGGCGGCAGGCCTCGACCCCGTGCCCGTCACCACCGGCCAGGACGGCGAGCTCGCCGCGGTGCAGCGGATCCTTGCGGGCGACCAGTACATGACCGTCTACAAGGCGACCGACCAGCAGGCCCAGACGGCGGCCGAGCTCGCGGTGCGCCTGCTGCGCGGCGAGGACCCCCGAGCGACGGCCGTCATCGACGGCGTGCCCACCCAGCTCCTGGCGCCCCGCGCGGTGGGCGCCGCCGACGTCGAGCACGTGATCGTCGACGGGCGCGTCTACTCCACCGACGAGATCTGCGTGCCCGCGTACGTGGCCGCGTGCGAGCGCGCGGGCCTGATCGGGCCGGACGCCGACGCGGACGCCGATGCCGCACCAGCACCAGCACCCGTACCCGTACCCGCAAGGGAGGCCGCCCGATGAGCGGCCCGGTGCTGTCCCTGCGCGGCGTCTCCAAGCGGTTCGGCGGCGTGCGCGCCCTCGTGGACGTCGACGCCGACGTCCACGAGCACGAGGTGCTGGCCGTCGTCGGCGACAACGGCGCAGGCAAGTCGACGCTGGCCGGCGTGCTCGCGGGCGCCCACCGGCCCGACGCGGGCCAGGTGCTGCTCGACGGGCGACCCGTGCTGCTGGACTCGCCCGCCGTGGCACGGTCCCTCGGCATCGCCGCCGTGTTCCAGGAGCTGGCGCTCGTGGACGACCTCGACGTGGTCGAGAACGTGTTCCTCGGGCACGAGACCGTGCGCGGGCCCCTCCTCGACGAGGTGGCCATGGAGCGCGAGGCCTGGCGCCTGCTCGACCAGCTCGCCGCCAGCGTGCCAGAGGTGCGCGAGCCCGTCCGCACGCTGTCCGGCGGCCAGCGCCAGGTCGTCGCGGTGGCGCGGGCGCTGCTCGGCTCGCCGCGCGTCGTCGTCCTCGACGAGCCGACGGCCTCCCTCGGCGTACGCCAGACCGCCGAGGTGCTGAACCTGATCGTCCGGCTGCGCGAGCGCGGGCACGCCGTCGTCCTGGTCAGCCACCAGGCGGGCGACCTGCAGGCCGTCGCCGACCGCATCCTCGTCCTACGCCTCGGCCGCGTGCACGACGTGTTCGACGGCGACGCGTCGTACGAGGACCTCCTCGCCGCGATGACGGGCGCCGTGCGGCCCGGCGCGCCGCACCGGCGGGGGCAGCGATGAGCGCGCAACCGGGCGGCACCGGCCTGCCCGGCGCCGTCTGGCAGCGGGTGCGCATCGGCACCGGCCTGCTACCGATCGTCGCGGCTCTCGTGGGCATCTGGCTGGTCCTCGGCGCGATCAACCCCGCGTTCCTCGCCCCCGAGAACCTCGTCAACCTCACGCTGCAGAGCGCCCCCGTCGGCGTCATCGCGCTCGGCGTCGTGCTCGTGCTCCTCGTGGGAGAGATCGACCTGTCCGTCGGGTCGCTGAGCGGTCTGGCCGCGGCCGTGGTCGCCGTCGGCTCGGTGACGCTCGGCTGGCCGGTGGCGCTCGCGATCGGTGTCGCACTGGCCTGCGGGGTGGTGGTGGGGCTGGGCTACGGGGCGCTCTCGACGCGGCTCGGGCTGCCCAGCTTCGTGTTCACCCTCGCGGGGCTGCTGTTCCTGGCCGGGGTGCAGCTGCGCGTGCTCGGCCCGCTCGGCTCGATCAACCTGCCGTTCGAGTCGTGGTTCGTCCGGTCGGTGCAGCAGGGCTTCCTGCCCGCCGGCGTCGCCTGGGCCCTGGTGGTCGCCGTCGTGGTCGCCTCCGCCGCCGGCCAGCTCGCGGCCAGGGCCCGGCGGCGGCGCGCCGACCTCGCCTGCGCGAGCGTGCCGCAGGTCGCCGTGCGCACGTTCGTCCTGGCCGCCGTGCTGTCGCTGGTCGTCGCCTACCTGTACCTGGGCTCCGCGCGCGGCATCGGCTATTCCGTGGTGCTGTTCGCGCTGCTCGTCGTGGTCACGGACGTGCTGCTGCGCCGCACGCGGTGGGGCCGGTCGGTACGTGCGGTCGGCGGTGACCGACGGGCGGCGATGCTCGCCGGCGTGCCGGTGCGCCGCACGGTGGTCCTGTGCTTCGTCGCCTGCTCGACCCTCGCCGCGCTCGGCGGCGTGCTCGCGGCCGGCCGGCTGGGCGCCGCCAACCAGGGGACCGGCGGAGCCGACACCTACCTCGTGGCGATCGCCGCCGCGGTGATCGGCGGCACCAGCCTGTTCGGGGGGCGGGGCAGCGCGTGGTCGGCGGTGCTCGGGGTGCTCGTGATCCAGTCCATCGCCAACGGGCTCACGCTGATGAACGTGGACCAGGCGGCGCGCTACATGGTGACAGGGGCCGTGCTGCTGCTGGCCATCGTCATCGACATGCTGATGCGCAAGCGCCGGGAGGCCTGACATGATCCGTCGTCCGACGCTGGCCGTGGTCGCCGAGGCAGCGGGGGTGAGCCTGAAGACCGCGTCCCGGGTGCTCAACCGCGAGCCCAACGTGGCGGCCGCCACGCGCGAGCGCGTGCTCGACGCCGCCACCTCGCTGGGCTTCCGGCGCAACGCCGTGGCCGCCGACCTCGCGCGCGGGGGCTTCTCGCGGCTGGTCGGGTTCATCACAGGGGACCTGGCCAACGAGTTCTACTCCGCGCTGGCCAGCGGCATCGAGCGAGAGCTGCGGGAGCACGGGCTGCAGCTGCTCACGGCGTCGTCCGACGAGGACCCCGAGCGGGAGGGGTCGCTGACGGGCGAGCTGCTCGAGCGGCGGGTCGGGGCGCTCATCGTGACGCCCGCAGGGGCCGACCACTCGGCGCTCCGGGCCGAGATCGCCGCCGGGTTGACGGTCGTCGTGGTGGACCGGCCGGCGGCAGGGATCGACGTCGACACCGTGGTCATCGACAACCGCGGCGGCACGCGGGCCGCCGTCGGCCACCTGCTGGCCCACGGCCACCGCCGCATCGCGTTCGTCGGCGACGAGCCCCACCTGTGGACGTACCAGGAGCGCAGCGCCGAGTTCCTGGACGTGATGCGCGACGCCGGCGTGCCCGACGCCGAGCGGTGGCTGCGCTCCGGCGCGCACGACGCCGCCGCCGCGCGGGAGCTGGTCGCGGAGCTGTTCGCGGCGCCGGAGCCGCCCACAGCGGTGCTCGCCGCGAACAACCGGGCGACCGTCGGCACCCTCCAGGCGCTGCGGGACCTGCCGGGCGGCGACGGCGTGGCGGTGGTCGGCTTCGACGACTTCGAGCTGGCCGACCTGCTGGGCATCACCGTCGTCGCGTACGACGCCGTGGAGATGGGCCGGCTCGCCGCCGAGCTCGCCGTCGCGCGGTCCGCCGAACCCGACCGGGCGGTCGAGCTCGTCGTGCTGCCGACCCGGGTGCTGCCCCGAGGGAGCGGCGAACGCCGGCCCCGTTGACACCGGGCTGGCCTGCACCTACGTTCGGCTCTCGACAGCGCTGTCGGCCGACGAGGGAGTCCACCATGTCCGTACTCACCGGCCGGGCCAGACCCCGGCGGACGGCCGCCGCCCTGTCGGGCGCGCTCGCCCTGCTGCTCGTGCTCCCGACCGGCGTCGCGCTCGCGGCCCCGGACGGTACCGTGCCCGGCGGCACGGCCTCGGAAGGCACGGTCCCGGGCCAGGCCCACCGGGGTGACTTCGCCACCTCGTTCGAGGACGACGACCCGGCCCCGATCGAGTCGACGCCCGCCGAGCGTGACGGCGCGCCGTGGCAGGACAACGTCGGTGAGTTCGTGCCGGGACTGCCCGGGAGCGTGCTGGAGCAGGTCGGCGCCGTCACCGCGAGCGGGGAGAACCCGCCGAACGAGGCCGCCGCGAACCTCACGGACTGGTCGTCGGCCACCAAGTGGCTCACGTTCGCCCGGACGGGCGCGATCACCTACGAGCTGACCGAGCCGACCGCCGTCACCGCGTACTCGCTGACCTCGGCGAACGACTTCGCGGACCGGGACCCGCAGGCCTGGACGCTCCAGGGCTCGACGGACGGCGAGACCTGGGAGACGCTCGACGAGCGCAGCGGCGAGAAGTTCAGCGAGCGGTTCCAGCGCCAGGTGTACGAGCTGGACGGCGCCACGGAGGCGTACTCGCACTTCCGGCTCGACATCACGCGCAACAACGGCTCGGACGGCACCCAGCTCGCCGACTGGGACCTGTCGGAGGACCTGGCCGAGCAGCCCGCCGAGCAGCCGATGGTCACCGCGGTGGGCTCGGGGCCCCAGACGGTGAGCTTCACCAACAAGAAGGAGGTCGGGTTCACCGGCACGCGGTCGCTGCGCTACGAGGGCGGTCACCTCGGCGACGGCGCCGCGCACGCGACGAACGTCCTGTACGACGACGTGGACGTCCGCGTGCGACCGGGCACCCGGCTGAGCTGGAAGATCTTCCCCGAGCTGCTCGGCGACCTGAAGTACCCCTCCACCTACGCCGCGGTGGACCTGAGGTTCACCGACGGCACCTACCTGTCGGACCTCGACGCGCGCGACGCCCACGGGACCGCCGCCACGGCGGCCGGCCAGGGCGCCGGCAAGATCCTGTACGCCGACCAGTGGAACTCCGTGCGGGTCGACGTCGGCGCGGTGGCCCGGGGCAAGAAGATCGACCAGGTGCTCGTCGGCTACGACAACGACGCCGGCGGTTCTGACGAGGACGGCGTGGGCACCCGGTTCGCGGGCTGGCTCGACGACGTCGCGCTGGAGGCCCGCCCGGAGCGGATCGACGGGTCGAGCCTGACCGGCTACGTCGACACGCGGCGCGGCACGCTGTCGAGCGGCTCGTTCTCGCGCGGCAACAACGTCCCGGCCACGGCGGTGCCGAACGGCTTCAACTTCTGGACGCCGATGACCAACGCCTCCACCGACCGGTGGCTCTACGAGTACCAGGCGGCGAACGACGACCAGAACCGCACGGTGCTGCAGGGCATCGGCATCTCGCACGAGCCGAGCCCCTGGATGGGTGACCGCAACCAGCTCGCCTTCCAGCCGGCCACCGGGGCCGGGGTGCCCGACGCCGGGCTCGACGCGCGCGGCCTCCCGTTCAGCCACGCTGACGAGACGGCCCGGCCCGACTACTACGGCGTGACCTTCGCGGGCGGCATCGAGGCCGAGGTGGCACCGACGGACCACGCGGCGGTGCTGCGCTTCAGCTTCCCGCGGGACACCCCCGGCGACGCAGGACACGTGCTCGTGGACCGGGTGCTCGGGTCCTCGGAGCTCACCTTCGACGAGGACACCGGCGAGCTGAGCGGCTGGGTCGAGAACGGCAGCTCCCTGTCCGTCGGCCGGACCCGCATGTACGTGGCGGGCACGTTCGACCGGGCGCCGTCGTCCGTCGGCGCCGCGGCGGGCGACCGGGACGGTGCGCGCTACGCCACCTTCGACACCCGGAGGGACCGCACGGTCGAGCTGCGTGTGGCGACGTCGTTCATCGGGCTGGACCAGGCACGGGCGAACCTCGACCTCGAGGTCACCGACCGCTCGTTCAGGTCGGTGCAGCGCGCCGCCGAGCGGCAGTGGAACGAGCGGCTCGGCGTGATCGAGACGAAGGGCGGCAGCGAGGCCGAGCTGGTGACCCTCTACTCGAACCTGTACCGGCTCAACCTGTACCCGAACTCGCAGTTCGAGAACACCGGCACCGCGCGGAAGCCGGAGTACCGGTACGCGAGCCCCGTCACCGCGCCCACCGGCGACGCGACGGACACGCGCACCAACGCGCAGGTCGTCGACGGCAAGATCTACGTGAACAACGGGTTCTGGGACACCTACCGCACGGCCTGGCCGGCGTACTCCCTGCTGTACCCGGACGTCGCCGCCGAGCTGGTCGACGGGTTCGTGCAGCAGTACCGCGACGGCGGCTGGGTGGCCCGCTGGTCCTCGCCGGGCTACGCCGACCTGATGACGGGCACGTCGTCCGACGTCGCGTTCGCGGACGCCTACCTCAAGGGCTCGCTGCCGGTCGACAAGGCGCTCGACGCGTACGACGCCGCGCTGAAGAACGGCACGGTCTCCCCGCCGAACGACGCGGTGGGCCGCAAGGGCCTCGAGTCCTCGCCGTTCCTCGGCTTCACGCCGGAGAGCACGCACGAGTCTGTGTCGTGGGGCCTGGAAGGCCTGATCAACGACTTCGGCATCGGCAACATGGCCGCCGCCCTGGCCGAGGACCCGGGCACGCCCGACGAGCGCCGCGAGGCGCTGCGTGAGGAGTCGGCCTACTTCCTGGAGCGGACGACGCACTACGGCGCGCTGTTCGACCCGGCGATCGACTTCTTCCAGCCGCGGCACGCCGACGGCGAGTTCCTCAGCTCGCCGGACGAGTACGACCCGCGCACCTGGGGCGGCGGCTACACCGAGACCAGCGGCTGGAACTTCTCGTTCCACGCGCCGCAGGACCCGAACGGCCTCGCCAACCTGTACGGCGGCCAGGACGGGCTGGAGGCCAAGCTCGACACCTTCTTCGCCACGCCGGAGGACGCCACGCACACCGGCGGCTACGGCGGCGTCATCCACGAGATGCGCGAGGCGCGGGACATCCGGCTGGGCCAGTGGGGCATGAGCAACCAGGTCTCCCACCACATCCCGTGGCTGTACGGCGCCGCCGGCGCGCCGCACAAGACCCAGGAGATCGTCCGGGAGGTCACGCGGCGCCTGTTCGTGGGCAGCGAGATCGGCCAGGGCTACCCGGGCGACGAGGACAACGGCGAGATGTCGTCGTGGTGGATCTTCGCCGCGCTCGGCTTCTACCCGATGCAGGTCGGCTCCGACCAGTACGCGATCGGCTCGCCGCTGTTCGACCAGGCGACGGTGCACCTGCCCGACGGCGACCTCGTGATCAACGCGCGGAACAACTCCGTGGAGAACGTCTACGTGCAGTCCTTGCGGGTCGACGGCAAGAAGCGGACGTCGACGTCGCTGTCCCAGGCTGACCTGTCGGGCGGCGCCCGGCTGGACTTCGTGATGGGCGCGGAGCCGTCGAGCTGGGGCACGGGGGAGGACGACGCGCCGCCGTCGCTCACCGAGGGTGACGAGCCGCCGAGCCCGGCCCGGGACACCACCGGGACGGGGACGGTCACGGTGGATGACGGCACCGAGCCGGCTGCGCTGACCGACAACACGTCGGCGTCGCGCACCACGTTCGGCGACCGGACGCCGACCATCACGTGGGACGGTTCGGGGTCGGGCTCCAGCCCTGGTTCCGGCTCCGGTTCTGATTCTGATTCTGGGGCGACGGTCGGCACGTACACGCTCACCTCGGGCGCCGCGGGCACGGCCGCGCCGTCGGCCTGGCGGCTGGAGGGGTCCGACGACGGCGAGAGCTGGACCGTGCTCGACGAACGAGCCGGCCAGGAGTTCCGGTGGGCGCTGCAGACGCGGCCGTTCCAGGTCGACGACCCGCGACCGTTCGAACGGCTACGGATCGTCGTCGAGGAGGCGGCGGGCGAGGGCGACCTGTCGCTGGCGGAGCTCGAGCTGCTCGCCGACCAGGGTGCGGGCGCCGACGAGCTGCCGCTCGGTCCCGCTGACGGGGCTGCCGGTCAGGGCGCCGACGCCGAGACCCGGGCGGCGACCCGGGCGGCGGCCGAGGCGCAGGACGCGGCCTCGGGCATCACGGTGTGGGCCGTCCCGGTCTGCACCGACGGCGACGCCGCGCTGCGGGTGCAGGCCGACGGCCCGACCGCCAAGGGCGCGAGCACGTCGGTCACGGTGACGTCCGACTTCGGGACCGAGACGCTGCGCGGTTCCGGCGACGTGACGTTCGAGGCGGGCTCGGCCGACGTCGGCACCGGTGCGGTGACCGCCGTCGTCGAGGTGACCATCGACGGCGAGCGGGCGACCGAGACGCTCACGGTCCCGTACGAGGCGGGCGCCTGCGGCTGACCCGCCCGGGGCTGAGCGGCCGAGCCGCCGTGAAGGTCCGCCTCGAGCAAGGACCTGGGCCTGGTTCCACCCCCGGAACCAGGCCCAGGTCCTTGCTCGGGGCGGACCTTCGTGAGAGCGGGTGAAATGCGTGGACGGCCGGTGCGGGGGTAGGGGGTAGTACGCGCTGGTTTACGTAGTTTCCACACAGCGCGCTCCCAGCCGTTCTGGCGGCGGCGTGGCGTCAATACGCTCCCAGGCACACACGAGGTTCCCCAGGCCTGACGAGGAGCACACCATGTCACGATCCCTGAGAACGTCCCGTCCCTTGATAGCGCTGTCAGCCGCCGCGTTCGTGGTCGGCACGGCGTTCACCGGTGCCGGTGTCGCGGGGGCAGCGCCGCCCCCGCAGGCGCCGGCCGCCGCCCGGCCCGCCGCCCAGCAGCCCGACGAGCTGCCCGACGCCCAGATCCGCGCGATGGAGCGCGACCTCGGCCTCACCCGGGCGGAGATCCCGGACCGGCTCGCCCTCGACGCCGACGCGGCGCTGATCGAGGCGCACCTCACCGCGGCGCTCGGCGAGGCGTACGCGGGCACCTGGCTGCCCCAGGGCGCCGACGCCCCGCGCGTCGCCGTCACCAGCACCGCGGCGGCCAAGGTGGCCGAACGCGCTGGCGCCGACGCCGTCGTCGTCGAGCACGGCCTCGAGGACCTCACCGTCTGGAAGGAGGCCCTCGACGAGGTGGGCGCTCCCGACTCGGTGCACTCCTGGTACGCGGACCCGACCACCAACGAGGTGGTCGTCGAGGCGGCCGACGTCGGCGCGGCGAAGGCCATGATCGCCGAGGCGGACCTGCCGGCCGACGTCGTGCGGGTCGAGCGGTCGAAGGTCGCGCCCGAGATCGCGCGCGACATCCGCGGCGGCGACGAGTTCCGCCGGCCGACCGGCGACGGGTTCGTCACGCTGTGCTCGATCGGCTTCGCCGTGCAGGGCGGGTTCGTCACCGCCGGGCACTGCGGCGCTGCGGGCAACCCGGTCACCGCGTCGGACGGCGCGGCGCTCGGCACCTACCGGGCGTCGGTCTTCCCTGGTCACGACTGGGCGTGGGTGGCGACGAACAGCAACTGGACGCCCACTCCGACGGTGAACAACTACGCGGGCGGCACCGCGACGGTCGCCGGCTCCGCAGAGCAGGGCATCGGCGCGACGGTGTGCCGCTCGGGCCGCACGACGGGCTGGCGCTGCGGCAACATCCAGGAGAAGAACGTCACCATCAACTACGGCAACGGCGACATCCCCGGCATGGCGACGGGCTCCGCGTGCGCGGAGGGCGGCGACTCCGGCGGCTCGGTCATCTCGGGCAACCAGGCGCAGGGCGTGACGTCGGGCCGGATCGGCGACTGCTCCTCGAACGGCCGGTTCATCTACCAGCCGCTCAACCCGATCCTGAGCACCTACGGGCTGCAGCTGACCACCAGCGGCGGTGGCGGCGGTGGGCAGGCGCTGGTCGGGCTCGCGGGCAAGTGCATCGACGTGCCGAACGCCGACTTCTCGGACGGCAAGCGTCTGCAGCTCTGGACGTGCAACGGCAGCGCCGCGCAGCGGTGGACCTTCCACGCGGACGGCACGCTGCGGGCCGGGGGCAAGTGCATGGACATCGCCTGGGCCAACACGGCCGACGGTACGGCCGTGCAGCTCGCGAACTGCAGCGGCAACGCGGCCCAGCAGTTCACGCTGAGCGGGGCGGGAGACCTCGTCTCGATCCTCGCCAACAAGTGCGTGGACGTGCCGAACAGCAACAGCGCGAACGGTACGCAGCTGCAGATCTGGACCTGCAACGGCACGTCGGCCCAGAAGTGGCGCGTGGGCTGACCCTTTGGCTGGCTGAACGCGACTCATCTTCGAGACCTAAGTTTCTTCGCTTTGGGACGTCGCAAAGCGAAGAAACTTAGGCCTCGAAGTGCAGGGCCACCAGCCGGTCGTCAGAGGGTGGCGCGGACCGATCGCGTCGCCGTCACCAGGTTGCGGAGCGACTCCTTCGTCTCCGCGTAGCTGCGGGTCTTCAGGCCGCAGTCCGGGTTCACCCAGACCAGCCGCGGGTCGATCGACTTGGCCGCGAGCGTCACGAGCTCGGTCACCTCCGCGACGGACGGCACCCGCGGGCTGTGGATGTCGTAGACACCCGGCCCGATGCCGCGTCCGTACCCGGCGTCGGCGAGCTCGGGCACGATCTCCATGCGGGACCGCGCGGCCTCCACGGACGTCACGTCGGCGTCGAGGCCGTCGATCGCGCCGATGACCTGCCCGAACTCCGAGTAGCACAGGTGCGTGTGCACCTGCGTGGCGGTGCCCGCCCCGGCGGTGGAGAGCCGGAACGAGCGCACCGACCAGTCGAGGTAGTCCGCGTGCGCGGACCGGCGCAGGGGCAGCAGCTCACGCAGCGCGGGCTCGTCCACCTGCACGACGCCGATACCTGCCTCCTCCAGGTCCGTCACCTCGTCCCGGAGGGCGAGGGCGACCTGGTCGGCGGTCTCGCCGAGCGGCAGGTCGTCGCGCACGAACGACCACGCCAGGATCGTGACCGGCCCCGTCAGCATGCCCTTGACGGGCTTGCTGGTGAGCGACGCCGCGTACGCGGCCCACTCAACGGTCAGCGGCGCGGGCCGGGACACGTCGCCCCACAGGATCGGCGGCCGCACGCAGCGCGAGCCGTACGACTGCACCCAGCCGTGCACGGTCGTCACGAACCCGTCGAGCTGCTCGGCGAAGTACTGCACCATGTCGTTGCGCTCGGGCTCGCCGTGCACCAGCACGTCCAGGCCCAGCTCCTCCTGGAGCGCGACGGTGCTCGCGATCTCGGCGCGCATGGCGGTCGTGTACTCGGCGTCCGACAGCTCGCCGCGCACCCAGGAAGCCCGGGTGCGGCGGATCTCCGCGGTCTGCGGGAACGAGCCGATGGTGGTGGTCGGCAGCGGCGGCAGGTCGAGCCGGGCCTGCTGGGCTGCGGCACGCTCCGCGTATGGCGCGCGCTCGACGTCGGCGGGGGTCAGGGCCGCCGTCCGGTCCCGTACCTCCGGTACGACGACGCCGGGCGCGTCGGCGCGTGACCGGACAGCGGCCGTGGACCCGGCGAGCGCGGCGGCGACCGCCGTCCGCCCCTCGGCCAGGCCGGTCGCCAGCGTCACGACCTCGGCGATCTTCTGGTCGGCGAACGCGAGCCACGACTTCAGGTCCGGGTCGAGCCGGGGCTCGTCGCCGACGTCGTGCGGCACGTGCAGCAGCGACGTCGAGGTGCCGACGGCGACCGCCCCGGCCCCCAGCGCGGACAGGCCTTCCAGCGTGGTCAGGCGGGCATCGAGGTCGGCACGCCAGATGTTGTGCCCGTCGATCACGCCCGCGACCAGGGTCTTGGTCTCCAGGCCGGCCACCGGCCCGGCAGGGACGGTGCCCTTGACGAGGTCGATCGCCAGCGCTTCGACGTCGGTCCCGGCCAGGAGGGCGAGCCCGTCGCCTGCGTCGCTGCGCAGGTCGCCGTAGGGCGCGGTCACCAGGATCGCCGGTCGTTCCGCCGGGCCGTCCGTGCTGTCGCGGCCCGGCACGGGGGAGAGGTCGGTCGCGAGCCGCGAGTAGGCCCGGCGGACGGCGTCGGCCACGTCGGAGAAGGGGACGTCGAGCAGGTCGGTGACCAGCGCGGGCTCGTCGAGCTGCACCCAGGGTGCACCAGCGGCGGCCAGGGCGCGCAGCAGGTCGGCGTACGCGGCGACGACGTCGTCGAGCCGGTCCAGCGGGTCGAACCCGTCGGGCGCCTCGTCACCCGCGGCTGAGGAGTGAGCGTGCGAGCCCCGCAGAGCCGCGGCAGAAGATTCTGCCTTGCTGAGCAGCAGGAACGTCACCGGGCCGACGAGCACGGGGCGGGTCACGACGGCCTGGCCGCCGTCCGCCGGGTGGGCGAGCTCGCTGAACTCGCGCACCACGCGGTCGTCCACGAACCCGATGGGGGTGTCCGGCCCGATCTCCGGGACCAGGTAGTGGTAGTTCGTGTCGAACCACTTGGTCATCTCGAGCGGCGGCTTGTCGCCCTCGCCCCGGGCCAGCGTGAAGTAGCCCTCCAGGGAGAGCGCGCCTGCGCTGGCCGAGCCTGTCGAGCCTGTCGAGCCTGTCGAGCCTGTCGAGCCTGTCGAGACCAGATCACGGAACCGTTCGGGCACCGCGCCCAGCAGGGCGACGGCGTCGAGCACCTGGTCGTAGAACGAGAACGAGCCGGGGACCGCGGCCGTCTCCGCGTCCAGGCCCAGGTCGACGAGGTGCCGTGCGGTGGCCAGCCGCAGGTCGCGGGCCGTCGTCTCCAGCTCGTCGGTGGTGGTGCGTCCGGCCCAGGACGCCTCGACGGCGCGCTTGAGCTCGCGGCGTCGGCCGATGCGGGGGTAGCCAAGGATCGTGGCGGGGGAAAGTGGCGTGGACTCAACTGCCATGCGTATCAGCTCCATCGGACCTGGCGTTAGCACCTTGCCCGGCTTTGCGCTCCGGAGGCAGGTTGCTGCGGTGTCGTTGAGCCAGGACTCTCGACCGCTCTGGATGATGAGCCTGGATCGTATTCATGCCCGCGATGTGGTCGGAAAATCGTCCACGCCTCGGACGCGCAGGCTGCCCGACCGGATGTGGCTAAGAAAAGTGTGCCAAGCGCGCAGCGCACAGCACACAACCGGTCGCGAATCGGGCTCGGAGTCGGCGCTCCGGCTGCTGGCCCGCAGCCTGGAGGCCTGAGGACGACCATGCACCTGCTGCCGGTCCGGGCGCTGTCCTGGCAGCAGGTACATGGTCAGGTCCGGCGTCCCGACCCGGTCAGCCCATGGGAGCGGACGCCCGGCGTCGGCCCGCCGCGAACCGGAGCGCGACGGCGGCACCGGCCAGGGCTGCGCTGACCGCCGGCGGGCCGCCGGTCCCGAGCGGGCCGATCGCCAGGCCGCCGAGCACCGGGCCGGCCAGGGCGCCAAGGTTCAGCGCGACCGTGGAGTACGCCCCGCCCATGGTCGGGGCGCCGTGGGCCGCCGCCATGCTGCGGGCGATGAGCATGCCGCCGACGGCGAACGAGAGCGCGCCCTGCACCGGCGCGAGCACCCACACGGCCGGCGCGCTCGACGCGAGCGCCGCCCACAGCGCCCAGCCCGCCACGAGGACCGGCGTGCCGATGCCGAGCACGAGGTGCCCGTGCGTCCCCGCGAGGCGGCCCGCGGCCGAGACGCCGGCGAAGGCGCCCAGCCCGAACAGCGCCAGGACCACCGGTACCAGCGTGGGGTCGAGCCCGGCGCCGTCCGTGACGAGGGGCGCGAGGAACGTGAACGCGCAGAAGGTCGCGCCGTTGACCAGCACACCCATCACGAGCTGGCGCAGCAGGTCGGGTGACCGGAGCGTGCGGAGCTCGACCCGGAGATCGACCCGGGCGTGCGGCTCGTTCGGGCCGGTCCGCCCGGGCGTCAGCGTGGCGACGGCGACCAGCGCGAGCGCCGACACCCCGGCGAGCGCCCAGAGTGCCGAGCGCCAGCCCCAGACCTCACCGAGGAGGGCGCCGGCGGGGACCCCGGCGACCAGGGCGAGCGTCGTGCCGCTGAGGATCGCGGCGAGCGCCCGGCCCTGCCTGCTCGGCGGGACGATGGTCGTGACGGTCGACAGGGCGACCGCGAGGAACCCTGCGTTGGCCACGGCGGCCACGAACCGGGTGCCGAGCAGGACGGCGTACTGGTCGGCGAGGGCGCCGACCACGTGCGCGGCGACGAAGATCAGCAGGCACGCCGACAGGGTCCACCGCGGTGGCAGACGGCGCCCGAGCACTGCCGCCAGCGGTGCGCCGACGACCATGCCGACCGCGAAGCCCGAGGTCAGGTAGCCGGCCTGGGCGAGGGCGATGCCGAGATCGGTGGAGATGCCGGGCACGAGCCCGGCGAGGACGAATTCCGACGTGCCTTGCGCGAAGACCGCGACGGCGAGCACGTAGAGCAGGACAGGCATGAGCGACTCCGGAGGGAAAGAGGGGAACGGGTAGGCCGGAGCGGCACTACGGGGCCCTTCGGATGCGCACGGACACCACCGGCTCACCGGGACAGGAGTCACGGGGGAGCGGGCGGGCGAGGTCGTACCTCGGCGGTCTCTACAGACGCGTCTCTACAGACGGTCTCTACAGGGGCATCTCGGGCTACCGGAGTACCGGCAGCCCGAACCTGGATGCTTCTGGAGACCTCATGCGGCGAAATTATCAGACGCCGGCAGCGGTCGCTGCCACGCGACCTCGCGGTCGAGCTGTCCGGTCGAGCGGAACAGGAGCACCTGGTGGGCGTCGGGCAGCGCGGTGGCGAGGGCGTCCGTCGTCGTCCGGGCGAAGCCGAGCTTCTGCCAGAAGCCGCCCGACCGGCGGGAGAACAGCCAGGCCTGGCGCGCCCCGGCGTCGGCGGCCCGGTCCAGGGCGAAGCGTGCCAGGCGCAGGCCGTCGCCCGCACCGCGCAGGTCCGGGCGGACGGCGACGCTCCGGACCAGCGCGTGCTCGCCGCTCGCGCCGAGCTCGAACCCGGTGGTCGTGCGCACGGCGCCGGCGTCGTCGCGCTCGAGCCACAGGCGTACCGCGGGTTCCGCCAGTGCGGCGACCGTCAGGTCCGCGGTGCGGAGGAATGTCGCCAGGTCGTCGAGGTCGTCGGCGGTGGCAGGGCTGAGCACGCCGGGAGCCTACCCGCGGTGCGCTGCGCTCGGAGCCCTTCGTCTGGCACTCGGCGCCCGCCCGGCCGGGCCAGCGGTGCCGGATGTGGTCCACGTCACAGCCAGCTGCTGTCATCGCGCGTCGGGTGGTGCACACCGACGCTGGTGTGACCGCCCTCTTCGTCCGCGCCCGCCCCATCGGTCCCGTCCCGGCGGGAGCTGCGGCCCGGGCGGGCGCCGTCCTCGCCGCGACGCTGGTCGTGACCGGTTGCGCCGCCGGGACGACGCAGGCGGCCGACGGCGTCGGCCTGGCAGTGCCGGAGCCGCGCACCACTGCCGTGGCGCCGCAGAAGGCCGGACCGCCCAGCCCGGTCCCCAGCCCTGTTCCCAGCCCGGTCCCCAGCGAAGTCGTCGGCCCCGTGGGTGACCGCGCCGCCGGTCCAGCCGCGGGCCTCGACCTGACGAAGCACTCGGCGTCCGACCCGGCGAGCCCCTGGGTGGTCGTCAACAAGCGCACGCCGCTCGACCCGATCGACTACGAGCCGGAGCTCACCGTCGTGCGCGGCTACCTCGTGCGGCCCGATGCCGCCCCCGACCTCACCGCGCTGCTCGACGCCGCCGACGCCGACGGGGTGCACCTGACCCTGCGCAGCGCCTACCGCGCGTACCCCAAGCAGGCGGCGGTCTACGACGGGTGGGTGGCCCGGCTCGGGGACGAGCAGGCGGACGCCGTGTCGGCCCGCCCGGGGCACAGCGAGCACCAGACGGGGATCGCGGTGGACGTGGGCAGCTCCACCCGGCCCGAGTGCGACTTCGAGGGGTGCTTCGTCGCGACGGTCGAGGGCCGCTGGGTGGCAGAGCACGCTGTCGAGCACGGCTTCCTCGTGCGGTACGCGCCCGGGAACAGCACCGTCACCGGCTACGGCCCCGAGAGCTGGCACCTGCGCTGGGTGGGCCGGGAGCTCGCCGCGCACCTGCGCGACACCGGCCGCACCACCCTGGAGGAGGTCTTCGACGTGCCGGGCGGGGGCTATGCCCGCTGATCCGTGCTGATCCGTGATGATCCTCAGCGCGGACCGCGTCCTGCGGGCTTGACCTTGTCGCAGCGTCAACCCTGCACGCTGCGGTCATGACAACGGCAGAGACCTCACCCCCCGTCCCACCGGCAGGCCCGGTGCACGCGGCGATCGAGATCGTCGGGCTGCGCAAGTCCTTCGGCGACCACCAGGTGCTCGACGGCGTCGACCTGGCCGTCCCCGCCGGCTCCGTCTACGCGCTGCTCGGCCCGAACGGCGCGGGCAAGACCACCCTGGTCAACATCCTGTCGACGCTGCTGACGGCCGACGCGGGCGAGCTGCGCGTCGCGGGCCACGACGTGCGGCGCGAGCCGGCCCGGATCCGGTCGACGATCGGTGTCACCGGGCAGTTCTCGGCGATCGACCTGTTCCTCACCGGCCGGGAGAACCTGCGGCTCATGGCCGACCTCACGCACCTCGACCGGGCCACCGCCGCCCGGGACGTCGCGGGGCTGCTCGAGCGGTTCGACCTGGCGGACGCCGCGGACCGTCGCGCCCTGACCTGGTCCGGCGGGATGCAGCGCAGGCTGGACCTCGCGATGACCCTCATCACCCGGCCGCGCCTCATCTTCCTCGACGAGCCGACCACCGGGCTCGACCCCCGCAGCCGCCGCGAGGTCTGGCAGGTGGTCCGGGAGCAGGTGGCCGACGGCGTCACCGTGCTCCTGACGACCCAGTACCTGGAGGAGGCGGACGCCCTGGCCGACCGGGTGGGCGTGCTCGACGCCGGGAGGCTCGTCGCCGAGGGGACCCCGGCAGAGCTCAAGGCGCGGGTCCCCGGCGACAGCACCAACCTGGACGACGTGTTCTTGGCGCTCACCGGCCACGCGCCGCTATCCGCGACACCCGACGCACGCCCCGAGGCCACCCAGGAGGTGACCGCACGATGAGCACCACCTACGTCGTCCGCGACTCGATGACCATGCTCCGCCGCAACCTGCGGCACCTCAGCCGCTACCCGTCGCTCGCGCTCATGCTGCTCGCCGTCCCGATCGTGTTCCTGCTGATGTTCGTGTACGTGTTCGGCGGCACGCTCGGCGCTGGCCTCCCCGTCGACGGCGGCGGTACCCGGGCCGACTACCTCACCTACCTCGTCCCCGGCATCTGGATCATGACCGTGGCCAGCGTGGCGAACGGAACCGCCGTGTCGGTCGCCATCGACCGGACCGGCGGGATGTTCGCCCGGTTCCGGACCATGGACATCGCCAGGGTGTCGGTGCTGACCGGGCACGTGCTCGGCGCGGTGACGCGGACCCTCCTCGCCCTCTCGGTGATGATCGTCTTCGCGCTGCTGCTCGGGTTCCGGTCCGACGCAGGGTTCGTCGGCTGGCTCGGCGCCGCCGGGCTGGTGCTGCTGCTCGCGTTCTCGTTCACGTGGCTGACGGTCGCCATGGGCCTGGCCGCCGGCAGCATCGAGACGGCGAGCAACACCCCGCTGGTCCTGATGGTGCTGCCGTTCGTGAGCAGCGGCTTCGTACCGACGGAGCAGATGCCGGCCGGGCTGCGGCACTTCGCCGAGCACCAGCCGTTCACGCCGATCATCGAGACGCTCCGGGCACTGACCGCCGGCACACCGGTGGGCCACGAGGGCTGGATCGCCGTCGGCTGGTGCACGGTGATCGGTGTGACGGGGTACCTGTGGGCCCGGCGCCAGTTCGCGAGGGTGCCGGTGCGCTAGACCGAGCGGGCGGGGAACCAGGCAGGACGAGGGAGGAGACTTCAGCCATGCTGACTATCGGCCAGCTCGCGTCCTACGCGGGGGTGACGGCGCGCGCCGTACGGCACTATCACGCCGAGGGGCTGCTGCCCGAGCCCGAGCGTGACCACTCGGGCTACCGGCGGTACGGCGCGCAGGCCGTCGTGGAGCTCATCCGGATCAGGGTCCTTGCCGACGCCGGCGTGCCCCTCGCGCGGGTGCAGGAGCTCCTGCACGCCGACGAGAAGGAGTTCACGGCGGCCGTCGCCGAGATCGACGCCAGGCTCCGGAAGGAGATCGCGGAACGGGAGCGGCACCGGGAGCGCATCGCGAGGCTCGCCGCCGGCAACAGCCTGGCCCTGCCCCCTGAGGGCGCTGCCTATCTCGACCGATGGCGTGAGCTCGGCGTTCCCGAGCGGGTCGTGCAGATCGAGCGGGACAGCTGGATCCTCACCCTCGCCGTGCTGTCGCCGGAGGAGGTGGCCGAGGCGATGGCGCAGAAGGGCCGCCTGCTCGACGACCCGGAGTTCGTCGACGTCCTCCGGTCGATCAGCGAGGCGATCGACTGGGCGCCCGACGACGCGAGGCTGAACGGCCTGGCCGACAAGGTGGCGGCGCTGCTCGATCTGCACGCCGACTGGGCCAACGGCTCGGCGGGCGACTCGCCGAGCGGGACGGTGCGCCGTCCGGAGGCAGGGATCGTCGAGCTGTTCGACTCGCTCGCCCTCGACTCCATCCCCGCGGGCCGCCGCCTGGAGGCGCTGCTCGAGGAGCGTGGGTGGTCCGGCTGGACCGAGCAGCAGCGGATCGTGCCGTAGGCAGGGCGGTTCGCTCGGTCTCGCGGGTCGGCGACGCGAGGATCTGCAGCCTGACCTGGGCAAGAGTTTCAAAATGTCCCAGTTTGCGGCAGGATGCGCTATATCGCCTATCACCAGGGGAATATCGTGACCGCGACCACCTCAGGGGCCGCAGCACTGTCGGACGCGCCCATGTCCACACCCGCTCTCGTCGCCTGCGACGTGGAGGGGACGCTCGCCCGTGCCGGGCGCCGGCCCTCGCCGGCCGTCCTCGACGCCATAGCGGCGGTTCGCGCCGCAGGACACCACCTGGTGGTCGCCACGGGCCGGTCCCTGTCGAGCGCCGTGCAGGCGGCGCGGCAGCTCGGCGTCCGTGACGGCTGGGTGGTCGCTGCGAACGGCGCGGTGACCGCGCGGCTGCGGCCGGACGGCTACTCCATCGCCCAGGTGGTCCCGCTGGACGCGGAGCCCGTGTGCCGGCTCGTCGCCAGGACGCGACCGGACCTGCGGCTCGCCGCCGAGGTGGTCGGGACCGGATACCGCGTCACCCGGCGCTTTCCCGAGCGCCAGCTCAGCGGGCACGAGGAGGTGGTCCGCACGGTCGACGGACTCTGGGTCCGGCCGACACCCCGCGTCGTGGTCCACGGGCAGTGGGCCCAGCGGCTCACCCCGGCGTTGCGCGAGTCGGGCGTCACCGCGATCCCGGCCCGCGTGGACTGGGTCGACGTCACGGCCCCCGGCACTACCAAGGCGACCGCGCTCGAGAGCATCCGCGTCGAGCTGGGGGTCGCGTCGTCCCGGACCGTCGCCGTCGGTCACGGGGAGAACGATCTCGAGATGTTGGCGTGGGCCGCCGTGCCGATCGCGATGGGCCACGCTCCCGAGGCGGTCCGCGCCGTCGCCGCTCGCGTCACGGGGACCGTGGACGAGGACGGCGCCGCCGAGGCGCTCTTCGACGCGCTCCTGCTGCCGGCCGCGTGAGCCGAGCCGCCTGAGCCGCGCCGAACGTGGCTCAGCGCGGCTGCCTGCGCACCGCGTCCACGAGCGCGGGCACCAGCTCCGGCCGGCGGAACGTGTAGCCGGCGGCCGTGAGCCGTTCGGGCAGCACCCACCGGCTCTTGAGCACGAGCTCTGCCTCGTTGCGCAGCACCCAGAGGGCAGGCTCCAGCAGCCACCGCGGCGCCGGCAGGCCGACCGGCATCCGCACCGCACGGCGCAGCCCTGCCATGAGCGTGCGGTTGTCGCTCGGGTTCGGTGCCGAGAGGTTGACCGGCCCGGAGAGAGTGTCCGTCTCGTCGATGAACCGGATCGCGCCGGTGCTGGAACCACCAGCCGTCCAGCTGCGGTCCGCCCACCCCCAGCCGGGCGATGCGCGCCAGCATGTCGGACGCCGGTCCGCCGAGCACGATCGCCATGCGCAGCGCGACCCGCCGCGTGCCGGGCAGGTCGCCCGCGAAGAGCTCGCGCTCCCAGCTGCGGGCCACGTCGACGGAGAAGCCGGTACCGAGCTCGCCGTCGGCCTCCGTCTGGGGCCGGTCCGTCGCGTACCGGTAGATCGTGGCGGTGCTCGCGTTGAGCCACAGGCGCGGAGGAGCCGACGCCGCGGCGACCGCTCCGTGCAGGGCGCGCGTCGTGTCGGTACGGGAGCGCAGGATCTCGTCGCGGTTCGCGTCGGTGTACCGGCAGCCGACGCTCTTGCCCGCGAGGTTGACCAGCAGGTCGGCGCCGTCGACCACGCGCGCGAGCGCGGCGTCGCCGTCGGCCCACCGGACGTCGGGACCGGTGCGCCCGACCCGCACGACGTCGTACCCGCGCGCCGCGAGGTCGTGCACCAGCGCCCGTCCGATGAAGCCGTTCCAGCCCGCCACGACAGCCCGCCGCTGATTCGTCATGGTGGGGAGCCTATGGCCGAGCCCGTCTTCTGGTGGTTCGTCGGGTTGCTGAACGCCGGGTCGCCGCTCGCCGCGCCGCTGCCGCGTCGTTGAGCCAGGATGTGCGGATGGCGTACGTTCACTCGCACGGCACGGCCGGCCCGGCCACGCCACGCACGACATTCCTTCTGGTCGTCACCCTGGTCTCCGCGCTGCTCCTGACCCTGGTCGGCGTGTGGCTGCTGTGGCCGGACGCCGGCGACGTGCCCGACCGGGTGCCGGCCAAGGCCGAGGGCACGTCGTTCGTCGATGTCACCGTCACGGGCCCCGCAGACCTGGTCACCGGCAGCGTCCCGGTCGAGCTGCCGAGCGGAGAGGCCTCCCAGATGCAGGCGCCCGGCCCGTCGGTACCCCTGAGCGACGGCGACCGGATCACCGCCGTCGACATCTCCCAGGTCTCGCAGGCCGGCGTCGACCCGCTCGTGTTCATGGACTACCAGCGCGAGCTGCCGATCGCGCTGCTGGCCCTCGTCTATGCCGCCGTCGTGCTGCTGGTCGCGCGCTGGCGCGGGCTGGCGGCCATGGCAGGGCTCGGCACGGCGTTCGTCGTGCTCCTGGGCTTCACCATGCCCGCGCTGCTGGCGGGGGAGTCCGCGATCGGTGTGGCCCTGGTGACGTCGTCCCTGGTGATGTTCGTGACGTTGTACCTGGCGCACGGCCTGTCGGCCCGTACGTCGACGGCGCTGCTCGGCACGCTGGTCGGCCTCGTGCTGACCGCGCTGCTCGCCACCTGGGCCTCCGGGGCGGCGCAGATCACCGGCACCACCGCGGAGGCCTCGGCGTTCCTGCCGTCCAGCGCGCCGGCGGCGGACCTGCGCGGGATCGCGCTGTGCGGCATCATCCTGGCGGGCATGGGCGTGCTGAACGACGTGACGATCACCCAGGCGTCGGCCGTGTGGGAGCTGCGCGGCGTCGCCCCGGCGGCGTCGCGGACCGAGCTGTTCACGCGGGCCATGCGCATCGGGCGCGACCACATCGCGTCGACCGTCTACACGATCGCGTTCGCCTACGTCGGTGCCACCCTGCCGCTGCTGATGATGGTCTGGCTCGTGGACCAGTCGCCGGCCACCGCCCTGAGCTCCGGCGGGATCGCCGAGGAGGTGGTGCGCACGCTCGTCGGGTCGATCGGGCTCGTGCTCGCCATCCCGGTCACCACCGCGATCGCGACGCTCACCGTCCCGGGGCCGGTGGAGCCGGGGGCGGTCTCGCCGGCGTACGAGCCGGCCTCCGACCCGGAGGTGATGGCGCCCGTGTCCGAGGCGTGGGCGGTCCGGGAGGCTTCCGAGGCACCGGCGTCGTAGCGGGTGCGGCGGTGATGCCCACGTTCTGTTCGAGCGCGCGCAGGAGCGTCGTCGCGTCCTCCCGCTCGGACCGGCTCAGGCCGCCCGCCGTCGCCTGCTCGAGCCGTGCCCAGATCCCGGCGACGCGCGGCTGGAGCGCCCGGCTGGCGGGTGTGGGCTCCACGAGGGTGACCCGCCGGTCGTCCGGGCTGGGCCGTCGGCGCACGAACCCGGCCCGCTCGAGCCGCTGGACCGTCCGCGTCATCGACGCCGAGTCCGTGGCGACGTGCTCTGCCAGGTCCGTCTGCCGTTGCGGCCCGTGCTCCCACAGGAACATGAGCAGCAGCTCCTGGCCGGGGTGCAGCCCGAGGGGGCGCAGCAGGTCCGCGGCGAGCGCCCGGTGCGCTCGCGCGAGCGAGAACACCGCAAGGCTGAGCGGCCCGGTGACGAACGGGTTCGACTCACTGTCCGAGGCAGATGCCATGCGGCTCATCATAGAACTCGTCACGTCGGGTGACCTGGTCGGGAATAGCCGAGCCGTCCGGGACGGTTACCTGTCTCGAACAGCAAAACCGGTGCGAGGAGAGGAAGCACGATGCGAGCAGTAGTTTTCGACCAGTTCGGTGGCCCGGAGGTCCTGCACCTCGGCGAGGTCCCGGAGCCGGAGGCGGGTCCCGGCCAGGTCCGGGTCCGGGTCGAGGCCGTCGGCGTCAACGCGTTCGACGGGAAGGTTCGCTCGGGCGCCATGGAGGCCGTGTTCCGCACACCGCTCCCCGGCGTGCCCGGCCTGGAGGTCGCGGGGATCGTGGACCAGGTGGGGGCCGACGTCGCCGGCGTCACCCTCGGGGACCGGGTCACCGGCCCGGCAGGTCGCGGCGCGGCGGAGCTCGCGGTCCTCGACGTGTGGGCGCCGGTTCCCGACACGCTCGACGCGACGCAGGCCGCTGCACTGCCCGTGGTGAGCGAGACGTCCCGGCGCGCACTGCGCATCCTCGGCCTCGAACCGGGGGAGACCCTGCTGGTGCACGGCGCCAGCGGCGGGGTCGGCGGGCTCGTGACCCAGCTCGCGGTCGCGTCCGGCGTGCACGTGATCGGCACGGCCTCCCCGGCCAACCAGGAGCGGGTCGCGTCCTACGGGGCGACCCCCACGACGTACGGCGAAGGGCTCGTGGACCGGATCCGGGCGCTCGTGCCCGCGATCGACGCCGTGCTCGACACCGCGGGCAGCGGCGTCCTGCCGGACAGCATCGAGCTGCGGGGCGGCACCGAACGCGTGCTGACCCTCGCCGACCCGGCGGCCTTCACGCTGGGCGTCGAGTTCACCGAGCGGTCCGAGCACTCGGCCGAGGTGCTGGCCGAGATCATCGGCCTGGTGGCGCGTGGCGAGGTGTCGGTGCCGGTCGCGAAGGTGCTGCCGCTGGAGGAGGCCGGGCGGGCGCAGGGCCTGGTCGACGACGGTCATGCGGGCGGCAAGGTGGTGCTGGTGCCGTGAGCATCGGCGGGGCGGGGCGGGCAGGGCAGGGCAGGGCACACTCGATCGGTGGGTGCCGGCTGGGCTGACCTGCGTTCGCCTCCGCCCCGCCGATGCGGGCTGTGCCGAACTGTTCAGCATGCGTGAACCAGGCGTGGCTGAGGTGAACGTATGCCAGGAAACCTGGCACCCCGCCGACGGGTCTACCTTGCCCCCAGGCCCCGGGTAGGCGGCCCGGACTGCGGCTCAGGGTCGAGCGGCCTCGCCGACCAGGCTCTCGATCTCGGCGGTCAGCAAGCGCTCTCCGTCGAGCCCCATCGTGTCGAAGGCGCCCACGATCTCCAGGGACACGAGCCCGTGGACGCGGTACCAGGTGGACAGGGCGAGCCGGAGCGACGGCGCGGCCGCCGTCGGGAGGCCGAGGGACGCACCCCACCGGCACAGGTCCTCGTCGAGCACCGAGCTCACGGCGGGCCCGGTCCACGCCCCGGCGTCGGCCGCGACCTCCTGGAGTGTCGTGACCAGGGCGAGCATGCTCTGGCTGATCGTGCTGACGCTCTCCAGCGGGTCCACCGTCTCGCGTCGGCTGCCGGTGAAGAGCATCGAGTACCGGCGCGGGTGGTCCAGCGCCCAGCGCCGCCAGGCGTGCGCGATGGCGGACAGCCGCTCAGGGGCCGGACGGTCCGCCGCCGCGCGGGCCGCGGCCTCGACCGCGGTGCCGAGGTCGGTGTACCCGGCCAGGACCAGGGCGTCGAGCAGCGCCTCGCGGGACGCGAAGTAGTGGTACAGCGCGGGCGGCGTCAGGCCCATCGCCTTGCCCACCGAGGCGAGCGACAGTCCGTGCGCACCGCCGGCGTCGACGAGCCGGAGGGCTTCCTGGACGATCTCGTCGACCGTCTGCCGTCGGAGCCGTTCGCGTCGGGTCGGGGGCCGGGTGTCGTCATCGACTGGCATGGCGCGAGCCTAGGCCGTGTCTCGGGACCGGCGCGCCTCCGGGTGCCTCAGAGCACCGCCCAGCCGAGCAGCCCCGCCGCCATCACCACCGCCCACGGCGGCGCCGACCACTTCGCCAGCGCGACGAACGCCGCTATGGCGAGCGCCAGCGCGACCAGCGGCTCGCTCGCGGCCAGGACGCCCTGGGTGAGCACCGGGTCGTAGAGCGCGGCGGCGAGCAGCCCGACCACTCCCGCGTTCACACCGGTGAGGGCGCGCCGGGCGCGCGGTGCGCTGCGCAGCCGCTCCCAGAACGGCAGCCCGCCCACGACGAGCAGGGCCGAGGGCACGAAGATCGCCAGGAGCGCGATCGCCGCACCGGCGATCCCCGTCGGCCCGGACGTGGTGACAGCGCCCAGGTACGCCGCGAACGTGAACAGCGGGCCGGGCACGGCCTGCGCAGCGCCGTAGCCGGCGAGGAACTGGTCGTGCCCCACCAGGCCGGACGGCACCAGCTCCGCCTGCAGCAGGGGCAGCACCACGTGGCCGCCGCCGAAGACGAGCGCCCCGGCGCGATAGAAGATGTCGACGAGCCGGGTCACGCCGCCGTCCCAGGCGGCCGCCAGCAGGGGCAGGGCGACGAGCAGCGCACCGAACACCGCGAGGCAGGCCACCGCGACCGAGCGCCGGACGGGCACGGGGAACGGCTCGTCGTCGCCGTCGTCGGGCGGGGCGGCGAGCCACAGGAGCCCGGCGGCACCCGACAGCACGATCACGCCGACCTGGCTCAGCACGACCGGCAGCCCCAGGACCGACGGCGCGAGCAGCGTCGCGATCGCGGCGGCCCCCACGATGGTCGCGCGGCGAGCGTCCGGAGCGAGGGTCCTGGCCATCCCGAGCACGGCGTGCGCGACGACGGCGACCGCTGCCGCCTTGAGGCCGCCGATCCATCCCGCCCCTGCGTCGCCTCCGAACGTCGTGACCCCGTACGCGAACACGACCAGCAGCACAGCGGAGGGCAGCGTGAACCCTGCCCAGGCGGCCAGCAGCCCACCGATGCCCGCCCGTCTCAGCCCGATCGCCATACCCACCTGGCTCGACGCCGGTCCGGGCAGGAACTGGCAGAGCGCCACCAGGTCGGCGTACGCGCGGTCGCCGAGCCACCGGCGGCGCACCACGAACGCGTCGCGGAAATAGCCGAGGTGCGCCACCGGCCCGCCGAACGACGTCAGCCCGAGGCGCAGGAACACGACGAACACCTCGCGGGCCGTTCCGCCGCCCGAGACGGTCGGGGCGGGGGAGCCGGACGTCGACATGCCGGAGCCTTCAGAGTTCACACCCGGACGCTACCGGTGCTGCGGTCGACCTGGCCCACGCTGACCAGTCTCGTACCCCTCCGGACCGGCGCGCCATACCCTGACCCGCACGGCGCAGGAGGCGCGGCCGGTGATCAGCCGGCGCCCCAGCCCGGCAGCAGGCGCTCCAGGGCGTCCACCAGCGGGAGGGTGTCGCCGTCCTTGCCGCCCGCGCCGAGCAGCAGCGGCGGACGGCGTGGCTCGGGCCGGATCCCGCGCACCCGGTCCAGCAGGCCGATCGGGGCGGTGAGCACGTAGAAGTCGCCGTCGGCGCTGACGCCGGCGGTGCGGTCCACGCGCAGGTACCAGCCCACGAGCTGCGTGCGGGCGGTGCCGCGGCCGCCGTACCCCTGGACCTGCAGCGGCACGGGCGCGAGCCCCGCGGTTCGAGCGGCGGCCACGAACTCGCGCAGCAGGGCCTCGGCCCGGGCGTGCTCGGCGTCCTGGCGGGCCTGCAGCCGCTCGCCCTGCAGCCGGACCGCCTCGGCCCGCTGCTGGGCCCACTGATCGTCGCGCATCGGGGCAGTCTGGCAGGGCAGGCGGGAGGGAGTGGTCGTGAGTTCGTCAGGTGGTCGGCATTCCGGGGTACCGACCACCTGACGAGCTAACGACCACTCGCGGGCGCTACCCGCGCACCTACCCTGTCGGCCAGGAACTCCTCCCAGGTGCGGTGGCCGACCGCTCGGTTTGGTGCGGTGCCCGCGCCCTCGCGCAGCGCACGCGCGGCGGCGCCGGGCTGCCGGATCGACAGGATCGGGCGCCGCCGTCCTGCCGCGGCGAGGTACGTGCGCAGCAGGTCGCGCACCTCGTAGACCCGCGGGCCGCCCAGGTCGGGCACCAGGCCGGCCGGGTCGGCCAGCGCGAGCTCGACCAGCCGGTCCGCCACCTCGGCGGCCTCGACCGGCTGGATCCGGTACCCGCTGAACGACGGCGCGACCGGCAGCTTCGACAGCGCCTGCACGAGCGTCAGCACCAGGTCGTGGAACTGGGTGGCGCGCAGCGTGGTCCACGGCAGCCCGGACCGCTCCACGACGAGCTCGGCGGCCCGCTTCTCGGCGATGTACCCGAACGCCGCCCGGTCCACGCCGCTGGTCACGGGGACCCGGTCGGCGCCGACCACCGAGATGTACACCAGGTGCGGGGACCCGGCGGCGCTCGCCGCCTCGACGAGGGTGCGGGTCTTCTCCCCGTCCCCCTTGTTGCTGCCGGCCAGGTGGAGGATCGTGTCCACCCCGGTGACGGCGGCGCCGACGCCGGCGCCCGTGCTGAGATCGGCGGTGACGTGCTCGACGCCGGGCCGGGACTCGTGCGGCGTGCGGCTCAGGACGCGGACGTCCTGCCCCGCGGAGCGCAGCAGCGGCACGACGTACCGGCCGAGCGTGCCGGTCCGCCGGTGACGAGAATGGTTGCGGTCATGGCTCCTCCTTCTGCAGGAGACGGGGCTCCTGGTCACATCGGGCGTCGCTCGCGGGCAAGGGTCGTGGACCGTGACGAGCGACGTAAGGTCTGCACTGGCATGACACGCGGCGAGCGAGGAACGTGACAGTGATGGACGAGCAGACGTGGTGGCGGGACAGCTTCGAGGAGCACCGGCCGCACCTGCACGCGGTCGCCTACCGGATGCTTGGCTCGGTCAGCGAGGCGGACGACGCGGTCCAGGACGCCTGGCTACGGGTCGAGCGAGCCGACACCGGGGCGGTCGAGAACATCGGGGGCTGGCTGACGACCGTCGTGTCGCGCGTGTGCCTCAACATGCTGCGGTCCCGGAACACCCGGGGCGAGGTGCCGCTCGACGTCCGGGTCCCCGACCCGCTGGTCACGCCCGAGTCCGGCGCCGACCCCGAGACCGAGGCCGTGCTCGCCGACTCGGTCGGGCTGGCGCTGCTCGTGGTGCTGGAGCAGCTGGCACCCGCGGAGCGGCTCGCCTTCGTGCTGCACGACACGTTCGGCGTGCCGTTCGCGGACATCGCGCCGATGATCGACCGCACGCCCGAGGCCACCCGCCAGCTCGCGAGCCGGGCCCGGCGCCGCGTCAGGGGCTCCACGACGGCACCCGACGCCGACGTGCCGCGCCAGCGTGCGGTGGTGGACGCGTTCTTCGCCGCCGCCCGGGACGGCGACCTCGAGCGGCTCGTCGCCGTGCTGCACCCGGACGTGGTGCTGCGGGCGGAGGGCGCGCACGGCCGGCCGACCGTCCTCTCCGGCGCGCACGAGGTGGCCGGGAACGCGCCCATGTACTCGGGGCTTGCCCCGTTCGTCCGACCGGTGCTCGTCAACGGGACCGCAGGGGCGCTCGTCGTGGTCAAGGGCCGAGCGGTCTCCGTGCTGGCGTTCGTCGTGGCGGGCGGGCGGATCACGGAGATCGACGTGCTCTCCGACCCCGCACGCCTGGCCGGGCTCGACCTCTCCGGCGTCCTGCCCGTCGAGGACTGAGCCGGCACAGCAGCTGCAGCCGCGTGCGGTACTGCGGGAGCACGACGTCGGTGCGCGGCGACACGGCCGGACGACACATGACCCGGTGCCGTCAGCCCGTGGCCTCCTGGCGGCGTTCGTGGGTGAGCAGCGTGATCGCCACCGCCACGGCGACCCCGACCAGCGTGTCCAGCGCGCGGTCGCTGACCAGACCGCTCACCGGCACCGGGTTAGCGAGATGGGTCATCGACAGGGCCAGCGGCGTGATGAACAGCATGGCCAGCCCGTAGTTGCGCCCCACGTACAGCTCGGCGCCGGCCTGGAGCACCGCCGCCACCGCGATCACGACCAGGGGCGGCGGTCCCGCCGCGAGGAGAGCCCACGCGATGACGACGCCGACCAGGGTGCCCGCCAGACGCTGCGCCGCGCGGGTCAGCCGGCCGGTCGCGTCGGGCGCCGACATCGGCACCACCGCCGCCACCATCGCCCAGTACGGGTGCCCGACGGCGGTGGCGATCGCGCCGGCGCCGGCCACGCCCGCCCCGTACCGCACGGCGTAGTGCGCGAGCGTCCACTCGGGGCCGGGCGCCGCAGGCGTCGGCCGCACGCTCCCGCTCGGCGGGCCGACGTACTCGAACCGCGCACCGCAGACCGTCAGCACGAGCGCGAGGAGAGCTGCCGCAACCGTGACGGCCAGGGCGACCGGCAGCTCGTCCAGGGTGACCGGAACGGACGAGCAGGCGCCGAGCGCGAACACCGGGAACAGCGGCCCCGGCGGGTGCCACCGCAACCGGTGGGACAGGACCGCCACCGCCGTCGCCCACACCGCCGCGACAGGGACCACCACCCACCAGGTGCCCGCCACGGCACCCGACAGCACCGCGAGCGACGTGCCCAGCAGGACCGACGCGGTCAGGACACCGCCGGCCTGGACCTGGGTGCGCAGGCGCTCGCGGATCGGGACCGTCCGGCCGAACAGGCTGGTGAAAGCACCGAACGTCGCGTAGAGGGACCACTCGAGGTGGCCGGTCGCCCAGAGGACGAGCATCGGCACGGCCACGGACGCGGCCGCCCGCAGCGCGACGGGCAGCTCCCCGCCGTACGGCCCCACCGACACCATGCGACGCAGGTGGGGGAGCAGGGATCTGGCGCGCATGACCTCACCATCTTCCCACGGCGCAGGTCGGGAGAACCCACGCCCCGCAAGGGGGACAGCCGGATTCCCGCTGGAACGGCGCCCGGCCAGCATGGACGCATGACCGAATCCACTCTTCGCCCAGCCGGGTCGCGTCCCGGAGCCACCCACCCCGTACGCACCCGCTGGGCAACCCTCCGGACGCTGTCGGCCGCCGCCTTCGCGCTCGCGGTCCTGGCGGGAGTCGCGGAGACGGTCGTCGCCGTCTCCTCGATAGTGGCCCAGGACGGGACCGACGGCGCCGTCGTGGCGCAGGCCCTGGTGCGCGGCCTGATCTTCGCCGCCGCGCTCGTCTGCGCCTGGTTCCTCGCCCGTGGCCGGCGGTGGGCCTGGTGGGCGCTCCTGCTCGGGCTCGGCATGGTGGGCCTGGCCTCGATGGTGGTCCCGATGGCCACCGCGCTGGCCGACGGCGCCTCCTGGTCCACCGCGTTCGAGGGCGACGTGTCGCCGGCCTTCCCCGTGATCCGTGCGCTGCACATCCTGTTCGTCCTGGTGGGTGTCGGGGTGATGCTGCGGCCGGAGGTGCGCGCGAGCCTGTCCCCGGGTCGCTGACGCCCGTGCGGAAGCGCGCCGCTATCTGCTGAATGTGCCCGGACCAGCCGAGCCTGATGAGCCGGATCACTGGCTAGCGCCGCGCTTCCTCGGGGGTCAGTGGTGGTGGTGCTCGCCGCCGGTCACCGGCGTCACCCCGGGGCGGGTCCACTGGATGGTCGGGCGGCCACCGGTCCAGCTGTTCCCGACGCCGTCCTCGCCTGCCCGCCAGAACCAGCCCGGAGCCTTGCCCTCCGGCCAGCCCTCCGGGTAGTCCTGCCAGGCCTCCACGCGGCCGCGCACCGTCATGTCGAGCAGCGCGAGCGCGGGCATGGTCGCCTCCGCACCGCGGCCGGTGACCGAGTTGGTGAGGAACACCCGGTCGCCCTGGCGCAGGAAGCACACCCAGGTGCCGTAGTCGCCGCCACCCACGACGTCCTCCCCGGCGTCGAGGGCCGAGTACCAGTGCTGGGGGTACCCCATGAACTCGACGAACGGCGCGAGGTCCGCGTAGGGCGCCTTCGCGAACACGGCGAACGAGACGCCGCGTGCCTTCAGGTACGCCGGGTCCTGCACGGCCCAGTACGTCAGGGTGCAGCCCTCACACTGGTTCTCGAACGGCTCGCCCAGGTGCCACATGTGCTTGTAGACGACCAGCTCCTCCCGGCCCTCGAACAGGTCCAGCAGCGTGGTCGGCCCGTCCGGCCCCACGACGGTGACCGTCCCGTCGACCTCCATCATCGGCAGCCGCCGTCGGGCCGCCGCGATCGCGTCCCCCTCGCGGGTGTGCGCCTTCTCGCGCACCAGCAGCTCGTCGCGGGCGGTCTGCCACGCCACCTGGTCGACGACGGTAGGGACGGCGGCCGTCTCGGCCTGGTCGGTGGGGTTCTCGTACGTTGCGGTCATGACGTTCTCCTCGTTGGATCAGCCGGCCGGAGACCCGCTCAGTGGTGGTGTCCACCGTGTGCGACCACCGGCGTCGCACCCGGGCGGGCCCACTGAGCGGTGGGCCGGCCACCGGTCCACCCGTTCCCCGCACCATCCTCGTCCGCCTTCCAGAACCAGCCCGGGCTCCTACCCTCCGGCCAGCCCTCAGGGCTGTCCTGCCATGCCTCCAGACGCCCGCGCGCTGTCATGTCGAGCAACGCGAGCGAAGGCATCGCGACCTCGGCTCCGCGCCCCGCCGTCTCGTACGTGAGGTAGACGCGGTCCCCCTGGCGCAGGAAGGACACCCAGCCGAACTCGCCTCCGCCCACGGCGGGATCCTCGATGCCGTCCGCCGCGTACCAGTGCGCCGGGTAGCCCATGAACTCCACGAACGGCTCCACCTCGTCCCACGGCCCCTGCGCGAACACCGCGATCGAGACCCCGCGCGCCGTCAGGTACGCAGGGTCGTGCACCGCGAAGTACGCGAAGGTGCAGCCCGGGCACTGGTTCTCGAACGGTTCCCCGCGGTGCCACATGTGCTTGTAGGCCACCAGCTCGTCGCGGCCCTCGAAGAGCTCCAGCAGCGGCGTGGGCCCGTCCGGGCCGGTCAGCGTGAGCTGTGCGTCGACCTCCGTCATCGGCAGCCGACGCCGGGCGGCGGCGGTCGCATCGCCCTCCCGCATGTGTGCCTTCTCCCGCGCCAGCAGCTCGTCGCGCTCGCGCAGCCAGGTCTCCCGGTCGACGACGGGCGGAGCCGCGGCCGTCTCACCCGCCGCGGTGCGGTCGGGGTGGACCTCGTGCGTGTCGGTCATGGAAAGCTCCCTCGTTCGATCGCGGACACTTACACCGGTACCGACGACCGGACGCGCCGAAAGTCATCGACCGCTCGCCCAGCACGTCGCTGCCTGGGCGGTGGGCCGCCCCGCCCGGGTGGTCCGCGGGCTGCCCGGGCGCCCGATCCGGCGCCCGATCCGGTGCCCCGCTCAGCGTGTCGGGTCGAGCGTGATCGTCCAGAGCGAGCGACCGGCCTGGTCACGCAGGTCGACGCTCAGCTGTCCCGTGGCGCCGTCGATGTTGACCTCGCCGAAGTGCTGGAAACCCTCCAGCGGTGAGGTGTTGGCGCGCGGCGGGGAGCTCACGAACGCCTGGTGCGGCCCGAACGTCGGGTCGAGCGCGTTCGGGCCGAACGCGCCGGCGTTCAGCGGCCCGGAGACGAACTCCCAGAACGAGTCGAACCCCTCGAACGCGGCCCGCTCGGGCGCGTAGTGGATGGCGGCGGAGTAGTGGACGTCGGCGGTGAGCCAGACGGTGTTGCGCACCCGCCGGCGGCTGATCTCCTGCAGCACCCACGCCAGCTCCGCCTCGCGCCCGTTGGGCACGCCCGGCAGGCCGTTGGCGACGCCTTCGATCTTGTCGCCGTCAGGCACGTGGACACCGATCGGCATGTCCGAGGCGATGACCTTCCAGGTCGCGCGGGAGCGGTCGAGCGCCTCCACCAGCCAGCGTGCCTGGCGGGCGCCGAGGATCCGTTCCGGCGTGGTCCCGGTCGAGTTCGGGTCGCGGTAGCTGCGCATGTCGAGCACGAAGACGTCGAGCAGCGGGCCGTGCGACACCTTGCGGTACACACGGCCGTCGACGGCGTCCTGCTTGCGTACCGGCTGCCACTCGTGGAACGCCTGGAACGCGCGCGCCGCGAGCACGTCGGCGCGCTGCTCGGTGTAGCGGTCGTCGTTCAGGATCTCGCCCGGGTACCAGTTGTTCGTGACCTCGTGGTCGTCCCACTGCACGAGCTGAGGGACCCGCGCGGCGAAGCGCCGGAAGTTCTCGTCGAGCAGGTTGTAGGCGAACTGCCCGCGGTACTCGGCGAGCGTCTCGGCCACCTTCGACTTCTCCGGGGTGACGACGTTGCGCCAGACCCGGCCGTCGGGCAGCGTCACCGACTCCTGGAGGGGGCCGTCCGCGTACACGGTGTCGCCGCTGTGCAGGAAGAAGTCAGGGGTGCGGGCGGCCATGGCGGCGTAGATGGTCATGCCTCCGATGTCGGGGTTGATGCCCCAGCCCTGGCCCACGACGTCGCCGGACCAGACGAACCGCACGTCGTGCAGGTCCCGCGGAGCCGTGCGGAACTGCCCGGTCAGGACGCGGCTGTCGGCGCGGCCGTCCAGGTCCTGCGCGACCACTCGATAGTGCAGCTCCTGCCCCGCCGGCAGGCCGGTCAGCCGTACCTCACCGGTGCCGTCCGTCACCGGGGTCAGCAGCGGGCCACGGACCCGCCTCGCGCGCCGGAAGTCGGGGTCGCGGGAGACCTCGACGAACATGCGGGCAGGGCGGTCGGCCCTGGTCCACAGCACCGCGCCGTCGGCGCGCGGGTCACCGAGCTGCACACCATGGGTCAGCACGGGGCGACCGCCCCTGGTGAAGGCAGGCGCGGTGAAGGCAGGCGCTGCGAAGGCGGGCGGGGCGAGGGCGGGCGCGCTCGGGAGCAGCAGGCCGGCGGCGACGATTCCGGTGGCGCCGAGCAGAGCGCGCCGGTCGAGCTCGGGTCCAGGGTTCATGTGCCCGTTGTAATCCGGTCAGGAGACCTCCGGGTGGCCGCGTCCTGAAGCCTGGGTGAAGCGGGGATGCCCGGCTCCGCCCCCCTACCCCAGCGCCCTACCTCAGCGCCGCCGAGACGATCTCCAGCGCCTCGGTCCGGCCGATGCCGAGCGCGCGCACCGTGTCCGCGAACGTGGAGGCAGCGTCCTGCGCGAGGGACAGACGCTGGTCACCGGCAGCGCTCACGAAGGTGCCGGCCCGGCCGCGGGTCTCGACCAGGCCCGCCGCCTCCAGCTCCCGGTACGCGCGGGCCACGGTGTTGACCGCGATGCCGAGGTCCGCGGCCAGCGCTCGTACCGTCGGCAGCCGGGTCCCGACGGGGAGCGTCCGGTCCGCCATCTGCTGCGCGAGCGTGGTGCGTACCTGCTCGAACGGCGGGACGGGGGAGTCGGCGTCGATGCTGATCACGTCGGCAACAGTACAAGTGCTCCGCGCTCTGCGAGCCGCCGCGGCGCGACGTCGTCCGGGGGCCACCAGGTTGCCGCAAGGGGTCGCCTCACTCGCCGCTCGATGGTAGACATGTGGGACATATTTGGACCTTGGGGGGCACCGTGGCTGAGATCTACGAGATCAAGGACGACGACGGGATCGTGCTGGAGGTGCTCGGTACGGACGACGAGCCGGCGGGCGACGGGGGCGGCGAGGCGCCGTCCGACGCCGTGCCGACGGAAACACCACCGGCCGCACCACAGGCCGCACCCGAGCCGACCGCCGCACTGAGCATCGCCTCGCGCGGCTCGTGGGGCGCCAGGTACCCGGACGGCGACCTGACGCTGACCGGTCCAGCGGTCGAGGTCTTCGTGCACCACACCGTCACGGCCCAGCTCTCCCCGGACGCGAGCATCGCGGCCGAGGCGGAGCAGATGCGGGCGCTGGAGAGCGTCGGCCAGTCGCGGTTCGGCACCGGGATCTCCTACAACGTGATCATCTTCCCGTCCGGCCGGGCGTACCAGGGCGTGAGCTGGAACCGCCGTGGTACCCACACCGGCGGGCGCAACAGCACCTCGCGGTCCATCTGTTTCGCGGGCAACTACGAGACGAGCACGCCGACCGCGGCGCAGATCTCGACGGCCGCCGCCATCTACCGCGAGGGCAAGGACCGGTGGTGGACGCAGGGCGCGCCGTTGCAGGGGCACCGCGACGTCTCGCAGACCGCGTGCCCCGGCCGGCACCTGTACGCGCGCATCGACGACATCCGCACCGGCTCGGGCTCCACCCCGCCGAGCCCGGGGGAGCCCGGTGGCCTGGTCGTGGACGGGTTCTGGGGCTCTGCCACCACCGGCAGGCTGCAGCAGGAGCTCGGCACCCCGGTCGACGGCGTCGTCTCGTCGCAGAGCGCGTACTGGCGGGACAGGAACCCCGGGCTGACGACCGGCTGGCAATGGGTCTCCGACGCCGACGGCTCCCTCGTGATCGCCGCCCTGCAGCGCCGGATCGGGATGGACTCCGGGCAGCGCGACGGCAAGATCGGCCCGCAGACGATCCGTGCCCTCCAGGGGTACCTCGGCACGCCGGTCGACGGCGTGATCTCCCGCGAGTCCCAGGCGGTCATGGCCCTGCAGGGGCGCCTGAACGCAGGGCGGGTCTGAGCACAGGGCGAGCCTGGGCGCAGGGGGCGGGCCCGCCCCGCCCCCTGTGCCCGGGCGGGTTAGTCTCGCGTCCATGACCGACGCCGCCCAGCGCCCCGCACCCGACCACTTGTCAGCCGAACGCCGCACCCCGGACCCGATCCCCCTCGGGACGGCGCCCCGGCCCGCCGACGGAGCCGACCTGGCCGCCCGCATCCGGGCCGCGCTCGCGGAGGAGCTCGGCGGCACGGCCGTCGGGCTGGACCGCGCGTCGATCACCACGGTGCTCGACGGCGCTTCCGTCGCGTCGGCGGACATCGACCTGTCCGGCGTCGTCGTCCGTACCGACGGTGTGCCGGGGCCCGCCGACCCCGACAAGCGGTGGCGCCCCGAGATCGTCCGGCGCGAGCCGGGCACGCTGCGGCGGCTGCGCCTGGACGCGCACCGGATCGTGGCGGTGGACCTGCCCGTCGACGTCACCGCGGAGCTCGAGGGCCTGCGGTTCGAGTGGGTCGAGAGCTCCGACGGTCGGGTCGGCGTCCTGCCGGTGGAGCCCACGCAGGAGCACCCGGTCTCCGGCCACGCCCGCGTCGCCGTCGACAAGGCAGGCCTGGTCGCGACGGCCCGAGGGCTGCTGACCGTCGTCCTGCAGCAGCAGGGCATCACCTTGACGGGGCTGGACGTGGACCTGGTCTCGGAGGGGCCCCGGGCGGCCACGCTCCGGGTCGACGCCGCGATCAAGAAGGGCATGTTCCTGTCGGCCCGGGTGCAGGCGACGGCGTCGGTCAGCGTGGACGCGAACATGGTGCTCGCGGTCCGCGACGTGCGGCTCGCGAGCGGCAACCCGCTGGTGGCAGCACTGCTGGGGACCATCCGCGGCCGGGTCGAGGCCGCGACGAGCCGGGACATCGACCTCGCGGAGAAGCTGCCGGCCGGCGTCCGGCTGGCGGACGTACGGCTGGACGTGGGCCAGGAGCTCGTGGCGAGCGCCCGGCTGGCCTGACGGCGATCACCCTCACCCTCAACTCGAACTTGAACCTCTGCCAACCCTCGACCTCAGGTCGAGGCTGAGCTGGCGTGGCTGGGCGGTCGACAGCTGGTGGTCGGCAGGACGTCAGGTGATCGGCAGCCCGGGCTACCGATCACCTGACGTCCTGCCGACCACAGAACCTGGCCTGGCCCGGCCCGCCCCAGGTCAGTACGGGTTGTGTACGTACGCGCGGTCCACGGGCTCCGGGATGCGGAAGTAGTTCGCCGCGAGGCCAGCAGGGTCGGTCGCGAGGGCGCCCCGGCCGGGGCCGTCGTCGCCGTCGTCCCAGCCCCACGGGGCGTTCGCGGAGTTCTGGCCGCACGAGATCCCGCCGCTGCCGCAGCCGCCCGAGCGGTCGCCCGCGAACGTGCCGTGGCCCGCGAACAGCTGGGCGTTGGCGCGCTGCGCCCACAGCCCGCCGGACGCGTGGACGTCCACCAGACGGTAGGACACGTCTCGATCGTCCGGGTGCTCTGGCACCTCGGCGCGGCCCGCCGGGTAGTAGATGACCCCGTCGCCCCGGATGTCGTAGCCCGGGCGCGCCTTGAGGCCGTGCCCCTTGGCCTCCTGCGCGGTGACAGGGTGGGACAGTCCGTCGTGCGGGCTGGTCGCCAGCTGCAGGACGCCGTCGAGGTTCTCGGCGCCCGCGCCCCACGTGCTGCCCGACGGCGTGTACGAGAAGAAGTCGCTGTGCGCCACGGTGACCGCTCCACGCAGGACGCCGTAGGTCGAGCCGTCCTTCTGCACGGCGACCATGACGCCCTCGGCGTCGTTCTCGTGCTCCGTGTCGAAGATCGAGTCCGACCAGTCGCGCGGGTGGAAGAACATGTAGGTGACGAACCAGTGGGTGCCCGTCTCCAGCACCGAGTAGTAGGCGGTGGCGGCCAGGGCGTGGTTGCCGGTGTTCTCCCAGTTGTTGCGGGCGTCGAGGTCGCCGTCGAAGTCGTAGGCCGCGATGTAGTCCGATCGGCCGCCCAGGGCGTTGGTGCCGGTCTGGTCCACGTCCTGGTAGTGGATGGGCGCCCAGCGCTGGGCGACGTCGGCGTTGCTCGCCGCCGCAGTCCGCGGGGCTGTCGCCGTCGGGCCCGCGACGGCGGATCCCGCCGCCGCGACGCCCAGGGCGACCGAGGCCGCCGTCGTGCCTACTGCCAGCTTCAGTGCTCGTGCAGGTCCGGGCATGTTTTCCTCGTTCCGGTCGGTCCGGCGCAGCGATCGTCGAGGAAAGACTTCACCCGGTGCATTGCCGCCGGGCGACGGCCGGATGGCAGGCGGGTAACGATTTGTCCGGTTCGTGCGATCCGGATTCATTACCGCGCATGGGACATGGGGTACATTCCGCCTAAACAACGCGCGTGCGACCTGGTCGCGCCCAGAACCTCGGGAAGCCATGACAGCCACGACGACCACCCAGTCGGAACGCCTGGTCGACCTGGACGACCTGACTCCGCTCATCGAGACCACCACCAGCGCCGATCCCGCGCGCGTCTACGAACGGCTGCGTGCCCGGTGGGGAAACGTCGCGCCCGTGCTCCTGGAACCCGGTGTACCGGCCTGGCTGGTGCTGGGGCACCGTGAGCTGGTCACCGTGCTGCGCAACGAGAGCCTGTTCGCGCGGGACTCCCGCAACTGGAGCCTGATCACTGACGGCACGGTCCGTCCGGACAGCGGCGTCGGTGGAGTCCTGGCCCCGCGCGACGGCATCTACTACGTGGACGGCCTACGGCACCGGCACCTGCGCCGCCTCATCGACGACGCGTTCGAGAGCGTCGACGAGCACCGGCTCGCCACGATCGTCGAGAAGTGGTGCGGGATCGCGCTGGACCGGGTGCTGGCACAGGGCCAGGCGGACCTCGTGGGCGACTACGCCCGTGCCGTGCCGCTCCTGGTGATGTCCACGATGTTCGGGCTCGAACCCGAGCAGGCGCGTGCCATGCTGAGCCACGCCCAGCGCGTGTTCCAGGCAAAGGGCGCGGCCGGCGGCGAGGCGCTCAACGCCCAGCGGAGCCTCATCGCCGACCTGATCGCCAGCCGCCGCGCCGCGCCGTCGGACGACCTGACCTCAGCGATCCTGAGCCACCCCAGCCGGCCCACCGACCTGGACGCGCAGAGCGCCGTCTCGGCGACCCTCATCCTGGGCAGCGAGTTCGAGGTCGCGTGGATCACGCAGGCGTTGCGCCTGCGGCTCACCGACCCCCGGTTCGACGGGCGCTCCGGTGGGCGGCTGTCGGCGTCGGACACGCTGGAGGCCGCGCTCGGCTCGGCGCCTCCCGCGACCAACACCGGACCGCGCTTCGCCCTGGCGGACACGACGCTCGGCGGCCGCAAGATATTGGCGGGCGACGCCGTGGTACCAGGCATCCTGGGCGCGAGCGCGGAGTCACGCGCCTCCGACGACGACATCTGGCTCGAGTCCGGCCACCTCTCCTATCTCACGTGGGGTGCCGGGCCGCACGCCTGCCCCGCGCGGCGCCCGGCCACCGTGATGGCGCAGGTAGCGGTCGGCGCCGCGCTGCGCCGCCTCGGCGGTGTCGCGCTGACCGTCCCGCCGGAGTCCCTGCGCGCTACGGGGACGCTGTGGTCGTCGGTGCCGCAGACGCTCCCCGTCAGGTTCGAGGAGCACCGCCCGGCGCGGTGAGCGCGAGGATCTCCGGCACCACCACGCCCCACGCGATACGAGGCGGGTACTGGTGCCCGACCCCGGACAGCAGCACCAGCCGCGCGCCCCGGACGGCCGCGGCCAGTGCCGCGCCGTGCTCCGGCGGGAACAGCGGGTCGTCCTCGCCGTGCAGCACCAGCGTGGGCGCGGCGACGTCGGCGAGCGTGCCGCGCAGCGGACCGCTCTCGACCAGGAAGTGGTTGGCCGCCGCGGCCGGGTCGATGGACCGCTCCGCGACGCGGAGGGCCGTCTCCAGCGTGGCCGCCGCGTCGTAGCCCGGCCCGGCGAACGCCCGCTCGCCCTCGACGAGATGCCGGACGACGGCGTCCCGGTCGCCCCAGTCCGGGTCCGGCGGCGGGTCGTCGAACAGTGCCAGGGCCTCCGGGGAAGGGCCGGGCAGGCTCGGACCGCCCGCGTCGGCGTGCGGGTCGCCGCCCGTGAGCGGGCTCGTCGACATCAGCGTCAGCGACGCGACGCGGCCCGGGTGCTCGATCGCCGTCTGCTGCGCGATCCCGCCGCCCATCGACACCCCGACGAGGTGCGCGCGCCCCAGCCTCAGCGCGTCGAGCAGCCGGACCGGGTCCCGCGCCAGGTCGTCCCCGGTGTACGACGGCGCCCCGGGCGGGTCCGTCCGGGACCGCCCGGTGTCGCGGTGGTCGTAGCGGACGACGAAGCGTCCCGGTCCTCCGGGGGCGTCGCCGTCGGCCAGCGCCCGGCAGAAGTCGTCGTGCCACCAGTCCATGGCGCTCGCGATCCCGCCGATCAGGAGGATCGCCGGGTCGGCCGGGTCGCCGAAGGTCTCGGCACACAGCTGTGCGCCCGATACATCGAGCAGGGTCTCGGTCATGGTGGTCCGACCCGGCAGGCGCCGCGAACTCATCGGCCGTGCCGGGGTCCCGGCCGGTAGGCTGCGGCGGTGCAGCTGACCCGGCCCGACCTCGCGCGCATCCTTGAGCGTTCGGTCGCCGAGCGCCCGACGGCCGACCCCGGCTGGCTGGACGCGCCGCCCGCGCGGGCCCGCGTGCTGCGGGAGCGGGTGGTGCTCGGCCCGGACGCGTCGGTCCCCGCGACCGCAGACGCCCTGTTCGGCTGGCGCATCCACCGGGGCGCCGGGCTGATCATCGAGTCGACCGGGCTCGCCGCGACGGGCGTGACAGTGGTGCAGGCGGTCCGTGCGGGACCGCTCTGGTTCGCCGCACCGTGCCGGGTGGTCGACGCCGTCCGCGAGCCCGACGTGGCCGGGTTCACCTACGCCACGCTGCCCCACCACCCGGAGACGGGCGTGGAGTCGTTCCGGGTGGTGCGCGACGGCGACCGGGTGGTCTTCGAGATCCACGCCGTGGCCAGGCACGACTTCTGGGGCTCCCGGATCCTGCCGCGGATCGCCCACCGGGTCCAGGACCGGGTCACGCGCGGCTACCTGAACAGCGCAGGCGGCTGAGCTCCGGCCGCCGACCTAGCGGCGGAACTCGGCCAGGAAGTCCGTGACGAGCGTCGTGATCTCGTCGGGGCGTTCGAGGTTCGGCAGGTGGCCGGCCCAGCCGAGCTGGGTGTGCTTGGCGCCCGGGACGTGCCCGGCGAGGTGGTTCGCGACCGCGCGGAAGTGGTCGAGGTCCTGGCCGCCGGAGACGATCAGGGTGTGGGCGGTGACGGCTTCCAGGTCTATGCCGGGACCGGCGTCCTGGTGGATGTCCTCCCCGGCGCCGAGCTGGACCCGGAACGCGTGACGCTGCATGGTGCGCAGCAGCTCGCGGGCGTCGTCGTCGGCGTCGGGCCCGAGCCACGTGGCGACGTTGAGCTCGGTCGCGCCGTCGATGTCGCCCGCCTCGAGCAGTGCGTCCTCCCGTCGGGCGAACCGCTGCAGCGAGCGCGTCGCAGGCAGGGCGAAGGCGGAGTTCAGCAGGACGAGGTGGGACACGAGCTCCGGCCACTCGGAGGCGACCTGTAGCGCAACGTTCCCACCCGACGACGCCCCGACGATCGCGACCGGCCGCTCGCCCAGAGAGCTGAGCAGCGCCTTCACATCACCCGCGTTGTCGAACGGCTCGCTGGTCAACGGCGTGTCGCCGTAGCCGCGCAGGTCGCACCGGATCACGCGGTGTGACCGGGCAAGGGGCGCCCGCTGCGCGGCCCACATCCGGGAGTCGGCTACGCCGGCGTGCAGGAGCAGGACGGCGGGGCCCGAGCCTGTCGTGTCACCCGTCGTGTCGTGGCTGAGAATCATCCGCCGACGGTAACGGGGGCGACGGAGCAGTGGCCAGCGCATTCGGTGGACTCCAGTGCGGGCGACGGGTATAGTCGAACACATGTACGAATCGACGGAAGGTCAGGAGTCCGGCCGGTCCGGTGCGCAGGCGCTGGGGTCGCCGGTTGACGCTGCGTTGGCGACGCTGCTCGACGAGCTGTTCACCGGCCCGCGGGTGACCTACGCGCCGGTCGGGGAGTCGCCCACGTACTACGGAGGTCATCGCCACGGGAGGCCGAGGCACCGGCGCTTCGTGCTGCGCGCCGGTGCCGACCTCGACGATCCGCGCTGAGCCCGTCGGGCGACGTGTCGGGCTACACGACCACGGCGACCACCGCGGCCACCAGGGCCAGCGCGATGCCGACCCAGGCGAGCGTGGTGGCGGTCGCCGCCTTCCTGGCGGCGGCGTCGGCGGCCTCGCGGGCCGCGGTCGCCGCCGTCGTGGCGGAGTCGGCGGCAGCCTGGGCCGCCACCGCGACAGCGCGGGCCGCGTCGAGGTCGGTGCGCAGCGTGCCGCTGGTCGAGGTGAGCTCGTCGATCTGCCCCTGCAGGCGCTCCGCCTCCTGGCGCGCGGCGACGGCGGTCTGCTCGGCCGAGGTGGCGAGCTCGGCGGAGGCTTGCTCCCGCGCCTGCTCGATGGCCTGCGTGAGCGCCTGCTCCTGCGCCTTCTCCTGTGCGGTGGCCTGCTTGGCGACGAGCTCGCGCAGCTCGGTGCCCTGTTCCTTGAGGGTGACGGTGAGCTCGGTGCGCACCTCTTCCGGGGTCAGGGGCTTGTCCGGCTTGGCGAGGTAGGCGTCGGCCCACGTGCGCCGTGACCGGCTGGGCCTGCCCGCCTGCCCGGCGCCGTCGACGGCCGCCTCCTTCTCCTCGTCGCTGAGGCGGTCGAGTGCTTCGGCCGCCGCTTTGACCGCCGGCGGGGTCTCGACGGGGGCCTTGGCTCCCTTGGGCGTCGTTCCCTGGGGTGTCATCGGCGTCTTGGCCCCCTTGGGTGCCGCGGCGGCTGCCACGGGTGCGGCGTAGTCGGCGTCCTCGTTGTCACTCGACGCAGACTCGGGAATCTTGATGGGCTTGGTCAACAGAGCCCGGAGGCGGTCCATCCGCTCGGTCTTCTCGCCGCCCTCGGTCGGAGGCGCGTCGCTGTCACTGCTCATGGTGGAAACGTACTGCTCTGCCCCTTGTACGTCGACTACCTGGGCTGGAGTGGCGTTTTACCTGTGGGGGAACTTCACCGCGTTGGGACGGTGGCGGACAGGAATGGCCTTCAGGGGCCACCTGAAATCCAGACTTCGCCCAACGGGACCGGGTGGGAGTGCGGGATCGATAGGTGAGTCGGGGCCGCCGGCGTCCGGTGGGCGCGGTCGACACCTGGTGGGTGATCGACCGGGGCGGGTGGACGCGGCCGAAGGTGCGCGATGCCCTGGCGCGCACGGTTCCTGCAGGCGATCACGCTGCGCGACTGGGCCGAGCGTCCCCTGCTGAACAAGTCGCTGCAGACTTCGACCCGGGACAGGTACCGGCGGATGCTGGACAAGCAGATCCGCCCGGTCCTGGGTCAGGACACAAGGGCGCGTTGCTCGACGTCGCGGTGGGCGGGGGTCTTCGCGACGACGCGTCGCGCTCTACTGGCTGAGTCGGCTGTCGAGCCAGGTGTGTATGTCGTCGAGTGCAGCTCTGGCCATGGGCGTCGCGTGCCCCGTGAAACCGTGGGGTGCGGCAGGGTAGACGCGCAGGTCGACGTCGACGCCGGCTGCGGACAGCTGCGCGGTCATGGCGAGATTGTCGCGCAAGAGGATGTCCCCTTCGCCGATGACGATCAACGCCGGTGGCAGGTTCCCCAGATCGGCGTAGATGGGGGAGAAGTCTGGGTGGGTGCGCTCCGTCGCCTGGCCTGCGTAAGCCTCGATGAAGTACTCGTCTGCGATCAGGCGCCCGCTGGGTGTCTGCCCGCTGAGGTCGTAAGTCCCGAACTGCAGCACGGCGGCGTCGTACGCTGCTACACCGTGATCGCGGAGGCGGATGAGGGTGGTCATCGCGAGGGTGGCGCCTGCGGAGAACCCGCCGATGGTGAGCCGATCTGTTCCGAATCGGTCGGCCGCGTGTTCTGCTAGCCATAGTGCTGCGGTCTCGCAGTCGTCGGGTGCCGCAGGCCACGGTTTCTCTGGCGCGAGCCTGTAGTCGACGCTGACGACGACGATACCGAGGATGTCGGCCAGCTCTCGGTTGCGGATATCGCTTCCTGCCGAAGCTCCCAGGTAGAACCCACCGCCATGGAGATCCAGGAACACACCCCTCGGGGTGGCCGACGTCGGAAAGTACGTCCGCACCGGCACCGCGCGATCGTCGTGGCCGACCACCTCGACGACCGCAGGAGGGCTCGATGGGGCGGGAGGTTTCGCCGCGTCGCGGATCAACTGAAGTTCGTCCCGGCTGCTCGGTCCCCGGCCCACGCCCCGTTTCTCGTAGAACGCGCGGGTCGAGTCGACCAGTGGAAGTAGGCGAGGATCGATCAGCTGGGATAGGCCGAGCTTCATTGACTCACGGTATCGAACCGCGTCTTGGGCTGGGTGGATGCGCTGCTCGGCGCGTACCGGCGCTTCCTCCGTGTCGTCAGCGATGGCGCCGGTCGAGGTGGTGTGGCAGCCGCGCGGTACGCTCTCGCGGACGTGTGAAGCTTCGGGGCACGCACTGCTTCCCAACTGTCATGACGGGCGTCCCGCCGAAGAACGGTGGCGTGATCAGATCCGTTCGATGGTGAACGCCGTCAAGAAGCCGAGCGCGGTGATCAAGCCGGTCAGCGCGTGGGTGCGCTCGAATGCCTCGGGGATCATGGTGTCTGCCAGCATCGCCAGGATTGCGCCGGCCGCGACCGCCGTGATCACCGCGACCGCGGCGTCGGGAGCGCTCTGGAGCGCCAGCGCACCAAGCAGGCTGGCGAGCGCGCTCGCGACTGCGATGCCACCCCAGACGCCGAACACATACGCCGCGCTGCGGCCGGCCCGCTTCATCCCTGCGGCACTGGACAGGCCTTCGGGGACGTTCGATATAAACACCGCGGCCAGGATGCCCACTCCTACGCCACCGCCGTCCAGCAAGGACAGTCCTAGGACGACCGACTCCGGTATCCCGTCGAGCAGTGCGCCGATCGCGATCGCACCGCCACTGCCGGGCGTCTGCTGCTCGGAAGGCTGCTGGTCGCCCGAGCGCTTGCGGTGGCGGGCGCCTCGCCGCGCCAACGCGGTGTTGGCCAGGACGTACACGGACGCACCAGCAAGGAACCCGGCGACCGTCGGCGCGAGCCCGCCGGACCGCTCTGCCTCGTCCACGAGCTCGAACGCGAGGGCGGCGATCAGGACGCCCGCGCCGAAGGCCATGACAGTAGCTACCACGGACCGCGGAACACGGACGAACCACGCGATCAGCGCGCCGAGAACCAGGGCCAGGCCGCCAAACAGTCCCCAGCCGATAGCCTCCAGCCATATCGGCACTGGCTCGCTCCTCTCAGGCGACAGACACGACCACGCTATCGGAACACGTCACGCACATATGAGCAGGAGATTCCGAGCGCCTGGCTCACGTGCTGGCGGCCGCCAGCGTCGGGCACGACGAAGAGTCGCTCAAGGGTTGACGCCGGCCGAAGGGTGCCGCCGGGGAGACGTGGCTGACCATTCCGGTCTGTTCGCGTGTATGCCAGCCACAGTTGCCGCCGTCGTTGTTCCCACCAGGAACACCGGGACTGGCTGGTGGAGCATGGGAAGGTGAGCTTGTTGCTTGCAGAGAAGCAGTTGCACCTGGTGTCATGGGGCGACCTTCGCGCTGGTGGCGGCAACGCCAGCCGCGTTGGTGAGGACCTTCGGATGCTCCTGTTCGCTGAGGGTGACGCAGATGACGGAGCGTACGAGCGGCTGGAGAACGAGTTGGAGGCGCAGGGCGATCTCTTCCAGTGCGCACCCGTGGCGGTTGCAACGATCGTCGCTGCAGTCGCTGAAGGGTCGATTCCGGCCGCGAATCTCGCGACTTCACTTGACGTCCTCGGGCGGATCGTGACGGGGTACGCTGACCGTTCCGAGATTGCCTTAGGAAATGGCGATCTACGTGAGCAGTGCCGTGCCGAGGCGATGAAGGGGTATTGGTCCTTGCTGCGGGTCGCGGTTGAGCGGGACCCATTCAATGCCTGGCAGGTTGCACGAGCTGTCCTGGCAGTTCTGGACGAGGAACACTCGAGACGGATCTTGGAGTAGGACCTCACCCGGGGGGCAGGCAAGCACTTCGATAAGCATGTGCTTGGTCTATGACATTGGGATGGGGACGGAGATATCATTACCAGCTATTTCCGCCCCGACGACCCTCTTGCGTACTTCATGAGGGAGACTGCAAAGTGAATCAATGGGACGAAGGATTCCGCGACGCGTTCTCGAGTTTTGTCAGGGAATCTGGAAGGTGGCGCGACTTCCAACCTGAGACACTCCTCGCCCGTTGGGCGACGTTCGTTGCTGATTGCGAGGATGGTTATCCTAGTGATGCTGAGGACTACTTCAATGATCTGACATCGAGGGATTCGCTCTCGCGCGCGCTGGGTTCTACTGAACTGCAAAGATTCCCTGACCTTGTGCTGCTCGGCAGGGAAGTGGAAAAGGTTGACTCAGCGTTCCGCGTACTTCTGATTCCTGATGCATTTCCTAGGATTCCTGCGGAACTGTGGTGGTCGCGCGGTGTTGTGAAGTTCGCGCGAAAGTGTTTAGTTGAGGAATTGTGGCGAGACTTCCAGCTCGAGTTGGAACTGGTCGAGTAGCGTGACACGTATCGCCGGACAGCCCTAAGACCAAGGACACCGGAACTGAAGCCGGGACAGCAAAGCTGGTCGTCAAGAACAACGGGACCTCCGTCGCTCAGGTCGAGTTCCACCCGTGGGACGAGGTGCTGTACATCTACGACGGCGCGAACGACGGTGACACGATCTACGTCCGCGTGCAGTGGTGGGCGGCCGGCTACCCGGACGACACGACGTACTGTGGTTCGTCGATGCCACCCACCCCCGCAACCTCCTAGCGCGCGTGGCATGACTTCAGATAGCTGAGGAACGATGCCTGTAGCCCGGTGACGTGCGTCTCGTGCAACATCGTGCTCGATACGTGCTGCGACCGGCCCTTGGCATGCAGCGGTTCCATGACCGCGAGGACGTTGCGCGCCAGTCCTCGATAGATCGGGATGTCTCCGAGCAGCTCGGCTTCGTTCATCGTGATGTGCAGGCGTGGAGCGGCAGAGTCCTCGCCGGGCTCGGGCAGGGCTTCGACCAGGTCGAAGATCTGGCTGTCCGTACTCGCCACACCGGGGCTGCCTGCACCAAAGGTCGCGAACGGTGCAGCCTCGCGCAGCCAGGCGTAGAGGGCGAAAAGACCCCCGTAGGAGTAGCCGAAGAGGCCGTGCCCGGACTCGCTGACACGCAGCTTCGACTGCAGCTGGGGGTGGAGCTCGGCGGTGAGAAAGTCGAGAAAGACATCCGCGCGTGCGTCCGACAGCTCCGCGAGGTAGGCCTCCATCTGCTCCTGGGTCATCACCCCCGTGTCGCGCGCCCACTCGACGGTGGCCACCATCTCCTCGCTGACAGGTTCCCCCGGTGGGACCAGGTCGCGGTTGCGAAGGTGCTCCCAGGCCGCAGCCTCCTCGCCGGCGTAGCCGATGCTGACCTGGATGTAGGGGCTGATCGTCAAGAACGGGTCCGCCTGCGTGACGATCAGAGGCGCAGTGAGACCAACGGTCCAGTTGCCGTCCACCACGTAGATCAGCGGCAATGGAGATGCGGAGTCCGCATAGCCAGGAGGTGTGGTCACCCAGACGCCGTAGCGGTGCCCCGACCGTGCGGTGATCTCGAAGTACTCCGTGTCCGGCAAGCAGCCGTGCAACATCTCGCTCATCGAGCTTCTCCTTTCATGGTGCGACCGTCCGCGACGCACCGTCCTCAACAGTGGTGAGTTCGACGTGCGGTACTGTACTCGACAGTGGTGAGTTCGCCAGGAGGGAGTGCCGTGAGGTCGCCGATCGGAGAAGGGCGGGAACGCCTGCTGCAGGCGTTGTTCGATGAGTTCGGCGAGAACGGCCCGGGCGCGAACCTCTCGATGCGCCAGGTCGCAGAGCGGCTCGGCGTGCACCACACGCTGCTGACCTATCACTTCGGTTCGCGGCCAGGTCTGCTGCGTGCCGTGCTCTCAGAGGCTCGCCGCCGAGACAACCTCGTCATCGCCGCGGCCGGCGACGAGCTCGGGTTCGAAGCCCTGTGCAGGGCCATCTGGAACTTTTACTCGGACCCCGCGCACGAGGATCGAATCCGTGCCTTCTTCCATCTGGTCGGGCTCGCCGTCTACGAACACGATGTGTTCCACGAGTTCGTCGCGGACCTAGACGACCTGGCGCACATCCTTGAAGCGGCCGCCCTTCGCGACGGCGCCACGCCGGCGCAGGCAGAACAGCAGAGCATCATCGCCACCTCGTGCCTGCGAGGACTCCTGCTGCAAAGACTGCTGACCCCTACCGCCGAGATCGGCGCCGCAGCCGAGCGCTTCATCACCTCGCTGGGGGCATTCACCGGTGAAAGTCGCTCGTCGTGAACCACGATGCCCGCGGGCAGCTCTTGGCGGCGAAGATCGGCGGCGGGCGTAGCGGGCTTGAGTTCGGCAGGCAAACTTCGGCCGGCCTGGACCCGGCTTGACACACGAGTCCTCGGCCCATGTACTCGTCGCCATGGATGACACGCACAGTCCCTGCGCCCACCGCCCGAGCCGGATGCGGGAGGTGGGCGTCTGATGGACCAGGACACGTGGGTCAACATCGCGCTCGTGCTGCTGTTCATCCTGATCGGCGGCGTCTTCGCCGGCACGGAGCTCGCCCTGGTCTCGCTACGCGGGAGCCAGATCAGTCGCCTGGAGGCCAAGGGCGGGCGTGGCGGGCGGGTTGCCGCGGTCGCCCGGGACCCGAACCGGTTCCTCGCCGCCGTCCAGATCGGCGTGACGGTCGCGGGATTCTTCTCTGCCGCCTACGGTGCCTCGACGCTGGCCCCGGACTTCGCACCCGTCCTCATGGGCCTCGGGATGCCCGACGACGTCGCACAGACCATCTCGCTGATCGTGCTGACCCTGGTCATCGCCTACCTCTCGCTCGTGCTCGGCGAGCTGGTCCCCAAGCGGTTCGCGCTCCAGCGCTCCCAGAGCGTCGCGCTGGCCGTCGGGCCCTCGCTGGACCGGTTCGCGAGCCTGATGCGCCCGGTGGTGTGGCTGCTGTCCGTGTCCACCAACGCGGTGGTGCGCCTGCTCGGCGGAGACCCGCGGGCCACCTCCGAGGAGATGAGCGAGGAGGAGCTGCGGGACGTCGTGGTGGCCCACGAAGGGCTGCCCGAGGAGGAGCGTCGCATCCTGCGCGATGTCTTCGATGCCGCCGACCGGTCGGTCAGCGAGGTGATGCGCCCCCGTGGCGAGGTGACCTTCGTCGCCGGCGACCTGCCGGTGTCCGAGGTGCTCGAGATCGTCCAGGCCAGCCCGTACTCGCGCTACCCGGTCACCGGCGCAGACTTCGACGACGTGATCGGCGTCCTGCATGTCCGGGACCTGTTCGGCGTCTCGGGCACGACGCCGGTGCGCGAGCTGACGCGCACCATGCTCTACCTGCCGACCACCACGCACCTGATCCCCGCGCTGTCACAGATGCGGCGGGAGCGACGTCACCTGGCCGTGGTGGTCGACGAGTACGGAGGGACCTACGGGATCGTCACGCTCGAGGACCTCGTGGAGGAGATGGTCGGCGACATCCGCGACGAGCACGACACGCTTGAGGTCGCGCAACCCGCGTCGGCCGACGGCACCACGTGCGTGGAGGCCGGCATCACCATCGAGGAGTTCGCCGAGCAGGCCGGGGTCGAGCTGGCCGACGGTCCGTACGAGACCGTGGCGGGCTACGTCGTCAGCCGCCTGGGCCGGGTCGCCGAGGTCGGCGACACCGTCGATGTCGGTGGGCTGGACCTGGTCGTTACCGCAGTCCGGGGTAGGCGTCTGACCCGGCTGGAGGTGGTCCGGCGAAGCTGAAGCCCGCCGGCCAACCTGGGAGAGCGGGGCTCCGGCGGTGACCGTGTCGCCTTCGGCCAGTTTCATGAAGTCGCAGGTCAGCATCCGGTCACAGCTCGCCATCGCTCGAATACCACCACGGATCGATTGACTATCGAGCGATACGCATCGATAATCGCGGTATGAACCGCATTGTCTTTGCCATGCTCACGCTGCTGATCTTCGTCGGGATCGCCCTCGCCCTGTTCGCCCAGGCCGTGATCCTGCCCGGGATCGCGGCCGACGAGGTCAGGCACTTTCCGGCGTACGAGCCCTACCGTGCCCCGCTCCTGGCCGTCGGGATCGCGTTCATCGCCTGCGCGCAGGTGTCGCTCGCGGCCCTCTGGACCCTTGTGTTCCGTGCCCAGGCGGGAACCTTCTTCCGGCCGGGCACGCAGCCCTGGGTGATCACGATCGGCGCGGCGATCGGCGCCGCGACGCTGCTCACCGGTGGCTTCTTCGTGTACCTGACGTTCGTGGGGATCCCGATGCCCGACGACATGGGGGACCTGGGGCTGTGGATGGCGAGCGGCCTGGGATCCGTGGTCGGGGTCGCGCTGCTCGGTGTCGTGTTCGTGACCCATCGGCTCATCGAACGGGCGACGGACGCACAGACCGAGCTGGACGGCGTGCTCTGATGGCGATCGTCGTCGAGATCGATGTGCTCCTGGCCAAGCGGAAGATGTCGGTCGGCGACTTCGCCGATGCGATCGGCCTGAGTCCGGCCAACGTGTCGGTGCTGAAGAACGGCCGTGCGAAGGCGGTCCGGTTCTCGACGCTCGACGCGATCTGCGAGGCTCTCGGCTGCCAGCCGGGAGATGTGCTGCGGTGGGTCCCCGACGAGTAGCGTGGATCGCCATGGACGAACCAGTGGCGCAGGCGGAGCTCGGGGCGGCTTGCCGGGGTGAGCCGACGTGGTCGTGACCGTCGTGGCGACCGGGGTCGGGGTCGTCCTCGTGCTCGCGGCGCTGCGGGACGTGTTCCAGACTCTGCTGCATCCCAGCGGACGCGGCCGTATCAGCGTGGTGGTGACCAGCGCCGTGTGGTGGTCCTGTCACCGCCTCGGGACGCGTGCGGTCAGGTTGAGCGGGCCGGCGGCGATGGTGGTTGTGACGGTGGTCTGGGTAGGGCTCATCGTCCTCGGGTGGGCCCTGGTGTACTGGCCTCACATGGGGACGGCGTTCTCTTACAGCACGAGCCTCGAGCCGACGCGGCGCAGCGACTTCGTCGACGCCTTCTATGTCTCGGTCGTCACGCTGACCACGCTCGGTTTCGGTGACGTGGTTCCTGCGGCCTGGTGGCTGAGGCTGGTGGCTCCTGTCGAGGGTCTGATCGGTTTCGCTCTGCTCTCCGCGGGTGTCTCGTGGATCCTGGAGGTCTACCCTGCGCTGGCGCGGCGTCGCGCTGTGGCGTTGCACGTGCACGGGCTTTGCCGCATGCGGACGGTGAAGCTCCTTGGCGGCATGGAGCCTGGTGTGGTCGCACAGATCCTGCGAGACCTGGCGGCAGGTATCGACCGGATTCGCGTGGACTTCATGCAGTACGAGGTCATCTACTACTTCGCCGACCCGCACGGGAGCACCTCGCTCGCCGCGATGGCTGGGTATGTGCTGGAGCTCTCCGCAGCGGCTCAGGAGTCCGGCTCGGGACAGGTGCGGCACGCCGGTGGAATGCTCGATGTCAGTGTGGCCGGCCTCGCAGAGGTGCTCGACTCCGGGTACCTGCACACCGGAGGGACGACGGCGACCGTGCTGGCTGCTTACGGCCGTGCTCAGCGTGCCGGCTGAGCAGATGCCGATCAAGGCGCCACGGTCATCGTGCGCAGGCGCCCGTGTGCCGTAGTCAGCTGCTGGCCAACGTGATCTACCAATCCGGAACGCCCAGGGCTCCGAATCCACTACGCACCCCGGGGTGGAACAGGAGCTCGACAGCGTAGATCCGAGCCTCTCCTTGACCGCTGTGCATCCGGGCGTGTGCTTTTCCATCCATCAGAGTCAAGGGGTTCACGATGTTCGGAAAGAAGATGGTGGTCGAGATGATCGGCCGCAGCACAGCGAGCCAGCCCGACCGTCGCAATTTCCTGCGGGCGGCGGGGGTCGGCGGCCTCGGCGTCATCGGCGGCGCGGCCCTGCTCGCGCAGGACGCACCGAGCGCGGCGGCCAAGGAGAACAGCGGCAAGAAGATCAGCGACGAGGCGATCCTCAACTTCGCCCTCCAGCTGGAGTACCTCGAGGCGCAGTTCTACGCCTACGCCGCCACCGGCCGCGGGATCGATGCCTCGCTCACCGACGGCCGAGGCTCGATCGGCAAGGTCACCGGAGGGGCGAAGGTCCCGTTCAAGTCGAAGCGGATCCGTCAGTACGCGCAGGAGATCGCCGGCGACGAGCTCGCCCACGTCACGTTCCTGCGCAAGGCGCTGGGTGGGGCCAAGGCTGCCCAGCCCAACATCGATCTGAAGCACAGCTTCACCGCCGCGGCGCGTGCCGCCGGTCTGATCGGCCCTGGTCAGTCGTTCAACCCGTTCGCCGACGAGAACAGCTTCTTGCTCGGGGCCTACATCTTCGAGGACGTCGGCGTCACCGCCTACAAGGGTGCGTCGCCGCTGATCAGCAACAAGACGTACCTGGAAGCCGCTGCAGGCATCCTGGCCGTCGAGGCCTACCACGCAGGTGTGGTCCGGAGCGCGCTGTTCGAGAAGGGTCTCGCCGATGCGGCCAACGCTATCTCCGACGCCCGGGACAGCCTCGACGGCACGACCGACCTCGATCAGGGAATCACCAAGCGCGGCGCTGCCAACCTGGTGCCTACCGACGCCAGCGGCATCGCCTACAGCCGGACCCCGGGCCAGGTGCTCAACATCGTCTACCTGAACCCCGGCCAGGTGAGCCAGGGAGGCTTCTTCCCCAACAGCGTCAACGGCACTCTGCGGGTCAGCCAGAACAACAACAACAGCTGAGTCCGTTCCAGGTCGGCGGCCGGGTGGGTCAACGTCACTCGGCCGCCGATCAGGGACATCACAGAAGTAGCCGCGCGACCACGACGCGCCAGGACGAATCCCGACCAGCGTGTTGCGTCCAGGCCACGTCCAGTCGTCGGTGCCCGGGCCTGGATCAGGCGGCGCACTCCGTGCAGACCAGCTGGTCGGACTTCTCCTCGGCCAGCTGGCTGCGGTGGTGCACGAGGAAGCAGCTGGAGCACGTGAACTCGTCCGCCTGTCGCGGCAGCTGTTTGGTCGCCTCGTCCTCGTCCACAACGCCCGAGGACTTGTCGGACTGACGTGCCTGCAGCTCCTGGATCGAGTCCTGCTCGACATCCTCATCGGTCTTGCGTGGGGCGTCGTAGTCAGTTGCCATGTGGTGTTCTCCAGCGGTAGGCGCGATAGCAAGCTGCTTTACTGGGTTGCACACGATGCCGCCCTGGACCCTCACTCGCACGTGGTGCTGAGAGGGGGACAATCGCCTGGTGAGACCCACGCCGTGCGGCTCGGGCGTCTGTCGCCGGACACAAGAGCTGGTCGATGTGAGGATGTCCGCGCTCGGTGGGTCAGCCCTTGATGAGCTTCGCGAAGACGATCACGTTGTCCAGGTGGCGCCCCGCGTTCTTGTCGAAGGTGCCGCCGCAGGTGATGACCCGTAGTTCCGGGCCGTCGGTCGCGCCGTAGACGTCGATGCGGGGGAAGTCGTCCTTCGGGGTGCTCTTGACCTCGGTCACCTCGAAGGTCGCGGTGGTGCCGTCGGCCCGGTCGACCTCGATGAGGTCGCCCTTGCGGGTGTCGCCCAGCTCGAAGAAGACCGAGGGAGCGTAGCCGGTCCCGGTGACGTGCCCCTCCAGGACGGCGGGGCCGACCTCTCCGGGCGTCGGCGACCCGTCGTACCACGCGACCTCGTTGTAGCGCTCCCCGGTGGGGACCTGGAGCTTGCCCTCTGCGTCGAGGCCGAGCCCGTGGATCGGCGACTCGACGTCGATGCCCGGGATGCGTACCGCGACGGGCGGTGACGCGGACAGCGGCTGCACTCCGGGTGCTGGGGACGAGCTCTCGGCAGCGGCTTTCGGCGTCGACGGCGCGGAGGCCGACGGCTGGGTGGCCGCATCCTGCGGAGCGGTGCTCGACGCGGAGGATTCCTCCTGCGTCGTGCTGCTGGCCGCTGGGGGTGCTGGTGGTGCCTCGACCTGCTGGGTCGCGGCCCACGTGACGGCTCCGCCACCGACGACGATCAGGGCGGCGCACACCGCCACCACCACTGTGTGGCGGCGGCGGCGTGCGACGTTCTGCCCAGGATTCGTGTGCGTCACTTGGTGGCGCGGCGACGGGCGGCGAAGAGGCCGAGACCGCCGAGGCCCAGGGCCAGGGTGCCGAATGCGAGCGCGGTCGGGTACTCGATGCCTGGCTTGCTGGTGCCACCGGTCTCGACGCCACCGTGCGGCATGCTCATCTGAGCAGCGTTGAGCTCACCGCAGGCGGCCGGGTCGGTCGCCTCGGACGGCAGGGCCGGGTCGAGGTCCGACTTCGTGTCGCCGTCGTACTTGCCGGAGCCGTCGTGGTCGACACCGTGGACGACGACCACACCGTCGCCGGCGGCGATCTGCTGGGCTACCTCTTCGGAGACCTCGATGGTCCGCGAGTAGGTGTAGCTGGCCTCGGCCGGGAAGTTGTCGACGTCGAGCCCGTGCTCGGCGCCGGTCATGCCCGGCTCCTTCGTCAGCGAGACCGCGATGGCGCCGTACTCGTCGGCCCCGTCACTGGTCTGCAGGGCGCCCTCGAAGCCGTTGCCCTCCTGGTCGTTCGCCGGGCACATGTTCTGCCCGCCGATGTGGATGTGCTGGGCGTGCGGTGCACCGTCGAGCAGCCCCTCGGTCTCGAGGCTGATCTCGACCTGGTTGCCGTCGACCATGGCCCATGCGGTGCCGGAGGCACCCGAGTCGTTGAGCTGGCTGAGCTCGGCGGTGAGCTCACCGCCGTCCTGAGCGTTGGCGATGGCGGGCCCGGCCGCCAGGGGCAGGCCGACGAGAGCCGCGGTGGCGGCGAGGGTAGCGATTCGTGACGTGCGCATGTAACAAGTCCTCCTGTATGCCGACGACAACGTGCCGCCTGAGCGAACAATGACAAGTCAAATTAGAACGTCGTTCCTGTGCTCGCATGCCGAATCCCTTCAGCTATCAAGGGGCTGGGTGCTGAACCGCAGATCAGGTCATGCATTTCAGTGCAAAATTGATCCCCAGGGTCACCGGCAATCCGAATGCTCTTTATATGTCGTTTTCGAGTGGCTGTTCGTGGCGCGCTTATACAGCGAAATTCTGTTCTTGCCAGAGGAGAGCCAGCAGTGGGCCGTGTGCGCAGGCTCGCGCGCCGGAACGTGGAGGCCCGTCAGGACGGGGCGGCACGTGAGGGCAGTTGCGTGCGAACCTCGGAACGGAGGGAGACGCGTGGAAGTGGCCGGGGTGATCTCTGCAGAAGCCGTCCGAAGTTCTCGTACGAATCCGCCGACGGGTTGGGCCGGGCGCCGAGGGACCTCGGTGCCCGGTCGAACAGCAGGGTCTGTTGCAGTGGTTCGAGCCCGCCCATGTCGCCCGCCAACCCCATCGACTCCAGAGCTTGGAGTGCGGCCCCGGCCCGCTCAAGGACCCCGGAGGACGGCTCCTCCCGGCACGCCGCGTGGAGCGCTACGAATTCGTCGGCGGCCGCGTTCAAAAAAGTCGCGCACGACGGTGGGAGCGGGTTGAAGCCGACCTCGACGCGTCGCTGGTTGAGCCCGACCTCGGCGGACTCCCATCGTGCCGGGAGCTGCTCGCACCGCGTGGATACCTGGGACAAGTGCATGCTGAGCTGCCTGCTGAGATGTGTGAAACGGACTGCCTGTGTGAATCGGTCGTCAGGCGGCAGGGCACGCGCCTTGCAGAGGTCCAGCAGGTGGGGCGCCAGGCGTGCCGCCTCGCTCCAGGCAGCCTCAACCAGGTCCCATTCGCGGCGAGAGATTCGGGTGACACGGCGCTGCTCGACGACGTCGTCCTGATGTTCCGCGAGCCGGCCGACCACGACGAGAGCGAACGGCACCGCGAACATCAGCCCGGTCAGCGACGACAGCAGGTTTGCTGCGAAGCCGAAGCCCTCCCACCAGCCGCGGAGGTCCCCGACAACACCCAGGAACGAGAGGGCAATCCCGCACGGTGGCAAGGTGAGGCAGGTGACCTTGGTCGACGCCGGAAGTTCTTCCCAGACCGATGCCAGACCCGTCGAGCCGTGCCGGGAGGAACGCGACGCTATCGGGCTCGGCTCGATGGATCTCCTGGCGTCCAGCTCCCACGTGAGGTGCGTCACCACCCCGTCATCGAACCAGAGCGCCCCGGACGTGTCGAGGAACCGGGCTAAGGACGGCACAGCGACGACGGTGCGGAACCACGCACATTCATAGTGCACTCGCCAGTGCATTATGATGCACCGATCGGCTTGGATACAGACTCGCTGGCTACCGTGATCGGCGCGCGAGTGCGAGATGAGCGAACGGCTCGCGGTTGGACGCTGGACGTGCTGGCCGAGGCTGCGGGTGTGAGCCGCCGTATGGTCGTCAAGGTCGAGCAGGGAGCGGTGAACCCGAGCATCGGTACCCTCCTGCGCCTGAGTGACGCACTAGGTATCGGCCTTCCCGCGGTTGGTCGAGCCTCCCCAGCAAGATCGTGTGAAGGTCACCCGTGCCGGGGAGGGCGCTGTGCTGTGGAGCGGGGACGCCGGCGGGCGAGGTGTCCTCGTCGCCGGGACCGAGCCACCGGACGTCGTGGAGCTGTGGGACTGGACCCTCGCGCCGGGAGAGGCGCACACCAGCGAGGCCCACACCTCAGGTACGCAGGAGCTCCTTGAAGTGCTCGACGGCGTCCTCGTCGTCACGGTGGCTGATGAAGCGTTCACCCTCGCGGCCGGGGACGCGCTGACGTTCACCGGGGACGAACCGCACTCCTACGCCAACCCCGCGGACGCCGTCACCCGTTTCTCAATGACCGTCTACCAACCTGGCGTCGGCCCCAGGCACCGAACGGAGACCAACCATGCTTGACCAGGCCTCGCCGCTGAGTGTCGTCCTGATCGCGACGTCATGACCAGTCAGCACGCGAGGACCGCGATGCCGCCCTGGATGTGGGCAGGCGCGGCGATGCTGGCGGTGCAACTCAGCTCTGCGCTCTCCGTCGGGCTCATCGAGCAGGTCGGGCCGGCCGGAACTGCCTGGCTGCGGTTGAGCATGGGCGCGATCGTCCTGCTCCTGATCGCCCGGCCCCCGCTCCGTCTCGTCCGGCGCCGTGACGTGCCCGTGCTGCTCGCGCTGGGCGTGGCGACCGGGCTGATGTCGACCGCGTTCCTCGCCGCGATCGATCACATCCCGCTCGGCACCGCAGTCGCGATCGAGTTCCTGGGTCCGTTGACCGTCGCCGCGCTCCGCAGCCGCAACCGGCGGATGCTGGCCTGGCCCCTGCTCGCCCTGGGCGGGGTGGTGCTGATGACCGAGCCCTGGAACGGCGAGGTCAACCTCGCCGGAATCGGGTTCGCGGTGCTCGCCGGTACCGGCTGGGGCGTCTACATCGTGCTGACGCAGCGGGTCGGGGACCGATTCTCGGGGATCAGCGGCCTGTCGATCACCATCCCTGTCGCGGCGGTCGTGGCCGCTCTCCTCGGCGTGCCGCAGGCCGTCGGGCACCTGGACTGGCAGGTGCTCCTGATCGCGGCAGGGCTCGCGCTTCTGGCTCCGGTGGCCGCGTTCGGCCTCGAGATGCTCGCCCTGCGGCGGATGACGCACACCGCGTTCGGCACCCTCATGGCCGTCGAGCCCGCGTTCGGGGTAGCCCTCGGCCTGATTGTGCTCCACCAGACGCCCTCCCTGCTCCAGATCGGCGGGATCGTGCTCGTCGTCCTCGCTGGCGCGGGCGCCCAACGTGGCGGCACCCGCACCCGAGAGCCCAGACCGGCGGACCCGAAGCTCTAGGGCAGAAGACAGCGCATGATCGCGCCCTGGGCAAGGATCACACCGTGAGTTCATGCCGATTCATGAGTCGGAATTCCTGAACCCACGGGAATGTCTCTACTGCCGCGAGTTCGATCTGGCTTGCCCTGCCGCGTGGTGCCTGCGCCGCAGGTGGGCGGTCGGATCTCAATGGGACGGAAATTCTGGCGTGTCGTCAGGAATCCTGAACAAATCTCGGCAATGATGCGGAGATGACTCGTCCGAGCGAACTGGCGGCGGTGTGAGCCTCGCCGTGGTGCGCAACATCGGCTCACCGCGCGCTTTGCGCGGTGAGCAGGATGTCGAGGACTTCGAGCAGGAACTGGTCGATCAGTACGCGCTGGCGATGTGCGCAGCGGGTCTGACCGATGGGCATGTGGCGTCGTCGCGGGCGGTCGTGTTCGAGTTCCGCCGGTGCTTGACCGGTCCGTTGTGGTCGGCGACGACGGACGATGCGGACCGGTACCTGGCAGGACTGCGTCGTGCAGGGCGGGCTGCGAGCACGCGCGCTGGTAAGGCGGGCATGCTCGCGCAGTTCTACGACTTCGTGATCGCCCGTTACCAGGGCGATCTGCACGCGGTCACTGGGTTCGTCGTCGAGCAGCCGATCGACGAGTTCAACCGGCAGTCCGGCTCGGCGCTGAGCCGGGTGCGGGTTCCGCCCTCTGACCTCGAGGTTGACGAGCTGTTCACCGGGTGGCGGCTGTCGGTGGCGCAGGCACGGAAGTATCTGCCTGCTGCACGGGACTACCTCGCGGCCTCATTGTGGCGACGGCTTGGCTTGCGCATCGGTGAGACGGTCGGCCTGGACATCCGGGACTGGCGTCCGGACCTCGGGGTGGCGGGAAAGCTGCACGTTCGGTTCGGCAAGGGCAGTCGCGGCCGGGGTCCCAAGCAGCGGCTGGTTCCGGCGATCAACGGCGCGGACAAGCTGATCGACTGGTGGTTGGCGGAGGTGCGTCACCAGTTCCGCGAGGACTGGTCTGATCCGGATGCGCCGATGCTGCCGTCAGAACGGCGCGACCGGGAGACCGGGCGGTGCGCCCGGGCGAGCGACGACGTGCTGCGGCACGGGCTCAAGACCAGCACAGTGCTGTTCTTACCGGCGTGGGCCGGTCGGATGGGGCCCCACGTGCTGCGCCACTACTGCGCTTCGTCGCTGTACGGGGCAGGGATGGACCTCAAGGCGATCCAGGACGTTCTGGGGCACGAGTGGCTCTCGACCACGACGCGGTACATCCATGTCTCCAGCGACCACGTCGAGCAGGCGTGGGCAAGCGCGAACCGCCGGCTGGAGACCCGATTCGGAGGGACGGTGTGAGCCTATGAAGTGGAACCTGCGGATGAAGGCCGCCGAGCGCGGCATCTGGAAGTCGAACGAGCTGCGCCGGCTGCTGGCAGAGGCAGGCCTGGAGATCAGCGCGGGCAAGATGTCCGGCCTGTGGACGGGCACCCCGACTACGGTGCGGTTGGACGACCTCGACGTGGTCTGCCTGGTCCTGGACTGCGATCCGGCTGAGCTCCTCATCCCCGAGCCAGACAAGGCTGCCGCACGCCGCCGTCCCGAGGAGGCGGAGCGAACCGCCGGTGGATCGGCATCGGTAGTCACGCCCCGGTTCGGCAGACCGCGTTCTGACCCGCCGTTGTGAGCCCGGCTGCCGGGCCGTCGGCCGCGCTACGACCACCGCCGAAATGCATCGAGTGCGCAACCAACCGCGTCGCTTGGAGCAAGCCGCGGGTCGACTACTGCTACGACTGCCTGCCGGGCGGCCCCGCCACGCCACCGCCGTGCCGTGCCTGCGGCTCGGACCGCTACTTCAGCCAGGGCCTGTGCGACCGCTGCCACCCCGGCGCACCGCTGTTCCTCTCCTCCTGCAAGGACTGCCTAGCCTGGGGCGTCTACCGCCACCACAACTGGCTGTGCTGGACTTGCCGCTGGTGGCGTCAGCACTTCCCCGAGGGCCAGTGCGACTACTGCGGGCGCACCGCCCGGCTCGGCGAATCCGGGGCGTGCCGGTTGTGCCTCGAGCAGGCCCGCATGCTCCAGGAACCCGGCCGCGCCCTGGACCTGGTTGGAGCGAACAAGCACGGCCAGCAGATGTTCTTCGCGAACATGCACTTCCACCGGCGCAGAACCCCACGGCTGCGCCCACACCGGCCTCGTCGACGTCCCAGCCCACCGACCGGTACGTTCACTCCGGCTGTGGGCGTGCAGCTCGCCCTGTTCGACATGGCCCCAGATCCCGAGGTCGTGCGGGCGCGGGCGGCCTGGGAGGACGGCGAGCTGACCAGGTACTGCCACCAGGTCGTGCTCGAGCATGCCGAGAAGTTCGGCTGGAGCGCGCCGCGGCGCAACGACGTGGTCCGTTCCCTGCGGCTGCTGCAGACCCTGCGCGGCGCCCCGGATGAGAAGATCCGGGCGACCGATGTGCTGGTGCTGCCCGCCTACGACGGCAACATCGCGTCGACCCTGGACGTGCTGGCCGCCGCCGGCTTGCTCATCGATGACCGCCCACTACGCGTCGAGGTCTACTTCGCCTCCCGGACCAGGCTGCTGCCCGAACCCATGCGCACCGAGCTGGAGACCTGGCTGCGGGTCATGCTGGACGGGTCGAAACAGGCCCCGCGACAGCGCGGACGAGACCCGGCCACCGCACGCGTCAAGATCCTGGCGATCGTCCCGATCGTCACCGCATGGGCCCAGGCCGGCGTCACCACCCTGGCCGAGATCACCAGCGACGACATCATCGCCGCGATCCCGTCCGCCACGGCGAAGAGGGTGCCGGCCGTGACGCGGATGCGATCGCTGTTCAAGACGCTGAAGGCTCGCCGGATGATCTTCATTGACCCGACTCGCGGGCTGACGACCGGGCCGGGGCCAAGCAACATGCCCCTGCCTTTGGACACCGCCGCGATCCGCGACGCTCTGGCTTTCCCGGACCCCGCGACAGCGCTGGGTGTGGCCCTGGTCGCGTTCCACGCCCTGACCGGCCACCAGGTCCGCCACCTGCAGCTGACGGACATCATCGACGGCCGACTGACCCTGCCAGGCCGCAGCATCCCGCTGGCCGGCCCAGTCCGGGTGCGCCTGACCGCCTGGCTCGACTACCGAGCGGGCCGCTGGCCGCACACGATCAACCCGCACCTGTTCCTCACCCAGTTCACCGCTGGTCGGCTGACGCCGCCCAGCCACGTCTTTCCCTGGAAGAAGACCACCCTGCGCCCACAAGCCCTGCGCGAGGACCGCATCCTGGCCGAGGCCCACGCCAACGGCGGCGACCTACGAGCCCTGTGCGACCTGTTCGGCCTCAGCATCGAAGCCGCCCAGCGCTACACCCACACCGTCGGACCCGGCCCGGCACCCGCGAAACCCCGCAGCCGCCCCTGAAGCACACTGGCCGAACGTCAGCTGAGACGGCCACTGCACCGTGGCCCCGATACCGTGGTCTGGTGGCGCCTGAGCGAGCCAAGCGGTTCATGGCCGTGGTGCAGATCGATGCAAGCGGGCGCACCCACGTGCCTGTTCCGTTCGAACCCGACACGGCCTGGGGCGCCAAGCCACGCCATCACGTCACCGGAACGTTGAACGGTCACGGGCTGCGGGGCGTGCTCGACCAGACTACGGACGGGACCGTGCTCGTCCTGGGGCCGGCGTGGTGCCGGGACGCGCGGCTCACCACCGGCGACAACGCGCAGGTGCTCCTTGTCCCCGAGGGGCCCCAGCGCACCGACCTGTCCGCGGACTTCGCCGCCGCCTTGGACGCTGTCCCCGACGCCGGTGCCTACTTCGACTCGCTGGCCCAGTTCTACCGCAAGGCTTATCTGCGCTGGATCGAGGCGACCAAGCGCCGACCCGACCAGCGCCCGGTGCGGGTCGCCGAGGTCGTTCGCCTGCTCCAGGACGGACAGAAGGAACGCCCGAAAGGAATGAGCCCGCAGTGATCAGCATCCCGTGGCCACCATCTGCGGACGGGTCCCCGGAGTAGCTCGCTGAACTGTGGTGGGGGCCGGATCGTAGCGGTGCGCTACTCGCGGTCCCGGGTCGGTATCGGCTCAGCTCATGAGCAGTGTTTAGCAGCAGGCCGATGGGTTGGCCGCTGTCGCTGCGCTGGCACTGGTTCGTGTGTTCGTCGCGGGTGCGATCCAGCCCAGCTCGTCCATCGCACGTCGGCCGACCTCGAACTCCTCGATGACGGGGACGATCTGGTCGTCGGGGTGCGCGGTCAGCCAGCCTTCGGCCGCCTGCGGTGAGCTGAAGAAGTGGCCCAGATCGCACAGGTCCCGGATGTTCGCCACGGCGCGGGTCAGGTGCACCTTCGATACGACCGCCTGGGGCGGATCCACCTTGAGCACGCCGTCGGGGCTGAGCTCGACGTGGATGCGCTGCCCGGTGGCCGGGCACGTGGATTCGACGACGCCGGCGCGTCCGAGGATGAGGGGGAAGTTGACGACGTCGGTGGCGCAGAACCCGTATACCGTCCGGTCCTCGAACGTAAACGCGTGAGGTGTGGGCCGCAGCGTCAGCCCGAACCCGGCGACACGGCCATCCTCGGCCCAGTCGGTCCCTGGCTGGCGTTCGAGCTCGGCCTGCACCTTCTCGACCGGCCACCCGCCGGCGCCGGCCAGCTCCGCCATGGACACCGGCTGGCCGGTCTCTGCCAGCAGCCGCCACAGGCGGCAGAACATGTCCGTCATCCCCAGATTCGCATTCACGACTCCGGTCAGCTTCTGCACGCCTGCCTGGATCTGCTCGTCGCTCATCTCGATCACCCTTCTGGACTGGGTCAGCTGTCGTGCTGTTCCTGTGGCCGCGACGCTACGGTCTGCCCCCGGGGTGACGGTCAAGCACGTCACGCACAGTCCTGGCAGGGCCGAGGACCACGCGCCCAGCAGGCCTCGCTCTGGCCGGTCAGCTCGGCCAGGTGATCGCTCTCGTAGGCGTCGATCCGGGCCAGCGTCTGCTGCAGCTCACTGATCCGGTCCTCGATACGTGCCCGAGACTGGCGCAGTCGCTGCGCCAGCAGCGTTCCCGCACCCTGGCCCTGATGCGGCGGGTGGGTCAGGGTGTGGGTGAGGTCGCGGATCTCGGCGATGGTCAGGCCGAGGCCGCGCAGCAGGCCGATCAGCTCGACGCACCACAGGGCCTCGTCGTCGAAGAGGCGGTAACCGGTCGCGGAGCGCCCGACGGAGTAGATCAGCCCCCAGTCGGTGTACTGCCGCAGGTTCTTGACCGACACGCCCGTGCGGCCAGAGAGTTCACCGACGGTCATGTGGTCCCGGAGCACGCTGCTCGTCATCGTTGTCCTCCCTGTGTCCTATCTGTTCTCGCCCACCCGCGCAGCCCGCGTCGAAGTGTTGTCAGAGCATGGAGCCGAGGTCGGACCCGACCGTGGGGTAGGCAGCCGTGGTCGACTTGAGCTGGCGGGTGGTCAGCCCGAGCTTCATCGCCAGCCCCAGGGTGTTGACCAGCTCGCCGTACTCCGGTCCGAGCAGGTGCGCGCCCACGATCTGGTCGGTGGCGCGGTCGACGAGGACCTTGCTCGCCGCGGTGCTCTCCCCGGTCCGGTAGTTGGAGTACCAGCCGCTGGTGTCTCGGTAGCGGACCTCGATGTCCAGGCCCTGATCCCGGGCCTCGTGTTCGAGCATGCCGACCCGGACCAGCTCGGGAATCGTGAACACCGCGGTCGGGATCCCGGTGTAGTCGGGCACGGTCGTCGCGTTCTTCAGCATGTTCGAGGCGGCGACTTTGCTCTCGATCACGGCGACCGGGGTCAGCGGCATGCCCGCTGTGTCCGCCGAGTCGCCGGCGGCATAGACGGCCGGGTTGGTGATGCTTTGCAGGTGGCCGGCCACGGTGACGCCGCGGGCACCCCAAGCGACGCCGGCGGTGTCCAGGGCGAGCCGGGACAGGTCGGGGATCCGTCCGGCGCCGTGCACCACCAGGTCGTACTCGGCCGACTCCGTCGTCCCAGCCCGCTCGAGGGTGACCCGGTGGCCCGTGGCGGTCTTATCGATACGGGTGACCGTAGTGGCGCGCCGCACCTCGACACCAGCGGCGGCGCCCCGGTTGACCAGGAGCTCCACCAGGTCCGGGTCGAAGCCCTTCAACGGCCGCGGGCCACGGTCGATGATCACCGGCCTGGCACCGGCGCGCGCCGCGATGTGGGCGAACTCGAAAGAGATGAACCCGCCACCGACGAACAAGATCCGCTTCGGGAGCTCCTTGAGGTCCATGAACTGGGAGCTGTCGAGCATGTGCTCGTGGCCGGGCAGGTCGAGCGGCCGGGGACGCGCTCCGGTGGCGATGAGGAATCGCGCCGCTTCGTAGGGTCGACCGTCGACCTCGACCCGGTTCTGGCCGGTGAACGTGGTCGGGCCGTGCAGCGTGGTCACACCGTTGTGCGCTAAGCCGTCCTCGGCTTTTCGTGGGGCCGGGTCGGTGAAGCCGTGCTTGTGGGCCACCAGGTCGGCCCAGTTGATCGACAGGCCAGCAGCGTTGATGCCCTTGCCGCGCATCAGACGCGCGGCATCGACGATCTCGGCACCACGCCGCAGGATCTTCTTCGGGTCGCAGCCGCGCAGGGCGCAGGTGCCTCCGTAGGGCAGTTCGTCGACGATCGCGACTGTCCAGCCTTGAGACGCACACTTGTGCGCCGCGGCGATCCCGGCCATGCCGGCACCTATCACTATCAGGTCATACCTCGTGGTCATAACTTCTCCTTGCTTCGACAACCCCGGGTCCGGGCGGTCCACCGGGGCATCGGTCGAGGTGGGCGGTGTCGGGATCTCAGGGACGCTCGAGTGCCGCGCGCAGCTGGCGGAGCGTGGGAGCACCGGTCGGGCCGTCCGGCGTCTGATAGATGCGGCACGCCAGCCCGATACCGGCATCCGAGTCGGCGAACGGATCAGAGCCGTCCACCAGGATGCTCGGCGATCCACGGAAACCGACCCGCTCGGCCTGGTCGAACGTCTCGACGAGCTGACGAGTCACCGTGATATCCGGCCGCTCGGCAGCGATGACCTCGAGATGTTCCTGGGCGACCTTCCAGTTCGGGCACCCGTCGAAGTACTGCAGCACGATCTCCATACCAACGACCGTAAACCTTGCACCGCACTGCAAGGTCAAGGGCGTAGATTAAACAGATGCTGATCGGAGAACTCGCCGACACCGTAGGCCTGCCCGCCCAGACCATCCGGTTCTACGAACGCCAGGGCCTCCTGCCCCAGCCGCGCCGCCAAGCCAACGGCTACCGCGCCTACGACGACACGGCCCTCGCCCGTGTTCAGTTCATCCGCAACGCCCAGGCAGCGGGCCTGACCCTGGTCGAGATCGGCAGCATCGTCGAACTGCGAGACAACGGCCACCGACCCTGTACCCATGTGACAAACGTGCTGCGCACCAAGCTCGACGCCGTCCACGCCCGACAGGCCGAGCTCGCCGCCCTTGAACACGAGCTGGAACACCTCGTCGCACGCAGCAACGACCTCGACCCCGCCGACTGCACCGACACCGACATCTGCCACATCCTCACCCGCGGCAGTGGACCGGGCCCAGGGCACCGCGCTGCTGACACCTCGAGACCCACCTCTTACGGGAACTCGCCGCCAAAGTAGGCTGGTATCAGTGCTATACCCGCGAGTTCCGCCTCGAACCGCCTTCAGAATTGCTGAACTCGCGGGAGACGCCGCTGGCTCGGGGGCCGGTCTCGAAGAGCCGTGCTTCGTTGGGGTGGAACTGGGCCTGGACCAGGAACGACCTGTTGCGGATGCCTCTCTGTTTGGGAGCGAGTCGCCGGAGCGTCGAGGTACACGAACGGGTCCGCGGCCTTTTGCGCCCTCACGCTGCTCCTCGCGGTTCACCCGCCGTTGGACTGGCGGATCCCGGTGGCGAGCGCGTCGAACTCGTAGACGAACCCGCCGGCCGAACCGCTGACCGTCATGAAGGCGTCGGTGGTACCGGGTCTGATCGCGACGTTGGTCGCCGAGGTCAGGCCCTTCGTCCGGTGCGGCAGGGAGACCGTGGTGAGCAGCTCGCCGGTCGGGCTGTAGACGAAGACCTTCGCCTGTCCGTGAACTCCCTGGTAGAGGTTCCCGGCGGCATCGACGGCGGTCGAGTCGACCTGGCTCTTCCCTCCGCTGAAGTAGATAGCGGGGTAGGCAGTGGTCACCTCGGTCCCGTCGTCGTCGAGGCCCAGATAGTCGACCCGGTTGCCGGTGTTGTGGCTCACCCAGAGGCTCGCGAAGTCCGGGCTGAACGAGATGCCGTTGGGCGCTGGCAGATCGCGCGCGAGAACCGTCGGTTCGGCCGTCTCCCGATCGATCCGTACGATGCGGCCCTTCGGCTCCCAGGACGGGTCGGCGTAGCCGGTCGTATCGGTGACGTAGAGGTTGCCGGACTCGTCGAACGCCACGTCGTCCGGCCGCATGGGCAGGCCGTCGACGTCCCCGGAGAAGAAGGTCCGCGGGTCCTCGCCGTCGGCGGTGACGGTATCGATCCCGCCGCTGACGAAGTCGGTGAGGTACAGCCGGCCGTCGTGCGGGCTGAACTGTGCAGACGTGTATGCGCTGTCATCGTCCGTGAGGACGGGGGTGACGGCACGCTCCGCGACGTCGACCCGCAGCACCTTGGGCTCGCCGGCCGGGGCGGTCACGTCGACGACGTACAGGTTGCCGTCCGGCCCGAAGGTCGGTCCCTCCAGCAGCGTCATCCCCGTCGACTCGTGGACAGAGGTCACCTGGAGCACGCGCTCCGCGGTGCGCTCCGGCGCCGGTTCGTGGGGCCGCCCGCCGGCGTCGTCCGCCGTGCCGGGCGCGGCGCACCCGAGCAGCAGGCCGACTCCCACCAGCGCAGGGAGCGCCCGGAGGGCCGACGTGCGCGCGGACCCGGACCGGTGGCCGGTCACTGCGCCGTCACCAGGACGTCGTTCAGCTCGTGCGCGCGCCATTCCCGCAGCAAGCGGTGGAACGCGACGGGCCCGGGACCGTAGGAGAAGCTGCCGCCGACGCCCGCGCCCTCCCGGTTGTAGTAGCCGGGAGTGCACTCCGCCTGGAACGTGCTGTGGTCGTGGGCGGTGTCCTGGATGGTCCGCGCCCAGTCGGACTCGGCCCGCTCCGACGGCTCGACGTAGCGGGCACCGACCGCACGGCTCTCGGCGATGACGGCGGCGATGTGCTCTGCCTGCTCCTGCAGGACGTGCACGAAGTTCACCGAGTTCGCGTTCTGCACCGCACCGAGGTGGAAGAGGTTCGGGAAGCCGTTGCTGTAGAACCCGTGCAGCGTCCTGGGCCCGCGGCTCCAGGCGTCCAGGAGCATGCGGCCGCCCCTGCCGCGTACTGGCATGGTGCCGGACATCACGCCGGAGACACCAACCTCGAACCCGGTGGCGAAGATGACGCAGTCGACCTCGTGCTCGACGTCCCCGACGACCACCGAGGTCTCGGTCATCCGGGTGATCCCGCCGAGGTCCGCGGTGTCCACCAGCGTGACGTTCGGCCGGTTGAACGTCGGCAGGTAGACGTCGCTGAAGGTCGGGCGCTTGCACATGTAGCGGTACCAGGGCTTGAGCAGCTCGGCGGTCGCGGGGTCGGTGACCACCTGGTCGACCCGGGCGCGGATCTCGTTCATCTTGGCGAGGTCGACGAGCTCGTCGATCCGCTCCCGCTCCTCGTCGGACACGCTCAGGTCGACGGCGCCGCTGATGACCTTGCGCTGCAGCTGGGCGGTCGACGTCCAGCCGTCCCCCGTGAGGTCCTCCTCCACGGGTTCCCCGGAGACGACCGACAGGAAGTTGTCCATGCGTTCCTGCTGCCAGCCGGGTCGCAGCGACGCGGCCCAGGCCGGGTCGGTGGGCTGGTTGTCCCGCACGTCGACGGATGAGGGCGTGCGCTGGAAGACGAAGAGGTGCTCGGCGTCGCGCGCGACGAACGGGATGACCTGGACGCCGGTGGCGCCCGTGCCGACGACGGCGACCCGCTTGTCGGCGAGCCCGGTGAGCCCGCCGAACTGGTCGCCCTCGGTATAGCCGTAGTCCCACCGGCTCGTGTGGAAGGTGTGGCCGCGGAACGTCTCGATCCCGGGGATGCCAGGGAGCTTGGGTTCCGTGAGCGTGCCGGAGGACGTGATCACGAACCGCGCGCGCATGCGGTCGCCGCGGTCGGTCTGGACGACCCACTGAGCTGCCGCCTCGTCCCAGACCAGTGTCGTCACCCTGGTGTGGAACACCGCGTCCCGATACAGGTCGAACTTCCTGGCGATCGCCACGGCGTGCTGCCGGATCTCTTCCCCCGGCGCGTAGCGCCACTCCGGCACGGACCCGACCTCCTCCAGGAGCGGCATGTACACGTAGGACTGGATGTCGCAGTGGATGCCGGGGTAGCGGTTCCAGTACCAGGTACCGCCGAAGTCGCCGGCCTCGTCCATCATCCGCAGGTTCTCGACGCCGGCCTCGCGCAGGCGCGCACCGGTGACCAGGCCACCGAACCCGCCACCGATGACCAGCACCTCGACGGAGTCGGTCAGCGGATCCCGCTCGGCCCGCGGCGTGTAGGGGTCCGTGGCGTAGTAGCCGAACGAGCCCGCGGCCCGCCGGTACTGGGTGGCACCGTCCGGACGGATGCGCCGGTCCCGCTCCGCCGCGTACCTCGCGCGCAGCGCGTCGACGTCCAGCTCCTCGGTGGTCGCGGCGTCCTGGAAAGAAGTCGTCATGCCTGGCCCCTCGCTCGCGCGTCCGGGCCGGTGCGTGCCAGGGGCGCTCGTGTCGCGCGGGGCTCCCACAGCCGCCAGCCCGAGACGCCTGTGGATCGGTTGGTCCGCCCACCATAAACTTAACCTGACCCTAAGTAAATACGTGGGCCGCGCACGAACAGGACCGGACGCCGCGCCAGGAACTACGGTGGGGGCGTGACAGAGACCGGCGACGCCGAGCGCGCACAGCTGGCTGCGCGGATCCGGAACCTCAGCATCGCGTTCGAGACCGGCGCTCTGCCCACCCTCCTGAACCCGTTGCTCACGGTGGAGCTCACGATCCAGCAGCTCAAGGTCCTCACCATGCTGGTCACCACCGACGGGGGCATGACGGGCAGCGGGCTCGCGGAGTCGTTCGGCGTCTCCATGGCCTCGATGTCCGGGCTGCTCGACCGGCTCGTGGCCCAGGACATGGTCGAACGCTCGACCGACCCGCACGACGCGCGGGTGCGCCGGATCCACGCCACCGAGCTCGGCCGTTCCGCGATGCGGCGCCTGGTCGCCGCGCGCCCGGAGTTCGCCGACGACGTCCTGGTGCGGATCCCGCTCGACGACCTGCGGGCGCTGGCGCAGGGCATGAGCGCTGTTCGCGCAGAGCTGGACAGGCTGCACGCCCGGAAGGCCGGCGAGGGCTGAACGGCTGCGCCCAGGACGTCAGACGGCTGACCAGCCGCCGTCCGAGGCGATGACCGCCCCGTTGAGGTTCACCGAGTCCCTGGACAGGAGGAACGTGATGGAGGCGGCGAGCTCCTCTGCCGTCGCGAGGCTCAGGATGTTGACCTGGTGGGGTCGCAGGACCGGGGCGCCGAACTCCGCCTGGCCCGGTACGGGGATGCCCGTTGCGACGCCGCCCGGCGCCACGGCGTTGGTCCGGATGCCGCGCTTCGCGTACATCACGGCGCTCGACCTGGTCAGGCCGACGACCGCGTGCTTGGAGGCGGTGTAGGCGACGCCGGCGGCCGAGCCGCGCAGGCCTGCCTCGGAGGCGACGTTGACGATGCGCCCTTCCCGCGCCTCCAGCATGTGCGGGACGACGGCGCGGGTGAGTCGCATCGTGCCCTCGAGGTTCACGCGCAGCACGCGCTCCCACAGGGCGTCGTCGACCTCGTGGATCGCCGACATGTCGTCCATGATCCCGGCGACGTTGGCCAGCGCGTCGATCCGGCCGCCCGCCGCCAGGACGATGCGGGCGACGTCGGCCTGGTCGGAGATGTCACCGGCGACCGGTACGACCTCGGCGCCGGCGGGGAGGTCGGTGAGCGCGGCGACGAGCTCGCCGAGCTTGTCCCCGGAGAGGTCGGCGGCGACGACCCGGCCGCCCTCGCGGGCCACCCGGGACGCGACGGCCCTGCCGATGCCGGCCGCGGCGCCGGTCACGATGACGGTCTGGCCTGCGAAGCGGCCGGGAGTGATCTGCTCCACCCAGCCGGTCGGCTGCTCGTTGTCGGCGTCCGCCTCTGCGGCCTCGTCCGGTGCCGCGGCTCGGTACGCGGCCGTCAGCGCGTCGAGCGCCTCGGCGGGGAGCTTGCCGCCTGACAGGGCCACGAGCTGCTCCAGCGGAAGGCCACGAGCGGGGGAGAGGGTCTCCGGCGTGGTGCCGCCCTGCGCGAGAAGTCCGGCGAGGATCCGGCCGCCCACGGGGTGGTCGAGCCACTCGCCGACGGTGGAATGAACGGTCAGTGCCATGGGTGCTCCTCGGCCGGGGACATAGGTACCGGACAGTGGTGTCCGGTACCTAGGATAGGACCATGACCGGTGTGCTTCGCGACCCTCGACGCGGTGACGTTCCCCGCATCCCCGCGCGTCGCGGGGGAGCGCCCAACCTCGGACCGCGTGCCGCGGCGGGCAGCCGGGCGGCTCTGCTGGCGGCGGCCCGCGAGGTCTTCGGGTCCGTGGGGACCAGCGCACCGCTGAGCGCTGTCGCCAAGCGAGCCGGCGTCGGGCAGGGCAGCCTCTACCGGCACTTCCCGGAGCGGCTGGACCTCGTGGTGGCGGTCTTCGAGGAGCAGGTGGCCGCTGTCGAGCAGCTCGCGGCGGAGCCGGGCGCCGGACTGCCCGACCTGCTCGGGCTGGTCACCCGGCACGCGGTCGACTCGGTCGGCTTCGTGGACCTGGTCCGGTCGGAAGCGCCCGACGGGCGTCTCGGCGCCCTGGGTGAGCGGGTCGCCGTCGTGCTGGGGACCCGGCTGGAGGATGCGCTCACGGCGGGTGAGGTTCCACTCGGGACGACGCCGGACGACCTGCTGCTCGCCGTCTCGATGGTGACCGGCGGGCTGTCCGGGGTGGGGCAGGCCGGTCGGGTGCGCAGGGCCACGCGCGCCTGGGAGCTGCTGGGGATCGCGGTGCGGGTTCCGGCGTCGCCGGCGTGAGCGTCGTCAGCCAGGGGTGATCCGCGTTGGCTGGTCAGGGCGTTCATCCTCGAACAGCCAGGTCCACCCGTGGGTACCTGTTCAGAGTATGACCATCATCTGATTTCTGAGCATGTCTTGCCGTGGGGGTGTCCGCGGCTTATGGTCGTATGACCGTAATATAAAACCTCAAGGAGCCCGTGATGACACCAGCACAGCAGGTCGCACTCGTGACCGGCGCCACCTCAGGCATCGGCAGGGCCGCAGCGATAGCACTCTCCGCCGCGGGTTTCGAGGTGATCGGAACCGGCCGTGACACGGCACGTGTCACGGCGCCTGCCGGGGTGACCCACCTGGACCTCGACGTGACCAGCGACGAGTCGGTCGCTTCGGCGGTCAAGCAGGTGATCGACCGGTTCGGGCGCATCGACCTCCTGGTCAACAACGCCGGCGTCGGCTCGACGGGCGCGGCCGAGGAGTTCTCGAACGCCCAGACGCGGGACATCTTCGACATCAACGTCTACGGCGTCATGCGGATGACCAAGGAGGTCCTGCCGCACATGCGCGCGCAACGGCAGGGCCGCATCATCAACGTCTCGTCCCTCAGCGGGTTCGTCCCCAGCCCGTTCATGGCGCTCTACGTAGCGACCAAGTACGCGGTCGAGGGCTACGCCCAGTCGCTGGACCACGAGGTTCGTGAGTACGGCGTCCGGGTCCTGCTCGTCGAGCCCAGCCCGATCAACACCCCGTTCGGGGCCCACAGCGTGCAGGCCGACACCCCGATGCCGCTCTACGCGGCGGGACGGCGCAACTACGAGGAGGTGCTGGCGAAGAACACGAGCAACGGCGACGACCCCGCCGTCGTCGCCAAGGTGATCGTCGCGGCCGCCACCGACCGCAACCCCAAGTTGCGGCGCACCGCCGGCAGGACCGCCGCAACCATCAGCGCGCTGCACCGCGTCACCCCGGCCCGGGTCTTCGACCGCACCATCCGCAGCTTCAACCGGATGCCGGGCTGACTTCTTCTTCAACCACTTGCCGGCCAACCAGACCCTCCGACGAGCCAGGGTCAACCGGCCTTACGCTCTGAATGACCTGGTCAGGACGGTATCCGGAGCGCACGGCCGGACAAAGATGGAGGACATAACACATGGCGCGGTACACGAGAGAGCACAAGCAGGAGACGAGGCAGCGGATCATCGCGACGGCCGGTCGACGGATCAAGCGGAGCGGCATCGACGGCTCCGGAGTTGCGACCCTCATGAAGGACGCAGGCCTGACCAACGGCGCCTTTTACGCCCACTTCGGGTCCAAGGACGACCTCGTCGACACGGCGATCGCCCACGAGCTGGACCTGCTGCACTCGAACATCGTCGAGCAGACGGGACCCGGCGCAGCCGGTCTCGAACAGCTCGTGCGCTGGTACCTGTCGCCCGACCACCGGGACAATCCCGTCGACGGCTGCCCGAACGCCGCGCTTCTCGACGAGATCGGGCGCTCCGGTGACACGACCAGGCAGGCGTACACCGACGGCGTGCTGGTCGTCATCGACGGCCTCGCCGCCCGCATGACTCCGGAGGATCCGCTCGCGTCCCGCGTGACGGCGCTCAGCCTGCTGGGCATGATGGTCGGGACGGTACAGCTCGCCCGCGCCCTGACCGACAGGCAGCTCTCCGACCACCTCCTGGAACAGGGCCTCCGCAATGCCCTGGCCCTGGTGGGCACCGAGCTCCGACCATAACCACCTCCGCTGGCAGGCGCACTCCACTGCTTCGCCCGCTCGCGGCGCACGATCGGCGCCGTTCGCGATCCATGTGGTCCCCTCTTGACAACCTTTCTGAGTAACCTCATGATTGAGTATGCTCGGCTTCGCCAGGCGGGCGAGATCCGAGCCGGACGAGACCTCAGGGGAGCGACATGTCGCAGCAAGGAACGGCGCAGAGCTACGTGGAGACACCGACACGTACGGTCGCGGCGGTGGGCGCCACGTTCGCCTACCGGGAGCTCGGCCTGCAGAGCGGTCTTCCGCTGGTCCTGCTGACACACCTGGGGGCGAACCTCGACGCCGGGGCCCGCGCATCGTCGACGGGCTCGCGCAAGATCACCGCGTCATCGCCGTCGACTACCGCGGCGTCGGCGGCTCCACCGGACGCGTCCGCGACTCGATCGACGGGATGGCCGACGACATCGTCGGCCTGATCCGGGCGCTCGGCCACGACCGGGTGGACATGTTCGGCCTCGCGGTCGGCGGGATCGTCGCCCAGGCCGTCGCCGCGCGGGCACCGCGGCTGATCGACCGGCTCGTCCTCGCGAACGCGGGACCGGCCGGCGGCCCCGGCATCTCCGACATCACCCGCACCGCGATCACCACGGGGCTCCGCGCCGTGCTCACGCTCGACGACCCGATGACACCACTGTTCTTCACCTCGACGGCCACCGGCAGGTCAGCCGCCCGCCTGTACCTCGCACGGCTGAAGGAACGCACGACGGGGCGCGACAAGCCAGTCAGCCTGGGAACGTACCGCGCACAGCTGTCGGCGCTGCGCCGCTGGGGCCGGCAGGCACCCGTCGAGTGGGCGTCGGGCGTCGGCCAGGCGCTCATCGTCCACGGCGACAGCGACCGCCTGGTGCCGGCCGCGAACGCCACCGAGCTGGCCCGGCTTCTTCCCGGCGCGACGGTGACGGTCTACCCGGACTCCGGTCACGGCGCCGTCTTCCAGTACCACCGCGAGTTCGTCGCCGCCGCGCGCGAATTCCTCCGCCACTAGCTCCCGCCGGCACTCATCCGTCAGCAGAACAAGCCAACAGCACACCATCGGACCCAGAAGGAAAGTCACCATGCGCGCGTTTGTCATCAACAAGTACAAGGAGCCGCTGCAGGAAGCGGACGTCCCCGAGCCCGTGGTCGGTGAGCACGACGTGCTCGTCCAGGTCCAGGCCGCCGGGCTGAACGTCGTCGACGAAAAGATCCGGCAGGGGGCGTTCAAGGCGTTCCTCTCGTACGAGCTGCCGCAGGTCATGGGCAGCGACGTCGCCGGAACGGTGATCGGAGTCGGCGCCAAGGTCCGGGAGTTCGCGATCGGGGACCAGGTGTATGCCCAGCCCCGCACCGAGCGCATCGGAGCCTTCGCGGAGCGCATCGCGGTCCCCGAGGCCGACGTGGCTCTCAAGCCGGCGACGGTCACCCTCGAGGAGGCGGGATCGCTCCCGCTGGTCGCACTGACCGCCTGGCAGGCGCTCGTCGAGAAGGGCAACGTGCAGCCCGGGCAGCGGGTCCTGATCCAGGCAGGCGCGGGCGGCGTCGGGACCATCGCGATCCAGCTCGCCAAGCACCTCGGCGCCACGGTCGCAACGACCGTCAGCGCGGGCAACATCGACTTCGTGCGTGAGCTCGGCGCGGACTCCGCCATCGACTACCGCAACCAGGACTTCGAACAGCTCCTGGACGGGTACGACCTGGTGCTGGACAGCGTCGGTGGGGAGAACCTCGAGAAGTCCCTGCGGGTGCTGCGCCCCGGGGGCAAGGCGATCGGGATCGTCGGGCCGCCCGACCCCGCGTTCGCCCGGGAGGCCGGGCTGAACCCGGTGCTGCGCCTCGCGATGGCAGCGCTCAGCGGGAGGATCCGCCGGCGGGCGCGCAAGCTCGGGGTGACCTACGAGTTTCTCTTCATGCGCGCCAGTGGCGAGCAGCTCCGCCAGATCACCGCCCTTGTCGACAAGGGCGTGCTGCGCCCCGTCGTCGGGCGGGTCTTCGACTTCGACCAGACCGTGGAGGCCATGCAGTCGCTGGGCAAGGGCGGCATCCGCGGCAAGGCCGTCATCACCAGGGCCTGAGCCGGCATTCTCACCATCCTTTCTCACCCGTCGCAGGACCAGAAACAGGAGAACGTCATGAGCACCAACGACACCTCGAACGATTCCGTCGTCACGTCCTACGCGCTGGCTTCGGCCCGCACCGTCAACGCGGGCGGCGTCACCTACGCCTACCGGGAACTCGGGCCGAAGGGCGGGATCCCCGTCGTCTTCTTCGTGCACCTCGGCGCGACGCTCGACAACTGGGACCCCCGGATCGTCGACGCGATCGCGCAGACCCGTCACGTCATCACCTTCGACAACCGGGGCGTGGGCGCCTCCACCGGCATCGTCCCCGACAGCGTCGAGGCGATGGCCGACGACGCCTACACCTTCATCAAGGCCCTCGGCTTCGACACGATCGACATCTTCTCCTTCTCCCTGGGCGGCTTCATCGCCCAGGACTTCGTGGTCAAGCACCCCGAGCTGGTCCGCAAGCTCGTCCTGACCGGGACCGGGCCCCGGGGCGGCAAGGACATCGACAAGGTCGTCGCCGTCACCTGGTATGACGTCGTGCGCGCGACCCTGACCCGGCGGGACCCGAAGGAGTTCCTCTTCTTCCACCGCACCGCCACCGGCAAGCCCGCCGCCCGCGCGTTCGTCAACCGCCTCAAGGAGCGTACGATCGACCGCGACCAGGAGATCTCGATCAAGGGGTTCCGGACGCAGCTCAAGGCGATCCAGAAGTACGGGCGCTCAGCACCCTCCGACCTGTCGAGGCTCACGCAGCCCACCCTGATCGCCAACGGCGACAGCGACCGGATGGTGCCCTCGGTCCTGTCCGAGGACCTGCACCGCCGCATCGAGGGCTCCGAGCTGATCATCTACCCGGACTCCGGGCACGGCGGCATCTTCCAGTTCCACGAGAAGTTCGCACCCGTCGTCGCCGAGTTCCTCGGCGCCTGATACCTACGACCGGACGAAGGCAGGATCTACGTCGGCGAAGAAGCCGTTCGTCTCCTCGATCCTGCTGTGGGTGCGTACGGACCAGCCACGGCAGGCACCCATGGTCGCTGTGGAAGAATGAGCGCCGAGCTCGAGCCCGATCAGCAACGAAGGACAGCAACCATGCCACTCGCCTCCAAGCCGGTCGGACGGCGCGAGCGGAACAAGCAGGAAAAGCTCGAACGGATCGTGGCTGCCGCCACCGAGCTCTTCGGTGAGCGGGGCGTCGACGAGGTCACCACCCAGGAGATCGCCGACAAGGCCGACATCGGGGCGGGCACGCTGTTCCTCTACGCCAAGACCAAGGGCGAGCTCCTGCTGCTCGTGCAGAACTCCACCTACGCCGACGCACTCGCCCAGGGAAAGCAGGCGGCCGAGAGCATCACCGACCCGCTCGACGCGGTGATGGCGATCGTCGGCCCCGTGGTGGAGTGCAACCGCAAGCAGGTCGACAACGGGCGCACCTACCTGCGCGAGATCGTCTTCGGTGACCCCGCCGAACCTCATCACCGCGAGGCGCTGGGCCTGACCGTGCAGACCGAGGAGGCGATCGCCGCCGTCCTGCAGCGCGACGGGAGCACCACCGCGCAGGACGCCGCGGCGCGGGCACGTATCGTCTCGGCGATCATGTTCGTCAGCATGGCCGCGTCCTTCAACGCTGCCAAACCGGTCGAGGACATCGCGCGGGAGATCCAGGACCAGGTCCGCTCGATCCTGCCGGAGTAAGGCCGCTACCACCAACACGATGTTCTGACGGTCGTGGGGCCGTCGCGACAAGCGACGGCCCCGCCGTGCGGCTCGGACGAGATCTTGGGACTCAGCGGTTGTAGGCCGGCATCACGCCCTTGAGCGGGTCACTGATCTCTTGGCAGGCAGCGAGCACGTCCTGAGGAAGCGGGCCCTTCAGCAACGACTCGAGGTTGCTGGCGAGGTGCTCGGTTCGGCCGCCGCCCACCAGCACGGCGTCGGCTCCGGGCCGGCTGACCAGCCACCGCAGCGCGAGCTCCGACATCGAGAGCCCGGCATCCGCGGCCACGGTGGCCAGCTCGGCGACTGCGGCGAGGAGCTCGGGCGTCCAATAACGCTTCTTGTACATCTCGGCCAGGCTGGAGGCGGCCGAGAAGCGCGTGGGTGTGCCCGCTTCCTGGGGCACGTGGGCGAGAAGGCCCCCGGCGAGGGGGTTGTAGCACATGGTGAGCAGCCCGTACGTCTCTGCGAGCTCGACCCACTCGTCCTCGACCCGACGGGCCAGGAGGTTGTAGACGTTCTGGCCGACGACGGGAGCTATGGTGTTGAGCTCCTTGGCGGCCTGGATGACTTCGAGGGTCTGCCATGCTGAGTAGTTGGAGACGCCGAGTGCCTTGATCTTGCCGGCCTCGTGCAGGTCGGCGATCGTCTCCATGGTCTCGGCGACCGGCGTGCTGCGGTCCGGCTGGTGCAGGTAGAACAGGTCGATGCTCTCCACGCCGAGGCGCCGCAGCGATCCTTCGACACTGGCGGTGAGGCCGGCCCTGGACAGTGGCGCGTCGTCGCCCGCATCAGGGTGGGGGATGCCCGCCTTCGTCGACAGCACGATTGCCTCACGGTGTCGCTGCACCAACGGAGCTATCAGGGACTCGGTCGTTCCGCGGGCGTAGCCGTTCGCGCAGTCGATTCCGGTGATGCCGGCGTCGATGGCCGCCTCGAACACCGCCTCGGACGCGGCAGCATCTGCGGTGTCGCCCATGGACATCGTGCCCAGCACGATCCGCGTGAGCGGCGTCGTGACGCCGTCGAGCGGCACGGTCGGAATCTGGGCTCGAGTGGTCTCGGTCATATCGGCGGTGCCTCCTTGTCTCCGGGCCGTTTCATCGCAGGCCCCGGGCGTGGTCTGCGGCGATGGTCGCCGCGATGTCGGCGAGCGCTTGCTCGCCGAGGTTGTTGAAAGGTGCCCGGCATGGGCCTACCGGCTCGCCGGCGGCGTTGGTGGCTGCCTTGACGATGGTGTTGGGATTACCGTGGCGAAAGAGGTTGCGGATGGGGCGGATGCGCGCCTGCGCGGCCCGTGCAGCATCCAGGTCCCCTGCCTGCCACTTTTCGTAGATCTCCACCATCGTGTGCGGGTAGATGTTCGCGATGGCGGTGATGCCGCCGGCTCCGCCGGCCTGCAGGCTCGCCAGGATTAACGAGTCCGTACCCGAGAGGACATCGAACGTGTCTCGGTCCGTGAGCTCGAGGTACTGCAGGATGTTGTCGAAGTTCCCCGACGAGTCCTTGATACCGACGATGTTCTCGATCGCGGCCAGCCTGGCCACCGTCGACGGGTCCAGGTTGACGTTCGTCCGCGCGGGGATGTTGTAGAGCAGGATCGGCACGTCGACGCTCTCCGCAACGGCAGCGAAGTGCCGGTAGAGCTCTTCCTGCGAGGCGGAGGCGAAGTAGGGCGTGATCACGGACAGCACGTCCGCGCCACCATCGGCGAGTCTCCGTGCGAGCGTGATGGTGTCGCGCGTGCCGACCGCCCCCGCGCCCGCGTAGACCGGAACGCGTCCGTCCGCGGCCTCCGTGACGGATTCGAGGACGGCAACACGCTCGTCTGCCGTCATCTGGAAGAACTCTCCGTTGGTGCCCAGGCAGAAGACCCCGTGCGCGCCGGCGTCGATCGCACGCACGGTGTGGCGCTTCATCTGCTCGAGATTCAGGGATTCGTCGTCGTGGAACGGCGTCACCAGGGCGGGAATGATGCCTCGGATCGAAATGCTCTTCATCGGTCACCTTCGGTTCTAGGGCTGGTGTGTGGGTTGATCGGGACGGTGCCTGCCATCAGTCCGCCAGCACCGTTGTGATGCCGCGGCTCTCGAAGGGCGCGAGCTGCTCCGCGGTCGCTCCTGCATCCGTGACGAGAGTCCACTTCCCTGGCAGATGCACCCAGGCGTTGAACGGCGTAGCACCGAGCTTGGCCGCGTGGGCCAGGACGTAGACCTGGTCGCCGGCGCGGGCCATCAGCTCCTTGAGCCTGGTCTGCACGGGGGAGGCTTCGCAGATGCCGCGCTCGGCCGTCACGGCGTCAGCGCCGAGAAAGGCCCGGTCGAACGACCAGCGATCCAGCGCCGCCTCCGTCAGCGGCCCGACAAAGCTCTGGGAGACCTCTCGGTATTCGCCGCCCAGCAGGATGCGCTCCATCCCGGAGTCGTCGGCGAGCTCGAAGAACGGCGTCAGCCCGCTGGTCACCACGGTGAGCGGGGACGTGCCGTGCAGATGCGCCGCGACCCGCGCGGTGGTCGTCCCAGCGTCCAGCAGGACTGTCTGTCCTGGCTCGACCTGGCCGGCGGCCCATCGACCGATCGCGTCCTTGGCGCCGTGGCACTCGGAGGCTCGTTCCTGAAGGCTCGCCTCGTGGTGCGGTGAGCGGACGGCGATCACGCCACCGTAGGTTCGGGCCAGCTGGTTCGACTTGTCGAGCGTCGACAGGTCACGCCGGATCGTTGACTGGGTGACTCCGAACACCTCGGCGAGGTGCTCGACGCTGGCCAGTCCGTTGCTCCGAGCCATCCGGACAATCTCTTCGCGCCGTTGGGGTGCCCTCATTCGGCTCTCCTTCGAGTTGGTCGCGTTCCCGCGCAAGTGACTGGGAGCGTATCGCGCGAAACGCGCAGATTCATGCGCGGGAGATGCGGGCGGCGGGGATCTGGGGCAGTCACACCGGGAAGAGCAGGACGGCACCTGCGGAGAGGGCGAGGATCCGGATGAGGTACATGGGGATCGTGAACTTCCAGAACTCCGTCAGCTTGTACTTGCCCATCCCGAGGATCATTGCCGGCATGCCGTCGATGGGCATGTAGTGGCCGTTCCAGCCGGCCACGGCCACGGCGCAGGCGACAGCGACGGGGTCGAGCCCCAGGCTCAGGAAGGTGGCGATGGCGATCGGGGCAAAGATCGCCACGGAGCCCAGGTTGGAGCCGGTGAAGGCGGCGGCGGTGCTGGTGAGCAGGGCGAAGACCAGGACGAGCACGAACGGTGACACGGACGTGCCCACCAGGTCGGCCACGGAGTTGCCCACCAGCGCGGTCAGGCCGGACTTGGCGAGAGCGTCGGCGACCCCGATGACGCCGGCCATCATGAGGATGACGGGGGCGAACAGGTTCTCGCGGAACTCCCTGAAGTCGACCATCCGGATGGCGAGCAGGGCGAACGCGCCCAGGCCTGGAACGACGTAGGCCAGGTCGCCCAGCACGTTCATGAGCATCATGGCGACGACGCTCACGATGAACACGGCGCCGGTGGCGTACTCCTTCCAGGCGGGCAGCTCCAGCTCACTGCCTTCAGGCTCGCGCACGGCGACCGAGGTGCTGGTCCCTGGTGTCGTCGACGGCGCATCCGGTCCGGACTCGTTCCGGAGCGCGGGCGTTCCGCCGCCGGTGCCCTTCGCGGGCGTGGCAGGCTCCCCACCCGGTCCGGACGCCTCGGCTGCCGGGTCGGCGATGGGGTGGTCGGGCAGGAGGCGGTACGCCACCAGCGACCAGGCCAGGAAGCCGATGCTCACGATCAGGTTGACCAGGGAGAAGGTCACCATGGAGACGTTCCCCGTGTAGCCGGAGGCTTCGAGCGCCGTGACCATGACGCCGTAGATCAGTGCCACGTTGACGGGGGCGAGCGGATGATTGGTCGCGAATCCCAGCGGCATCATGAGCTTCGACGTCGGGAGCTTCTTCCCGTACGGAATGGTGGAGACAAGAGCGATCACCAGCACGTAGTAGCCCGTTGCGCCGGTGCCGGCGAGGCTGGCACCGAGCATGACGACCACGATCAACAGGGCGTAGCTCTTGTAGCCGCCCTTCTCCACGAGCTCGCCCATGGTCTTTCTCACCCGGCCGATGAGTCTTGTCTTCTGCATGGCCGCCAGTGGGACCATGAAGAACGCGATCATGAGAACACTCGAGTTCGTGAAACCCGCGAAAGCCTCGGGGACCGTTGACAGGCCAACGACCACGAGCAGCAGGCAAGCCAGCAGGGGCGGTGCTCCGAACGGAAGCACGTCCATCATGATGAGAACGATCATGACGACCAGGACGCCGAGCGCCAGAATCATCGGCAACGTCATCCGAATTCACAGTCCTTTCATCTCGTGCTGCCGACATCGGTGTCGACAGCGCCCAACGGGACGGGCGCCAGCGCCCGCCGTGTCACAGCTCCAGGTCGGCGGCCCGCGCACGGCCGACCGACTCAGTAGTCCGCGTGCCCGCCCAGGTCGGGGCCGGCGGAGGTGGGCCGTGCAGCCCGGATGCGCGCCAACGTGTCGGCGTCCAGGTGTACGTGCTTGATCGCCTTGCGATGCCAGGTGTAGGCCACGTGGATGTCACCGTTGAGCCCACCGACCACGGACGGGTAGGACATCTCGCGGTTGATCCCGTCACGGCTGTTGTTCGACATGCAGTAGCCGTCGCCGTTCTCGATGTCGTACGTGACCGGCCAGCTGCGTCCATCGTCGTCCGAGAGCGCCAGGGTCATCGGGGCGCGCGGTGCACCCCAGAAGGCGGTGGGCTCGTCGCCCTCGAACGACGGCTCTGCGACTACCGGGCCGTCGGTGTCCTTGACGCCCTCGTCGTCGATCTCGTCGTAGAGGGACACCCTCCGGCCGGTCGCGTCGGCCTGGCTGGCGTAGTTCATGACCATCGCCAGCTGAGCGTCGCCCAGCGCCCGCGCCTGGATCGAGGAGTTGTTGTTGGGAAGCGCGATCGGACGGCACGGCGTCCAGGTCTGGCCGTCATCGGTGGATTCCGACTCGTAGACGTGGTCGGCCCACCGCGAGCGGAAGCAGGCCCACAGCGTGCCGTCGGTGCGGGGCACGATGTTCATGTGGACGCTGCCCTCCGAGTCGGGAACCGGGGTCTCCGTCCACGTGTCGCCGCCGTCGTCGGAGTGCCACACCGAGGCGGTGTCCTGGTTGCCTACCCATTTCTCACCGGGGAGGGCGACGCAGTTGAAGGTGGGTAGCAGGATGCGGCCGCTCCCCAGCGCCACCGGAACCTGACGGACGAACACACCCTTCGGGGCGTCGTCGCCGAGGAGCGCGGTCGGTTCCTCCCACGTATCGCCGCCGTCGTGAGAGATGCGGCGGCGTACCTCTGCGGTGTCCTGGTTGCCGGCGACCTGGGCGGTGTACAGCAACCAGACGTCGCCGTCGGGGGCGTTGAACAGGATGGGGTTCTGCTCGGAGCGGCCGGAGTCGAAGCTGAGCTGGACCGGGTCGAGCCAACGGTCGGAGCCGGCCGGAAGCCTGGAGAGGTGCACGGAGATGTCGGAGACCCCCTCCTGCGTGCCGCCGAACCAGACGCAGGCGAGGTCACCATCGGGCAGGAATGCGAGGTTGGCGGCGTGGCACTGCACCGTGGGCGTGGGCAGGAACGCCTCGGTCCCGCCATCGGTACGGGGGCGCAAGAGCCCGTCGAACATTGTCATCTTTCCTCCGGCGTCATCGGTGGTAGGTGGGCAGGGAGCCCTTTGACTGGGTCGGTGGTAGCGCCGCGACCGACGGTGTGTTCGTCGAGCTGATCGCCGTTGATGTTTGCCTCCGAGCTTCACTGCAAGGGGGGGTCGAGATGTGGCGCAACCCTGACAGAGATGCGCGCTCCGCGCAAGGCTATGCGCGGCGCGCGCACGGGGGGCCCTGTTTGGCGGGTTCATACGTTCGCGATGCGCATCGTAGGCTTACCGAGAGGAGTGGCTGAGGGGGCCGTGCCGACGCCGGCCGCGGCTCGGACTTCAGGCTCGACGTCGAGACCGTGGTCACGAGGTGCCCCTCGCCTGACGCCGGAACACCGGCAGCGCGGCCGTGATCCCGTTCAGGACGTGGTCGGCCAGGACAGCCCGGTCCCGACGTGCTGTGCCGCGCCCGCCGCTTACGGGCGCACGGTGCCGGGGACCGTGACGACGACGGTGAAGGTCTCGCCGTCGCGCCGCACCTCGAGGTCGCCGTCCACCTCGGCCGCCCGCCTGGCGATCCCGTCCAGCCCCGCACCGCCCGCGCTCCCGGGCACGTCGGGAGCCTCGGCGGCGACGTCGTTGGCGATCTCGTAGCGCCACGACCCGTCCGTGCGGGTGAGGGACAGGCGTGCCCACCGGCCGCCGCCGTGCCGCAGCACGTTCGTCGTCGTCTCCCGGACGACCGGTCCGAGAGCGGACGGCGGGGCGAGCGAAGCGTCGGGGTCCACCGTGGCCTCGGCCTTGGTGCCCGCGGCGCACAGCAGGTCCACGGCGTTGGCGAGCTCGTCGCGCAGCGGGACGGAGCGGAAGCGGGTGGCCAGGTCGCGGGTGCCCTGTCGCGCGTCGTCCACGCTGGCGCGCGCGGCGCGCAGCTGCTCCATGCCCGCCTGGGGGTCCGCGGGCATGAGCCGCTCGGCGAGCTCGAGCTGGAGGGCGATGACCTGGAGGTGGTGGCCCTGCAGGTCGTGCACGTCCGTCGCGAGCCGCAGCCGTTCCTGGGTCGCCGCGAGCTTCGCCTCCGAGGTGCGGGCCCGGTCGAGCGCGACGAGCACGTCCCACCACCACAGCGAGGAGACGGTGACGACCGGCATGATGGCGGACAGGAAGAGCATCTGGGGCCAGCTGGCGGCGAGGTCCCGCCCGAGCGTGAGGCGGACGTCGATCACTGACAGTGCGACGAGCAGGGCGGTCGCCGCCAGCACCACGCGCAGACGTACCCCCGGTGGCCAGTTCAGCAGCATGGCCACCTGGATCAGGGGCAGGACACCGACCACCCAGACTTCGGTGACGAGCCCGGCCGCGAGCCCGTAGGCCGCCGCTGTCAGGAGCGGCGCCAGGTGGCGCCGCCAGACCATCAGTGGCGCGTCGAGAGTCCGGTGCCGGTAGTCGAGCAGCGGGGGCAGCGTCGAGAGCCACCACAGCAGCCCGCCGACGCCGACGCCGACGGCCGTGAACGTGCCCCACCTTCCCGCCGCGAGGATGTCCACCAGGAGAATCACGATGATGAGCTGGGTGACCACTATCGCAAGTGCGACGTACCACCAGGTCGCGGTGATGCTCCGGGTCAGCCGTAGCGCGGTACGGGCTTCCGCTGTCGCCGATGTGGCGGCGGCGCGCGCGGGCGGGCTGCTCATCCGCCCAGGTTACGGGCGTGACACCTGTCATGGGTGGGGCGTGCGAAGCAGCCGGAAGGCGGTGACAGGCCGGCACTTCTGGGCGGTGTTCCCGAGCTTGTCCAGCCCCTCGTCGTCGTAGTCGCCAGCGCCATCATCGCCTAGACCACCCTCACCGCACTCGTCATCAGCGGCGTCCTCGGGGCCGTCCGATGAGCCGATCGATGGGTCTGACCCCTAGCGTGTCCTGGACGCGGGGCTCGACGCGCTGGTGCGAGCGTCGGGCTGGGCGTAGCGTCGAAGTTCCGCCGGCCGCACCAGCCGCCGGCCCACGGGCAGCGGAAGGAGCACGAGATGAGTGAGAAGAGCCGCGAGGGCGAGTCCTCGGGTGGCGACGTCGAGTCCGGACCGGGCGCGCCCGAGGTGTCGAAGGAAGACGCGGACCGTCTGAAGCCGGGCGCGACCGACGCTGCGGGCGATGCCATCCCTGGCGAGGACCCCGAGGACAACCCGGACCAGGACGGCGAGGACCGGTTCGACGCGGGCTGACCATCAACTCAGGCGAGTGCGGCGCAGTCCCAGCGCGCGCTGAACTCGCGCCTTGACCTCATGTGCGGTTGAGGTTCTACCGTTCTTGCCGTGAAGAACGCCAGCTTGTGGACATCCGAGAATGTGCCGGCTCAGGGGCTGGGCCTGATGCGTCTTACCGACGAGTGGTGGGGTGACGCCGACCGCGATCCGGGCTTGCTCGTGGCTGCCGCGGTCGAGGTAGGAGTGACGCTGCTCGATACGGCTGAGATGTACGGCAACGAAGAGATCGTCGGCAAGGCGGTAGCGGCCCATCGCGACCAGATCACGCTGTGCAGCAAGTTCGGCGTCTACTGGGGCCCGTCCGGCCGCTTCGATGACTGGCACGTGCGGACCGACCCCGCCACGGTCCGGTCCGCGATCGAGGGAACCCTGCGCCGGCTCGACGTCGATATCGTCGATCTGTACTACCTGCACCACCGAGGTGAAGACACACCGATCGAGGAGACCGTCGCTGCGATGGCCGAGCTTCGCCAGGCCGGGAAGATCGGAGCCCTTGGCCTGTCGAACGTCACGATCGAGGACGTGCGGCGAGCTCACGCGGTGCATCCGATCGCCGCCGTGCAGCAGGAGTGGTCACTGGGCGAGCGCGGTGTCGAGTCCATGCTGCCGGTCCTGGCTGAGCTGGGGATCGTGTTGGTAGCCCACTCGCCGCTGGGCCACGGGTCGCTCGCTCAGCCCCGGGAGAGTCCTCTCGTGCACGCGCTCGGTGAGGTCGCCGTGGACTACGAGGTGACACCGAGCCAGGTGGCCCTGGCCTGGGTCCACACCCGTGGCAGTCGATCCGGCCAGGCCGTGGTCCCCCTGCCTGGCACCACGCGGGTGGCCCATCTGCTGGGCAACGTCGCTGCGGCCGAGCTCGTCCTCAGCGACACCGACCTGGACCGTCTAGAGGCAGCAGCAACCTGACGACGTCCTGCCGCCTGGACGAGCTCGGCTCGTCGTGGTGGCCGACAAGAGAATTTCTGACTCAGAACGCTAGAGGAGGCGACGCATCTCTACGTTGGGGACGACGAGCCCACGGATCGTGTTGTCCGGGCGATGGGCGACCACAGTGAATCCGAGGCGTTCGAACGTAGGCTGAGCGCTCCGGCTCGCCAAGGTCCGCAGTTCGGTAAGGCCGCGGGCACGTGCGTCGCGCATGGTGGCAGTTAGCAGGGCGCGTGCGACACCCCTGCCCCCTGATCGTGGATGAACGAACAGCATGTCAACCAAGCCGTCCGGCAGCAGGTCTGTGAAGCCCGCGACAGTGTCATCAACTTCTGCCACCAGGGTCGACGCTTCTCGCCGCCGACTGTCCCAATCGCTCAGGTCGGTGCGAGCGGGGCCGGCCCATGCGTCCACCTGGTCCGGTCCGTAGACCGACGAGGCCGTCTGGCGAACCGCGGCTTGGAAGACGTCGAAGGTTGCTGTGGCGTCATCTGGGCCTCGGTATGCGCGAATATCCCACGTCATAAACCCAGGCTACATATCTGAACAGAATTCCTGGCTCAGGACACCAGGGAAGCCGCGAGAACTCATGGAGGAAGTGCCGTGAACTCATTGGGGGCCGACTACCGCAGTATCTGGTCTGGTAATGCTTCGTCGAACCTTGCCGACGGCATCACGTTCATCGCTATCCCCTTGCTGGCCGTGACGCTCACGGACGACCCGCTGGCTGTCTCCGGGCTGGCGATCGCCCACTCCCTGCCGCGCGTGCTGTCGGTACTCGGCATCGGTATGCTCATCGACCGGTACGACAGGCGACGGCTGCTGCTCGCGGCGAACTTCTCCCGCGCCGCCGTGTTCGCGCTTCTCGCAGCCCTCGTCATGATCGACGCTGCCCCACTCGTCGCCTTGTACGTCGTGTACGCGGTCATGGGTGTCATAGAGACCCTCTCTGACAGTGCCGCGTCCGCGATCCTCCCGCAGGCGGTCGAGCCTCAGGGCCTCGATCGGGCGAACTCCCAGATCGCCGGCACGCAGACCGTGGTGGACGAGTTCGTCGGCCCACCTCTGGGTGGTTTCCTGTTCGCGGCGGCGGCCTTCGCGCCGTCCGCGCTCACCGCTGTGGCCTTTCTCGTAGCAGGCCTCGCCTACTGGCGGCTGCGGGGTTCGTACATCGTCCCGCTAGCCGACAGAACGGCGGCCTCGCACGGCGTGCTCTCGTCGATCCGGGAAGGGGCGATCTGGACATGGCGCCATGGGCTCGTGCGGCTGCTCGTGATCATCGGGGCGCTGGCGTGCGTCGCCCAATGATCCCGTTCTCCTACCTCGCGCTCTACGCTACCCAGGAGCTCGGGCTGAGCCCGGCCGAATACGGCTTCCTGCTCTCTTTCTCCGCGCTTGGAGGCCTCTTGGGCGCCTTCGTCGCAACTCGCCTACGCCGTCGGCTCGGCTACGGCTGGACCATCGTCGCGGCGCTCAGCGTCGGTTCGATGTCCTTCATCACGATCTCCCTGACGAAGAACGTCGTGGTCGTGGCCATCGCGCTCGCGGCGTACATCGCGCACGCCGTCGTCTGGAACATCATGGCCGCCTCCGTGCGTCAGAAGATCACGCCCGCCGCGATGATGGGACGTGTGGGATCGATGAGTCGCCTTCTCAGCCTGATCGGCCTGGGCGTGGGAGCAGCTCTGGGAGGGCTTCTCGCATCGGGAGTCGGGTTCTTGATCCCGTTCGCGGTCGCGGGCGGCTTGTTTGCGGTCGCCGCAGTGATGTGCGCGGTCCAGATCCGGATGTTCCGCGCTTGGGAGGCTGAGCAGGCCCCGGTCGCGGCGGAGGCCGGGTAGCGCTGGTATCCGGACAGACGTTGTCGGCGGCGACAGGATCGGCGGCAGCGCGAGTCAGGAGGCCCTCGGCGCAGGGCCCGAGGACTCGCGCAGCACCAGCTCGGTCGGCAGCCTGATCTGCTCCGCCTCCTGCGCCGAGCGGCCGGCGAACTGGTCGATCAGCAGCTCGACGGCGAGCCGGCCGGCATGCGCACCTGGACCGCCGAGGGTGGTCAGCGACGGGTGGACGAAGTCGGCGGCGAAGATGTCGTCGAACCCGACCACGCTGACGTCGTCGGGCACGCGGACACCCCGCTGGGTGAGCCGGCGGATGATCCCGAAGGCCAGCAGGTCGTTGTGCGCCACGATCGCGCTCGCGCCGGTACGCAGGGCGCCGTCGGCCGCGACGCCGCCGTTCGCGACGTTCGGCGTGTACGGGCCGACCCGGTGCGCCGTCATGCCGTGCTCCTCGGCGCCGGCGCTCAGCGCCGCCCAGCGCACCGCGCCCATCCAGGAGCCGGGCGGGCCGGCGCAGTAGGTCAGGCTCCGGTGCCCGAGCGAGGCAAGGTGCTCCAGGATCTGCTGGCAGCCGGCCCCGACCGCGAGCGCCACGCTCGTCAGCCCGGTCAGCTCGCGGTTGAGCAGGACGACGCGGTGCCGCTCGGCCAAGGCTGTCAGGTCGTCGTCGCTGAGCCGGCTGGCGGCGAGGACGAACCCGTCGACGGTGGGGGACAGGTCGCGTACCTGGTTCTCCTCAATGCGTTGCGACTCCTCGGCGTTGACGATGACCAGGGTGACGTCGGACGCTCTGGCGCGCTGTTCCGCGCCTCGGATGAGCTCGAAGAAGTGCGGGTTGGTGATGTCGGACAGGACCATCGCGATGGTGCGGTGGCGTCCGCCGGGCAGTGCCCGGTTCTGCGGGCTGTGCTGGTATCCGAGCTTTGATGCCGCGGTGAGGACGCGCTGCCGGGTGGCCTCGTTGACCCGGCCGGGCTTGTTGAAGGTGCGCGAGACCGTGGAGGCGGCTACGCCGGCCGCCTTCGCGACGTCGTAGATCGTGGGCTGCACCCAGGCATCTAGCCACATCGTTGGCAATTTTGGCAACTCCTTGCGCAACTTGCCGGACGGTTTCTAGGGTCGCCGCAGTCACGACGCCACACACCGACGTGTGGCGGTGACCGCGCTGCACACGGAGGTGCGGCTCAACGGAAGGAACCGTCACGATGTGCGTGAACCGGGCATGAACCGGGGCCTGCAACGCCTCATCAAGGTGCTCACCGCCGTCGAGCTCACGATCGCCGGTGTCGCCGGGGCCATGATCTTCGTGCTCATCCTGTTCCAGGCGGTCCAGCGCTACCTGCCCCTGCCGCAGATCATCTGGACCGGGGAGCTGTCGCAGTTCGCGCTGATCTGGCTGACGTTCGTCGCGGCCGGCGTGCTGGTCACCCGCAACGGCCACATCGCTCTCGAGCTGGTGGACAGCCTGCCCAGCCCCACGGCGGTCCGGACCGTGCAGACGCTCGCGCTGGCTCTGGTCGCGCTGACCGCCGCGGGGTTCACCTGGGCGTGCTGGGAGCTGGTGTACTCAGCGGGGTTCCTGACCTCGCCGGCGCTCGGCCTGCCCATGTCCTGGGTGTACGCGATAGCGCTGATCGGTCTGGTGAGCGCGACGGTCCGCGCCGCCGTCCGCGCGGTGCAGGTCGCCCGGTTCGGTGCGCCGCCGCCGGACCACCAGGACCGCACGGACACCGAGGGCCGCACGGACACCGAGGGCCGCACGGTCACAGAGGACCTCACTGCCACAGAGGACCGCACGGTCACAGAGGACGAGGCCCAGCGATGACCGTTCTCCTGCTCCTGGTCGCGATCTTGGCCCTGCTGGCCCTCCGGGTGCCCGTCGCGTTCGCCTTTCTCGGTCCCGGCCTGGCCTACCTGCTCATCGAGGGACAGTCGCTCGGGCTGCCGATGCGCCTGGTCGCCGATGCCACCGGCAACTTCGTGCTGCTGGCCGTGCCCCTGTTCATCCTGCTCGGCGTGGTCGCCAACCACGCAGGCATCGCGGACCGCCTCTTCGACTTCGCGCTCGCCCTGTTCGGCCGGGTCCGCGGCGGGCTGGGCTACGTGAGCGTGGGCGTCAGCCTCGGCTTCTCCTGGATGAGCGGTTCCGCGGTGGCCGACGCGGCCGCCCTCAGCAAGGTCGAGATACCGCCGATGCTGCGCGCCGGGTACTCCCGGCGGTTCGGCCTCGGCGTCGTGGGGGCGTCCGCCCTCATCGCGCCGGTCATGCCGCCCAGCATCCCGGCGGTGATCTTCGCGGGACAGGCGTCCGTGTCGACGGGTGCGCTGTTCGCGGCCTCCGTCATACCGGCGCTGCTCATGGTGGTCGGGCTCTGCGCGGTGGTGTTCCTCCTGGTGCGCCGTCAGCCCGGCATCCGGCACCTCGGTTTCTCCTGGGCACGCGTCGCCCGGACCGGCAGACGCGTGGTGCTTCCGCTCGGAGCACCGGTCATCATCCTCGGCGGCATCCTCGGCGGTCTCTTCACGCCCACCGAGGCGGCAGCCGTCGGCGCCGCCTACATGCTGGTCCTCGGCTTCGGCTACCGCACGCTCAAGATCAGGGACCTGCCGAAGATCCTGGTGGAGACCGTCCTGACGACCGCGGCGATCATGCTGATCGTCGCCTCGGCGGCGCTGCTCGGGTACGTCCTGGCCAAGGAACGCGTGCCGCAGGAGCTGGCCCGGCTGGTGCTCGGCATCACCGACGACGGCACGGTCTTCCTGCTCCTGGTCATGCTCCTGATGCTGCTGCTCGGCACAGTGATCGACGCGACCGCCACCCTGGTGCTGGTCGTGCCCATCCTGATGCCGATCGCCACGACCATCGGCGTCGACCCGATCCTGCTCGGTGTCGTGATGATCGTCTCGCTGATGATCGGCCTGCTCACGCCGCCGGTCGGCACCGTGCTCTACGTCCTCAGCTCCACGCAGCAGGTGCCGGTCGGCGAGGTGTTCCGGGGCGCGCTGCCCTTCCTCGTGCCGCTGGTCCTGTGCTGCCTGCTGATCATCTTCTTCCCCGGTATCGCCACCTGGCTGCCGGCACGGCTCGGCCTGTGACCGCTCCCCTCGCCATCGATCGACGACCCATGGACCGACGACCCATCGACCGACGACGACGTCGGCGTGAACCGAAAGGACCCACCATGAACCTCCACCGCACCACCGCCGCCGGCGCGGCCGTGGTCCTGCCCCTGGTGCTGCTCACCGCGTGCGGCGGCTCCGGAGACAGCCCCGGCGGCGCCGCAGGAGGCGGCGAGGTCGAGCTGACGCTCGCGCACAGCTACACCGAGGACCAGCCGCAGCACCTCTGCGGCGCCCAGGTCATCAAGGAGGAGGCCGAGGCCGCTGACGTCGGGATCACCGTCGAGGTGTATGCCAACAGCCAGCTCGGCGGGGACGCCGACCGCATCGCGTCGGTGCAGTCGGGTGACATCGACATCGACGTCCAGGGCGCCTCGGCGCTGGCCGCTGTCTACGAGCCGGCCGGAGTCGTCGATGCGGCCTACGGGTTCGACGACGCCGCACACCTGGACCGGTTCTTCACCGACGGCTCCGCGGACCAGCTCGGGCAGGACTTCAAGGAGGCCTCCGGGGGCGTGTCGGTCCTCGGGGCCTGGTCGGCCGGCGCCAGGCAGTTCACCGCGAACGAGCCCATCCGCGAGCCCGCCGACCTGGCCGGTCTGCGGATCCGTTTCCCGGGCTCCGGGCAGTACCTGCTCAACGCGCGGGCGCTCGGCGCCGAGGCCACAGAGGTCGCCTACGAGGAGCTCTACCTCGCCCTGCAGCAGGGCGTCGTGGAAGGCCAGGAGAACCCGCTGACCAACATCGACGCCAGCAACCTGGTTGAGGTGCAGGACTACGTGAGCATGTCCGCGCACCAGCAGAACTCGAACCTCATCGTGGCCGCGCCGTCCTACGACACCGAGCTGGACGACGACCAGCGTGCGGCGCTCGCCGACGCCGTCGCGGCCGCCGTCGAGCGGATGCCGGGCTGCGTCGAGGAGGCCGAGCAGGAGATCCTCGACGCGTGGGAGCAGGAGGGCTCCGTCGAGGTCGTCGACGACGTCGACCAGGAGGCCTTCGCGCAGCAGACCGACGCGTGGTTCCGGGAGAACCTCGAGGGCGACTCGCTGGCGGTCTACGAGGCCATGCGGAGCTCCGCACAGTGACGCCGTACTCGTCCAGCAGCGCCATGAGGGACCGCTACCGCGTAGCCCTGCTCGGCAACGGCATCAAGCCGTCGCTGTCACCCGCGCTGCACATGGAGGAGGCGCGGCATCTGGGGCTCGACTACGAGTACCGGATCGTCGACCTGGTCGACGACCCCGACGTGGACCTCGGAGCGCAGCTGGGCCGCCTGGAGGGCGCAGGGTTCGACGCGGCCAACGTGACCCACCCGTTCAAGCAGTCCGTGCTCGAGCACGTGGCGGACCTCAGCCCGACCGTGCGCCGCCTCGGCTCCGCCAACCTCGTGCTGCTCGGCGACGGGCACCGGACCGCGCACAACACCGACGGCACCGGTTTCCGGTCGGCGCTGGAGAGCTTCCTCGGCGGCCGTGCGGCCACCGGCACCGTGCTCCAGATCGGTGCCGGCGGCGCAGGGCTCGCCACGGCGTCGGCCCTGATCGACATGGGCTTCGAGCGGATAGTCGTGCACGACGTCGTCCCGGCGGCGGTCGACGCGATGCTGCGGCGTCTCTCCGGGACCGCCGCCGACGGAGCCGGTGGCCGGCTGCGCAGCGCCGGCGGACCGCTCGACGACTGGCTGCCCCGCGTCGACGGCGTCGTGCACGTCACCCCGGTCGGCATGGCCGAGCACCCGGGGACCGCGTTCGACGTCGACCGGCTCGGCCCGGCGGCCTGGGTCGCAGAGGTCGTCTACCGGCCCCTGGAGACAGAGCTGGTGCGGCGCGCCCGCGCGCGCGGGCTGGCCACGCTCGACGGCGGCGGGATGGCCGTGGGGCAGGCCGCCGAGAGCCTGCGCCTGATCACCGGCCTCCGGCCCGACGTCGCCCGGATGCACGCCCACTTCGACCAGCTCGTCGCGGCCGGGCCCACCACCTGAAGGAGGCACCATGCGAACGATCCACATCCTCAACGGCCCCAACCTCAACCTCCTCGGGACGCGGGAGCCCGGCGTCTACGGGACGGCCACGCTCGCCGACGTCGAGCAGCGGTGCGCCGACGTCGCCACCGCGCTCGGCTGCCGGGCCGAGTGCCGCCAGTCCAACCACGAGGGCCGGCTCGTCGACTGGCTCCAGGAGATCGGCCGGGAGGTGGCCGAGGGGCGCAGCATCGGCGTCGTGCTCAACCCCGGGGCATACACCCACACGTCCGTGGCGATCCGGGACGCCATCGCGGGCGCCCAGGTGCCAGTGGTCGAGATCCACGTCTCCAACGTTCACGCCCGCGAGGAGTTCCGGCGGCACTCCTACGTGACGCCCGTGGCCAGGGGCGTCATCGCCGGGCTGGGACCGATCGGGTACGAGCTGGCGATCCGCGCACTGGTGGAGGGCTGACATGCGCAGGTCGATCGCGACCGTGTGCCTCAGCGGCAGCCTGGAGGACAAGCTGTACGCGTGCGCCGACGCCGGGTTCGACGGCGTCGAGATCTTCGAGCAGGACCTCGTGGTGAGCGACCGCAGCCCCGAGGAGATCCGTGCGCTCGCGGACCGGCTCGGCCTGAGCCTCGACCTCTACCAGCCGTTCCGGGACTTCGAGGGCGTCACACCGGAGCTGCTCGAGGAGAACCTGCGCCGCGCGCGCGAGCGGTTCGAGACCATGCGGCGGCTCGGCGTCGACACCGTGCTGGTCTGCAGCAACGTGGCCACCGCGACCGTCGACTCCGACCAGGTCTCGGCCGAGCAGCTGCGGAGGCTGGGTGACCTCGCGGCGTCCTACGGCGTCCGGGTCGCCTTCGAGGCGCTGGCGTGGGGCCGGTACTTGGACGACTACCGCCGCTCCTGGCGGATTGCGGAGCTGGCGGACCACGAAGCCGTCGGGGTGTGCCTGGACAGCTTCCACATCCTCTCCCGCGGGCACGACCCTGCCGCGATCGAAGACATCCCCGGCGACAAGATCTTCTTCGTCCAGCTCGCCGACGCGCCCGGGCTCACCATGGACGTGCTCTCCTGGAGCCGCCATCACCGGCTGTTCCCGGGTGAGGGCGTGTGGGACCTCGGCCGGTTCGTGACCCACCTGGCCCGCGCCGGCTACACCGGCCCGCTGTCGCTCGAGGTCTTCAACGACGTCTTCCGGCAGACCGACACCTTTCGGACCGCCCAGCACGCGCTGCGCTCGCTGGTGTGGCTCGAGGACCGTGCGGCACGGCTCCTGGCCGACGACGGCGCCGTCCGGCACGCGGCAGGGAGCGCCGCCGGGAGCACGCACGGATCGGGGCTCGAGCGGATCGCCGACGTCGACGTGCCCACCGGCTACGACTACGTCGAGATCAAGGCCGAGGACACGAGCGACGTCGAGGTGCTGCTCGATCAGCTCGGCCTCGCGTTCCGCGGCCAGCACCGCACCAAGCCGGTCCGGCTGTGGTCGTCCGGTGACGCTCGGATAGTCCTCAACGAGCAGCACGCGCGGGAGCAGGAACCGCACCTGGCCGGCATCGGCTTCGGCGTGGCCGACGCCTCGGAGGCGAGCGACCGGGCCCGCGCCCTGGCGGTCCGGCCTGCGCCACGCCGGACCCAGGCCGGTGAGCTCGACCTGGCGGGGTTCGTCGCGCCGAGCGGGCTCGAGGTGTTCCTCAACGACCGGCGCACCGAGACCCCTGGCGGGCAGGAGCCTGCCTGGGCCGCGGAGTTCGATCGCGGCCGGCCCGGCGGTGGCGGGGAGATCACCGGCATCGACCACCTGAACGTCTCCCACGGCTGGGACGCCCACGACGAGGCGGTGCTCTTCTACACCAGCGTGCTGGGGCTGGAGAAGCCGTCGGTGACCGAGGCCGCCGGGCCGCAGGGGCTGGTCCGCAGCCAGGTCATGCGCTCGGCCAGCGGCGCGGTCCGGGTCTCGCTGAACGTGGCGCCCGTCGGCGTGTCCCACCCAGAGCACATCGCGCTGGCCTGCACCGACGTCGTCGAGGTCGCCCGGCGGGCGCGGGACCGGGGACTGCGGCCGGTGCCCGTGCCGGACAACTACTACGACGACCTGCGCGCCCGGTTCGGGCTGGACGAGGCAACGCTGTCCCTCCTGCGGGAGCACCAGTTGATGTACGACCGCTCCGCGGCCGGCGAGTTCTGGCACTTCTACACGCCGCGCGTCGGCCGCGTCTGCTTCGAGGTGGTCCAGCGGACCGGCGGGTACGACGTCTACGCGGGTGACAACACCCCGGTCCTGCTGGCCGCCCAGGACCGGCTGGACAGGGGAGGGGCACGGCCATCGGGCTGGTAGCCCGCGGCGTCCCCGCGTCCGAGGTTCTCATCTGCCGATGAGCTCGTCGACCGGATCGTGACCTCAGAGAGTGTTGACCTCGCCGACTCGTCCTGGAAGTGTGCTCTGTGAGCACAGTCGTTCGGATGCCGCACGGATGCGTCACAGTCGCCGCACCGGGTGCACCGAACCTCATCGCCACGCCAGCACCACGTTCAAAGGAGAACCCCGTGCGACGCATGTTCCCTCTCGCGGTGGCAGCCACGGCTGCGACCTTGCTTCTGGCCGCTTGCGGCGGCCCCTCCGAGACAGGGACGGGGGAGGGCGCGGCCGACGGCGGGCTCACCCCCGTCAAGGTCGGCGTCATCCCGATCGTCGACGTCGCCCCGATCTACCTCGGCGTCCAGGAGGGCTTCTTCGAGGAGGAAGGGCTCGACGTCACGCTCGAGCTCGCCCAGGGTGGCGCCGCCATCGTCCCGGCGGTGGTCAGCGAGGACTACCAGTTCGGCTTCAGCAACGTGACCTCACTCCTTGTCGCGTCCTCCAAGGGCCTGCCGCTCAAGGCCGTCGCACCGGGGAACTTCACCACGGGCAAGGCCGGCGAGGACTTCAGCGCCGTGGTCGTGCCGGGCGGCTCCGACATCGAGGACGCGGCCGACCTGGTCGGCAGGACCGTCGCGGTCAACACCCTCGACAACATCGGCGACACCACGGTGCGCAAGGTCGTCTCGGACGCGGGCGGCGACCCGGACGGGGTGGAGTTCGTCGAGATGGGGTTCCCCGACATGCCCGCGGCCGTGGCCGGCGAGCAGGTCGACGCCGCATGGATCGTGGAGCCGCACCTCACGACGGCGCTCGAGCAGGGTGCGGAGATGGTGACGTCGAACTTCGCCGAGACCGACCCTGACCTGCTGATCGCCGCGTACTTCACGACCGAGCAGCAGATCGCGCAGGACCCAGGGACCGTCGAGGCGTTCACGGCCGCGATGGAGGAGTCCCTGACCTACGCGGAGGAGCACCCGGACGAGACCCGCGCGGTCCTGGACACCTACACCGAGATCGACCCGGCCGTGAAGGAGGCGATGGTGATGCCGCGCTTCGGGCCGGAGCTGGAGGCGTCCTCGTTCCAGGTGCTGGCCGACCTCGGCGTCGAGTACGGCACGTTCGACGAGCCCGTCGACGTGAACAAGCTCCTGCCGTGAGCAGCGCAGCGAGCCGGACAGCGAGCCGGGCAGCGAGCCGTGAGCCGGGCCGGGTGGCCGGCCGGCGGCTGCCCGCCTGGGGCCTGGGTGCGGCCGGGGTCGCGACCCTGCTCGTGGTCGTCGAGCTCGCGCCGCGGCTGGGGATCGTGGACGCGCGGTTCCTGCCGCCGACGTCGCAGATCCTCGGCGCCCTGGCCGACCGGCTGGGCACCGGCGAGTTCTGGGTAGCCCTGGGGCAGACGCTGACCACGTGGTTCACCGGGCTCGCGATCTCGGTGGTCGCCGGCGTCGTGCTCGGCATGATCATCGGGTCGGTGCCGCTGCTGCGGGCGGTGACGGCGTCGACCGTCGAGTTCCTGCGCCCCGTGCCGTCGGTGGCGCTGATCCCCGTGGCCATCCTGCTGTACGGCACGGGAATGGCGTCGACCCTGCTGCTGGTGATCTATGCGAGCTTCTGGCAGGTCCTGGTGCAGGTGCTGTCGGGAGCGGCGGACGTCGACCCGGTGGCCTCGGACACGGCGCGCTCGTACCGCTTCTCGCCGCTGACCCGGATCCGGACCCTGGTGTGGCCGACGACGGCGCCGTACGCGATGACCGGGCTGCGGCTGGCGGCGAGCGTCGCCCTGATCCTGACCGTGACCGGTGAGCTGCTCATCGGTACGCCCGGCATCGGCAAGCTGCTCGGCGTGGCGCAGTCCTCGGGTGCGGTCGCCTCGATGTACGCGTACGTCGTGGTCGCCGGGCTGCTCGGGGTAGTGGTGAACGCCGTCGCCCGCGGGCTGGAGAGCCGGGTCCTGTTCTGGCACCCGTCCGTCCGAGGGGAGCGAGCCGCATGACCGGCGCCGCACGGACCCGCACAGGGACCGGCACCGGCACCGGCACAGCCGTCCGGACCACCGCGGGCAGAGTGCTCCGGCAGGTGCTCCTGGCCGTCGGGCTGCCCGCGGTCGTCGTCGCGGTGTGGTGGGTGCTGAGCGCCGGGAGCACGTCGTACTTCAACCCGCCGCTCAGCGTGATCGTCGGCACGTTCGGCGACACGTGGTTCTCGACGCCGTTCGACCAGAGCAGGTTCGTCCAGGACGTCGTGCCGAGCGTGCTGCGGCTGCTCGCCGGCTACGCCGTCGCGCTCGTGGTGGGCGTGGTCCTCGGTGTGGCGATCGGGTCCTCACGGGCGTTCCGGGCCTACGCGGAACCGGTGCTCGAGTTCTTCCGTGCGATCCCGCCGCCGGTGCTGGTGCCGATCCTGATGCTGTTCCTCGGGATCGGGACGTCGATGAAGATCGTCGTGATCGCCACCGGCTGCCTGTGGCCGATCCTGCTGAACACGGTCGAGGGCGTGCGCGGCCTTGACCCGGTGCTGCGGGACACGGCGCGTGCCTACCGGCTGGGCCGGGTCGCCACGGTGCGGCACCTCATGCTGCGGGGGGCGAGCCCGCAGATCGTGACCGGCGCCCGGCAGGCTCTGTCGATCGGCATCATCCTGATGGTGATCAGCGAGATGTTCGCGGCCAAGGACGGGCTGGGCTTCTCGATCGTGCAGTTCCAGCGCAGCTTCGCCATCCCGGAGATGTGGAGCGGGGTCATCCTGCTCGGTGTCGTCGGCGTGCTGCTGTCCCTCGCGTTCCGGGCCGTGACGGACGCGGCCCTCGGCTGGTACCTCGGGTACCGGCAGTCCCAGCACGGAGGTGTCTGATGTCCAGCACGACCAGCCCCGCGAGCACAGCTGCAGGTCCCTCCGGAGGTGCGCGCCTCGTCGTGCGCAACCTGCGCAAGGTCTACACCGGCCGAGGGGAGCCCGTCGAGGCGATCGCCGACCTGACCTTCGAGATCCGCCCGGGCGAGCTGGTCTGCGTCGTGGGTCCCTCGGGCGCAGGCAAGACGACCTTGCTGCGCTGCGTGGCGGGCCTCATGCCCGCGACGTCCGGCGAGCTCGTGCTCGGTGGGTCCGCGATCACGGGCCCCCCGCAGGGCATGGCCGTCGTGCTCCAGGAGTACGGCCGCTCGCTGTTCCCCTGGCTGACCGTCGCCGAGAACGTCGAGCTGCCCCTCAAGGAGAAGGGCGTCGGGAAGGCACGCCGCGCCGAGCTGGTGGGCGAGACGCTCGCGGCGGTCGGCCTCGGTGACGTCACCGGGTCCTACCCGTGGCAGCTCTCCGGCGGCATGCAGCAGCGGGTGGCGATCGCGCGGGCCGCGGCCTACGAGCCGCAGGTGCTGCTCATGGACGAGCCGTTCGCGGCGGTCGACGCGCAGACGCGGTTCGAGCTCGAGGACCTCGTGCGCACGCTGTGGAAGCGGCTGGGCATCACCGTCGTGTTCGTGACGCACGACATCGACGAGGCGATCTACCTCGGCGAGCGGGTGCTCGTGCTGTCGGCCCGGCCCACGGTGGTGCTCGAGGACGTGGTGGTCGGTCTCGGTGCCGAGCGCGACCAGCTCGAGACGCGTGGCCACGCGGAGTTCGCCCGTCTGCGCACCCACGTCTACGAGCTCGTCCAGCAGGCCAAGGCGGGCGTCCGGAGCCTGGCCGACGCACACCTCACTCATCCGGGAGCGGCGACATGACGGGGCCTGATCACGACCCGGGGGCTCGTTCGCCCGAGTTCGTGCAGTCGCTGGAGCGGGGACTGGCGGTGATCCGGGCGTTCGACAAGGAACGGCGGTCACTCACCCTGAGCGACGTGGCTCGTGAGACGGGGCTGAGCCGGGCCTCCGCGCGCAGGTTCCTGCACACCCTGGTCGAGCTCGGCTACGTGGCGACCGACGGGCGGGAGTTCACGCTACGGCCGGCGCTCCTGGACCTCGGCTACGCCTATCTGTCGAGCCTCACGCTGCCCGAGATCGCGCTGCCGCACCTGCACGAGCTCTCCGAGGAGGTGGGAGAGTCGTCCTCGGTGGCGGTGCTCGACGGCGCGGACATCGTCTACGTGGCCCGCGTCGCCACGCACCGGATCATGAGCGCCGCGATCCGCGTGGGTACGCGGTTCCCGGCCCACGCGACGTCGATGGGCCGGGTGCTCCTCGCCCACGCCCAACCGGCCGCGGTGGACGCCTACCTTGCCTCGACCACGCTGACCGCACTGACGTCGCGGACGATCACCAGGCCACGGGACCTGCGGACCGTGCTCGGGCAGGTTCGCGGCCAGGGCTGGGCCGTGGTGGACCAGGAGCTCGAGGAGGGCCTGAGGTCGGTCGCGGCCCCGCTGCGAGACGGTACGGGGCGTGTCGTCGCGGCCGTGAACGTCTCCGCGCCGGTACGGCGCGGGGCGATCACCGAGATCCTGGAGCACCTCCTTCCCCCGCTGCTCAAGGCCGCCGCGGCCATCGAGTCCGACCTGGCCCGCATGCGCTAGGTGAAAGCAGCCAGGTGACAGCAGCCAGGTGACGGCGGAGCCGTCCCGATGCGAGACGACAGCAGGACGACGACAGCAGGGGAGTGATCTGATGCAAGGGGCCTTTGTCTTCGATGCCGTTCGGACGCCGTTCGGGCGGTTCGGCGGTGCGCTCGCCCACGTGCGGCCGGACGACTTGGCGGCGTTCGTGGTCGGTGAGCAGGTGCGTCGTGCGCCGGCTCTGGATCCCGCGGTCGTGGGCGATGTGATCCTGGGCAATGCCAACGGTGCGGGGGAGGAGAACCGGGACGTGGCGCGGATGGCGGTGTTGCTCGCGGGCCTGCCGGTGTCCGTGCCGGGTACCACGGTGAACCGGTTGTGCGGGTCGTCGCTGGAGGCGGCGGTGCAGGCTGCCCGTGCTGTCGAGTCGGGTGACGCGGACGTCGTCGTAGCGGGTGGTGTGGAGTCGATGAGCCGTGCGCCGTGGGTGTTGCCCAAGATGGACCGCCTGTTCCCTGCGGGTGACCTGAATCTCGCTTCGACCACTCTGGGCTGGCGTTTGGTCAACCCGCGGATGCGCGCGGAGTGGACGGTCTCGCTCGGGGAGGCGACCGAGCGGTTGCGGGAGAGGTACGGGGTCACGCGGGAGCGGCAGGATGAGTATGCGCTGCGCAGCCACACGCTTGCCAACGCTGCTTGGGAAGCTGGGCACTACGACGACCTGGTGACGCCTTACCCGCGTACCGGTCCTGGCGCTGGGTCCGGCACGGGACTGGCCCGGGACGAGCCGATCCGACCGGGCACCACACTCGAACAGCTGGCGGCGCTGACGCCGTCGTTCCGGCCTCTGGGCAACGGTCCGGGCGGCGGTACCGTCACGGCGGGCAGTGCCTCGCCGCTCTCGGACGGCGCCTCGGCGGCGCTGGTCGGGTCGGAGCGGGCGGCCGGTCTGGCCGGTCTCGATCCGCTGGCGCGCATCGCCGGGCGGGCGGCGGTCGCGAACGAGCCGCAGTATTTCGGGTACGCACCGGTCGAGGCGGCCGAGCGTGCGCTGGCCCGCTCGGGGATCACGTGGGACGACGTCGCTGCTGTCGAGATCAACGAGGCCTTCGCCGCGCAGACCCTTGCGTGCACGGACGCCTGGGGGATCGACCTGGACATCGTCAACGCCTGGGGTGGGGCCATCGCCCTCGGGCACCCGCTGGGGGCGTCGGGGACGCGCGTGCTGGGCACGCTGGCCCGGCGGCTCGTGGAAGAGGGCGGCCGGTGGGGCGTCGCGGCGATCTGTATCGGCGTGGGGCAGGGTATGGCTGTGGTGCTGGAGAACGTGACGAACGGTGGGACCGCGTGAGCGCGACGGTCTTCGCGTCGAGCGCGCTCGATGCGCTCGGGGACGTCGCGGACGGTGCGACGGTGATGATCGGCGGGTTCGGGCCGGCGGGGCAGCCGGCCGAGCTCGTGGTGGCGTTGCTGGAGCAGGGTGCCTCCGGGCTGGTCGTGGTGAGCAACAACGCGGGCAACGGGGAGGACCCGCTGGCCCGGCTGATCCAGCACGGACGCGTGGCGAAGATGGTGTGCTCGTTCCCGCGGCAGGTCGACTCCTGGCATTTTGACGCGGCCTACCGGTCCGGCGCGGTCGAGCTGGAGCTGGTGCCGCAGGGCAGCCTGGCCGAGCGGATCCGTGCGGCGGGCGCGGGGATCGGCGCGTTCTTCACACCGACCGGCTTCGGCACGCCGCTCGCCGAAGGGAAGGAGCATCGGCGGATCGAGGGCGTCGACCAGGTGCTGGAGTATGCGATCCACGCGGACGTCGCGTTGGTGCGGGCTGACCGAGCGGACGGTGTGGGCAATCTCGTGTATCGCAAGACGGCACGCAACTTCGGTCCGATCATGGCGGCCGCCGCGCGGCGCTCGGTCGCGCAGGTGCGCGACGTCGTCCCGGTCGGGGCCCTCGACCCGGAGGCCGTGGTGACGCCGGGCATCTACGTGGACGCCGTCGTCGAGCTCACGGAGGTCACGAGCACGGAGGTCACGAGCACGGCGGGAACGAGCACGGTCGGAGCCGTCGCAGCTGGAACAGAGGGGTTGGTATGAGCGCCCTGGACACCGCCGCACGGCGGTCACCGCTCACCAGGGCGCAGCTCGCCGCCCGGGTAGCTGCCGACATCGATCCCGGGTCATACGTCAACCTGGGCATCGGTCTGCCGACGCTGGTCGCGGACCACCTGGCCACCGCCTCCGGGATCATGCTGCACACCGAGAACGGGATGCTCGGCATGGGCCCGTCCCCGGAACCTGGAGCGGTGGACCCTGACCTCGTCAACGCGGGGAAGGCCCCCGTGACGGAGCTGCCGGGGGCGTCGTACTTCCATCAGGCCGACTCGTTCGCGATGATGCGCGGCGGCCATATCGACGTCTGCGTGCTGGGTGCGTTCCAGGTCTCGGTGTCCGGTGACCTCGCGAACTGGTCCACGGGAGCGCCCGACGCCGTCCCCGCCGTCGGCGGTGCGATGGACCTCGCGACCGGGGCACGGCGGACCGTGGTGATGATGAGTCTGCTGACGAAGGACGGCGCACCGAAGCTCGTCGAGCGGTGCACGTTGCCGCTGACCGGTGTCGGTTGTGTGTCCCGGGTCTATACCGACCTCGCTGTCTTCGACGTGGGACCCGACGGCGCGCACGTCGTCGAGACCTTCGGCACGACGCACCGCGAGCTCGAGGCGCTGCTCGACCTGACCCTCGGCCCGGCACCGGGGAGGACCCGTTGACCGCATCACCCGCCCCCGAACGCACGCCCGTCGGGATCGTCGGCGGCGGCCCCGCCGGGCTGCTGCTCTCGCACCTGCTGCACCGCTCCGGAATCGAGCACGTGGTGCTGGAGGCGCGCTCGCGCGACGAGATCGAGCACACGCACCGCGCGGGCATCCTCGAGGCCGGCGCGGTGCAGGTCCTGGTCGAGAACGGCCTGGACCGCGTGCTGCGCGACGGTGACCGACACGACGGCATAGTGCTGAGGTTCGACGGCACCGACCACCACATCGACCTCGCGGGCCTCACCGGCCGCAGCGTGTGGCTCTACCCGCAGACCGACGTCTTCATCGACCTGGCCACCAGGCGCGACGCCGACGGCGGAGACGTCCGCTGGGGCGCAACGGTCACGCAGGTGCGGGGCTGCGACACCGACCGGCCGGGCGTGCTCTGGACCGATCCACAGGGAACCGAGCACGAGCTGCGCTGCGACGTCCTGGTGGGGGCCGACGGTTCGCACTCCACCCTGCGGCACACCCTGCCCGAGGCGCAGCGCCGCACGTTCGCCCACGAGTACCCCTACGCCTGGTTCGGCGTCATCGTCGAGGCGGCGCGCAGCGCGCCAGAGCTCGTCTACACGACGTCGGAGCACGGGTTCGCCCTGATCAGCCAGCGCACCGACACCCACCAGAGGATGTACTTCCAGTGCGACCCCGACGAGGACCCGAGCGGGTGGAGCGTCGAGCAGATCTGGGCGGAGCTGCAGCGCCGGGTCGCCGGGCCCGACGGGTTCCGGCTGACCGAGGGCCCCGTCGCGGAACGCTCGGTGCTCCGCTTCCGGTCGTCCGTCGTCGAACCCGTACGGCACGGCCGGATGCTCCTGGCAGGCGACGCCGCGCACTCGGTGCCACCCACGGGAGCCAAGGGCCTGAACCTGGCGCTCGCCGACGTCGTCGTGCTGCACGACGTCCTGGAGAGCTGGTTCGCCAGGCGTGACGACGCAGTGCTCGACGAGTACGGGCACCGGGTGTCCGAGCGGGTGTGGCGTGCCCAGCACTTCTCCGCGTGGATGAGCAGCATGCTGCACTCCCACCCGGGGGAGACCGGCTTCGCGGCCCGACGCCGGGTCGCCGAGCTGCGTACCCTCACCGCCTCGGAGGCCGGCAGACGCTTCCTCGCCGAGGGGTACACGGGGTGGGGTCCCGTGCTCGGCGGGGCGGCGCCGTGAACGCGGTCGGGCGGGACGGCGGAGCCGCCGTCGACAGGGATGCCACGAGGGAGACGACGATGGACGCTGCACCGGACCTGGCCGCCGAGTCGCAGGCGCAGCTCAGCGCCGAGATCGAGGCAGGGCACCGGGCGTACGAGGAGGGCCTGGAGCAGGGCCTCCCGGAGGAGCTCGGCCCACGCCGCGACTGGCCGCCCTACCGCAGCTCGCTCCTGCGGCACCCGACCAAGGACCTGCACCACGCCGACCCGGAGACCATCGAGCTGTTCGCCCCCGTGTTCGGCGAGCGGGACGTCGGCGCGCTGGAGGCGGACCTGACGGTCCAGCCGGGCGGCGAGCCGATCGGCGAGCGGCTGGTGGTGCGCGGCCGCGTCGTCGACGGGGAGGGGCGGCCGGTGCGTCGCCAGCTCGTCGAGGTCTGGCAGGCCAACGCCGCCGGCCGGTACCTCCACAAGCGCGACCAGCACCCGGCACCGGTCGACCCGCACTTCACCGGTGTGGGGCGGATGCTGACCGACGACGACGGCTGGTACCAGCTCCGGACGATCAAGCCCGGCCCTTACCCGTGGAAGAACCACTTCAACGCCTGGCGCCCCGCACACATCCACTTCTCGCTCTTCGGACGCGAGATCACCCAGCGCATCGTCACACAGATGTACTTCCCGGGGGACCCGCTCTTCGCCCTGGACCCGATCTACCAGTCGATCCAGGACGCCCGCGCCCGCGACCGGCTCGTCGCGACCTACGACCACGACCTGTCGGAGCACGAGTGGGCCACCGGCTACCGCTGGGACATCGTGCTGACCGGAGCGCACCGCACCTGGACCGAGCCGGAGGACGGCGATGAGTGAGCCCGCCCTGAATGAGCCCGCCCTGAATGAGCCCACCCTGAACGGCCCGCTGCCGCCGACACCCGGGCAGACCGTCGGACCTTTCTTCGGCTACGCGCTGCCCTATGCGCGCGGCAACGAGCTCGTCGAGCCCGGCACGCCCGGCGCCGTCCGCCTCCACGGGACCGTTCGCGACGGTGCGGGCAACCCCGTCCCCGACGCGCTGATCGAGATCTGGCAGGCCGACGCAGCGGGCGACGTCGTCGGACGGTCCGGCTCGATCCTGCGCGACGGCACCTTCACCGGCTGGGGCCGCGCCGAGACCGACCGCGAGGGCGGCTACTGGTTCCGCACGGTGGCTCCGGGCAGCACCGAGCCGGGAAGGGCACGGTTCTTCGCGGTGACCGTGTTCGCCCGTGGCCTGCAGGACCGGCTGTTCACCCGCGCCTACCTGCCCGACGACCCCGGGTCGCTCGGCACGGACCCGCTGCTCACCTCGCTCGGCGCCGAGCGACGGGCCACGCTGGTCACGGCGCGCGAACCCGACGGGTCGCTGCGCTTCGACATCCGTCTGCAGAGCGACTCGAAGGGGGAGGAGACCGTGTTCCTCACGTACGACAGGTCCACCCAGCCGACCAGGTCCACCCAGCCGACCCGGCCCGCCCGGTCAGCCCGTCCCGGCCGGGACGGCGCCGGTGCCTGACGTCGGCCTCCTCACGCCAGGCGCGGACCTCGCCCCCGGGTCCCCCGCCGCGGTCACGGACGACCTCGCCGTCCTGCGCGCGATGCTCCGCGCCGAGGCGGCATGGGTGCGGGTCGTCGCGCGGCACCGCGGCGAGGACGCGGTGGCCGGCGAGATCGACGCCGTCGTCGAGCGCCTGGCCGGGACGGACGCCGACGCGCTCGCGCTCGCCACCCGGGTGGCCCGGGCGAGCGGCGCCGGTGGCAACCCGGTGATCCCCCTGGTGGCCGAGCTGCGTGCGGCAGCAGGACCCCGGCTCGTTCCCACCGTGCACGCCGGGCTGACCTCGCAGGACGTGCTCGACACGGCGCTCGTCCTGGTGCTGCGCGAGGCGGCGCACGGCATCGGGGCCGACCTCGACCGGGCCGCCGCCGCCGTCGCCCGCCTGGCGGTCGACCATCGCGGCCGGCCGGCGCTGGGCCGCACCCTGGCCCAGGCGGCCGTGCCGACCACGCTGGGGGCGCGGTTCGCCGGATGGCTGCAGGGCCTCGTAGCGGCACAGGGCTTCCTGGCCGAGACGGCCCACACACTGCCCCTGGCCTACGGCGGCGCGGCGGGCGAGCTGTCGGGCGTGAGCGACATGGCCGACGGTGACCCGGTGGCCGACTGCGACCCGTTCGCGCTCGTCGAGGCCTGGGGCGACGAGCTCGGGCTGCCGGTCGGGCCGGGCCCGTGGCACGTCACCCGCACACCGGTGGTACGGCTGGCGTCGGCGCTCGCCGAGACGTGCGCGGCGCTCGGCAAGGTCGCGAACGACGTCCTGCAGGCCGTCCGGCCGGGTGTCGGCGAGCTGCGTGAACCGGTCGCGCCAGGGCGCGGGGCGTCGTCGGCCATGGCGCACAAGCGCAACCCGGTGCTGTCGGTGCTGGTCCGGCGGTCCGCGATCGCGGCGCCACACCTGGCGGCGCAGGTGCTCAGCGCGGCGGGACTCGCGGTCGACGAGCGGTCCGACGGCGCGTGGCACGCCGAGTGGCCCGCCCTCCAGCAGCTGGCCCGGCACACGATCGCGTCGGCGCACGCCGCGGCAGAGCTGCTGGAGGGACTCGAGGTCGACGCAGAGGCCGTGGCCCGGAACCTGCGTGACGAGCTGCCCGACGTCGGACGCGTGCCCGACGTCGGCGCCGCGGCCGCCGTCGTCGACCGGGTGCTCGACCGGCTCGCCGAACAGCCGGCCGACGCCGGGAGGCCGAGCGCCGTCGGCGAGGCACCTGCCGAGGGTGGCGTCGGCTCGGAGGACGGATGACCGCGCGACCCGTCCTTGGCGCCGTCGAGTTCGTGCTGCGCGACGCCACACGTCCGCTGCTGGTGCTCGGGCCCTCGCTGGGGACGTCGGTGGCCGCACTGTGGCAGAGCGCGGTCGAGCTCCTGGGTGCTGGCAGCGCCGGAGACCTGGACGTCGTCGGCTGGGACCTGCCCGGCCACGGCTCCGCGCCCGTACCCGCGGCGGAGGACCTCGACGGGCTCACCATCGGCGATCTTGCCGCCGCCGTCCTCGGCATCGTGGAGCGAGCGCAGGCCCGGCGGGGAGACCCGGGTGCGCCGTTCTGGTACGCGGGGGTCTCGGCCGGCGGTGCGGTCGGTCAACAGCTCCTCCTCGACGCACCCGGCCGGGTGCTGGGTGCGGCGCTGATCTGCACCGCGACGACGTTCGGCGACGCGTCGGCGTGGACCGCGCGGGCCGACCTGGTGCAGGCTGCGGGCACCCCGACCCAGGTCGAGGGCGCCGCGCGCCGCTGGTTCGCACCGGGGTTCCTCGAACGCGAACCGCAGGTGGCCCTGCGCCTGCTCGCTTGCCTGCAGACCGCCGACCGGTTCGGCTACGCCGCGGTGTGCCGTGCGCTGGCCGGCCACGACGTGCGAGGCAGGCTCGGGGCGGTCGGCGTCCCCGTGATCGCGATCGCCGGCGAGGCGGACCAGGCGACACCGCCCGCGCGGCTGGAGGAGATCGCGCGCGCCGTCCCCGGCGCTCGGCTGCGGGTGCTGGACGGGGTGGCGCACCTCGCGCCCGCGGAGCGGCCGCAGGCCGTGGCGGCGCTGGTCCGCGACCTCATCGCGGGAAGGCCGGCGGCATGACCGACCGCACCGGCGCTACCGGACCCGGAGATGACGAACGCCACCAGGACGGCATGGCGGTGCGGCGCGAGGTGCTCGGTGACGCGCACGTGGACCGCGCCGTCGCGGGCACCACGCCGTTCACCGCCGAGTTCCAGGACCTCATCACCCGGTACGCGTGGGGCGAGGTCTGGACCCGGCCGGGCCTGGACCGGCGCAGCCGATCGATGATCACCCTGACCGCGCTGGTCGCCGGCGGTCACTGGGACGAGCTGGCGATGCACGTGCGCGCCGCCGTGCGCAACGGGCTGAGCGTCGAGGAGATCAAGGAGGTGCTGCTGCAGACCGCGATCTACTGCTCGGTGCCGAGCGCCAACCGTGCGTTCAGGATCGCCCAGGAGGTACTGAGCGACGAGGGCCTGGTCTGACGGAGGCTCCGTCGGGTCCGAGCGAGTGGCGGCAGTCGTGGTTAGCGTGGAGACGGGCATCAGCGCAGGAAGCCACGCCGCCGCCGACCGGCAGGCGTCCCACGTCGGAGGAGTGAAAGATGGAGAGCAGGGCCAAGGCCGCTGGACACGCGGTCCATCAGCAGCTGATCGTCTTCCCGCTCGGGCTGCTTGCCACGGCGGTCGTGTTCGACCTGATCGGCCTGGTGACCGACGACGGCCGGTTCGCCTCCGCGTCGTACCTCATGATCGGCGCGGGCGTCTTGATGGGGGTGGTCGCGGCGGTCTTCGGCCTGATCGACTACGTCGCGATCCCGCGCGGCACCCGGGCCCGGCGCATCGGGATCATGCACGGCGGTGGCAACGTCGTCATGCTCGTCCTGTTCGCCCTGAGCTGGCTGCTGCGTGCCGGTACCGGTGGCAACGTCCCGGACGCCGCGGCGCTCGTCCTCGGACTGGTCTCGCTCGTCATCGCGGGCGGCACCGGGTGGCTGGGAGGGGAGCTGGTGGACCGGCTCGGCGTCGGGGTCGACGACGACGCGAACCTGGACGCCCCGACACAGCTCACCACCGGGATCTCGGTACGCCGTGCGCCCGGGGTGGCCCCGTGACAGCGGCTCGGCCCGAAGGACCTCTTTTCGCTTGAAGTATCGGTAAAGGCTCTTCGACGTTACGGTCGAAGAGAGCCAGGCCGGGGCTCATCAGCGTGTGACGTGATGAGGAGGGCTGCGAACATGGCCGCAGAACCGATGGGGATCGAGCGTGCCCTCGCGCTCGGGGCGAACCACGTCGTCGGGCGTTACCGGTACGAGCTGGCGACGCAACGGTGGTGGTGGTCGGACGAGACGTTCCAGATCTACGGGTTCGCACCTGGCGAGGTGGTACCGACCACGACGCTCGTCCTTGCGCACAAGCACCCGGACGACCGTGCGCACGTTTCGCGTGTGCTCGAGGATGCGGCGCTGACGGGGGAGCCGTTCAGCAGCGTGCACCGCATCATGGACGCGGGCGGGCGAGAGCGGACACTGACCGTGGTCGGGCAGGGCCGACGGGATCCTCGCACCCGCCAGGTCCACGCCCTGGTGGGCTACTTCATCGATGTCACCGCTGCGGTCAAGGCCCGGGCGGGCGAGGCGGCCAACGCGTCCATCCGTGCGTCCGCTGCCACGCGCGCACCCATCGAACAGGCAAAGGGCATCATCGCCTTCGCCCTCGGCATCGACGCCGAAGAGGCGTTCGAGTATCTGCGCAGCACGTCCAACCACGCGAACATCGCCGTGCGGGACGTCGCGCGCCGCATCGTCGAGCTCGCCCGCACCGCGAGCGCTGCGGCGGACGTGGCCGCTGCCCTGACCCCGCCGAGGCCCGTGAGCACCGCTGCGGCGAGCCAACCTCTGTGAGCCTGGCCGCCCTGCCGTGCCGCGCCCCGCGGGCGTGGTAGGCGGCGGGACCGGGACGCCCGGCTACTTGGCTGAGGCCGGGTCCAGGTCACCGATGTGTCCGGGCGCGTTCGCGGCCAGGACCCGCTGGACGAACCCGCAGTACTCGCCCATGTAGTGGCGCAGGAACTGAGCAGTGGTCTCGTTCACGACGGTGCCGTCCGGAGCGAAGTCGTCGGCGTCGTAGGTCACGTACGCCTCGGGAGTGTTGAGCTGGGGCGCATCGAGGAAGCTCAGGACGCTGCGCATCGACGCCTGCATGACGGCGGTGCCGATGCCGCCCGGCGAGGCGCCGATGATGCCGCTCGGCTTGCGCGCGAAGGAGTTCTGGCCCCAGGGCCGCGAGCCCCAGTCGATCGCGTTCTTCAGCGCTCCCGGGATCGACCGGTTGTACTCGGGGGACACGAACAGCAGTCCGTCGGAGGCCTCGACGGCCTGCTTGAACGCCCTGCCCTCGGCCGGGAAGTCTGCGTCGTAGTCCCAGCTGTAGAGGGGAAGGTCGCCGATCGGGATCTCGGTGAACTCGAGGTCGTCGGGCGCCAACGTGATGAGGGCCTGGGACAGGGTGCGGTTGATGGAACCCTTGGCAAGGCTGCCGACGAGATAGCCGATCTTGTAGGTCATGGTCTCTCTCCTGATCGTGTGCCGACCGCGGGCCGGGACGTCGGCCCGTCACATCCACTCTGCACCGCGATGGCCGAACCGGCGATCCGCCGGCGCGGGGACGGTGGGTGTTCAGGTCCGGTCTCCTTCGTGGGTGGTCAGCCCGGTCGCCACGATGTCGACGAGCAGCTCGAGGGTCTTGCGGTAGGTGATGGCGTCTCCTGCCGCGATGTGACCGGCGTTGAACGGCATGAGCAGCACCGACTGCAGCGCACCTACGACGACGTCGGGGTCGTCGCCGACCAGGTCGCCGTGCCGTTGCCGGTCGGTCACGTACGCCGCGAGCGCGGTGGCCGGGTTGCTGTCGCCCATCGCGGCGATCCGCTCCGGTTCCAGCCGTGCCGCGACCGCCGCCATCTCTTCCGGATGGGTCACCAGGCGGCGCCACAGCGGGTTCGTCTCCAGCACCTCGAGCGTCGCGTGCAGGAACCGGCGCAGCCCCTCGCGCGCGTCGTCGGTGGACAGCAGCGCCCGGTCGATGACCTGGGCCTTGACCTGCCCCGCCTCGTCGAGCATGAGCTGCAGGTAGAGCGCTTCCTTGGAGTCGAAGAACTGGTAGAAGGTGCTCTTCACGATCCCGGCCGGAGCGACCAGCTCGTCCAGCGCCGTCTTGCGCAGCCCCTGTCTGACGAACAGGTCCCGGCCCGCTGCGAGCAGCGCCCGGCTGATCCGGTCGCGCTCCTGCGTGGTGAATCCTCGTGGCACGGTCGGCCTCCTCTCGCTGCGACTGTTCTCGCTGCGACTATAAAAACATAGTCGACGATTTGTTTTGACGTGGTGCGGTGCGGGCGCCTACTGTCATTGGTGGTGTGCCGGGAAGCCTGGTCGGCGTCCACTTCGTCGATCCCGAAGGAGCTCTTCCGATGAAGGCACTGATCATGACCCTTGGCACCCGCGGAGACGTGCAACCGTTCGTCGCGCTGGCCCGGGCGCTGGACGCCGCCGGCCACGAAGCGGTCCTCTGTGCGCCGCACCGCTTTGCCGAGCTCGTCACCGGCAACGGCGTGACGTTCGCGGGGGTCGACGACGGCCCGCTGCGACAGCTCGACACGCCGGCCGCCGCCGGTGAGGCGTTCGGCGGCGGCGTCCGGGCACGGTTGCGCCAGGTCCGAGAGATGCCGTCGATGTTCGACCAGGTCCTGGCCGACTCCTGGCAGGTAGCGGCCCACGGCGCCGGGGCGGGGGCGGACGTCGTGGTCCACAACGGGCAGATCGTCGCGGGCCAGCATGTCGCCGAGGCGCTCGGGACCCCGGCGGTCCTGGGTCTGCCGCTTCCGATGTACGTCCCCACGCGCGAGTTCCCCTGGCCGGGGCAGTCCCTGCCGTTCCGGCTCCCCGGCCGGCTGAACCGGGTCACGTTCGCCGGGATGCGGCTGCCCGCGTCGATGTTCGGCCGGGTGGTCGACCGGTGGCGCAGGGACACGCTCGGCCTGCCGTCCAGGCCAGGCCGGCACGACCCGACGGTGCGGCCCGACGGCGGCCCGGCCCCGGTCCTGCACGCCTACAGCCCCGCGGTGCTACCTCAGCCCAAGGACTGGCCCGCGGGAGCTGAGGTCACCGGGTACTGGTTCCTTCCGCCCGAGCCCGAGCTCTCGGACGACGTCGAACGGTTCCTGGCCGACGGGCCTGCTCCGCTGTTCGCCGGGTTCGGCTCGATGTCGGGACAGGCCCCGCAGACCAGCACCCGAGCGGTGGTCGAGGCCGCGGCCCTGACCCGCCACCGGCTTGTGCTGGCCACCGCGTGGGGCGGGCTCGACGCGGAGACAGCACGCGCCACGGCCGCCGAGCACGGCGTGGAGCTGCTCGTGGTGGGCGACGTGGACTATCAGCGGCTGTTCCCGCGGATGGCCGCGATCGTGCACCACGGCGGAGCCGGCACCACCGGTACCGCGTTCGCGGCCGGGCGGCCCCAGGTGGTGTGCCCGTTCGTGGCCGACCAGCCCTTCTGGGGACACGTGGCCCACGCACGCGGCGTCGCCCCCGAGCCCCTGGCGCAGCGCAGGCTCACCGGACCCGTGCTGGCCGCGCGGATCGCCGAGGCGTGCGCCCCGGCCGCTGTGGCCGCCGCGTCGGAGCTGAGAGACCGCGTCGCCCGCGAGCGGGGCCTCGAGCGGGCGGTCGCCCTCATCGAGCGCGCGGCCGAGGTCCGTCGATGACCTCCGGTGGGAGCAGGGTCCGGGCGCACCGCGTGGCGACCGTCGCACGTCGCGTCCACCATGAGGAGGACGGCGCATCCGGTGGAGCCAACGCCGGCGTAGGTGCCGGCCGTCCGAGGGCGGACGAACGTTCAGGAGAGTCAGATGAGCTCCACACTTGTGGCCGACGGCATCGTCAGCCGGCTGGTCGACTGGGACGTCAGGCGAATCTTCGGCTATGCGGGCGACGGCGTCGACCCGATCCTTGCGGCCTTGCGCCGCCAGCAGGACCGCATCGAGCTGGTCACCGCCCGCCACGAGGAGATGGCGGCGTTCATGGCGACCGGTCACGCCAAGTACGGGGGAGGGGTGGGGGTGTGCCTGGCGACGCAAGGCCCCGGCGCCGTCCACCTGCTCAACGGGCTCTATGACGCGAAGCTGGACCGTCGGCCCGTGGTGGCGATCGTCGGGCAGGTGGTGAGCAGCGCTCTCGGGTCCGGCTACCAGCAGGAGGTCGACCTGCACACGCTCTTCAAGGACGTCTGTGCGCAGTATCTGCAGGTGGTGTCGTCTCCGCAGCAGCTGCCGCACGTCCTGGACAACGCGTTCCGCACCGCTCTGGCCACGTCGAGCCCGGTCTGCGTGATCGTCCCGCACGACGTCCAGCAGGCCGAGGCGCCCGAGCCAGGGCGGCAGGAGCACGGGTTCGTGGTGTCCTCGACGGCCTACGCACAGCCCCGGACGATTCCCGACGTGGCCAGGCTGGAGCTGGCGGCGGATCTCCTCGGGGCCGGCCGGCGGGTCGCGATCCTGGCCGGGCAGGGGGCGGCGGGTGCCGAGGGACCGCTCCGCGAGATCGCCGAGCGCCTCGGCGCCGGCATCACGACGTCGCTGCTCGGCAAGCCTCTGCTCGACGAGTCGCTCCCTTACCACTGCGGCGTCATGGGGCACCTCGGCACGACGGCGTCGGCGGACCTCATGGCGGGGTGCGACACCCTCCTCATCGTCGGCAGCAACGACCCGTGGACCGAGTTCTACCCCGCGCCCGGCCAGGCCAGGGCCGTGCAGGTGGACGTGGCGGCGCGCAACATCGGCACGAAGTTCCCCGTCGAGGTCGCCCTCGTGGGGGACGCGGCGAGCACGCTCAACGCCCTCGTGCCGCTGCTATCCACACAGCCCGGCTGGCGGCCCGAGGTCGAGAGCTCCGTCACCGCCTGGCGCGAGCTGGCGGGGCAGCGGATCGCGCAGCGGCCGGCCCGGCTCAACCCGCAGCTCGTGGTCAGCGAGCTGTCCGCGCACCTACCACCCGACGTGCAGGTGGCCGTGGACGTCGGGTCGGTGACGTACTGGTACGCACGCTTCCTCCGGCTGCCGTCCGGCGCGCCGGCGCACCTGTCGAGCACCCTCGCCTCGATGGGCTCGGCCATGCCGTACGGGATCGCCGCGAAGCTGCTCCACCCCGACCGCCCGGTCGTGGCCCTCGCGGGAGACGGCGCGATGCAGATGAACGGTCTGTCCGAGCTCATCACGGTCGCCGACCGCTGGAGGCGCTGGGCGGATCCCCGGTTCGTCGTCCTGGTCCTGAACAACGGTGACCTGGCCGAGGTCAGCTGGGAGCAGCGCGAGATGGAGGGCGACCCGCGGTTCCCGACGTCGCAGACCGTGCCACCGTTCCCCTACGCCGCCTACGCGGAGCTGCTCGGGCTGAAGGGCCTGCGCGTCGAGGAGCCGGGACAGGTTCGTCAGGCGTGGACCGAGGCGCTGTCCGCGGACCGGCCCGTCGTCGTGGAGGCCGTCGTGGATCCCGACGTCCCGCTTCTCCCGCCGCGCCAGCCGGAAGAGAAGCTGCGGCAGACGCTGCAGGCCCTCGAGCAGGAACCGGGCGGCGAGCAGGCACGTGGCCTGCTGCGCGAACAGCGGGACGGTGAGCAGTGAACCGACAGAGAGCGGAGGAGCGTTCAGGAGAAGGACTGGTACCGAGATCGGCGGTCAGAATTCTGTGTCATCGATCGTCGAGTCCACCAAGGTGACGGTGGGCACTTCTGTCACGTCACGAGCGGACTGGGGCGCGGTGCTCTCCTCGGAGTTCGCGTCGATCCAGGACCCGTCCCCGCCGGAGTCAACATAGCGGACCGTCACCTGCGCCATCCCCGTGAAGGCGGCCGCCAGATCGATGACCTGGACGCGGAAGTCCACCGTCCCCGACTCGCCCACGAACTGGGACGGTATCGCCGCCCCGTCGATCCAGATCGACACGAGCCCGTCGCGGACTTCTGTCCGAGCGGCAACCTTGTGCAGGGTGAACCCTTCTCCCGCCTCGAGCGCGAGCTCGGTCTCCTGGTTCGGCCACGCCTCGACCACGACCTCCGCCTCCGGACTTGGTTCGTAGCCTGCGGGCAGGTCGACGTTCAGCGCTCGGGGCATGTCGGCCTCGGCATCCCTGGTTTCGACCCGCTCTGCTTCGCCATCCATCAGCAGTTCACCATCCATCAGGAGTCCCGCTGCCACGCCGATCAACAGTGCGAGCGGGAGAACAACTCCTAGAGCCATCCGAGCTCCGAACGAACGCGGCTTACCATCGACCACTACAGGCCCCTAAGTTCGGTGTGGCGGGTCTTCGTACCTGGAGCCAATCATCCTGGCCGGGCTCAGTACAGGATGAAGCTCGGGTCCAGGGCGTGGAGCGGCGCGGCGGCGTGATCGCCGCGTGGTCGGCAACCGTGCGCGATACGTTGGCGCCATGCCAGTCGTCCTCCACACTGCGTCGCGCACGGACCTGCTCGTGCAGGGGCTGGGGGACCTGCTGGCCGTGCCCCTGGCGGACCCCTTCGCGACCGAGGTCGTCGTCGTCCCGGCCCGCGGCGTCGAGCGCTGGCTCGCGCAGCGCCTCAGCCACCGGCTCGGTGCCGCCACCGGGCGCGACGACGGGGTGTGCGCCGGCGTGGACCTGCGCTCGCCGGGGTCGCTGTTCGCCGAGGTCACGGGCACCCGCGACGACGACCCGTGGGCACCGGAGGCCCTGACCTGGCCGTTGCTGACGGCGATCGACCAGAGCCTCGACGAGCCGTGGGCAGCGCTGCTCGCCCAGCACCTTGGCCACGGCATACCGGGGGAGGAGGGCGACCTGCGTCGGGGCCGCCGGCTCGCCGTCGCCCGCCGGCTGGCGCGCCTCTTCGCCGGCTACGCGACCCAGCGGCCGGCGCTGGTCGCCGACTGGACCGCGGGCCGCGACACCGACGGGAGCGGGCGCCCGGTACCCGCCGATCTCGCGTGGCAGCCGCCGCTGTGGCGGGCTCTGACCGAGCAGGTCGACGCCGCACCGCCGCACGTGCGGCAGGCCGCCGTCGTCGAGCGGCTGGGCGCAGAACCGGACGCCTTCGACCTGCCCGCGCGCCTGTCCCTGTTCGGTCACACGCGCCTGGCCTCCAGCGAGGTCGAGCTGGTCGGCGCGCTCGGCGCGCACCGCGACGTGCACCTGTGGCTGCCGCACCCCTCGGCCGCGCTCTGGTCGGCGCTCAAGGACCTCGGCGGGCCCGTCGACCGGGCCGCCGACCGCTCCCACGAACGCGTCGGGCACCGGCTCCTGGCCACGCTCGGCCGCGACACGCGCGAGCTCCAGCGCACCCTGTCCGCGATCGACCTGCGGGACGAGCCGCCCGCCGACCACGACGACCCGCACCCGTCGACCCTCCTCGGGATGCTGCAGCACGACCTGCGGGCCGACGCCGTCGGCGACGCGGGCGCACGCCTGCTGGACCCGGCCGACCGCTCGGTCCAGGTGCACGCCTGCCACGGCCCGGTCCGGCAGGTCGAGGTGCTGCGCGACGTGCTGGTCGGCCTGCTCGCCGACGACCCGACGCTCGAGCCGCGCGACGTCCTCGTCATGTGCCCCGACATCGAGACGTACGCGCCCCTGGTCACCGCGGCGTTCGGGCTCGCCGACGTCGTCGGGCCGCACGGCCACCCCGCGCACCACCTGCGCGTGCGCCTCGCCGACCGCGCGCTGGACCGGACCAACCCGCTGCTCGCCGTCGTGGCGCGCCTCCTGGACCTCGCGGGCGGACGGGCGGGGGTCGGCGACGTCGTGGACCTGGCCCATGCCGAACCCGTGCGCCGCCGCTTCGGGTTCCGCGACGACGACCTCGAACAGCTCGCGCACTGGGCGCGCGAGACCGGCGTGCGGTGGGGGTTCGACGCCGAGCACCGTGCCGACTTCGGCCTCGCCGACTACGGCGCCGGCACCTGGCAGGCGGGCGTGGACCGGCTCCTGGCGGGCGTCGCGATGTCGGACGACACGGGGACCTGGCTCGAACGCACGCTGCCGCTGGACGACGTCGGGAGCGGGCAGGTCGAGCTGGTCGGCCGCCTGACCGAGCTCGTGGAGCGGCTGCGCGACGTCACCGACGCGCTCGTCGGCGGGCATCCGCTCGAGCACTGGTTGACCGTGCTCGAGGACGGCGTCGTGGCGCTCACCGCCGTGTCGGCCAACGACGCGTGGCAGCTCGCGCAGGTGCGGCGCGAGCTCGCCCGGGTGCGTGGCGCCGCGCTCGACCCGGCCGTGACCCTGCGGCTGCCGGACGTGCGCGCGCTGCTCGCCGACCGGGTGGCGGGCCGGCCCACGCGCGCCAACTTCCGCACCGGCACGCTGACGGTCGCCACGCTCGTGCCCATGCGGTCGGTACCGCACCGTGTCGTCGCCCTCCTGGGGCTCGACGACGGCGTGTTCCCGCGCGTCGGCAGCACCGACGGCGACGACGTGCTGGCGCGCGAGCCGAGGACCGGCGAGCGCGACGCGCGCAGCGAGGACCGGCAGCTGTTCCTCGATGCGATCCTCGCCGCCACCGAGACCCTCGTGGTGACCTACAGCGGCGCGGACGAGTACTCGGGCCAGGAGCGGCCGCCCGCGGTGCCGCTCGGCGAGCTGCTCGACGCGCTCGACGAGACCGCGCGCACGCCGGACGGGCACCCGGTCTCCCGGGCCGTGACGGTCCGGCACCCGCTCCAGCCCTTCGACCGGCGCACCGTCGAACCCGGCGCCCTCGTGCCCGGGTCGGCCTTCACGTTCGACCGCGCCGCTCTGGCCGGAGCCCGCGCAGCGGCAGGCAGCCGGACCCCGGTGGGGCCGTTCCTGGCCGAGCCGCTCCCCGAGCCCGTGAGCCCGGGCGACGGTGTCGTCGCCCTCGACGACCTGCTTGCCTTCTACCGTTCGCCGGCGCGCGGGTTCCTCACCCAGCGTCTCGACGTCGGCCGGGCCTGGGAGGAGGAGCCGCTCGACGACGGCCTGCCCGTCGAGCTCGACGGGCTGGACCGCTGGGCCGTGGGGGAGCGGGTGCTGCGGGACGTGCTGGACGGCGCCGCGCTCGCCGACGCCGTCCAGAAGGAGTGGCGCCGCGGGCGGCTGCCGCCCGGCCGCCTGGGCTGGCGCCTCCTGCGCGGGATCGCCGACGAGGTGGGCCCGCTCGCCGAGGCCGCCGCAGGGCTGCGCGCCAGCCCCGCGCGAGCCGTGGACGTCGACGTCGACCTGGGCGACGGGCGCAGCCTGCGCGGCACCGTGCCAGGGGTGCACGGCGACCGGCCGATCGCGGTGTCGTACAGCAGGCTCGGCGGCCGACAGCGCCTGCAGGCGTGGGTCCGGCTGCTGGCGCTCGCGGCGTCGGACGACGACCGCCCCTGGGTCGCCTACGCGCTCGGCCGGCCCGCGAACCCGCGGTCGCCGAAGACCTGGCAGGGCTCGCGGCTGGGGCCGCTCGACCACACGGCGGTCGACCTCCTGCGCGACCTGGTCGCGCTGCGCGACCGCGGGCTGACCGAGCCCTTGCCGCTGCCCGTCAAGGCGTCGCTGGCCTACGCCGACGCGCGCCGGACCGGCTCCGACCCCGCCGACGCGCGGTCCCGGGCCGGGCAGAGGTGGTCCGACGGGCGGTTCGACGGCGAGGGCTCCGACCCCGAGCACGTGCGCGTCCACGGGCCGGGCGCCCCGCTGCCCGCGACCGGCGAGGCGCCGCGGCCGGGCGAGGAGCAGGCGGGGGAGACGACCCGCTTCGGCGCGCTGGCGGTCCGTGTGTGGAGCCCGCTGCTGGAGAACGAGAGGTTCAGCGACTGATGGACGTCTTCGATCTTGCCGGGCCGCTGCCGCGGGGCACCGCGCTGCTGGAGGCGAGCGCCGGCACCGGGAAGACCTACGCCATCGGCGCGCTCGTGACCCGGTACGTCGCCGAGGGCGTCGTACCGCTCGACCAGATGCTCGTGGTGACTTTCGGCCGCGCCGCGACCCAGGAGCTGCGCGACCGCGTCCGCGGCGCCCTGCTGGGAGCCGAGCGCAGCTTCGCCGCCGCCCTGGCGGGCCGCGACACCAGCCCGGTGGACGCCGTCCTCGCTGCGCTGCTCGACGTCGACGACGCCGAGCGGGTCGCCCGGCACCGGCGGCTGGCCGACGCGTTGGCCGCGTTCGACCACGCCACCATCGCGACGATCCACCAGTTCTGCCAGCTCGTGCTGCGCTCGCTGGGCGTCGCGGGGGACACCGAGCCCGGCGCCGAGCTGGTCGAGTCCCTGGCCGAGCTCACCGTCGAGGTGGTCGACGACCTCTACCTGCTCCGGTACGGCAGCGCCACAGAGCCGCCGCCGTTCGACCGGGCCTGCGCGCTCAGGGTCGCCACTGCCGCCGTCGAGGATCCGCGCGCCACGCTCGCCGACGCCGACCCGGCCGACGCCGTCGGCTCGGCCCGCGTCGCCTTCGCGCACGAGGTGCGCACGGAGATGGAGCGGCGCAAGCGACGTCTCGGGATCCTGTCCTACGACGACCTGCTCGGCCGGCTCGCCGACGCCCTCGACCCGGCCTCCGCCGACGGCGGCAGTGCCGTCGGCGCGCGCATGCGCGAACGCTGGAAGGTCGTGCTGGTCGACGAGTTCCAGGACACCGACCCGGTGCAGTGGCAGGTGCTGGAGCGGGCCTTCGGCGTGGGGCAGCCGGAGGTGGCAAGGCAGTCGGAGGTGGCCGGGCAACCGGAGGGGCGCGCGCAGGCCATGGTGCTGGTGGGCGACCCGAAGCAGGCGATCTACGCGTTCCGCGGCGGCGACGTCGTCGCCTACCTCGATGCCGCCCGAGGCGCCACCACCCGCGCGACGCTCGGCACCAACTGGCGCTCGGACGCCCCGCTGGTCGACACGCTCGGCGTGCTGCTGGCGGGCGCCGCGCTCGGCCATGACGAGATCGTGGTGCACCCGGTGACGGCCGAGAGCGCCGGGAGCCGGCTGGCCGGCGCGCCCCACCCCGCGCCGTTCCGGCTGCGGCAGGTGCTCCGTGACGGGCTGCCCAAGGTCAAGGGCAGCCTGGTCCAGGTCGGCGCTGCGCGCCAGCACGTCGCGGCGGACCTCGCCGCCGACGTCGCGGAGCTCCTCGCCGCGGGCGCGACGTGGGACGGACGCCCGCTGGTGGCCGGCGACGTCGCCGTCCTCGTCTCGGCGCGGGCGCACGGCCGGCTCGTGCAGGACACGCTCGCCGAGCGTGGCGTCGCGGCCGTGATGTCCGGCGGCGACGTGTTCGCCACGCCCGCCGCCGACGAGTGGCTGACGCTGCTGGAGGCGCTGGAGTCACCCCACCGCTCCGGCCTGGTGCGCGCAGCCGCCCTGACGTGCTTCCTCGGCCGCACCGCCGCCGACCTCGACGCCGGCGGCGAGGACCTGACGGCCCGGGACGCCGACACCCTGCACGGCTGGGCGCTCCTGGCGCGTCACCGGGGCGTCGCCGCGCTCCTGGAGGCCGCGGAGGAGCGCGGCCTGAGCGGCCGGCTCCTCGCCCAGACCGAGGGGGAGCGCCTGCTGACCGACGTCCGCCACCTGGGGCAGCTGCTCCACGACCTGAGCGTCACCGAGTCGCTCGGGCTGACCGCCCTGGTGGCCTGGTTCCGCGACGAGCGACGGCGCACCGGCACCACCGAGCGGCCCCGCCGCCTCGACTCCGACGCCGCGGCCGTGCAGATCGTCACCGTGCACGGCAGCAAGGGGCTGCAGTACCCGGTGGTGTACCTGCCGTTCGGCTACGACAACTACTCGCGCCCGGTCGAGATCGCGCTCTACCACGACGAGCGCGGCGCACGGACGATCGACGTCTCCGGCTCCGGCGCGCACTGGGACGCCCACGGCGCCAGGCACCGCGCCGAGGAGGACGGCGAGGAGCTGCGCAAGCTCTACGTGGCCCTGACCCGCGCGCGGTCGCAGGTCGTGGCGTGGTGGGCGCCGACGTCGAGCACCCCGACCAGCGGCCTGCACCGTCTGGTGTTCGGTCGCGTCCCCGGCACGCGGGAGGTGCCTGGGACGCAGCCGGTCAAGGACGACGCCTACGTCACGCGGGTGCTGCGGCTGCTCGAGGAGCTGGGCGGCCCGGCGGCCGAGCTCGCGGTGCCCGCGGCGGCGTCGGCCCCCGCCCCCGCAAGCCGGCACGTGCCGTTCGAGGCGCGCACGTTCGACCGCGCCGTCGACACGGCATGGCGCCGGACGTCCTACAGCGGCCTCATCCAGCCCGCCGACGGCGCGCCGTCCGCCGACGGGCCAGGCGTGAGCAGCGAGCCAGAGGCCGCGGGAACGGACGACGAGCCGGGCACGCCTGAGGCCGAGGACGAGGAGTCCGTCGCGCCCGACGCCGCTGAGTCGCCGATGGCCGACCTGCCCAGGGGCGCAGCCTTCGGTTCGCTGGTGCACGCGGTCCTGGAGGACGCCGATCCGTTCGCCCCCGACCTGCGCGGCGAGCTGCTGGGGCACGTCACCGAACAGCTGCGCTGGTGGCCGGTGCCGGCGGACCCCGAGGCGCTCGCCGACGGGCTCGTGCCGCTGCACCGCACGCCGCTCGGACCGCTGGCCGACGGCCTGACCCTCGGCGAGATCGGCCTGCCGGACCGGCTGCGCGAGCTGACGTTCGAGCTGCCGCTGAGCGGCGGGGACCTGCGCGGGCCCGGCCGACCTGGCGGCGCCGGCCGGGCCGAGGTGAGGCTGGGCGACCTGGGCCCGCTGCTGCGCGCCCACCTGCTTACCGACGACCCGCTCGCCGCCTACGCCGACCGCCTCGGGCAGCCCGCCCTGGGCGACCAGCCGCTGCGGGGCTACCTCACCGGCTCGATCGACGCCGTCCTGCGCCTGCCGACCGGGCGGTTCCTCGTCGTCGACTACAAGACGAACTTCCTCGGCCGCGCCGTCGCCGACTACTCGCGGCCCCGCATGGCCGAGGCCATGCTGCACTCGCACTACCCGTTGCAGGCCCTCCTGTACGGCGTGGCGCTGCACCGCTACCTGCGCTGGCGGCTGGCCGGCTACGACCCCGACACCCACCTCGGCGGAGCGCTCTACCTGTTCGTGCGCGGCATGGCGGGGCCGGACAGCCCCGACGCCGACGGCAGCCCCGCCGGCGTGTTCTCGTGGCGGACGCCCGCTGCGCTCCTGGTCGCGCTCTCCGACCTGCTCGACGGCGTCGCGGGTCAGGACGCCGCATGACCCCGGCGATCGAGCGCTGGACCAGCGACGACCCGCACGACGCGCGCCGGGCGCTGGGCGCGACGGGACTGCTGCGCACCTTCAACGAGGCCGGCGTGCTCACGGCCGCCGATGTCCACGTCGCGCGCCGCACGGCGGACGTCGTCGGCGAGGACGACGAGACCGTGCGGCTCGCCGTCGCGCTCGCCGTGCGCGCGGTGCGGCAGGGGTCGGTCTGCGTGGACCTGGGCGGGTTCGGCGACGGCGGGTCTGTGGGGGCTGGCGGGGCCGGGACTGGCGACGTCCCGCTGCCCTGGCCCGCGGCCGACGGATGGCTCGACCGGGTCGCGGCCAGTCCGCTCGCGGAGCGGTCGGTCGTGCGGGCCGACCTCGGCCTGCTCTACCTCGACCGGTACTGGCGCGAGGAGCAACAGGTGCGCGACGACGTCGTCGCCCGGCTGGCGGCGCCCGCCCCGGCGGTCGACGACGCCCTGCTCGAGGACAGCGCCGCGCGGCTGTTCCCCGGGGACGCCTACGCCGAGCAGCGCGTGGCGGCGCTGTCCACCGCGCGTCGCCTGACCACCGTGCTCACCGGAGGCCCCGGCCGCGGCAAGACGACCACGGTGGCCGGCCTGCTCGCGCTGCTGGCCGAACAGGCCGAGCACACCGGCGGACGGCGCCTGCGCATCGCGCTCGCCGCGCCGACCGGGAAAGCGGCCGCACGCCTGCAGGAGGCGGTGGCCGGTTCGCTCGGGGCTCGCCCGGAAACCGGGCGACCGGAGTTCACCGCCGACGACCGGCGCCGGCTCGCCGGGCTCCAGGCAAGCACGCTGCACCGGCTGCTCGGCTGGCGGCCCGGGTCGAGCACCCGGTTCCGGCACGACCGCGTGGGCCGCCTGCCGCACGACGTCGTCGTCGTCGACGAGACGTCCATGGTCTCGCTCACCCTCATGGCCAGGCTGCTGGAGGCCGTACGCCCCGACGCGCGGCTCGTGCTCGTCGGCGACCCCGACCAGCTCGCCTCCGTCGAGGCCGGTGCCGTCCTCGCGGACCTCGTCAGCGGGCTCGGGGAGCGCGACGCCGACGTCGTGGCGGCCCTGGTCACCGACCACCGCTCGGAGAGCGCCGCGATCACCCGGTTGGCCGCCGCGATCCAGCACGGAGACCCGGAAGCGGCGCTCGCGGTCCTGATGGCGGGCGACGGCGCCGTGGAGCTCGTGCACCCCGACGACGAGGCCGGGCTCACCGGCCTCCAGGACGAGCTGACGCGGCACGCTCTCGACGTGCGCGGCCTGGCGCTGGCGGGCGACGCGGCAGGGGCGCTCGCCGCGGTCGAGCGGCACCGGCTGCTGTGTGCGCACCGCGAGGGTCCGTGGGGTGTGGCGCACTGGAACCGGCAGGTCGAGCGCTGGCTCGGTGAGGCCTCCGGCGCCTACCTCGGCGCTGCGGTCGGTGCCGAGTGGTACCCCGGGCGGCCGGTGCTGATCACGGCCAACGACTACGGCCTCGGACTGTTCAACGGTGACACCGGCGTGGTGCTCGCCGAGGATGAGAAGCTGCGCGCCCACCTCAGCGGTGGCGCGTCGTTCGCGGTCTCCCGGCTCGGCGACGTCGAGACGCTGCACGCCATGACGGTGCACAAGAGCCAGGGCAGCCAGGCCGAGACGGTGACGGTCCTGCTGCCGGACGAGACCTCGCCGCTGCTGACGCGCGAGCTGTTCTACACGGCGGTCACGCGGGCGCGGCGCCGGGTGCGGGTCGTCGGCACGCCGGACGCGGTGCGTGCGGCCGTCGGCCGGCGGGCGCGGCGGGCGACGGGGCTGGCGGAGCGGTTGCGGGGTTGAGCGGGGCCGGTCGGCGGGCTGAGGCCGGGGATCTCGATGGCTCGCAGGATGACGACCGGCCCGGCCGCGGTGTCGACGATGTTGCCCATGTCGGGTGGGCGGTGGTGGTCGCGGGCGGCGACCGCCGTGGTCACCGCGGCGGCTCTGGTGGGCGTCTATCTGGTCCCCGCGGGGCCGGTTTTTGCGGCGAGCGAGGGCGCGCTGTCGGAGGCGGACCGTGCGGCTGCCGCGGCGGCCGCCGCCCCGCCGGCTGCGATCGAGGACGAGGGCGGCAACTGGTTCACGGACCTGTTCGGTGGCGACGATGCCCCCGAGGCGGATCCGGTCCCGGCGGATGCGGAGCTGGCACCGGAGGAGCATCCGGTAGGACCGGAGGCGGCCACGCCGGCTGAGCCGGGCGAGCGGGTGCGGGAGCTGAAGGGCAAGCGGACGGCGAACACCAGGACGTTCCTGCTGGATGACGGTCAGCGGCAGGTAGAGGTGGCTGGTGAGCCGTTGTTCTACGAGACCGCGCGGGACGGCCTGGTGGAGATCGACACGACCGTTGCAGCGACAGGCAAGCGGTGGCGGCCGCTGATGCCAAGGGTTTGTCCTCGAAGTCGGGCAAGGCCGCGTCATCGCAGGGTTGGTCGCATGCGAGCGTGGCGAACACGGCGCGGGCCTGGTTCGGCCAGAGCTCGGACCGGGTAGTCCGGGCGGAGGATGCCGCAGGGCGTGGTGTGACGGTCGGGCTGCCCGACGCCGCGAAGGGGGAGCTGTCCTTGCCTCGGGTCGACGGTGACACGGTGACGCACGAGGACGTGGCGGCGCTGGACGGGGCGGATCTGTCGTACGAGGTGCTTCCGGGGCGGGTGAAGGAGTCGATCATCCTCGCCGAGGCGCCGGACGAGGACGCGGGCCCGGTGGAGTACGTGTTCACGCTGTCCGACCTCGATGGCCTGACCCCGCGCCTCGAGAAGGACGGGTCGATCGGGTTCTACGGGGAGCTGGAGCCGGAGCCTGCCGTGTCGATCCCGGCGGGTGTGATGTGGGACTCGCGCGAGGCGGAGACCACCGAGGGCGGCAAGCTGTCCGCGCCGGACGACCAGGGCGCTGCCGTGTCCCGGGATGTTGCCTACGAGCTGGAGCGGTCGGGCAACGGTGCCTGGACGCTGACCGTGACGCCGGACCTGGACTGGCTCACCGACGAGGCGCGGGTGTGGCCGGTGACGGTGGACCCGACGATCATCATCTCGCCGACGGGGAACTTCTCGAAGGACACGATGATCCTGTCGGAGGCGCCGACCACGGAGTACTACACGAGCAGTCGCCTGTCGGTGGGCCGTACCGGGGGAGGTCTGGCGCGGGCGATGCTGGAGTTCCCGCAGCTGGACGACGTGGTCCCGGCCGGCTCGACGGTGACGGACGCCGATCTGGGGCTCTACTTCGACCAGGCGCACACGGACTGGGCGACCGAGGTGCCGCCCTACGCTCAGGCACATGGGGCATTCGGCACAGAGATGGCGGAGTTCGGTGCGAGGTCTCTCGTCTCGGTAACGACTTCCCGCGAAACAGCCGAGTACTTTGCTGGTGAGGGTGGTGAGGTATTTGTTGGACAGGTTGCACGGTCCGAACTGATTGAACAAACGCTCGAAGGCGCAGCTGAGGCAGAGAGTCTCATCCGAAACGCCTTCGGGGCGGTCGCTGTCTGAGGAGTGTTGCATGACGGGCTACCTGGCGATTCTTGACGGCCGTGAGGTATGGTATTTGACTTCGCTGGACCGGATTGAAGGCGGTGAAGATCTTCCGCAATTTGATCGCGACGATGACAACGACCTTTCCGCCCATCCAAGAATGCGAAGAGCCCTGCTCTGGGCGCGCAGTGGATCTGCTGCGGGCGTCTATTCGTTCCTTCACTGGTCTGACGGTACAGATCTCGACGGGCTAGACAATTCTATTCGCGGGGGTGGTGAGATCGGAGAACGCCTGGGGCGGGCACTAGTCGTTGAGTGCCGGTGGGCACGGTGCGGGTCCTGTGGGCTCAAGATTCGAGTTGCGGTTCCTGACACGGGAAATCCGTTTGTGACGCCCGAGAGATTGCGTGCGCATAGGTGGGTGAAATCTTGTCCGGCTTGCGGCCAGGCGCTAAGGCCGTATGTGGCGGAAATCGTCCGGGTCGTCGCGGATTCGCCGATTCCCTAGCCTCGATCATTCGCGGCTCATCCGGATTGAGGGTGTAGTTGCGGTCTGAGTCCGCCGCAGGGTCGGGTAGCCGGGAGGTGAGACCCCTCCCGGCTACCCGACCCTGAGTTGCCACCCGAGGCACGACCGCAATACCGCTTAGCCAGTCAGGCGGCGGGAGTTCCCCCCGAGTAGTGGACACGCGAGAGACTGAGGTTTTCTCGCCTCATTCGGTGATGGGTCGTTGAAGGTGGAGCAGGACGAGGGCGGCAGCGGTGATCTCGGTGATGCGCCAGGAGTCGAGGGTGACGCGGCGTAGTGCGGGCCAGGTGGCCTTCAGTAGCGCGTTGGCGCGGTCGGCCGGGGCGCATAGCGCGTTGATCATCGCGCTGCGGCTGACCTCGGATATTCGGCTGTGTGAGGGGTCAAGGTAGGGAAAAGGTGCTCTGACTGGGGAGGATGTGATTGTCGAGATCGCATCTTCACTGCAGGGACGGAGCACCTTTTCGGTGGGTATGACTATCTCTTGGGACACGGGTCTGGAAGTCGCCGCCGACGGGCGGGGCCTGGTCGGGTATGCGGGGCTGGTCCTGCCGCGCAAGATGGCCGATATCGCGGGCCTGACCACGGGTCTGGCCAACGCGTTCCGTGCGGGTCGGGGCGACAAGCTCGACCGCGGGGTCGTGGTCTCGGCTGCCGCGGTGGTGATCGTGGGTGGGGCGACGAACTTTTCCCAGGTCGAGGCACTGCTGGCCCATCACCGCGACACGTTCGGGATCACGGGGTCGGGCACGACGGTGTGGCGCACGTTGCAGGAGATGGGTGGTGACCGCGTCGCGGTCCGGGTCGCGGTCCGGGTCGCGCGGGAGCGGGCTCGTGCACGCAAGAAGGTCTGGGCGATGCTCGCCGCCCGCACCCAGGGTTTCCCGACGGTGACCGTGACGGGCAAACCGTTGGTGGGGTGGGTGCTGGTGGACGTGGACGCCACGATCGTCGAGGCCCACTCCGACAAGGAGGGCGCGGCCGGGCACTTCAAGGGCGGGTACGGTCATCATCCGCTGCTGACGGGGTGCACGAACACCGGGGAGAACCTGCGATGCCTGCTGAGGAACGGGAACGCCGGGTCGGATACCGCCGCCGACCACGTCCTCGTGCTGGACGAAGCGTTCGCCCAGCTGCCCGATACCGGCGGCTACTCCCGTGTGCTGGTGCGGATCGACGGCGCCGGCGCGTCGCACGAGAGCGTGGAGCACCTGATCGGCTTGAACACCACCCGCCGTCAGGTCGTCTTCACGATCGGGTGGGCGATCACACGGGCCGACGAGGACGCCATCGCCGCGCTGCCCGAGACAGCGTGGGAGCCCTACCTCGACCAGGACGGCACGATCCGTAGCCAGAAGCTGCCCGAGGGCGGGTTCGACCAGTACGGCGACGTGGCCGAGCTGACCGGTCTGAACGGGCGGATCACCAAGAACGGGTGGCCGACCGGGCTGCGGCTGGTCGCCCGCCGGGTCCCGATCACCGCCCGCGGCGAGCGGGAAGCTCACACAGCAGGAAAAGCAGGTGGGGTGGAAGGGGACACAGCGCTTGAGGCTGATGGTCAGCCCACGGACCCTGCTGCTTGGGACGATTGGATTGCGAGCGTTGGACGGATAAGTCCGGCGGTGGTCCCAGGAGTGACGATTCATGATCCGGAAAGCGCGTAACGACTCGCGTAGCAGACCGTTGCAGGGGGCGGTATGAAACCTGAGAAGAGGCGGACTGTGACTTGTTGCTACGGCATTCGCGGATCGCGATCTCGACTGGCACTGTAGGTCACGTTCTCCGTTCCCCACTCTTCGGGTAGCGGCACCGCCGGTCCTCTCTGTCATTGAATCAATCGCTCGGGCGGACGCACGGTCCGTTTTGGATCACATCCGGTGCGAGAGTGTCGATGCGCCAATCCGACGGCTGACGATTCCTGCCCATGGTCTTTGTGTGCTCCTCGTGGGCGATCAAAAGGTGTATGGGTTCTCTAGCTTCTGGAAGGGAGTTCGAGCATGATGAATGCGGAGTTGTGCCTTGTTGAGGTCAGTGGAAGTGAAATGTCGGGCGGAGTCGCAGTGTTGGAGCCGATACTCGCCTCCGTGAGAGACGGCGTGTCGGAACGCTTGTCGCGTGGTTTCGCCAGTTCATGGCCGACACTGAATCTCTTCCTTACTGGTGACCAGTATTCGACGTTTCCTCCGCTCGGAAATGCCATCCTTGGTGGCAAGACAATTGCGCTCAATGAGCCGATGCAACTTCTTATGCTGCTCAAATCACGGGAGGTGGTTATGGTCCGCGAGGAGCTAAGCGGCGTAACATTCGAACAGTTGAGCGTGCGTAACGGCGAGCAGGTGGTCGGCCAGTTTGAGCACTCTTACCCGAATGACTCAATGCGCGAATTTGTGGAAGCGGTCCCTGGCCGTGTCTTGGAGTCCATGCGCGACGGGCTGAGTGCCCTTCAGGGATTCTATAATGCCATCAGAGTTGAGGAGGGATTCTGCGTGGCAAAACGTCTCTACGGGCACTTGTAGCTGAGGTGCGCCTCGGAGAGATTCCGGTCGTCGGTTGGTCCGGACTATTTCGGAACTGGCACTCTGTTACAGAGGCAAGGGCTGCTGGTGAAAAGGGCCACCGTCGTCTCGCCCGGTCAGTCGAGGATCAGCATGTCGGCGACGAAGGCCGTTACCGCGCCGTCGCGGTCACGTCCCACCCGCACGGGGTATGACCCGTCGCCGTATCCGGCGTGCCACATCACCAGACCGCCGTCGTCGACGGTTCCGTGCCAGCCCTCCAGGGCGGCCGAGACCTCCCGGGCAGGTTCCGCCACGGCGGGGATCGCCTCGACATCGGTGAACGACGCAGTGCCCGTGTCGACGCTGACCCCGTAGAACTCCCCGTCGTCGAGGTCGATCTCGTGCTGGTCCTTGCGCAGTCCGAGCTCCCAGGACTCGACGGGCTCGTCGGACACGACGATGCGGGCGCCCGCGACCGTCTCCCAGTCGTTTGCCAGGTTCTGGGCGATGCTCAGCTCCACGGGGTAGGTGCCCGGTGCGACCCGCGCCGTCAGCGCTCCTTCCCAGGCGGGGAGCTCCTGCGTCAGGTAGTCCGGGTCGGTGGCCAGGAGCCGGACGGAGGGGAGCCGGAGCTTGCCGGCGTCGACCAGCTCGATCTCCACGGGGTCGCCGGACTCCCGGGCACGCGCACCCGGCGTGAACATCGCCTCCAGGTCACCGGGGCGCAGCGGATGACCCGGTGCCCACGGGACGCCGTCGTCATTGTTCGGGAGCGTAGGTGTTCCGACCGTGCCGGACAGGTCCGCGCCCTTGATACCTGCGATGGCGAGCACGTCGTGCCAGGAGCCGAAGTCGGGACGGTCAGCACGCGGCCGGGAGATATCGTCGGGCGTCTGGAACGAGCCCCCGTAGTCCAGAACGCAGGCCGCTCGACCGTCCCGCCCGTAGGCCACCGTCCGCACCATGTGCTCCTCGGAGGTCGTGCCCGTGATCGGCTCACCGTCGGTGTGGGGCAGCAGGAAGAGCGACTCGTCGTCGACCCGGAACGCGTCCCTGGAGGTGACGTGGCCCGCGTCGTCGAGCACGTCGACCTCCGCACGGCGCTCGTCCCAGGCGACGCGGATCACGCCCCGTGCGTCTCCCTTCGTGTGCAGCACGGCCACGTAGGGGAGCCCGGCCGTGTCCCGATCGCGCGCCTGCGCAGGGTTTAGGGTGCCGACCAGACCGTCGTCCCAGCCCAGCGCGTATGTCGCGGCCAGCCCCGTGGGCACCGGACGCCGCTCTGCTGCGCAGGGCTCCCCACCGGGCGAATCAGGAATCTCCGGGAAGACCGGGTGCGACGGGTTCTGGCCGGGTGCCCCGGCATTGCTCCAACCGAACCTGGCGCGGGCGGCGTCGCTGACGGCAGGGAGTACGGCCGCCAGCACGAAAGGTGCCGACAAGGACCGAACACATGACCACGATCGTCCTCAGCCGTGACCGCCGCTCATTTTCATGGGTCGGAACTGTGCAACTCGGGCGACCGGTGGCGACCATGGCGCCGGGCTCGAACCGCGGCGCTGGCTGAGAACGGACGTCGTACCGGTCCGCGGTGCCCCCAGGTCCCCATAGCCACAGGTCGGCGTCGCGCTTCCCAGAGGGGTTGTTCAGGTACCGGCGTACAGGTCGATCCAGACCTGGTCAGGGGAGCACCATTCGGCGTCGCCATGGCTGATGACCACCCGGGTGTGTGCCGCTGGCACCGGTACGAGGATCTGGCCCTCGGCGTCACCGATGCTGAGTGAACGGGTCGGGGTCTCGAGCGTTGCCTCGACGACGACCGCGCGGTGCGGCGTGGTGTCCTTGTCGGGTCGTGCGATGTGCATGGTCGTGACGGCGGGACCTTCCTGTCCGTTCGCCCAGTCGTATTCCTGCGCATGCCGCACCATGACGTCCAGGCCTGTCGGGGTGGTCGTCACCGGCACGTCAGGGTCGACGTCGACGACGTCGCCGTGGACCGGGTCGTACAGGAACGCGACGCCCCAGCTCCAGGCGCGGGTGTGCGAGATGGTCTCGGGAACCCGCTCCAGGGCGCGATCCAGAAACTGCCCCGACCCGGCTAGGGCGGAGTCCGCGCCGGGCTCGGTGCTCAGGTCCAGGGCCCGCCGGAACCACGACGCGGCGGCGGGGAAGGCAGCGGCGGCGTAGTGGGCCAGCCCGAGATGCTGGGCGAGGATCCCCTCGGGCGGCTGGTACCGGTGCTGTTCGACGAGTTGCTCCAGGACGGTGATCGCCGCCGCCGGATTTCCCCGGGCGCCGATCACGTCCGCCGCAAGTGCTCGCAGCCGCCAGGTCGGGTCGTCGGACACGAGCGGTTCGAGCAGCTCGGCCGCCCGGCCGGGCTGCCCCGACCAGAGTTCTATCAGCACCTCGACCGCCGGGTCATCGGCATGGGCCTGCCGAAACCCGGCCTCGTCGTCGAGCACGGGGACGAGCGTGTCGGGGTCGATGTGCCAGCCTGGCCTGACGTCGATCATCTCGTTCGCCTCGGTCATGGCCGCGATTCTGCCCGACGATGTAACGCTGGCTCGACCCGTTCGGCCCAGCCCAGCACGGCCCCCTGAGCCCGTCACCGTAAGTTAAGCCCGTGCACCGCATCTCTTCGCCATGGATCCGCCGTCTGCTCGCCGTGCTCGGGGTCTCCCTGCTGGTCACGGCCTGGTCGACGCCCGCTCGCGCCAGTACCGACGCCCCCGCCCTCGACAAACCGGCGGCCGCGTACGTCGGTGACTACGTCGACCGCCACGGCCTGCCCGGGGCCGCCTACGCGGTGGTCAAGGACGGCGAGGCGGTGACGGTCGGCGGCGCGGGCGGTGTCTCGGCCGACACCCCGATGCCCGTCGCCTCGGTGTCCAAGTCCATCACCGCCTTCGCCGTCCTCCAGCTCGTGGACCGCGACCTGGTGGAGCTGGACGGGCCCGTCACGGACTACCTGCCGTCGTTCTCCGTGGGTGGGGTCGATCCCGGCGACATCACCGTGCGGATGCTGCTCGACCACACCTCCGGCCTGCCGAACCCGATGATCGTGCCCGCCACCGGCGACCTGGCGTACGACGTCGGGCACATCGCGCAGCTGACGGTCGCGTCGTCCCCGGGCGCCACCTACCGGTACAGCAACCTGAACTACTGGACCCTGGCGTACCTGGTCGAGATCGTGTCGGGAGAGGCGTTCGACGCCTACCTGCACGACGAGGTCTTCGCCCCGCTCGGCATGCACGACACCCGCGGGTTCGTCACCTCCGGTGGCTCGGAGGTCTTCGACGAGGGCCATGTGACCGCCTACGGGACGAGCCTGCGGATCCCCGAGATGGCCGGCAGCGTCGTCGGCTCCGGGGGAGTGGTCAGCACCGCGCGCGACATGACCCGCTGGCTGGGGATGCAGCAGCGCGGCGGGACCACCGAGCAGGGGGATCGGCTGCTCTCGGCCGAGCTCGTGAAGGAGTCCCACACGGTGCAGCCGAACGCAGGGACGTACGGGCTCGGCTGGCAGCACACGTCTACCGCCGAGCCGCCGCGGGTGGGGCACGACGGTTCCCTGACCCGGTGGAGCGCGCGCGTCGATCTCGTGCCGTCGAGCGGGTACGGCGTGGTGGTCCTGCTCGACAGCTATACGCCGACGTTCCAGCACCCGTTCGAGATCAGCACCGGCCTCATCGAGCTCACCGAGGGGCGGACACCCGATCCGGGGGCTCCGACCGCGACGATCATCGACCTGACCCTGGCCGGGCTCACCGTGCTCGTGATCGGGCTCGGAGCTCGCGGCGTCCTGCGGAGCCGGCAGTGGGCGGGCTCCCGGGCGGGCTTCCCGGTGTGGCGGTTCGCGCTGCGCCAGCTCCCGCAGGCCATCATGCCGGTCCTGGCAGCGGTCCTCTTCCTCGGGCTGACGGCAGGCCGCGACAACCCGGCCACGCCCGTGGACGCGTTCGGGCTGTGGCCTGCCGCGACGACGCTCGTGCTGGTCGCCGGGGCGGTGGGCGTCCTGCTCATCGCGGTGCGCACCGCGCGATGGCGGCGTACGCGGCCTGCGGGTCGCTCCGTTAACCCGCACCATCGCGGGTGAAAATCCGGGGGTGATCCGGGGGTAAGGTGCTGGGCACCCTCGGCGCACCGGAGCGCCCCGTCACGACCAGGAGTCACCGTTGACCGCACCCACCCCTCACTCCGACGTCGAGAACACACCCCCCGAGCGCTTCGTCAGCGGCGATCCGTACGCCCTGGACGCCGCGGCGGTGAAGGAGCCGCCCGTCGGCTGGCGTGCCTCCTCGAAGTTCTTCGGGCCCGGCCTGATCGTCTCCGCCTCCGTCGTCGGCGCGGGCGAGCTCATCACCGCGACCTCGCTCGGCGCCCAGGCGGGCTTCGTGCTGCTCTGGCTGGTGTTCGTCTCGACCATCGTCAAGGTGGCCGTCCAGATGGAGATGGCGCGCTACTCCATCGTCACCGGCGAGGGCGGCATGGAGGCCTACAACCGCGTCCCGCCGCGGATCGGCCGGGTCAGCTGGGTCTTCCTCATGTGGGCGCTGATGGCGATCAGCAAGCTGATCCAGACCGGAGGCCTGATCGGCGGCATGGCCGCGGGCCTGTCGATCCTCCTGCCCCTCGGTCTCGGGCCGCTCTCGCCGGCCGCCATGGCGATCTGGGCGGTCGTCGTGACGGTGATCGCGATCGCGAGCCTGATCGCGAACCGCTACGGGCTGATCGAGAACGTCGCCACCTTCCTGACCATGGCGTTCGTGGTCGTCACGGTCCTCGTGGTCGTCGCGCTGCCGTTCAGCGACTTCGCCTACTCCGCGGGCGACCTGGGTTCCGGGCTCAGCCTCCAGCTGCCCATCGGTGCCGTCGGCATCGCCCTGACGATGTTCGGCCTGACCGGTGTCGCGTCGGAGGAGATCACCGCCTACACCTACTGGTGCCTCGAGAAGGGGTACGCCCGGTGGTCCGGACCGAACGACGGCTCCGAGGGGTACCGGCGTCGTGCTCGCGGCTGGATCGCCGTCATGCAGAAGGACGCGCTGGTCTCCTGGGTCATCTACACGGTCTCGACCGCGGCGTTCTACGTCCTCGGGGCAGCGGTCCTGCACCCGCAGGGGCTGTTCCCCGAGGGCAACGAGATGATCCTGACGCTGTCCGAGACCTTCGCGGGCGTCTTCGGCGAGACCGGCCGGATCGTGTTCCTGATCGGCGCGCTGGCGGCCCTCGGGTCGACGATCTGGGCGGCGATCCCGTCGTGGTCGCGGTCCTGGGCCAACGCGCTGTCCATCGTCGGCGTCTTCGACTGGTCCGACAGCCGCGCGCGCAACCGGTGGATGCGGGTGTTCATCGCCGCCCTGCCGACCGTGTGGCTGCTGACCTTCCTCTGGATCAACTCGCCGCTGGTGATGATCATGATCGGCGGCATCGCGGGCGGCATCTTCCTCGCCGCGGTCGCGGTCTCCGCGCTCTACCTGCGCAGCCGCATCGAGCCGGAGCTGCGCGGAGGACGTTTCATCCACGTCGCGCTCGTCGTCAGTGCTGTCGCCATCATGGCGCTCGGGATCTACTCCGTCGTCACCACGGCGGCCGGCTGATACTGCCGTGCAGACGACACGTATACGCCTGCGGCGTCATTCCACGGGTTGGCTGACCTCGATGCGCTCGGCGACGATGATGGACTCGCCGGCGAACTCCCCGAAGACCTCCGCGTCGTAGGGAATCGCGTAGTCCTCCTGGAACTCGCCGAGCGAGAGCCGTCGGACGGTTCCGGTGACCCCGACCAGGGTCTCGTCCTCGACGAGCGCGTCGGTCACGTCCAGCCCCAGGTCGACGAAGTCGGTCGACGGGCTCATCACCAGGACCGACGGTTCCAGCACGCCGGGGTCGCCGATGAGGAACGCGCCGGGGTCGAGGATCTCCAGGACCACCCCCTGGACGGTGACGACGCGCCCTCCGAGGCCTGGTTCGCGCTCCTGGTCCTCCTCGCCCTCTGGTATCTCCGCCTCGGCGACGTCCTCGACGGTCACGTTCTCACCGGGGGCGGGGGCCTCGTCGCCGCATGCTGCCAGCGGCCACACCATGGCCACCAGCAGCATTGGCACCAGGAGCCGTCGGTTCCTCGTCGTCGACATGGTTCTCTCACTTCCTCGGCGTCATCGCACTTCGATGCTGCACCGTCGAGCGCGGCCACGCATCTGGGTACGGGCCACGTCGCCAGGACACCGACAGCCGCGCGGACGCTCCGGAGTGACGCGTAGTGACGTGTACCACGAAGCTGGGTTTCACCCGTGGCTTGACGCGGGTCCGCGAGCGATTAAGTTAGGTCAGGCAAACCTAACTTGCGCTCCGCCGTCCGCTCCGGGCGGCGTTCCTTTCGTCTCTACGATTCGTCTCTACGAGGAGCCTTCCGCATGCCCTCACGCCTGCCCGCAGTGCCGCAGCCAGTGACCAGCCCGCCATCGTCCGGTGCGCGCCACGACACGACGGCCCTGTTGCGCGGAGCCACCGCGAGCACCTATGCGGACACGGTCCGTGCCGTCGCCGACGACGTCGCCGCCCGGCTCGTCTCCGTCACCCAGCCCTTCTCCGGCGCCAGCCGCCCGGAGCTGCAGGGGCTCGTGGACGCCGTCGACCTCGACGGCCCGCCGTCGGGCACGCGGGAGGCGCTGCGCGAGGCGGCGGACCTGTACGCGCGGCACGCGATCTGGTTCCACGAACCCACCTACACGGCGCACCTGAACTGCCCGGTGGCCCTGCCCGCCGTCGGGGCGGAGACCATGCTGGCCGCCATCAACACGTCGGTGGACACCTACGACCAGTCCACCGTCGCCACCCTGATGGAGCGTCGCCTCGTGGAGTGGACGGCGGGCCGCATCGGGTTCGCGGTCGGCGGGGGAGACGGCGCCGACGGCGTCTTCACCTCTGGCGGCACCCAGTCCAACTTCCAGGCGCTGTTCCTGGCGCGCGAGAAGGCCCGGCGCGCGGGCGTCGCCCTGGAGTCGATGCGTATCCTGGCGACGGCGGCCAGCCACTTCAGCATCGCCAAGTCGGCGCTGCTGCTCGGTCTGCCCGACGACGCCGTGGTCGCCGTCGGCGTGGACGCCAAGGGCCGCATGTGCCCCGATGCGCTGGGGGACGCGCTGGTCGACACCGAGCGCACCGGCGACACGGTGATCGCCGTCGTCGCGACCGCCGGCACCACCGACCGCGGCTGCATCGACCCGCTCGGCCCGGTCGCCGACCTGTGCGACGCCGTCGGCACCTGGCTGCACGTCGACGCCGCCTACGGCTGCGGCCTGCTGGTGAGCACCACCCGCCGCCACCTGCTGGACGGCATCGAGCGGGCCCGCAGCGTGACCATCGACTTCCACAAGTCGTTCTTCCAGCCCGTGTCGTCCAGCGCGCTGATCGTCCGGGAGCGGCGCGACCTCGCGCCGGTGGCCTGGCACGCCGACTACCTCAACCCGCGCGAAGAATCCGGGGAGCCGACCCCTGACATCAACCAGGTCGACAAGTCGCTGCAGACCACGCGCCGGTTCGACGCGCTCAAGCTCTGGGTCACGCTGCGCGCGCTCGGGCCCGACGGCGTCGGCGCCATGGTCGACGCCGTCTGCGACCTGGCCGCCGCCGTGCGCCACGACCTCGCCACCGACCCCGACTTCCGGGTCGTCGGCACCACCGACCTGTCCACCGTCCTGTTCCGCTACCAGCCGGACGGGCTCGACGCCGAGCGCGCGGACGCCCTCGTGCCGCAGGTGCGGCGCGTGCTGTTCGACTCCGGCCGCGCCCTGGTCGCCAAGACCGTCATCGACGGCCGCCCCTGCCTCAAGCTGACGCTGCTCAACCCCGACGCCACGCTCGCCGACATCCGGGGCGTGCTCGAGCTGGTCCGCTCCGCCGCGCACGGCCTGCTCGCCGGGGAGGCCCTCGCCGGCACCGACGAGCCACCGTGCCGCGACGTGCACCCCCGGCTCGCCCGCACCGAAGGAGATGCCCGATGAAGACCTACGACCTCCTCGGTATCGGGATCGGACCGTTCGGCCTCGGCCTCGCGGCGCTCGCCGAGCCGCTGGACGACGTCGAGGCCGTGTTCCTCGACCAGCGGGACGGCTTCTCCTGGCACGCCGGGATGCTGATCGAGGGGACCACCCTCCAGGTCCCGTTCCTGGCCGACCTCGTGACGATGGCCGACCCGACCTCGCAGTACTCGTTCCTGGCCTGGCTCAAGGCGACCGGGCGGCTCTACCAGTTCTACATCCGCGAGTCCTTCTACCCGCTGCGCGCCGAGTACGACCAGTACTGCCGCTGGGTGGCCGACCAGCTCCCGGCCCTGCGCTGGGGGCGGCAGGTCACGAGCGTCGTGCGGGTCGCCGACCCGGGCTCCCCCGGCGGCTACCTGTTCGAGGTGAGCGCCGAGACGCCCGGCGGCGTCGAGAAATACTGTGCCAAGCGCCTCGTACTCGGCACCGGCACGCAGCCGCGCCTGCCCGCTCACCTCCAGGGCCTCGACGGCGCGGGCCCCGTGGTGCACACCAGCGACTACCTGCCCCGCCGCGCGGCGCTCGCGGCGGCCGGCTCCGTCACGGTGGTCGGCAGCGGGCAGTCCGCGGCCGAGGTCTACCGCGACCTGCTGGACGGCTGCGGCACCGGCCCGGGGGAGCACCGGGTGGACTGGGTGACCCGCTCGCCCCGGTTTTTCCCCATGGAGTACACGAAGCTGACGCTCGAGATGACGTCGCCGGAGTACACGGACCACTACGTGGGTCTGCCGATCGAGCAGCGGGACGTGCTGGGCCGCGAGCAGCGCAACCTCTACAAAGGCATCAGCGGCGACCTCGTCGACGACATCTACGACACCCTCTACCGCAAGTCCGCCCTGGGGGCGGAGGTGCCGACCACGCTCCTGTCCGACACCGAGGTGGTCGCCGCCCGGTTCGACGCCGACGGCGCGGAGGGAGCCGGCGAGTACGTGCTGACCCTGCGCCACGCCCAGCTCGGCCGGGTGGCGGAGCACCGCACCCGCGCGATCGTCGCCGCGACGGGGTACGCCGCGTCCGTGCCCGAGTTCCTCGCGCCCGGCCTGGTCAACCTCGACCACCGCGGCCGGTACGCCGTCATGCGCGGCTACACCGTCGACGACGACCGCCGGATCCACGTGGTGGGCGGCGAGGAGCACACCCACGGCGTCACCGCACCGGACCTCGGGTTCGGCCCGTGGCGCAGCTCCGTGATCCTCGCCGACGTCACGGGGCGCGAGCCGTACCCGGTCGAGCGCCGGATCGCGTTCCAGCAGTTCGGCCTGCCCGCCGCGCAGGGAGATCCGCAGGCCGAGCCTGCTGCGCGGGCCGAGCCTGCTGCCCAAGTCGAGCCCGTCGAGACCGACGACCTGGAGGTGGCCCGGTGAGCGCTCCCACGACCGCGCACACGTTCACCACGACCACCCGCCTCGGCGAGGTCACGCTCGAACCGGTGGTCCCGGTGCGCGACGCCGGGCTGGTCCAGGGCTGGCTCTCCCACCCCGCCGCGTCGTACTGGCAGATGGCCGGGCTGCGCGTCGACGAGGTGCGCGAGTACCTGGCCGGCGTCCAGGCCGGTCCCCACGAGGCCGCCTGGCTCGGCCGCCTCGACGGCGAGCCGGTGTTCCTGACCGAGACCTACGACCCGGCCCGTGTCGTGCTCGCCGACGTCCACGACGCCCGGCCCGGCGACCTCGGCATGCACCTGCTCGTGGCCCCGCCCGCCACCCCACGGCACGGCCTGACCGACGCCGTCATGACCGCCGTCATGCGCTTCTGCCTGTCCGGCGAGCGGGCCGCCGGAGGGCAGGCCGGTGGAGGGCAGGCCGGCGCGGGCCTCGGCGCCACCCGGGTCGTCGTCGAGCCCGACGTCGGCAACCGGAAGATCGCCGCCAAGAACGCCGCCGCCGGGTTCCGGGTGCTGCGCGAGATCGACCTCGGCCGTGGCGCGCACGCCAAGCGAGCGGCCCTGAGCGTGGCCACGCGCGCCGACTTCGCGGCCTCCGCCCTGGGCGGCGGGCCGCTGCCCGGCTCCAGCATGCTCGCCACCCACCTGACCCCCGAGCACATGGAGCCCGCCCACCGGCACCTCGTGGCCAAGACGCTCGCCGAGCTCGCGCACGAGCGCCTGTTCCAGCCCGAGCCGGACGACGCGGCCGGAAGCCCGCCGGACGGCTACCGCCTCGCCCTGGACGGCGTCACCTACCGGTTCACCGCCCGCCGGTACGCCCTGGAGCACTGGGTGGTCGACCCGGCGTCGGTCCGCCGCACGGCCACCGCCGGCATGCGGGGCGACGTCGAGCTGCCAGTGGACGCGCTGGAGCTGATCGCCGAGCTGCAGCCCCTGCTCCAGGTGCCCGACGCCCTGCTCGCGACCTACCTGGAAGAGCTGTCCGCCACGCTGGCGGCCGCGGCCGCCAAGCGGGAGCGCGAGACCGACGGGCACACCCCGTCGGTGCGCGGCCTGCTCGAGGCGCTGCGGACGGCGTCGGGCACCCGTGCGGTGGCCGAGTCGTTCCAGCAGGTCGAGGCCGCCATGTCCGAGGGGCACCCGGGCTTCGTCGCGAACAACGGCCGCATCGGCTTCTCGCTGAGCGACTACCGCGCCTACGCCCCCGAGCGGGGCAGGCGCATGCGCCTGCTGTGGCTCGCCGCCCGCCGCGAGCACACCCACCTCGCGCTCGCCGCCGACCAGACCGAGACCGGCCACTACGGCGCCCCCGGCCGGCTCGGCGAGCTGTCCGACGCCGAGCGCGCGGCCTTCGCCGACCGGCTCGCCGCCCGCGGCCTGGAGAGCGCCGACTACCTCTACCTGCCGGTACACCCCTGGCAGTGGGAGCACCGCGTCGCCATCACGTTCGCCGCCGACGTCGCCCGCGGCGACCTCGTGCCGCTGGGCCCCGGGTCGGACGAGTACCAGCCCCAGCAGTCGATCCGCACCCTGTTCAACCGCACCCGGCCCGAGCGGCACTACGTCAAGGTGGCGCTCGCGATCCAGAACATGGGGTTCCTGCGCGGCCTGTCACCGGCCTACATGCGGGCCACCCCGGCGATCAACGACTGGGTGGCTGACCTGGTCGCCGGGGACGAGACCCTGCGCGGCACCGGGTTCAGCCTGCTGCGCGAGGTGGCGTCCGTCGGCTACACGGGCGACGTCTACCACCGCGCTCCGTCGAACAAGGCACAACCGAACCCGCACCGCAAGATGCTCGCCGCCCTGTGGCGCGAGTCGCCCGTGCCGCGCCTGGCCGCGGGGGAGCGGCTCGTCACCATGGCGAGCCTGCTGCACCGCGACGCCGCCGGGACCTCGTTCGCGACCGCCCTGGTCCGGGAGTCCGGCGTCCCGGCGGAACAGTGGCTGCGCGCCTACCTCGACGCCTACCTCTACCCGCTGGTGCACTGCCTCCTGCGCTACGAGCTGGCATTCATGCCGCACGGCGAGAACCTCATGCTCGTGCTCCAGGACGGCGTGGTCCGGCGCGCGATCATGAAGGACATCGGCGAGGAGGTCGTCCTGCTCGGCGACCGGCCCCTGCCCGACCGGGTCGAGCGGATCCGGGCGGTCGTCGACGACGACGAGAAGGCGCTCGCGATCTTCACCGACGTGTTCGACGGCGTGCTGCGGCACCTGTCCGGCATCCTCGCCGAGGACGGGGTGCTGGCCGAGGACCGGTTCTGGGCGCTCGTGGCCGAGACCATCGACCGGCACGCCGCCGAGCACCCCGGCCTGTCCTCGGGCGTCGACCTGCGGGCCGCCCGCTTCGCGCACTCGTGCCTCAACCGCCTGCAGCTGCGCAACACCCTGCAGATGGTGGACCTGACCAACCAGTCGGAGTCCCTGATCTACGCGGGTACCCTCGCCAACCCGGCCGGCCGACAGGCAGTGCGGTGAACGGACCGGTGAACGGATCGGCGAGCAGAGAGATGATGGGCGACGTGGCAGTACATACCGAGAGCTTCGACCTGTTTCGTGACGACCTCGGCATCCCGCACGTGCGGGCCGCCTCCGAGACCGCTCTGGCCTACGGCCAGGGCTGGGTGACCGCCCAGGACCGGGGGCTGCAGATCGAGGCGGACCGGATGCGGGCGGAGGAACGGTTCGCCGACCTGGCCGGTGCGGCGGGCGCGGCCTGGGACCGGTTCGCCGCCCGTGAGCGGCTGGCCGCCACGGCCCGGGAGATCCACGACGCGCTGGAGCGGCCGGAACGGACCTGGCTCGCCGCGTACGCCGACGGCGTCAGCGCCGGCCTGCGCGCCGGCGGGCGCGACGTGCCCGAGCTGGCCGGGGTGCCGCACCGGCCGTGGGAGCCGTGGACGCCCATCGGGGTCTTCCTCGCGACGCACGTGCTGTTCAACGGGTTCCCGGGCATCCTGTGGCGCGCGCACGTGGCCAGGCACCTGCACGTGCCGGGCGTCCCGCTGGAGCGGGTCCTTGCGCTGTTCGCGGCCGACGCAGGGGCGACCTCCGGCTCGAACGCGTGGGCGGTGCACGGCTCGGGCACGGAGTCGGGCAGCCCGCTGGTGGCGGGCGACCCGCACCGCACGCTCGAGCTCCCCGGCCCGTACCAGCAGGTCCGGCTGGTCTGCACCGACCCGGCCGGCCCCTACGACGTGCTGGGGTTCGCCTTCCCCGGCGTGCCGGGTATCCCGCACTTCGGGCACGCGGTGTCGACGGACGGGAGCTCCGGCGCGGCATCGTCCGTCGCGTGGGGCATCACCAACGCGGCGGCGCACCACGTCGAGGTCGTGGCCGACGGCGCGGACGGCGCAGGGCCGGGCGGCTGGCGGCTGCACTGGCCGGCGCGCGAGCTGTCCGACGTCGGCGTCGCGTCCTGGCGCGCGCTGCTGCACGCCCGCACCGCGCGGGACGTCACCGCCGCGTTCCGCGGCTGGGTGGACCCGGTCAACCGGGTGCTCGCCGCGGACAGCACGGGCGACGTGCTCAGCATGACCGCCGGCAAGGTCCCCGCGGCCGCCGACCGCGCGCTGCCCGCCGTCAAGCCGGCGGACGGGTATCTCGACCTGCCGGCGCCGACGCCCGTGACCCAGGTCGCCGTCGACGCCAACGAGCGGCCCAGGACCCAGGAACCTGCCGGGCTCGACGGCCGACCGGGCTCCGGCCCGCGCGACGTGCGCCCCGGCCGCGACGCGCACGACCTCGGCTGGTCCTACGCGCCGCACCGCGCGGAACGGATCCGGCAGCTGCTCGCCGCGGCGACCGTCCCGGAGTCGCCCGAGACCCAGGCCCGGATCCACGGCGACACCCGCGACCTGGGCGCGCCCGGCCTGGTCGCGCACCTCGCGGACGACACCTCCGCGGCCGCCGGCCGCCTGCGCGCCTGGGTCGCGGCAGGCGCCCACGTGGACGCGGACTCCACCGACGCGGCCCTGTACATGCGGTGGCGGCACGCCATGGCGCACCGGCTCGCCGACCACCCGGCGCTCGCCGCCTTGCACGAACCGCACGGGCAGGACCCGCTGCTCGCCGCGGCGCTCGACGTCCCGACGGCGGTCGGTGCCGGGCTCGCGCGCATCCTCGCGGCCGGCTGGCTGGGCATCGACGGGCCCGCAGAGGCGAGCGGGGCGCTGGCCGAGGTCACCCGGACCGCCGTCGGGCAGCCGCCCGGCCCGGACGAGCCGACCTGGGGGGACCTGCACGTCCCCGCCCCGCTGCCCCCGGTGCCGGGCGGGCACCTCGATCCCGACCCGGCCTCGGGGGTGGCGCCCGCGTCCGTGTCGGGGAACAACGAGTCGGTCCGCTGCACCGGTGGATCACCCGGCGTGGCCCCGACCGCGTACCGCGGCTCCGTCGCCCGCTACGTGTGGGACCTGGCGGACCGTGCCAACAGCCGCTGGGGCGTCCCCTTCGGCGCCGACGGCCGCCCCGGCAGCCCCCACTTCGACGACCAGCACGCCACCTGGGCGGAGGCCGGCACCATGCCCGTCGTCACCGACTGGGACCGCCTGCACCCCGTCGACACGACCGGTCGGCTGCTGAACGGGGCCCGCGGCCAGGAGGTGTGGCGCCGCGACTTCGGCGCCGACGGGCTCGTGACCGTGCACCTGCTCGACCCCGACACCGACGCCGACGTTCTGCACCGCTGGTTCACCCGGGCCCGCGCCGCGTTCTGGGGCATGGGCGAGCACACGCGCGACGAGGTGCGGGACACCTACGCGTTCGTCGAGTCCCTGCCCACCCACCACGCCTACCTGGTGCGGTGGGACGGTGAGCCCGTCGTGCTCGTCCAGGCGTACCTCCCCGAGCACGACCCGGTCGCCGCCGCCTACGACGCGCAGCCAGGTGACCTCGGGATGCACTTCTTCCTCGGCAGCCGCGGGCCCACGGCACGACACGGCTCGCCCGGCGACCCGTGGACCGTGCTCGGGCCCGCCATGCGGGAGTTCCTCTTCGCCGGGCCGGGCACCCGCCGCGTGGTCGGCGAGCCCGACGCGAACAACCAGAAGGCCATCGACCGCATGATCGCCATGGGGTTCACCGCCGGAGAGCGGGTGTCGTTCCAGTCGCCGCAGGGACCAAAGGACGCCCGCATGGCCTACCTGACACGCGAGCGGGCGCTCGCCGGCGCGATCGTCGGATAGCGTCGCGACATGTCCACTGCACCGACTGCCCGCCGCACGCTGCTCGTCCGCCCGCCGTCGGCCCGCCTGGCCGACGGCGAGCTCACCCACCTGGACCGCGTCCCGGTCGACGCGGACCTGGCGGCCGAGCAGTGGCAGCGGTACGTGGAGGTGTTCCGGGGCTTCGGCTGGGACGTGCGTGCGATGCCGGTGGCCGAGGCGCACCCGGACGGGGTGTTCGTGGAGGACGCGGTCGTCGTGTTCGACGACCTCGCGGTCCTGACCCGGCCGGGCGCGCCGACCCGGCGCGGTGAGGTGGGCTCGGTGCGGCCGGTGGTTGAGGCGGCAGTGCGTGAGATCGCCGAGATCACGGAGCCGGGCACGCTCGAGGGCGGCGACATCCTGAAGGTCGGTCGCACCGTGTACGTGGGGCGCACCGCGCGCACGAACGCCGACGGCGCGGACCAGCTCCGTGCGCTGCTCGAGCCGCGCGGGTGGCGCGTCGTCGAGGTGCCCGTGACCAGGGCGCTGCACCTGAAGTCCGCCGTCACCGCCCTGCCCGACGGCACGGTCATCGGCTACGAGCCGGTCGTCGACGACATCAGCAGGTTCGCCGCCTTCCTGCCGGTCCCCGAGGCGGAAGGCAGCGCCGTCGTCGTGCTGGACGAGACCACGGTGCTGCTGTCCGCGGCCGCCCCCGCCACCGCCGAGCTGCTGCGCGGGCGCGGCCTCACGGTGCTCACCACGCCCGTGACCGAGTTCGAGAAGCTCGAGGGCTGCGTGACCTGCCTGTCGGTGCGGGTGCGCTGAGCCGCGGGTAGGTGCTTACCCGAACTAACAACTTGCGGTCGGCGCGATAATGGATCCGATGCCTCAAACAGCCGACAGTTCGAATCGATCTGATCCTTCGTCCGAGCGCAGCACCTTCGCCTCGATCCGTCGTCTCTACCCCTACGTCCGCACGGCCCTGCCACGCCTGGTCGGCGGGCTCCTCGCGTCGCTCGGCGCCAGCCTCATGGCGCTCTCCATCCCCGCCGTGCTGCGGTGGGTCACCGACGGACCCCTCGCCGAGGGCGCCCGCGAGCACGACTGGTCGGGCCTGACCTGGTCCGTCGTCCTCGTCGCGCTGCTCGGCGCGGGGGAGGCGGGCCTGATCCTCCTGCGCCGCACGCTCGTGATGTTCCCCGGCACGCGGGTCGAGGCCGCGATGCGCGTGGCACTGTTCCAGCACCTGCAGGACCTGCCCGTCTCGTTCCACGACCGCTGGCCCGGCGGGCAGCTGCTGAGCCGCATCATGGGCGACCTCGGCCTCCTGCGGCGCTGGCTCGTGTTCGGCATCCTGCAGCTCGTGGTCAGCTTCGTCACCATCGTCGTGGGCGTCGGCCTGCTCGTCGCGACGGGCGGCTGGCTCGGCATCATCTTCCTGTGCGGCGCGATCCCCGTGACCGTCCTGGCATTCCGGTTCTCCCGCAAGTACCGCAAGATCTCGCGGCTGTCGCAGGACCAGTCGGGCGACCTCGCCACCACCGTCGAGGAGTCCGTGCACGGCATCCGCGTGCTCAAGGCGTTCGGGCGCGGCCCCGACGCGCTGGACCAGTTCACCGACCAGGCCCAGGGGCTCCGCGACACCGAGATCCGCAAGGCCACCACCGACGCGGGACTGACCACCGCACTGCGCGTGATCCCCGAGGCCACCCAGGCGGTAGCGCTCGTCGTCGGCACCTACCTGGTCGCGTCCGGTGACATGACGATCGGCGCCCTGGTCGCGTTCTTCGCCACGGCGGCCGTCATCAACGGCCCCGTCGTCGACCTGGGCATGACGCTGTCGATGACGCTCAACGCGCGCACCGCCGTCGACCGGTTCTTCGAGGTCATGGACACCACCAACCCCCTGACCGACCCCGCGACACCGGCCGACCTGCCCGTCGTGATACCCGGCGCCGCCGGCGCGTCGGGCGGGCACGTCGCCTTCCGCGACGTCACCTTCCGGTACGACGACGCAGCCCGCCCCGTGCTCGACCACGTCGACCTGGAGCTGCCGCCTGGCACCACCACCGCCCTGGTCGGCCTGACCGGGTCCGGCAAGTCGACGCTCGCGATGCTCCCGCCCCGCCTCTTCGACGTGACCGACGGCGTCGTCGAGGTCGACGGCGTCGACGTCCGCGACCTGACGCGCGCCCAGGTGCGCGAACGGGTAGCCGTCGCCTTCGAGGACCCCACGCTGTTCTCCGCGTCCGTGCGGGACAACGTGCTGCTCGGCGTCTCCGACACCCTCCCGCCGGCCGAGCGCGAGGCCCTCATGACCCAGGCCCTCGAGGTGGCCCAGGCGCAGTTCGTCCTCGACCTGCCCGACGGCGTCGGCACCCGCATCGGCGAGGAGGGCATGTCCCTGTCCGGCGGGCAGCGACAGCGCCTCGCCCTGGCCCGCGCCATCGCCGCCCAGCCCCGCGTCCTCGTGCTCGACGACCCGCTGTCCGCGCTCGACGTCACGACGGAGGAAGCCGTCACGGCCCGCCTGCGGGACGTGCTCGTCGCCACGACCACCCTCGTCATCGCGCACCGGCCCTCCACGGTCGCCCTCGCCGACCGGGTCGCGGTGCTCCAGGGCGGCCGGATCACCGCAGTCGGGACGCACCACGACCTCCTGGTGAGCGACCCGCACTACCGGTACATCATCTCGAGCCTCGAGGACGACTACGAGGCGCACGAGCAGGACCAGCAGAGCCAGGAGGCGCTGTCATGACGGCAACCACGGAGCCCACCACCGGTCCCGCCGACCGCCGTCGGCCCACCGACGCCGCCGCGGACGACGAGACAGGCCTCGGCAAGGAGGCCTCCCGCAGCGTCCGTCGCCGGTCCATGCACCTGCTCGGCGACCTGCTCCGCCCCCACAAGAAAGCCCTCGCCTGGGCCGCCGTGCTCGTCATCGCCTCCACCCTCGGCCAGGTGGCCGGCCCGTGGCTCGTCGCCGTCGCCATCGACCAGGCAGTACCCGCCCTGCAGGACGGGTCGGTCACGCCACTCGTCCTCAGCGGCGCCGGCTACCTCGCCGCCGCAGTGCTCGGCGGCGTCGCAGCGGGCGCCTACGTACGAGCCGCCGCCCACATCGCCCAGGCCGTGCTCCTCGACCTGCGCCGCCGCGTGTTCCGCCAGACCCAGCGGCTCTCGCTCGAGTTCCACGAGTCGTACACCTCCGGCCGCATCATCTCCCGCCAGACCTCCGACCTGGAGGCGCTGCGTGAGCTGCTCGACGGCGGCCTGACCGGCGTCGTCTCGTCGCTCCTGCTCATGGTGTTCACCTTCATCAGCCTGCTGCTCATCGACTGGCGGTCCGGCCTCCTGCTCGCCCTCGCGTTCCTCCCCGCCTGGCTGCTCACCCGCTGGTTCCAACGCATGTCTCAGCGGTTCTACCGGGAACAGCGGACCGCGTCGGCCCGGCTCATCGTCAAGTTCGTCGAGACCATGACCGGCATGCGCGCCGTGCAGGCCTTCCGCCGCGAGCCCACCACCGAGGCCGACTACCGCAAGCTCGGCGAGGACTACCGCGACGCCAACCTGCAGATCTTCGGCGTCAACGGACGGTTCCAGCCCGGCCTCATCCTCATCGGCAACCTGACCGTCGTCGCGGCGCTCGCGGTCGGCGGCTGGCGGGTGCTTGAGGGCACGCTGGACGTGGGGGCCCTGACCGCCGTGCTGCTCTACTGCAAGCGGTTCTTCCAGCCGGTGCAGCAGCTCGGCATGTTCTACAACTCGTTCCAGTCGGCGACCGCGGCCCTGGAGAAGGTGTCGGGCCTCCTGTCCGAGGAGCCCACCGTCACGGAGCCCACCGACCCGGCTCCGCTGCCGCCGGCGGACGGCCGCCAGCGGGGCGAGCTGCGGCTGGACCACGTCCGGTTCCAGTACGGCGACGGCCCGGTGGTGCTGCCCGACCTGGACCTCACGATCCCCGGCGGGCAGACCGTCGCGGTGGTGGGCACCACGGGTGCCGGAAAGTCGACGGTCGCGAAGCTGGTCACCCGGTTCTACGACGCGTCGGCCGGCGCGGTACGGCTGGACGGCGTCGACGTGCGCGACCTGGCGTCGGCCGACCTGCGCCGCGCCGTCGTCATGGTCACCCAGGAGGCATATCTGTTCAGCGGGTCGGTGCGGGAGAACATCGCGCTCGGTAGGCCCGGCGCCACCCAGGAGGAGATCGAGGCGGCGGCGCGGGCCGTTGGCGCGCACGAGTTCGTGCTCGACATGCCCGACGGGTACGACACGGACGTGAACAAGCGCGGCGGGCGGGTGTCGGCCGGGCAGCGGCAGCTCCTGTCGTTCGCGCGGGCGTTCCTCGCGGACCCGGTGGTGCTGGTGCTCGACGAGGCGACGTCGTCGCTCGACATGCCTGGCGAGCGGCTCGTGCAGCGCGGCCTGCAGACGCTGCTCGCCGACCGGACCGCGATCATCATCGCGCACCGCCTGTCCACCGTGGCGATCGCCGACCGGGTGCTGGTGATGGAGCACGGGCGGATCGTCGAGGACGGCACGCCTGCCGAGCTCATCGCAGGCGACGGCCAGTACGCCCGCCTGCACGAGGCCTGGCAGGACTCACTGGTCTGACGGGCCGGCCAGCGTGCCGGCCAGACCACCGGTGATCGCGGAGAGCGCGCGGTCGAGCTCGGCGTCGGTCACGCCGCCGAAGCCGAGCACGATCCCCGTCCGGCGCGCGGTGCGGCAGTAGTCGGCCAGGAGCGGGAGGTCGAAGCCGGCGGCGCGGGCGGCCGTCCGCGCCGCCGTGGCCGACGCCGGGTCGGTGAGCCAGGTCGAGTACATCCCGGCCAGCGGCCCGGCGAGCTCGGCGTGCGGGGCCATGGCGGCGGCGACGCGCGGCGCACGGTCCGCGTAGACGCGCCGGGCGGTGCGCACCACCTTGTCGGCCCAGCCGTCGCGCAGCAGGGTCAGCAGGGCGCGCTGAGCGGGCCACGGCGGGGTGTCGTGGGTGATCGTGCGGCGTCGGACGAGGAGCTCGTGGACCGCCGGCGGCGCGACGAGCCAGCCCAGCCGCAGGCTCGGGCTGACCGACTTCGAGGCGGTCCCGAGGTAGGCCACGCGTGACCGGTCGAGGGCCGCGAGGGCGGGCACGGGGGCGACGTCGTACCGGAACTCCGAGTCGTAGTCGTCCTCGACCACCACGGCGTCGGCGTCCCGGGCGGCGGCCAGCAGCGCGAGCCGGTCCCCGGCGGGCATGACGCGGCCCAGCGGGTGCTGGTGGGCGGGCGTGACGTAGGCGGCGGCGCAGCCGACCAGCCCGGTGACGGGCGCGAGCGCCGGATGGTCGACGACGCCGCGGCCTGCCGCCCGGACCGTCTCGACGGCAGCGCGGTAGCCGGGGTCCTCGACGAGGACGTCCCCGGGACCCAGCGCGCCGAGGAGCTGGCGCAGGCCGTCCGTCGAGCCGGCGGTCACGAGGATCTCGTCGGGCTCCACGGTCAGGCCGCGGGTGCGGGCGAGCCGCTCGGCGAGCGCGTCGCGCAGCTCGGCGAGGCCGCGCGGGTCGGGGTAGCCCCGCGGCGGCCGGGCCGCGGAGACCTCGCGCCAGGCTCGCCGCCAGCCCGCGACGTGGCGTGGGTCGATCCAGGGCGTGCCGGCGTCGAGGCGGACGTACTGCGGTTCGCGACGCGCGGGGCGTGGCGGGGGAGCGGGTGCGGGAAGGGCCTCGCCGGAGGCGACGAACGTGCCCGAACCGCGCCGGGTCTCCACCCAGGCCTCGGCCAGGAGCTGGTCGTAGGCCTGCTCGACGACGGCGCGCGCCACGCCCAGGTCCGCGGCCAGGGCACGGCTGGAGGGCAGGCGGTCGCCGGTCGTGAGCGTGCCGTCGGTCACCAGCCTGCGGACGGTGGCCGCGAGCTGCGCGGGGAGCGGCTCGGCGCGCGTGCGGTCGAGGTGGACGGGGAGCATGACGGTCTCCGGTGGGGTGGCGGAAGTGGCTTGTTTGACTCGCGGCGAACTGGCCCGTGCCTACGGGCCACTTCAGCGTCAGGCTAGCCGCATGACGACGCAGCACCTCTCACCCACCGCACGCACCACGCCGACTCGCGGCAGCAAGCGCCAGGTCGACGACCGCCGTCGGCTCATGGCGCTGCTCACCGACGCGCTCGTCGCGCACCTGGGCGTCGTCGCGGGAACGCACCCGGTGGTGCTGCCTGTCGCCTTCGCCGTGGACGCGGACGGGCCAGATGCCGGCGGCACCCTCTACCTGCACGGGTCGGTCGCCGCGGGCTGGCTCCGGCCGACCCTGGAGCAGGACGTGTGCGTCACCGTGACGGAGCTGGACGGCCTGGTCCTGGCCCGGACCGGCTTTCACCACTCGATGAACTACCGGTCGGCGGTCGTGATCGGGCGGCCGCGCCAGGTGACGGACCAGGAGGAACGGCGTCGGGCGCTCGACCTGATCGTGGACCACATGATGCCGGGCCGGGCCGCGACGATCCCGGCGGCGACGCGCAAGGAGCTCGCGGCGACGGCCGTGCTGGCGCTGCCGCTGGCCGAAGCCTCGATGAAGCAGCGTGCGGGCGGTGCGTCGCTCGAGCCGGGCGACCTGGAGCTCACCGGATGGGCCGGGCACGTGCCGCTGCGGCGGGTCGCGGACGCGCCCGTCACCGAGGACTACGTGTCCGATCCGGTGCCGGAGTCGGTGCTGCGGCGGGTGGCGGAGATCGGGCGGGCGTGACGGGACCGGTGTCGCCGGGTAGACGCCGACGACCTGCGGCGCCACCGGGCGCCCCTTGGCCGAACGCGGCTCGCGTGAATGTCGGTCAGCTATGGACGGTCCAGCCCATCGCCGGACGGGGCGCGTTCGCGTGATCGCTCGCCGCCTCTCCTTAAAAGGGCGGTTCATCGGGGAAGAGGCGCCCCTGCTCCCCGGTGGTCGGCTTGCTCGGGGGTGATGCTGCCCCTGTGGCGTGGTCGCCGATGGCGAGTGAGCGCTGGCCGAGGCGTGCCCGAGTGTCGTCGGTCAGGCTGGTGATGTCGTTGTTGACGCGTCCGGTCGGGTCAGGTCGGGTCGCCGTGGTTCCGGCGGCCTGCGCGGGAGGGTGGGCGGGCGCCGTGGTCTCGGGCCCGTCTGTCGGATCGGTGATCGTGGGCGGGCGGGTGTACAGGTGTCCGGTGGGTGCGGTCCACGTCGTGATGCCGGTCGCGGGGTCATGCATGGGGGACCAGCCGTGGTGGGTCTTGGCCAGGTGATGTGCCCGGCAGAGGGGCTGGAGGTTCTGCGCGCGGGTCTGTCCGGGTGTGCCCGGTGGTTGAGTGGCCGGGTCGGGACCGTGGTCGAAGGGGACAATGTGATCCAGGTCGGCCCAGCGGCCATGCCGGTCGCACTGCGGGAAGCCGCAGGTCTGGTCCCGGGCGATCACGGCCTGGCGGAGGACTTTGCCGGGTTGGTAGGTGGTGGTGGAGTAGTCGGTCAAGATCCCCGTGATCGGGTCGGTGACGAGTCGTTGCCAGGTTGCGTCAGCGGCGATCTGTGCGGCGAGGTCGGCCGGGATCGGCCCGTAGGTGTCCAGGTGTCCGGGAGTGTCATCGGCACCCAGGAGCATGCTCGCCGGGACCGTAATGCGGATCTGTGGCTTGACCGGGATGACTCGCACGCTGGCCCCGTCGCAGGAGCACCCGCCACAGGTGCAACCCGCTGCGGGCACGGTCGTGCGCGGTAGCGCCGGATCCTCCGGCGCAGCACCACCGACAGCGGCCCCGCCGCTCCCGCTCTGGCTGCTCCCGTTCCCGCTGCTACCGCCGCTGTCAGTAGGGGTGGGCCCGCAGCGGGGCTCGGGCGGGACGATGAGGCGGCCGGTCGTGATCGCGACCAGCGCATCGGCCCGAGCCTGAGCCAGGGTTCGGGTGGCTCCCGGGGCTCGGCGCAGGGCGTGGGCGGCCTGCTCGATCGCGTCCCAGACCGCTGCGGCGTCGGTCGCGGGCAGGTTCGCGCTGATCCACGCCATCGCGTTGTCGGCCGGGTCCAGGAACACCGCACGGCGTTTCATCGCCTGCTTGGTCACTTCCGTCTTGCCGTGCAGACGGATGGCGAACTGGTTCATCTTGTCCCGCAGCCACCGTCGGGTGTGGTCCGGCGCCTGCGGCAGGTACCGGGTGATCGCCTCCTCGCGTTCCTCGGTGCTCAACGGGTTCCCGCTGCGCAGCAGGATGTCGGCCTTCGCGGTATCGATCGCCGCGTCGTGCAGGGCGGTCAGGACCTGGGGATGCTCCGCCAGGCCGGCACCCCGGGCCAGGTGCTTGTTCGCCTCGGTCTGCGGTACGCGTAGCCGGGCGCTGATCTCGGCAGCGGCAGCGTTGTGCTCCTCGGTCCAGGACCTGCGTCGAGCGATCTCGCCCAGGGCCCGAGACTGCATGGCGGTCGCCCAGGAGACCACCTCCTGCCAGTGGGCCGCCACGTCCAGCAGCACGTCGTCCCCGAGGTGAGCCACCTCGAGCTTCGCCAACACCTCGACCAGACCCGCACCGACGACAAGACCGTCGAGCCCCGCCGTCGGACGTTCCGCCGTCCGCGAGCTCGCGATCGGCACGCCGACGGTGGCAGCGCCGGCAGCCGTGCTGGTGCCGCCGGTGGTCACAGCCGCGACGGCCGGGCCGTGACCACGCCATGACACGGTCGCCGTCGGGAGCACGCCCTCCCCGTCGAAGGAGACCGAACCCCAGCTGCAGGTGGGCGGCGACGACATCATCGGCGCACTACGGGTCGCCGAATCAGAGAGCAGGGCGGCTGACGAGCCCAGGGCACGGCCCAGCGACTGTTCCAGCACGGTCGTCAGGGCGTGGCTCGCGTCGGCCCTCTCGATCATGTCTGCACCCCTTCCGGCGGCACCGATGTGACTCTCCACGATAGGAGACATCGTCTACCACTCGAATATATGTTCGGTCGACTGTCTCCGCACCCCCAGATCCGAAGCTGTGGATAGCCCGTGGACCCGGCGCAGCGCTGCTGGCATCCCGATCGTGACTCCCCTCCGTTCCGTCCTGCCGCCCCCGGTCGCCTGACCGGAGCGGCACCACGACCGGCCTTGCAGGCCGGTCCAGGGGTGTGCTCCACGACGATCCCCCGTCTCTCGGAACAGGCCGGCGCGCTTCGTCCGGCCAGGAGCACACATGTCATCCACTCGAACAGGGCTACTCGGTGGGGGACCGTTCCTCACGAGCGACCCGACCACGTTCGGCACCCTCGCCTATCTCGGGATCTTCACGATGGCGGTGGCGTACGGGCTGTTCTACGCGGGCCTGCGGACCACGCGCAGCGGCGCGGCGGTGGTCGCGACGCTGCTGGAGCCGGTGACGGCGGCGATCGCGGCAGCCGTCGTGCTGGGGGAGCGGCTCGGGCCGACGGGAATCGTCGGGGCGGTGCTGATCCTGGCCGCTGTCGCGGGGCTTGACGACCAGGGCCGGCCGGAAGAGCCTGGCCGATGAGACAGTGTTCGCCGGACCACGCCTCAGGCGTAGGACCAGCGTCCGTCCTGGTGGGGCTTCGGCTGTGCCGGGGCGGGCGCGCCGTACTCGACGGCAGCTACCTGGCCGGTGTTGTACTGGTCGGCGATGTACTGGCTGAACTGGCCCGAGTCGGCGGTGTGCGAGTTGTCCACGTAGTCGTACCCGGAGTACCCGGAATGTCCGCCGTGCCCGCCCGGCGTGGCCGCGTAGCCACCTGAGCCGTAGGCATCTGGCTGGCCGGACCCGTAGTCCAGCTCCGACCCCGCGGCGTACTGAACCTCGTGACTGGCCTGGTGTGCCGCCCGCTCGTATCCGGCCCGCTCGTATCCTGCCCGTCCGTGCCCGGCGCTCTCGTGCCGCGCGTCCACGTAGCCCGGTACCGGGGTGGGCCGGTAGGCCGGATAGGCACCGGTGTTGACCTGCTGGGCGGACGGTTCCCACCGGTCGGTCTGGGGGTTCGGCGCGTCGAACGTGGGGGCGGCGCCCTGAGCGGCGGCGGTCTGCTCCGCGTACTTCAGTGCCGCGGCCTGCTGCGCCGCCGCCTGCTGGGCGGCGAACAGCGCGGACGCACCGGCGTCGGGCTGCACGCCGTTCAGCTCGCCGTGGATGCGCCCGGCGAGGTTCGCGGCGATGGCGAAGCGCAGCGGCGCGAGGGAGTCCACGGACATGGTGCCAGTGACAGCCGGGGGCGGCAGGAACGCGAAGACCTCGTCCTCGCCGAGCAGCAGGCCCTGGCCGAGCGCGGCGTTCAGGGTCTCCTCGAGCAGGAACTCGGCGCGCCCGTCCTCGCCCTCGAGATCCGCGAACATGGCATCCATGGAGCTCCAGCGGCGCTCGAGCGTGCCCTCGACCGTGTCGAGGAACCACCAGCCGTCGGGGGACTCGAGGAACATGTCGCCGAAGCAGGACGCGAAGCGCGGGGTCTTGTCACCGGTCCCGATCCACGACCAGGACGACAGCGCGAACTCATAGGCGTCAGGTGCGAACTCTCGGATCAGGTGCACCCTGCGCATGTTGCCATGCTCACACTCCGAGCAAAAGAGGCGTACTGGACACGTAACGATTCGGCTCGGGTGAAATCCCCAAGTGTTTTCCTGCCGGAAACACGTGGCGGCTGGTCTGGCGCCGCCGCTACGGTCTCGCCATGGCGCACAGGGGGCAGGACGACGACGACAGGACCGGGCAGCAGTCAGGGGGACCGGCAGCGGACCACCGCACGACCGGCCACCGCACGACCGACCAGCGCACGGTCGACCTGCGGGTCCAGGAGTACTACGCCGGGCGAACCGGCTGGGACGAGCACGCCCGGCTCACCACCCGCACGGCGCAGGGCCCGGTGGAACACATCAGGACCCAGGAGCTGGTCCGGCAGCGGCTCGCCCCGGGTGCTCGGGTGCTCGACGTCGGCGGCGCCACCGGGGTGCACGCAGCGCCGCTGGCGGCCGACGGCTACGACGTCCTGCTGGTCGACCCGGTCGCCGGACAGGTCGCTCGTGCCACCGAGCACGGCACCTTCGATGCCCGTGTCGGCGACGCCCGGGACCTGGCGGGGGCGGGCCTCGAGCTGGCCGACGGCACGTTCGACGCCGTGCTCCTGCTGGGCCCGCTCTACCACCTCGCGACCCGCGAGGACCGGCTGCTGGCTCTTCGCGAGGCAGTCCGCGTGACCCGCCCGGGCGGCACCGTGGTCGCTGCGGCGATCACCCGGCTCGCGGCCCTGGTCGGCGGCGGCTACGAGCTGTTCGGCCCGCCGGCCTGGCAGGCGGTGCTGGAGCATGGCGTGGCCCCGGACGGCATCGCGTTCCCGGCAGCCCACTTCCACGACGCCGCGGAGCTCGCCGCCGAGGCGACCGACGCGGGGCTGTCCGACGTCGTCGTGCACGGTATCGAGGGACCCGCCGGCGGGGCGCTGGAGCGGGTCGCGCTGGACGACCCGGAGGCGCCAGGGCTGATCGATGCGGCCCTCACGCTCGCCCGGTCGCTGTCGACAGTCCCCGGGGTGCCGGACATGAGCCAGCACATCCTGGCGATCGGTACTGTCTCGCCATGAGCTCACAGCCCGACACCGCCCCCGTGCCCAGGACCGACCCGCCGCTGGTCGCCGACGAGATCACGATGCTGCGGTCGTTCATCGACTTCTACCGCGCGACGATCCGGCTGCAGTGCGACGGCCTGACGCCGGACCAGCTGCGCACACCGCACCCGCCGGCCACGATGACGCTGGCCGGGATGCTCAAGCACCTCGCGTACGTCGAGGACGTGTGGTTCAACGTGCGGCTGGCCGGCAACGAGCCCGCCCCGCCCTGGGACACGGTCGACTGGTCGGCGGACGGCGACTGGGACTGGCACAGCGCCCTTACCGACACGCCCGAGCAGCTCACCAGCCTGTTCGACGGCGCGGTCGAGACCTCCGAGCGGATCCTTGGTGCGGTGCTCGCCGAGACGCCGGCGCCCGGGACGGACGCCCTGGACCGGATCGCCGCGCGAGAAGGGCGCGGTGGGCAGATCTCCCTGCGCTGGATCCTCGTGCACATGGTGGAGGAGTACAGCAGGCACGCGGGCCACGCCGACCTGCTCCGCGAGGCCCTTGACGGCGCCACCGACCTCTGAGCCTCAGAGCAGGAACCACGCGTAGTCGGCGGCCTCGAGCACGATCCAGAACCGGAAGAACCGGCCCACCAGGCCGGTGCCGAGGAACAGCCACATCCGCACCCGCAGCACGCCCGCGACCACCGACATGAGCATGAACGGCGGGAGCCCTGCGAACGCGGAGGCGAGCAGCACGAGCCCCGTGTAGACCGGGCGGCCGTCGGTGCGGTCGCGCCAGCGCGTCATCGCGGCGGCGACCTTGGGGGACTCCAGCTTGCCGCGCAGCCACGGCAGCCGGGTGGTCCCTGCGCCGGCCCAGTACCAGAGCAGCTTGCCGGCGACCTGGCCCGCCGCGGCCACTGCGGCCAGGACCACGCTGGGGTAGGTGTCGTCGACCGCGGCGACCGCCAGGTACGCCTCGAGCGCCAGGAAGGCCACGACGGCGGCGCCCGCGGAGTAGAAGAAGGTGGACAGCAGGAGCATCGGGCAGGTTCTGTTCTCAGCGAGCGGGGCTCGAAGGGGCGGCGTCGGTCACAGCGGGACGTTAGCGCCCGCGGCGACGAGCTGCCGAATCAGTGCCTCGGCGGGCGGTGCGGGCGGGCCGACGGTCAGCGCCTTGACCCGGCGGACCGCGCCCGGCAGGGGAGCCGTCGCGATCCCGGGGTGCCGGTGGGCGCGCAGGGTGAGCCCGGGCAGCAGGCTCACGCCCGCACCGGCGGCGACCAGGGCCTGCACCGCCACGTAGTCGTCGGTCTCGAAGGCGATACGCGGGGCGAACCCCACGGCCGCACAGCGGGCCACCATGTCGGCCCGACATCGTTCGCAGCCGGCGATCCACTCCGCGTCGTCGAGCAGCCTCAGGTCCGGGACGTACCCAGGGACGGGGGCCGCGTCGAGGTCGGCAGCGGTCACGAGGTGGACCGGGTCGTCGAGGATCGTCGTCGTCTCGTAGCGCGACAGGTCCTCCATCGAGCGGGCGTGGCGGACGTCGATGTGCTCGAACACCAGCGCGACGTCGACCGCACCCGACTGCAGCGCGGCGATGGCGTCGGGCGGCTCGTGCTCGACCAGACCGACGGAGAGCCCGGGATGCTCCCGCTGGAGCCGGGCGACGGCGTCGGGCACCACGGTGGCCAGGGCGGAGGGGAACGAGGCGAGGCGGGCGCGGCCAGCGCGCAGGCCGGCGAGCGCGTCGAGCTCGCGGCGGGCACCCTCGACACGGCCGAGGATCTCCTCGGCGCGGTTCGCGAGCAGCCGCCCGGCCTCCGTGAGGCGGACGCCGCGGCCGTGACGCTGGAGCAGGGGGAGGCCTGCGTCGGCCTCCAGGCGGGACAGGTGGTGGCTCACCGAGGGCTGCGCGTAGTGCAGCTCCTTCGCTGCCGCCGTGACGGAGCCGGTACGGGCCACCGCCGCGAGGACACGCAGCCGGGTGAGGTCGAGCTCTGCGGTCATGTCTCCAGGCTAACGCAGAAAGATAGGCGCTATTGATAGAAAGTCTCCGTAACAGGTATTGGACCTATGGGTCATGTGCGGGTCACGCTGGTCTCATGACGCTCGCGACGCTCCCAGCCCTCCTCTCGTCAGCGACCCACCCGACCATCGCCGACGTGCTCGCCGCCCAGGCCCGCCTGGACGGCACGGTGGTCCGCACCCCGGTCGGGGAGTACGCGGAGCTCGACCGCGCCACCGACGCCGCGATCGTCGTCAAGCACGAGAACCAGCAGCGCACCGGCGCCTTCAAGGCCCGCGGCGCCAGCAACCTCCTGCTCTCCCTGTCCGACGCCGAGCGCGCCCGCGGCGTCGTCGCCTACTCCACGGGCAACCACGCCCAGGGCGTCGCCTACGCCGCCCGCCTGACCGGCACCGCGTGCACCATCGTCATGCCCGACGACCCCAACCCGGTGAAGCTGCGGGCCGTGCTGGACCAGGGCGCCGACGTGCTGCTGCACGGCGCCACCTTCGACGACGCCCGCGCCCAGGCCACGGCGCTCGCCCAGGACTCGGGGGCCCGCCTCGTGGGGGCGGCGAACGAGCCCGCCATCATCGCAGGCGTCGGCACCCTCTACCTCGAGCTGTTCCAGCAGGCGCCCGGCCTCGACGTGCTGGTCGTGCCCGTCGGCGGCGGGTCCGGCGCGGCCGCCGCGAGCCTCGTCGCCGCCGCCGTCGCCCCGCACACCGAGGTGATCGGCGTCCAGTCCGCGGCCTCGCCCGCCGCGCACGACTCCTGGCACACCGGGACGCTCGTCGAACGCGCGAACGCCACCCGCGCGGAGGGCCTCGCCGTCGGCTGCGGGTTCGAGGTCACGCAGGCGCTGATGCGCGAGCACCTCGCCGACTTCGTGCTCGTCAGCGACGACCAGATCACCGCGGCGCAGCACCTGTACCTCACCGGCGCGCACACCGTCGCCGAGGGTGCGGGCGCCGCGGCGCTCGCGGCGGTCCTGGCCGACCCCGAGCGGTTCGCCGGCCGTAGGGTCGGCGTCGTCTGCACGGGCGGGAACGCCAGTGCGGACGAGCTGCGGCGGGCCCTCGTCCGACTACCCGACTAGGCTCGGCCGCATGGCCCGCTACTTCGACGTCCACCCCGTCGACCCCCAGCCGCGCAGCATCGCGCAGGTCGTCGCCATGCTGCACGACGACGCCCTGGTCGCCTACCCGACCGACTCCTCCTACGCGCTGGGCTGCCGCATGGAGTACCACGACGGCGCGGACCGCATCCGCACCATCCGCAAGCTCGACGACAAGCACCACTTCACGCTGGTGTGCTCGGACTTCGCACAGCTCGGGCAGCTCGTGAAGCTCGACAACTCGGCGTTCCGGGCCATCAAGGCGGCCACGCCGGGGCCCTACACGTTCATCCTCCCGGCCACCGCCGAGGTGCCCCGCAGGCTCGCGCACCCCAAGAAGAAGACGGTGGGGGTGCGCATCCCGGACTCCGCCGTCACGCAGGCGCTGCTGCGCGAGCTCGGGGAGCCGCTGCTGTCCTCCACCCTGATCCTGCCGGACCAGACCGAGCCGCTGACCGACGGCTGGACCATCAAGGAGGAGCTCGACCACCTGCTCGACGCCGTCGTCGACGGCGGGGACGCGGGGACCGAGCCGACCACGGTCGTCGACTGGTCCGACGGCTACCCGCAGGTGGTCCGCGAGGGCGCGGGCGACACCTCCCGCTTCGAGTAGCCGCACGTCGCGCGACCGCGCGCTTCGAGCGGCCCCGGCTTCGCATAGCCTGTGCCCATGACGGACCCCACCGGGCTCGAGCAGGCCCGCACCAAGATGACCGAAGCCGGCGTGGCACCCGCCGCCATCGAGACGTTCACGCGGTTCTATCACCTGCTCCAGGCGGGTGAGACCGGCCTGATCCGCGAGGGTGACATCGACCCGCTGGTCGACATCCCGAACCGCGCGGAGCTGGCGATCGGCGACGACGAGGCGGCCGCCGCCCTCGGCAGGACCGCGATGCTCAAGCTCAACGGCGGGCTCGGCACGTCCATGGGCATGGACCAGGCGAAGTCGCTGCTGCCGGTGCGGTCCGCACCTACCAGCGGCGAACCCGGCGCCGAGCCCGAGATGCTCACGTTCCTCGACATCATCGTCGGACAGGTCCGTGCCGCCCGGCAGGCCACCGGCGCGCGCCTCCCGCTGCTGTTCATGAACTCGTTCCGCACCCGCGACGACTCCCTCGCGGCGCTGGAGCGCTACCCGGACCTCGCCGTCGACGGGCTGCCCGTCGACTTCCTGCAGAACCGCGAGCCCAAGCTCCTCAGCGCGGACCTCACGCCGGTCACCTGGGAGCAGGACCCGGATCTCGAGTGGTGCCCGCCGGGCCACGGTGACCTGTACCCGGCGCTGCACGCCTCCGGCGTCGTCGTCGCCCTGCTCGACGCGGGCTTCCGGTACATGTGCGTCTCCAACTCCGACAACCTCGGCGCGACGCCGGACGCCACGATCGCCGGCTGGTTCGCGGCCTCCGGCGCCCCGTACGCCGCCGAGCTCTGCCGCAAGACGCCGGCCGACGTCAAGGGCGGCCAGCTCGTGGTCCGCAAGAGCGACGGCCGCATCGTCCAGCGCGAGACCGCGCAGACCCACCCCGACGACGTCGCCATCTCCCTCGACGCCACCCGTCACCCGTTCTTCCACACGAACAACCTCTGGTTCGACCTCGAGGCGCTGGCTGCCGAGCTCGAGCGGACGTCGGGCGTGCTGGAGCTCCCGCTGATCCGCAACGACAAGACGGTCGACCCGGCCGACGCGACGTCGCCCGAGGTGGTGCAGATCGAGTCCGCGATGGGTGCGGCGGTCGCCGTCTTCGAGGGCGCGACGGCGATCGAGGTGGAGCGGTCCCGGTTCCTGCCGGTCAAGACGACCAACGACCTGCTCGTGCTGCGCTCCGACGTCTACGACCTGACGTCCGACTACCGGCTCGAGGCGCAGGCCCTCGCGCCGCTCGTGGACCTCGACAAGAGGTACTACAAGCTGATCGAGCCCTTCACCGAGCGGTTCGCCGCTGGCGCGCCGTCGCTGCGCGACGCGGACTCGCTGACCGTCCAGGGCGACTGGACGTTCGGTCCGGGCGTGCGGGTCGAGGGCAAGGCGTCCCTCGCGGGCGACGGCGGCACGGTGCCCGACGGCGCGACGGTGGGCCCGGACGGGTTCTGAGCCCTGGGCGAGTGCGTGGTCGGTAGAACGTCAGGTGGTCGGCATTCCGAGGTGCCGACCACCTGACCTCTTGCCGACTACTCGGTCCCGGGCCGGACCCCGCCTCGCCACGCCTCCTCGATGCTGACGATCCGCTCGCGCAGCGCGCTCGGGTTCGCGTCGGGCGGCACCGGACCCGACGCCGCGGCGTCGGCCAGCCAGTCCGCCCAGGCGTGCCAGCGCGGCAGGTAGAGGTCCCTGACGAGGCCCTGCCAGTGCCTGCCGGAGTAGTCGTGCAGGCCGTTGTGCTGCTCACCCCAGACGCTGACCAGGCTCCGCGCCTCGCGTTCCATCGCATCCCGCTCCAGATCGGTGTCGCCCCAGGCGCGGGCGGCGTCGACCCAGGTGGCGACCCGGGTCTCGGGCCGGGCGCCCGCCAGGTCGTCGAGCGCCAGCAGGTCGGTGCGCAGGCGGCCCATGTGGGCGCGGACGCTGTCCGGGTCGCCGGAGCGCGCCGCCGCCAGGATGCCGCGCACGTGCACCCGGGTGCCCTGCGCGAGGACGTGGCCGGCGAGCTCGGCGACGTCGGCGGCCAGGACGTCCCGGGCGTGTCCAGGCGCGGTGCCCGGCATCGTGTCGAGGGTTTCGGTGAGGTCCCGCACCGCCTCGGCGAGGCGGGGGAGCGCGGCGTCGGCGGCCGGGTCGTTCTCGGCATCCACGTCGGACGACGGCGTGGGCGGCGCGTCGTCGACCGCCTCGCCCGCAGCGCGCTGGGCGGGGAACGGGAGAGCGGCTGCCCAGGGGCGGGCGATGACCGGCGTCGGGATGGAGCGGGTGCGGCCGGCGCCGTAGACCGTGGAAGTAATAGTGTGCCAAGCGCGTAGCGCCAGCCCAGCCGGGTCTGATATGTGCCCACCGGCGAGCCCCGACGGCACGCCGTCCGGCCCTCCGCCGTCCTCGCCCCGCCTGTCGGCGTCGCCCTGCGCGTCCGCGTCCCCTTGCCCGGACGGCCCACTCCGCGACAGCCCGTACCGGTCCAGCACGAAACGGTCGAGCCAGGCGTCGAGGTCCGCGGGGGAGCGTGGCGCGTCGTCCCAGGCGAGATCGGTCGCGAGCTCGTAGAAGACCTCGTTGTTCTCGATCGCCTCCGGGGCCAGTCCGACGCCGCGGAGGTGCGGGACGCCGTCGTGCAGGGCGCGGACGTCCCGGACGAGGCCGCGCAGGTCGCCGAAGAGTGCGGGCCTGCCCCCGAAGTTGTGCAGCGCGCACCAGACCCAGGGCCGCCCGGCGAGCGGGGCGCCGTCGGCGAGGAGCGCGGTGTGCAGCGGCGCGTGCTCGCCCCAGAGGTCCAGGACGAGCGTCCTGTCGGCGGGCACGTCGCGCAGGTACGCAGCCACGCGGTCCGGCGTCCAGAACGCGCCCTGGTAGTGGAAGGGCCAGCCCTGGAGCACCCAGACCGCGTCGGGATCGGCGCTGGCGAGGGCTCGGTACGTCCCACGTCCCGCGGCCCGCAGGTACTCGATGTCGCCCGACGGCGGCACCGACTCGATGTACGGGTCGACGGCGAAGTACCCGGACCCTTGGCCGAGGAGCTCGTGCTGGACCTGTGCGAACGTCGCGAACAGCTCCTGGAAACGCCGTGACCCCGGGTGCAGGACCGGAGTGCGCCAGCCCTGCCACTCGATCTCGCCGGGCGGGTGCTCGCCGGCCGGGTGCTCGCCGGTCGGGTGCTCGCCGTCGGGCGCCGCGAGCACGAGGGCCGGAGGGACGTGCCCGCCGAACGCCGGGAGCACCGGCGTCATGCCGAGCTCGCGCATGCGGCCGAGGACACGCCGGGCCAGGTCCACGCGGCGCTCGGCCCAGCGCGCCGGCAGCGGACCGCCGAACGAGTGCATCCCGCCCATGAACGTCCACGGGAGGTGCGCGGCACCGCCCAGCCACCCGGCGGTCTCGGCGTCGGGCAGCCCGGCCCGGCGAAACGTCTCCGCCAGTACCGCCTCGTGCGCCACCAGCATCAGCGGATGCGTGACGCCGTGCAGCGCCATCCAGTCGATCTCGCGCTCCCAGCGGTCCCAGCCCCAGAAGGGTGTCGAGTACCCGAAGGTCACGACGTTCAGGTAGTACCGCACCTCGTGCGGCGACGAGAGGGTGGTGCGGGGTGCGTCTGGCAGCGAGCTCCGGCTCACGTGGGGCCGTTGCCAGGTCAGTCGCGTGCCCAGGTACCTCCGGACATACCGGGCCAGCGCGACAGACGCCGCCACAGCGGAGGTCCCGCGGACCGTGAGCCACCCCGCCTCGGCCCGGTAGTCGGCGGTGCAGTGCGGCGCGGCGCCCGGCCGCCCCGTGGGCAGCCGCTCGACCGTGACCAGCCGCCGGTCCAGGCCGGCCCGTCCGGCGACGCCACCGACGGCGTCGGCCCACGGGGCGGGAGCCGGCTCGGACGCCGGGCCGGGCGCCGGACCCCCGCCCGGCCCGCTCACTGCGACCCCCGGCCCGCCGGATCGAGCGCCGTGGCGGTCCAGGGCCCGAAGTCCACCACGCCGGCGCCCGCGCGGGACTCCTCCGCGGCGAACGCCATGAGGTGGCTGTCCAGCGCGGTGGCGAACGACAGCTCGCCCGAACCGACGGTGCCGTCGACCACCGCACGGCAGAAGGCGTCCATGAGCCCGTCGTCGCCGCCGGCGTGACGGGAGCGGCCGGCGGGTCCGGCATCCGGCCCGGTTTCCGGCCGGGTGTCCCGGATCGGGCGGGCCACGAGCGTGTGGGTCGCGTGCCCGAGCGGTCCGTCCGTGCCGGACGCGACCAGCTCGACGTCGGGCGGGGTGTCCGGGCCGAGCAGGACGTCCGGCAGCCGGCCCGACGGCGAGAACAGGTCGACCCGGATCTCGCCCGACTCCATGTGGCCGTGCAGCTGCCCGCGCGTGCCCGTGATCGCCAGGTGCCGCGTGTTCTCAGCGGTGAACGCGCTGGCCGTGAGCGTGGCGGTGAGCCCGGAACCGAAGCGCAGGAGCGTCTGCTGGTGGTCGGCCACGTCGTTGTCGCAGTGGTAGACGCAGCGCCCGTACGGCCCGCGCCGCAGGGCGGCGAGGCGTCCGGCGGGGGACAGGTCGGCGCCGAGCATCGTCACCGGGTGGTCCGTGACGTCGCGCAGCGCGTCCAGGTAGTAGCGCGGCGCGTAGAACGGGCAGTCCGCGGCGGCGGGGCAGCCGTCGGTGCAGCGGGCGGGGGCGCCGTCCGGCGCGTTCTCCGGGCGGAAGTGCAGCAGCGACCCCTCGCTCGAGACCGTCCGGGGCGCCGCGCCGGCGAGCCAGCGGATCAGGTCGAGGTCGTGGCACGTCTTGGCGAGCACCATCGGGCTGGACTCGGCGGCGCTGCGCCAGCTCCCCCGCACGAACGAGTGCGCGAAGTGCCAGAACCCGATGTTCTCGCGCACCTCGATCGTCGCGAGGTCGCCGAGGGTCCCCGCCTCGACGAGGGCCCGCACCGCCCGCCAGAACGGCGCGAACCGCAGCACGTGCCCGACGGCGATCCGGGCGTCCGTCCTGCGCACCACGCCGGCCAGCTCGGTGAGACCGGTCAGCGTGGGGGCGGCCGGCTTCTCCAGCAGCAGCGGTAGCCCGGCGTCGGCCACGGCCGCCGCGGCGGCGACGTGGAGCGCGTCCGGGAGCGCGACGACCACGGCGTCGGGCCGCAGTCGCCCGAGGTCCGCGACCAGGTCACGCCAGTCGGGGTAGCGGGCAGCCGTCGTGCCGGCCAGGGCGCCCAGGCGGGCGTGGTCCGGCTCGGCGACCGCCACGATCCGGGCACGGTCCGGGTGCGCCCGGACCCAGCGGCCGTAGGCGTCGGCGCCTCGGCCGCCCGCGCCGAGGACGGCGAGCCGGACCGGGGGGCGGACGGGAGGCGCGATCATCTCTCCGCCCCCTGGACCAGACCCGACACGATGTACCGCTGCGCGAGGAAGAAGACGATCACCACGGGCACGGTCACCGCTATCGATCCGGCGAGGAGCACCGTTACCGGCACCTGGAAGTCGCCGAGCTGCGCGATCCCGAGCGGCGCCGTCCAGCGGTCGCGGTGCTGCACCAGGAACAGCAGTGCGTAGAAGTACTCGTTCCAGGCGATCATGAACACGTAGATGGCGGTGGCGACCACGCCGGGGACCGCGATCGGCAGCACCACCCGGACCAGGAGCTGGCCGAGCGTGCAGCCGTCCATGATCGCCGCCTCCTCGACGCTCTGCGGCAGCGCCAGGAAGAAGTTCCGCATCATGTACAGGGCGACGGGCACCGTGGCCGCCACGTAGACGATCAGCAGGCCCACCAGGGTGCTCGTCAGCCCGAGCCGGGACAGGATGACGAACTTCGGCACGGCCAGCACGATCCCCGGGAACAGGTAGACCGCCAGGATGATGCCGTTCGTGAGGGCCCGGCCGCGGTACCGCAGGCGGGCTGCGGCGTAGGCGCCGAGGATGCAGACCAGGATGCTCAGCAGCACGGTCCCCAGGGCGACGCCGAGCGAGTTGAGCACGAACCGACCGAGCCCGAAGCCGCCGTCGGACTCGTCCCGCATGGCCGTGGCGAACGCCGACAGGTCGAGCTGCGACGGCAGCCCCAGGGGGTCCCTGGTGACCTCCGCGTAGGGCCGCACGGACAGCACGACGCCGTACGCGACCGGGCCCAGCGACCACACGAGCGCGATCGCGACCAGCACCGCGCGACCGGCACGCGCGGCACGGGTGGGGCGGACGCCGCTCATGACTGCCCTCTCATGATTCGTCGGCCCGTCGGGAAAGCAGCACGTACCCCGCAAGGAGCACGCACAGGATCAGGCTCATGAGGAGGCCGAACGCGGCGGCGCTGCCGATGTCGGCCTTGGTCACGAGCTCCGTGTACACCTGGATGGCCATGACCTGCGTGCTCCCGGCGCCCTCGGTGAGCAGGTAGACGTCGTCGAAGGTCTGGAACGACCAGATGAAGCGCAGCAGGAGCAGCAGCAGGGCCACTGCGCGCAGCTGCGGCAGCAGGATGAACCGCAGCGCCTGACGCCGGTTCGCGCCGTCGAGCGCAGCGGCCTCCTCGATCTCGCCGGGCACCGACTGGAGCCGGGCGGTGAGGAACAGGAACGCGAGCGGCGCCGACTTCCAGACGTCGAACACGACCACGACGAGCAGCGCTACCGGCACGGGGATACCCAAGACGTCGGCCGACGTCGTGCTGAGGAAGCCGACAGGGGTGTCCCAGCCCAGGTACGCGCGGCCGAACGCGTTGACCACGCCGTACTGCGGGTTGAGCGCCGTCTTCCAGATGGTGGCCGCCGCCACCACCGGCAGGACGTACGGCACCAGCAGCAGGGCGCGCACCAGGCCGCGCCCGCGGAACGGCCGCCGCAGCGCCAGCGCCAGCACGAGGCCGACGGCCAGCGACCCGGCCGCCGTCAGGCCCGCGTACAGCACAGTGGTCCACAGGGCGCCCCAGAACGCCTGCGACGCGACGGCCCGCCGGAAGTTGTCCAGGGTCCACTCGATCGGCTCCGTCCCGAGGAACGGGATGTCGACCAGGCGGATCTCGGAGAACCCGAACACCACCACCAGGGCGAACGGCAGCAGCACCACCAGACCCACCACCAGGAGCGACGGTGAGACGAGCAGCCACCCCGAGCGGTTCTCGCGCTGGGCCGCCGTCGTGGTCACTGGACCTGCTGCAGCACCGCCACCTCGGCGGCCATCTGCTCGGTCACCTCTGCCGGAGCGGTGCCCCGGTACAGCGGGTCGAGCTGCTGGGCGAGCGTGCCCTGGGTGGCGACCAGGCCGGCAAGGGTGGCGTCGGGCGTGCCCTGGCCCCAGCGGGAGACGGCGGCCATGCCGTCGCCCATGGCGTCGACCAGCTCGTCGCCGTACACCTCGGCGACCGAGGACTCGACCTTCGGTCCGAAGCCCAGGCCGCCCCACGCGTCGAGGTACTCCGTCGGGCTCTCGGGAGTCCCGGTGCGCAGCGGGAGGCGGCCCTCCGTGGCGACGGCGAGGGTGTCGGCGTAGCCCTCGCTCATGACGTACTCGATGTACTGGCGTGCCTCCTCGCTGTTCGCGTGCGCGGGGACCGCGTAGGCGAGGGTGGCGCCGAACTGGGCGGGGCTCGGCGCTGACCCGGACGACGAACCGTGCGACGGCTTCAGCACGGTGATGAACCCGGAGTTCTCCGCGAGGAAGGCGGGGTCGTCGGCGCACTGCTCGCACGACGGCGGCACCGCCTCGTCGAGGTTCGCCAGCTCGTCGAGGATGTGCGTCGAGAAGAGGAGCATGGCCGCGTCGCCCGCCATGTACGCGGCGCGCGCGGACTCGACGTCGTAGTCACCGGCCACCGACGAGTCGCGCAGCTCCTTGAAGTGCTGGGCAGCCTCTGTGCACTCGGGCGCGTCGATGGTGACCTCGCCGTCGGACACCAGCTGGCAGCCCGCCGACTGGAAGACGGACTCGATGCCCTCCGTGCCCGAGGCGGTGCCGGACTGGGTGCCGAGCGCGATGCCCGTGACGTCCAGCTCCTCCTTGACGGTGGTCGCTGCCTCGGCGAGCTCGGGGACCGTGGTGGGCACCTCGACCCCTGCCTCCTCCAGCAGGTCGGTCCGGTAGGCGATGAGGTGCACCCAGCCGTCGCTGGGGACCGCCGCTACGGTGCCCCCCTCTGTGCCCTCCTCTGTGGCGCCCTCCTCGGCCTGCACGGTGACGGCGTCCAGCGCGCTCTGGTTGAACGTGGTGGGGTCGAGCGCATCCATGGCCAGCTGGACGACGTCGGTGTCGAGCAGCCCCTGGGCCTGCCAGGACGTGATCTGCGACGCGCCGGCCAGGATGACGTCAGGCACCTCGCCGGACGCGGCGCCCGTGACCAGGGCCTGGTCCTGGTCGGCTGCCGCGAGCGGGACGACGTCGACCTCGATCCCGGACTCCTCGGTGAACCGCGCCGCAACCGCTTCCTGTGCGGCCACCCGCTCCGGTGTGGACTGCGGCGTCCAGAAGGTGATGGATCCCCCCTGCTCCTCCTGCTCAGCGGGGCCGCCGCAGCCCCCGAGGAGGGTGGCTACGGCGGTCAGTGCGACGACGACGGCGGACGAGCGGATGCGACGATGCATGGTCCCTCCTCGGTGCTGGTGTCCTGTGGGACGCCCCCTGGCGTGCCCCTTGAGGTGTCCCAGACACTTCACCCGTGCGGGGAGCCAGTCAAGGCCGACGCGCCGGTTGCCTGGTGGAGGTCGGTGTCGCTAAGGACGGATCGGCACGTCCACCACGCGGGAGTCGCCGAAGGTGGGGGAGTGGGCCCCCGACGAGGCGGCCGCGACGTCGGCGGCCAGGGCGTCCAGCTGCTCCGGGGGGACGAGCAGGCGCAGGTGCGCGACGGCGTCGTAGGCGGGTGGTTCCATGACCGCGCCGTGGCCGGTGGCCCAGTCGCGCAGCATGTTGTCGATGCGGCCGGCGTCTCCATGGGGGACGGGGACCTCGACCTCGTACAGCAGCTCGCGGCGGAGCATCGCCCCGGAGCCGGCCGCGACGTCGAGGGCGGCGGCCACGGTGCCCGAGTAGGCACGGACGAGCCCCCCGGCCCCGAGCTTCACGCCGCCGAAGTAGCGGGTGACCACGGCGACCACGTCCGTGACGCCCCGATGACGCAGCACCTCCAGCATGGGGACGCCCGCCGTGCCGCTGGGCTCGCCGTCGTCGGAGGAGCGGGCCTGGTCCGCCCGGGTGCCGAGCACCATCGCCACGCAGTGGTGGCGTGCGTCCCACAGCTCCTTGCGGAGGCGGGCGATCACGGCGTCGGCCTCCGCGACGCTGCCGGCGGGGGCGAGGTGGGCCAGGAAGCGGGACTTCTTGATGACCACCTCGTGGTCGACGGGCCGGGCGATGGTACGGGGGAGGTCCACCGCACGAGAGTACGCGGCGCTTCCTCTTCCATTAATAGTGTGCCAAGCGTAGATTCACACCATGACCAGTGAACACGCACCCTCACCACAGGCCCGGAGCGGGGAGCTCGACCGCTACCCGCGGCCGCCCGTGAGCCTCGAGGAGGCCGAGTGGGTCTGGCGCGAGCTGGCCGGCGAGGCGATGCGGCCAGGGGCCAAGCCGGAGACGGTCCGGCTGGCGGTGATCACGGGGCTGGTGCGGGCGACGGGTACGCGGTACGGCGACCTGCTGCGGGTGCGCGTCGAGGACATCGACCTCGGGCCGGCGCGTGCCCGGGCGGCGGAGGGCACCGTGCTGGTACGGCACGGGAAGCACCGCACGCCGCGCCGTCACCTGCTGCCGGCGGACCTCGTGGTCCTGCTGAAGCACTGGATGGTGGTGCGCGAGGAGCTGGCTGCCGAGCTGGAGGGCTCGGTGCCGCGTGCGTTGCTGCTCACGGTGCACCACACCCACGACAACGGCACCACCGTCGCGTCCGGTCTGCCGATCACCCGGCAAGGGCTGGTGCTGTCGTGGCGCCGGTTCGTGCACCGGACGAACGCGCGCTACGGCGCGCTGCGCCCGCCGCTGCCCACCCGCTTCGAGCAGGTCCGGCGGGCGTGGACGGAGGCATCCCGCGAGGACTAGCCCTTGAGCGCGGTCCGGATGCCTACCAGCGGCGCCTGCGGCGTCGAGGACGGCAGCCTCGTGAACCCGTATCGGTCGTAGAAGAGCCGGGCGGCGGTGTTCTCGGCCGCGTAGCCCAGGTGCACGCCCGGCACGCCGCGCTCCGCGAGGGCGCCACGGAGCGTGTCGATGAGGCGCGAGCCCAGGCCACGGCGCTGCAGGACCGGCAACAGGTCGATGTGCAGGTGGGCGGGGTGCGTCGTCAGCTCGCCGTGGCGCAGGCCGCGGACCATGCGCTCCGGGTCCGCGCCGTCGTGCACGAGCTGGGCCTCGGTGTAGCCGGGGTTCCGGCCGGTCGCCGGACCGGGCGCGGGGTGGCGGGCGACGAAGCCCGGCGTCCACTCGCGGGCCCACCAGTCGACGAAGGCCGCGGTGTCGGCAACACCGATGATGTACCCGGTGGCGCGGCCCTCGTGCTCGACGACCCAGGCGAGGTCGGGGGAGTGGTCCACGTACGGCAGCGCGTAGACGTCGGGCATGAGCAGGTCGGAGGAGTAGACGCCCCGCGCATCTCCTCCGGCCGCGGCGGTGCGGACGCAGATCTCGGCGACGTCGGCGCGGTCGGCGGTGCGGTACGGGCGGATGAATGGCTCGGTCACCCCGGCACACTAGCCTGCCGTCTCAGAATGTGACCGTGCTGTGACATGACTGTCGTTCGGTCATGCGCTGACCCCGCGTGAGCCGCGTGCTGGTGCTGGTCAGCGGCAGATCGGGCCCTCTGGCGTTACCGCGCATTTGCCGCGCGAACACGCCAGTAACGGGATCGTCACAGGATCGCAATGTGCAATCTCCGCGCAAGTTCGTTACGGTCGATTTGTCATGCAGAACCTCGAAGAGGAACTCAAGCACATCCATCCGACCGAAACCACGGTGGCGCTGAGGGAGCCCACCGTCGCAGACGGAGCAGCGATGTGGTGCCTTGCGCGCGACTCCAAGACGCTGGACCTGAATTCGTCCTACGCGTATCTCCTCTGGGCTCGAGACTTCGCCCGGACCTCGGTGATCGTGAGCGTCGACGGCGAACCCGGTGGGTTCGTCACGGGCTACATCCGGCCCGACGAGCCGACCACGCTGATGGTCTGGCAGGTGGCCGTGGACCACGCGTACCGTGGACAGCGGCTCGCCTCCCGGATGCTCGCGCATCTCGCCGAGCGGCACCCCCGGTGCACTCACGTGGAGACGACCATCACCTCGGACAACACGGCGTCCATCGCCCTGTTCATGTCCTTCGCGTCGGCCCAGGGTGCGCCCGTCGACGTACGGACCGTGTTTCCCACGGAAGCGTTCCCGGACGGCCACGACGCGGAGCTGGTGTTCCGCATCGGCCCGCTCTCCTGACCGCGCTCAGGTCAAAACCCACATAACTGCAGAAAACCGATCTACCACAGCCGAGTCCGGTCACCGAGACCGGACCGTGGAAGGAGCCATGCGCCCGAATACCGCTATGCCTACTGGCATGTCCTCGACCAGCATCTTCGACGAGCTCGAGTCCCAGGTCCGCAGCTACTGCCGGAACTGGCCCGCGACGTTCACGACCGCCGCGGGCAGCGCCATGCACGCTGAGGACGGCCGAAGTTATCTCGACTTCTTCGCCGGGGCAGGTGCGCTCAACTACGGGCACAACCACCCGGTGCTGCTCGAGGCGCTGATCGAGTACCTGCGGAGCGGCGGGATCGTGCACTCGCTCGACATGCACACCGCGACCAAGCGCGAGTTCCTGACGACGTTCCGGGACCGGATCCTGGCGCCGCGCAACTTGGACTACAAGGTCATGTTCCCCGGGCCGACCGGGACGAACACCGTGGAGAGCGCGCTCAAGCTCGCGCGCAAGGTGACCGGCCGTCAGCACATCCTGTCGTTCACCAACGCGTTCCACGGGATGACGCTGGGCGCCCTGTCCGTGACCGGCAACTCGATGAAGCGCAACGGCGCCGGCCTGCCCCTCACGAACAGCTCGAAGATCCCGTACGACGACTACTTCTCCGGCGCCACCGAGGACTTCCTGTGGCTCGAGCGCGTGCTCAGCGACAGCGGTTCCGGCGTCGACAAGCCCGCCGCGATCATCGTGGAGTCGGTCCAGGGCGAGGGCGGCCTCAGCGCCGCACGGCCCGAGTGGCTGCGCGCGCTGTCCGAGCTGTGCCGCGCGCACGAGATCCTGCTGATCCTCGACGACGTGCAGGCCGGCTGCGGCCGCACCGGCGACTTCTTCAGCTTCGAGGAGGCCGGGATCACGCCGGACATCGTGTGCCTCTCGAAGTCGATCTCCGGCTTCGGGCTCCCGATGGCGCTCACCCTGATCCGCCCGGAGCTGGACCAGTGGGAGCCCGGCGAGCACAACGGCACGTTCCGCGGCAACAACCCGGCGTTCGTCACCGCGACCGCCGCGCTGAACCACTTCTGGTCCGACGACGTGTTCGTCGAGGAGGCCCGGGAGCGAGGCGCCGAGCTGCACGACGGTCTGAGCCGGATCGCCAACGGGTACGAGGGCGCCATCGTCAAGGGCCGTGGCTTCCTGACCGGGATCAAGTTCCCCGACACCACGGCCGCGTCCAAGATCGCCGCGGCGTCGTACCAGCGCGGCCTGCTGGTCGAGACGTCCGGACCCGAGGACGAGGTCCTCAAGACGATGCCCGCCCTGACGATCTCGTCGGACGAGCTGCGTTCCGGCGTGGACATCATCGCGGCTGCGGCGACCGAGGTGCTCGGCGCGCCCGTCGCGGATCTCGCCGTCGCCAAGTAGGACTCCGCAGGGCTCCGTGACGCAGCTCGCTGCGTCGCGGGGCCCTGCGGCGCGGGGTCCCGCGACGTGGACCCCGGACTGCAGGGGCGAGATCGCCCCCGAGGAAAGGAACACCAAATGATCGTCACCCGACTGGCTGATCTCGAAGGCACCGACCGCGACGTCAAGTCCCAGAACTGGCGCAGCCGGAGGCTCGTGCTCGCCAAGGAGGGCGTCGGCTTCTCGTTCCACGAGACCACGATGTACGCGGGCACCGAGACCGAGATGTGGTACGCCAACCACTTCGAGGCCGTGTACTGCGTCGGCGGTACCGGACAGCTCGAGAACCGGGAGACGGGCGAGATCCATGAGATCTCGGACGGCACGATGTATCTCCTGGACGGCAACGAGAAGCACACGATGCGTCCCACGACCGATCTGCGCCTGATCTGCACCTTCAACCCACCGGTGACCGGGCGGGAGGTGCATGACGCCGATGGCGTCTACCCGCTGATCAAGGAAGAGGAGGCCGCCGTATGACGACGGATGCAATCAGCAAGACCCAGACCCAGCCCGCCACTGACCAGCCCGCCGACCTGTACCCGACGCGGGTCGAGGGGCCGGCGTCCGAGATCCCGCGCCAGGACAAGGTCGTCTGGGGCAGTGCGGCCGACGGCCCGCTGGAGCAGGAACACCTGGACGGTTTCGACCGGAAGGGATACCTCGCGATCGAGGACCTGGTGACGCCGGCGGAGGTCGAGGAGTTCCGGGCGGAGCTCCGGCGGATGTCCACCGATCCGGTGATCCGCGCTGACGAGCGCACCATCATCGAGAGCGCCTCGCAGGAGGTCCGCACGATCTTCGAGGTGCACCGGTCCAGCGAGGTCTTCGCCCGGATCGCGAGCGACCCGCGGGTGGTGGGCCGGGCCCGCCAGATCCTCGGCTCGGACGTGTACATCCACCAGAGCCGCGTCAATCTCAAACCCGGGTTCGGCGGCGGTGACTTCGCATGGCACTCGGACTTCGAGACGTGGCACGCCGAGGACGGTCTTCCGCGGATGCGGACGGTCAGCATCTCGATCTCGCTGACCGACAACTACTCGTTCAACGGTCCGCTGATGATCATGCCCGGGACGCACAAGACGTACGTCTCCTGCACCGGCAAGACGCCGAACGACAACTACAAGGCGTCGCTCGTGATGCAGAACGCCGGTACCCCCGACGAGGACATCCTGACGCGGATGGCCGACGAGCACGGCATCGACGTGCTCGCGGGCAAGTCCGGGAGCGCGATCATGTTCGACTGCAACTGCATGCACGGGTCGAACGGCAACATCTCGCCGTACCCGCGGTCGAACATCTTCCTCGTGTTCAACAGCGTGGAGAACACGGCGGTCGAGCCGTTCGCGGCGAACTCGGCGCGGCCGACGTTCCTCGGGACCCGGGACTTCACCCCGGTCGGCTGATCCAGGGGGCCACCCCGCAACGTGTCAGGCGCCCAGGTCACTTGAGTGGCCTGGGCGCCTGACACGTCTCTCGTCAGCCGTCACGTCTCCGGGATCGCCCCGGACGACGACTCCAGGTGCGCGCGAACGAACCAGTGGAACTGCTCGAGCTTGTGCAGGTGGCCGATGAGCAGGTCGTTCGTCACGTCGTCCAGGTCGGCGGTGTCGTCGGCCGCCTTGCGGTGGACCGTGATGACGGAGTCGTAGACGTCGTCGAGCGCCCCCAGGTGCTCGATCGCCGGAGCACGGCCCAGCTTGTAGTCCTCCCAGCTGCGCGCGGAGACGAGGGCGCCCGGGGTGCCGACCGGCGCGGAGCCGAGCGTGGCGATGCGCTCGGCGATCTCGTCGACCATCGCGCGGACGGCGTCGACCTGCGGGTCGAGCATCTCGTGGACGCCGATGAAGTGCGGGCCCACCACGTTCCAGTGCACGTGCTTGAGCGTGAGGTGCAGGTCGTTCAGTGCGTGCAGCCGCTGCTGGAGGATCTCCGCGACCTTGGCCCCCTGCTCAGGGGTGAGGGACGGGACCGTGTAGCGGGGCAGCTTCCGGGACATGAGGGGTCCTCTCGTGCGGCGACGGGGTTCGGGCGTAGGTCAGCCGCGTCCATCGTCACGCGGGGAGCCGCCGGTCGCCAGCGCGAGGAACGCGATCCCGACGATCGCCAGCGCGGCGAGCAGGACGGCGCCGGGCACCGTCGCGCCGGACGCGAGCATCGCGAGCGCCCCGAGGAGGCCGGTGGTGGCGAGGACGACGAGGTCGCGTCGCCAGCCGACGAGCAGTGCTGAGATCTCGGCGCGTCCGTGGAACGGGACGTGTGCTGCCCACCAGGTGGTGCGGGTGAGGGCGTAGGCGAGGAGGGCGACGGCGAGTGCCCAGGGGTCGAGCGGTTCGGTGGTGAAGCCCCACAGGAGCACTGCGGCGACGACGGTGATGCCGCCGGCCGTGGTCGGGGTGGGGCGGGCGAGGAGGAGGCCGGTGCTGAGTGCGGCGATGGTCCAGGTGACGCCGTCGGGGATGTCGGGGGTGCGGGCGGCTGCGGTGAGGAGCAGGAGGGGGGTGAGGACGAGGAGGGCGAGGCGGAGCACCCAGCCGCGCAGGGTGGGGCCGGTCTGGGTGGTGATGTCGGGCAGTGGTCGGTGGGCGGGGTCGGTGAGGCGGAGCCTGAGGCGGTGGAGCTGTGCGGTGAGCTCGGTGATGGGGTTCATGGGACGCGTCCGGGTACGTGGCGTTGTGCTGCGCGGGCGAGGGCTTCGAACCGGACGGTGGCGCGGTCGCGTTCGGATCCGGCCCAGCTGATGACGGGTATGCCCTCGCGGTCGAGGGTGGCGATCCGGTTCTCGCGTTCGAGGCGGGCGATGTGCCAGGCGATGGCGAGGTGGTTCTCGATGACGGGGTGGACGTCGGGGAGGGTGTCGATGACGACGACGGGGTGGCCTGTGGCGCGCCAGGTGCGGACGAGGTGCAGTGGTTCGTCGTCGAGCAGGGTGGTGAAGAGGTAGACGATGGCGTCGGCGGGGAGCTGGGGCGGGCGTACGCGGTGTACGGAGGCGCGGTCCTTGGGGTGTGCCAGGGCGAGTCCGTGGACGAGGCGGCGTAGGTGGCGGCGGCCGGAGGCGGGTGGGAGCGGGCGGCGTCGGCGGGCGAGGTCTTCGAGGCCGACGCGGTCGCCTGCTTCGACGAGGGCGTGGGCGACGGAGGCTGCGGCGTGTCGGGCGAGGTCGAGCGAGGTCGGTTCGTCGACGCGGAGGGTGCCGTAGCCGCGCCAGGTGCGTACGTCTGGTCCTACTTCGTCGCGGGAGTCGACGACGAGCACTGCTGTTGCTTCGGCGGTGGCGTAGGTGCGGCGTACGTAGAGGGTGTCGAGCTCGGGGGAGCGGCGGGCGGTCGTGCGCCAGTCGATCCTGCGGAGCCGGTCGCCGGGGGTGAAGGGGTGGATGTCGCGCAGCTCGGCGCCGTCGCCCAGGCGGCGTGCGGAGTGTGGTCCGGTCAGGCCGCGCAGGCGGTGTGGCAGGGGCAGGCGGCCCAGTGGTGCGGAGGCGGGGAGGACGAGCCGTGGTGTGCCGCCGACCTGGATGGGTTCTTCTTCCCAGATGTGGTGCCGTGATCCGCGGAGGTCGATGGTGAACGTCTCCTGTGGTCCGGTGCGTACGGAGGAGAGGCGTAGTGGCACGTGTCGTTCGTGCGGGTGTGCCGCGAGCGCCAGGTGGGTGTCGCGGTGGCCGGTGGCGGTGATGCGGAGGTGGATGATGTCGGCGGTGGTGGGGGTGCTGGGGAGGTGGAGGGTGGCGGTGAGCTCGCCGGGGGTGGCGGTGCCGGGTGGTTCGTGGAGTGTTGCGGGTGGGGGTGTGGTGGGTCGGTTGGTGTGGGCCCAGGTGGCGGCGAGGAGGCTGGGTATGCCGATGAGGGCGATATCGGCGCGGCCGGCGATGACGCTGGTGGCGAGGAGGAGGATGCCGGTGGCGATGGCGGCGGTGTGGGCTGAGGTGGGTCGCCAGTGGTTTCCGTCGGTGGGGGTGCCCTGGGAGGTGCGTCCGTGGGCGACGATGATGCCGCCGACGGTCATCGGGTGGGGACCGTTGCGGGGGTGGGGACGGTGTGCAGGAGGTCGGCGACGATGGTCTCCGGCCGGGTGGCGGAGGCCCAGGCGGTGGGGTTGAGGGTGATGCGGTGGGCGAGGACGGCGACGGCGACGCGCTTGACGTCCTCAGGCAGCACGTAGTCGCGTCCGTCGAGGACGGCGATGGCGCGGGCGAGGAGGACGAGGTTCTGTGAGCCGCGGGGTGAGGCGCCGACCTCGAGGGCCTGGTGGCCGCGGGTGGCTGCGGCGAGGTCGACGCAGTAGCGCACGACGTCGGGGTCGACGAGGACTGCTTCGGTCCCTGCCTGCATGGCGCGGACCGTCGCGGGGTCGACGACCCGGTTGACGGGGGCGGCTTCTTGTCTGCGGGCGAGGCGGCGGGTGAGGACCTCGGTCTCCTGGGTGCGGTCGGGGTAGCCGACGGCGAGGCGGACCATGAAGCGGTCGAGCTGTGCCTCGGGCAGGGGGTAGGTGCCTTCGTACTCGACGGGGTTGGAGGTGGCCAGGACGTGGAAGGGGTTGGGCAGGGGCCTGCTGGTGCCTTCGATGGAGACCTGTCGTTCGGCCATGGCTTCGAGGAGCGCGGACTGGGTCTTGGGGGCGGTGCGGTTGATCTCGTCGGCGAGGAAGAGGCCGGTGAAGACGGGTCCGGGGCGGAACTCGAAGGTGCGGGTGGCGGGGTCGAAGACGGAGGAGCCGGTGATGTCGGCGGGCAGCAGGTCGGGGGTGCACTGGAGGCGCGCGAAGTCGAGTCCGAGGGCGGTGGCGAGGGAGCGGGCGGCGAGGGTCTTGCCGAGGCCGGGTACGTCCTCGAACAGGACGTGCCCGCCGGCGAGGATGGTGGCGAGGGCCACCTGGAGGGCGTCGCGCATGCCGACGACGGCGGTGCCGACCTCGGCGAGGACTCGTTCGCCCAGCGCTGCGACGTCGGCGACGGGCAGGGGTGCTGGGGTGTTCTGGTCAGGCACGGTGCTCCTCGGTGGTGGGTGCGGCCCCGAGGCGTTCGATCGCATCGAGCCAGGTCTTGACGGTGCGGGCGGTGGGGGGTTGGCGGGACTTGAGCTGTTGCAGGACGCGAGCGCCGAGCAGGCGTTCGGCGTCGGGTTCTGCTGCGGGGTCTGCGGGGTCGATGCCGTGGGCGCGGAGCCGGTCGGCGGCGAGGGTTCGGATGCGGCGGACTACCCGGTCGGTGACGTGGCCGTCGCGGCCGAACACGGACCAGCCGAGGTCGGAGACGTCGTGTCGTCCGCCTGCGCGTGCTTCGACGGGGGTGCGGGGCCATTCGGGGTCGCTGGTGGTCTGTCCGGTGGTGGGTTCGGTGGCGGACCACAGGATGCTTGTCGCGGTGGCGAGGGTGGCGGCTGCTGTGGCGTGCCAGAGGTCGACGATCTGCCAGATGACGAGTGCGGTGGCGGCGAGTGCGGCGAGGACGGTGACGGCGCTGATGCGGCGCCAGTTCCAGGTCCTCACGTGTTTTCCTGCCGTGGCGTGTCGCGTGGGGTCTCGTCGTCGGGCGTGAGGTCGTCGACGTCGAGGCTTCGGGCGATGTCCGCGAGCGCCTCTCGGGCGTGGTTGACGGTGGTGCGGTCGATGGGCCGGTCGGTGAAGCGGGCGCGTTGGTAGAGGGTGCGCAGGCGGGCGACGGAGGTTGGTGGTGCGGGGGTGGTGGCGAGGACGGCGCCGGCGAACTCGGTGGGGGTCTGGGCGGGGTTGCGGTGCGCGCCGGCGCGGGCTGCGGCGTCTTCGAGGGCTACCCAGGCGGCGACGACGGCGTCGCGGGGGCGGGCGTGTCCGTCGAGGTGGGCGAGGGCGCGGGAGACGGCGTCCTGGAGCTCGGGGAGGTCGACGTCGTCGGCGAGGGTGCCGGTGGTGGTGGTGCCGCCGGTGAGCTTGTCGGGTGTGGTGGTGGTGCGTGCGCGGTGGAGGGCGAGGAGCTTGCGGATGGCGAGCGTGAGGATGGTGGCGATGAGGAGCCCGAGGAGGATCGCGGCGATGATGCCGAGCCAGCGGATGTCGGCGGGTGGGCTGGTGGGGGGTGCCGCGAGCGGGCTGGGGCTGCTCGTCTGTGCGGGCAGGAGCTGTTCGGGCACGGGGGGCTCCGTGGTGGCGAGCTGGGGTGGGTTGAAGCGCCAGGGTGTGGCGGTGGCTACCCCGAGCACGACGACGGTGAGGAGCAGGAGGGTGCTGGTCAGGCGGGTGGTGGGTGTCATGCGGGCTGGGTGGTGTCGGCGGTGAGCTGGTGGGCGTGGATGCCTGCGACGGCGGCGGTGACGAAGGAGGCGGGGTCGCTGTCGAGGGTGCGGCCCATGGTGCGTAGCCCGGCGGGGGAGGTGCGCAGGGTGTCGAGGAGGGTGGTGTCGGCGGGGATGTCGACGAGGGTGTGCCGGGGGGTGCCTGCGGGTCGGGTCAGTGTGTGTGCCTGTTCGCGGATGCGGCGGGTGAGGGGGGTGCCCCAGGCGGGCAGGTTCTCGACGTCGGCGGTCGGTACGGGGACGGGGACGTCGGCGGGTGCGAGGGCGACCCTGGTGTAGGCGGTCAGGGAGTGGTGGGAGATGCCGAGGTGGCGGTCTCGGGGGTCGGCTCCGGAGACGCGCAGGGAGGCGACGGGGCGTCCGTGGAGGGTGGCGGCGGCGTTGACCGCTTCGCCGGCGGCTACGCCGGAGTAGCCCCAGCGGGTTCCGGTGCCGAGGTTGCCGGGTCCTTGGGCGACGACGGCGATGTCGCACCCGGCGACGTGCCGGGCTGCCAGGAGGCCGGTGTGCACGGTGACGGCTTCGAGGTCGCCGCCGAACGACTGTCCGACGGTGATGCAGGTGGTGAGCCAGTCGGCGTCGCGCAGGGCGGCGATGGTGCGGGAGAACGCGGCGGGCAGGGCACCGCCGTCGGTCATGATGTACGCGATCTTCAGGCTGGCGGCGGACGTGCCGGCGGCGTGCCGTAGCCCTGCGACGACCGCGGGCAGCGCGGAGTGCAGGTCGGCGACGACGACGGGCATGCCGTCGAGGCTGTCGGCGTCGGCGAGGGTCGCGTGGTGGGGCGACTCCTGCTCGTCGACGCCGAGGACCATGGTCTGCAGCGGTGTGTAGCGGGCCTTGACGAGGTGGCCGGGTCCGGGGGTGGGGTCGGGGGGCAGGTGGGTGGTTGCCGCGGCGGGCCCGACCACGAGCGCGTACCCGCCGGTGCCGAGCCCGCGGGCGAGGGCGGACACGTTGAGCAGCACGGCGTCGCCGGGCCCGGGGTCGCCCACCAGGTCGGTGTAGGCGAGGGCCCGCACGGTCACGGGGCCTGCCGTGCCGTCACCGCCCACGTCGTCCCCTGCCGCGGCACGATGCCCTGGTAGGGGCCGGTCGAGGGTCACCTCGAGCTCGCGCGCCCCCCGCCACGACCTGCCTGTGGAAATCACGGTCCCGATCCGCCACGTCATCACAGGGTGGAGGCTACCGAACGCTACCGTTGTCCTGATGCCCATCGATCCGCCCCCCACGCAGCAGCCCGTCCCGTCACCCGGCCTGAATCCCGCCGAGCGGCTCCTGAACCTTGTCATCGCGCTGGTGAACACGAACGCGGCCATGACCAAGCAGCAGGTCCGCACCGCCGTGGCCGGGTACGCCGACGCGCCCAGCGACGACGCGTTCGAGCGGATGTTCGAGCGGGACAAGGACATGCTGCGCGCCCTGGGCATCCCGGTGGTGACGGTCGGGACCGGCGGGCACACCGACGCGCTCGGGTACCGGATCGACCAGGACGCCTATGCGCTGCCGTCGATCGACCTCACCCCCGCGGAGCTCGGTGTGCTGTCCCTGGCCGCCCAGTTCTGGCAGGACAAGACCTTGCAGACCGACATCAACCGCGCCATGGTCAAGCTCCGCGCCGCCGGCGCGGGTGATCCGTCCGCGGACGCCCTGGCCGGGCTCGCGCCGTCCGTGCGCGCCGTCGGAGACGCGTACGGGCCCCTCATGGAGGCGATCGAGGCCCGCCGCGTGGTCACCTTCAGCTACCGGGCCGCGTACAACGGGACGGTCCTGACCCGGCACGTCGAGCCCTGGCGCATCGCGGCACGCGACGGCGGCTGGTACCTCATGTGCTTCGACCGCGACCGGCAGGCCCCCCGCGTGTTCCGCATGTCACGCATCGAGTCACGCGTACGCATCACCGGACCGGCCGGCGCCTACCAGATCCCCGACTTCGAGACCGACGTCATGCTCGGCAAGGCGCACGGCGAGATCAGGCAGGCAGTGGTCGCCGTCCGCCCCGAACGCGCCGGAGCCCTGCGCGCCCGCGCCAAACCCGTGCCCGACGGCGAGCGCCAGACCTACAGCGAGCGCCTGCCCGACCCGGCGGGGGCCTCGGCCGGTGACCGGGCGGGCTGGGACATCCTTCAGGTGCCGTACCGGTCGATGAGCGGCATGGCGTCCGAGGCGGCCGGGTACGGGGCGGCCCTGGTCGTGCTCGAACCGGAGCCCGTGCGGACCGAGACGCTGCGCAGGCTCACCGCCGCGGCGGCACTGGGTGCTGGGCAGGTGTCTCGTGGCTGAGCGCGCCGACGACCGGCTCCTGCGCCTGCTGGGCATCGTCGCCTATCTCGACGGCGCCGGGCCCGTGTCCGTCGCCGACCTCGCCAGGCGGTTCGGCACGACACCGGCACAGATCCAGAAGGACGTCGACGCCCTGTGGGTGTCCGGCACCCCCGGGTACTGGCCCGACGACCTGATCGACTTCGACGCGGCGTCCATCGACCGTGGTGTCGTGCACCTGACCGAGGCGCGGGGCATGACCCGGCCGCTGCGGCTCGGGACCCGGGAGGCGGTGGCGCTGGTCGCTGCCCTGCGTGCCATGAAGGCCACCGGCGCCGTCCAGGCGGACCCGGCCCGGTCCGCCGTCGTCCAGTCCGCGCTGCGCAAGCTCACCGCCGCCACCGGCGAGGCCGCGAACGCGGTGGACGTGCGGCTCGCTCCGGGCGGCGACCGGCAGGTCGTCGCGGCGATCACGTCGGCGCTGACGGCCCGCCACCGGCTGCGGATCCGGTACGTGACGTCGTCGGACGTCGTGAGCGAACGGGAGGTGGACCCCGTGCGCCTGCACACGCAGGACGAGTTCGCCTACCTCGCCGCCTGGTGCTACCGGGCGGCCGCGCCACGCACGTTCCGCGTGGACCGCATCCTGGAGGCCACCGAGACGGACGTGCCCGTCCAGTCCCACCCAGGGGCGGGCGATCCGTCGGCCGAGATCGACTTCGCCGCCCTGTTCGCCGGCGGTTCCTCGCCGCTGGCGACCATCCGGTTCGCGCCACGGGCGCGGTGGTTCGCCGAGGAGGTCCCCGTCGAGTCGGTACGCAACCTGCCCGACGGCGACTTCGAGGTCACCCTGCGGGTCACCAACCCCGGCTGGCTGCGCAGCACCCTGATCCAGCTCGCGCCGTACGTCCGGTCGGTGTCCCCGAAGAGCCTGGCCGACGACGTAGCGGGCGCCGCCGGCGACGCGCTGGCCCTCTACGACACAGACCCGACGCCGATCCGATGACCCCGGACGCAGCCACATCGGCAATTCGGCACTAGGGTTGGCAACCATGTGGTTCTGGGTGTGGACCCTGCTGATCGTAGGCAGCCTCGTCGGAGCGTTCTTTCTGGCCCGCCATCTCTGGCGGTCGGCGATGGGCCTGATGGACGAGCTGGGACGAGCGTCGCGCCGTATCGGCGAGTCGGCCGACCGGCTCCAGGAGCTGTCCGACCGCGCACGCGAGGCCGCGGCCTCGCAGCACGCCGGACCGAGCCTGTTCGACGACGTGACCATCCACTACCAGCGCGTCAGCGCGCAACGGGCCGCCCGCGGCCTGCGCAAGGACACGCGCCGGGCGAGGCACGTGGTGACGTGGCAGAAGTGGAAGCACTTCAACGACTGACGGCCGCGGAACTGACCGCGCCGAACCGGCCCGCAGGCCCGGATTCGCGCTGTTCTTGCGTGAGTTCCGGCCCGCCGCCACCTTCCGTCCACCAGGGGGCTACCTTTGTGCCCCGCCGGTCCGCGTAGGATCGGGCATATCCGCATCACATCGCGTACTAGCACCGCACCGTAAGGAGTCACCATGGGCGCAATGCAGCCGTGGCACTGGATCGTCCTGCTCGTCGTCGTCCTGCTGCTCTTCGGGTCCACCCGCCTGCCGGGACTGGCCAAGAGCGTCGGGCAGTCGATGAAGATCTTCAAGAAGGAGATCAAGGACCTGCGCGAGGACGACTCCGACGGCCGAGACAGCAGGGACAGCCGGGCCGCCGACAACGCGCCGGGCGGTTCGACCACGTCCACCACGGGCTCGACCACGGGGACGGCGCGCTCAGAAACGGACGAGGTGCCTGGGCTGATCAACAACAGGGACCGCGACATCCCCAAGGCCTGAACCGGTGGCACGAACGGGGCGGCCGTCCGACGGCCGCATGCCTCTGCTCGAGCACCTGCTCGAACTACGCAAGCGTTTTGTCCTCATCGCGGCAGGGCTCCTGCTGGGGGCCATCCTCGGCTGGATCCTGTACGAGCCACTGCTCGTCGCGCTCCAGCAACCCCTGGAGTCCGCCGCGGAGGCCACGGGCAACGACGTCACCCTGAACTTCACCGGTCCGGCATCGGCGCTGGACCTGAAGATCAAGGCGTCGCTGTTCCTGGCCGTGTTCGTGTCCTGCCCCTGGTGGCTCTACCAGGTGTGGGCGTTCATCACGCCAGGGCTCAACAAGCAGGAGAAGCACTACGCGTACGGGTTCGTCGGCGCCTCCGTGCCCCTGTTCGTCGGCGGCGCCTACATGGCGTGGCTCGTCATCCCGCACGCCGTCGGCATCCTGACGGGGTTCCTGCCCGACGACGCCACCAACTTCACCGACGCCCAGATGTACCTGAGCCTGGTGATGCGGCTCCTGCTCGCCTTCGGGCTCGCGTTCGTGTCCCCGATCCTCCTGGTGGGCCTCAACTTCGCGGGCCTGATGTCCGCCAAGGCGCTGCTCGCCGGCTGGCGGTGGGCCATCCTGGTCGCGTTCACGTTCGCCGCGATCATGACGCCGACGCCGGACGCGCTCACGATGATCCTCGTGGCCCTGCCGATCTGCGTGCTGTACTTCGGCGCCGTCGGCGTCTCGGTCCTGCACGACAAGCGCGTCGAGAAGCGGCTCGCCGAAGCCGAGGTCTGACCGACAGGCCCGGGCCCGTCGCGCCCGGGCCTGTCGGACAGGGCCTGTCGGACAGTGACCGTAGGCTGTGCCCATGAGCGACCTGAGCCCCGCCGAGCGGTACACGGCCTTCCGGTCACAGAGCCGTTCAGCGGCCGAGCACCCCGAGCTGACCCGCTTCCGGGAGGTCGTCGGGTTCGAGCTCGACGACTTCCAGGTGCAGTCCTGCGAAGCCCTCGAACAGGGCCGTGCCGTACTGGTAGCGGCCCCCACCGGGGCGGGCAAGACCGTCGTGGGCGAGTTCGCGGTCCACCTGGCCCTGGCCTCGGGCCGCAAGGCGTTCTACACCACGCCCATCAAGGCCCTGTCCAACCAGAAGTACGCCGACCTCGTGCGCAGGCACGGACCCGACAACGTCGGCCTGCTGACCGGCGACACCACCCTCAACGGCGACGCACCGGTAGTGGTCATGACCACCGAGGTGCTGCGCAACATGCTCTACGCGGGGTCCCCCACCCTGGACGGGCTGGCGTACGTGGTCATGGACGAGGTGCACTACCTCGCCGACCGCTTCCGCGGCCCCGTCTGGGAAGAGGTCATCATCCACCTCTCCGACGACGTACAGCTCGTCTCGCTGAGCGCGACCGTGTCCAACGCGGAGGAGTTCGGCGACTGGCTCGAGATGGTGCGCGGCGACACCGCCGTCATCGTCTCCGAGCGCCGCCCCGTACCCCTGTGGCAGCACGTCCTGATGTCCTCACCGGAGCCGCGCGGCACACCGCGCCTCCTTGACCTGTACGCAGGGCACGTCGACCCGACCGACCCCGGCACCAGCCCGCCCATCAACCCCGACCTGTCCGCAGCCTTCCGGTCCGGGCGCGGCGGCAACCGCCCCGGCGACTACCGCGGCGGCCCAGGCGGACGGCGCGGCCGCGCCGCCGCTCGTGGACGCGGCGACCGCGGGTACCGCGGCGCGGGCGGGCGACGCACCGGGGACAGCTCAGGGGGCGTCGGGCAGGGCATCGGGCAGGGCCGGCGCACCCCACCACGGTTCATCGTCGTCGACGCCCTGGGCGCGGCCGCCCTGCTGCCCGCCATCTACTTCGTGTTCTCCCGCGCGGGCTGCGAGGCCTCCGTCGAGCAGTGCCTCAAGGCCGGGCTGCGGCTGACCACCCCGCAGGAGGAAGCGACCATCCGGTCCGTCGTGGAGGAGCGCACCGCCGCCATCCCGCCCGAGGACCTGGACGTGCTCGGCTACTGGTCCTGGTCACAGGCCCTGGCCCGCGGCGTCGCCGCCCACCACGCCGGCATGCTGCCCGTGTTCAAGGAGACCGTCGAGGACCTGTTCTCCCGCGGCCTCGTCAAGGTCGTGTTCGCCACCGAGACCCTCGCGCTCGGCATCAACATGCCCGCCCGGTCCGTCGTCCTGGACAAGCTCGTCAAGTGGGACGGCACCAGCCACGTACCCGTCACCCCCGGCGAGTTCACCCAGCTCACCGGCCGCGCCGGGCGGCGCGGCATCGACATCGAGGGCCACGCCGTCGTCGTCGACCACCCCGCCCTGGACCCCGTGGCGCTGGCCGGCCTCGCGTCCAAGCGCCTCTACCCGCTCAAGTCCAGCTTCCGGCCCACGTACAACATGGCCGTCAACCTCGTGGCGCAGGTCGGCCGCGACCGCGCCCGCGAGGTCCTGGAGACCTCGTTCGCGCAGTTCCAGGCCGACCGCGGCGTCGTCGGCCTGGCCAAGCAGGCCCAGGCGCACGCCGAGGGCCTCGACGGGTACGCCAAGGCCATGTCCTGCACCGAAGGCGACTTCGGCGCGTACATGGACCTGCGAGGCGCCATCAAGGACCGCGAGAAGGAGCTGTCCCGTGCGGCGTCCGGCGCCCAGCGGGCCGAGGTCGTGGCCGCCCTGGAACAGCTGCGCCGCGGCGACGTCGTCGAGGTACCGACCGGGCGGCGGCGCGGATACGTCCTCGTGCTCGACCCCGGTGAGCCCGGCGGGTTCGACGGACCCCGCCCCACCGTCCTGACCCAGGAACGCCAGGTCAAGAAGCTGACCCTCGCCGACGCACCCGCCGGCCTGGAGACCGTCACCACCGTCAAGATCCCCAAGGCGTTCAACCCCCGCAAGCCCGACGCCCGCCGCGACCTCGTCTCCTCCATGCGCAACGCGCTGGGCGCCCTGGCCGACGACGTCCCCGCCGCCCACTCGACGAGCAGCCCGGCAGGCCGGCGTGCAGCGAGCGCCGCACGCGGCGGCAAGGCCCTGGCCGGACGCCGGCCGGACGCCTCGACCGACGCCGAGCTCGCCCGCTTGCGCAAGGCCCTCAAGGCGCACCCGTGCCACGCCTGCCCCGAACGCGACGACCATGCGCGCTGGGCCGAACGCTGGAACAAGCTCAAGCGGGAGCACGACCAGCTCGTGCGCCGCGTCGAGGGGCGTACCGGCTCGATCGCCCGCACCTTCGACCGCACGCTCGACGTGCTGCTCACGCTCGGCTACCTGCAGCGCACCAGGACGGGGAACGGGCCCGACGGCGTCGAGCCGGGGGCCGCGGGGCAGGGAGGAGCCGTCCAGGGACCCGGCAGGATCCGTGTGACCGACGACGGCCGCTGGCTGCGCCGCCTGTACGCCGAGAACGACCTGCTGCTCGCCGAGTGCCTGCGCCGCGGTGTCTGGGACGGGCTCGACCCGGCCGGCCTGGCGGCAGTCGTCTCCACGGTCGTCTACCAGAGCCGGCGCGACGACGCCCCCGACCCCTACGTCCCCGGCGGGCCCACGGGGCGCCTCGCCGGCGTCCTTGACGACACGCAGCGCGTGTGGTCAGAGGTCGACGACCTCGAGGAGGCGCACGGCATCGAGGCCACCGGACCGCTCGACCTCGGGCTGGTCGGCGCGATGTACCGCTGGGCGTCCGGCAAGGGGCTGGACAGCGTGCTGCGCGGCTCCGACCTCGCCGCGGGCGACTTCGTGCGCTGGTGCAAGCAGGTCATCGACGTCCTGGACCAGCTCGGCGGCGCGGCGCCGTCGGGCAAGCTGCGGGCGACCGCCCGCCAGGCACAGGACGCGGTGCTGCGGGGAGTGGTGGCGTACTCCAGCCTCTGACCGACACCCCCACTGACATCGGCACCAGGCCGGGGGATCGCATACAGTTCCCATCGTGAGCCAGCCCGTCCGGTCCAGCGCCGTCCCGTCCCACGCCGCTCGATCGATCCTGTACCGCAACGGAGTCATCCACTCCTCGGCCGACCCCAACGCCCAGGCGATCCTCGTCGACGACGGTGTCGTGGCGTGGCTGGGTGCCAACGACACCGCGGCGGGGCTCGCCGCGCGCGCCGACCGGGTCATCGACCTGGATGGCGCGCTGGTGACCCCCGGGTTCGTCGACGCGCACGCCCACGTGCTGGAGACCGGCCTGTCGAGCGACGCCGTCGACCTCACACCTGCCGGGGGAGTGCACTGCCTCGCCGACGCTCTGGCCGCCCTGCACGACGGCGCCCGCCGTCTGGCGGCCGCCGACCCGTCCGGCGACCAGGTGCTGCTCGCCTTCGGCTGGGACGAGCAGGCCTGGCCCGAGCAGCGCACCTTCACCCGGCAGGAGCTCGACGACGCCTGCGACGGGCGTCCCGTGTACGCGGCCCGCGTCGACGTGCACTCGGCAGTGGTCTCCACGTCGATGGCCGCCCGCGCCGGCATCGAGCGCGACCCCGCCTGGACCGGCACGGGCATGTTCGGCTCCGGCTGGTCCGACGCCCCCGCCGACACGGGGATCGTCACCGCCGACCTGCACCACACCGTGCGCGACGTCGCCCACGCGCTGTCCCCCGAACGCCGCACCCGCCTCTACCGCGAGACCCTCGCCGCGTGGGCCGCCCGCGGCATCGTGTCCGTGCACGAGATGAGCGGTGAGCACCTCGACACCCGTGCGGGCCTGGCCGAGCTGTACGCCATGACCGCCGGCTCGATGACCGCGGAGGCCCTGTCCGACGACGGCGTGCCCGCCCTGCCGCACCTGGCCGCCTACCGCGGCGAGCTGTGCCAGACCACCGACGACGCCCGCGCGCTGCTCGCCGAGCTGCCGTTCCTCACCGGCATCGGCGGCGACCTCAACGTCGACGGCTCGATCGGCTCACGCACCGCCGCCCTGCGCGGCCCGTACGCGGACCTGCCCGTCGACCCGTCGTCCGGCAGCTTCACCGGCGCACTGACCAACCCCGACGGCACCCCCTGGACCGGCAACCTGTACCTGTCGGCCGAGCAGATCGCCCACCACCTGGCCGCGGTGCAGGGTGCGCGCGGACAGGCTGGTGTGCAGGCAGCGTTCCATGTCATCGGGGACCGGGCCATGGACACCATGGTGCTCGGGCTCCAGCTGGCCGCCCAGCTGACCAGCGAGAGCGCCGTGCGGGCCGGGCACCACCGCATCGAGCACGGCCTGTTCGTGGACGCCGTCACCCTCGCCGCGCTGCTGGTGCAGGGCGTCGGCCTGTCGGTCCAGCCGGCGTTCGACTCGGCTTTCGGCGGCAGCAAGGGTGTCTACGCCTCCCGGCTCGGGGCCCCGCGCGCCGGTTCCCTCATGCCGTTCGCCGACCTCGCACAGGCCGGCGTGCCGCTCGCGTTCGGCTCCGACACCCCGGTCACGCCGGTGGACCCCTGGCAGGGCGTGCGCGCGGCGACCCGCCACGAGGACCCCGCCCAGCGGATCTCCGCCGGCGCCGCGTTCCGCGCCCACACCCGTGGCGGCTGGCGCCTCGCCGGGCTGGACCACACCGGCGCCGGGCAGCTCCGGGTCGGCGCGCCGGCACACCTCGCCGTCTGGCGGGCCGAACAGCTCGGCGTGCAGGCCGCCCCCGGCCGCCTCAGCTCCTGGAGCGAGGAAGCCCGCGCGGGTACCCCCTTGCTCCCGGACCTCTCACCGGACGCCGTCGAGCCGGAGTGCCTGCACACCCTCCGCGACGGCGTCGTCCTCCACGACACGTTCTGACCGCCCACCCGTACCGCCACCACCCCCACAGCCACGGAGGCCGGCGCCGGTAGGCTGCTGGTGTGCGTCTGCCTCAGCCGTCACGGCTGCTGTCCTTGTTCCTCGCGGTGACCGGCGGCCTCGTCCTCTGGGCCGCGTTCCCGGACGCCGGGGTATGGCCCGCAGCCTTCGTCGCCGTGGCCGCCCTGTACTGGTCGCTCGGCCGGGACAGCGCCTGGTGGAACTTCCTGATCGGCCTCCTGTTCGGCCTCGCGTTCTTCCTGCCCCACCTGTGGTGGGCGCACGAGTCCACCGAGACCGCGCCATGGATCGCCATCTCGACCGTGGAGGCCCTCTTCCTCGCCGCGTTCGGCGCGCTGTGGACCTGGGTGCGCCGGGCACGGTTCCTGCGCCGGCGTGGCTGGCGGCTCGCCGCCGCGTTCTCCGTCCTCTTCGTCGCCGTGGAGCAGTGGCGCTCCGAGATCCCGTTCGGCGGATTCCCCTGGGGCCGCCTCGCGTGGTCGATGTCCGGCACCCCGACCGGGCGCGCCGCCTGGCTGGGCGGCACCGTCGCGGTGAGCCTGCTCGTCGCGTTCGCGGGCGTGCTGCTCGCCCTGGCTGTGGCGGGCCTGGTCCGCGCGGCCCGGCGCAGCGCCGCCCCGGAGCGCCCAGCACCGGCAGGCCCAGCACCGGCAGGCCGAGCACCTGGCGGTGCTGCACAGGCGCGCCCCCGACGGGCACGCGACGTGCGCCGCGCCGTCGGGGCCCTCGCGCTGGGGGCCGCGGTCGCCGTCCTGCCGCTCGCGCTGCCGCTGCCCACGTCCGCGAGCGCCGGTCCTGTCGAGACGCCCGAGGGCAACGAGGTGTACGACGCTGGGAGTGATCTGGCCCAGGACGGTGAGCTGTGGGCTGGTGCGGTCCAGGGCAACGTGGGGGAGCCGGGTCTTGGGGCGTTCGCGAACCGGGCGGAGGTGCTGAACAACCACCTGGAGGGTACGTACACGCTGGCTGAGGACTATGCGGGTGAGCTGGACGTGGTGCTGTGGCCGGAGAACGGCAGCGACCTGGACCCGCAGACGACGCCGGATGTCGCGCGGGGTCTGGACGCGGCTGCCACGGCGGTGGGCGCTCCGATCCTGGTGGGGGCGCAGGAGTTCCCTCAGTCGGGCGGGCGGTACAACGTGTCGTTGCTGTGGCAGGCGGGCAGCGGGGTGATCGGGCGGTATGTGAAGCAGCATCCGGCGCCGTTCGGTGAGTACATCCCGATGCGGTCGGTCCTGCGGTTGTTCTCCGACCAGGTGGACCGGGTCAGGACGGACATGATCGCGGGGGTCGGTCCGCCGGTGGTGGAGGTGCCGAGCCGGCTGGGGCAGGGTGCCTACCGGATGGGCACGGTCATCTGTTTCGAGGTGGCGTACGACGAGATCGTCCGGGACGCGGTTCTGGAGGGGGCGCAGGTGCTGGTGGTCCCGACGAACAACGCGTCGTTCGGGTTCACGGCGGAGTCGACACAGCAGCTGGCGATGTCGCGGATGCAGGCGATCACGACGGGGCGGGCGACGGTGCAGATCTCGACGGTGGGGGTGTCGGGTGTGATCACACCGGACGGCACGGTGGTGCGGCGGACGGGGTTGTTCACGGACGACGTGTTCGTGGCGAACCTGCCGTTGCGGTCGTCGGTCACGCCGGCGGTGGCGGCGGGGTACTGGCCGGGCTGGGTGGTCGGTGGTCTCGCGGTGGTGCTGGTGGTGGCGGGTGTCGTGGGTGGGTTGCGACGGCGGTAGACGCAGAGACGACCGTCGGGTCCAGGCCAGCTGGCCTGGACCCGACGGTCGTTCTTCTGCTGCCGGCCGTTGCTGCCGGTCACGGGGACCGCTGGTGCGGGACCGTCAGGCGGAGCGGCGGAGCTTGCCGGCACGGAGGAGTTCGAGGCGCTCGTCGAGCAGGTCCTCGAGCTCCTTGACCGTGCGGCGCTCCAGCAGCATGTCCCAGTGGGTGCGCTGCGGCTTGCTCGCCTTGGGCTCCGGCCTCTCGGCGTCGCGCAGCAGTGCCTCCTCGCCGCAGCGGCACTCCCAGACCGGGGGGACGTCCGCGTCGGTGGCGAAGGGCAGGATGATGGTGTGGCCGTTGGGGCAGTCGTAGTAGGCCTGGAACCGAGGGGCGAAGTCCACGCCCTCGTCGGACTCCATGCTCTTACTACCGATGCTCATACCGCGCAGGGACCGGTCGGGCACGATGTCCTCCAGAGGGTTGTCGGGATAGGTGGCGGAAAAAGGTCCGTAGTGGCAACGCGGGGACCCTCTGTGATGTTCCAGCCATTCCAGCCGTCATTTTTCCAGCCGTCTGATCAGGCTACGCGCCGGAGGTGCGCTCGCAAGCGCACTCCGGGCAAAATGGGCGCGTATGTGCGCGATCTCACGTGCGTCGCGGCTGGTGGGAACAGACCGGGTGGGAACAATCGAGACTAGCAGCCGGTTGACGCGGAGGTGCATGCATCTGCATGGACAGCTCGGAACAGGGCATCATTCGGAACCGGGCATCATCAAGACCACGACCAGGGGAGCGCCGCATCATGCAGTTCGGGATCTTCAGTGTCAGCGACGTGACGACCGACCCGACCACGGGGCACACCCCGGACGACACCGAACGTGTCCGGGCGATGCTCACGATCGCGAGGCATGCCGACGAGGCGGGACTGGACGTCTTCGCCACCGGTGAGCACCACAACCCGCCGTTCGTGGCCTCCAGCCCGACGACGATGCTCGGCTACCTGGCCGGCGTCACGAAGAACATCACGCTGTCCACGGCGACCACGCTGATCACGACCAACGACCCGGTCCGCATCGCCGAGGAGTACGCGATGCTCCAGGTCATCTCGGACGGTCGGATGGACCTCATGATGGGCCGCGGCAACACCGGCCCCGTCTACCCGTGGTTCGGGCAGGACATCCGCCAGGGCATCCCGCTCGCCATCGAGAACTACGCGCTCGTGCGCAGGCTCTGGACCGAGGACGTCGTGGACTGGGAGGGCAAGTTCCGCACCCCGCTGCAGGGCTTCACCTCGACCCCGCGCCCGCTCGACGGCGTACCGCCCTTCGTGTGGCACGGCTCGATCCGCAGTCCCGAGATCGCCGAGCAGGCCGCCTACTACGGTGACGGGTTCCTGCACAACAACATCTTCTGGCCCATGACCCACACCAAGCAGATGGTGCAGTTCTACCGCCAGCGCTTCGAGCACTACGGCCACGGCCGCGCCGACCAGGCGATCGTGGGCCTCGGCGGTCAGGCGTTCATGCGCAAGAACAGCCAGGCCGCCTGGGACGAGTTCCGTCCCTACTTCGACAACGCGCCCGTCTACGGGCACGGCCCGAGCATGGAGGACTTCACGCGGGACACCCCGCTGACCGTCGGCTCCCCGCAGCAGGTCGTCGACCGCTACGGGTCCTTCATCGACGACGTCGGCCACTACCAGCGCCAGCTGTTCCTCATGGACCACGCCGGCCTGCCGCTCAAGACGGTCCTCGAACAGATCGACCTGCTCGCCTCCGACGTCGTGCCCGAGCTGCGCAAGATCGCCGAGGCCAAGCGGCCGCAGGACGTGCCGGCCAACCCGCCCACGCACGCCGAGCGCGTCGCCGCGGCGCAGGCCCAGGGCAAGACAGGTGCCACGCACGTCGGCGACGGCGGGGACGAGTACACCGGCAAGCGGGCCGAGGAGGTGCTGTCATGACCGAGTCCACCGAGGAGCGCGACCACCGCACGATCGCCGTCGTCCACGCCGGGCTGGGCCAGCCCTCGTCCACACGGCTGCTCGCCGACCGCATGGCGGGCGCCACGGCGGCCGAGCTCGAGGCCCTCGGGCACGACGTGACCGTCGAGGTGATCGAGCTGCGCGACCACGGCCACGCGATCATCGACGCCATGCTCACCGGGTTCCCGACGGGCGAGCTGGCCCGGGCCATCGAGACGGTCACCCAGGCCGACGCCGTCATCGCCGTCACCCCGCTGTTCACCACCACCTACTCGGGGCTGTTCAAGTCGTTCGTCGACATCCTCGACAAGGAAGCGCTCACGGGCATGCCCGTGCTGCTCGGCGCCACCGGCGGCACCCCGCGCCACTCGCTCGCGCTCGAGTACTCGATGCGGCCGCTGTTCACCTACCTGCGGGCCGACGTCGTCACGACGTCCGTCTTCGCCGCGACGGACGACTGGGCACAGGCCGCGGACACCAGCGGGCGCGACAACGAAGGCAGCTCCCTGCCGCAGCGCATCGAGCGCGCGGGCCGGTCCCTCGCCGGTCTCGTGTTCGCCCGGGGCGAGCACAGGAAGCCTGCCGACCCGTTCTCGAGCACCCCGAGCTTCCTGGACCTGCTCGGCGGACAATGAGGCTCGACGGAAGCTGAGGCCGCGCCGCCGCCCACACCTCGCGACCCGGGGCTTGCACGCCCAGGTCAGGGCAGGGAACATATGGGACAGCGGTCGCCGCAGGTCGTGGCCGGGGTCGATGGTGAGGGAGCGCGGTCATGGCGGACGGCACGGAGAGCCAGGTCTCGGACGGTTCGAGCGCAGACAGCCCTCAGGGAACGCATACGCACCACCCGAACGTCGACCCAGGACGCGTCGCCCGTATCGTGGCGGCGCTGCGGACGGCGCACGCGGAACAAGCGGCGAGCGCCACGGCGGCAGCCGCTCCCGCGGTGCCCCCGACGGTGTCCACCGCAGGCACGGGAGACACGGCGGACACCGCGGAGATCCTGGACCCGCCCGCGCCCCGCCGTGAGACCAGCGGCGTCCGGCCGGCCAAGCCGCCGGTACCCACCCTGCGCTGGAACCCTGGGTCCCGCTACCGCGCGTCGCGCCTCGCGAACCGTGCCGCGCTGCAGGCGCCGCCGGCTCCCTCTGCCGGGCCCGGCCCCGTGCACGCGCCCGTTCCCCCGGCCCCACCGGCCCCTCCTACCGCGCACGGCGCGGTGGTGGGGGGCGCGGTCCCGGGCCCCGTCCCGGCACCACCGGCACTCGCCGGACGTCTCTACCGGGGTCCGGCTCGGCGGACCGGCGTGTTCGAGCGCGAGATCTGGTATCCCGTGGCCCAGTCCTCGCGCGTTCCGCGCGAGGTCGGCGAGGCGCTCGTCGCCGCGGTGGAGCGCTACCGCAAGGGCTCGATCTCCACGTCGGGCCTCGTCCGTGCGATCGGCAAGGCGCACGCCGCCTGACGGAGCTCCGGCCGGCCTGAGCCCGGCGAGGCCCAGTCCTTCCTGGGCAGGTCGTCGGGCTGTTCCTGCGCGTCCCGAAGGGTTTTCACATCGTGGCAAATCATTTGCCTGCCGGGGAGCAGTTCGTCCGCGTAGACCCTTGTACCGACCGGGTGCAACGGGGGAACATTCGTTGCACGAACGAGCGAACCGCGGGGTTCGTCAAGCGAGTGCACCACGCGCTACGTCCTGTCGCCCTCTCCATGAGGGGCGCCGAACGAGGCACCTGGCGACCAGGACGAGGGAGGCAGGTCCGGCAATGCGACGTCGGGTGAGGTCGTCCCTCGGCGTGCTCGGCGTGGTCGGGCTCCTCAGCGGCTGCACGACCGACGCGGGCGCCGCCAGCATCACCGCACCCGAGAAGTACGGCACGGTCGAGCAGCTGGTCGCCGACGCCGACGTCGTCGCAGTGGTGCAGGCGGGCGACGCCAGCGTCGACGTCGTCGACCGGGTGCCGTACACCCGCACCGAGCTCCAGCTGCGCGAGGTGCTGCTCGGCGCGGTGGCGAAGAACGCAGGCCTCGCCGTCACCCAGGTCGGGTCCACGTCGTCACCGCCAGGAGCCGGCCTGTCGGCGGTCCTGGAGGAGGGTCAGGAGTACGTGGTCGTCCTGCACCGTACCGAGGCGGGGGAGTTCGAGGTGGTCGGCCCCGGCGTGTGGCGGGCGGACACGCTCGGAGCCAGCCTGACCCTGCACGCGGCGACGCTGGCCTGTGTCCCCGCGGCCATCCCGCAGGTGACCACGCCCGGGGAGCTCGAGGTGCAGCTCGGCGAGGCCGGGGAAGCCCTCGGCACCAGCGTGATCGGCCGGTCCTGACCCGTACCCGAACCGTTCTGGCGAGGAACTCGATCGCCGCCGGGTAGGCGTCCTTTCGGTTCGCACGCTTGGCCAGGCCGTGGCCCTCGTCGTCGTACACCCGCAGCTCGTGCCGGATACCCCGGTCCGCGAGTACCCCCTGGCTATCGGCCGGATCGAGAGGACCGCGTCAGCGAGAGCATGCGCCCGACGGCCCGGAGAAGTGACCGGAGCTCGGCGCGGTTGGGGCGGACGCCCAGCCGGGCGTACAGCATCACGTTGCCGTACTCGGCCATGCGCACGATCTTGCCGTCGGTGACTTCGAACCGAGTCAGGTAGGTGTTGCGATAGGGCGCGCCGGTGCGGGCGACGACCATGTCACCGGTGCCGAGGAAGAAGACCTCGCGACCGTCGGGGCTGACGGTCCACCGGTGGTCGCGCCAGACCAGCGGGTCGAACTTGTCGAAGATTCCCCTGGTGTACCCGAGCACCTCTTCCCGGCCACTCACATCTGCGACGCAGAGTCCCCTGCGACGGCTGGCGATGATGTCCGCGACACCCTGGTCGCTGGTCACCGCGTTCGAGTGCATGAAGAGCTGCTCGGCGTCGTCCCTGAGGGTGTCCTCGACGGCGTCGATGTCCTTCGCCTCGACGGCCCGGATGAATTCCTTGGCAGTCTCCAGCGTCGAGCGGGTGGTCGCTGTACCGGTCATGTCTTCTCCGATGGTCCTGGTGCCGCGGGAAGCGGTACACCATCGAGGATGCAAGGCTCCGCGACATGGAGGAATGCCGCGCTGAAACTAGTACTGCCAGGGTCACCACGGAGGAGGGAGGTGTCCGTCCTGGGGAAGAATGGGCCCATGGCGAGCAATGATCGGAGCGGTCTGGCGCACTACTTGAGACAGCGCAGGGCGGCGATGACGCCGCCGGACCTGCACGGTCAGCCCAGAAGTTCCCGGCGGCGCGTGTCAGGGCTTCGCAGGCAGGAGATGGCCGATCTGACGGGGATCTCCGTGGAGTACTACACCCGTCTGGAACAGGGCAAAGCTCCTCGACCGTCGCGTGAGATCCTCACGGCTCTGGCGCAAGGCTTCGCTCTGACCGGGCCGGAGCGCGGCCACCTGTTCCGGCTGGGAGGCGAGTCTCCGCCTGAACTACCCACCCCCGGCTCGGTCGTCCGCCCGGGCCTGCTGCGGATGCTCGAGGGACTGGACGAGACGATGCCGGTCACCGTCCATGACGGTCGGCTCGACCTCCTGGCCCGCAACAAGCGCGCAGCCGAGCTGCTGCCGCCCGCCGACGGGACCGGGCCCTTCGCGCGCAACCTCGCATACCAGGCTTTCGCGACCACCGTACTCACCGACCTGCTCGGTGACAGTGCTGAGCAGTTCCTGCGCGTCGCGGCCGCTGAGCTGCGCACCGCGCTGAGCCGATACCCCGAGGACGACTACCTCCGCAGCATGCTCGCGGAGCTCACCGCTACCAGCCCGGTCTTCCGCGACTACTGGGAGCGCGGCGAGGTCATCGCGTCGCGGTCGGCGACCAAACAGCTGCACCACTCCACCTACGGCCGGGTCAGCTTCGACATCGAGCTCCTGCACGACCCGGACCGAGACCACTGGGTCATGCTCTACACACCCCGCGACGACGCCTGATCTCGGCCACATCGGGCGCCCGGAAGAGGGAGCCGTGCTGACTCAGGGTTGTCACAACCGCAGCATCGCCACTGTCTCGCGCGGCCGACCCGAGCGACGGGTCTACCGCCGGGACCCGAACTGCTCGACGTAGTGCGGGTTGTACATCACCCCGAGCACGTTGCCGAACGGGTCCACCACCGAGGCGGTGACGAAACCGAGGTCACCGCGCGCGGTGACGGGCTGGAACTCGGTGGCGCCCAGCTCCAGCAGGCGCGCCACCATGCCCTCCAGGTCGTCGACGTGCCAGTACATCAGTGCCCCTCCCGGCTCGGCGGGCAGACCCGGCGGCGCGAACGCACGGCTCACGAGGCCGAGCTCGGCCTCGTTGTCACCGATCCGGAACTCGGCGTAGGCAGGTGCACCGTCCGGGCCGGGACGCTGGAAGTACGGCTCGACACCGAGCAGCTCGGTGTACCAGGCGGCGGCCGCGGCGACGTCGTCGGCCCAGTAGTTGATGGTGGCGAATCCTCGAAGGTTCATCAGGCCATCACAGCACCACCCACTGACACTGCGGCGCCCCGGGGCATCCCGGGGCGCCGGCACCGCATCAGCCGCCCGACATCTCGGTAGGCACCTCGCGGCTCGACCGGTCGGCCGCCGTCGTCCCGGCTGCCGCCAACGCCTCCCGCAGCCCGGCCGCCGTTCCCTCAGCCTGCGACTGCGCGGCCAGAGCGACCACGCGCGCACGCTCGGACTCGGCAGCCTGCGCCCGGGCCGACTCCAACCCCTCACGCAGTGTGGAAAGCTCGCCCTCGAGCCGGGCGACCGACGCATCCGCGGCGGAGCGGGCGGCCTCTGCCGTCGCGCGGTCCCGGTGGGCCTGACCGGCGTCGGACCGCGCGGCCTCGAGCGCCGCCCGAACATCGGCAAGGGACTCCCGCAGCCCGACGGCGGCGCCCTCCGCCTGCGCGCGGGCCGCCTCCGCGTCGGACCGTGCGCGCTCGGCAGTCGCCGTGGCGGTCCGTTCCTGAGCGAGCTCGCCCCGCGCGGCGTCGAGCGCCTGCCGCCTGGCGGCCAGGTCGGCCTCCAGGCGGGCCGACGCCGCCACGGCGTCCGCCCGTTCCTTCTCCGCGGCGGCGCGCTCTTCCTCCGCGGACCGTGCGTACTCGCGCGCCGTCTCGAGGACCGCGCGGAACTGCGCGAGCTCCGCGTCCGCCTCGTCCACGCGCGCGGCCAGGGCGTCCGCCTCACCGACGACGGCGGTCAGCGCCTCGTCCTGCGCGGCGGTGGCGGCCTCGTGCTCGGCCCGCGCCACCTCGACCGCGGCGCCCCACAGGGCGTCGAGGCCACGGTCCACCAGCGCCGTGACGGCGGGGGGCAGGTCCGGGAGCGCCTGTCGGGCCTCGTCCTCCGCAGCCGTCGTGTCTCGCCACTCACGCAGGTACCTCGTCGCCGCGGCGTTGGAGCAGCCGGCGCGCTCGCGCACGTTCGTCACCGTGACCGCCGCACCCTCAGCCGTCAGCGCCTCGGCAGCCTGGAAGACCCGTTCCTTGTCCCGCACGTTGTTCCCCGATCAGTCGGTCATCGTCGATCGTCGTCGTACCGCTCGTAGGAGTCCTAGTAGTCGCGCAATACTACTCCTACTTGGTACTCCACAAAGTACGCACCCGCTTTCCTGAAGCGGGTGCGTAGAGGTGGAGAGATCGGCTAAATGATGCGGATTCTGCGCGATCGGGGTGCCCTTGAGTGGGCTGCGAAGAGCATATGGTGAGCATCAACTGCACGGGTGCGACGGCGTCGGGCGGCGCCCTCGCCTCACCTGCTGGTCGAAGAACCGGTCCCCGTCCGCCCGCTCGAACCAGGCCCGGTTCTCCCGGAGCTACGCGAAGTGACAAGTAGTTCTCTGTGCCGGATCTGGGGTGTGGTCGTCAGCGTTTTTGATCTTCCGGGCTCAACGGGACGCAGGTCGACGTGTGGTTCGAGCCCGGCGTTTCCCCGGGCGCCGCCGGTCTTCTGCCGGAAACCTCCTGGCAGCCACCCGTGCTGGAGTCCAGAACCTGATGTGGAGGTCCAGGTACAGGAGCTCTGGCCGAGATCGCGAGGCCCGGTTCCTATGCTCCACCGTCCAGGCCAGATGTATCGGCGGTCAGGCCGGCGCTGACCAGCCAGATGTGTTCGCAGGTCGAGGATGCCCTTTCCAAGCTCTCGCGGGGCTCCTGCGAGGCGTGGTAGAAGGTCCGCTCGACCATCCAGCACAGGGCTCGCGCCATCGCCGACGCTTGTTCCGGTTCGCTGCCAGCCTGGATGCCGGCTCGTTCCAGGACAGCGGTGATCGCTGTGCTGAACAAGTCAGCTGTACGGCTCCACAGCTCGCCGATCTCCGGCACGGTCCGTGACAGATCGATCGCCGTGCGCATGACCAGGCCATGCTCGTTCCACAGCTCGACCGTGCGCCGCATGGCTGCCTCGATGGCCTGGCGCGGCTCATCGGCCTGCGCGGTGACCCTGGACCGCTCCCACAGGTGCTCGACCGTCCGGGCCACGAGCGCCGTGACCACCTCTTGCTTGGAACCGAAGTAGAAGTACAGGGCGCCGCGTGTGATACCGGCGCCCTGGGCGATGTCGCCGACGGTCATGGCGTCGTAACCCTTCTGCGCCAGCAGAGCTTCGCAGGTGTCCAGAATGGCCCGCTCCCGGACATCGCCCTTGCGTTCGGTGCTGCGTCGGCTTCGCGTGGGGTGGTGGCCGGGCATCAGAACTGAGCGCCCTCCGCGAAGTCGGTCGTACGGGAGAGCGTCTCCCATGCGCGGATGTCCTCGTCCACGGCCGTGCGCGCGGCGGTGACCAGTCGCAGCGCATCCGAGCCCAGGACGAGGTGGGCCGGCGGCTGGTCTACTGACGTGATGTGCACGACGGCGTCCCCGGCCTTGGCCGGGTTGCCCAGTTGGTTCCCGCTTGCCTTCTGCCTCGCTTCGCGGATGGGGGTGAACAGCTCGTCGTAGTCGTCGACGGACTGCGCGGCGCGCGTCATGGACCGTCCGGCCCAGTCGGTGCGGAAGGAGCCGGGCTCGATCGCCGTCACGTGGATCCCGAACTGCGCGACCTCCTTGCCCAGCGCCTCAAGAATGCCTTCCAGCGCGAACTTGCTGCCGCAGTAGGCGGACATGCCGGGCACGGCCATGAGCCCACCCATGGAGGTGACGGCCATCAGGTGTCCGCGGCGGCGCCGGCGCATGTGGGGCAGTGCTGCCCGCAGGGTGGCCACCGCCCCGAATACGTTGACCTCGAACTGCCGCCGCACCTCGGCCAGCGGCGTCTCCTCGAAGGTGCCCTCCAGGCCGTAGCCGGCGTTGGCGATGACGACGTCCAAAGCTCCGACGCTCTGCTCCACCTCTGTGATCACGCTCGAGACGGCGTCGCCGTCCGTCACGTCCAGGATGCGGCCGTGAGCGTGCCCGGGTTCGAGCTCTTCGAAGGCCCGCAGGTCCTTCTCTGAGCGGACCGTACCGACGACGGTGTGCCCTGCGGCAAGGGCCGATTGGGCGAAGGCACGTCCGAGGCCCGTGCTGACGCCGGTGATGAGCCACTTCTGTTCCTGCATCGTTCCTCCAGCTAGGACCTGGAAGGAGCCTGGTCGCTCCCTCACCTCAAATTCTACACGGCGTCGATTTTGCTCATCGCCATGCAGATTCTGGCGGCACGTTACGGCTCCGCCAACCACCCCACGGCGATGCTCGACCGGCGGGCGATCAAGGACCTGGCCCGCCCGGGCGCCGCGCCTCCCCCGGGCGGGGGAGGCGATTCACCTGGTCAGGGGAGGTCCGCCCGCTGGGGCGACGACACGCTGGACCCATGCGAACCTCGACGAGAACCCCTGGAACGCCCGGCTCCGCGCTCACCCGCGCCGGAGGGATCCTGATGATCCTGATCGCCGTGGTGCACGTCGTCTTCACCAACGGCCCTCACTGGCCCGACTGGCTCGCGGGAGAATTGCGGGACGGCAGCGCGAGCGCCGACTCCGTGGCCTTCTTCTGGGCGCAGCCGGGCGGGTTCGCGGCTGTCGTGCTGCTGCTGGGCCTCCTCACCGTACGGACCGCGAACCAGGGCGAGCGGCTGCCTACCTACGTCGGCTGGACGATGCTGGCCTGGATCGGTTTCTGCGTCTTTCTGCTGGGCCCTGCGAGCGGGTTCACCTTCGCGCTGGTCCCGGCCGTGCTGCTGGTGGCCGCCGACGTGCGGGCTCGTAGGGCGAGCTCCGGCGCACCTGCGGCCGTTCAGCCGCGGCGGTAGGTCGTTCTGTACCGGATCCTTCTCGGCCGCGACCGCGAAGGTGGACAGGAGCGTCGCGGCGGCGAGGCTGCCCCAGAGGGCGACCGGGCCAAGGGGTGCGAGCGCCGTGATGACCGCAGGGGAGACGGCGAGGCCGAACCCCGTGGAGATCTGGAACCGCGCGAGGGCGCGTCCCAGGACATGCGCCGGGACGAGGGCGGTGACGAGCGCGGTGGCGCTGCCTGCATAGACGATCTCGCCGAGGGTGCAGACCACGGAGACCGCGACGACGGCGGGGGCCGCCCAGCCGTCCCCCAGCGAGGCGGCCACGAGGAAACCGAGGTAGGACGCGGTGAGCACCACGCCGGCGAGAGCCAGCACGGCTCGCCGGGAGTAGCGGGACAGCAGGACGGTGACCGGAACCTGCAGCGTGATCACCAGCACCGTGTTGGCCACGAAGATGGCTCCCGACCATACGGGGGACGCGTCCAGCTGGGTCACCAGGATCAGGGGGAGCGCGATCTCGGGGACGTTGAGGCAGAAGGCGTAGACCACGTTGGCGGCCAGCAGCACGCGCATCCGGGGTGGCGGTCCGTCGTTCCCACCCCTGGCCTGGCCGGCGGCCGGATCGGCGCGCAGGCGGACGGACCACGCCAAGGCCGCAGCGGTGAGGTAGGCGAGCCCGGTGGCGAATGCCAGCACCTGTAGTGCGATGGCGCCGCCCGCCAGGCATACGGTGGCGATCAGGGCGCCCATGCCCAGGCCGGCGTTGCGCAGGGCACGGCCTGCTGCGAGAGCGGCGTCACGTTCCCGGCCGTGGGCGACCGTGGCCACGAGCGCCGCGTGGGCGGCCGGCCAGGCCTGGTTGCCGATGCCGAGGAAGAGCACCGCCGTCGCGAACAGCCAGGTGTGTCCCGGCGGGGTGGCCAGCAGCAGGGCCACGCCCAGCACCCGCACCAGCATCGACGCCGCCACGACCGTGCTGCGTGCGCCCCGGTCCAGCCATCGGCCGACCACGGGCATGCACACAAGACCCACGACGATGCCGACCGTCATGGCGATGCCGGTGGCCGGCGCGGACAGTCTCAGCACCGTCACCCCGTAGATGAGCAGAAAGGGCCGCATCAGACCGGTGCCGAGCGCGTCCACGGCCAGAGCGGTGGCGTAGCGCGGGCCGCCGGACGCGCGGACGAGGTCGCGGAGCCGGACCTTGGTGGTGGTTGCCATGGCGCCAACGGTGCGGTCGACGGCCGGGGCCGGGCACGTCGGTTGACGGACTTCGTCAATCGGCGCCGTCACCGGCCGTGCGGTCGGTGATGATGAGGGCGTGACGTTGAGGATCGACATCAGCGGCCTGCCGTCCGAGCGGCTGCGGTTCGCCGCTTCCCCGCTGGCCGAGCTGACCGCGATGCTGCACGTGCTGGCCGAACCCGGGCATCATCCGCGACTCGCCGGCTGGGCAGGGGACGTCTGGGCCGGGCTGCGGCCGGAGCTGGCCGAGCGGTTGCGGGAGGCGGAGTTCCTCTGGCGTTCCTCACGAGCCGATTTCCTGGTCCCCGCGCGTCCCCGGCCGACCCTCGTCGAGGAGCTGGACGACGTGGACCGGATCGACGACGAGACGTATGTGACGTCCGCGCTCGTTACCACGTGCGGCAGCAACCGGGTCCACTTCGCCGCGCCGTCGCCGCTCGCCGACGCGACTGCGCGCGAGCGGGCCCTTGACCTGGCCCAGGCTCGCGGCCCGCTGCAAGAGGCCTTCGCAGAACGGCTGCTCGCAGATCCAGCCGCCGTGCGGGCACGGGTGCGCAGCACCCTCGAACAGTGCGCCGACGCCTTCTTCGATGCCGCCTGGACGAGCGTCGCCGTGCAGCTCGCCACCGACCTGCGCCTGAAGAACGACCTGTTGAAGCGCCAGGGCACCGGGGCGGCACTCGCATCGGTCTCCGACGTGGTCACCCTGGCACCCGACGGCGACAGCATCATCGTGGACCAGCTGCAGGACAACGCGACCGCCGCCCACAGCACCGGGCTCACCTTCCTCCCCAGCGTCTTCGGGCGCCCGCACCTGACGGTGGTCCACGCGGCCGGGTGGCAGCCGGTGGTGCAGTACCCTGTGGCCGAGGCAGGTCCGGCAGAGGCGGTATCGCTGGAAACTGTCACGCTCCGGCTGGGGGCACTCGCGCATCCGGTACGGCTACGGCTGCTGCGTACCCTGGCCCGCGGCCCGCACACCACCGGCGAGCTGGCCCACGCCTGGGAGCTTTCACCTCCGGAGGTATCCCGCCACCTCGCCGTCCTGCGCCACGCCGGGCTGCTCACGGCCCGGCGGCGCGGTCGCTACGTCCACTACGCCCTCGACCGGTCCGCGATGACGACGCTGGGCGGGGACCTGCTCTCCGCCGTGCTGCGCTGAAGGACTTCGGCGCTAGTGGGAACCCGGATCACCGGGCCGAGCTGGGGTTCTCGCGATGGTTGGCGGTGAAGCGCGCCTTCTTCTGCCGGTTCCCGCACGTGTTCATGTCACACCATCTGCGCGTGCGGCTCCGGCTGGTGTCGAAGAAGGCGGCCTGGCAGGTCGGTGACGCACACAGGGCCAACCTTCCGTCTCGTTCGCCCGCGATGACGCTGATCGCGTCGGCGGCGATCACGCCGAGGGCATCCTCCACGGGGGAGGCCGAGCCGAGCTGCCATCGCCGCTCACCCTCGGGTGTCAGAGCTGCCGCGGCCCGACCCTGAGCGCTGCGGTCATTGATGACGTGGAGCGCGGATGCAGGGAGAGCGTCCTGGATCGCGGCCGCTGTCGCTGCGGCATGGATCGACTCCCTCAGCTCTCGAGCGAGGTCGAGCTGAGCGGTGGTGCAGGAGTCCACGGCGAGGCCGTACTCCGCCAGCCAGTCGATGAGCCGCTGCGGCGTGGGGATGCGCTCCACGGCGTCGCCGCGCCGCTCCGTCAGAGTCCCCGTGAAGCTGGTCGCCAGCACGCTACCGAGGCGGAAGTCAGGGAATCCAGCGTGCATGGAACCACCATAGACGGTTGCGGCGTGACCCGGAGAACTGTTAGAACCGTCATAGCCGGTTCGCAACGGTCGCAGCCGGATCCACGATGGCCAGGAGGTCTCATGCCCAGTCCAACCAGCGACGTGCACGCATTCGAAGCTCACGCACCGGACGCCGACCTCGACGAGCTGCGCGCACGACTGGCCACGGCGCGGCTACCGGAGGCAGAGACGGTCTATCGCGCCGCACCCGACCCGCGCCGGTGGGAACAGGGCGTTCCGCTCGCCGACCTCGTGGACGTCGTGAACTACTGGCGCACCGGGTACGACTGGCGGCCGTTCGAAGATCGCCTCAACCAGATCGGTCAGTTCCGCACGACCATCGACGGTCTGGGAATCCACTTCCTGCACCGCCGGTCCGCGCGCACTGATGCCACTCCTCTGATCTTGACGCACGGCTGGCCTGACAGCATCGCTCGGTTCATCGATGTCGTGGACGAGCTGGCCGACCCGAAGGATCCCGACGCGCCGGCGTTCCACGTCGTGGTCCCGTCGCTGCCGGGCTTTGGTTACAGCGACCGGCCGGCCACCACCGGGTGGGGGACCGAGAAGATCGCGGCCGCATGGGTGGAGCTGATGGGACGGCTCGGCTACGGCAGGTTCGTGGCCCACGGCGGCGACTGGGGAGGCAATATCACCACGGTTCTCGGCGGCAGGTTCCCGGCGCACGTTCTCGGCATCCACACCACCTTCGCGGAGGCGCCACCTGGGACGACGACGGACGGGCTGACGACGGTCGAGCGCAGGTGGGTCGAGGAGACCCGCGGCTTCTGGGGCAAGCGCGCGGCGTACGCGAAGCAGCAGGCGACGCGGCCGCAGACCATCGGCTACTCGCTCGTCGACTCGCCGGTCGGGCTCCTCGCCTGGATCCTCGACAAGTTCGCCGAGTGGTCGGACACCGAGGACGGCCCGTTCGAGACGATCTCCAGGGACCGCATCCTTGACGACGTGACCCTGTACTGGCTGACGCGGACCGGCGCATCGGCCGCCCGCATCTACTACGAGAGCCACAGCTCGCTCGATCCCGAGCTCCGGGTCGACGTCCCGTCGGCGCTCACCATGTATCCGCGCGACGTCGAGAAGTGCCCGCGCCCCTTGGCGCAGGAGCGGTACCGACAGATCGTTCGCTGGAGGACGCCCGAGGCCGGCGGGCACTTCCCGTCGCTGGAGGTTCCCGAGTATTTCGTCAGAGACCTACAAGAGGGCCTCGGGGCAGTGCTGGCCGCACATCGGTGAACGCGGCTGGGCAGGGCTCCGGCCGTGTGCATATTGCCTGGACACACCCTTCGAGCAACGGTCAGGGTTGCCGGCATGCAGCAGGAGGAAGTCTGGGACGCTGATGTCGCCCAGCACTACGACACGCCCGAGTCAGGGATGTTCGCGCCGGAGGTACTGGGCCCGGCTGTGGAACGTCTCGCGCACCTGGCGGGGGAGGGACCGGCGCTCGAGCTCGCCATCGGGACCGGCCGGGTGGCCGTCCCGCTCGCCGCGCGAGGGGTTCCGGTCGTCGGCATCGAGCTGTCACCGCCGATGGTGGAACAGCTGCGCACCAAGGTCGACGAGGCGACGATCCCCGTGGTCATCGGTGACATGGCGACCACAGAGGCTCCCGGCAGGTACGCCCTGGTCTACATCGTCTACAACGCGATCTCGATGCTGCTCACCCAGGCCGAGCAGGTCGCGTGCTTCCGCAACGCCGCGCGTCACCTCGAGCCCGGCGGCCGGTTCGTGGTCGAGCTCTGGGTGCCGGACCTGCGCAAGCTGCCCCCGGGCCAGTCGGCCACCGTCTTTCAGTCCGAACCCGGCTACATCGGGCTGGACACCGTCGACGTCCTGCGCCAGCACGTCGTGTCGCATCACTTCCGGTTCGACGAGGGCAAGCAGGCAGAGCTGTTCCGCAGCCCGCACCGCTATGTCTGGCCCACAGAGCTCGACCTGATGGCCCAGCTGGCCGGACTCGAGCTGGAGACCAGGCACGCGGACTGGGCCGGCGCGGAGTTCACCGCCGAGTCACGCTCGCACGTCTCCGTCTACCGGATCCCGCCGACGCGGTAGCCCCCGGCGCCCCGTCCGTCAGCACCTGGACGTCCACGGGCGGGACGCTCACGACCGCCAGGCTCCCGCGGCCGCGGCTCGCACGACGTAGTCCTCGAAGCCGCGCGGCGCGCGCCCCAGCACGGTCTCGACGCCGTCCGTCGGCTCGGCCATCAGACCGCGCTCCATCAGCACGAACATGGCGGCGACGTTGCGGGCGTCGTCGTCGGCCCAGCCCTCCTCGACGAGCGCCGCGGTGTACTCGGCGGGGGAGACCTGCCGGTAGGTGATCGGCAGCCCGGAGGAGCGTGAGATCAGGTCGACGGCCTCAGGGAAGGTCAGGGCGCGCGGACCGGTCAGCTCGTAGGTCCGCCCGGCATGCCGTCCCGGCTCGGTCAGCACCGCGGCTGCGACGTCAGCCACGTCCTCCAGGTCGATGAACGGCTCAGGGACCGTGCCGGCCGGGAGCGCCAGCTCACCGGAGACCAACGGGGCGTGGAAGAGGGCCTCGTCGAAGTTCTGGTCGAAGTTCGACGGCCGCAGCACCGTCCACTCGAGCGCCGAGCCGCGCACGGCGTCCTCGGCCGAGCGCATGTCGAGCCCGAACGCGGAGTCGCCCCAGGTGTCAGCACCGCGACCGGACAGCAGGACCAGACGCCGCACGCCGGCAGCCTCGGCCCGCGTCACGAGCTCGTGGGCCGGCCCAGGTACGGGCGGCGGCACCACGTAGACGGTGGCGACGTTCCGCAGCACCGCGTCCCAGCCGCTGGGGTCGGACCAGTCGAAGCGCACGCGGCTGGATCGCGACGCGGTGCGCACGTCCGTGCCGCGGAGTCGCAGCCGGGCGGCGACCCGTCGGCCGGTCTTGCCGGTGGCGCCGAGGACGAGGGTGGTGTCGTTGCTCATGTCAGCGATTCAACGCCGTCCGCTCGGACGAATCCATGGGTAGAAGACCGGATTGCCTGTGTCATCGTCTAATCTCGGTGGGATGGACGCGTTCAGTGACCTGATCCGGGGAGTCCGGGCCCACGGCTCGTTGTTCGGCACCTCGACCCTGTCCCCACCATGGGCCCTGCACTTCGTGGACGGCGCGCCGCTGACCCTGTGCACGGTCTTCGGTGGCGACGGGTGGATCGTGCCGGAGCACGGGCCCGCCGTGCCGCTGCGCGCCGGCGAGACGATCGTCGTCCGCGGCCCGGAGACCTTCACCTTCGTCGACGAGGTCGGCACCACGGCCGAGCCGGTCGCGTGCGGCGAGGACTGCGCGACGCCCGAGCAGGGCGGGACCCGGCACCGGCTCGGCTGGCACGACCCCGACCCCGCCTGTGGAGCGGGTGTGGACCAGGGAGCGGCAGCTGACCCCGCCCGCCGCGGCACGACCACCCTGATCGTCGGCGCCTACCCGGTGCGCGGCGAGATCAGCCGGCGGCTGCTGGACGCTCTGCCGGTCGTGCTGCGCGTGGGCGCCGGAGGCAGCGGGGACGCCGTGCTGGAACACCTCGCGGCGGAGGCCGCCGTCGACACCCCGGGCCAGCAGGTGGTGCTCGACCGGCTGCTGGACTGGATGCTGGTCTGCACGCTGCGCGAGTGGTTCGACCGGCCCGGCGGGGAGCCTCCGCCCTGGTGGGCCGCCCAGCGGGACCCCGTGGTCGGCGACGCGCTGCGGCTGCTGCACGCGGAGCCGGCGGCACCCTGGACCGTACGAGCGCTGGCCGACCGGACCGGCGTCTCGCGTTCCACCCTGGCGAAGCGGTTCGCCGACCATGTCGGCGAACCGCCGCTGACCTACCTGACCCGGTGGCGGATGACGCTCGCGGCGGACCTGCTGACCGAGCGCGACACGGCGACCGTCGCCGAGGTCGCCCACGCCGTCGGCTACTCCGACGCGTTCGCCTTCAGCGCCGCGTTCAAACGCACCAGGGGCATCAGCCCGAGTGCCTGGGCCACCCGGACGTCCGGCCCGGTGCCTGCTCCTGCCGGACGTCCTTGACGAACACGATCCCGTCGGCCTCCGCCAGGTGGGCCGGGTCCAGCGGTGCGTACCCGAACCAGGGGGACACGCGGGCCGCGAGCGGCGTCTCGCCGAGCAGCTCGGCGAGCCGCGGGGCGTCGAGGACGCAGGTGTCCTCCCCGAGCGCGGACAGCAGCCCTTCCACGGTGTCCGACGGCGGGGCGTCCACACCCTGGTGCTGGATCGTGCCGAGAGCCGTGGCCAGGTAGCCGTACTCCGCGCCGAGCCGGGTGCTGACGAGCGCGCCGGCTCCCCACCACTCCAGCAGCGGGTGGTCCCACATGCGCATCGTGCTCCTGCCGCGCTGCAGGTGGCCGTTCTGCGCGTTGACGAGCGTCGGGCCCCGGTCCCCGACGGCGAGCAGGTTGGCGGCGATCATCGAGTCCCGCACGCCGAGCAGCCACGTCATGCGGCCCGGTCCGGTGTCGGCCATCCAGAAGTGGTACCGCAGCAGGCCGGCGGCAGTGCGCCCGTACAGGCGCGCCCGGTCCCACTCGTCCGGGGACGACGTCCTGACCAGGTGCGGCGCCTGCGCGTCGAGCAGCGCCGCCAGATCGTCCGCGAGCAGGCGGAGCTCCCTGGCCCCGGCGGACCGTCCAACGGACCGTGCGGGGTCCATCATCGCGGCGGGTTCGGTCCACCGGTCGTCGGCGCCGAGCAGGCTGTCGAGCACCTCGGCGGTGCAGGGCAGCAGGTGCGCGTCGAGCCGGGCGGAGAGGTACCCGTGGAGCGCGGTGAGGACCAGCCGGGGGCTCGCGGCGCCGGTGATCTCCAGCGGGCCGTCGACACCGGCGAACCGGAGCCGGTCGTGCGTGGGCCGGCCCTCGTTGTAGGCGCGCATCCAGCGCACGAGCTCGCGGTTGGCAGGGAAGGCGCCCCACTCGTGGCTGAACCCGCGCTCCATGACGTCGTCGAGCCCGAGGTCGGGGGCGTCGGCGGTGACGTAGTCGTCCACCACGAGGCCGGCCAGGCAGTCGCTCTCGAGGGCGATCGTGCGGTAGCCCTCCTGCTCGACGAGCTGCCGAAAGAGCTCGTTGCGCAGGTCGAGCAGAGTGCCCTCGCCGTGGGTGGGTTCGCCCAGTGCCAGCAGCCGTGGCCGGTGCGGGAGCAGCCGCAGCACCGCTGCGGCGTCGACGGGATGGGTCAGGTCCTTGATCTCGGTCACCATTCCCTCCACGGTATCGTTGAAGCCCCGGTTGAGACCTGGCCGCGATCCAGCCAGGAGATAGGTGGATCGACGGTGCCAGACCTTCAAGACGACCTGCGGCTCCGGCCGATCGACCTGGCCCGCGAGCACGGCTTGTCCACGCAGGCGATCAGGAACTACGAGGACGCCGGCATCCTCCCGGCCGCCGTCCGCACGGCCAAGGGCTACCGCACCTACACGTCGTCGCACGCGCGGGCGCTGCGTGCGTTCCTCGCCCTCGCGCCCGGCCACGGTCACCGGACGGCGACGGCGATCATGCGGGCGGTCAACGAGGGCGCGCCGGAGGAGGCGTTCCGGCTCGTCGACGAGAGTCACGCCCAGCTTCTCGACGACCGGCGGACCCTGCGTGCCGTGGCAGATGCCCTCCGGGACCTGGAGGCGTCGTCGAGCACCGGGACCGTCACGGGGACTTTCACGGGGACCGGGCCGGCGGTACGACGGGCGTCCCGGCGCAGCGCAGCGCCGACGTCGGAGCCAGTGCCCCGTGAGACCTTCATCGGCCCGCTGGCTGCGCGGCTCGGCCTGCGGCCCGCGACGCTGCGCACCTGGGAACGGGTGGGCCTCGTGCACCCGCGGCGCGACCAGCGCACCGGGTACCGGGTCTACGACGAAGCCGCTGTGCGGGACGCCGAGCTGGCCCACCAGCTCCGCCGCGGCGGGTACCTCCTGGAACAGATCGCGCCGCTGATCGCCCAGGTGCGGTCCGCCGGCGGCCTCGGACCGCTGGAGGCGACGCTGCAGGGCTGGACCGGCCGGCTGACCGCACGCGGGCGGGCGCTGCTGGCCGGGGCGGCCGCCCTGGAGGCCTACCTCGGGAGCACGGACGAACGGGAGCATGGCTGAGCAGGGGCCCTGACGAGCCGTCAGGCCGGGGGACGACTCCCGTGGGATCGCAGCCGTGCCGCCTGCTTGATGAGGTGGTTGCGCTCGGCCGAGCTGGTGGCCCGGTCCGCGGCGACCGTGTAGTGCCGGATCGCCTCGGCGGTCTCGTCGGCTCGTTCGTAGAGGTGGGCCGCCACGGCGTCCCACCGTGCGAGCCCGGGGTCGATGCCGTTCAGCACGGCCAGTCCCGCGCGGGGTCCGTCGACCTGTCCGACGGCGACCGCGCGGTTGAGCGCGACGACCGGGTTGTCCGTGAGGCGGGCGAGCTCGTCGTACCACTGAAGGATCTGCGACCAGTCGGTCTCCTGTGCGGTGGGGGCGTCGTCGTGCAGGGCGGCGATGGCGGCCTGTGCCTGGTACTGCCCGAGCCGGTCGCGGGCGAGGGCGTCCTGCAGGACGTCGACGCCCTCGGCCACCATGTCCGTGTCCCACCGTGACCGGTCCTGCTGGTCCAGCGGCACCAGCTCGCCCGAGGCGGTGCGCCGGGCGTCCCGGCGGGCGTGGTGCAGCAGCATCAGTGCGAGGAGCCCGGCGATCTCCGGGCCTGCCGTGCCTGCGGAGGCCGACGTCGCGGCCGCGAGCTGGCGGGTCAGCCGGATCGCCTCACCGGCGAGCGAGATCTCGCCGGTGAATCCCTCGTTGAAGATCAGGTACAGCACGTGGAGCACCGCCCCGACGTCGCCGGGGGTGTCGAACCGCTCGCCGGTGATCGTGCGCTTGGCTCGGGAGATCCGCTGGGCCATGGTGGCCTCGGGCACCAGGAACGCGCGTGCGATCTGCGCGGTGGTGAGCCCGCCGACGGCCCGCAGCGTCAGGGCGACCGCCGACGCCGGGCTCAGCGCCGGATGACAGCAGCGGCTCAGCAGGAGCAGGGTGTCGTCCGACTGCTCGGCAGGTCCGGGCGGGGGTTCGTCGTGGACCCGTTCCTCCCGCCGTCGTCGGGCTGCCTCGGAGCGCTGCGCGTCGATCAGCTTGCGGCCGGCGACGCGCAGGAGCCACGCCTTCGGGTCGTCGGGAGGATCGTCGGGCCAGTGGTGCACCGCCTCGATGAGGGACTCCTGCACTGCGTCCTCGGCCGTCGCGAAATCTGCTCCGCGACGGACGAGGGCGCCCAGGACCTGCGGCGCGAGGGTCCGCATCAGGTCGTTCACCGCGTCGTGGTCCACACCAGACCCTCGTTCGTGCTCGTCCCGCGCTCGGTCACTCGGCCGTGGCCCCCGGGTCGGCCAGGAACGGACGGACCTCCAGCCACTCGTGGATCGGGCGTCCACCCGCACCGGGCGCCGCGGACAGCTCGGCCGCCGCCTCGTAGGCCCGTTCCTGGGACTCGACGTCGATGATCATCCAGCCCGCGATCAGGTCCTTGGTCTCCGCGAACGGTCCGTCCGTCACGGGCGGCCGGCCCGCACCGTCGTACCGGACGAAGGTGCCCTCGGGCGAGAGCGCGTCACCGCTGACGTACTCACCGCTCTCGGTCAGCTTCTCGGCGAACCGGCCCATGTACTCGATGTGTGCCGTGATCTCGTCGGGCGTCCACTGGTCCATCATCGCCTCGGTGCCGGGCACGGGCTTCGGTCCGCTGTGCCGGTAGTGCTTCAGCAGCAGGTACTTCGCCATGATTCTCTCCCTGGGTCGGGGGCCCCGCACGAGGCCCCGGGTCGTGGACGCGGTTCGCGCCCTCGACCCTAGGACGGAGCCGGTCTCACGTTCTCGACATCAGGATCCGTGATCCGCCGAAAAAATATCGGACGAGGGCCCCAGCTCGTCGTCAGCCCACGGCCACGGCCCGCGGGGTACCGATCGCGATGACCTCCGCGGTGCCGCTCACCGTGGCGTCGGACCTGCCGTTCGACGGGTCACCGTGAGCAGGTCCCCCGACGACGGCGGACGCCTGGAACGCCGCGCTCATCGTGTCGCCCAGCGCGTCGAGGTCGTCCTCGAACAGGCCCGCGTAGGTCGACAGGGTCAGCACCGGCGACTCGTGGCCCAGCATGCGCTGCACCGCCTTGACCGTCGCCCCGCCCGAGATCGCGAGCGACGCGGCCGTGTGCCGCAGGTCGTGCAGGGTGAGCGTGTCGAAGTCCTCGGCACCCGGCCCGAGCGTGGTCCCCGACAGCGCGGCGAGCAGCCGGGTGCGGCTGACCTTGTCGCCGCGGGTCATCCTTGGCACCGTCCCGCGCTCCCCGGGGGCGCCGGGTCCGTCCCGGCGGGCGCGGTCCGCGGTGATCACCAGAGCCCAGGTCGCCGGGTCGCAGACGCCCGTCGGCGCGAGCCCGCCGTCGGACTGCAGACGCCGGACCGCGGCGACCACACCGTCGTCGTACAGGCCGGAGGCCCGCAGCATCAGGGCCTCCCGCAGCGTGCGGACGGCCCGGCCGGCGGCCAGGACGGCCGGCCGGAACGCGGACCGGTCGAAGCTCTCGCGCCGCAGGGGCCCGCCGCGCGTCCCGGTGAACAGCAGGTCCGCGGGCGTCCGGCCGGCCGCCTGCTCCGCCACCGCCGCGACGAGGGCCCCGGGCAGTGGCACCTCGCGCCGGGCGTGGGTCTTGGTGTCGCCGAGCAGGAGCGTGCCGTCGTCGAGCCGGGTGTACGCCTTGGTGACGCGCACCCGGCGGCGCAGCGGGTCGACGTCAGCCACGGTCAGCGCGCTGACCTCGCCCCAGCGCAGGCCGGTCAGCGCGGTGAGCAGGACGAGCGTGCGGGCCTGCCTCGACCGCGCGGCGTCCGCGACGCGCCGCAGCTGCTCGTGGGAGAGATAACGGTGCGGCTTCGTCTTCGGCGCGCGCGGCAGGGCCGGCACCTTGCCCGACGGCGTCCGCGCCGGGTTGGTGCGCAGGCGCCGCGCGTCGACCGCGGCGTCGAGCAGGGCCACCAGGAGGCGGGCCGCGTCCCGGCGCCGGGCCGGCGACGCGGTCTCGCCGGTCGTCGGGGAGGTCATCGTCGCCGCCCAGCGGGCGACGTCCTCGTGCGTGACCTGCCGCAGCGGGCGACCGCCGAACGCCGGCGCGACCAGGGAACGGAACCGCTCGTGCTCCGCCTCGATGGTGCGGGGCGCCCGGTCCACGCGGGACTCCTGCCAGATCGCGAACCACTCGGCGACGGTGACCCGGCCGGTGGCGGGGTCGACCCACTCGGCGTGCTTGCCGGCCTCCTCCTGCCGCCGGGCCTCCGCGAGCGCCTCCCGCTTCGCGGTGAAGCGGCGGGTGCTGCGCAGGCGCCCGTCGACGCGGAACCGGCCGATGTAGCCGGTGCGGCCGTCGGAGTCGGTGCGCTGCTCGGTGTACGCCACGAGGCGAGGGTATCGGGACTGACGGCGCAGGTCAGGGAGCGTGGCGTCGGTGTCGCCACGGCAGTCCGGGGCAGGAGGTGGGCAGGGGCGGGCGGGCCCCTCGGCTCAGATCACGCGGGCCTGCCCGGTCAGTGCGTTCCATCCGATGCGGCCGCCGAACGCGAGCAGCACGACTCCGGTCACGCGATCGGTCACGCGGGCGATCGCGCGCCCGGACAGCCAGCGCCTGGCCAGGCCCGCCGCGTTGATCAGGAGGGTCAGCCAGGCGAGACCGAGGATGTTGTGCTCCACGGCCAGCAGCACGCCCATGAGCAGGTGGGGTACGTCGTCGGGCAGGAACTGGGGGATGGTGGCGAGGTAGAAGACGCCGACCTTCGGGTTCAGGAGGTTGGTGCCGGCTCCGACGGCGAACGAGCGCCAGGGGGACCGTGCCGCGACGTGCGCGGAGCTGAGCCGGACCTCGTCGGGCAGGGCGTCGTAGCGGCCTGGGCGGAAGCTGGACCACAGCATCTGGCCGCCGAGCCACACGAGGTAGGCGGCCCCGGCCAGGGTGAGGGCTCGGTAGGCGGTCTCGGAGGCGGCGAGGACCGTCGTCGCACCCACTGCCGCGGCGACACCCCACGCCAGCGTTCCCGCGCCGATACCGAGCGCGGTCGCGTAGCCGTGCCGGTTGCCGTGCACGACGGCGGTGCGCAGCACCAGCGCGCTGTCCAGACCTGGCATGAGCGTCAGGGGGATCGCGACGAGCGCGAACAGGAACATGGCCTCGGGCACCGTCATGCGCGTGAGGCTACCGACCGGCGCACCACTCGGGCGAGCGACTTCGGACGCGGAACGCCGCACGGACCGTGCTGTGCCACCCGGTAGTTTGGAACCATGCGCGTTCTCGTCTCCGGTGGTGCCGGCTACATCGGCTCACACACCGTCCTCGCCCTTGTTGCCGCTGGTCACGACGTCGTGGTGGTCGACGACTTCTCCAACTCGAAGCCATCGGTGCAGGGCCGCCTTGAGGCGCTCGCGGGCCGGGCGATCCCGGTCCATGCGTTCGACCTGACCGACGCCGACAAGACGGAGGCGCTGTTCGCGCACGAGCAGATCGACGCGGTGATCCACTTCGCCGGGTTCAAGGCGGTGGGGGAGTCGGTGACCAGGCCGCTGGAGTACTACCGCAACAACCTCGACTCCACGTTCGCGCTGGCGACGTCGATGCAGAAGTACGGGGTGACCAGGCTGGTGTTCTCGTCGTCGGCCACTGTGTACGGCGAGAAGGCTCCCGTGCCGTACCGCGAGGACTACGAGCACCTGTCCTCGTCCTCGCCGTACGGGCAGACCAAGGTGATGATCGAGCGGGTCCTGTCGGACATCGCGCAGATCTCCGAGGGGTGGAAGGTGGCGCTGCTGCGGTACTTCAACCCGGTCGGCGCGCACGAGAGCGGCGACATCGGCGAGGACCCGCAGGGCGTCCCGAACAACCTGATGCCGTTCATCGCGCAGGTCGCCGTGGGACGCCGCGACAAGCTCACCGTGTTCGGGAACGACTACCCGACGGCGGACGGCACGGCCGAGCGCGACTACCTGCACGTCACCGACCTCGCGGCCGGGCACGTGGCGGCGCTCGAGCACCTGGACGACATGGCCGAGCCGGCGCGGGCGTTCAACCTGGGGACCGGCACGGGCACCTCGGTGCTGGAGCTGTTGCAGGCGTTCGAGCGGGCGGTCGGCCGTGAGCTGCCGTACGAGTTCGGTCCGCGCCGGGCTGGTGACCTGCCGGCGTTCTGGGCGGACCCGGCCCGCGCCAACAGCGAGCTGGGCTGGCACGCGACCAAGACGATCGACGACATGTGCGCCGACACCTGGCGCTGGCAGTCGAAGAACCCGAAGGGGTTCCCGGACGCCTGAGGCGGTCGGCCCTGGCGAGTGCCAGGGCCGACCCGGCCGGGCGTCAGACCAGCGGGTTGCCGATGGGCGGCGTCTCCAGCCGGTCGAACTCGAGCTGGGGCACGCCGTCGTCCAGGTCCGGCTCGCGGGTTCGAGCTGACAGCTGGTCGTGTCCGGCCGGGCGCGCCGTCCGGTCGACGGGCTCCGCGTGCGCCTCCTCGAAGGCCCGCACGATCGACCAGGGCAGCCTGATGTAGCCCTCGACGTCGAACCCGTTGGCGATGGCCCAGGCGCGCATCTGCGCGGGGGTGGCGACGCTGCGGCCGTCGGTCGGCTTCTTGGTCCCCGTCTCGTCGTCCAGCTTGGGGAACTCGACGGGCGTCGCCTCGACGATCGGCTCGATCACGGCATCGCGCGGGCAGCCGAGCGTGTCGGCGACGCGCCACAGCTCCTGGCGTGCCTCCAGGTGGTAGCGGTCGGCCTCGATCGCCTGGTGCACCAGGGCGTCGAAGAACCGCCTGCGGGCGTCGGACGCCGCTTCGGGCGTGAGCCGGTAGAGCGGCTCGGCGTCGGCCAGCCCGGCCGCCGTCTGGGGCGTCAGCCGCCCGTCGTGCAGCGTCTCCGCGATGAGCGCCAGATAACCGTGGGTGCGCACGTCCGCGACGGCGGAGATCGCGTCGGCGAGCGGTTGTCCGGCGAGCGTCGTGAGGATGCCCGGACCGCGGCGCCCCGGCCAGGGGCGGGGGGCGTCGGCCACCCGGCTTGGCGTCTCGGGCCAGGGGTAGACCCACGCCCGCAGGGTGACCTGCAGCAGCTCTGCCAGGTCGGGTACCCCGCCGACGCTCTGCATGAACCGGGACAGCAGACCGGCCACGGCGCGTGCCTCGTTCACCGGGCTGGAGTTCGGCGGGATGCCGCCGCCCTCGAACGGGACCCCTGCGGCGGTGCAGCAGTCCGACAGCCGGCGGTGCACCAGGTTCGGCAGGTAGTGGTAGCTCGCGTCGATGGTCGTCAGCTGCGCGAACGCGGGCAGCCGCCAGCCGAGGTGGGCCAGCTCTGCCCGCAGCACCTCGATGCCGAGCCGTCCGTTGTGGGTGATGATCGCCATCTGTGACAGCCGCTGACGAAGGGTCGCGGCGACGTCGGCGAGCGCGATCCAGGCGCCGTCCGGGTGCAGCACCGCTGACCACTCGTCGACGATCCCGCCACGCTCGTCGACCCGCACGACGGCGATCTCACGCAGGCGCGCACGCGCCACCTGGATACCGGTGATTCGCGTCGACACCGCTGCGTACGCGGGCTTGCCTACGCGTTCGTCCCTCGCCATGCGCGTCCTTTCTCGACAGCCGTGCCGCCGGTGGCGCTACGACGCGCCACAGGGTGCCATCTGCGCGGGAGTCCTGAAAGTGGAGATAGTACGAATATGTCGGATTCTGTGAAAATCACTACCGGAACTAGCGGACCGCCCCCCGATTATTAACACTTGTCGTGGGTGTTTGGCCACCGTCCGGGGTGGGTTAAAAAGGGAGGTCATGGTGTTGTCGAAGCTTTCGGTCATGGACTGGCGCGCCATCGCGGCGCTCGGATTCGCTCTGCCGTACGTGGCGCTGGTGGTCCTGGGGGACCGGTTCGGATGGCTCGAACTATCCAGTTCCGGTGCTCTGACCAGCCCGATCACGATCGTGACACTGGGTTGCCTGCTGGCAGGAGCAGCCCTTGCACTAGCGCCGGTGCTACAGGATGGAACCTACCCGGTTCTGAACGTCCTTGTCGGGGGAGCGATGCTGCTGGCCTTCGCCTGGGCCGTTCTGGTGCTGGTACAGGCGCAGTACGGCTGCGATCCGCTGAACGTGCTGCCCGGGTGCGGGTGATCTTCTGAAAATGGCGTGTCATAGCCGCCGTACCGGTTTTCCTCGTGCCGGTTCCGGTGGCTTCAGGACACAATGCGAGCGTGTTCCGGACCCCCGCAAACCACCGCGCCTCGAGCCGTGAGCTCGTTGCCCTCGGCACCGCCAGCCAGGTACCCACGCGGACCCGCAACCACAACGGCTACGCGCTGTTCTGGGACGACGAGGTCATCCTGTTCGACCCCGGCGAGGGGACCCAGCGCCAGATGCTGCACGCCGGGATCTCCGCGACGGCCCTGACCCGCATCGCCATCACCCACCTGCACGGCGACCACAGCCTCGGCCTGGCGGGCGTGGTCCAGCGGATCAGCCTCGACGGCGTGCCGCAGACGGTGCCGGTGACGTTCCCGGCGTCGGGCCGCCGGTGGGTCGAGGCGCTGTGCGACTCCACCGCGTACTACCACCAGGAGCACCTCGCGCTGCAGGGCTTGTCGCGCGACGGCGTCGTGCCCCGCGTCCCTGGTGAGCTGCACGGCTCGGCGACCCTGCGCGCGGCCCGGCTGGACCACTCCCTCGAGGCGTACGGGTACCGGCTCGACGAGCCGGACGGCCGGCGCATGGACCCGGTCCGGCTGGCCGCCGCAGGCATCTCCGGGCCCGACGTCGGGCGGCTGGTCCAGGAGGGCGGGCTGCGGACCCCGCACGGCACCGTCCAGGTCGAGGACGTCAGCGACCCCCGCCCGGGACAGTCGTTCGCGTTCGTCATGGACACCCGCATGTGCGACGCGGTGTGGAGCCTCGCCGACGGCGTCGACCTGCTCGTCATCGAGTCGACGTTCCTGGACCGCGACCGGGGCCTGGCGCGCGACCACGGGCACCTGACCGCGCTGCAGGCGGCGACGGTGGCCGCGCAGAGCGGCGTGCGCAGCCTCGTGCTGACCCACTTCTCGCAGCGTTACAGCGACCCGGCGGAGTTCGAGAAGGAGGCGCGCACCGTCTTCGACGGCGACCTGACCGTGGCGGCCGACCTGGACCGGGTGCCGGTGCCGCGGAGGGGTGAGGGGTAGCGGTGGCGCTGGTGCTGCGAGCGGTCTAGGCTGGTTGACGAAAGCCGGGGCAGGTCTCCCGGTTAATAGTTTGGCCGCGGCCCTTTCAGTTTTCACTGAGGGGGCCGTTAGGCATTTCTTGACTTGGTTCGGGCCGCTGGGCGGCCACGCTCGAGACATGCTGGGTCGGAGCGGCCCGTCTGGGACTCCGCAATCGGTGTCCAGGGGCAGTTCTCCCCGTTGACCTGCCCCTGGACCCGAACCACGATGCCGCCCATGAGCATTCCGGTGAACCTCCGGGCCTGGGACGGCGCCGTCAACCTCCATGACCTGGGCGACCTGCCGCTCGACGACGGCGGCACCACCGCGTCGGGGCGTGTCTGGCGCTCGGGTGCGCCCGAGACGACGACGTCCACTGGCTGGGCCGAGGCCCTCGACGCCGGGCTCACGACCGTCGTCGACCTGCGCAACCCCGCCGAGGTCAAGCAGGCCCGCGACCGCATGCCCGACGCCGCACCGCCGAGCGAGCTCGTCACCCGCAACACCCCTACCGAGGACCCGGGCGACCCGCACTTCCTGGAGGCGTGCGGGCCGTGGCTCGACCATCCGCGCTCCTACGCGCCCAACATCGCGATGTACCCGCACCTGATCGGCGGCGTCTTCCGGGCGCTCGCCGACGCGGCCGGCCCCGTACTGGTGCACTGCGCCGCCGGCCGCGACCGGACCGGGATGGTCACCGCGATGCTGCTGTCCCTGACCGGTGTCGAGCACGGGGCGATCGCCGAGGACTACGTGCAGGCCTACCGCGGCACGGCCCACCGCGGTGGGGGCGTCGCCTACGACGTCGAGCAGGGCGCCTGGGTCCAGCACCCGGGGGAGACCTGGACGGCCCAGCAGCTGGACGTGCGCGTCCGCGAGCGCCGTGCGGCGCTCCTGGGGTGGCTGGCGGAGCTGGACCCGGTCGCCTACCTGCGGTACGCCGGGCTGGACGAGGGGCGTGTCAAGAAGTTGCGGGGCCGCCTGCGGTAGCCGGGTGCGCGGCCGGCTGCGCTGCCGGGCGCGTGGTCCGCCCGGCGGGCTGCTGTTCCGGCAGCTCCAGGGTCATGAAGACGCTGTGCGGGTCCAGGGTGTAGCTCCCGAACGGACCGCACCCGGTGAATCCGTGCCGGGCGTACAGCCGGCGTGCGGGGGCGAAGAAGTCCTGTGACCCGGTCTCCAGGCTGACCCGGGTGTGCTCGCGTCGTCGCGCCTCGGTCAGGATCGCCTCCAGGAGGGCTGACGCGACGCCACGGCCCCGGGCGTGCGCGGCGGTGCGCATGGACTTGATCTCGCCGTGGCGCGGCCGGGCGTCGGACGGGTCGCCGGGGACGTCGAGCTCGCTCAGGGCGCCGCAGCCGAGCAGGGCGCCGTCGTCGTCGCGGGCGGTCCAGAAGGTGAGCGTGGGGGCGAGCAGCGCCGAGTGGTCGAGGGCGTGCACGCTCTCGGCCGGGGAGGTGGCGAACATGTCGGTGAGGTGCTCGTCCAGGAGGCGGCGGACGTCGTCGTGGGCGGGGGAGTCGATGGCGATGCGCACGGCCCTATTTTTCCGCGCCGGGCGGCCGCTGCGTCCGCATCGCGGGCCCGTGTGGCGCACGTCACGCTGCGGCGGTAGGAATCTCCTCGTGCGCGGACTGCCGCGCCCGTGACCGAGGAGACCACGATGTCGTTGCCCAGCCCGAGCTACACGATCACCCTGCGCGTGGAGGTGGCCGCTTCGCAGCGCGCCACGAGCACGGTGGTAGCCGCGGTAGCCGACGCCGGTGGTGCGGTGATGGGGGTGGACATCGCGCACTCGACGTCGCACGGCCTGGTCGTGGACGTCACGTGCGACACGATCGACGCGGAGCACGGTGAGCGGGTCGTGGCGGCGGTGAACGCGGTCGAGGGTGCGGAGGTGCTCAAGTCGAGCGACTCGACGTTCCTGATGCACCTGGGCGGCAAGATCGAGGTCACGAACAAGGTGCCGCTCAAGACGCGCCGGGACCTGTCTCGCGCGTACACGCCGGGTGTGGCGCGGGTGTGCCTGGCGATAGCGGACAACCCTGAGGACGCGCGGCGGCTGACGATCAAGCGGAACACGGTGGCGGTGGTCACGGACGGGACCGCGGTGCTGGGCCTCGGCGACATCGGTCCGGCCGCCGCGCTGCCCGTCATGGAGGGCAAGGCCGCGCTGTTCAAGGAGTTCGGCGGGGTGGACGCCTGGCCGGTGTGCCTCGACACGACCGACACCGACGAGATCGTGCGCATCGTCAAGGCGATCGCGCCCGTGTACGGGGGTGTGAACCTCGAGGACATCGCGGCGCCGCGCTGTTTCGAGATCGAGGCGCGGCTGCGTGCGGAGCTCGACATCCCCGTGTTCCACGACGACCAGCACGGTACGGCGATCGTGGTGCTCGCCGCCCTGGTCAACGCGCTCAAGGTGGTCGAGAAGGAGCTGGCGGACGTGCGGATCGTGGTGTCCGGCGTGGGGGCAGCAGGCAACGCGATCATCCGGCTGCTCAAGGCGCAGGGCGCGCGGCACATCGTGGCGTTCGGGCGCGACGGGGCCCTGCACCCGGGGGTGGCGACCGAGGACCCGCACCGGCGCTGGATCGTGGACAACACGAACGTCGACGGGTTCGCCGGCACGCTCCAGGAGGGCCTCAAGGGAGCCGACGTGTTCATCGGCGTCTCGGCGGCGGGGATCCTGTCGGGCGCGGACGTGGCGCAGATGGCCGACCGTGCGGTGGTGTTCGCGCTGGCCAACCCGACGCCCGAGGTGGACCCGCTGGAGGCGGCCGAGACGGCCGCCGTCGTCGCCACCGGGCGCAGCGACTACCCGAACCAGATCAACAACGTCCTCGCCTTCCCTGGCCTGTTCCGGGGGTTGCTCGACACGGGTGCCAAGGACATCACCACGGAGCTGCTGCGGGTGTCGGCGGTCGCGATCGCGGAGGTCGTGGGACCGGAGGAGCTGAACAGCGCGTACATCATCCCGGGGGTGTTCGACCACCGGGTCGCCGAGGCCGTCGCGGACGCGGTACGCAGGCAGGCGTGAGGTCTCTCGTGATCGACGCCGGTCCTGACGCGGACGGCTGATCTGCTCGGCGGCCGCGTGGCGTCGTTGCGCACGCTGCCGACGAGCTGGTCGTCAGGGACAGCACCTGATCGGTGCCGGAGCCCTGACCGCTAGCGGTTCAGCGTTCAGCCGATCCCGCTGATCGTGGTGTTCACCAGGCTGCTGACCAGCGCGGCGGTGCCGAGGACCAGGACGAGCAGTGCACCGGTGGAGGCCACGAGGGGGATCCACCAGCGGACGGGCTCCTGCTGGGTATAGCTGTTGGGACGGAAGGCGTTCTCGTTGTTCACACTGTTGCTCACACTGATAGAGACGCTCGGGAGCCGCGAAACGATGCCCGGGTACCGATAACGGTTAGGGAACGTTCCTGCGGCCCGGGACGGGGCACGTGCCCCGGGAGGGCTGAGGCCGGCATGAAGAACCTCGCCGGGCGCGAGTGGGAGCCGCCGATGGGACACTTGCGGGCAAGGAGGACACCGACCGCCATGGACAGTGCCGAGATCCTGGCGCTCCTCGCACGCACGCTGGCGCAGGGGCAGACCACAGGCCGAGGAACAGGGCACCTCGCGGCCCGGCTGTGCGAAGCGTGCACGGAGATCCTTGGCGCGGAGGCCGTCATGCTGACCCTCACCTCGGCCGCCGAGCGCCTGACGGTGCGTACCGCCGAGTCCGCCGGGTCCGCGGTCGCCCAGATCGAGGACCTGCAGGTCGTGCTCGGGGAAGGCCCCGCAGAGCTCGCGCTCGCCGAGGGCCGCACCGTCGTCGCCCACCTCGACGGCCACGACACGGACGCCGCCGCGTTCCCCATGTTCGCGACCCTGGCGGCTGCCGGCGACGGACCGCTGACCGTCTATGCCGTCCCGATGCGGCCCAGCGGCCACGTCGTCGGAGTCCTCTCGGCCTACCTCAGCGGCGGGCACCTGTCGCGCCCGCTGGAGGAGGCGGAGCTCCTCGCCGACGCGGCAGGCGCCGCCCTGCTCGGCGACCCCGGCACCGCGGACCTCAGCTCCCAGCCGGCGTGGCCGCAGCAGGCGCTCGTGCACCAGGCCACAGGGGTCGTCGTCGCGCAGCTCGGGATCGCGCCCGCCGACGCCCTGGCCGTCCTGCGCGCGCACGCCTTCGCGCGTGCCTCGACCCTTGAGTCCGTCGTGGACGACGTCCTCGCACGCCGGCTGGTCTTCTCCGCACTGGGCACGGCCTAGACCAGCGCCGCCACCCGCCGCCTGGCCAGCTCCCGCACCTGCCGGAACGCGTCACACCGAGCCATCAGATACACACCCGACCACGGGCCACGCGGACCGCCGTCGGCCACGGCGAACGCCGGCCGCTGCGCCGTCCACCGCGACCAGTGCCGCACGAACTGCTCCGGCCGCACCACCCGGCCCCGGTCCAGCTGCCCGTCGAGCGCCTCGGCCAGGGACACGTCGACCGCCACCAGCACCGGGTCCCACCCCCTCGACCGCGCCAGCAGCCCGAGCGCCTCCCGCCGACGCCCACGGGTCGCCGTGTCGTGCACCAGGAGCGGGACACCCGACAGCGGCCCACGCAGGATGCGCCACACCGTCACGACGGCATGCAGCGTGTGCACCGCCCACCGGTAGGCGCTGTACGGCACCCAGGACGGCACCCGCCTCGCTATCCGACGCCGGTACCGGTCGGGGTCGAGCACCAGGCCACCAGGAACGTCGTCGGCGATCCGGGCCAGGAGAGTGCTCTTGCCCGCCCCCGGCACACCGCCCACCACGATCATCAACGGACCGGGACCCGCATCGGGCGAGTCGGGCACACCGTCGGGCACACCATCAGGCACACCGTCAGGCGTGTCGGACGCATCAGGCACATCATCGGGCACAGCAGCGCCGCCGACAGCACTGCGCCTGGGCCGTAGTGCGGGTGTGGTCACGTGGTCCTCCATCCGTAGGGGGCCGGGTGAGCAGCATCGCGCGAGCCGATCCAGAACTGCCGGGAACACCCTGGAAGGGCGCTGAACCCGGCACACGGACCGGAACGAACCACGACGACGGGCACAGGGCGCCAGCCCCGGCTCACGACGTCGGACAGATACTCATTCCACCCCTTTGAACGGAGGAAACGGTCACGTTTGTTCCCGGTCGAGGACACGAGTCCTGGCAGGTCGGAGCACCGATGACCCCCACCCGCACAGTTCCAGCGCCAGAAGCCCACACCCCATGGCACCATCACCTACGTGACGAGCATCACCGCCGACCCCGACCACCTCCGCGACCTCGCCCTCCTGCGCCGCGTACGCGACCGCATGGACCGCGAGTACACCCAGCCGCTCGACGTCCAGGCGCTCGCGGCCGGGGTGCACATGTCGGCGGGGCACTTCTCACGCCAGTTCAAGGCCGCCTACGGCGAGTCCCCGTACAGCTACCTCATGACGCGGCGCATCGAGCGCGCCATGATGCTGCTGCGCCGCGGCGAGCTCAGCGTCACGGAGGTCTGCTTCGCTGTCGGCTGCTCGTCGCTGGGCACGTTCAGCACCCGCTTCACGGAGCTGGTCGGCGTCCCGCCGAGCGTCTACCGCAACGACCCGCTGGTGGCCGCAGAGGCGATCGACACCGCCGGGCTCCCTGCCTGTATCGCCAAACAGGTCACCCGGCCGGTCAGGACCACCCCCGGCCGGTCAGGAATCGAGAAGCGCACACCCCAGGGCAGGATCTAGCGTGACTGCCATGAGCACAGACACCGGCATCACCATCCACCAGACGTTTCTCCCGCACACCGATCCAGAGGCCTCGCTCGCGTTCTACCGTGACGCCCTCGGCTTCGAGGTCCTCCTCGACGTGGGCCAGGGCACCATGCGCTGGATCACCGTGGGTCCAGCGGGCCAGCCCGGCACCTCGATCGTCCTGACGCCGCCCGCCGCCGACCCAGGGGTCACCGACGCCGAGCGGCAGACCGTCGCGGAGATGATGGCCAAGGGCACCTACTGCGCGGTCATCCTCGGCAGCAAGGACCTGGACGCGACCTTCGAGCGGGTCCAGGCCAGCGGCGCCGAGGTCATGCAGGAGCCGGTCGACCAGCCCTACGGGTTCCGTGACTGCGCCTTCCGCGACCCCGCCGGAAACACGGTCCGCATCAAGCAGCTCTGATCCGGCCATGTGCATCCCTGGCCTGACCGCGAGCGCCCGGGCGGCCGCGCGGCCCGCCGCACCCCCTGCCCCGGGCCCTGCCCTGGGCCCTGCCCCGGCCCCCGTCCCAGGGCCCGCCCGTACCGCACAGCCCGTCGCCCGGCTCGGTCCTGCCGCCCCGGACGTGTCGGAGCCGGAAACCTGGTCCGCGCCTCGCGTGACCGTCATGGAAGGTCGAGCATGAGCACGGCGAGCACAGCCACGACGAGCACCCGGCCGGAGCGGGACGCCTCTGCGGCGCCGCACCCGGCGGACAGCCACGACCTGATCCGTGTCCAGGGTGCGCGGGAGAACAACCTCAAGGACATCAGCCTCGACATCCCCAAGCGCCGGCTCACGGTGTTCACGGGGGTCTCGGGGTCGGGCAAGAGCTCGCTGGTGTTCGCGACGATCGCCGCGGAGTCGCAGCGGATGATCAACGAGACGTACAGCGCGTTCGTGCAGGGCTTCATGCCGTCGCTGGACCGGCCGGAGGTGGACCGGCTGGACGGGCTGACCACGGCGATCGTCGTCGACCAGGAGCGGTTGGGGGCCAACCCTCGCTCGACCCTCGGCACCGTGACGGACACCAACGCGCTGCTGCGCATCCTGTTCAGCCGTCTCGCGCAGCCGCAGATCGGGCCGCCGATCGCGTTCTCGTTCAACGTGCCGGCGCGTAAGGCGAGCGGCGTGCTGACGTCGGCGACGGGCGAGAAGACGATCGTCCGCGAGCAGGTCTACCACGGCGGGATGTGCCCGCGGTGCGAGGGGCGCGGCCAGGTCTCCGACCTCGACCTGAGCCAGTTCTTCGACGACTCGCTGTCGCTCAACGACGGCGCGATCAAGATCCCTGGGTACACCCCCGGCGGCTGGATGGTGGGCAGCTACAGCGAGTCGGGGTTCCTCGACCCGGACAAGCCGATCCGTGAGTACACCGAGACGGAGCGGCAGGACTTCCTCCACAAGGAGCCCACGAAGATCAAGGCCAAGGGCATCAACATCACCTACGAGGGCCTGGTCCCCAAGGTGCGCAAGTCGATGCTGAGCAAGGACGTGGACTCGCTCCAGCCCCACATCCGGGCGTTCGTCGAGCAGGCGGTCACGTTCGTGACGTGCCCCGACTGTGCGGGGACCCGGCTGGCCGAGGCGGCGCGGTCGGCCAGGATCGACGGTGTCAGCATCGCCGACGCGTGCGCCATGGAGATCCGGGACCTGGCGGTCTGGGTCCGTGAGCTGTCCGCGTCCGGCGCCGCTGCGTCGGCGGGACCGCTGCTGACCAACCTGCGCCACCAGCTGGACAAGTTCGTGGAGATCGGTCTGGGCTACCTGTCGCTGGACCGGCCGTCGGGCACGCTGTCCGGGGGAGAGGCGCAGCGCACCAAGCTGATCCGGCACCTCGGTTCGGCCCTGACGGACGTCACCTACGTCTTCGACGAGCCGACCATCGGTCTGCACCCGCACGACATCCAGCGGATGAACAACCTGCTGGTCGAGCTGCGGGACAAGGGCAACACCGTGCTGGTCGTGGAGCACAAGCCGGAGGCGATCGTCATCGCCGACCACGTGGTCGACCTGGGGCCCGGCGCAGGGTCCGCTGGTGGCACGGTGCAGTTCGAGGGCACCGTCGAGGAGCTGCGCACCAGCGGCACCCTGACCGGCCGCCACCTCGGGTACCGCGCACGGCTCAAGGAGGCGGTGCGGGCGCCCTCGGGCGCGCTGGAGATCCGCGGGGCGAGCACGCACAACCTGCGGGACGTCGATGTCGACGTCCCGCTGGGGGTGCTGACCGTCGTCACCGGGGTGGCCGGCTCGGGCAAGAGCTCGCTCATCCACGGCTCGCTCCCGGACGGCGCGGGCGTCGTGACCGTCGACCAGGGCGCCATCAAGGGGTCTCGGCGGTCCAACCCCGCAACCTACACGGGCCTGCTGGACCCGATCCGCAAGGCGTTCGCGAAGGCCAACGGGGTCAAGCCTGCGCTGTTCAGCGCCAACTCGGAGGGCGCGTGCCCCACGTGCAAGGGCGCCGGCGTCATCTACACGGAGCTCGGGTTCATGGACACCGTCTCGACCACGTGCGAGGACTGTGGCGGCAAACGGTTCGACGCCTCGGCGCTCGTGTACACCCTTGGCGAGACGGTTCCCGGCGCGGGCGACGGCCTGGACATCAGCGAGGTGCTCGCGATGCCGGTGGCGGAGGCCGAGGCGTTCTTCGCCAAGGACGGGCCCGCACCGGTCCCCGCCGCGCACAAGGTGCTGCAGCGGCTGGCCGACGTCGGGCTGGGCTACCTCGGCATCGGGCAGCCGCTGACCACCCTGTCGGGGGGCGAGCGGCAGCGGCTCAAGCTCGCCGTCGAGATGGCGCGCGACGGCGGCGTGTACGTGCTGGACGAGCCGACGACCGGCCTGCACCTTGCCGACGTCGAGAACCTGCTCGGCCTCCTGGACCGCCTGGTCGAGTCAGGCAAGTCGGTCATCGTGATCGAGCATCACCAGGCGGTCATGGCGCACGCGGACTGGATCGTCGACCTCGGCCCGGGGGCGGGCAACGAGGGCGGCACCGTCGTCTTCGAGGGCACCCCCGCCGACCTTGTCGCCCAGGCCCAGGCGGGGCGCTCCACGCTGACGGGGGAGCACCTGGCGCAGTACGTGGGGGCGTAGGCAGCGGTACGGGCCGGGCGGTCAGCGCCCGGCCCGGACCAGCCCCGACTCGTACGCGCAGACCACCAGCTGCGTGCGGTCGCGCAGGTCGAGCTTGTTCAGGACGCGCGAGACGTGCGTCTTGACGGTCTGCTCGGCGAGGTGCAGCTCGGCGGCGATCTCCGCGTTCGACCGCCCCGCGGCGACGAGCTTCATGACGTCGAGCTCACGGTCGGTCAGCGCGGACAGGGTCGCGTCGGGTGAGGCGGGCAACGCCGGGCGCGCCGCATAGTCCGCGATGAGGGCCCGGGTGATCTTGGGCGACAGGAGCGCCTCGCCCGCTGCGACCACGCGGACCGCCTGGGTCAGCTCCTCCGGAGGCGAGTCCTTCAGCAGGAAGCCGCTCGCCCCCACACGCAACGCCGTGAACACGTACTCGTCGGCGTCGAACGTCGTCAGCATGATCACCTTCGGCGGGGTACCCGGCATGCCGATGATCGTGCGGGCCGCGTCCAGGCCATTGACCTTCGGCATCCGGATGTCCATCAGCACGACGTCCGGCCGGGTACGGCGTACGACCTCGGAAATTCCCGCGCCGTCGTCGGCCGTGCCCACTACCGTGATTCCTTCGTGCGCATCCAGGAGCGCCGCGAAGCCAGCACGGATCATCGACTGGTCGTCGACGATCAGCACCCGGATCGCGTCCTTGGCGACATCGGGAGCTGGCTGCATGAGACCAAACTATCGGACCGACCCCAGGTATCACGCCGGTTAGCCCTCAGGAGTGACGCGGCGCACGCACCCGACCACATAACCTGCAGAGAATGGACCACCCACATGACGCTCCGCCGGTGCCGCACTCCGCTACCGCACCCGGCCGTAGCGAGCGCCGCTGGCGAAGGCTGCCCCGTGTGCTGCGCTCCCTGACCCGGCTGGACGTCCCCACGGTCTCGATCGCCCGGCGCGAGGTCGTCTGGATGTGGAGCCTGGTCTCCATCGCAGCGGTCGCGCTCGTCGCCGTCGGGTGGCCGCTGACCGCCTCCGGGTACGGCACCCACCCGGCAGCCGCCATGGCCTGGACGCTCGTGCACTGCGCCGCGGCGATCCTGGCCGTGCGCTGGGCCTGGGCAGGGCTCCCGGCGTCCGTCGCGGGAGCGCTGGGCCTGATGGTCGTCACCGCCGACGCCGCCCCCGACTGGCCCTGGCCGTGGCCGGTCACCGTCCTCCTCGCGCACTGCCTCACCGTGTTCGTGCTCGCCCTGCGGCACGCCTGGTACTGGGCGGCGGCCCTCTGGTCGGCCGGAGCGATGCTGACCGTCCTCGTGCCAACGATGCTCCTCGACGGCCCGCGCGAGACCACCTTCGCCAACGGCGTCGTGCTCGTCTCCCTGAGCGGCGGCTTCGCCCTGGTCGGCATCATCGTCCGGCTGTGGATCCTCAGCCTCGTCCGCGCGGAACAAGCCGAACGACTCACCGCCGCGGAGACAGGCCGCCGCCAAGAGCTCGAGGAACGCAACCGGATCGCCCGCGAGCTGCACGACGTCGTCGCACACAGCATGTCGGTCATCACCGTCCAGGCCTCCACCGCGCGCTACCGCCAACCCGGCCTCGACGAGGCGATCCAGCAGGAGTTCGAGGAGATCGCCGCCTCCTCACGCCGCGCACTGGGCGAGATGCGCGGACTGCTCGGCATCCTGCGCGGCCACGACACCGCACCCACCGCACCCCTGCCCGGCCTGTCCGACGTCGCCGGGCTCGTCGAGTCCACCCGCGCCTCCGGCGTCGAGATCGCCTACGCCGGTACCGACGCCACCGTGCCCGACGCCGTCGGGCTCACCGGCTTCCGCGTCGTCCAGGAAGCCCTGAGCAACGCCCTGCGGCACGCCCCAGGGTCCGCCGTCACCGTCACGATCACCGACGACCGGAACGCCCTCCTGGTCCGCGTCACCAACTCGCCCCCCGAACGCAGCGACGAACCCACACCAGGCGCCCAGCTCGGCCTGGCCGGCATCCGCGAACGCGTTGCCGCCCTCGGCGGAAGCGTCACCGCCGGCCGCACGCGGGACGGCGGCTTCGAGCTCGCCGCGACCCTGCCCGTCGCCGACACCGACCAACCACTACTCACGTAGGGGGTGAGGTTGGCTCCCGCGGGGGACGCGCGAAGCACGACCTGGTTCCTAGGTTGACATCTATGACGACGACGACCGACGCACCGCCACACCGGGCCCGCCCGGCCCGGTCAGCCCGCAACAAGCAGACGAACGACTACTTCGACCTCGTCGAGCGTGCCAACGCCGCAGGCCTGATGGGCCGACGCGTCGGCTGGTACGTCCGCCGCACCGTCGTCCTGACCGCGAGCCTGGCGCTCGCGTTCGTGCTGCTGCTCACCCTGGGGGACACCTGGTGGCAGCTCGCGGTGGCCGCGCTGTTCGGCGTCGTCCTGACGCAGTTCGCGTTCCTCGCCCACGACGGCGGGCACCAGCAGGTCTTCCAGACGAGCGGCCGCAACGAGTGGTTCGCGCGCATCATCGGCAACCTGGTGGTCGGCCTCAGCATCGGCTGGTGGAACCGCAAGCACAACAGGCACCACGGCAACCCCAACGTGATCGGCAAGGACGGCGACATCGCGACCGGGGCGCTCGTGTTCGTACCGGGGGAGGAGGCCGGGCGTACCGGGTTCCTCGGCTGGGTCACCCGACGTCAGGGCTGGCTGTTCTTCCCGATGCTGGCGCTGTTCGGCCCGGTCCTGCACTACAACTCCGTCCAGACGCTCGCCACGATGCCGCAGGTCAAGCACCGCGCGGCGGAGAGCGCGCTCCTGGCCGTCCGGCTCATCGGGTTCCCGACCCTCGTCCTCCTCACGCTCGGCCCGGCCCTCGGCGCGGCGTTCCTGGTCGTGCAGCTCGCCGTGTTCGGGGTGTACATGGGCGCCACCTTCGCGCCGAACCACAAGGGGATGCCGCTGCTCCCCAAGGACAACTCCATCGACTTCCTGCGCCGACAGGTCCTCACCTCGCGCAACATCCGCGGCGGACGGTTCGTGGAGTGGGCCATGGGCGGCCTGAACTACCAGGTCGAGCACCACGTCTTCCCGCGGATGCCCAGCGTGAACCTGCGCCACGTGCGCCCGCTCGTGCGGGACTTCTGTGCCGAGCGCGACATCCCGTACACCGAGACCGGGCTGTTCGAGTCCTACGGCATCATCGTCGACTACCTCAACCGCGTCGGGCTCGGCCACGCCAACCCGATGGACTGCCCGGTAGCCGCGCAGTACCGGTAGCCGGTACGGCCCGCCGCCGGTCAGGGGGCGGGCCGCACGGCGTCCGCCACGGACACCGGGGCCCGCCCGGTCAGCCGGAGCACCTCGTCGGAGACGGTGCTCCACCGGTCCTGGCGGACGGACGCGAACATCGTCGAGTACGCGTACGTCCACCAGGGGTCCTCCCCGGCGCGGGCCAGCTCCTCGACCTGCACCTCCGGCGGGATATCCGTGTAGCTCACCGGGATGCCCGCCACCTCGCTCAGCACACCCGCGACGCCGTCGAACGTCAGCGTGGCGGGCCCCGTCAGGTCGTGGTGCCGGCCGCTCGGCGGCAGCAGAGCGAGGGCGGCCAGGCACCGCCCGACGTCGGACCGGGACACGAGAGCGACCCGCCCTTCGCCGCCCGGGACCCGCAACGCGCCGGACACCAGCGCCGGACGCAGGAACGCCGCGAAGAACTCGGTGAACAACGACGCCCGCGCGAACGAGAAACCGCACCCGCTGCGCCTGAGCAGACCCTCCGTGTACCCGTTGGTGAACGCGTAGCAGAACGGCGAGCCCGGGTCCGCGTCCACACCGCTCAAGTACACGACGTGCCCCACCCCGGCCCCGACGGCCGCCCGCACGACGTTGTGGTGGTGCACCATCATGCGCGCGGCGTCACCGTCGCTCGAGACGAACACCAGCACGTCGACGCCGCGCAACGCCGACGCCAGCGATGGCCCGTCGTCGTAGTCGGCCCGCACAGGCACGACGCCGGCGCCCCACGCCGCCGGACCCACCGCCGCCTGCACCGCGTCCGGACGGCGGGCGAGCGCCAGGACCTCGTGCCCGCCGTGCTCGGCCCCTGGCGACGCGGTCAGGCCGCCTGCCGCGAGGAGGCCGACGACCTGACTGCCGAGCGTGCCGGTCGAACCGGTGACCGCGATCCTCACGCAGGTCAGGCTACCTGAGGGCCTGTGACGGCCTCGGCAGTCGCCACGGGCACCGCCCGTGACGCGCTGCCCCTAGCCGGCGGCCGGCGCGATCCCGTCGAGCAGCGCGAGCTCCTCGTCGGTCAGGCGCAGCGCGCCGGCGGCGACGTTCTCCTCCAGGTGCACCGGGCTGCCGGTCCCGGGGATCGCGAGGACGTGCGGGCCGCGGTGCAGGGTCCAGGCCAGCCGGACCTGAGCGGGGGTCACGCCGTGCGCCGCGGCGACGCCGGCGACCTCGGCCTGGCCGGTCTCGTCGGCGCCGCCCCGCGGCGAGGCACCCGGAACGGCCGCCCCGACCGCGAAGAACGGCACGAACGCGATCGAGTGCTCACCGCACAGGGCGAGCACGGCGTCGTCCTCCCGGCTGGTCAGGCCGTACTGGTTCTGCACGCAGACCACGGGCGCGACGGTCATCGCCTCGGTCAGCTGTTCCGGGAGGACGTTCGAGATGCCGAGGTTGCGGACCAGGCCAGCGTCGCGCAGCTCCGCGAGCGCCCCGAAGTGCTCGGCCACCGACTCGGGCTCGCGCCCCTCGCCGGCCATCCGCGTGCCCCAGCGCAGGTTGACGATGTCGAGGTGGTCCCGGCCGAGCTGCCGGAGGTTCTCCTCGACCTGGCCGCGGAGCTGCTCCGGCCGTGCCATCTCCTCGAAGTCGCCGTTCCGTGACCGGGCCGGGCCGACCTTGGTGGTGATCGTCAGGTCGTCCCCATAGGGCTGCAGGGCCGTGCTGATCAGCTCGTTGGCCGAGCGGACGGGCGTGAAGTAGAACGCGGCGGTGTCGATGTGGTTCACGCCGAGCTCGACCGCGCGCCGCAGCACGGCGACCGAGGCGTCGCGATCCCGCGGCGTCGTGTCCCAGGGCATGCCCACGAGCCGCATCGCGCCGAGGCCGAGCCGGTGGACCGTGCGGTCGCCGAGCTGCCAGGTGCCCGCCGCCGCGGCGTCCGGGGTCGTCGTCATGGTGTTCGTGTTCGTCGTCGTGTTCGTCGTCATGCAGCCAGCATCACGCCGGGCCCGGCCGTTCCCACGACGTTGGCAGGTTGTTGCCGAGCCTGGCGCGACGGTGCCCCGGCGGGCAGACTCTGAGCCATGCAGACGGGCGAGGCTGTCACGATCGTGCACGGCGAGCAGGAGCTGGTCGAGCGGACGATGCACCTGTTCGCGGCCGCCACCGACGTCGCGTGCGCCGCCAACGACCTCTTCACGTGGGCCGGGGCACGGATGGCGGACGAGCTCAGCGAGCTGTACCGCCGTCAGCGACCCGGCGACGCCCGCATCCGCAAGGTCTACCGGTCCGGGATGCTCCTCGACCCGGTGGCGGCACAGACCCTGGCGCGGGCCCGGGACCACCACGGCGCGCAGATCCGCATCACCAGCGAAGAGATCAACGAGACGATAGTGCTCGACCGCCGGCTCGTGATCCTGGCCGGCAACCTCAGCGCCGGCCGGCGCAGCTTCAGCATCATCACCCAGCCCGAAGCGGTGCAGGGAGTGACCTCCCTGTTCGAGGCGGCCTGGCGCTCGGCCACCGACCTGTCCGTCTACGACACCCAGATCGCCGAGATCCGCCAGCTCGCACCCCACGTCCTGGACCTGCTCGGCCAGGGCGTCAAGGACGAGACCGCCGCCCGCACGCTCGGTCTCGGCGTACGCACCTACCGCCGCCGCGTCGCCGAGCTGATGGACGCCCTCGGCGCCGAGTCCCGGTTCCAGGCCGGCGTACGAGCCCGCGAGCTCGGCCTCGTCTAGACCAGGTCCCTGGCGATCCGTCGCTGCCAGTTCTGCGAGTAGACGCGCGGATCGCCCTGTCTGTCGTCCAGCTCGTACGCGTCGAGCTGCGCGTTGACAAGGAAGTCGGTCGCCGTGCACGTCAGGACGGTCCGGGTGACCACCTCGACGCGCCAGTCGTCGCCGTTCTCCAGCCGGCGGACCGTACGGGTCTCACCGCGTACCGAGGTGACGTCGTTCCATCGGAAGCTGTACCACTCGCGGGTGTCGCGGTGGATGACCGTGCCGGTGTCCTCGAGCCGGAAGGTGCCCTGGTCGTTGATGATCTCCAGCGTCGAGACGTCCGTGGCCAGGTCTCGCGTGACGCGCCACGAGTGCTCCCCGGTGGCCAGCACCGTCGTCGCGTCCTCCTCGGCGGCCTCCGGGGCCCCGAAGGGCCGCAGGTCCTCGTCCTCGGGGCGAGGGCGGCGCACCGGCAGGTGCAGGGCGCTGCTGCCGGTCGTGATCGTCACGGTCGCAGGCTCGGGGGCCGGCCAGATCAACGGCCAGTACGAGGTCGAGATCGACACCCGCAGCCGGTGGCCGGCGGGCAGGGACTGGGCGACGCCGTTGAGCTGCACCGTCACCGGGTAGGCACGGCCGGGCTCGAGCGCCTGCGGGCGCTCGCTGCCCTCGCGGTGCGTCAGGTTCAGCACCCCGTAGGTCACACGGGTCGCCTCCCCGTCGGGGGCGACGTCGGACAGCCGGACCGCGAGCTGTGCCACCGGGCGGTCGGACGAGACCTCCAGTGCCACGCGGGGCAGCCCGAGGAGCTCCAGGGGCTCGGCGAGCGGCTCCGTCTCGAACACGAGGGCGCCGCCGTCCTCCTCGCGCTGGTCGTACGGCAGGTCCGGCAGCGCCGAGTAGGACGCCCACTTGCCGGCGAACATCCCGACGCTCAGCGGAGAGCGCAGGCTCACCTGCTGCCCGTCGGCCTCGACGTTCTCCGGTGCCACCTGGCCGCCGCCCGTCGGTGACAGATGGTGGGGCGTGAACCGGTACTCCCGGTCCACGACCCCCGGGGCCGGCCAGCTCGGTTCGGCGACCCAGCGGCCGGGCCGGTCCTCGTAGGAGGCACTGGGTGGGACGCTGTCCTGCATCCACGCGCGCAGCATCGGCTCGTCCTCGAGGCCGGTGTCGACCCCCTTGAGCCAGTGGTCCCACCAGCGCACCATCTCCTGGAGGAAGCCGACGGCCGGGCCGGGCACGCCGAGGTGCGGGTAGCGGTGCCCCCACGGGCCGATCAGGCCCTTGCGGGGGACGTCGAGGTTCTCCAGGAGCCGGAAGATGGCGTTGGTGTAGCCGTCGGCCCAGCCACCGACGGCCATCACCGGGCACCGCACCCTGGAGTAGTCCTCGCAGACCGACGCCGGCTTCCAGTAGTCGTCCCGGCGCTGGTGCTGCAACCAGGTCTCCAGCCACAGCCCGCTGCCCTCGAGCCGTTCGTGCCACATGGCGCGCCACCGGTCGCCGACGACGGCGGGGTCGGGTGGCAGGCTGTTGAACGCGAACATCACCGTCGCCTCCGACAGGTTGTCCGCGAGCAGGCAGCCGCCCATGTAGTGCATGTTGTCGACGTACAGGTCGTCGGTGGCCGACGCGCTGATGACCGCCTTGAGCGCGGGTGGAGCACCGGCGGCCACCTGGAGGCTGTTGAAGCCACCCCAGGAGATGCCCATCATCCCGACGTTTCCGTCGCACCACGGCTGCTCCGCGAGCCAGGCGATCACGTCCTCGGCGTCATGGAGCTCCTGGGGGCGGTACTCGTCCACCAGCACGCCGTCGGAGTCACCGCTGCCGCGGAGGTCCACCCGCACGCAGACGTACCCGTGCCCGGCGATGTACGGGTGGTTGTACGCGTCCCGGCCGCGGGTGGCGTCCCGCTTGCGGTAGGGGATGTACTCCACGACCGCGGGCACCGGACTCGCCGCGGCGTCGACCGGGGCCCACATCCGCGCGGCCACGTGCTGACCGTCACGCAACGGGATGAACACGTTCTCGACGGTCTCGACCTCGTGCGGCAGGTCGGTGGCTGTCCTCATCCAGGGACCTCCTCGGTGACAGGATCGGTGACGGGATCGAGCTCGAAGGGCAGCAGGTCCACCGCCTGGCGGAACCGGTCGGCGAGCTGGCCGTGGTCGTCGGCGCCCAGGTAGACGCTGCCCAGCTTGAACCGGTAGCTGTCCTGGTGCGGCAGGTCGGAGAGACGGTCGCCGGGCGCCACCTGCAGGGTGACCTTCGTGCCAGGGAGGGCACTCTCGAGAGCGGCCAGCTCCTTCTCGCCAGGGACGCTGCGCACGACCGCGTCGGCGTCGTGGAAGACGTGCCACTGGCCGGCGACGGCGAACCGGCCCTGCCCGTGCGGCATCTCAGGGACCTCGCCCAGCGCGACGTCGATGGCCACCTCATGGTTCGACGTGCCGTCGACCTTGAGGAAGAGCTCGGTGTGGGACTGGGAGATGCGCGTGTTCACCTCGATGAGCCGCAGGAGGTCGTTCTCCCGGTCCCACATGTACTCGACGTTGAAGGCCCCGTCGTCGTAACCGATGTGGTGCATGAACCGTTCCGCGGTGTCGACCATCCGCTGCTGCACCTCGGCCGGGACGGTCACGGCGGGGTAGTCCAGGTGGTCGATGCTGTGCCCGGAAGGGTCCCGGTGCATGTCGACGATGCCGTGCACGCTGAACCTGCCCTGCGCGACCACGCCCTCAGGAGCAACCTGGATCCCGGTGATGACCTCCTCGGCGAGGCAGGTGTTCCCACCCGCTCCGCGGAGGCTCTCCGGCAGATCCACCCGGCTCAGCACCTGGTTGAAGGCGTCACCGACGTCGGTGATCTCCGCCCGGATCTCGTCCAGGGCCGACGCGAACTCCCTCTCGTCGTGGATCTCGAACCCCAGGTTCGACGAGTGCGCCTTGACCGGCTTCACCCAGAACGGGAACGGCAGGTGCACCTGGTCCAGAGCGTCATCGGCGAACGGGTCGAACGCGGCGAACCCCGGCACCACCTCAGGAACCGACTGCTGCTGCTCCAACCGGCTCCAGTACTTGTGCTCGCACTTGAGCATGCTCGTCACGGACGGAGCGGGGATGCCGTGCTCGTGGGACAGGACGGGCGCCAGGAGCGAGCTCGGAAAATCCCAGTGGCACACGATGGCGTCGATCGACCCCGAGAAGTCGGCGAGCTGGGCACGCGCCTGGCCGAGCAGCGCATCGAAGTCGTAGTCCGTGTCGCGGACGAGCGTGGCGTAGTCGAGCAGCGAGCGGAACGTATAGCGCCCAGCATTCCGCATGCTCGCCAGCTCCTCCCGCTGCAGGTCCGTCATGCCCAGCACGAAGACGTTGCGTGTCCGTTCGTCGGATTTGCTCATGCCACCGACGCAACCACGAGCCCCACCAGCTCGCAACGACGCATGCCACGGGCACCGTGCCGGTCCCCGTGCCCGACCCCGTGTCAGTGGCAGGTGCAAGACTCACGACGTGAGCGAACGAGCACCCGTCCCGACCGAGACGATCCACCGGATCGCCGCCATCCTCGAACGCCTCCCGGAGTGCGAGGAGCACGACGCCTGGACCGGCATCGCCTGGAAGACCCGCGACGCGACAGTAGGCCACGTCTTCGGGGGAGAGGACGGCCTGATCCGGATCACCTTCCGCGCCGAACCCGACGAGGTCCAGGCCTTCCAGCACCTCGGCCCCCAGTACTTCAAGACAAGCTGGGGCACCAACGTCGTCGGCATCGTGCTCGACGAGCACACCGACTGGGACGAGCTGACCGAGCTGCTCACCGACTCCTACTGCATCCAGGCACCCCAGGACCTCGCAGCCCAGGTAGACCGCCCGACCCCGCACCCCGCTCAGTAGCCTCGACACCGGCACCACCCGCCCTGAGGCCACCGGCGCTCGCGGACACGGATCAGTAGCCCCGGTCGCGTGCGGCCGCCGACGCCGGACGGACGCCGGCCCGGATCTGTGTGAGCGCCTCGTCGAGGGCTGCCACGACGTCGGACGGCAGCGTGCGACCGGAGATGTGGGGCGTGATGGTGACGTCGGGCCGGCGCCACAGGGGAGAGGAAGGGCCGAGGGGCTCCTGCTCGGTGACGTCGAGGGTCGCGTGCCGTACCCGGCCGGTGTCGAGCGCGTGCAGCAGCGTGTCCGTGCGGATCGCTGAGCCGCGTCCGATGTTGACGAGGTGCACGCCGTCGAACGCTCGCAGGAGCTGCGGGGTGATCAGGCCGGCGGTCTGTGCGGTGTGGGGGAGTGCGAGCACGACGACGTCGGTGCCCGAGCCGCCGGGCGCGGGCGCGTCGTGCGCCTGGGCGAAGGGGAGCACGTCGTCGAAGGCGTCGTCGGGACGTCCGCTCCTGCTCAGGCCCGTGACCCGGTGGCCGGTGGCGGCCAGCGCCCGGGCGATCGCCTGACCCATGGTGCCCGTGCCGATGACGACCGCCCCGTTGCGGCCTGGTGGTGCGGGCGGGTCGGCCGGGTCCCAGGTGCCTGACGCCGAGTCGGCGAGGTAGCGGGCCGTCTGCCATCGCTCGGCGAGGACCCAGGCCAGCACGTACTCGGCGATGCGCTGCGGCATGGTCCCGGTCGTTCGGGTCAGCAGCACGTCGTCCGGCAGCGCGGACGCCAGGTGCTCTATACCTGCATAGGGCGAGTGGACCCAGGCGGCACCGGCCGTGCGGTCGGGACGAGCCGTGATCGCGAGCGTCGCGTCGCGCTCGGCAATCTCCAGGCCGTGCGCGAGCGCCCAGGTGGCGAGCGCGCCGCGCCAGCCTGGTACGACGTCGTCGCCGAGGTGGACCGTGGGGCGGGTGCGGAGCACACCGGCGAGGTCGTGGATCGTGAGTTCGGAGGTCACCGGTGCGATTCTGCCCGGTGCGGGTGCTGGCTTTGTGCCAGGACGGGCTGCAGCACACGTCGCAGCACACACTCGGACGCAGAACCGATAATGTACATTATGTCATTACGGCGCTCGGAACGGTCCGGAACCGCACCCCGCATGACACCGTGCCCGCACACCTTGCCGGAGGTCCGCGCCCGCTATTCGATGGACCGCCTGCCGTTTCGGTTGGTCGGCTTGGCATGGCCGTGAACGCCATTCCGGTCCGTTGTCATGAGATCGGTCCGTCGATGGACCGATCTCATGACAAGCGACCGAACTCAGGGTCGCGCAGCGCATCTGACCGATCTCAGGGTTCTGCGACCCGACAACCCGGCAGCGGATACGGCAGGCGCAGCGACGTCGGCGTCGGACCCTGACGGCACCCAGGCCGCCCCACTACCCCGCTCGTCCGGTGCCAACACATCTAAAGCATTGTGTATAGCGCAACACAACGGTTAACCACGATGAAGTCAGGTCAACACGGTAGCAGGCCGGGAAATCTGCGGCCCGTCCCCGGTGCCGAGGCATACGATCCGAGACCATGAACCTCGCAGGAGTGCTCGCCGCCTCCACGAGCACCGCGGTGCTCGTGGAGGGTGAGAGCGACCGAGCAGCCGTGGAGACCCTCGCCGCCCGCCTGGGCCTCCCCCTGGCCAACCTCGGGGTGCAGGTCCTCGCGATGGGCGGGATCACCAATATCGGGCATCACCTCGTAGCGCTGGGTGACCAGGACCTTCGCCTGGGCGGCCTGTACGACGCCGCTGAGGAGCGCTTCGTCGTCAAGGGCCTGGACCGGGTGGGGCTGCGTCCGTTCGCGGCCACGACTCCCCTGGCCGACGTCGGCTTCTTCCGCTGCGACCGGGACCTCGAGGACGAGCTGATCCGGGCGATCGGCATCGACGGGTTCCTCGCCCTGATCGAAGCGGAGGGCGAGCTGCGCAGCTTCGAGCGGCTGCAGGGACAGCCGGCGCAGCGTGAGCGCACCACCACCCAGCAGCTGCACCGCTTCATCGGTTCCAAGGGCGGACGCAAGGAACGCTACGGGCGCCGCCTGGCACAGGTGCTGCCGCTGGACCGGGTGCCGGCCCCGCTCGACGCGCTCTTGCGCTGGGCCGCCTGAGCCACCTGGGGCGGCTTCCGGGGAGCCGGTCAGCCGCGCGGGAGCGCACACCGGGAGTCGGCGAACACCGACCAGACGTGCGCTACTGGCACGGGCCGGTAGCCGAACCTGCTCGGGCAGGACTCAGACCCGACCATCGTGCCGTCCCGACCGCCGGGTCCATAGGCGCCGGGCCCATGACCGCCGGGTCCATAGGCGCCGGGTCCATAGTTGCCGAGCCCACGGCCGCCGAGCCGCAAGGTCCGCGTCGATACGGATGCCGAGCCGCAAGGTCCGCGTCTACAGGGGTGCCCCGTGACGTGTTGGCATCGGTTCGGCGTCCAAGACCACCATCAGGTTGCGGTTCGGCGCCTGTCCCCGGGCCGGTTGACGCGTAACTTGCGGTTCGGCGCCCCGTCCTCGGGCTGGTTGACGCGTAAGCTGCGGCTCGGTGCCGCATCTCGGACCGATGCCGTACCAAGCCGCTGCACTGAACCGTTGCCGGTGTGACAGCAACCGTCGACCGTCCCGCATCCAGGATGATGACCCGGGCGGGCAGACCGCAACCAGGCAGACCGCAACCTCGCCACGCACGAAGCCGCACGAACCCGCGCACAGGCCGACCCATGGCGGCTGTCACGCCTGCCGCGGGTCGAGCACGACCATCCCGGCGCGCGGCGCGGTGTCCATCGTCGGCAGGAGCGCTGCCGCCTCCGCCAGGCCGACCACCCGGTCCAGCAGGTCCTGGGGCCGCAGCGTCCCGGAGGCGACCAGGTCGAGCATCTCGGGGTAGTCGGCGGCGGCCATGCCGTGGCTGCCCAGCACGTCGAGCTCCCAGGCGATCACCCGGCCCATGGGCACGCGCGGGCCACCGTCGACGGGCGGGAACAGGCCCACCTGGACGTGGCGCCCACGGCGGCGCAGGCTCCCGATCGCGTCGGCGCACGTCTGCTCGCTCCCGACGGCGTCCACCGTGACGTGCGCGCCGCCGTCGGTCACCTGCTGCACGACGGCCGGGACGTCGAGGCCGTCGGCGAGCACCGTGCGCTCGGCCCCAGCACGCCGGGCCGCGTCCAGCGCCACCGTGGAGCGGTCGACCGCGACGACACGCGCCCCACGGGCCACCGCGATCATGATCGCGCTGAGCCCGACGCCGCCCGCGCCGACCACCGCCACCCACTCCCCTGCCCGGACCTGCGCACGCCCGGCCACCGCCCGGTAGGCGGTCGCGAAGCGGCAGCCCAGGCCGGCCGCCGTCTCGAAGGAGACGTCGTCGGGGACGGCGACCAGGTTGGCGTCGGCCGCGTGCAGCGCCACGAGCTCCGCGTACGAGCCCCAGTGGGTGAAGCCGGGCTGGGTCTGGTCGGGGCACACCTGTGCCTGACCTCCGCGGCACCACTGGCAGGTACCGCAGCCGCTGACGAACGGCACGGTCACCCGGTCACCCACCCGCCAGCTCGTGACGCCGGCACCGACCTCGGCGATCGTGCCGGCGAGCTCGTGGCCAGGGACGTGCGGCAGGGCGGTGATGTCGGCGTCGTGCCCGGCCCAGGCATGCCAGTCGCTCAGGCACAGGCCCGTGGCGTGCACCCGCACGACCACTCCCCCGTCGGGGGCGCTGGGACCAGGCACCTCACGGACGCCGGCGGGACCTCGGAACTCGTCGAAGAGGATGGCACGCACCACCGGATTGAATCATGGCCGCCGACCTCGCGATGGCCCCCGCCCCCGCCCCTGGCGCAGTCTGGTAGGCCCGTCAGCGTGCGACGCGCAGCAGGAGGTCGCGCATCCCGGTCAGGTGGCGGGCGTGCGCCGTCCGGCCCACGCCGCGGGCGAGCGTCTGCAGGAGCTGGGTGGGTCGGCGGCGCAGGCGGTCGTAGCGGGCCAGCCCCGCGGCCACGCTCCCGGACGGGCTCCCCAACGCGTTTCCCGAGCCCGAGGCGGCCGGCGGCGCGAGGCAGCGAGCCAGGGTGGCCGCGTCGACGAGCGCTTCGCAGGCACCGCGACCGAGGTCGGGGGTCATGCCGTGGGCCGCGTCGCCGACCAGCACCGCGTTCCCGGAACCGCCCGACACGATGTAGGTGGGCAGGTGCGGATGGACGTCGTACAGGTCGTGGCGCATGACGTCGTCCTCGGTGAGCACGTCCAGGACCTGCCCGATCGGGTCGTGCCAGCCGGCGAACAGCTCGCGCAGCATGGCGACATCTCCCCCGGCCGCGCGTTCTCCGGGCGGTGCGTCCAGCGACGCGTACCAGTTGGTGGTGCCGTCGAGGTAGGGCGTGATGCCGAACCTCCGCCCCGGCCCCCACGTCTCGGTCACCTCGTGCGTCGTGACCGCCACACGTCCGCGCAGGCCGCTCTGCCCGGTGTAGCGGGCCTGGTACCGCCGGCCGAGCAGCGCCGTGCGGTGGGCGCTGAAGACGCCGTCCGCCACGACGACGACGTCGGCGCCACCGTCGAGGTGGTCATCGAGGCCGCCAAGACCAGGTCCGGCGGGGGCGATCCGGGAGCCGTAGCGCACGGCGTCCGGAGGCAGGGCCGCCGCGAGCAGCGTGGCCAGGTCGCGCCGGGCGACGAGGTGGACGTGGTCCCCCGGGCGGCGGGTGGCGCGTTCGGCGCTGAGCGCGGCCAGCACCGCGCCGTCGGGCCGCCGGATGCTGCCGGCCGCCTGGGGTGTGGCGACGGCGCGCAGGGCGTCCCCCACGCCGAGCTCGTCCAGGGCCGCCAGCGCCGTGGGCCAGATGCCGAGGGCTGCTCCGCTGGTCTCGGGGTGGTCGGTGCGTTCGTGGAGGGTGACGTGCCAGCCGGTGCGGGTGAGGCCGATGGCGGTTGCGGTGCCTGCGATCCCGGCTCCGATGATGGTGGCGTGGGGCATGCCGGCGACGGTACTACAGGTGTAGTGCGTTGACTACAGCCGTAGTGTGTGGGGATGCCCACCCGTTCAGAGGCCCTGCTCGACGCCGCGATCCGTGCGGTCGGCACCAATGGCCTGCGTGCTCTCACCCACCGTGCGGTCGATGCCGCGGCCGGCCTGCCCACCGGTTCGGCGTCGAACCTGTTCCGTACCCGGGAGGCCCTGCTGCGGGCGATGGTCGTGCGGATGATCGACACCGAGGTCGCGGGCTGGGACCGCCTGGCCGGTGCGGCGTCCCCGACCACACCTGAGGCGCTCGCGGGGACCCTGGGAACCATGGTCGAGACCCTCACCGGCCCCCTGCGCACCTTGACGGTCGCGCGGTACACGCTGTTCATGGAGGCGGCGCGGGACGAGTCGCTGCAGGCCGAGATGGGGCGCGGCGCGCGGCGGGTGGCCGCCATCGGCCGGGAGTGGCTGGCGGCGGCCGGCTCCCGCGACCCGGACACGCACACTGCGCTCGTCATGGCGCACCTGGACGGCTTGGTGCTGCACCGGCTCGCGTTCCCCGGGACTCCACCGGGGTCGGACGACGCCGCGGCCGGCCTGACGACCCTCCTGCGTGCCCTCGTCCCGACGGGCGCCTGACCTCGACGGGCGTCCGTCTGCGTCAGCCTGCGTACACGACTGCCGCTCCCGGACGGACGCAGGACCCCACCCCGGCGCGCCACCGTGGGGTGCTCGCGGGGATGCGCCGGCGCGACCTGACCTGAGCCACCTGGGCGACCTGTCGAGAGGTGCCGGTCGCTTCGCAGGTCAGCGACACATTCCGGCATATCGGGAGTGTCAGTGGTCCCGCCTAGGGTGACGGTCATGGTCGCTCCTCCGCGCCTCGAGCGCATCACCGTCGCCGAAGCCACCCGCCGCTATCTCGCGACGGTCGAGGTCGAGACGATCCGCGGGGTCCTGTCCCCCGCCACGGCACGCAGCTACACGCGTGACGTCACCGAGTTCGGCCGGCTCACGGGCCGCGACCGGGTGCTCGACGACGTGACCGGACCCGACGTCGACAGCGTCCTGGTGCGCTACCAGTCCGCGCCCGACGCCCGGTACACCGACCCGGGCCGCAAGCCCGGCCCCGGGCGCAGCACCGCCACCGTCAACCGGTTCCGCCAGTCTGTCACCCGGTTCTTCGCGTACGCGGCCCGCGAGTGCTGGGTACAGGCCGACCCGATGCAGTGGGCCGCCCCGCCCGCCAAGGTCCGCGGCACCCTGCGCACCGCCCGCACAGCCCTGTCGGCGGGCGCGGCACGCAGCCTGCTGACCACCGCGCCGTCCAGCACCCCGGCCCGCACCGACCAGGACCTCGCCCTGCGCGACCGGCTGGTGGTCGCGCTCCTGCTCGTCCTCGGCCCGCGCGTGTCGGAGCTCGCCCGCACCGACGTCGACGACGTCGCCCGGGAGCCCGAGCGCACCACGTGGCGCATCCGCGGCAAGGGTGGCAACACCCGCACCGTGACCCTGTCACCGCCCCTGGCCCGTGCCCTTGAGGACTACCTCACCCGCCTGCGCCCCACCCTCGCCACGAAGCGGCCCCAGGACGCCGACGCACAGCGCGCCCTCCTGCTGTCCTGGCGCGGGCGCCGCATCGACACCCAGGCGATCCGGGCGCTGCTGTCCCGCGCCGTGTCCCGCATGCCCGCGCCCTACCAGCGCGAGGCCACCCCCCACGCGCTGCGGCACACCACCGCGACCCTGCTCGTGGCCGACGGGTGGGACGTCAAGGTCGTCGCCGAGCTGCTCGGACACGCCTCGATCGCCACCACCGGCGTCTACCTCGACCGCATCGAGGGCGAGCTCGCCGCCGCCATCCGGTCCCACCCCCTGGCGGCGTCGATCGCTGACGGCCCGTAGAAAATCCGATGCCGGGCCTCCGAGACCGGGTACCGTGAGCCCGTGGCGTCTCGCAAGGTCCCCGGTAACCTTCCCCAGCTCAGCAACCTCCCCCAGCTCACGCTCGACGTCCCGGTCGGATTCGTGCAGCGGGCACGCACGATCGCGACCCGGGCCGCGATCATCGCGGCCGCGGTACCGGTCGGGGCAGCGGTCGCGCTCACCGTCACCGACATGGTCCGACGGCGCCTGCACCCGCTCACGGCGAAGTTCCCCACGGAGAAGCCCCTCACCGAGCACATCGACCAGACCGCGACCACGGTCTACACCTACGGTGCCGACCTGTTCGAGGCGATGCTCGAGGCGATCCGCGGCGCTCGCAGCACCGTGATGCTCGAGTCGTACATCTGGAAGAGCGACCACGTGGGCCAGCAGTTCAAGCAGGCCCTCATCGACGCGTCGGCGCGCGGGGTCAAGGTCTACGTCATCGTGGACGGCTTCGCCAACCTCGTGGTCCCGTACTCGTTCTTCCGCTTCCCGCCGGCCGTGCACGTGCTGCGCTTCCCCGTGCTGCGCCCCGGGATGGCCTACCTCAACATCCGCACCTCCGGGCGCGACCACCGCAAGATCCTCGTGGTCGACGACGAGATCGGCTTCGTCGGCGGGTACAACATCGGCTCCCTGTACGCCACGCACTGGCGCGACACCCACGTCCGCCTCCAGGGGCCTTCCGCGTGGGAGCTGCGCAACGCGTTCGTCGACTTCTGGAACCGGCACCGCAAGCCGCGTCACCCCATCCTGGCCGACGTCGGCTCCGGGACCTGGCTGCCCCACCTCAAGGCCGCGCGCAACGCGCCGTCCGAGCTCGTCTTCCCCATCCGCGGGATCTACCTCGACGCCATCGACCGGGCCATCAGCCACGTCTACATCACCCAGGCCTACTTCATCCCCGACCACGACATCCACGCCGGGCTGCTGGCCGCAGCCGCGCGCGGCGTCGATGTCCGGGTCCTGGTGCCGCACCGCTCCAACCATGTGGTGGCCGACTGGCTCGCCCGGGGCCAGTACGCGTCCCTGCTGCGCGGCGGCGTGCGGATCTTCCTGTACCAGGGCGCCATGGTGCACGCGAAGACCGCCACCATCGACCGCCGCTGGACCACGATCGGCACCGCCAACATCGACCGCCTCAGCCTCACCGGCAACTACGAGATCAACCTCGAGGTCGTCGATCCCGGCCTGGCCGGCCGCATGGAGGACATCTTCGCCATGGACCTGTCCAACGCCCAGGAGCTCACGCTCGCCCAGTGGGAGGGACGCGGGGCGCTCGCGAAGATCGGGGAGTACCTCCTGACCCCGCTGCGTCCCCTGCTGTAGCCCCCTAGACCGCGGCCTCCGTGGCAGCTCGCACCACAGCGCCGGTCGCGACGTGCTCCCACCGCGTCCTGGGCAGGGCGTCCGGTGCCTCGCGCTGCAGCCACGTCACCAGGCCCTCACGCACCAGGCACTGCAGGTTCCACAACGCCGAGCTGTCCGCCGCGCTGATCGTCGCCCGGGCCCGTAGCACCCCGGCCAGCGCCGAGGTGACCTCCAGGCTCACCACACGCCCGTCCCACAGCGGTGACTCCACGACGAGGCGCCGCAGCTCCGTGCGCATCGGCTCCAACGGCGTCCGGAAGTCCACGTCGATCTCCACGGTGCCCATCACCTCGGACGACTTGCGCGTCCAGTTCTCGTACGGCGTCGACGTGAAGTAGGTGCACGGCAGGATCAGCTTGCGCTCGTCCCAGATCGCCACGACGACGTACGCGAGGGTGATGTCCTCGATCGTGCCCCACTCGCCCTCGACGACGACGACGTCGCCGACCCGCACCGCGTCGCTGAACGCGATCTGCAGCCCGGCGAACACGTTGCCCAGCGACGACTGCGCCGCGAGGGCCGCGACCACGGACAGCACGCCCGCTGACGCCAGCAGGCTGGCGCTGGCCGCGCGCGCCTCCGGGAAGGTGAACAGGACGGCGGCGCAGGCCACCACCGACACGAGGCCCATGGTCAGGCGGCGCACGACCATGATCTGGGTGCGTAGCCGGCGGGCGTCGCGACCGACCATGCTGTGGCCGACGCGGTGCAGCGCCCGGTCCTCGATCACGAGCGCGATCGTGGCGACCATCCAGGCCGAGCTGAGGATCACCGACACGACCACCACGTGCTCCAGCACGGGGAACCAGTGGTCACCGCGGTTCGCGGTCGACCACACGGCGATCCACATGCCCAGGACCATGAACGTGGCGTGGGCGGGCTTGCGCATCCGTACGGCGATCTCCCGGACCGTCTCGTTGCTGCGTGCGGCGTACCGCACCAGCTTCGAGGCGAGCATCACGGCGAAGAACGCCACGGTGATCGCGAGGGCCACCCACCCGAGCGTGACGGCGAGGTTGGTTGCCTGTTCGATCTCTTCCTCTGCCACGGGCACAGCGTCGCCCATCGGTGCCGCAGGCCGCAAACTCCGCAACCGGGACATTGCAGAATTCACCCTGGTGGCCGTGGAGGTGCGGCGGGCGTGGTGGCAGCGTCAGATGGTCAGCGACTGCCCGGCCGACAGCCGGGTGTAGGTGTACTTCCCGCCGAGACGCGCCGTGTCCAGCCACCGTGCGGTCAGGGTGTGGCCGACCTCGGACAGCGGTGCGTCGTGGATCGGCACGACGACGGCTGCGGGGACCGCGCGCGTGAAGTCGATGGCTTCGGCCAGCTTGACCCACGGTCCGGACACCGGCACCAGGAGCACGTCCAGGCCGTCGTCGGGCAGCGCCTCGGGTGCGGTGTAGGAGTCGCCGGGGTGGTAGATCCCGCGCCCGGGCGTCTTGACGTGGTAGGTCACGTTCATGGCGAGCCGGGGGACGTCGGGGTGGATCTCGGCGTGGGCTCCCCCGCCGACGGTGACCTGGGTGCCCGCGATCTCCAGGACGTCACCGGGCGCGACCTCGTGCACGCGTTCCGTGGGCGCGCCGCCGGAGAGCAGGTCGTCGATGGCCGAGCGCGGGCCCCACACGTGGGCGTCGGTCATGGATCCGAGGTGCCTGAGCACAGCTTCCGCGTCCAGGTGGTCGGCGTGGTCGTGCGTGATCAGCACGACGGTGGCTCCGCTCAGCGCGGCCGTGGTGTCGGAGAAGGTTCCGGGGTCGATGACGAGCGTGCCGCCGCCGTCGGGCAGGGCGACGCTGACGCATGCGTGACCGTGGAAGGTGAGCTGCATGCTGGCAGGTTACGCCTGCCCGCAGCATCCAGCAGCGACACGGGAGACCGCCTGGTCGGGGTCCGTCGCGGCCCCGTCCCAGACGGCTGAGTGATGCGGTGTGGTGGCGGTCGCGGTCAGACGGCGGACCGTGCCGCCCTGCGTTGCGCGAGCTCGTCGCCCTCGACGACGGGGACGTCGCCGGGCTCGCCCGGGTCGAGGGTCTCGGTCGGCATCTGGGCGAGGGTGCCTTCGATCTCGCGCCACACCCGGCCGACGGCGATGCCGAACACGCCCTGTCCGCCGGCGACGAGGTCGACGACCTCGTCGGGTGAGGTGCACTCGTACACGCTCGCACCGTCGGACATGAGGGTGATCTGCGCCAGGTCGTCGACGCCGCGCTCGCGCAGTGCGGTGACGGCGGTGCGGATCTGCTGCAGGGAGACACCGGTGTCCAGGAGGCGCTTGACCACCTTCAGCACGAGGATGTCGCGGAAGCTGTACAACCGGTGTGTTCCGGATCCTGTGGCCGGCTTGATGCTCGGCTCGACGAGGCCGGTGCGCGCCCAGTAGTCGAGCTGACGGTAGGTGATGCCGGCGATGTGGCATGCCGTGGTGCCGCGATAGCCCGTCGTGGCGTCCTGCTCCGTCAGGTCCTCACCGAAGAGGAGACCCTGCGCGCCGTGCGGGACCGTAGCGCGTGTGGCTCTCTCACCGCTGGTGTTCACTGTGCCTCCTGGGGTGTCGTGACCACGCTATGGCGCGTCGAAGGTGATTTCAAAGATGCGCGCCGGGAAAGATTCGGCGTGTCGCGAGTTGGTCCAGTTTCAGCCGGTTCGACCACCGCCCTGGGAGCCGCCGGGCGGCCCGAGGAAGTCCTCGGGGGTGACGTGGTCGAGAAAGTCCCGGAACCGCTCGACCTCTGCCTGCTGGTCGACGTCGACGATCTCCACGCCGGCCAGTGCCACGATCTCGGCGGAGCACAGGACGGGGCTGCCGGTGCGCACGGCGAGCGCTATGGCGTCGGAGGCCCGGGAGTCGAGGTGCACGCCGTTGCTCAGGACGAGCTCGGCGAAGTAGATCCCGCCTTCCAGGGCGACGATCTCCACGCGTTCGAGCGTGACGCCGACGGCGCCGAGCACGTCGCGCAGGAGGTCGTGGGTCATGGGGCGGGGTGTGGCGAGGCCTGCCTGAGCCATGGCGATGGCGCTGGCCTCACGTGCGCCGATGACGATCGGGATGGCCAGGTCGGCGGCGCTGTCCAGCAGCAGCACGACGATCTCCTGATCGCGTTGCTGCTGTCGAACACCGATGATCTCGACGGGGACCATCGGTACGTCGTCCGGCCTCACGCTTTCACCGTACGGCTTCTCGTGGCCACTCGTCGCGCGCTCGGCACAAGTTCCTGGTCACCGACCGGTCGCCCGGCGGAAAGGACGGGCGATCCTCGCGCGCGGGTGTGGTGCGCGGACTCCGGTCAGCCGAGGTCGTCGATGCCCTGCCGGACCCACGCGGCGTGCAGGCGGGTGAACAGCTCGCCCATGTCGCTCGCCATGCTCGCGGCGCGGCCGCGTGCCGCGCTGGCCTGCTGGCTGCGCAGCGGTGCGACGACCTGGTCGACGAGCGCGACCTGCCGGTCCGCGGAGGTGCGGAAGGAGCGCAGGTGGCGGGGCTCGATTCCGAACTCGGCCAGGGCGCCGGCGGTCCGGGCGACGTCGACGGCACCCGACCCGAACGTGCTGCCCGACGCCGGCAGGAGGCCCGCCCGGGCCAGGTCCTGCACGAACTCCTCGGTCACGCCCGCGGCGTCGGCCACCGACTGCGCCGACCAGCGCCGCCGCGCGGGCGAGCCCGCACCGGCCAGGCGTGGCGCGGGGTGCTCCGCCGAGTCCGGGTCGGCGTCCATCGCGGCGAGACGTTCCTTGATCACCTTCAGCGGCATGTAGCTGTCGCGCTGCTCGGTCAGGACGAACCGCAGGCGCTCGACGTCGGCCTGGCTGTACTGGCGGTAGCCCGACGGCGTGCGCACCGGCTCGATCAGGCCCTGCTCCTCGAGGAAGCGGAGCTTGGAGTGCGAGACCGAGGGAAACTCCTGGCCCAGTGCACGCAGCACGTCACTGATGCGCATCGTGGCCTGGCGGGAGATGCCACGGGGCCAGGGCGCCCCGACGTCACCCTCGTCCTGACCGTGCTCAAGGTCCTGAGCGCGGTCGTGACGCGGGACGGCGGTACCGGGGACCCCACGATGATCGCGCGCGGCGCCGGCCGTCACAGGGCGGGCGTCCCCGCGCCCCGCTGCGCCGACGACTGCGGGCTCGCATGGAAGGTCAGCCGGAACTTGCCGATCTGCACCTCGTCACCGGTGACCAGCGTGGCGGCGTCGATACGCCCGCGGTTGACGTAGGTGCCGTTCAGGGAACCGATGTCACGGACGACGAACGAGTCGCCCTCACGCACGAACTCCGCGTGCTTGCGGGACACCGTGACATCGTCGAGGAAGATGTCGGCCTGCTCGCTCCGCCCGGCGACGCTGCGGCCGGTGTCCAGGAGGAAGCGTGCACCGAATCCTGGTCCACGCTGCACGATCAGCAGCGCGGAGTGGCGCGGCAGCGCGGCGACGGCGGCAGCCTCCTCCGGGCTGAGCGCCGTGCGCGGCGCCTGCTCGTCGGACGTCGGGAACGCGATGCGACCCAGGTTGGCCGTGGTATCGGGCCCGACCGGATGGGCGCTGGGGTCCGTCATCAGGTCTCCTCGGGTGCGGTGATGATGTGCTGGGTTACTACGCTCTGACAACGGCTGGGACCGTGTCCGGGTTCCACTCAACCTACCCCGACCATGATGGACACGGGAACCAAAGTTGGGAACCAACCCGGATAAAACTACCCACGTCACGGCGGTTCCGCATGCCAGTTTCCACAGCTCGTCCCGCCACGCCCCCGATCCGGACCCAGAACGTGGCAGCGGTCACTCCTCCTCGGCCGGTTCAGCATGCTCCGGTTCGCCAGGAATCCGCAGCGCATCCACCCTGACCTGGTCGGAGACCGTGGTGGTCGCTTCACCACCCTCCTCACGGATCCGCGGCAGCGCACCACCGGGGATCTCCAGCGCACGGTCGATCGTCTCGGGATCACCGATCGCCGTCCACTCGTACGGGGAGCTGATCGCCGACCCGTCCAGCACGACACTGCCACCCGAGTCGACGAAATAGCTCGTCGTGACGAGCCGCACCCCGTTGACCTGGATCGCCTCCGCCCCCGCATTGCGCAGCTCCTCGAGCAGGTTGAACAGGACCTGCGCCTCCAGCGGCCGGTCACCGTCGGTCACGTGGACCTGCACCCCAGGTCCGACGGCCGGAAGCCTGCCCGAGAGGATGCCCTCCTGCTCCGCACGCCTCTCGGCAAGGTCCCGCGCGGCCTGGTCCCGACCGTCCTCCGACCGCAGCTCGTCCCGGATCTCCTCCAGGTTCGCCACCTCCGCGTCGAGCTGGTCCGCACGCTGCGTCACCTCGTCCAGCAGCCGCACCAGCTCGTCCTGACGCAAGCCGCTGAGCTGGTCCCCCGTCGACTGCCCCACCTGCACCGCCAAGGCAAAACCCAGCAGCAGGCACAGCAGACCCGTCAGCAGCTCCGAACGCGTACCGCGCGGCCGCAGCAGCCGCGCCACCCGCCTCCAGCCCGACGCCGGCGGCACCTGATCGACCTGCTCGGCGCTCCCGGGCGCACCAGCCTCACCGGGCCGCTCCTCGACCTGGTCCTCGGCCCCGTCCGGACCCCTGTCACGCTCGTCGCCCATGCTCACGCCTTGAAGATGTGCCGACGGATCGAGGCAGCGTTCGAGAAGATCCGGATACCCAGCACCACCACCACAGCCGTCGACAGCTGCGCACCCACACCGAGCTGGTCACCGAGGAACACGATGAACGCGGCCACCACCACGTTCGACAGGAACGACACCAGGAACACCTTGTCGTCGAACAACCCGTCGAGCATCGCCCGCAGACCCCCGAACAGCGCATCCAACGCCGCCACCACCGCGATCGGCAGATACGGCTGCAGCATCAACGGGACGGTCGGCTGCAGCACCAGGCCGGCGACCACCCCCACCACGAGCCCCACGATCGCGATCATCCGTCGTCCTCCTCGGATCGGTCCTCTGTCGTCCGCGCGAACCGCAGCGTCGGGGAACCCGCACCCGGCAGGTACATCCCCTCGCTCGTCGTCACCTCGTTCTCGATGCCGTACTCCGCGCTGAGCAGCTGCAGGAACCCCAGCCCCGCCGACCGCGCGAACTCGGCCTGCATGTCCTTCGCGTCCCCCACGGCCTCCACCGTGTACGTGGGCCCGTTCAACGGCTGCAGATCCACCAGGATCGCGTCACCCGCGTTCCGGATCGCCGACAACGACGTCAACCGCTCATCGTTGACCGCGATCGCCTCCGCACCCGCCGCCCACAGCTCGTTCACGACGAACTGCACGTCCGCGTCCCGCACCCGCGAGTCCGCCGGCGCATCACCCGGATCCACCAGCCCGCCACCCGAACCGTCGGTCAGCCGCACCACCATGCCAGGACCCCGCACCGGCACCGCACCGCTCACCCACCGGTCCAGCTCGTTGACCTCCACCAACGCGGACGGCAGCAACCCACCGTCCCGCAACCCGTCCACCTCCGCAGCGAGCTCCACCGACCGCTGCGACAACCCCTCCACCGCAGCACCACGCTCCTGGATCCGCTCCATCAGCACCGTGCGCCCCTTCGCCACCGACGGCTGCGGCGCTCGCAGCTCGCGTACCGCGATCGCGGTCGCCGCGCCGAGCAGGACCGCCACCAGCAGCCACGTCACCACGCTCACCACGCCGCGCCGCGACGTCGTCTCCCCCGCCTGCGCGCGCCGCTGCGCCATCTGCGCGTACCCGGGGTCCAACGGACGCTCCGTGACCTCACGCAGGAGGGTCATCGACTCGTCCGGGCGGCGACCCGCTGCACCCTCCGACGGACCCGGTGCGGTCATGCCCCGGCCGCCAGCCGGCGTACCTGCGCCACGTACTGCAGCCCCGCCAGCCAGTACAGGCCCACACCCCACCAGGTGAAGGCCCAGCCCACCACGTGGGCGACGGCACCGAGCCAGCCCGGTACCTCCGCGAGCAGCAGGAGCGGGAACGCGTACAACAGGGCGAACGTCGCGACCTTGCCGACCAGGGTCACGTTCAGCGTGCCGTACCCGAGGCGGGCCAGCACCGGCACCGTCAGCGCCAGCAGCACGTCGCGCGCCACGATCGCCACCAAGAGCCACAGCGGGACCACCTCACGCCAGGCCAGGCCGATCAGCGTCACGAAGATGAACAGGCGGTCGGCGAACGGGTCCAGCACCTGCCCCAACCGGGTGACCTGGTTCAGGCGACGGGCCAGCACACCGTCGAGCCAGTCCGACACGCCCGAGACCGCGAGCACGAGCAACGCCCAACCGTCCTCGCCCAGCACGATCAGCACGGCGAAGACCGGCACGAGCGCCAGCCGCACCAGGCTGATCACGTTGGGCACAGTCAGGACCCGGGAGCTCATCTCCGCCCCAGCAGACACGTACACCGCCCTTGTTCACGCCGGTTCGTCTCGGCTGCCATCCTACGCGGCGGCCGTTGCGTATCCGCACTGGCGCGCCGTCCGACCACCCCACCACGCCCCCCACCACGCACGACATCACCCCCCGTGCTGCACGTCACGCTCCCCACACCTGTGCCGAAGCCCCCAGCAGCCGATAGGGTGGTGCACATCCCCTTGGAGTTCGTCGTCTTCCCGTGTGTGCACATAACGTGCGAGGCAGGCCCGCAGCCTTGGCTGCGGGGAAGGTGTTTCGGGAGCGAGCGACGCGAGGGCCCTCACCTCGGCCCTGACTCCGCCCGCGACGACGAACGGTGCAGCACTGCATGTCTATCGACACCCATGACCTGATCGCGCCTGCTGAGCAGGACACCGAGCAGGACATCGCCGACACCGGCGACCAGACGGCCCCCGAGGCAGTCACCCCCTCCGAGCCCACGGCCCCCGAGGCAACCACCCCGGCGGCCACCACGGCTGAGACCACCCCCGAGCCCGTCGAAGCCCCCGAGCCCACCGGCCCGACCTTCGCCAGCCTCAACCTGCCCGCGCCCCTCATGGCAGCGGTCAACAAGCTCGGCTTCGTCACCCCCTCGGCCATCCAGGCCCGCGCCATCCCCGAGCTCCTCTCCGGCCGCGACATCACCGGCGTCGCCCAGACCGGCACCGGCAAGACCGCCGCGTTCGGCCTCCCGCTGCTCGCCGCCGTCGACCCCAAGCTCCGCAAGGTCCAGGCCCTCGTCCTGGCCCCCACCCGCGAGCTCGCCATGCAGGTCGCCGACGCCATCGAGTCGTTCGCGTCCGAGCTCGACGACGTCCGCGTGCTCCCCGTCTACGGCGGCGCCCCGTACATCCCCCAGCAGCGCGCCCTGCGCGACGGCGTCCACGTCGTCGTCGGCACCCCCGGCCGGATCAAGGACCACCTCGACCGCGGCGCCCTCCGCCTCGACGACATCCGCTTCCTCGTCCTCGACGAGGCCGACGAGATGCTCCGCATGGGCTTCGCAGAGGACGTCGAGGAGATCTTCGGCCAGGCACCCGCCAAGCGCCAGGTCGCCCTCTTCTCCGCGACCATGCCCCCGGCCATCCGCAAGGTCGCCGACCACCACATGACCGACCCCGTGCAGATCGCCGTCACCCGGCAGGCCTCCACCGTCACCGCGGTGCGCCAGACCTACGCCGTCGTGCCCTTCCGCCACAAGGTCGGCTCCCTCGCCCGCGTCCTGTCGACGTCCGACGCCGACGCCGCGATCGTCTTCACCCGCACCCGCGGCGCCGCAGAAGACGTCGGCTCAGCCCTCATCGAGAAGGGCATCTCCGCCGCCACCATCTCCGGCGACGTCGCCCAGAAGGAACGCGAGAAGATCGTCGAGCGACTCCGCTCCGGCGCCCTCGACGTCCTCGTCGCCACCGACGTCGCAGCCCGCGGCCTCGACGTCGACCGCATCGGCCTCGTCGTCAACTTCGACGTCCCCGGAGAACCCGAGGCCTACGTCCACCGCATCGGCCGCACCGGCCGCGCCGGACGCACCGGCGAAGCACTCACCTTCGTCACCCCCCACGAGCGCGGCAAGCTCCGCAGCATCGAGCGCACCATCCGCGCCACGCTCGAAGAGGTAGAGATCCCCTCCCCCCGCGACGTCTCGGCCCACCAGGTCAAGCGCGCCCTCGGCAAGGTCGCGGCACGCCGCGAAGCCGGACGCCTCGACATGTACACCGAGATGATCCGCACCTACGCCGAAGAGTCCGGCACCGACCCCGTCGAGATCGCAGCCGCCATGGCGGCGCTCGCGGTGGGCGACGACGGTCCCCGTGCCCGTGCGGAGCAGGAGGAGTACGAGCGTGAGCGGACCGAGGCCAAGTCGGCCGCGGCCCGGCGCAACACCCGCGACGGCGACCGCCACGAGCGGTCCGGTGACCGGTCCCCGCGCGCCCGTTCCGAGGGCGAGCGCGGCATCCGCCGTCCGGCCCGTGGCACGCGCTACCGCATCGCCGTCGGCCACACGCACGGCGTGCAGCCGGGCGGGATCGTCGGTGCGCTGACGGGCGAGGGCGGCATCACCGGCGCCGACGTCGGCAAGATCGACATCTTCGGCAGCTTCTCGCTGGTGGACATCATCGCGCCGCTGGACAACGACGCGCTCGACCGCCTGGCCCGTGCCCGCGTGGCCGGCAAGCCGCTGCGCATCACGCTCGACCGCGGCCCCGCGGCGCGCACCGGCGGCGACCGCGACCGTGCGCCCCGGAGCGGTGGCGACCACCGCCGCCCGGACGGTGAGCGCGGCCCCCGTGCCCGCACCGCACCCCACTGGGACGCGCGCACCAGCCGCTGACCCGGCTGACGCTCGACGAGCAGTCGCATGACGACGGCGGTCGAGCCTGCCGAGACCAGGTCTCGGCAGGCTCGACCGCCGTTCTTGCTGTCCGGGTGTCTTGCTGTCGGGGTGGGCGGCTGCTACTTCTGGTCGGGCTCGTCCCGGTCGGGCTCTGGCGCCTCGCCGAGCTCGGCGACGAGCGCCACCAGCCGGCGGGCCTCGGCCATGCCGTGCTCGCCGTCGGCGCGCTGGATGCCCATGACGGCGAGCACGTCGCCGTCGGCCAGGTCGAGGTGCACCCACGGGTCGTTCGGCCCGAACCGCACGCTCACGATCTCGGCCCAGGACAGCCGGCGGCGCTTGGCGTAGTTCACGACGGTCAGGCCGGTCGGGTCCGGGAGGGCGCGCACGGCACCGAACCGCCAGGCGATGACGGCGCCCAGCAGACCGAACACGATGATCCCCGCCCGGTTCGCCGTGTCGGCGTTGTCCGCGGCCAGCGCGACGAACGTGCAGCCCCCTGCGACGAGCAGCGCCAGCCCGTACGCCGTCGGCGTGCCGAAGCGGCCGCGGAAGGCACGGAAGCGGTTCCCGCCCCGGCCGGTGCCGGGGGCGCTGCTGCCGGTCTCCGCGCCCATGAGGCCTACAGCCTGGAGGCGTGGATCGACGTCACGATGATGGCGCGCGCACCGACGTCGTACAGCGCGTCCATGATCTGGTTGGTCTCGCTGCGCGGCACCATGACGCGCACCGCGCAGGCGGCGCTGTGGTGCTGCGCCGAGACGGTCGGGGACTCCTTGCCCGGCGTGATCGCCACGGCCTGCTCGAGCCGCGCAGCGGGGACCACGTAGTCCATGAGCACGTACTCCCGGGCGGTGATCACGCCCTCGAGCCGCCGCGTCAGGATGTTCAGGCCGGCCGGCTGCTCGACGTCCGCCTGCCGGATCAGCACCGCCTCCGAGCGCAGGATCGGGTCGCCGAAGACCTCGAGGCCCGCGGCCCGCAGGGTGGTGCCGGTCTCCACGACGTCGGCGATCACGTCCGCGACGCCGAGCCGCACGCTCGACTCCACGGCGCCGTCCAGGTGCACGATCGCGGCGGGCTCGATGCCCTGCTTCGCGAGGTGCTGGGCCACGAGCGTGGTGTACGACGACGCCACGCGCCGCCCGGCGATGTCGCTCACCTGCGTCACGGGGTCGGCCTGGCCCGGCCCGGCGGGCGCCGCGTACCGGAACGTGGACCGGGCGAACCCGAGGCCGAGGTGCTCGACCGCGTCGGCGCCGGAGTCGAGCATCAGGTCCCGGCCGGTGACCCCGACGTCGACGGTTCCGGTGCCCACGTAGACCGCGACGTCGCGCGGACGCAGGAAGAAGAACTCGACGTCGTTCTCCGGGTCGGCGAGCACGAGCTCGCGGGTGTCGCGGCGCTGGCGGTAGCCCGCCTCGCGCAGCATCTCGGAGGCGGGGCCGGACAGGGCACCCTTGTTGGGGACGGCGATGCGCAGCATGTGGTTGGTTCCTCTCTGGGTGTACGTCGGATCTGGGTGCGAGGCTCGGGCCTCGCTACAGATGCGTGTACACGTCCTCGAGAGTCAGTCCCTTGGCGACCATCAGAACCTGCAGGTGGTACAGGAGCTGGGAGATCTCCTCCGCGGTCTCGCTGTCCGACTGGTACTCGGCTGCCATCCACACCTCGGCGGCCTCCTCGACCACCTTCTTGCCGATCGCATGGACGCCGGCATCCAGCTGGGCCACGGTGCCTGAACCCGCTGGACGGGTCTCGGCCTTCTCGGTCAGCTCGGCGTACAGGGTCTCGAAGGTCTTCACGGGCCCAGCCTAGTCGGGCTCCGGGGTCACCACCCGCCGCCGTCCCACGTACTGGCCATGTCGCGCCCCTGGCGCGGGCCGCTCCCGCCCCCTTCCTTCTTGGCGGTGGTGCGTGTTTCAGCGGACTATGGGTGCGGTTGAAGCGCTTGGCACACTATTAATCCGAGTGACACCGAGGAAGGGTGGCGGCGCCCGGTACAGGTCACTGCGGCGCGGGCACCAGGTCCCTGAGCGTCACCGCCGTGGCGACCGCCGCCTCGGCCGCCTCGGCACCCTTGTCCTCGCGGGAGCCCTCCAGCCCGGCCCTGTCCAGCGCCTGCGCCTCGTCGTCGCACGTCAGCACGCCGAACCCGACAGGGACGCCCGTACGCACGCTCACGTCGGTCAGCCCCGTCGTCGCGGCGGAGCACACGTACTCGAAGTGCGGCGTCCCGCCACGGATCACCACGCCCAGCGCGACGACGGCGTCGGCTCCCCCGGCGGCCGCACGCGCAGCCGCCACCGGCAGCTCGAACGAGCCAGGCACCCGGACCTCCGTCCAGTCGGCGCCGGACTCCGCCAGCGCCCTGCGGGTCCCGGCCAGTAGACCGTCCATCACCTGCTCGTGCCAGCTCGCCGCCACCACCACGACCCGCAGGCCGGTCCCGTCGACAGTCACCTTCGGTGCTCCAGCGCCGCTCATGCGCATGCTCCTTCGTCCTCGTTCACTACCGGGTTCATCGCCAGCCTCATCTCCGCATGCCTGCCACCGTTCCTGCCGGTCACGTCCGCTGCTGCCCCGCCGAGCTCGGTCGAGCCGAGCTCCGTCAGGTCCAGCTTCGCGATGCGGTGCCCCAGCACGGTGCGCTTCGTCTCCAGGTAGCGGTGGTTGTGCACCCCGCGACCCACCACGAGCGCCCGCCGCCCGACGACGTCCGTACCCGCCTCCCGCAGGCCCGACACCTTCTCCGGGTTGTTCGTCAGGAGGGTCACGCCGTCCAGCCCGAGATCCGCCAGCATCGCCGACGCCGCGCCGTACTCCCGCGCGTCCACCGGCAGCCCGAGGTCCACGTTCGCCTCGACCGTGTCCCGGCCGCCGTCCTGCAGCGCGTACGCCTGGATCTTCGCCGCCAGACCGATCCCCCGGCCCTCGTGGCCCCGCAGGTACACCACGGCGCCGCCCTCTGCCGCCACCGCCGCCAGGGAGGCCTCCAGCTGCGGGCCGCAGTCGCACCGCAGGGAGCCCAGCGCGTCGCCGGTCAGGCACTCCGAGTGCACGCGCACCAGGACCCCGCGTGCCGAGCCCTCGCGCCGCGGTCCGGACAGTGCCACCGGGGTCAGCGCCAGGTGCTCGGCACCCGAGCGCAGGTCCCGGTACGCCACCACCCGGAAGTCGCCGTGCCGGGTCGGCAGCGACGCCTCGCCGACCCGGCGCACCCGGACGGCCGGGGCGGCGTCGGGCGCCGGGCTTCCCGGCAGCGGGTCGCCCGGCAGCGGCGCGGGGTCGTGCGCACGGCGCCACGCCACCAGGTCCGCGACCGTCAGCACCTCGAGCCCGGCTTCGGCGGCCAGGGCCCGCGCCTCGGACAGGCGCAGCACGTCGCCGTCGTCCCGGACGAGCTCGGCGATCGCGCCCACCTCGCCAAGGTCCCGGCCGGCGCCGCCGGCGAGCCGTACCAGGTCCACCGCTGCCTCGGTGTGGCCCGCACGCTCCAGCACGCCGCCCGGCCGCGCACGCAGCGGCAGCACGTGTCCCGGCCGGATCAGGTCCCGCGGGCCCGACGCCGGGTCGCCCAGCACCCGCAGCGTCCGTGCCCGGTCCGCACCCGAGATGCCCGTCGTCACGCCCACCGCTGCGTCCACCGACACCGTGTAGGCGGTGGAGCGGGGGTCCTCGCTATGCTCCACCATCGGCGGCAGCTCCAGCGCGTCGGCCCGGTGGGCGGGCATCGGGGCGCACAGGTAACCCGACGAGTGCCGCACCGTCCAGCCCACCCACTCCGCGGTCGCCGTGCTCGCGGCGAGCACCACGTCCACCTCGTTCTCCCGGCCCGCGTCGTCGGCCACGAGGACCGGTCGGCCGGCGGCGAGCTCGGCGAGGGCCTGCTCCACGAGCCCGGCGCTCATCGCGCGACCTCCGTCGCCGGCACCGCGGGAACCTGCGTGCCGGCCGCCATCAGCCGCTCGACGTACTTCGCGAGCACGTCCACCTCGACGTTGACCAGGTCGCCAGTGGCGAGCCCGCCGAGCGTCGTCGCGGCGAGCGTGGTCGGGATGAGCGACACGCCGAACCCCTCGTCCGACACCCAGGTCACGGTGAGCGCGACCCCCGCGAGGGCCACGGAACCCTTCTCGGCGACATACCGGGTCAGCGCGGCGGGCGCGCCGAACGCGAGGTCGTCCCACCGCGGCCCGGGCGTGCGCCGCACGAGCGTCGCGACGCCGTCGACGTGCCCCTGGACCACGTGCCCGCTCAGCCTGCCGTTCGCGGGCATCGCACGCTCGAGGTTGACCGCCGCACCCGGGACGAGGCCGCCGAGCGAGCTACGGCGCAGGGTCTCCGGCATCACCTCGGCCACGAACGCGCCGTCGGCCACCGAGGTGACGGTGAGGCACACCCCGTCGACGGCGATCGAGTCGCCGGGGCCGGCGTCCGACGCGGCGAGCGGGCCCGCCACCGTCAGGACGGCGTCGGAGCCGTCGTCGCCGTCGGGCCGGGTGAGGGCGACGACGGAGCCGAGCTCCTCGATGATTCCGGTGAACATCAGATCTCCTCCTTGGTGGGCCGGCTGGGCCGACCGTTCTGGCGTGCGTGAGCAGGCTGCGGGTTCGTGACGGGCTGTGTGCGGCGCGCGACCATGAGCACGTCGTCCCCGAGCCGGGTCACGTCGTGAGTGGTGAAGCGCGCTGCCGCGCCGATGGTGGTGACGCCGAGATCCCCTACGCCGGTCGGCCCCGCGCCGAGCAGCACAGGCGCGACGTACGCGTGCAGCTCGTCGACGACGTCGGCCGCCAGCAGCGCGGTCGCAAGGGTCGGGCCGCCCTCCACGAGGAGGTGGCGCACCTCGCGCTCCGCGAGCAGGCCGAGCACGACGGCGAGGTCGTGCTCGGGCAGGTGCAGCAGGGGGCCGCCGGGCCCGCGCAGGCGGGCGTCGCCGGGCACCGCGCTGCGGCCGAGCACCACCCGGAGCGGCTGGTGCTCGAAGAGCCCGCCGTCGATCGTCCGGGCGGTCAGCGACGGGTCGTCGGTCAGTGCGGTGCCCGAGCCGACGGCTATCGCGTCGACCTGCGCACGGACCGTGTGGGCGTGGGCACGTGCCTGCGGGCCCGTGATCCAGCGGCTCGTCCCGTCCGCTGCGGCGACCCTGCCGTCAAGGCTGGTGGCGAGCTTCAGGGTCACGTAGGGCCGGCCGGTACGAACCGCGTGCAGCCAGTGCCGCAGCAGCTCCTCGCCCTCGTCCGCGAGGGTGCCTGTGGTCACCTCGATCCCCGCGGCTCGCAGCGTGGCCGCTCCCCCGGCCGCGACCGGGTTCGGGTCGCTGACCGCCAGGTGCACGGCGGCGACGCCTGCGTCGACCAGGGCGTCGGCGCAGGGCCCGGTGCGGCCGTGGTGGGCGCACGGTTCGAGCGTGACGACCGCCGTCGTGCCGCGCGGGTCGACGCCGCGCGAGCGGGCCGCGGCCAGGGCCGCCGCCTCCGCGTGCGGGGTGCCGGCGCCACGGTGGAAGCCCTCTGCGACCGGGCGGCCGTCCGGGTCGAGGAGCACACAGCCGACGCGCGGGTTCGGGCCGTGGGGCGGGCCCTGCGCGGCCAGTGCGAGGGCGCGGCGCATGGCGCTCTCGACCGCGGTCGAGACGGCGGGTCGCACCGTGCGCTGCGCCGTCTGCTGCGGCGCGGCACTGCCCTGCGGTGCCTTGGTCATGCTGTCCTCCCCGAGCTTCGGCGCTCCGGGGTGGACGACGGGTACGCGGACGGGACCTCTCGGACCCAGCCCGCGCGCACGACGTCACGGCGACGCACGTCCCAGGGGACGGCGACGCCGCACGTGCTTCCTCCCATCCGGACTTTCACCGTCGGTCCTGGAGTTCCACCAGATCAACCGGTCCCCCTTGCGGAGGACGCGGGTCGCGGACTGTTACCGCCGGCTCGGAATTACACCGACCCCGGAGCACGTGTGTGCGTACTGCTTCTTGCCAGCATGCCATATCTCGCGGGGCGGACGGCATGGTGTGCGTCACAGACCCGTCACACGCTGCCGCGCACCCGGCGCCGCCGGATCACCAGCTCGGCGACGGCCGCGTTGATGACCCATGCGGCGGTCATGAGGATCGTGAAGGACACGGGGCCCGGGGTGCCGACGACGAGCGTGTACGGCCCCAGCAGGACCGCCTGGGTACCGGCCCCCATGGCCAGCGCATAGGCACGCGTCATCCACGCCGAGTGGGTCATGAAGTCGCGCCGCAGGACCGCCCGCACTGCCAGGACTATCGCCACGACCATCACCGTGCCGACCACGTAGCGCACCCCGTTGACGACCACCGTGTCCTTGGCCGGCAGGTCGTAGAACGCGGTCATCCAGAGCCCGGTCAGCGCGACGCCGAGGCCCGCAGGGACCAGGACCCGCCCGGCCAGACGGTGCCAGCTGCGCCGCCGCAGGCTTGGCGCGAACTGGAGAGCGCCGAGCATCCCGTACACCGTCACACAGACGATGTGGACCAGGACCGGCAGGGGCTGGGTCACGAACCGGGCGTTCTCCGCCGTGACGGCTGGGTCGGAGGCGAGCTCGCTCACGCGGACGGCGCCGCCGATCGAGGGGACGATCGTCAGCAGGAGCAGTCCCGCGAGCACGAGCCACTCGTTGCTCCCGGCCCGGGTCTTCATCGCCTTGGACGTTGTTGCCTTGGACGTTGTCATGTACCGAGCGTCGCGGCCGGGCACGGCCGCGTCATCGGCCGTCCGGCCGGCCTGGCCCGGCCGAAAGTACGACCTGCCCGGTGAGATGTCAGGGCCGTCCGGTCCGCACCCGCCCGGTGTCGTACGCCCAGAGGGCTACCTCGACGCGGTTGCGCGCGCCGACCTTCGTCATGACGTTCGCGACGTGCGACTTGACGGTGCTCAGGGTGACGAACAGCTCGTGCGCGATCTCGGTGTTGGTCCGGCCGCGTGCCACCGCGCGCAGCACCTCCTCCTCGCGTGCGGTCAGCGGGTCGAGGGGTTGTGCGGGCGGCGCGGCGAGCCCGGCGTCGGCGAAGGCCCTGAGCAGGCGTGTCGTGACGCTCGGTGCGATGAGCGCGTCGCCGACGGCGGCGGCGCGCACGGCCTGGGCCAGGAGGGCCGGGCCCGCGTCCTTGAGCAGGAAGCCTCGCGCGCCCGCACGGAGGGCCGCGTAGACGTACTCGTCCAGGTCGAACGTCGTGATGACGACGACGGCGAGCGGGTCGGCGACTCCGGGGCCTGCCAGCATCCTGGTCGCCTCGATCCCGTCGAGCACGGGCATCCGGATGTCGAACAGGCAGACGTCGGGCCGGAGCTGCCTGGCGAGCTCGACCGCGGCTGCGCCGTCGGCCGCCTCACCGATGACCTCGATGCCGTCCTGGACGGCGAGGATCATGCTGAGGCCCGTGCGGACGATCTCCTGGTCGTCGGCGACCAGCACGGTCAGGGCGCGGCCCGCCGGGCGTTCCGGACCCGGCCCTGGTGTCGGGGCCGTCACGAGCGCCCGCCCGTCAGCGGGAGGACCGCCGCAACGGCCCATCCGCCCGCCGGCTCCGGGCCCGCGGTGACGTCGCCGCCCAGCTCCCGAGCACGCACCTGCATCCCGGCGATCCCGTTTCCGGGTGCGAACGGCGAGCTCGGCGGCCCGCCGTCGTCCCAGACGCGCAGCCGGAGCACCTCGGCCCCGACCGTGAGAGCGACCTCGACCCGCGTCCGTCCAGGCGCATGGCGGCGCGCGTTGGTGACCGACTCCTGCGCGATGCGATAGGCCGCCGCGCCGACGTCGGCCCGGACGCCACCGACCTCGCCCCGGACCGTGACGATCACGGGTGACGGCGGCCCGGCGGCCAGCCGGACGACGTCGGCGGCCTGCGGGCCGTGCTCGACGGGGCGGTTGCCGGGCGTGACAGGGTCGGGCGTGACAGGGTCGGGCGTGACAGGGTCGGGCGTGACAGGGTCGGGCGTGACAGGGTCGGGCGTGACAGGGTCGGGCGTGACAGGGCCGTCCGCGCCCGGCTCGTCCTCGCGCAGGGTGCGGACCAGGGCACGCATCTCCACGAGCGTGTCCTTCGCCTCGGTCTCGATGACGCGCAGCGCCGCTTCGAGCGGGTCGCCGCCGTCGCCGCCGTCGGAGCGACCTCGCCGGGCAGCGGCCTGAGCGAGGCCTGCCTGCGCTCGCACCGCGATGCCCGAGACGTGGTGTCCCACGACGTCGTGCATGTCCCGCGCGATGCGCTCCCGCTCCTGCGACCGTGCCTGCGCGAGCGCGCGCTGCCGGGCAGCCGCCCGAAAGCGGACCGCCAGCCCGGTGGCGCCGAGCGCCGCGACGACCGATGCCCCACCCAGCGCGTCGCCGCCCGTGTCGTGCCCCAGAGCCCAGGGCAGGCCGAGGGCGACGGCCAGGAGGCCGGCGCCGACGACGATGTTCCGCCCGCTCCCCCACCGGAACAGCGCGTAGATCAGTACGACGCCGAACACCGCCGTGACCAGGTCCCCGGTACGCCCCATGACCAGCATCACCACGGTCGTGACCACCGTCGTGGCGACCACGGGCAGCAGGGGGTGCGTCCGGCGCCAGAGCAGCGTGGGGATCAGGAGCAGCGCGGCAGCCACCTGGAGCCAGCGGCCCGGCAGGTCGGGCCGCACCATCCCCTCGATCACCACGGCCGGGACCAGAGCTCCCACCAGCGCCCAGTCCCGCCAGACGCGCAGCGGCGGATCAGCGGGTGGCGGCTCGTCCCAGACCGCGGACCAGGCTCGGCGTGCTCGGGCGAACGGGGTCCGGCGCGTTGTCACGGGGGGACCTGAGGACACGGCCCCAGCCTATGGGGCCGTGCTGGTGACCGTACCGGGCGAAAGTACGAGTGTGGTGAAACCGCTTGGCACACTATTTATATCGAGTGAGCTGTTGAGGGCGACGTCGCAGGGACTCGACGCGGTCTAGTGGGTGTGCTTGGCCGCCAGCTCGCGAAGGGTCGCGATCTCGGCCGGGATGTCCTCCGCCCCGTACACCGCCGAGCCCGCCACGAAGACGTTCGCGCCGGCGTCGGCCGCCCGCTCGATGGTGTCGCGGGACACCCCCCCGTCGACCTGGATCCACACGTCCAGGCCGGACTCGCTGACGGCCTCCCGTGCCCGGCGGATCTTCGGCAGGGTTCCCTCGATGAACGACTGCCCGCCGAATCCCGGCTCGACCGTCATCACCAGGATCATGTCGATCTCTGCGAGCAGGTCCAGATAGGGCTCCACCGGCGTCGCCGGCCGCAGGGCGACACCCGCGCGTGCGCCGAGCTTGCGCAGCTCCCGCGCCAGACGCACCGGCGCCTGCGCCGCCTCGGCGTGAAAGGTGACCGACGCAGCCCCCGCCTCCGCGAACTCGGGCGCCCACCGGTCGGGGTTCTCGATCATGAGGTGCGCGTCGAGCGGGATCGGCGAGACCTTCGCGAGCCGCTCGAAGATCGGCAGCCCCAGCGTCAGGTTCGGCACGAAGTGGTTGTCCATGACGTCGACGTGCGCGTAGTCGGCGTCGGCGATCCGGCCGAGGTCGCGCTCGAGGTTCGCGAAGTCGGCGGAGAGGATGCTCGGGGCGATGAGGGCTGCCATGATGCCAGCCTAGAGCGCGGCTCCCCGCACCACCGAACCGCGCGGTCTCTTCGGACAGGGAGCAATGATGATCCCCGAGGTGAACTACTGGGCAGTGCTCGTCGCCACGCTGTCCACGCTGGTCGTGGGCTCCGTCTGGTACACGCCCAAGGTGTTCGGCACCCGCTGGATGCGGCTGGCGAAGGTGGACCCGAAGGCGGCCGCGGCCGCGGGCATCTGGCCTATCGTCACGACCGTGGTGGTCAGCTTCCTGACCGCGTGGGTGCTCGCCGGTGCCGTCTACATCTCCTGGGAGTTCTACGAGGGCAGCTTCTTCACCGCTGCCGTCGTGACTGCCGTCCTGCTCTGGATCGGGTTCACGGCCGCTCGCATGATCACGCACGATGCCTTCGAGGGCCGCCCGCCCGCGCTCACGACACTGAACCTGGCGCACGAGCTGGTCACGATCCTGGTGATGGCCGTGATCATCGGGGTGTGGCCGCCGGCGGGCGTCTGACGGCCCGCTCCTGGAGGCGCACGTCTGACAGCGCGGCCGACAGCCCTTGCGAAGTTCACCCGCGTCACACCCCACAGATCGCGGCACCGCATCGGGACGCGCCGCTAGCCTCACGCCGTGGCAGAGCAGCGGAGGCCGGGTGGAGTGCGGATGAACCTCCGAGCGGTCAGAGATTCCAGCACGAGGGGCCTCGTCCTCACGATCTGCGTGGCCATCGCCTTCTCCGCGTTTCCCGCCTACGCCACGTTCCAGTACGTCCAGGACCGGCTGATCCTCGCCGAGCGTGGGGTGGAGGTGAACGCCTGGGTGGTTGCCTACGACCACGCGCGCAAGGCCCGGGACACGGTGGTCGTGCGACCCGACGACCCGCCGTACTTCGAGGCGACGCTCAACCGGTGGCCCGGCGACATCGCTTTCAACGATCGGCTCGACGTCGTCTTCGACCCCCGCCACCCGGGTCGGATCGTCGCCGTCGACGAACCGCTGGTCGACAGCCAGGTACTGCTCTTCGCAGGCCTCGACCTGGTCGCCCTCTACCTGCTGTTCCGTGGGCTCGTCGTGGGCCGCGAGCTCCGCCGGCGTGCACGGGCACTGCGGCCTGGAGACATCGTCCCCCGACGTGACGATCCTCCCGCACGCCCGCGACCTCGTCTCCGTACCGGACTGCAGGATCTCCTGACCGGATGGAAGGCACCCCGGATCGTCCTCCTGTTGGTCATCACTCCCGTTCTCTGCACGGCGGTCGCCGGCCTGCTGGCCGCGAGCGCCGTCAGCGACGCGGCGGCGCTGCGGCGCTCCGGCGTCGCCGTCCGGGCGGTCGTCGTGAAGAGCGTCTGGGACGGCGGGGGCAGGCTCGAGGTCCGGTTCCCGATCCAGGACGGCACGAAGCGCAGCGCGGAGGTCGCGGTGCGGGGCAACGGCTACTACGAGGGCGATTCGGTCGATGTGGTCCACGAGCCGGCCGACCCGGCCGACGCCCGGCTGGTCGGACCGAACAGCGGGGGCTCGCCGCCGTGGGTCCACGTCACCGGTTTCGTCGCGGTCGCTGCGGCAACGGCCGTGACCGTCCCGACAGCTGTCGGTGCGCTCGTCCGTAGGGCCCGGTCCCGGGCCAGCACCGACGCGGCCCGGCCATGAAGCACGTGCCGGCGGCCACGGGCTCGACGTGCGGTTCTCGTTGCCGGACGGCACCCAGGTAAGGACCAGCGTCACGCCACAGGACCGCGTCTCCTTCGAGGGCGACACCCTGGACGTCCTCTACCAGCCCGACGCACCCCGCAACGTTCAGGTGACCGGTGATCCCGGCTGGCAGATCCAGGCACGGCTCGTCGTCGGCGCCTTCGTCGTGTGTGCTGTCGGGTCAACGGTGGCTGTCCCCGTGGCTGTCGCCGAGCTGGTGCGACGCGCCCGTCGAGCCCGTGCGGCCCCGGTCACGGCCGACGGTCCGGGCGCGGGCTGACGACGGCACCGGGTCAGCGTCGGTCCATCTTCCGCAGCAGCGTCAGGTGCATCGCGTCCGTCCCGTGGACGTGCGGCCAGAGCTGTACGTCGTCGCGGTCCGACAGCGGGATCTCGTCGGCGCCGCCGCCGGCACGCACTGCCGACCGCACGGCGGCGGGCGTGTCGAGGCGCTCGACGTCGTCGCGCTTCTTCAGCACGTCGGAAACCACGAGCTGCGTCTCGGCGAGGTGCGGAGAGCACGTCACGTAGGCCACCACTCCCCCGGGTCGCACGGCGTCCAGCGCCGAGGCGAGCAGCTCGCGCTGGAGCGCGGTGAGCGCACCGAGGTCCGACGGCGTGCGCCGCCACCGGCTCTCGGGCCGACGGCGGAGCGCGCCCAGCCCGGTGCACGGCGCGTCGACGAGCACGCGGTCGTAGGCGCCCGGTTCGTCGGCGCCGACCTCGCGCCCGTCGCCGGTCCGGACCTCCTCGACCGCGCCGTCGGGCAGCGCGGCGAGGGTCTTCTCCACCAGGCGGGCGCGGTGCGGCGCCACCTCGTTGGCGACCAGCGTCGCGCCGCGCTGCGCGGCCAGCGCCGCCAGCAGGGCCGCCTTGCCGCCCGGTCCGGCGCACAGATCCAGCCAGCGCTCGTCCCGGCCCTCCAGAGGCGCGCCGGCCAGCGCGAGGGTCACGAGCTGGGAGCCCTCGTCCTGCACGCCGGCAAGCCCTTCTCGGACCGCGGGAATCCCGGACGGGTCGGAACCCTCCAGTCGGAGTGCGGTGGACGCCCAGCGGCCTGCGACGAGGTCGACGTCGCCCCAGGCGGCCTCGTCGGACACGTCGACAAGGCCGGGCCGGGCCACCAGGGTGACGCGCGGCGACACGTTGTCCGCTGCCAGCAGGTCGCCGATCTCGTCGGCGTCGCGCCCGTTGCCCGCCAGCGCCTCGCGCATGGCCCGGGCGATCCACAGCGGGTGCGACTCGGTGGCCGCGAGGCCGGTCAGCGCGTCCGGTGCCTCCTTCTCGAGAATCGACAGCCATTCGTCGAGCGGACGCTCCGAGACCCGGCGCAGCACCGCGTTGACCATCTGTGCGGGTCCGGCGCCCACGCGGTTGCGTGCCAGGCCCACCGTCTCGGAGACGGCGGCGTGCACGGGGACGCGCATGCCGAGCACCTGGTGCGCGCCGAGCCGCAGCGCGTCGAGCAGGGCCGGGTCCAGGCCGGGCAGCGGGCGGTCGACGCAGGTCGCAAGGATCGCGTCGTACCGGCCGCGGAGGCGCAGCGTGCCGTAGGTCAGCTCGGTCGCGAACCCGGCGTCGCGCCCGCGGATGTGCCGCTCGCGCAGCAGCGGGGGCAGCACCAGGTTCGCGTACGCGTCCGACTCGTCGACCTCACGCAGCACGTCGAACGCGGCCATCCGGGCCGGGTCGGTGCGCTTGCGACGCTCCGACGGCGCCTGCGACGTGCGTGACCGGTCGTCGCCCCGGGACCGCGATGCCGACCGCTGGCGCCCGGAGGAGTTGCGGCGGTCGTCGTCGAAGCTCCGGCCGCCGTCGCGCGGTCCGCCGTCCTGCGATCCAGCGTTGCCGCCGTCTCCCTCGTACCCGCTCATGCCGACACCTCCGTCGCGCCCGTCATGGAGCCGCCCAGCTCGAGGCCCGCCTCGACGAGCGGGCGCCCTGCGCCACGGGCCCAGTCGGGTGCGGGCATCGCCTTCTTCCCGACGGGTCGTACCTCGCCGAGCGCGACGGCGTGCGTGGCCGTCCCGACCAGGACCTCGTGCTTCAGCGCACGCACCTCGCCGGGCCGCAGGTCGGTGACCTCCTGCCGCACCGCGACGGGACCGAGCCCCAGCCGGGAGCCGTCCGGCAGCACCGTCCACGCGCCGGGAGCCGGCGTGCAGCCCCGCACGAGGCGGTCGACCGCGAGCGCCGGTGCCGTCCAGGCGACGCGGGCGTCGTCGGTGGTGAGCTTGGGGGCGACGGAGACGCCGTCGGCGGGCTGGGGCTGCGGCTGCAGGGTGCCGTCCTCCAGGGCGTCGAGGGTGGCGACGAGGAGCTCGGCGCCGGAGACGGCGAGACGGCCGAGGAGGTCGCCCGACGTGTCGGTGGGACGGATGGTCTCGGTGGCCGTGCCGAGCACGGGGCCGGTGTCCATGCCCTCGTCGAGCAGGAACGTGGTGGCGCCCGTGACCTCGTCGCCGGCGATCACGGCGCGCTGCACGGGGGCGGCTCCGCGCCAGGCGGGGAGCACGGAGAAGTGCAGGTTGATCCAGCCGAGGCGGGGCACCGCGAGCACGGCGGGCCGCAGGATGTGCCCGTAGGCGACGACGGGGGCGGCGTCGATCTCCAGCTCGCGCAGGCGTGCGATGAACTCGTCGCCGCGCGGGACGTCGGTCAGGACGGGGATCCCTGCCTCCTCTGCGCGGACGCGCACGGGGCTCGGCGTGAGCTTGCGGCCGCGGCCCGACGGCGCGTCGGCGCGGGTCAGGACGGCCACGACCTCGTGGCGCGAGCCGATCAGTGCCTCGAGCGAGGCGACGGCGGGTTCGGGGGTTCCTGCGAAGAGAAGACGCACCGGGCCAGTCTAGGTTCGGCACGCCGCACGCGGGTTCTCGCGCGGGGTGCAAGGGCCGTGGTCCTCGGCACAGAGTCGCTGTACCAGCGCTACCAGCGCCTTTCCGGTCGGAGGACCATGATGCGTCGAACCGTGCGGCGGACCCGGCTCGTCCCACACGGGCTCGTCCCCCAGGTGCTCGTGCTGCTCGCCGGTGGGCTGCTGGCGGGGTGCGCCGCCGGTCCGGGGAGCGCTGGTGGCTGCGGCAGCGGCGCAGGGGCACGTGCTGGCGATGCCGGCTTCGCGGAGGTGCTCGCCCTGCCCGCGCCGACCGCCGACTACGCCTGGTACCCGGGGACGGTGACCGCCGCCCTGCCATCGGTCACGTACACCGGCGACGGGGCAGGGGACTCGCGTGCCTCCGAGCTGGCCGCTGTCGGCCGGTTCACCGGCTGGGCACCCGGCGATCCGGCTCATCCGAGCCTCCAGGAGATCGACCTGACGTTCGAGGTCGACGAGGTCGTCGACTCCCTGGGCGACCTGACGGTGCTCGAGGGCGGCACGGTCACGGTGCACGTCAGCATCGACGGTTGCGCGGACGTCGACCGGGTGGCCGAGGAGCTCCTCGGGCTGGACGACCTGGTCCTGTTCCTGAACCACGTGGGTCCGGAGCCCTGGCCGCCGCCGGAGTGGGTCATCGTGTTCGACGGCGCCTTCCTTGGCGACGTGCACGGCGACGGCGCGATCACGTGGCCCGTCGCGGAGGCGATAGCGGCGAACAACGCCGCCGACCACCACCCCGAGGCCGACGCAGGCACGCTCGACGGTCTCCGGGCGGCGGCCGCGGAGGAACGCACCGTGGATCTCTCCACGCATTGATGCGGCCCGGCAGCCCCAGCTACTCCGCGACGGGGAGTCCCAGGGCGCGCAGGTCCTTGCGGAGGGCCTCGGTGGTCGTGAAGACCACGCCGTGGAAGCCGACGCCGCGCGCCGCGTCCACGTTCACGTCCTTGTCGTCGATGAACACGGCGCGGGCCGGGTCGACCCCGAACCGCTCGACGACCAGCTCGAAGATGCGGCGGTCTGGCTTGGCCATGCCCTCGCGGCCGGACACGATGACGTCCTCCATCAGCCCGATCGCGGGCGCGGCGGGCTCGGCGCTGTGGAACGTCTCGGCCTGCCAGTTCGTCAGCCCGTACAGCCGCAGCCCGAGCCCCTTGAGCTCGGCGACCAGCTCGGCCGACCCGTCGATCGGCCCGATGAGCGACAGCTCGTAGTGCTCCACGTACCGGCGCAGGTCCTCGACCAGGTCGGGGCGAGTCCGCTCCACGCGTTCGAGCAGCACCGCGTAGGGCGTCCCTGCGTCGGCGGCGTGGTTGATCGAGGCGAAGTCCACAGCCTCGAAGAACGCCTCGATCTCGGCCCGTGGCCGGCCCACGTACGGGCCGAAGGGGTCCCAGCCGATCAGCACGTTGCCGAAGTCGTAGACGACGGTGTCGATCGCCGGACCATCTTCTGCGGCGGGCTGGGTCACGGGGCTGGTCGTCAAAGCATCTCCTTGGGGTCGAGCTGGACACGGACCGTGCCGCCCTCGCGACGTGCGGAGCGGACGGCAAGACTTGCCTTGAGCCTACGGGCCATCTCGTCGCCCTGGGTGAGCGGTACGCGCAGCACCGTCCGTACGGGCAGGTCCAAGGCCTGGACCGCGGCTCGGCCCGCGCCGCTGCCTCTGCCGCCCGACGGTGCTCCGGTGCCCCGGCCGGCCGGTCCTCGCCCCGCGGCGTCGGGGTCGACCTCGACCGGCCCCAGCACGCCCGAACCGGTTCCCGGGTCCTCCCGCAGCCCGACTCGCGCGACGACCGCGTCGACCGCCGTCCGGTCCCCGGTCACTGCGGCGACCCGCACGGCAGGGGGCAGGTGCAGCTCGGCCCGCTCGTCCAGCTCGCGCTCCGCGAAGCCCGCGGGGTCCCAGCGCACCAGGGCCTGGGTCGGTCCCGGTGCGCCGTCGCCGACGAGCAGGACCTGCCCCCGCGGCCCTGGACGCACCAGCGACGCGGCCGCCAGCCAGCGGTGCAGCGCCTCCGTGCCGGCGGCGAGGCCTGTTCCGCCCGTCATCACCGCGGCGTCCAGCAGGAGCGCCGTGGCGTACCCGGTCTCGGCGACCGGCTCGGCACCGGGCGTCGCCACGACGAGCGCCGGCGTGGCCGGGACGGCGTCGAGCACCCCGCCGGGGGCCGACGCCGACGACAGCCGCACCGGCACGCCCGTGAACGCGCGCCCGAGTTCCTCGGCGGTGCGTGCGGACCCGACGCGGACCGACCGGAGGCCCGTCCAGCCGCACTCCTCGCAGTGCCAGCCGCCCGCGAGCCGCCCGCACCAGGTGCACTGCGGGGCGCCGTCGGCGTGCGGCAGGCCCAGCGGGCCGTGGCAGTGCCCGCAGCGGGCTGCCACCCGGCACCGCGAGCACGCCACGACGGGCAGGTAGCCGGACCGTGGCACCTGCACCAGCACGGGACCGTGCTCCAGGGCGTCCCGGGCGGCCTTCCAGGCGGCCGACGGCAGGCGGGCCGCCGCCGCGGCGCCGTCCCGCGCGAGCTCGACGGAGGTCAGGGCCCGCACCCGCGGCGCACGAGAGCGCACCACGTCCCGGGTAGCCGCCAGCTCGCGCGCCCAGCCCGAGGCCAGCAGAGCCTGCGCCTGCACCGTGCGGCCCGGTGAGCCCAGCAGGAACGCCGCACCCTCCCGCTCGGCACGGAGCGCCAGCACCTCGCGGGCGTGCGGGTAGGGGGCGTGCGGCTCGGCGAGCGTCTCCTCGCCGTCGCCCCAGAGGACCACCAGCCCGAGATCGGCGACCGGAGCGAACATCGCGGCCCGCGTGCCCACCACAACCCGCGCGGTCCCGCGCAGCGCCCGCAGGAACGCGCGGTAGCGAGGTGCGGGCCCGTCGTCGGCGAGAAGCCGCACGACGTCGTCCTCATCGAGCCCCGCGCCCGCCAGCGCGGCGGTCACTCGCGCGACGTCCCGGGCGTCCGGCACGACCATCAGCACCCCGCGCCCGCCGGCGGTGCACGCCCGCACCGCCTGCGCGACGGCGGCGGCCCAGTGCGGCGTGCCGTTGCCCGCGCGGCCGGAGGCGGGGCTCGTGTCCGTGCTCGTGTCCGTGCTGGTGTCCGTGCCCACGCCTGACAGCGCCGACCAGACGGCCCGCGGCGCCTCGCCCGCCTGGATGCGGCGCAGGTACGCCTCTCCCCCGCGGTACGGGGCCCAGGCGGACGACCCCGGTGGCGTCGTGGAGCCGTCCGTCGCGGGCTGCTCGGCCGCCGGCTCCTTCTCCACGCGCGCGTGGCGGGGAGGCAGCGCCAGGCGCAGCACGTCGGCGAGCGTGCCCGCGTACCGGTCCGCGACCGCCCTGCACAGCTCCAGCACCTGCGGCGTCAGAACCTGCTCGCCGGACACCACCTTGCGCAGCGGCACGAGGCGGCCGTCGTGGTCGGAGGTCTCCTGGCGTGCCACGACGTACCCGGCGACGTCCTGCCGCCCGAACCGCGCCTTGATGCGGACGCCGGGCTGGGCCTCCTCGGCCATAGTGGCCGGGACCAGGTAGTCGTACGGCTGGTCGAGGTGCGCGGGCTGCAGGTCGAGCACGACCCGGGCCACCGGAAGGGTCGCGCTGATCGGGATGCCGTTGGTCTCCGCCTTGTCGAGCGGGTTCTCGCCACGGCCGCGTCCACGGGCGGGCGCCGCGCCCACCTCGTCCAGCGCGAGGAGTGCGCCGTCCGGCAGCTCGTCGTGCTCCGCGGCCTCGCTCTGCACAGCCTCGTCCTGCACGGCCTCGCTCTGCACCGCCTCGTCTGGCGACACCGCCTGCCCCACGTCCCCGTTCACGTCCCTATCCCACCACGCGCCACCGACACCTCGAGGCAGAGAGCCGACCTCGAGGCAAGGTGCCGGTCAGCAGCCGTCAGAAGAGGCTCAGCAGGTCCTCGACGCGGTCCGTGCGCTCCCACGTGAAGTTGGGCAGGTCGCGCCCGAAGTGCCCGTACGTCGACGTCGCGCGGTAGATCGGCCGCAGCAGGTCGAGGTCGCGCACGATGGCGGCAGGGCGCAGGTCGAACACCTCACGGATCGCCGACGTGATCAGCTCGACGGGAACGGTCTCGGTACCGAAGGTCTCGACGTACAGGCCCACGGGGTGCGCCTTGCCGATCGCGTAGGCGACCTGCGCCTCGCAGCGCCTCGCCAGCCCTGCCGCGACCACGTTCTTGGCCACCCAGCGCATGGCGTACGCCGCGGACCGGTCCACCTTGGACGGGTCCTTGCCCGAGAACGCGCCACCACCGTGCCGCGCCATGCCGCCGTAGGTGTCGACGATGATCTTGCGGCCCGTCAGGCCGGCGTCGCCCTGCGGCCCGCCGATGACGAACTTGCCGGTCGGGTTCACGAACTGCTGCGCGCCGGACCAGTCCAGGCCCGCGGCGTCCAGCACGGGGGCGATGACGGTCTCGGCCACCTCGACGTGCAGCTTCTCCTGCTGGACGTCGGCGTCGTGCTGCGTGGAGAGCACCACCGTGTCGATCGCGACGGGGCGGTCGCCGTCGTACCCGACGGTCACCTGGGTCTTGCCGTCCGGGCGCAGGCCCAGCAGCTCGCCCGACTTGCGCACGGCGGCCAGGCGCTCCGAGAGGCGGTGCGCCAGCCATCCGGCCACGGGCATCAGGGAGGGCGTCTCGTCCGACGCGTAGCCGAACATGAGCCCCTGGTCGCCCGCACCCTGCGCGTCCATGGGGTCGAGGTCACCCGTGTCGTTCCGCATCTCCAGGGCCTTGTCGACGCCCTGTGCGATGTCGGGCGACTGCTGGCCGATCGAGACGGAGACACCGCACGAGTCGCCGTCGAACCCGATGGCCGAGGACGTGTAGCCGATCCCGCGCACCACGTCCCGCACGATCTGCGGGATCTCGACGTAGGCCTCGGTCGTGACCTCACCCGCGACGTGCACCAGACCGGTGGTGACCATGGTCTCGACCGCCACGCGCGACGCCGGGTCCTGTTCCAGCAGGGCGTCGAGGATGGCGTCGCTGATCTGATCACAGACCTTGTCCGGATGACCCTCGGTCACGGACTCGGACGTGAAAAGGCGCAGCTCGCTCATGGGTACCAGCCTACGGTCTCGCACAGCGAACAGTCGATCCTGAAAGGTGAGACGGGGGTCACGGTCGAGCCGAGAGCTACGGCAGCAGCTTGACGACGGCGTCCCACAGGGCGTCCGCCACCTCGCGCTTGGACCCGGCGGCCTGCCCGACGACGTCGCCGGCCCCGTCCAGGACCGTGACCTCGTTGCTGTCCGTACCGAAGCCGCGACCGGAGCCGACGGCGTTGACCGCGATCAGGTCGGCACCCTTGCGCCGGGCCTTGGCGCGACCGTGCTCGAGCACCGTCCCGGAGGCGTCGCCCGTCTCCGCGGCGAAGCCCACCACCACCTGACCGGACCGCAGCCGCACGCGGGCGAGCTCCGCGAGGATGTCCGGGTTCTCGACCAGCTCGATCGGCGCGGGGCCCTGGCCAGGAACCTTCTTGATCTTGGCGTCAGGCGTGGCGGCCGGGCGGAAGTCCGCCACCGCGGCGGCCATCACCACGACGTCCGCGTCCGCACCCGCGGCGCGCACGGCGTCACGCAGCTCAGCCGTCGACTCGACCTGCACGACGGCGCAGGGCCGCTCGCCCGTCCGGACCTGGTCGGTCACGTCCTGCGCGAGGTTCGCCGCCACCAGGGTCACGTGGGCGCCGCGCGCAGCGGCCGCCTGGGCGAGCGCGACCCCCTGCCTGCCGCTCGACCGGTTGCCGATGAACCGCACGGGATCGATCAGCTCCCTGGTGCCGCCCGCCGAGACGACGACGTGGCGCCCCGCCAGGTCCTGGGGCTGGGGCGGGGTCCCGACGGGCCCGACGAGCGAGAGCGCCTCGCGCGCGATGTCCTCCGGCTCGGGCAGCCGGCCGGGGCCCGTGTCGGTGCCGGTCAGCCGGCCCGCCGCCGGCTCGATCACGTGCACGCCCCGCTCGCGCAGGGTGGCGACGTTCGCCCGTGTCGCGGGGTGGTCCCACATCTCGGTGTGCATCGCCGGGGCGAACACCACCGGGCAGCGGGCCGCCAGCAGAGTCGTGGTCAGGAGGTCGTCGGCAAGGCCGAGCACGGCGCGCGCCATGAAGTCGGCGGTCGCAGGGGCGACGATCACGAGGTCGGCGCCCTTGCCCAGCGCCACGTGCTGCACGCCGGGCACGTCGTCGAACACCTCGGTGCTGACCGGCTCGCCCGACAGCGCCTCGAAGGTCGGGGCACCCACGAACTCGAGGGCGGCACGCGTGGGGATGACCCGCACGGCGTGCCCCTGCTCGCGCAGCAGGCGCAGCAGGAGCACCGCCTTGTACGCGGCGATCCCCCCGCTCACGCCGAGGAGGATCCTCATCGGTGGTCGCCCTTCGGCACGCTCGACGGCACGCTCATCTGACAGCTCGGGTACCGCGGGTCAAGCCCCGGTCAGGCCGGGAACTCGGGCAGCGGCTGCTCGGCCTTCGCGGCCGCCGCGGCGTCGGCCTGGGCCTGAACCTCCGCCGGGTCGACCTCCTCGATCGTGAGGAGGCCCTGGGTGATCTCGCGCATCGCGATGGAGAGCGGCTTCTCCTGGTTGCGGGTCTCGACGAGCGGGCCCACGTTCTCCAGCAGGCCCTCGTTGAGCTGCGAGTAGTAAGCGTTGATCTGACGGGCACGCATGGACGCGTACAGCACGAGGCCGTACTTCGAGTCGATGCGCTCGAGCAGCTCGTCGATCGGCGGGTCGGTGATGCCCTCGGGGGCTGCGACGGTTCCGGCCATGATGAAGCTCCAGAAGTCTTAAGGTGAGTGGGAGAAAGTCCGAAGGAAGAGTCTACCTGCTCTGCCGCTCGGAGATGTCGGGCGAGATGCCCGCCCTAGCCGGCGACAGGTGTGGAGGAACCCACACCCATGACGGAGACGAGCTCGTCGGTGGCGCGGTGGACGTTGTCGTTCACGATCGTGACGTCGAACTCCTCCTCCGCCGCGAGCTCGACCCGGGCGGTCGCGAGCCGACGCTCACGCTCCTCGGAGTCCTCCGTGCCGCGGCCCACGAGCCGGCGTACCAGCTCGTCGAAGCTCGGCGGCGCGAGGAAGACGAATCGGGCCTGCAGGCCCGAGGTCGTGACAGCGGAACGCACCTGGCGCGCACCCTGGAGGTCGATCTCCAGGAGGACGGGCACCCCTGCGGCGAGCTTCTGCTCGACAGGGCGACGTGGCGTTCCATAGCGGTTGCGACCGTGCACCACTGCCCACTCGAGCATCTCCCCGGCGGCGACCATGCGGTCGAACTCCTCCGGCGACACGAACAGGTAGTGCACTCCGTCCACCTCGCCCGGGCGTGGCGACCGGGTGGTCGCCGACACGGACAGCCAGACTTGCGGATAACGGTCCCGCACATCAGCGGAGACCGTGCCCTTGCCCACTGCTGTGGGGCCTGCGAGCACGGTCAGCCGTGCGGGTTGTGTCGTACTGATCTCAGCCAAACCTCTCGATGAGCGCCGCCGACTGGTGCGGTCCGAGGCCTCGGACGCGGCGGGTCTCGGCGATCCCGATCTCTTCCATGATCGCCTTGGCCTTAACCTTACCGACCCCCGGCAGCGACTCGAGCAACGAGACGACCTTGAGCTTGCCGACGACGTCGTCCTGCTGCCCCTGCTCGATGACCTCCTTGAGAGACCCTTGCGAGTGCTTGAGCTTGTTCTTGATCTCTGCCCGCGCGCGTCGCGCCTCGGCTGCCTTCTCGAGTGCTGCCGCACGCTGCTCGGGTGTGAGTGGAGGTAGTGCCACGCAAGTCACCTACTCGTGTCTCGACCGGTCTCCTGGCTCGGACACCCCTGGTCCTCGCTCGGGCCAGATGCCCAAGTCCGTGACCTGGTCCGCAACCGGTCTGGTGTGAACTGCTGCATCGAAAGTAGCCACCGCGTCAGTGGTCGGCAATCGCAGAACCCCACTTCGTGAAAATTCATGCAGAACCGCGATCAGCCATTTAACATATAACGCACGAAAAGACCCCCATTTGCGACCGTTGAGGCCGCGAGAGCACTGAACGGACCCGGGACTTCCGACCACCTTGCCTGGCCTTCGCGGACCCGCACCGCGCCCCGTCCTGGCTTCGGTCCTGCCCGCCGCCAGCGGGTGACCTGTCGGCGGCGAGCTGGACAGACCATTGACGCAGGATCGACCGTCACCGTAACGTCCATCGACACTGACACCGATGTCATGGCCAGAGGAGTGCCGCGTGCCCCGAAGCAGCAGATCGATGAATCGTCTCGCCTCGCTCACCGCAACCTTTACCGCAGCCTTCGCCCTCTCCACCGCCCTCGCCGTCGGCGGGCCGGCCGGCCCGCTCCCCGCGCTGGCCCAGGACCCTCCGGGTTCTGCCGACCGGTCGACCTGGGTCGGCACCTGGTCAGCGGCCCCCAACGGCGGCACCAGCCCCGACGGGTACGCCGGGTTCACGATCCGCAACCTCGTGCATACCAGCGTCGGGGGCGACCGCGTCCGGGTGAAGCTGTCCAACGCGTTCGGCACCGAGCCGGTCCTGGTGGAGCACACCACTGTCGGCATCCAGCGGCTGCCCGGGTCGGCCGCCGTCGCCGAGGGCACCCTGCGCGACGTCACCTTCGACGGGACCGCGGCCGTCACGATCCCCGCCGGCGCCGAGATCTACAGCGATCCGGTCGCGCTCCGCCTCGGCGCCGCGTCCGACCTCTTCGTCACCACGTTCACCCCCGAACCCTCGGGGCCGGTCACCTACCACGCCGAGGGCCTCGCGACGTCGTACTTCGCCACCGACGGCACGGACCATGCCGCCAGCGTGGACGGGAGCGCGCTGACCGAGACCACCACCGCGCTGCACTACGTGACCGAGGTCGACGTCGAGCCGGGGCGGAGCCCGGGCGCCGTCGTCACACTTGGGGACTCGATCACCGACGGAGTGGGTTCACGAAAGGACATGAACCGCCGCTACCCCGACGTGCTCGCGGCACGGCTGCGCGCGGAAGGTGGCGACCTGGCGCGGATCGGCGTGCTGAACGCCGGCATCAGCGGGAACCGGGTGCTGCTCGACGGTGCGGGGGTGCGCGCGACCGAACGCGTGGAGCGCGACGTCCTGCAGCGGGCCGGTGCCAGCAGCGTGATCGTGCTGCTGGGGATCAACGACATCCAGCAGGACCCCCACCAGCTCGACGCCGACAAGATCATCGCCGGCCTCCGGCAGATCGCCCGCGACTCCCGGGACGCCGGTCTGACGGTGATCGGTGGCACCATCACCCCGTTCAAGGGCTGGTACAGCTACAGCCCCGAGCAGGAGGCCACCCGACAGGCGGTGAACGACTGGGTCCGGACCAGCGACGAGCTCGATGCCGTCGTCGACTTCGACGAGACGATCCGTGACCCCGAGGATCCCCAGCGGATGCTGCCGCGCTACGACAGCGGCGACCACCTCCATCCCGGCGAGGCGGGCCTGGCGGCGATGGCGGGCGCCGTCGACCTGTCGGTGCTCGGCACGCCGGGCAAGGTCCGCCCCGGCAAGCCCGCACCGGTGGAGCGCTCGGTCGGCGTCGCGAGCTCCCCGCAGTCCGCCGTGGCCCTCGCGGGGCGACCCGCCGAGGTCGACTTCCGCGTCCGGGCCGTCGTCCAGAAGCCGGGCTCCGTCACCGGCACCCTGACCACCGTCGTCGACGGCGAGCGCACCGTGACCCCGTTCGAGGCGACCAGCGGCGGTCGGCTGACCCAGGTCGACCTCAGCCCGGCGGTACGGCTGCCGGAAGACGCCGCCCCCGGCACCAGGACCGTCCGGTTCGAGCTCGCCGTGGAAGGTGTCGGCCGGGCCGTCACGACCTCCCAGCTGGAGCTGGTGGGCGTCGGTTGCGCTCAGGACGACGACGTCTGCCCGGTCGAGCTCGACCACGACCACGACTCGATCGCCAGCGCGGCCGACGACAGCGACGGCAACTTCGACGGGCAGGGGTGGAGCTACGCGGCGGAGACCCTGCCGGCACCCGGGACGACCCTGCTGGCCGAGATGGCGTACGCGTTCCCGAGCGGCGCCGACGGCGACGACAACACCGTCGTGGCCGACGGGAAGACTGTCGACCTCCCCGACCTGAGATCGGACCGGCTGCACGTGCTGGCGGCCGCCGGCAACGGTTCGGTGAACGAGACCGCGACGGTCACGTACACCGACGGCAGCACCGAGACGGTCTCGCTCGCCGTCAGCGACTGGGCCCAGGGCGCCCAGAGCGGCGAGCAGGTGGCGGTACGAGCCCCGTACCGGCTGCGCGCCGGGGTGGGGCGTGATGGTCCCGCGGTCAGCATCTTCAGCCGCGCGAGCGAGCTCGACCCGTCCCGGACGGCGGCCACCCTCACCCTGCCGGACGAGTCCAGGCTGAAGATCTTCGCCCTCACCCTGGAGCAGACGGCGCCGTAGCCGAGATCCCGACGGCTCTCCCGGCCGGACCTGCTCGGCCCGGCCGGGAGAGCGTCGTCGAGGACGACGCCGGGGCGCTGGTCAGGACCGCAGGGCCGCCTGCGCCTCGCGCGCGGCGGCGCGCGCCGCGCGCACCAGCGCGTCCGGGTCTGGTCCGGCGCCGAGCACCGCACGGGACGACGACGCGAGAACGTTCCGCCGGGCGTCGCCGAACGTCGCGGCGAGCTCCCGCTCCCCCGCGCCCTGGGCGCCCACACCAGGGGCGAGCAGCGGGCCGTTGACGGCCACCAGATCGGTTCCCGTGGCACGGACGGCGTCGCCGATCGTCGCGCCCACCACGAGCCCGACGGAGCCCATGGGCTCGGCTCCCGCGTTGAGCACCGCCGCGCGCGCGGCCATGAGCGCCGCGACGGTGCCGCCCACCGCGCGGTCCAGAGCACCCTCCGGGCCGCCGGTGCGCGCGTGCTGCACCTCGAGGCCCTCCTTGTTGGAGGTGAGGCACAGCACGAACAGCCCACGGCCCGTGGCCGCGGCGAGCTCGACCGCCGGCTGCAGGGAGCCGAACCCGAGGTAGGGCGAGACCGTGAGCGCGTCGCCCGCCAGCGGCGAGCCGTCCGCGAGGAACGCCTCGGCGTAGGCGCTCATCGTCGAGCCGATGTCGCCGCGCTTCGCGTCCACGATCGTCAGCGTTCCCGTGCTGCCGGAGCCCGCGGCTCGGGCCGCCGCGACGACCTCCTCCAGCACCGCGAGCCCGCGCGAGCCGTGCCGCTCGAAGAACGCCGACTGCGGCTTGAACGCCGCGACCTTGCCCCCGAGCGCGTCCACGACCCGGAGGGAGAACTCGCGCAGGCCGTCGACGTCGTCGGGCAGGCCCCACGCCTGCAGCAGCGAGGCGTGGGGGTCGATGCCGACGCACAGAGGACCGTTGGCGTCCATCGCGGCGGCGAGCCGCGCACCGAAGGGTGCGACGGGCCCTGCCTCGACGCCGCTCATGCGTTCGCCGGCGCCTTGGCCGCCGCCCGCCGAGCCACCGTCGCCGCCTGGTGCTCCTGGAGGCTCGCCACCTCGAACGGGCCGGCGAGCACCGCCTCGATGCCCTGCACGGCGGCGGCGAGCTGGTCCACGGTGGTCGCGATCGGCTTGTCGGCCGCCGTCGTGGCCGCCCGGATCTCGTAGCCGTCCGCGCGGGCGCCCTGGCCGGAGGGCGAGTTCACGACCAGGTCGATCTGCCCCTCGGTGATCAGCCCGACGACCGTGAGCTCGCCGTCCGGCCCGCGGCCCTCGGTGTGCTTGCGCACCACGGTGGCCTCGATGCCGTTGCGCCGCAGCACGGTGGCGGTGCCCTCGGTCGCCAGGACCTTGAACCCGAGCTCCACCAGGCGCTTGACCGGGAAGACGACGTGCCGCTTGTCGCTGTCGGCCACCGACACGAACACCGTGCCCGACGTCGGCAGCCCGCCGAACGCCGCCGCCTGCGACTTCGCGAACGCGTGGGGGAAGTCCTTGTCGAAGCCCATGACCTCGCCGGTGGAGCGCATCTCCGGGCCGAGCACCGAGTCGACGACCAGACCCTCACGGGTGCGGAAGCGCTTGAACGGCAGCACGGCCTCCTTGACCGCCAGCGGAGCGCCGAGGTCGAGGGTCGCGCCGTCGTGCTCGGGGAGCATCCCCTCGGCCCGCAGGTCGGCGATCGAGTCGCCCACCATCACGCGCGCCGCCGCCTTGGCGAGCGGCGTGCCCGTCGCCTTGGAGACGAACGGCACCGTGCGCGACGCGCGGGGGTTGGCCTCCAGGACGTACAGGACGTCGCTCACCAGCGCGTACTGGACGTTCAGCAGGCCACGCACCCCGACGCCGCGTGCGATGGCCTCGGTGGAGCGGCGGATGCGCGCGATCTCCGCCTCGCTCAGCGACACCGGCGGCAGCACGCACGCCGAGTCGCCCGAGTGGATGCCCGCCTCCTCGATGTGCTCCATGACGCCGCCGAGGAACATCTCCTCGCCGTCGAACAGGGCGTCGACGTCGATCTCCATGGCGTCGTCGAGGAACCGGTCGATGAGCAGCGGCGCCGCCAGCGTGCCGGACGCACCGGAGTCGGCGTGGGAGGCGGCTGCCGCCTCCAGGGCGCGCTCCACGTACCCGGTGAGCTGGTCCTCGCTGTAGACGATCTCCATGCCGCGACCGCCCAGCACGTACGACGGGCGCACGAGCACCGGGTAGCCGATGCGGTCGGCGATCTCGCGGGCCTGCGGGAGCGACCGAGCGGTGCCGAAGGCCGGCGCGGGCAGACCGGCGTCGAGCAGGACCTGCCCGAAGATGCCGCGGTCCTCCGCGGCGTCGATCGCCTCGGGGCTGGTGCCGAGGATCGGCAGCCCGGCCTCGGCCAGACGCCGCGCGAGACCCAGCGGCGTCTGCCCGCCGAGCTGCACGATGATGCCCTTGACGGGTCCGGCGGCGAGCTCGGCCTGGTAGACCTCCAGGACGTCCTCGAAGGTCAGCGGCTCGAAGTAGAGCCGGTCGGACGTGTCGTAGTCCGTCGAGACGGTCTCCGGGTTGCAGTTGACCATGACGGTCTCGTACTTGTCCTTCAGCGCCAGGGTGGCGTGCACGCACGAGTAGTCGAACTCGATGCCCTGCCCGATGCGGTTGGGCCCGGAGCCGAGGATGATCACGGCCTCGCGCTCGCGGGGCGCCACCTCGGTCTCGGAGTCGTAGCTCGAGTAGTGGTACGGGGTCCTGGCCTCGAACTCGGCCGCGCAGGTGTCCACGGTCTTGTAGACCGGGCGGACGCCGAGGGCGTGCCGGAGCTCGCGGACCGTGACCTCGCCGGAGGAGCCCATGCCGCGCAGCCGCGCGATCTGGGCGTCGGACAGGCCGTGCCGCTTGGCGTGGCGCAGCACGTCCTGCGTGACGGTCGGCGCCGCCGCGACCTCGGCTGCGACCTCGTTGGCGAGCTGGATCTGGTCCAGGAACCACGGGTCGATCTTGGTGGCGTCGAAGACCTGCTCGAGCGTGGCGTCGCCGGTCGCGACGGCGCGCAGCGCCTGCTGCACCTGGACGAGCCGCTGCTCGGTCGGCCGCTCGATCTCCTTCAGCAGCGTCGCCAGCTCCTCGCCGGCCGGGGCGGCGCCGTCCCAGTGGAACGTGACGCCACCCTTGTCGATCGAGCGCAGCGCCTTGCCGAGCGCCTCGGTGAAGTTGCGGCCGAGCGCCATCGCCTCGCCGACGGACTTCATGGTCGTGGTGAGGGTGTCGTCGGCGGCGGGGAACTTCTCGAACGCGAACCGCGGGACCTTCACGACCACGTAGTCGAGCGTCGGCTCGAAGCTCGCGGGGGTGACCTTGGTGATGTCGTTCGGGATCTCGTCGAGCGTGTAGCCGACGGCGAGCTTGGCGGCGATCTTCGCGATCGGGAAGCCGGTCGCCTTGGAGGCCAGCGCGGACGAGCGGGACACGCGGGGGTTCATCTCGATGACGATGACGCGCCCGTCGGCGGGGTCGATGGCGAACTGGATGTTGCAGCCACCGGTGTCGACGCCGACCTCGCGGATCACGGCGATGCCGATGTCGCGCAGGTTCTGGTACTCGCGGTCCGTCAGCGTCATCGCGGGGGCCACGGTGACCGAGTCGCCGGTGTGCACGCCGACGGGGTCCACGTTCTCGATGGAGCAGACGACCACGACGTTGTCGTCCTTGTCGCGCATCAGCTCCAGCTCGTACTCCTTCCACCCGAGGATGGACTCCTCGAGGAGCACCTCCGTGGTGGGCGAGTAGTGCAGGCCCTGGCCGACGATGCGGTGCAGGTCCGCCTCGTCGTAGGCGAGGCCGGAGCCGAGGCCGCCCATGGTGAACGACGGGCGCACGACCATCGGGTACCCGAGGACCTGGGCGGCCCTCAGAGCCTCGTCGATCGTGTGCACGATCTCGGAGCGGGCCGACTCGCCGCCACACTTGGCGACGACGTCCTTGAACTGCTGGCGGTCCTCGCCCTTCTGGATGGCGGGGATGTTCGCGCCGATGAGCTCGACGCCGTACTTCTCGAGCACCCCGGCCTCGTCGAGCGCGATGGCCGCGTTGAGCGCCGTCTGCCCGCCCAGGGTGGGCAGCAGGGCGTCGGGACGCTCCTTGGCGATGATCGTGGTGAGGACCTCTGTGGTGATGGGCTCCACGTAGGTGGCGTCCGCGAACTCGGGGTCGGTCATGATCGTGGCCGGGTTGGAGTTGACCAGGATGACCCGCAGGCCCTCCTCACGGAGCACCCGGCAGGCCTGCGTGCCGGAGTAGTCGAACTCGCAGGCCTGGCCGATGACGATCGGGCCGGACCCGATGACCAGGACCGAAGAGATGTCGGAACGGCGAGGCATCAGTGGTTCTCCTCGGTGGTGGTAGCTGTCTTGAGAGCGGGCGGCCACGCCGCCGGGTTCGTCAGGAGGCCGACGAACCGGTCGAACAGGTAGGCGGCGTCGTGCGGGCCGGCGGCGGCCTCTGGGTGGTACTGCACCGAGAAGGCAGGCAGGTCGAGGCACGTCAGGCCCTCGACGACGCGGTCGTTCAGCCCGATGTGGGAGACGACGACGCGGCCGTAGCGGCCGCCGTCGTGCGGGGCGGTGGAGCCTTCGTCGTCGAGCGGCGCGTCGACGGCGAAGCCGTGGTTGTGGGCGGTGACCTCCACCTTGGCGGTGGTGCGGTCGAGCACCGGCTGGTTGATGCCGCGGTGGCCGTAGCCGAGCTTGTAGGTGCCGTAGCCCAGCGCCCGGCCCAGGAGCTGGTTGCCGAAGCAGATGCCGAAGAACGGGATCTTGCGGTCCAGGACGGCGCGCAGCAGCTCGACCTCGTGGCCCGACGCGCTCGGGTCGCCGGGGCCGTTGGAGAAGAACACACCGGCGGGCGTGCCGTCGCTGGGCAGGGCAGCCTCGACGTCGGCGACGGTGGAGGACTGCGGCACGACGACGACGCGCACGCCGCGCTCGGCGAGGCGCACCGGTGTCATGGTCTTGATGCCGAGGTCGACGGCGACCACCGTGGCGACGGGGGCCTTGCCCTCGAACTCGCCCGTCGGCTCCACCGTGTAGGCCTCGGTCGTGGAGACCTCGCTGGCCAGGTCGGCGCCCGCCATCTGCGGGGAGGCCTGCACCTGCGCCACGAGCTCCTCGACGGGCCGCGGGTAGCCGCCGCGGACCAGGTCGTCGCCGGAGAAGATGCCTGCGCGCATCACGCCTTCCTCGCGCAGGCGACGGGTCAGGGCCCGGGTGTCGACGTCGGAGATGCCGACGATGCCCTGCTCGGCGAGCTCCTCGCCGAGCGAGTGCTGCGCACGCCAGCTCGACACGCGGCGCGCGGGGTCGCGGACCACGTAGCCGGAGACCCAGATCTGACCCGACTCCAGGTCCTCGTCGTTGACACCGGTGTTGCCGATGTGCGGGGCCGTCATGACGACGATCTGCCGGTGGTACGACGGGTCGGTCAGCGTCTCCTGGTAGCCGGTCATGCCGGTGGAGAACACGATCTCGCCGAACGTGGTGCCGGTGGCTCCGTACGCCCGGCCGCGGTACGTGGTGCCGTCCTCGAGTACCAGTGCTGCGGGTGTGGCTGCGGACGTAGCTGCGGGTGTCATCGGGATGGTCACCGGGCCTCCTGCTGGTGCGGGTCCTGCTGGTGCGGTTCCTGCTGGGGGTGCTGCTGTGACTGCGTGGGCTGCTGAGCGGCGAGCAGGTGTCGGACCGCGTCGACGAGCGCGCCGCGGTCCTCGGCGCGTCGGGTGCGCAGCCCGGTGTCGACGAGGGCCGCCGCGACGTCGTCGGCCGCTGGGACTGCCCAGGTGAGGACGACGAGGCCGTCGGCGCCGACGTACTTGCCCGCCATGCCCGGGGCGAGGCCCGCGCTGCGGATCGCGGTCACGGGCACCCACAGGTCCTCGGTGCCGTCGCGCTCGACCAGGACACCGCCGTCGTTCCCAGAGCCGTTCCCGTGCACGGTCACGAGCGCGTTCGACCGGTCGCCCAGGCCGTGCGCGCCGACGCGGGCGAGCCAGTCGCCGTGCAGCGTGGTGGACACGTAGACCGCCTCGAGGGGACCGAACTGCACAGGGCCCACCTGGTCCGCGCCGGGCGCCGCCGGCGGCCGGGGCACGAGGGCGGTGGTGCGCTGCGCGAGCCGACGTCGGCCGATGAGGGTCACGTACAGCACCAGGAAGATCGCGAGGGCGACCAGCAGGGCGACGGCGAGGATCTTCATCGGGTGGCTCCTTCGAGGCTCTTGGCGTCGATCGCTGTGCCGTCGACGACCGTGCCGTCGAGGACCGTCGCGCGGCCGCGCAGGAACGTGGCGACCACGCGGCCCGGCAGCTCCATGCCCGCGAACGGCGTGTTGTCGCTGGCCGTGACCTGGGTACGGCCCTCGATCGCGCGGGTGGCGGCCGGGTCGACCAGGGTCAGGTTCGCGGGCTCCCCGACGGCGACGGGGCGGCCCTGGCTCCCGGTGATCCGGCCGATGCGGGCCGGGTTCTCCGACAGCACGCGGGCGACGTCGGCCCAGGTCATGCGGCCGGTGTCGACCATGGTCTGCTGCACGACGGACAGCGCGGTCTCCAGGCCGGTCATGCCGAACGCGGCCGACGACCACTCGCAGTCCTTGTCCTCGACCGGGTGCGGGGCGTGGTCGGTGGCGACGATGTCGATGGTGCCGTCGGCAAGGCCCGCGCGGACCGCCTCGACGTCCTTGGCGGTACGCAGCGGCGGGTTGACCTTGAACACCGGGTCGTAGTCCCGGGCGAGGTCGTCGGTCAGCACCAGGTGGTGCGGCGTCACCTCGGCGGTCACGTCGATGCCGCGGCCCTTGGCCCAGCGGATGATCTCCACGGACCCGGCGGTGGACAGGTGGCACACGTGCAGGCGCGAGCCCACGTGCTCGGCGAGCAGCACGTCGCGGGCGATGATCGACTCCTCCGCGACCGCGGGCCAGCCCGTCAGGCCGATCTGCGCGGAGACGACGCCCTCGTTCATCTGCGCGCCCTCGGTCAGCCGCGGCTCCTGCGCGTGCTGGGCCACGACGCCGTCGAACGCCTTGACGTACTCCAGCGCGCGGCGCATCAGGACCGGGTCGTGCACGCACTTGCCGTCGTCGGAGAAGACGCGGACGCGGGCGGCGGAGTCGGCCATGGCGCCCAGCTCGGCGAGCTTCTCGCCACCCAGGCCCACGGTCACCGCGCCGACGGGGTGCACGTCGACCCAGCCGGCCTCCTGGCCCAGCCGGTACACCTGCTCGACAACACCCGCGGTGTCCTGCGTCGGCGTCGTGTTCGCCATGGCGTGCACGGCCGTGAACCCGCCCGCGGCGGCGGCCCGGGTGCCGGAGAACACCGTCTCGGCGTCCTCCCGGCCGGGCTCGCGCAGGTGCGTGTGCAGGTCGACCAGCCCGGGCAGGAGCACGTGCCCCTCCGCGCGGACCTCGCGGGCGCTCTCGGGCACCTCGACGGTGCCGGGAGCCCCGATCGCGGCGATCACTCCGTCCGCCAGGACGACGTCGACAGCGTCCGTGCCGTAGGGAAGCACCCCACGCAGCACGTAGGTCGTGGTTGAAGGGGCGCTCACAGAGTGTTCCTCTCGTCGGTGCTGGTCTTCTCGGTGCCGGTCTTCTCAGTGCCGGTCTCGTCAGTTCCGGCCAGCAGCAGGTACAGGGCGGCCATCCGGACGGCGACGCCGTTGGCCACCTGCTCCACGATCACGGAGCGGGGGTGGTCGGCGGCGGCGGCCGAGATCTCCAGACCGCGGTTCATCGGACCGGGGTGCATCACTATCGAATGGTCGGGCAGCACCGCGAGGCGACGGGCGTCGAACCCGAACTTACGGCTGTACTCCATCGGGCTCGGGAAGAACGAGCCCGAGCCGCCCGACATCCGCTCACGCTGCACCCGCAGCATCATGACCGCATCCGGCTGCCACTGCTCGAGCGTCTCGTCCAGGTGGTACGAGACCCGGCACGGCCACGTCTCAACGCCCACCGGGACCAGGGTCGGCGGCGCGACCAGCGTCACCTCGGCACCCAGGGTGCGCAGCAGGTACACGTTCGAGCGGGCGACGCGCGAGTGCAGCACGTCCCCCACGATCGCGATGCGGAGCCCGGACAGGTCGGCGCCCGCCGAGGTGTCGGTGCTCTGCCTGCTCCCGGGCACGCCCGTGCCGACGTTTCCCACCAGGTGCCGCCGGATCGTGAACGCGTCCAGCAGCGCCTGCGTGGGGTGCTGGTGCATGCCGTCGCCCGCGTTGAGCACACCGGCGTCGAGCCAGCCGGCGTGCGCCAGCTGGTGTGCGGCGCCCGAGGCCGAGTGGCGCACCACCACGGCGTCGGCGCCCATGGCGTGCAGGGTCAGCGCCGTGTCCTTCAGGGACTCGCCCTTTGACACGCTCGACCCCTTGGCCGAGAAGTTGATGACGTCCGCGGACAGCCGCTTGGCCGCCGTCTCGAACGAGATCCGGGTGCGCGTGGAGTCCTCGTAGAACAGGTTCACGACGGTGCGTCCGCGCAGCGTCGGCAGCTTCTTGTTCTCGCGGGACTGCGTGGCCGCCATCTGCGCGGACGTGTCCAGCAGCAGGATCGCGTCGTCCTTGGACAGGCCCTGGGTGGTCAGGAGGTGCTTCACGGCGCCACCCCGCTGATCACGACGGAGTCGGTTCCGCCGTCGACGTCGGCCAGCCGGACCCGCACACGCTCGCTGCGCGACGTGGGCAGGTTCTTGCCCACGTAGTCCGCGCGGATGGGAAGCTCGCGGTGCCCGCGGTCCACCAGGGCGGCGAGCTGCACCACACGGGGGCGGCCCAGGTCGTTCAGGGCGTCGAGCGCCGCACGGATGGTGCGGCCGGAGAACAGGACGTCGTCCACCAGGACCACGACCTTGTCGTCGATGGTGCCGTCCAGGCTGCCCGGCAGGACCGTCTGGCCGACGGCGCGCGTGGGCTGCCTGCGCAGGTCGTCGCGGTACATCGTGACGTCGAGCGTGCCGTACTCACCGTCGAAGGCGGGCTCGATCTGCGTGAGGCGCTCCGCCAGCCGGTGGGCGAGCTGCACGCCGCGCGTCGGGATGCCGAGCAGGAGGAGGTCGGCGGCGCCCTTGTTCCGCTCCACGATCTCGTGGGCGATGCGGGTCAGGGCCCGGGCGATGTCGGCCTCGCCGAGCACCGTCCGCTCGGCGGCGACGCCGGGGTCCGTGCTCGGGGCTGTGCTCGCCTGGCTCGGCAGGGCACTGGATTCGGGCATGCGGCTGCCAGGATTCATCTGGCGACCTCCTTCTCCGCCTCACGGGACGGGATTAAAGGGAGTCTGACAGCCACCACCTTAACCTGCTGGACACGCGCCGGATGCCGGTGCGAAGGCGGCCTTTCTCACACCCGCGCCGCCTCGCGCACCGGTCACGTGAGGGTTTCTGCTATCCGCGCTATGCGGGCCAGGCGGGTCTCCCACGCGTCTCCGATGCGCTCCAGCCGCCGGCCCAGCGCCGTCAGCGCGGCGCCCAGGGCGCGGTAGCGGCGCTCGCGGCCCACCGTCTGCGACTCGACCAGCCCGGCCGTCTCGAGCACCGCCAGGTGCTTGGCGATCGCCTGCCGGGTGACCGGCAGACGATCCGCCAGGGCCGACGCCGTCAGACCTGTCGCGCCGTCGTCCTGCGCCAGCGTCTCCAGCACCGTCCAGCGCGTCTCGTCGGCCAGCGCGGCGAACGCCGCGACGGGCGAGCCCGCCGAGGCGCCCGGGCTCACCACGCGCGCGACTCGACGTACTCGACCAGCTCGTCCAGCTCGGCGTCCCAGCCCCCCCGGTTGCCCTCCAGGGCCGCGCGCACGGCGTCGTCGGTGTCGCCGCTGAAACCGGTCTCGTGCACCGTGAGGTAGGTGCCGTCGCCGTCGGGCCGCAGGGTGAACTCGGCCTCGGTCATGCGCTCGGGCTCGTCGGCCGACTGACCCCAGCGATAGGCGAGCAGTCGACCCAGCTCGGCCCGGGTGACCTCGAAGACGGACCAGCCGTAGCCCTCGAAGTGCAGCCGGCCCTTGGTGCCGACGGCGAGCGGACCGCCGTCGTCGGTCTCGCACTCGTCCCCGAACCAGCCCGCGACGTGCTCGGGCTCGGAGAGTACGCGCCAGACCGCCTCCGGCAGGGCGGCGACCCGGACGGTGCGGGTGATGGATCGTGCGTCGAGGTCGACGGTAGCGCCGGGCTGTGTGGTGGTCATGGCTTCCTCCGATAGACAGTTCCGCAACCGATCGGTTGCAGGTTTATCATGCACCAGGGGTGGGCATATGCGCAACCTCTGGGTTGCACTTGATGGTGCCAGGCGGCGGCCGTCCCGGCACCGCCCGGCCGGCGTCAGTCCCGGAGCACTGCTGCCGCCAGCCCTGTGGCGACGGCCACCAGCGCGAGCACCATCCCCACCGTCCCGGGCCAGCCGGCCAGGGCGTAGCCGACGCCGCCGAGCCAGCCGAACACGCTCGACCCCGCGTAGTACGCCAGGTTGTAGACTGCGGCCGCCTGGGTCCGGGCCTGCGGCGCGGCGACCGGCGTCCAGCCGCTCGCCACCGCGTGCGCACCGAAGAACCCGGCGGTCAGCACCACCAGGCCCGCCAGGACGAGCGGCAGCCAGCCCGACAGCGTGGCCACCACCCCGAGCGCCATGACCCCGGTCGAGACGATCAGCACCCGGCGCCGCCCGTACCGGACCACGAGGCGCCCCGTCCGCGCCGACGACCACGTCCCGGCCAGGTACGCAAGGAACACGAGGCTCACCACGCCGGACGACAGCCCGAACGGCTCGTCGGTCAGGCGGAAGCCGAGGTAGTTGTAGACCGCGACGAAGCCGCCCATGAGCAGCAGGCCCTGTGCGTCGAGCACGAGCAGGCGCGGACTGAGCAAGGCCCGGAACCGGCCCGCCCGTCCCGCGGGTCCGGCTGCGTGCGCTGCGCCCGTACCCGGTTCGGAACCTGTTGCGGAATCGGGTCCGGCCGCTGCGCCAGGGGCCGCTGCGCCACGGCGACCCGGCCCGCCGTCCCGCCGCACGGGATCCCGTGGTGCCAGCCAGATGAACAACCCTGCGGCGAGCAGGCATGCGACAGCGACCGCCCCCACCCCAGCGCGCCAACCGAAGAGCTCTGCGACGCCGCCCGAGACCAGCCGACCCAGCAGGCCACCCATCGACGTGCCCGCCACGTACGTCCCGGCCGCGCGCGGCACCACGGACGCCGGCAGCATCTCGGTCAGGTAGGCCATGGCGACGGCGGGGACGCCCGCCACGAGCAGCCCTTCGACGGCCCGCCCGGCGACGATCAGGCCGAACGACGGAGCGAACGGGACCGCGAGCCCGACGACCGTCGCGCCGAGCATCGCCACGGTCATCGCCCGGACACGTCCGATACGGTCGGCCACCCACGCCCAGGGCAGCACACCCGCGGCGAGGCCAAGGGTCGCGGCGGAGACGAGCAGCGCCGTCGCCGAGGCCGACGTCGCGAGCTCGCGGGCGGCGTCGGGCAGGACGGACTGCGGCGCATAGAGCTGCGCGAACGCAGCGGTCCCGGCGCCGAACAGAGCCACGAGCAGACGTCGCTCGTCGAACCGTTCAGCGCCGGGACCGGTGCTCACGCGTACTGTCGGCCTAGGCCGCGCTCATGCCAGCAGGGTCGGCTTCAGGTCCTTGACCCGGCCGAGCAGGCCGTTCACGAAGGCCGGCGAGTCGTCCGTCGACAGGTCGCCGGCGAGGTCGACCGCCTCGTCCAGCGCGACGGCGTCGGGCACCTCGTCGTTGAAGAGGACCTCCCACGAGCCGATCCGCAACAGCGCGCGGTCGACCGCGGGCATGCGCTGGAGGGTCCAGCCCTGTGAGTACGTCTCCAGCACCTCGTCGATGCGGTCGCGGTTGGCGACCACACCCTCGACGATGTCGACCGTGTACTGCGGCACGGCCGCCTCGGTGTGCGGAACGGCCACGCGGTCGGCGAGGAGCTTCAACGGGTCGATACCCCGCTGCTCCGCCTCGAAGAGGATGTCGGCGGCGCGCTTACGCGCCTTGGTGCGTGCGCCCATGGTCTCTCTCTGCTACGAAAAGCCTGCTACGAAACCTGCTGGAGGGCTGCTGCGCGTCAGTCCGTGACGCGGCCGAGGTAGTCACCCGTGCGGGTGTCGACCTTGACCTTGACACCCTGCTCGAGGAACAGCGGGACCTGGATCTCCGCGCCCGTCTCGAGGGTCGCCGGCTTGGTGCCACCGGTGGAACGGTCGCCCTGGAGGCCCGGCTCCGTGTACGTGATCTGCAGGACGACGGACGTCGGGAGCTCGATGTAGAGCGGCGTGCCGTCGTTCGAGGCCAGCATGACGTTCATGCCCTCGAGCATGTAGTCCTTCGCGTCGCCGACGGTCGCCGAGGACACGTTCACCTGGTCGTACGTGTCGGTGTCCATGAAGACGAAGTCCTCACCGTCCATGTACAGGTACTGGAAGTCGCGGCGGTCGACGTTGGCCGTCTCGACCTTGATGCCCGCGTTGAACGTCTTGTCGACGACCTTGCCGGACAGCACGTTCTTCATCTTCGTTCGGACGAACGCTCCACCCTTGCCCGGCTTGACATGCTGGAATTCGATGACCGACCAGAGGTTGCCGTCGATCCGGAGCACGGTGCCGTTCTTGATGTCGTTGGAGGTAGCCACGTTCGTCTTCCTGTGTCGGTGAAGGTGTACCCAGGGCACGCCGACAGGGAGCCGGCGGCTGGGGTGATCAAGCGAAGGTGTCAAGCAGCAGCGGTCAAGTCTAACGGACGGCGGCGAGCACGCCGGCCTACCGGTCAGACCACCAGCGCATTGATCGCCACGAGCCCCAGGAGGCCCATCGCGACCGACCAGATGAGCGAGGCGAGCGTGCCCACGACGAATCGCTCCGACGCGATCGGCTGGTCGCGCAGCTCCGCGTAGCGGCCCAGGCCCTTGATCGCCACCACCACCGCTATCCCGTAGGGGTAGCCGGCGAGGAGGGCTCCGGTGATCGCCAGCCGTTCCAGCAGCCCGAGCCATGCGCCCCCGCGCAGGATCGCCATGGCGTGCGGGTTCATGGTGCCCGACGGCGGCTCGCCGCCGTCACCCGACTCTCCCGGCAGGGAGACCCCGCCGTCATCGCCCGACTCCAACGCCTGCGGGAGGATCGGCGGCTCGTAGCGCGCCCAGGGCAGGTCTCCCCCGCTGGCCCGGCGCAGCACCCAGGGCACCACCCACGATCCCACGACGACGCTCAGCAGCAGGGTGACCAGCCAGATCGCTACCGCCGCGACCCAGCGCCACCCGTCGATGTTCTCCAGCATTTCCCAGGTCACGGTGCGACGTTTCCCCTCAGCTCTTCGCGCGCTTCATCTTCTTGCGTTTGCCAGGTTCGGCAACAGGCCCGGTCACGGCATCCGGCTCGACGATCACAGAGCTGCTCAGCTCAGCGAGCAGCCGCACCACTATCGGACGTACCGCTTCTTCTTCGTGCCAGAGGGCCGCCCGCACCCGCTGGCTCACCGCCTGCTCGCTGACGTTCAGGGACCGGGCGACGATTCTCTGCCGCCCCGGCTTGTCCTGCAGCGAGGCGAGCGTATCGGCGACCTCCCACCCTTGGGGAGTCCGGCGCGCACGAATCGCGGCGAGAAGACGCAGCAGGGCCTCGGCCTCGGCGACCAGGTCCGGTTGTGCGGCGTCCTCTGCGGCGGGCCGGTCCGGCGCGATCCGGTCCTGCGCGATCCGGTCCGGTGCGTCCGGCGGCGGGCCCTCCACCGCTACGGACATGCCCTTGCTCCGGGTCTTGGCCCGCTCCACGGCGTCGCGGGCACGGTAGAACGCGAACCCGCGTGCCTCGCGCGACACGGCGGGCAGCGGGACGTCGACCTCACCGACGCCGATCCCGATGCTCCAGCCCTGGCCCCGCAGCAGGTAGAGAGCGAGGTCGACGGCGAGCTGCGCGCCCGCGCCCCCGGCCGCGAGGATTCCCTGGACCTCGTCGCCAACCGTGCGCTCGAACGGCACCACGAGCCCCTCGTGGCCGCGGGTCAGGCGCGCGAGCTCGGCGAGGATCTCGGGAACCCGGTCGGCCGCGTAGGTCGAGCCTCGCTGGTCGACGGTCATGACGATCATTAGTTAAGTCTAGAGGCTTTAGTGGACACATTCAACGCGTCAGGCTTTAGTACTTCTCCTCAAGCCCAGAGGCTTGAGTTCAACCCTTCAACTACCGTCCGATCACCGACAGCGCTAACCGGTAGGAGCTGAACCCAACGCCCGCGCCCATCGCGACGGTTGCCCGAGCGATCACGTCGTAAACCCTCTCACCTGTACCGTTGCGGATACGCAACAGTATCTGGATTCCAGCGGATCAGACCGAGACCCGGAGGCCCGTGCATCCTTCTCACCGGCTACGGCATCAAGCGCGGAGACGAGCGTCCACCGAACGTGACAAGGTCCGTGCGGAACCTGCGGCGAGGGAACCGGGCGAGGTCGAATGGCTCATGCTGCAGGAGGCCCGAGACGAAGTGATCCCGGCCGATCAGAAAGCATCGGTGATCCTCGCAGTGCTGGGCCTCGGATTTGGCGCTGCGCTGTCCGGCCTGGTCGCCGGAGAGTGGCGCCCCGACACGCTCGCCCCCTGGAGCCAAGCGATGTGGTGGAGTGGACTATCCGCCGGCGCCCTTGCCGTCTACTTCGCCGGATCCGCAGTCTGGCCCCGGTACACGTCGGTCGACGTGAACGACGGTGTGCACTACTGGGGCCACGCCGCGCGATTCACCACGCTCGCGGCGTTGACCGAGACGCTCGACACGCAACAGATCGACCATGTCGCTCGCACAAGGCATCAGCTCTGGCGTCTGTCTCACGTCGTCGCCCGGAAGTTCCGCCGGATCCGCTTCGCCATGGGGTTCGCCGTCGCCGGAGCGATCCTCGCTCTCGCGAGCACGGTCAGCGGCTAGGGACCGGATTCTGGCCCACGGTCAGCGCGCTGACCGGGCTACGCCCCCAGCTTCCCGGCGATCGCCGAGAGTGCCAGCCGGTACGAGTCGAACCCGAACCCCGCGACCGTACCCGTCGCGATACCGGCCACCACCGAGTAGTGCCGGAACGACTCGCGCGTCGCGGGGTTGGACAGGTGCACCTCGACGAGCAGCAGGTCTGCCGTGGTCACCTGGGCAGCCGCGTCGCGCAGCGCGTAGGAGTAGTGCGTGAACGCCGCGGGGTTCAGCACGACGTGGGCACCGGCGTCGACGGCCTCGTGGAGCCAGCCGACGATCTCAGACTCGCCGTCCGTCTGCCGCGCCTCGACCTCCAGACCGAGCTCCGCACCCCACCTCGCGGCGGCGATCTCTAGGTCCGCCATGGAGGCGTGGCCGTAGATCTCGGGCTCGCGGACACCGAGCCGGCCGAGATTGGGTCCGTTGAGCACCAGGACACGGGGCAGTGCAGAAGCCATGGCCGCGAGCCTAGCGGGCGGCGCGCCCCGCCGCCGTCACGCGCCGTCCGGCTCCAGCCCGTCCACCAGCAGCGTCCGTGGGCCCGGGCCGGTCTCTGCGAGCTCGTCGTGCGGGTTGGTCAGCGCACACCGGCGCAGCGAGAGGCATCCGCACCCGATGCAGTCGGTGAGATGGTCGCGCAGCCGCGAGAGCTGCTCGATCCGCGCGTCGAGGTCGTCGTGCCACGCCTGCGAGATGCGGCGCCAGTCCTTGGCGGTCGGCGTGCGGTCGCCGGGGAGGGTGTCGAGCGCCGCGCCGATGTCCGCGAGCGGGATCCCGACGCGCTGCGACACCCGGATGAACGCCACGCGCCGCAGCGTCTCGCGCCGGTAGCGCCGCTGGTTGCCCGACGTGCGCCGGCTGGCTATCAACCCTTTGCGCTCGTAGAAGTGCAGTGCGGACACCGACACCCCGCTCCGCGCGGCGAGGTCGCCGACGGTGAGCTCGTCGCGGTCCCACGGGACGTTGGGGTTGACTGCTTCCACGTGCTGCCTCCAGCGGCTCTCGAGAGCTCCGGCCGTCCGTCGCCGACCGGGACGACCGACCGGAACAGGTCACGGTTGACCTCAACTTTGGTCCAGGTTAAAGGATGACGGCATGGACGCCATCCGACACCACTCCTTCGGCCCACCGAAGGTCCTCACGCTCGAGCGAGTCCCGGACCCCGTTCCCGGCCCGGGCGAGGTGCTCGTCGACGCGGTCGCACACGGGGTGCACCTCCTCGACGCCAGCCTCCGCCGTGGCGAGGCCGGCCCGCCGCTCCCCCTGCCTGCCCTCCCGACGGTCCCCGGCCGCGAGATCGCCGGCACGGTCACCGCCGTCGGCCCCGGGATCGACGCCTCGTGGGTCGGACAGCGCGTGGCAGCCCATCTCGGCCGCGTGCCGGACGGCGGCGGCTATGCCCGGCGGGTCGCCGTAGCCGCCGGGCAGCTGCACGCGATCCCCGACCGCCCCGACGGCACTCCCCTCGAACCGGCCGACGCGATCGCCATGATCGGCACCGGCCGGATGGCGGTCTACACGCTCGACATCGCGGCAGTGACGGCCGCCGACGTCGTCGTGGTGACGGCCGCGGCCGGCGGGCTTGGCACACTTTTTGTGCAGGAGGCGCTGAACGCCGGCGCACGCGTCGTCGCGCTCGCTGGCGGCTCGGCGAAGCTGAGGATCCTCCAGGAGCTGCTGCCGGACGCCCTGCGCGACAGCGGGCCGGACGCGCCCCACGGCGCCCGGTCGGTCGACGTGGCCGACCCGCTCCCTCGCCCCGCCCGTCTCGCGCTCGTCGACTACACCGCCCCCGACTGGATCGACGCCGCACGGAGGGCCCTCGCGGGCTCCCCGGCGACGCTCGTGCTCGACGGCGTGGGCGGAGACCTCGGCACGGCTGCCACCGCGCTGCTGGGCGGACGTGGCAGCACGGCCGGCGAGCCGGCCGACGGCGAGCCGGCCGACGGCACAGGGCCCGGCGGCGTCGGCGACCCAGGCGGCGTCGGCCGCACCGGGTCGGCGCCGGCGCGACTCGTCGCGTACGGCTGGGCGTCCGGTGCGCCCAACCGCTATACGTCGTGGGCCGGAGCGGAGCAGATCGAGTCGGCCGTCGAGGTGCGCTACGCCGTCGGTCCCGATGCTCCCCCGATGCCGGACCAGCGTCCGTATCAGGAACGCGCGCTGGCCCGGGCGGCGTCGGGCCGGTGGCGGGTGGTGACGCACCGCGTGCCGTTCGCCGACGCCGCCCGTGCCCACCGTGAGCTCGAGGAGCGCCGCACCACGGGCAAGGTGGTGCTGGTCTGACCGCGACCTGTCCACCCCTACACCCTGCACGCGACACGCCGGTGATGGCATGCAGCGTGCAGGGGTCGCTGTCGACGGGCCGGCGTGGTCACGGCGCCTGCTCCAGGACGCTGTGGGCGTCGGCGGTCAGTGCCAGCACGGCCCGGTCGAGGACCCACACCGCCGCGAGCGCCGTCCCCGCCGCCGGGGCTCCGGCCTGCCAGAGCGCGTAGCCGACGCCGCCGAAGAGCAGGGCCTCGAGCGCGACGCGGGCCGGCGGTGGGATGGTGACCCGGGCCTTGGGCGAGAGGAACGTGGCCCAGAGCGCGATGACCACGGCGGGGGCGAGGACGGCGAGGGCCGCGCCGGGCCAGCCGCCGTCGGCCAGGGTCCAGCCGGTGTAGGCGGCGGCCGCGATGAGGGCGAGCTCGAGGAGGAAGCGCAGCAGGAGCGCGGTTGTTCTCACGAGCGCAGGGTACGGAGGCCGGCGGGGGTCGTACAGCGGTTTGTGGGGACGGTGCTGCCGGGACGGCGTGCTGGTGTCACGTCTGGTGCCTCGCGTTCGTCGTCGGGGTATGACGCGAGACCATGTCCACGTGGCAGATCCTGAGAGCTCGCCGAGGGGCAGCACCGGGGCCGACGGCGCTCGGCTCGATGGCCCTGCCCTGGACCGGCTGCGTCCTCTGGCGTTCACGGTGGCCTATCGGATGCTCGGCAGCGTGACCGAGGCGGAGGACGTGGTGCAGGAGGCGCTGACGCGGCTCTCCCAGGCGGAGGGTGTGCGTAACCCGGACGCGTTCGTGACCACCGTGACGACGCGGATCGCCATCGATGTGCTGCGTTCGGCCCGGGTGCGGCGGGAATCGTACGTGGGTGAGTGGCTGCCGGAGCCGCTGGTCGGTCCGGTGCAGTCGAGCCTGCCGGTCGCGATGGCGGCCCTGCCGGCGGACGCCGCGGCGCACGCGGAGCTGTCCGACGACCTGTCGACGGCTTTCCTCGTGCTGCTGGAGACCCTCAGCCCGGCGGAGCGTGCGGCGTTCCTGCTGCACGACGTGCTGGGTTTTCCGCACGGTGAGGCGGCGGAGGTCATCGGCACGAGCGAGGTCGCGGCGCGGCAGCTGGCGTCCCGGGCCCGACGGCGGATCAGCCGCGGGCGCGAGACGGCACGCGGGGCCGCCGGCCCTGCCCGTGAGGGATCGGCCCCTGTGGCTTCGGCCTCTGAGGCACCGGCACCGCAGAGAACTGCGCTCAACCGGGCCAGGCGGGCGCGGGCCGACGAGCTGGTGACGAGGTTCCTGGCGGCGTGCGAGGAGGGTGCGGTGGACTCGTTCCTGGAGGTGCTGGCCGAGGACGTCGTGCTCACCGGTGACAGCGGCGGGAACGTGCCGCAGGGCATGTCGATCGCGCGGCCGGTCGCGGGGCGGGTCCCGGTGGCGCGTCTGCTGGCGGGCTTCATGCGTCGTGGGGGGCCGTTCCGCTTCGAGCGTGCCCTGGTCGGCGGCGAGCCGGGCCTGCTCATCATGGCGGACGAGACCATGGGTGGCGGTCTGATCGGCACCTGGGCGTTCGAGGTCTGTGACGGGAAGCTCGCGGCGGTCCGGGGCGTGATCAACCCGGAGAAGCTGCGGCACCTGGGGCCGTTGGCCGACCTCGACCGGATCCAGGCGTGGTTGAGGGGTCCCGGGCGGCGCCGGCGGGCGCGGTAGGGCGGGGCACAGCGGTCAGCCGGCCGCGCCGTCAACGGACTGCGGCCGTCACGCGTCGGCGACCGGCGCGTCTCGCACGAACCACAGGAGCACGAGGCCGACGAGCACGACGGTGACGATCCCGAGGGTGCCCCAGATGGTCGCGCCGGTCGCGACGATAGCGATGGTCCACAGGGTGCTCGACAGCCACGATGTCGCGCGGCCGGTGGTGGCGTAGAGGCCGAAGATCTCGGACTCCTTGCCCGCTGGTGTCACCCGGGCGAGGTAGGACCGGGAGGCTGCCTGCGCGGGGCCGACGCAGGCGGACAGGGTCAGCCCGCCGACCCAGTAGACGATGGGTCCGAGATCGCGCAGGACGACGACGGCGAGCCCGGCGACGACGATGATGCTGAGGGCGCTGAGGATGACCGACCGGGGGCCGAACCGGTCGTCGGCCAGGCCGACGAGGACGGTGCTCACCCCGGCGACCAGGTTGGCGGCGATGCCGAAGATGATCACCTGGTCGGCGGAGAACCCGAAGCTGACGCTGCCGATGATCGCGCCGAACGCGAACACGCCGCTCAGCCCGTCCCGGTACACGGCGCTGGCCGCCAGGAACCAGAAGGTGCGCCGGGAGGTGCGCCACAGGGCCTGGATGTCGCGGAACAGCACGACGTAGCCGGCGAAGAAGCCGACCTTCGGCCGGTCCTTGGTGGGGGGAAGCTCCGGCACGAAGGCGAAGATCGGCCAGGCGAACGCCAGGGCCCAGATCGCGCAGACCACCGCGATGACGCGGAAGGCTAGGCCGTTGTCGGTGGGCATGCCCCACCAGTCGGCACTGTTCGCGACCACCACGAGGACCAGCATGAGGATGCCGCCGACGTAGCCGAGGCCCCAGCCGAGCCCGGACACCTTGCCGACCGTCCTGGGCGTCGCGACCGACACCATCATCGCGTTGTAGTTGACCCCGGCGATCTCGCTGAGCACGCTGCCCAGGCCGATCATGGCGGCGCCGAGCACGAAGTAGGCCGGGTCCGCCTCGACGAACCACAGCGAGAGCATGCACAGCACCATGCCCGCGGTGGCACCTGCGAGCCATGCCTTGCGCCGGCCGGTCGCGTCGGCGCGCTGCCCCAGCACCGGGGCGAGCAGGAAGATGAGCACCCCGGCGAGGGCGTTCCAGAAGCCCAGGCCGCTGGTCAGCTCGGCGAGCCCGCTCTGGTAGGCCTGGCTGCCCTCCCCCAGCGCCGCGACGTCCGGGTCCAGGAACGACTCCGTCGTCAGGTACAGCGCCGTGAACACGAACGTCAGGATCACCGTGTTGAACGGCTGCGTCCCCCAGTCCCACAGCGCCCACGAGAAGATCTGGCGGCGTGGGATCCGCGCGCCGTCCTGCAGCTCCAGGCCTGTCGTCGGCGGCGGCGGGGCGCTCGTCGAGCCGGAGTCCGGCGTGTCAGGTCGGTGGGGGGCGTCGGTCATGGCCGCAGTCTGCCCGCGTCGTGTGAATCGTGGGTGCTGGGCCGGTCACGATCTCATACCGACCCTCCGCGTCCGGGGCCCGTCAGCCGGCGAGGTTGTGCCGCCCGATCTGTCCGGTCTCCGCCACGCCCGCGAGCGCCATCGTGAGGTCGAGCTCTGCCAGGACGTGCTCGGTGACGGCGCGGACGCCGTCGGCTCCGGCGAGGGCGAGGCCGTAGACCCAGGGACGGCCCAGGAGGACGGCGTCGGCGCCGAGGGCGAGTGCGGTGAAGACGTCGGCGCCGGTGCGGATGCCGGAGTCGAACAGGACGGGGACGGGCGGGCCTGCCGGGTCGGCGCCCGAGTGCGCGCGGACGGCGTCGACGACGGGGCCGAGGGTGTCGAGGGACGCGACGGCGTTGTCGACCTGCCGTCCGCCGTGGTTGGAGACGATGATGCCGTCGGCTCCGTGGTCGAGGGCCGCGCGGGCGTCGTCGGGGTGCTGGATGCCCTTGACGAGGACGGGCAGGGTGGTGCGCTCGCGCAGCCAGGCTAGGTCGGCCCAGGTGAGGGTGGAGCGGGAGAAGACGTCGAGGAAGGTCTCGACGGCGGCGCGCGCGTAGGGCTGGGTGAGGTTGCGCAGGGTGGGGCCGGGGTGGTGGGCGGCCATGGACAGCAGGGAGCGGACGGCGGCGATGGTGGGGCGGGCCGACGTCGTTCCCGGCGGTGTCGCTGCGCGGACCCGTTCCTCGACGAGCTTCTGGAACGCGGGGTCGCTCAGGTACTGGGCGATGCCCTCGGCGCGGGCGAACGGCAGGTAGCCGAGGTCGAGGTCCATCGTGCGCCAGCCGAGCACGTGGGTGTCGAGGGTGACGACTATCGCCTCGCAGCCGCTGGCCTCTGCGCGGGTGACGAACGACTCGACCAGGGCGTCGTCGGACGACCAGTAGAGCTGGAACCAGCGCGGGCTGTCGCCGAGCGTCGCGGCGGTGTCCTCCATGGGCGTGGACGCCTGGGAGGAGATGACGACGGGCAGGCCCAGGTCGCGGGCGGCGCGGGCGAGCGCGGGCTCGGCGTTCCGGGGTGCGGCGCCTCGGCCTCCACGGCCGCGCTGGTGCTGCACCGCGAGCTCCAGCGCTCCGACCGGCCCGAACAGGACCGGCGCCGGCAGCTCGCGCCCGAGCAGGGTGGTGGTCAGGGACCGCTGTCCGACGTCGACCATCTGCCGCGGGACGATCCGGTACCGGCCGAACGCCTCCCGGTTCGCCTCCACGGTGCGCTGCGCGCCCGCACCCCCGGCGACGTAGGACCAGGCGGTGCGGCTCATCCGGCGTCTGGCGGCGTCGGCGAGCGCATCAGGACTGGTGGGGACGACCGGCCGGTGGCCGTACACCCCGCTGCGGTAGATCGACGACTGCACTGTCCGGCCGATATTGCGCATGCCGGACATCCTGCCACGCGGGCACCCGCCGGCTCAGGAGGTCCACCTGACCGGCTCGTCGTTCCGCACACCGGCACCGGACCGGGCTACGATCCACTCGTGCCCGTACCGCCCCTGCCCGAGTCGCAGCAGGTCACGCTCCGCTGGCGCACCGACCGCCTGCTCGGCGAGCCGTTCGAGGAGACCCCGCTCGGGCCCGCGACCCTGGTGCGCTACCCGCGCCCGGACGACGCTCCCCCGCCCCGCGCCGCCGTCATCCACGTGCACGGCTACAACGACTACTTCTTCCAGGAGCACCTGGCCCACGCCTTCGCGGCGGCCGGCTACGCGTTCTACGCCGTCGACCTGCGGGCCGCCGGACGGTCGCTGCAGCCCGACCAGATCCCGCACTTCGTGATGGACCTGCGCGAGCAGGCCACCGACATCGCGTCCGCGGCCCGGACGGTGCGCGGGCTGGAGCCGGGGCTGCCGCTCGTCGTGCACGCGCACTCGACGGGCGGGCTCACCGGAGCACTGTGGGCGCACGCCCACCGGAACGCGGCGGGGGCCGACGCCGGGCCCGACGTACTGGTGCTCGACTCACCGTTCCTCGACCTGCGGGCGCCGCACTGGAAGCGCACCTTCGGGACGCGGGTGCTGGACACCGTCGGTCATCTCGCCGCGACCGCCGTCGTCAACGAGGGCCCGTCCCGGTACGCGGAGCACCTGCTCGCCGCCAACGGCGGGCGCTGGGCGTTCGACACCACGCTCAAGCGACCCGAGGGCGTGCCCAGCCGCGTCGGCTGGTTCGTCGCCGTGCGGCGCGGGCAGGCGCGCGTCGCCGCAGGGCTGGACATCGCGTGCCCCGTGCTGCTCGCCCGGTCCGACGCGTCCGGCCCCGACACGCCCGACAACCCGCTGCTCGACGCGCAGGACACCGTGCTGGACGTGCGGCAGATGGCCGCGCTCGTGCCGTGCCTCGGCGACGACGTCACCGAGCTCGTCGTCCCGGGCAGCGTCCACGACCTGACGCTGTCGGCCGACGGACCGCGTGAGGCCTACCTCGACGGCATGTTGGAATGGACGAACAGCCGGGTAGGTACCGCGGTCGGTGCCCGGGACATGACGTAGACCGAGACATGAGGGACAGCCAGTGACCTACTTCGAGGGGCCGTTCCAAGCCCTCGCCCATCGCGGGTTCGCACACGCTTCGGCAGGCACCGAGGGTCTGGAGAACTCGCTGGCAGCGTTCGGCGCCGCCGTCGACCTCGGCTACCGCTACGTCGAGACGGACGCGCACGGCACGTCCGACGGCGTGGCCGTCGCCCTGCACGACGAGTCGCTCGACCGCACCACCGACGGCGCAGGCCTCGTGGCCGAGCTGCCATGGTCGGAGGTCCGCGAGGCGCGCATCGGTGGCATAGAACCGGTACCGCTGCTCGAGGACCTGCTGGCCGGATGGCCGCAGCTGCGCGTCAACATCGACGTCAAGCACGTCTCCGGCGTGGGAGCCGTCGCCCGGGCCATCGAACGGACAGCCTCGTGGGGTCGCGTATGCGTCACGTCCTTCGACCCCGTCCGACGCCGGGGGACGCTCGACCGGCTGTCCCACCCCGTGGCGACGTCGGCCGGCCGCAGCGAGATCAGGGCCTTCCTCGCCGGGGTGCGGCTCCGTGTGCGGCCGCTGGCCCGCCGCGCCCTGCGCGACGTCGACGCGCTGCAGGTGCCGGTGCGCGAGAGGTCCGTCACGGTCGTCGACGCCGCGTCGGTCGAGGCCGCGCACGCCCTCGGCAAGAAGCTGCACGTCTGGACCATCAACGACCCGGACGAGATGGCCCGGCTGATCGACGAGGGCGTGGACGGCCTGATCACCGACCGCGCCGACCTGCTCAAGGACCTCCTGGTCGAGAGGGGCATCTGGGAGTAGCCGCGGACGCCGACCTGGTCAGGTGCTTGCGCGGGTGTCGCGTCCTGTCGAGAATGGGACGGTGAGCAGCCCAGACGGCGAATCCGGCGAGTCGGCGCCGCGCACGCCGCGACGTCGTCGGCGCACCGTGCTGCTCGTCGCCGTATCGGTCGCTGTCGGTCTCGCCTCAGCAGGGGTCGTGTTCGCGGCCACGGCGCACGACACCACGCCGTGGGGCGGAGCCGCACCGTTGCAGCCCTTCGCAACACCGTCCCTGCCGTTGGTGCAGCCGGAGCGTGTCCTTGTCCCGAGACCGGAGAACAGCCTGAGTCCGGAGGAGCTCCTCAACGCCCCGGTTGATGCCGCGACGTCCGACTGGATCACCAACCTCCAGAACGCGGTGCGGGACGACCCGGACTTCGGCTCCGTCGCGATCTCCGAGGACCGCATTACGGTCACGCTCACCTGGTTCGGCGACCCGAGCGCGACGCTGCGGGAGCAGATCGACGCCGCCCCCGCAAAGCTACGGGTCGTCGTCCAGGCCGCCGATTTCCGGCCCGCTGAGCTGCAGGAGCTCGTGCGGGAGTCGATGCAGCCCGGCCTTGTGCCCGGTATCCAGGTCACGACCGGCGGCGCCGAGAACGACGGCTCCGGCCTCCAGCTCGGCATCTCGGAGCTTCCCGCCGGGCAGACCCTCCAGGACGTCGGTCACGACATCGCCACCGCCCTCGACCGCACGGACGTACCGATCACCGTCGAGGTCACGGGACAGGTCATCGCGTTCACCGGCAGCAGTTGACCACAAGCGGTGCCGCCGACACGCGCTCAGCCCAGCGTCAGCGTGACCGGCGTGCCGGGGCCCTTGGCCGGGGGCTCCTTGGACACCTCCGCGTAGGCGGCGGCCAGGAGCGTCGGGTCGGGGCCCTCCAGGCGCACCGGCTTGGCGATGTCGTCCAGCACGACGAACCGCAGCAGGTCGCCGCGCGTCTTCTTGTCCCGGCGCATCGCGGTCAGCAGCTGGTCCCAGCGGTCGCCCCGGTAGTGCACCGGGAGCCCGAGCGAGGACAGCAGCGCGCGGTGCCGGTCCGCGACGTCGTCGGACAGCTTGCCCGCCATGCGGGCCAGCTCCGCCGCGAAGACCATGCCGACGCTCACCGCGGCGCCGTGGCGCCACTGGTAGCGCTCGGCCAGCTCGATCGCGTGGCCGAGCGTGTGCCCGTAGTTGAGGATCTCTCGCAGGCCGGCCTCCTTCAGGTCCTCGCCGACCACCTGGGCCTTGACCCGGACCGACCGCTCGACGAGCTCGGCCACGACGGCCCAGGTCTCGTCGGACGCGTCGGCGCCCGCCCAGTTCCGCAGCTCGTCGACGTGGGCCTCGACCAGGTCCAGGATCACCGGGTCGGCGATGAAGCCGGTCTTGACGACCTCCGCGAGGCCTGCCACCAGGTCCCACTTGTCGAGCGAGCCGAGGGCCGCCAGGTCGCACAGCACACCGGCCGGCGGGTGGAACGCGCCCACGAGGTTCTTGCCCTCGGAGGTGTTGATGCCCGTCTTGCCGCCGACGGCCGCGTCGACCATCGCGAGCAGCGTGGTCGGCACGTGCACCACGCGGATCCCGCGCAGCCAGGTGGCGGCCACGAAACCGGCCAGGTCCGTGGTGGCTCCCCCGCCGACGCCGACGATCGCGTCCGAGCGCGTGAAGTCCAGCTGGCCGAGCAGACCCCACAGGAAGGCCGCGACCTGGGGCGTCTTGGCCTCCTCGGCGTCGGGCACCTCGGCGACGAACGCCTCGTAGCCGCCGGCCTTCAGGTCCTCGGCGATCGTGTCCGCGGTCGCGGACAGCGCGGCCGGGTGGATCACCATGACCTTGCGGGCCGCGCCCACCAGCGACGGCAGCTCACCCAGCAGGTGGCGGCCGATGACGACGTCGTACGGTGCCTCTCCCCGCACGGTGATCCGTGTGGCGGCTCTTTCGGTGCTCACGTGGTGCTCTCCTTGGTGCTCTCGTGCGGGCCGCGCTTGGGGTCCACCAGCTCAGGGACCTCCTGGTCGAGGCCCAGGGCCGCCATGATCTCCGTGGCCACCTGCTCGCCGGGCCGCTCGCTCGACACGATGGTCAGCGTCGCGAGCCGCTCGTAGGTGGGCCGCCGCTGCATCATCAGCTTCTGCCACCGCGCGCGCGGGTTGCCCAGCAGCAGCGGCCGCGCCTGGTTCATGCCGACGCGCTGAGCGGCGATCGCCAGCGGCACGTCCAGGAAGACGACGTGGCCGCCGTCCGCCGCGTACTTCTCGAGCGCGTCCTGGGTGGCGGCGTTCATGATGGCGCCTCCGCCGAGCGACAGCACGCCGTCGTGCTCCGCGAGGGCTGCCAGCACCGCTTCGTGCTCGAGCTCGCGGAACCGGGGCTCGCCGTCGTCCACGAAGATCTCGCTCACGGGCTTGCCTGCGGCCGCCTCGATGTCCGTGTCGGTGTCCCGGACCGTGACGCCGAGGCCCGCCGCGAGGATGCGGCCGACCTTCGACTTGCCGGACCCGGGCGGCCCGATCATGACCGCGACGGGCCCGCTCACCGCAGCAGCTCCGGGATCGCGGCGACGTAGGACTGCACGTTGCGGCGCACCTCGGCCACGGAGTCGCCGCCGAACTTCTCGCACGCGGCCTCGGCCAGCGTGAGCGCGACCATCGCCTCTGCGACGACGGCGGCGGGCGGCACCGCGCACACGTCGGACCGCTGGTGGTGCGCCACGACGGGCTCCCCGGTGGCGACGTCCACGGTCGGCAGGGCCCGGGGCACCGTCGAGATCGGCTTCATCGCGGCGCGCACGCGCACGACCTCGCCGTTCGACATGCCGCCCTCGATGCCGCCGGCGCGGTTGGTCGTGCGGTGGATCCTGCCCGGCCCGGCACCCTGCGCCCCGGCGTCCCGCACGATCTCGTCGTGGGCGGCCGTGCCGCGGCGGCGCGCGGTGCGGAAGCCGTCACCGACCTCGACGCCCTTGATCGCCTGGATGCCCATGAGGGCGGCGGCGAGGCGCGCGTCGAGCCTGCGGTCGCCCTGCACGTAGGTGCCCAGGCCGGAGGGCACGCCGTAGGCCAGGACCTCGACGACCCCACCGAGCGTGTCGCCGTCCTTCTTGGCCAGGTCGATCTCCTCGACCATGAGCTTCGAGGACGCGGCGTCGAGGCAGCGCACCGGGTCGGCGTCGAGCGCCGCGAGGTCGTCGGGGGTCGGCAGCACGGCGTCGTCGGGCGCAGCGGTCTCGCCGATGGCGACCACGTGCGACACCAGGCGGATGCCGAGGGCCTGCTCCAGGAACTGCGCGGCGGCCACGCCGAGCGCGACGCGGGCCGCCGTCTCGCGCGCCGAGGCCCGCTCCAGCACGGGCCGGGCGTCCTCGAAGCCGTACTTGCGCATGCCCACCAGGTCGGCGTGCCCGGGGCGGGGGCGCGTCAGCGGCCGGTTGCGGGCCACCTCGCGCTCGTCACCGGTCCCGGCGTCGACCAGGAGCGCCTCCGGCGGCACCGGGTCCGCCGACATCACGTCGGTCCACTTTGGCCACTCGGTGTTGGCGATCTCGATCGCCAGCGGGCCGCCCTGCGTGATCCCGTGGCGCAGACCACCGAGCACCCGCACCTGGTCCTGCTCGAACTTCATCCGGGCCCCGCGGCCGTAGCCGAGGCGACGGCGCGCGAGCGCGCCTTGGATGTCCGATGTGGTCAGCTCCACCCCAGCGGGCAGACCCTCCATCACCCCCACAAGGGCTGGACCGTGCGACTCACCCGATGTCAACCAACGCAGCATGGCGCGATTGTTTCACGCGTGTCGCGCGGTCGGCGCCCGCTGTCCACAGGACGGCGTCAGACTCCATGGGTATCGGCTGAGCCTGCGGTTTCGCTTCAGGCTCAGCCGAGCGCCGACCGCAGCGCCTCGTCCATCGCAGCGAGCGGCGCCGGACGTCCTGTCATCAGACGCACCTGCTCGGCCGCCTGGTGCAGCAGCATGCGTTCCCCGCCCACGGCGTCGGCCCCGAGGGTGGCCCACGCGGCCTGCAGGGCGGTGGGGCGCGGGTCGTAGACGACGTCGAGCAGCACGCCGCGAGGCTTCTCCCCCGTGCCCGTCGACAGGTCGGTCAGCAGGGGCGCCCAGGCGTCGGCCGCGTACTTCGGCGTCGTGGAGACGACGGCGTCCGCGGTCGCCAGGGCCGACGTCGTCGCGTGCTCGTCGAACACCTCGAACGACGGGCTCACCCCCATCCGCGCCACGGCCTCGCGCAGCGGCCCGATCCGGTCCAGGGACCGGACGAAGACCCGCGGCGAGGCACAGCCGAGCTCCGCGACCGCCGCGAGGGCCGACGCCGCGGTGGCTCCCCCGCCCAGGATCGCGGCGTCCGTCACCCGACGGGCGCCGAGGCCCTCGCGCAGCGCCGCGACGATGCCGTGCACGTCGGTGTTGGTGCCCGTGGTGGTGACCGATCCGCGGACCGTGGAGAACAGCACCGTGTTCACGGCGCCCACCGCCTCCGCGAGAGGCTCCACGTGGTCCAGCAGCCCGATGATCGCGTGCTTGAGGGGCATGGTCAGGCTCAGGCCGGCCCACTCCGGTCCCAGACCCCGCAGGAATCCCGGCAGGGTGTCCTCCGTGACGTCGTGGACGCCGTACTCCCACCCGTCCAGCCCCAGCGCCCGATAGGCCGCCGTGTGCAGGACCGGGGACAGGGAGTGGGCCACGGGGTGGCCGAGCACGGCAGCGCGGCGCAGGGGAACGTTCATACCGAGATCATGCCGTAGGACCACGGGGTGTCAGCGGCAGACGCACAACATGCGGACGTCGTGCAACGACGACGGCCTCCTCCCGTCCTGGGAGGAGGCCGTCGCGTACGTGCCGAGTGCCGATCAGGCACCACGATCGGGCCTAGCCGTTCCAGCCCGGGTTGGCCTCCATCCACGCATGCAGCTCTGCCACGTTCTCGTCATGCTCGGCCTGGGTGTTCGCGAACTTCGTCTCGCCGGTCTCGAGGTTCACCGTGCACCAGAAGAAGACCTCCGGGTCGTCAGCCGGGTTCATCACCGCCTCGATCGAGGCGCGGCTCGGCGACGCGATCGGAGTGGGCGGCAGGCCCTTGTTGCCCCGCACGCTGAGGTTGTACGGGTTGGATCCGTCTGCCAGCTCGGCGCTCGTCAGTCCACCACTGGTCCGGCCCAGGCCGTAGAGCAGCGACGCGTCGATGCCGAGCCATTCGTCCACGGCCAGGCGGTTCTCGATGGCGGCAGCCATGATCGGGCGGTCCTCGGCCATACGGGCCTCGCGCTCGATGAGGGAAGCCTTGATCAGGACGGTCTCACGCTGATCGGCAGGAACCTCGAGGGCGTCCAGAAGACTGGTCGTCTCCGCGATCATCTGCTGGACGACCTCGGCTGCCGGGGTCTGGTCCGGCTTGACCGCGTAGGTGCTCGGGAACAGCCAGCCCTCTGGCTCGCCGTCGGCCTCGGGCGGCAGGAGCGAGGCGATGTCCTCGAACGCCGCGTCGACGTCCGCCTGGGGCCATCCCTGGTCGATCAGGCTCTGCTTGATCTGGTCGACCGTGTAGCCCTCTGGCACGGTGAAACCGCTCCGGTCCACCTCGTTCTGCGCCAGCAGCTCCACGGCGGACGCCGCACTCATCTGGAGCCTCATCTCCCGGGTGCCGGGCTGGATGGCCGCGGCGTCCGGGTTGGCGTTGAAGGCGTGCACGAACGCGGCGGCGCTGGCGACCACGTCCTGCTCCGCGAGCTCCGCACCGATCGTGTAGCCGTTGCCCGAGGGGACCTCGACCGTGACCGGCTCGCCGCCCGTGCCCTCGTAGTCGGCGGCGGCCAGCGGCGTGCGGAGGCCGAAGAGGTAGCCGTCGTTCTTCACGGTCCACGCGCCGAGCGCGCCGAGGACCACCAGGACGGCCACCGCGGCGACGATCAGCGGGCGCCTGGACCGCTTCGAGCGCCTGTTCGGCCGCCTGTCGCGCCGGCTGGTCTGCACGTCCCGATGATCCCCTCGTCCCCCGCGGGAGCCACTGGCGTGCCGCGGTGGCCCCTGATAATTCACTCCGGGCAGGGCCTCGGTCACGCTCGCTCCATCCTCTGCACTGCCTGGATCTCTGGTCGATCCACGCCTGGTCACCGACCGGGCGCACGGCACCGCGATCGCATGTCACGATCACATCACAGCCCGGGTGCCGCGAACGCTACCCCGATCGGTACGTTCCCGGCCAACTCCCGGGATTCACCGCGCCGGACCGTCAGGAGCCCGCCCGACCTGCGAATTCACCCGTTCGCGTCCTGCCAGTCACGCAGCTCCTGGACGTACCGCTGGTGCTCCTCGAAGTCCTCGGCGAACTTCGTCTCGCCGGTGTCGAGGTTGACCGTGACCCAGAACTTCCAGTCGCCGGGCGCCGGGTTCAGGACCGCGTCGATCGCCACCTCACCCGGGTTGGCGATGGGGCCGGGCGGCAGACCCGTGTGCTCGTACGTGTTGTACCGGTTCTTCGCGTCGTTGAGGTCGTCCCGCGTCAGCTCGGTACCGGGCTTGCCCGCACCGTACGCGACCGCCGCGTCGATCTCGAGGAACGTGTCGTCGTCCAGCCGGTTCTCGATGGCCCTCGCGATCTTGGGCTTGTCCTCGGCGTGCAGGCCCTCGCGCTCCACGAGCGACGCCTTGGTCAGCACCGCCTGCCAGCCGGAGGCGGGGACGTCCTTCTTCCCGAGCATGGCCGTGGTGCGGCCGACCATCTGCGACAGCAGGCTCACGGCGGTGTCGTCCGGCTTCAGCACGTACGTGTCGGGGTACAGCCAGCCCTCGACCTCGCCGTCGGCCTGCTTCGGTATCCCGAGCTCGGCCGGATCCTTCAGCGCGGCCCGGAAGTCCTTGGCGGGCAGCCCCGTGACCTGCACGGCACGGTCGACGATCTGCTCGACCGTGTAGCCCTCGGGGAGCGTGAGCCGCAGGTCCACGGTGTCGTTCTTCACGAGCAGCGCGACCGCGTCCTGCGCCGGCATCTCCTCGAGCATGGTGTGGGTGCCCGGCCGGATCAGCACCGAGTCCGGGTTGGCCTCGAACGCCTTCGCGAACGCCGACACGCTCGCGACGACACCGGCCTCGTAGAGCGACTCGCCCATGGCGGTGCCCGTGGCACCCTCAGGGATCTCGACGTCGACCGGGTCGCCGCCTGGGCCTGCGAAGTCCTTGGACTCGAGCGGGTTCGTCAGGCCCGTCAGGGACTCGAGGTTCATCCACACCGCGTAGCCCGACCCGCCGACCAGGACGAGGGCCACCAGGAGCACGACGATGGAGCGCCCGTGCCGGGTACGCCGGCGTCGGCGCTGGGCTCTCCTGCTGGATCTCGGTTGGGGGAACGCGGGGTCTGCCTGGCTACGCGGGGGCGCCGTGAAGAGGTCCGTCACCGGAGACTCACTGTCCTTCGTTGGGGGGCCGCAGGGTCAGTCGTGCGTGTCATGCACCGTCCGCGCCTCGACGAGCTCGCCGGCGCGCTCCCCCTTCGCCCGCTCCGCGTCGAGTGCAGATTGCAGAATGATAACGGCTGCGGCCTGATCAATCACGGACCTGTGCCGTTTGCTTTTCCGGCCCGCCGCGTGGAGCGCCTGATGGGCCGAGACGGTGGTCATCCGCTCGTCCACGAGACGAACCTCCGCGACCTCGCCCGCAGCCGCCAGGGCGACGACCAGGCAGGCCGCGAAGGCCCGTGCGTCCGCCGTCGCGGCGCCCTCCTTGCCGGACAGGTGCCGGGGCAGGCCCACGTAGACGACGACGGCGAAGCGCTCCTGCGCCTCGGCGACGATCCGGGCCACGTCGGCGGTGGTGCCCCGCCCTTTGAGCACCCGCGGCACGGTCTCCACCGGGGTGGCGACCAGGCCGTCGGGGTCGCTGGCGGCCAGCCCGATCCGGGCCATGCCGACGTCGACCCCGAGCCGGGCCCCACGAGGGAGGCCCGGCTCGGTGTCGACAGGCTCGAGCGGCAGAGGCACGGGCGTCAGGCGCCGACGGCGGCCAGGCGGACGCTCTCGGCGATGCCCGCCAGCGCCTCGCCCAGCCTGGCCGGGTCGGTGCCGCCGCCCTGGGCCATGTCCGGCTTGCCGCCGCCACCGCCACCGAGCGTCTGGGCCGCCGTGCGGACCAGGTCGCCGGCCTTGTGGCCCGCTGCGCGCGCGGCGGCGTTGGTCACGATCACCACGACCGGCCGGCCGCCCGACACGCCGCCGGCGGCAGCGACGACCGGCTCGGCCTCGCCGAGGCGCGAGCGCACGTCGAGCACGAGGGCACGCAGGTCGTCCGCCTGAGCCTCCCCGGCGTCGTGCGCCACGACGCGGACGTCGCCCACCCGGGGCGCCTCGGCGGCGAGCTTGCCCGCCGTTGCCAGGAGCTGGCCCTGACGCACCGCTGCCAGCTCCTTCTCGGCCTCCTTGAGCCGGGACACCAGCGAGCCCACGCGGTCGGGAAGCTCCTCCGCCCGCGTGTTGAGCAGACCCGTGAGCTGCCCGACCAGCGCGTGCTCCTTGGCCTGGAAGCCGTAGGCGCCGTCGCCAACGAGGGCGTCGACGCGGCGCACGCCGGAGCCGATGGACGCCTCGCCGAGCAGCGTCACACGGCCGAGCTGACCGGTCTGCTTGACGTGCGTACCGGCGCACAGCTCGCGCGACCAGTCGTCACCGATCGAGACCACGCGCACGACGTCGCCGTACTTCTCGCCGAACAGCGCCATGGCGCCGGCCTCGCGGGCCTGGGCGATCGGCATGAGCTGGTCGGTCACCTCGAGGTTGTCGGCGAGGCGCACGTTCACGCGCTCCTCGATCTCCGACAGTGCCGAGGCCGGCACGGCCGACGGCGAGCGGAAGTCGAACCGGATGCGGCTGGGGGCGTTCTCCGAGCCGGCCTGCGTGCGGTCCTGCCCCACGAGCTCGTGCAGCGCCTTGTGGATCATGTGCGTGGCCGAGTGGGCACGGCTGATGGCCTTGCGCCGCGCCGTGTCGATCTGCGCGGTGCCCGGGTCGCCCAGCGCCACGGTCCCCTCGATCAGGCGGCCGCGGTGCACGCTCAGGCCCTTGATCGGGCGCTGCACGTCGTCGACCTCGATGGTCGCGCCGGCGTCGAGCACGATGGTGCCGTGGTCGGCGAGCTGACCACCGGCCTCGGCGTAGAACGGGGTGCGGTCAAGGATCACCTCGACCTCGGCCGGGGCGGTGAGCGCCGGGGCGGGAACGCCGCCGCTCAGCAGCCCGGTGACGCGCACGGAGGCGTCGGTCTGGGTGTAGCCGAGGAACTCGGGCGGCGCCGTCAGCTCCTTCTGCAGGGCCTCGTAGGCGGCGACGTCGGCCCCGCCGGTGCGCTTGGCGAGGGCATCGGCACGGGCGCGGGAACGCTGCTCCTGCATCAGCGCGCGGAAGGCGTGCTCGTCGACCTGCACGCCCTGCTCCGCGGCCATCTCGAGGGTGAGGTCGATCGGGAAGCCGTAGGTGTCGTGCAGCTGGAAGGCGGCCTCACCCGGCAGCACAAGGCCCCGGTCGCCCGTGCCGCCCTGGTCGGCGGCGCGCCGCTTCAGGTTCGTCACGGCGTTGTCCAGGATCGTCGTGCCGGAGACCAGCGTGCGCCGGAAGGCCTCCTCCTCGGCATAGGCAACGGCGGAGATCTGCTCGAAGTTTTCCGCGAGCTCCGGGTAGGACGGCGCCATGGCATCCTTCGAGACCGGCACGAGCGACGGCAGGGCGAGCCCGTCCACGCCGAGCAGGCGCATCGCGCGCACGGAGCGGCGCAGCAGCCGGCGCAGCACGTAGCCGCGGCCCTCGTTGGACGGGCGGACGCCGTCGCCGATGATCATCAGCGACGAGCGGACGTGGTCGGCGACGACGCGCATGCGCACGTCGTCCTCGCGGTTCTCGCCGTACGTCTTGCCGCTGAGCTTCTCCGCGGCCTCGATGACGGGGAAGACCTCGTCGATCTCGTACATGTTGTCCTTGCCCTGCAGCAGGAAGGCAACACGCTCGAGACCCATGCCGGTGTCGATGTTCTTGTTCTCGAGCTCCCCGAGGATCCGGAACTCTTCCTTGGACTTCACATCGTCGATCTCGTACTGCATGAACACGAGGTTCCAGATCTCGACGAAGCGGTCACCGCCCTCGTCGATCAGCGGCCCGCCGTCCGGGCCGTAGGCGGCGCCGCGGTCGTAGAAGATCTCCGAGCACGGGCCGGCCGGGCCGGGCTGGCCGGTGGACCAGTAGTTGTCCTTCTTGCCGAGCCCCTGGATGCGCTCGTCGGGCAGGCCGACGATGTCCTTCCAGAGCTGCCGGGCCTCGTCGTCCTCGTGGTAGACGGTGACCCACAGCCGGTCCGGGTCGATGCCGAGCCTGCCGTCGTCCAGCGAGCCGGTCAGGAAGTCCCATGCCATGCGGATCGCGTCGGCCTTGAAGTAGTCGCCGAACGAGAAGTTGCCGTTCATCTGGAAGAACGTGCCGTGGCGCGTCGTCTTGCCTACGTCCTCGATGTCGAGCGTGCGCACGCACTTCTGCACGCTCGTGGCGCGCTTCCACGGCGGCGTCTGCTGCGCCGTCATGTACGGGATGAAGGGCACCATGCCCGCGATGGTGAACAGCGTCGACGGGTCAGGGGAGATCAGCGACGCAGACGGCACCACCGCGTGACCCTGAGCTTCGAAGTAGTCGAGCCAACGCTTGCGGATCTCGGCGGTGCGCATGAGGTCAGTGGTCCTTCTTCTCGGTCGTACGGGAACGGGGCGCGCGAGAGACGGTGCGTAAGGCTCCTTACGCAGCTCGCGCGGGTCCTATTCTGCCGCCGGTAGCGGGGCAGACGGAAACTGAATGATCGGAAGCCGGACGATCCGGCTGGACGACGAAGCGGTGACGCTACCGCTCGTGCCGCGGGAGCTCGCCCCTCAGGGACGCCATGAGCTGGGCCTCGCGCTCGGCACGGGCCGAGGTGAAGTCCGACCGGAACGAGAGCGCCATCCGGTTCAGCCGCACGCCTGCGTCGTCCACGGCCGCCGCGGCGCGCTCGCTCACCGCTTCCGGCGTGTAGCGCGCGACGACCTGGCGGCCCTTGCGGATGACGACGACCGTGGCCGCCACCCCGACGCCCACCCAGAACAGCCGGCGGATCATGCGCCGGTCCCGGTGGCGCCGGCGCTCGGCCCGGTGTGCTTGCCGGCCCGGCCCTTGGCCTGGCCGAAGGCCTGTCGCACGCCGTAGGAGAAGGCGGCGACCTTGACGAGGGGCTTGCCGAGCGTCGCGGCGTACAGGCCCGTCAGCGCGGACACGTTCTCGCTGACCGACGCCGCAGACGTGGTGATCGTGTCGACCTTGACGAGCTGCGTGTTCGCGGACGCGACGGTGCTCGCGGCCTCGTCCAGGATCGGCACCGAGTGCTCGGTGACGTCACGGACGCTCGATCGCGCCTCGTCGAGGAGCTTGCCCAGCTTCCACAGGGGAACGGCGAGAAAGCCCACCAGGAGCACGAACGCGATCGCCGCGATCAGTCCCGCCACGTCTCCGAGGTCGCCGAAGGTCATGCGCAAGCTCCTACCTGAAGGTCCGCTGGAGGTCAGCTGGTGTCCGGCCTGGTCTGTCTGCACGGAACCGTTCGTCACCCTATCCCGGACGCCCCCGCCGGCGCCGCCCCGACACCAGCGCGCCGCGAGAACGCGGTGATGTCCCTGCGGGGCCCGTGTCCGCGCACAAGCCCGTTCTCGCCGGGCCGCACTCGGCACAGCAGGACGCCCCGCCCGCGCCGAAGCGCGGACGGGGCGTCCTGGACTGCTGAGCGATGCGGATCAGCGAGCGTAGAACTCGACGACCATCTGCACGTCGCAGGTCACGGGGACCTCGGCGCGCTTCGGCGCACGGGTCAGCGTGGCCGTCAGCTTCTCGATCTGGACCTCGACGTAGCCGGGCACGGCGGGCAGCACGTCGCGGTGCGCACCGGCGGCTGCGACCTGGAACGGCACGGTGGCCTGGCTCTTCGCCTTGACCTGGATGGTCTGGCCCGGCTTCACGCGGAACGACGGGCGGTCCACGATCTTGCCGTCCACGAGGATATGGCGGTGCGTCACGTGCTGACGCGCCTGCAGGATGGTGCGGCCGAAACCGGCGCGCAGCACCACGGAGTCGAGACGCGTCTCGAGGTCCTCGACCATGACCTCACCGGTCAGGCCGGCCTGCTTGCGGGCGTTCTCGTACACCTTGAGCAGCTGCTTCTCGCGAAGCATGTACTGCGCGCGCAGACGCTGCTTCTCGCGCAGACGCACCGCGTAGTCCGACTCGGTGCGCTTGCGGGCACGGCCGTGCTCACCGGGCGGGTAGGGGCGCTTCTCGAAGTGCTTGACGGCCTTGGGCGTGAGCGCGAGGCCCAGCTTGCGGCTCAGGCGCACCTGACGGCGCGCACGGGTCACAGAAGTCACTGTGAGGTCCTGTCCTGTAGTAAGTGAAGGTCACACCCGGACACGGCTCTCCCGCAGAGGGAGACCACACCGGGTGCGGGACCAGCCGATGGAGCGCGGCGATCAGATCAGTGATCGGACCACCACGTTCGCGGGGCCGAGGTCCCAGGGGCTGCCATGGGCAACCTGAACATCCTAGCGCACGTCAGCGCTCCGGCCCGCCGTGGGGCTCGTCACCGCCGGCCGTCCTCGCTGCCGAGAATCCCCCGGATGCGCTCGAGTCGCTCCGAGACCTGCCGCTCGTAGCCGCGGTCGCTGGGGTCGTAGTAGCGCGACCCCGCCAGCACGTCCGGCAGGTACTGCTGCGGCGCGACGCCGTTCGGCCAGTCGTGCGCGTAGCGGTAGCCGTCGCCGTGCCCCATCTCCTTCGCTCCCGCGTAGTGCGCGTCGCGCAGGTGCGGCGGCACCGTGCCGACCCGGCCTGCGCGCACGTCCGCGAGCGCCGCGTCCACCCCGAGGTAGGCGGCGTTCGACTTGGGTGCGGTGGCCAGGTGCACGACGGCCTCTGCCAGCACGATGCGTCCCTCTGGCATGCCGATGAGCTGTACCGCCTGTGCGGCGGCGACGGCGGTCTGGAGGGCCGAGGGGTCGGCCATGCCGACGTCCTCTGCCGCGGAGATGACGAGGCGCCGGGCGATGAACCGGGGGTCCTCGCCGGCGGCCACCATGCGGGCGAGGTAGTGCAGCGCGGCGTCGACGTCGGAGCCGCGGATGGACTTGATGAACGCGGAGATGACGTCGTAGTGCTGGTCGCCGTCGCGGTCGTAGCGGACGGCGGCGACGTCGACGGCGCGCTCGACGTCGGCCAGGCCGATGCGTGGCACGGCGTCGGTGTCCTCGCCGGTCGAGCTTGACGGGGCCTCGTCCGACAGGACTGCGCCCGCAGCGGCCTCCAGGATGGTGAGCGCCTTGCGGGCGTCGCCGCCGGCCAGCCGCAGGAGGTGCTCGGTCGCGTCGTCGGCGAGCTCGACCGCTCCGCCGAGGCCGCGGTCGTCGGCCACCGCGCGCAGGACGAGCTCGCGGACGTGCTCGGTCTCCAGCGGGCGGAGGGTGAGCAGCAGCGAGCGGGACAGGAGCGGGGAGTTCACGGAGAAGCTGGGGTTCTCGGTGGTGGCGGCCACGAGGGTGACCCAGCGGTTCTCGACGCTGGGCAGGAGCGCGTCCTGCTGGGACTTGGAGAAGCGGTGGACCTCGTCAACGAACAGGACTGTCTCGTCACCGCCGGTGGCGAGCCTGCGTCGGGCGTCTTCGACCACCTGGCGCACGTCCTTGACGCCGGCGGTGACGGCGCTCAGCTCCACGAAGCGGCGCCCGGACAGGGTGGCGACGAGATAGGCGAGCGTGGTCTTTCCGGTGCCCGGCGGGCCCCAGAGGATGACCGACGACGGTGCTGCGCGCCCGCCGGCTCCTGGTTCGATGAGCCGGCGCAGCGGCGACCCGGGGACCAGCAGGTGCTTCTGTCCGGCGATCTCGTCGATCGTCGCCGGGCGCATGCGCACGGCGAGGGGGGACGACGCCCGCGCGGCCGGGGTACCAGCCGTGTCGGTCGTCGCGGCATCGAAGAGGTCCACCATGCCCCCAGCCTACGGACGCTCACCGACATGCCCGGCCACGCGGGGCGCTGATGCCGGTCAGGGGCACTCCTCGGGGGCGCTCTCCCGCTCGGCGCGCGCGAGGACGGGCACGGTGAGATGGTCGCTCGGTGCTCACTTCGCTGTTCGACGCGCTGGGCCGCACCATCGCTCGCCGTCCGCTGACGACAGTCGCCGTCTGGTTCGTCCTGGCCGCCACCGGGTTCCTCACGGCTGCCACCGGGCTCGGCGGACCGAGCCTCCTGGACCGGGTCGAGGTCACCACGTCGTCCGCCCCTGGCTCGGACAGCGCGACGGGGGACGCCGTGCTGGGCGATGCGGTTCCGGGCGGCGGCGCAGCCTCCCTCGTGGTGCGGGGTGTCGAGCCGGCCGACTCCGCCGTGGCGTCGACGATGGGCACGCTGAGCGCAGAGCTCGCCGATCTCGACGGCGTGGCGACGGTCGTCAACCCGTACGTGCTCGACGGCGGGCCGGCCAACCCCGCTGCACAGGACCTCGTGTCGGAGGACGGCGACGGGTTCGTCACCTACGTCCTGCTGGAGGACGGCACCGGGAGCGACGCGGAGGCGGGGCGCGCCGTCGTCCACGACGCCGTGGTGGACCGGCTGGAAGCCGTGCCCGCAGCGCTGCGCCGGGAGGCCGGCGACGGCGCCGCGGCGGCGTCCGGCCTGGTGACCAGCACGGACCTGGTGGACGACGCGGTGCGCGACCAGGCGAGGGACGACCTGCGGACGGGCACGCTCGTCGCGCTGCCGGTGGCGTTGCTCGTGGCGGCGCTCGCGCTGGGCGGGCTGCTGGCGGGGGCCGTCCCGCTCGCGGCGGCGGTGGCGGCGCTCGGCACGGGGCTCGGCGTCCTGTACGTGCTGACGTACCTGCCGTCCCAGGCCGTCGTCGTCGATGCTTCGCTGCCCGCGGTCGTCGCCATGCTCGCGACGGGGATCACGCTGGGCAACGGGCTGTTCCTGACGGCGCGCTTCCGGGAGGAGCTGCTCGCCCTGGCGGGCCTGGCCGGCGAGGCGCGTCTGCTGCGGCGGCGTCGGCGCGACGTGGTGGTGGTCGAGGCGGTGGCCCGGACCACCGCGACGGCGGGCCGGGCGGTCACGCTCTCGGCTCTTGTGCTGGTGGCGGCCACGGCCGGCCTGCTCGTGCTCTCCCCCGCCGTCGTGCTCGGGGCAGGGGCGGGCGCCCTGGCGGCGGCCGTGCTCGCGCTGCTGGCGGCGGTCACGCTCGTGCCGGCGCTGCTGGCCCTCACCGAGCGCCGGCTCGTGCGTCCGGATGCGCTCCACCTGGCGGTGGGGCTGCTGGGGCAGCAGCGGTACCGGGAAGCGCGGGAGAGGGCAGCGCGTCCACGGCGCGTGGTCGCCCGCTTCCTGCGCCGACGCCGGTGGGCGGTCGCCGTCGGCTGCCTGGTCGTGCTGGCCGGGCTCGTGGCCCCCGCCGTGGCGCTGCAGGTGCGTTCGACGAGCGCCATCGAGCTGCTGCCCGACGACGCCGAGCAGCGCCGCTTCGTCGAGATCCTCGCCGCCTCCTACCCGGCCAGCGACGGCGCGGAGGTGACGGTCCTCGCCCGGGCGGCCCCCGACGACGTCGGGCCGCTGGCCGCCGAGATCGGGGAGCTTGACGGCGTCACCCGGGTCGACGGGCCGCGCACCCTCGGCCCGGGCGGGTCGGGGACCCTGCAGGCCGGCCACGCGGTGATGGGCGTGCACACCGGGGCGGCGGACGCCACGAGCCGGGAGGTCCAGGACGTGGTGCGTGCCGTGCGCGGGCTGGAGGCGCCCTACGAGGTCCTGGTCACGGGCCGGGCCGCCACGCAGGTGGACCTCGCCGGGTCGCTCGCGCAGCGCGGGTGGCCCGCCGCCGCGGCCGTAGCCGTCGTGACGGCGCTGCTCGTGCTGCTCGCGACGGGCTCGGTGGCGGTGGCCGCCGCCGCCGTCGTCTCAGGGGGCCTGACGCTCGGGGTCTCCCTCGGTGTGCTGGTCCTCGCCTTCCAGCGTGGCGCGCTGACGCTGCCGCTGGGGGTGGCCTCGGTCGGCGGCATCGAGGTGAACGTGCTCGCCACCGTCGCCGCCCTGGCGTTCGGGCTGGGGTGTGCGCACACGCTGCTGGTGACGTCGCGGGTGGCCGAGCTGCGCGCCGGCGGCACGCCCGACGCCGAGGCGGTCCGCCGTGGCCTGCACCGTTCGGGGCGGTCGGTGCTCGCGGCCGTCCTGGTCGTCGTGGTGGTGTGCGCCGCGTTCATGGCCGGTGGCGGGCTGGTCATCAACGAGACCGGGTTCGCCGTCACCGTCGCCGCGCTGGTCGACCTGCTGGTGCTCGCCCTGCTGTGGCCCACCGCCCTTGCCGTGCTGGGCCGCCGGGCCTGGTGGGCGCCGCCGGTGGTGCGCTCGGCCTACGCCCGCCTCGGCTGACGCCGGGCCGGACCTACGACCGCGGGGTCACGGAGCTGCTGCCTCGTCGTCGGGCAGACCGTCGTCGGGCAGACCGTCGTCGGGCACCGTGCGCAGCGTGCTGAACACGGACCATGCCACCGCGATCAGCGGGACGGCGACGACCGCGCCGAAGATGCCGCCCACCACGGTGCCGCAGGTCACGCCGAGGGCGACCACCACGGGATGCAGGGATACCTGCTTGCCCATGATGAGCGGCTGCAGCACGTGCCCCTCGAGCTGCCCGATGCCCGCGATGCCGAGCGTGACGACGAGCGCCGCCAGCAGCCCGTCGGCCGCGAGCGCCACCACCGCCGCGATGATCATGGCCAGGGGCGCGCCGATGAGCGGGATGAACGTACCGATGAAGACGAGCACCGCGAGCGGCGCGGCCAGTGGCACGCCCACGATGGACAGGAAGATGCCGGCCAGGATGCCGTTGGTGATCGCGACCAGGACGATGCCGCGGGTGTAGCCGGAGAACGTGTACCAGCCCGCGCCGGCGACGGCGTGCCACCGGTCGCGGGTGCGGACCGGCACCTGGGTCATGAACCAGCGCCACATCGAGGCGCCCGACGCGACGAAGAAGATGGTGCAGAAGATCGCGAGCACCAGCACCGCGACGCCCTCGACGATCGAGCCGGCGCTCTCGGCGGCGCGGCCCACGAGGCTCTCGGCGTTCTGCTGGAGCCAGTCGGCGGCGTCGTCGATCCACTGGTCGCGCGTGTCGACGTCGACGTCGACGCGCAGCGGGTTGTTCTCGATGAGGTCGACGATCTGGTCGATGCCGGTGTTGAACTGCCCGGCCAGCCGTTCCCACTGGCCGGCGACCGAGACGACGACGTAGGTCAGCAGGCCGCCGACCACGAGCACGCCGGACAGGATGGCGGCGGCCGTGGCCAGGGCGCGGGGCATGACCCGGTCGTACAGATCGGTGAGCGGGTTGAGCACGGCGGTGAGGACCAGCGCAAGGAACACCGCCACGAAGACGATCAGCACCTGGGTGACCGCCCAGAACACCAGAGCCACCCCTGCGACGAGCACGATCAGGCGCCACGACCAGCCCGCTGAGGTGCGCAGCCAGGCCGGCGGGACGGGATCGCCGCGCAGCAGGTCGCTGCGTGCGGCGGCTGCGCGTGGTGCTGGGTCGGGCGGTGCGGGGTCAGGCACCGAGTCAGTCTGCCCCATGGGTGACCGCTGTGCCCTGCGCTGCGGCCGTCGTCCTGCGGAGCGTGCTGAACACGGCCCAGGTGACCGCGGTGAGCGGCACGGCGACGACGGCGCCGAGCAGGCCGCCCAGCACCGAGCCGCCCGCGACGACGAGTGCCATCACCACGGGGTGCAGCGAGACCTGCTTGCCGGTGATCAGCGGCTGGAGCACGTTCGCGTCGATCTGCGCCACCACCACCATGCCGATCAGCACCACCAGCGCCAGCACCGGACCCTTGGCGGCCAGAGCGACGAGCACGCTGACCACTATCGCGGCGACGGGGCCGATCATCGGGACGAACGCCCCCAGGAACACGACCACGGACAGCGGGAGCGCGAGCGGCACGCCCACGACGCTCAGGAAGATCCCGGCCATGGCGCCGTCGGCCAGCGCGACGAAGAACATGCCGCGCGTGAACCCGGAGAACGCCGTCCAGCCGGCGGTCGCCGCGGTCTGCCAGCGGTCGTGCCGGTCGGTGGGGACCATGGACAGCACCCACTGCCACATCCGGCTGCCCTGGGTCAGGAAGAACACCGTGCAGAAGATCGCGAGCACGACGGCGGTGGCGCCCTCTGCTATCGATCCGGCGCTCTCGGCGGCGGTGCCCGCGTAGGCTCCGCCGTTCTCCTGGAGCCAGGCGCCGCCGTCGGCGAGCCACTCCTCGGGCCCGCCCAGGCCGGCCAGGGCCGGGATGTCGGTGAGCAGCCCGGCGAGGTCGGTGAGGCCGGTGCCGAACTGGGTGGCGAGCTCGTCCCAGCGGCTCACCACCGACGAGACCACGTACGTCACCAGCCCGCCCACGGCGAGCACCGCGGTCAGCAGGGAGGCGGCCATGGCGAGCCCGCGGGGCATCACGCGGTCGTACAGGTCCCCGAGCGGCAGCAGCACGGTCGTGAAGACCAGGGCGAGGAACAGCGCGACGAACACGAGCTGGACCAGGCCCACCACGTAGAACACCACGGCCACGGCGGCCGCGATGCCGACGAGCCGCCACGCCAGGTCACCGGTGGACCGGATCCAGGGTGCGCCGAAGGTGGTCCCCGGCGAGACCTGCGGGGCTCCCGGATCGGGCACCGCCGGCTGGGTGGTGGTCGGCGACTCCGCCGTTGTCGTCGGCGCTACCGTCGGCGCGTCAGCAGTCATCGCCATGCTCCCACTATTGTTTTGGGCGAATTGTCCAAGCGGACGTTAGCGGCAGGTCGCGGCTCACGACAACTGGCGCGCGACCGGAGCCTACGTCCACGAGCCGGAGCCGAGCTCGCTCGCCAGGATCGCGTAGTTCAGCTCGGTGGCCCACGCGTCGTCGTCGGGCCGGATGTCGCTCTCGACCAGGCGTGCCTCCAGCCGCATGCCGAGGCGCTCGCACACCCGGGCCGACGGCGTGTTCTCCTCGTCGAGGCGTGCGAACACCCGGTGGAAGCCGTAGGTGCCGAACGCGAGGCCGAGCGCTGCGCGGACCGCCTCGGTGGCGTACCCGGCGCCCGCCACGTCCGGGCGGAACCCGTAGCCCACCTCTGCCTGCCCGGTGCCGGGCGCCCACTTCAGGAGCACCTCGCCGATCACCTGACGGCCTGCGCGGTCGACCACCGCGAGCACGAGCACGTCGCCAGACATGGTGAACGGGGCGCCCGACCAGTCGACCAGCTTGCGCTCGGCGAGCTCGCGCGTCCATGGGGGCTGGAACATGTAGCGAGCCACCTCCGGCCGCGAGCGCCAGACGAGGAACGCGGCGGCGTCTTCGGGGGTGACCGGACGCAGCTCGAGCCGTTCGGTGGTCAGGGGCCAGTGCGGGGTCGTCACGCTTCACGAGTGTGCCAGCCGCTCGTGGGCGGGGACACGTGCGGTGGCGGGCTGGCGCGCCGGGGCGACCCGCCGAGCCCGCGACCCAGGTCACACGGTTTTCGATTCGGAATCGGCCCGTCGTGCGTGTTATGTTTTTCCCCGCACCGGAACGGCGGGAACGCCGGGATCGGTCCACCTGTCCGGGTGGCGGAATGGCAGACGCGCTAGCTTGAGGTGCTAGTGCCCTTTATCGGGCGTGGGGGTTCAAGTCCCCCTCCGGACACTCTTATCGTCACGCCCCTCGGGATACCCGGGGGGCGTGACGATTTTTTTTTCTGAGCTTGATGCGATGCGCCTGCCCGAACCGCAGGATCTCTCCGCGGCTCTCGACCTGCCGTGCACCCGCCGGGCGTCCGTGCGCTCAGCCCGCCATGAGCACCGAGTCGAGGAGTCCAGGGAACCGCCAGTCGAGGTCTTCCCTTCTCAGGCCATTGTGAATCGCCGTGCCGCGGTAGCGCTGTGTGATGACCCCCGCCTCGCGCAGGACCCGGAAGTGGTGGGTGGACGTCGATTTCGTCACGGGCAGATCGAACGCGATACACGCTTGCTCGGAGTGCCCGTCGGCGAGCTGCGACACGATCGAGCGCCGGACAGGGTCGGCAAGGGCGGACAGCACGCCGTCGATCGTGATCGCGTCGCGCTCGGGGTGCTCCAGGCTCCGAACCACCATGTCCTCCTCAGTTCGCCGAAAGGTTCCTTGGTATGGTACCTATCGTACTACGACATCTAACGTACTACGGCTACTGCCGTACAAGTCGGCCGACCGACGATCCCTGTGCGCGACCGTGAGTTGCACCGCGCGACCCGTTCGTCGAGCACCCCCCACCGCAACCAGGAAGCAGCACATGACTCGCGCACTCTTCGACCCGATCACCATCCGCGGACTCGAGGTCCGCAACCGGATCTGGATCCCGCCGATGTGCCAGTACGCCGTCGACGCGCAAGACGGCATCCCCACCGACTGGCACCTCATGCACCTCGGATCACTCGCTCGCGGAGGCGCGGGCGCCGTCATCGTCGAGGCCACCGGCGTCGTCCCCGAGGGGCGCATCAGCCCCCAGGACCTCGGCCTGTGGAACGACACCCAGCGCGACGCGTTCCAGCGCGTCACCGACTTGATCCACTCCCAGGGCGCCAAGGCCGGCATCCAGCTCGCGCACGCCGGCCGAAAGGCGTCCACCGGGCGCGAGTGGGGCCCGCGCACCGACGGAAACGTCCCCGCCGAGCACGGCGGCTGGCAGCCCGTCGGCCCCTCCCCCATCGCATTCAGCGGGCTCGCCGTACCCACCGAGCTCACGACCGACGGCATCCGAGAGGTCGTCGATGCCTTCGCCGCGGCGGCACGCCGCGCCGTCGACGCCGGGTTCGACATCCTCGAGATCCACGGCGCTCACGGCTACCTGCTGCACGAGTTCCTCTCCCCGCTGTCGAACCAGCGCGCCGACGAGTACGGCGGGTCGCTCGAGAACCGCTCCCGCGTGCTCCTCGAGACCGTCGACGCCGTCCGTGCCGAGGTGGGGCAAGACGTCCCGCTCGTCGTTCGCCTCTCCGCCACCGACTGGGTCGAGGGCGGCTGGGACCTGCCGCAGACCGAACGTCTGACAGCGTGGCTCGGCGAGCACGGCACCGACCTCATCTCGGTCTCGACCGGCGGGAACGTCGCCGACGCCCGGATCCCGGTCGGACCCGGCTACCAGCTTCCGTTCGCGACCTCGATCAAGCAGACGACCGGGCTACCGGTCGCCGCGGTCGGGATGATCGACAACCCGTTCCAGGCGGAGCAGATCGTCGCGCTCGGGCAGGCAGACGTCGTCCTCGTCGGCCGTGAGTCGCTGCGCGATCCCAACTTCCCGATCCGCGCAGCCGAGGCCCTCCGCTACGACCTGCCGTACAAACCCGCCCAGTACGAGCGCGCGTACCGCTGACCCGGACCGTCGGCCGACGAGGTGGATGCGCCGTGCGCGCATGGCCGCCGGCCAGCCGGCCAGCCCGTTCGGGATCCCGCTCGGCGATGGGGTCGGGCGGGGTTCCCCGTGCCGACCTGAACGGGCCGTGAAAGTGTCCTCACGGGACGCGTGCACGACCGCGCAGACCTCATCGTCCGCCGGACGCCGGGAGGCGCCGCATGTCCACACCGAGCGCAGAGGCCGCACCGCAGGCGCTACCACAGGGCAAGGTCTGGGCTGTCTTCGCCGGGCTCATGCTCGCGATGCTGCTCGCGGCCCTCGACCAGACGATCGTCGCCACCGCGCTGCCCACCATCGTCTCCGACCTCGGCGGCGCGGAGCACCTGTCCTGGATCGTGACGGCGTACATGCTGGCGAGCACCGCCACCACGGTGCTCTGGGGCAAGCTCGGCGACCTCTACGGGCGCAAGGCACTGTTCATCGCCTGCATCCTGATCTTCCTCGTCGGGTCGATCCTGTCCGGCACGTCCCAGACGATGGGCCAGCTCATCGCCTGGCGTGCCGTGCAGGGCGTCGGGGGCGGCGGGCTCATGGTGCTCTCGCAGGCGATCATCGGCGACGTCGTACCCCCGCGTGAGCGCGGCAGGTACCAGGGCCTGTTCGGCGCGGTCTTCGGTGTCGCCTCGGTCGCCGGCCCGCTGCTCGGCGGCTTCTTCGTCGACAACTTCGACTGGCGCTGGGTCTTCTACATCAACATCCCCGTCGGGGTCGTCGCGCTGATCGTCGTCGCCTCCGTGCTGCCGCACATCGAGGCGGGAACCAAGCCGCGCATCGACTACGCAGGCATCATCCTGCTCGCCACCATCTCCACGGCGATCGTGCTGGTCACCAGCCTGGGCGGCACCACGTGGGCGTGGAGCTCGGGACCCGTCTACGCCATGGTCGCGCTCGCGGCAGCGTCCCTGGTGGCCTTCGTCATGGTCGAGCGGCGCGCCCCCGAGCCGGTGCTGCCGCTGTCCCTGTTCCGCAACAAGGTCTTCTCCGTCGCGGCGGTCATCGGCTTCGCCGTCGGCTTCGCGATGTTCGGCGCCATCACCTACCTGCCGCTGTACCTGCAGACGGTCAAGGGCTCGACGCCGACCGAGTCCGGGCTCGAGATGACGCCGATGATGCTCGGGCTGCTCATCACGTCCATCGGGTCGGGGCAGCTCATCTCCCGCACGGGGCGCTACAAGATCTTCCCGATCCTCGGCACGGCGGTCACCGCCGTCGGGCTCTACCTGCTCTCCCTCATGGACCGGGACACCACGACGCTCCAGTCCGGACTGAGCATGTTCGTGCTCGGTGCGGGGCTCGGCATGGTCACCCAGGTGCTGGTCATCGCGGTGCAGAACGCCGTGAGCTATCGCGCCCTCGGCACCGCGACGTCGGGCACCACGTACTTCCGCACCATCGGCTCGTCGGTGGGCGTCGCCGTCTTCGGCACGGTCTTCGCCAACCGCCTCACGGGCGAGCTGGCGACCGGCGTCCCGGACTCCGCCCAGGGTCCGTGCGGGCCGGGCTCGCTCGGGGCGGCCGGCCAGGCGCTCGCGCAGTGCCCGCCCGAGGTCCAGGACTGGTTCCTCGACGCCTACGCCGGCGCCCTGCACGTCGTCTTCCTGGGGGCGGTGCCGGTGGCGGTGCTGGCCTTCCTCCTGACCTGGCTGCTGCCCGAGATCGAGCTGCGCACCGCGACCCGTGGCGGCGACGGCGCCACGGCGGGGCACGCGGCCGGGGAATCGTTCGCCCTCCCGTCGTCGCGCACCTCGCTCGAGGAGCTGCGCATGGTGCTGTGGCGCCGCGTGGGCAAGCGGGACCCGTTGCGGGTCTACGAGGTCGTGGGGCAGGACGTCGGCCTGTCTCCCGAGGAGGCGTGGATGGTCACTCGCGTCTCGCTCAAGCGCACCCGTTCCGTTCGCCTCATGGCTGAGCGCACCGCGAGCCCGGAGGGCACCGTGCAGGGGGTAGCGGCATCCCTCGCGGCCCGAGGCCTCGTGGAGGTCGACGGCGATACGGTGCGAGCCCTGCCCACCGCGGACGCCGTCGCCGAGTCGATCCGGGAGGCGGAGCGAGAGCGGTTGCGGCGCTACGTCGCACAGTGGCCCGACGGCGACGAGCCGGAGGTCGCCCAGCTCGTGGACCAGGTGGCGCACGACCTGCTGGTCGACGAGATCGACCACGCCGAGAGGCTGTGACACGTACGGTCGCCGAGGCTGGCGCGACCAGGCTAGTTTTCACTAGCCTCCGGGTGGCTGGTGCTGCGCTTCTTCGCACGTGCCGGCCTCTTGGCCCCGAACGAAGGAGTTCCGCCATGCCCACCCCGATCACCCGCCGCACCCTGCTCGTCTCCGGCGCCACCGTCGGCGCCTCGGCCCTGCTGGGCGTACCGGCCGCGAGCGCCGATGCCGTCGAGCACGGCGACGTACTGGTGACGCCGATCGCCGAGGTCCTCGACGGCGGTGAGCAGGTGACCTCGCTCGTGCTGTCCGCCCGTGCTCTGGGCCGCGTGGAGCGGTCGTCGCTCACCGCGTCGACGTTCACCGTGCACGTCACTGCCACCAACCCGCTCAGCGGCGAGGTCGCCTACGAGCAGGATCGTCTGGTGACCGCGGCGAGCTGGACGCGCCGCGGCGCGATCGCCCTGGAGCTCGAGCACGGGTGGGGCGTGGACGGCGGCGGCACCCTGCAGTACATGGGCGAGCACGGGCGCAACGTGGTCCTGGACCTCGACTACGTGATCACGCAGGTCGAGCCCCTGCGCGGCAGGGGTGGGTCCGGCGCGGTCGTGCTCGACTCGTTCCGGCAGGGCCGGCTGTCCGATCCGGAGGTCGACGCGTTCGCCCACCACACGTCCGCGTCGGGCCTGAACTACCGGCTGTTCTCCCCCGGGCGTGAGCGGGGGCGGGGGCGTGAGGGGGCAGCGCTCGTCGTCTGGCTGCACGGCGGTGGTGAGGGCGGTCTGCTGACCGACGGGTACGCCTACTACGACAACGAGGCGCAGCTGCGGGCCAACCGTGGCGCGCTCGGGTTCGCCACGCCGGAGGCGCAGGACCTGTTCGGTGGCGCCTACGTGCTCGCGCCGCAGGCGACCTCCGCCTGGATGCTCGACGGCGACGGCTTCGCGCCGCTCGTCCTGGAGGCGATCGAGGAGGTCGTCGCGGCGCACCGGATCGACGTAAGCAGGATCCACGTCGTCGGCTGCTCGAACGGCGGGTACATGTCGCTGAAGATGGTCGCCGAGCACCCCGAGACGTTCGCGAGCTCCGTGCCGATCTGCTGCGGGATCGGCGCCCGCGACGGCTCCGACACCTACTTCGTCTCGGACGACGAGCTCGCGGCGATGACGACGCCGACGTGGCTCGTGCACTCGGCCGACGACACGACGCTGGATGCCCAGGCCAACACCGTCCACGCCCACGAGCGCATCAACGGCTCGATCATGAGCCTGTACGACAACGTCACCTGGGACGGGATCACCTACCCGGGGCACTGGTCGTGGATCTACGTCGCGCGCAACGACCCGCAGCACGACGGCGCGAGCGTCTGGGAGTGGATGGCGACCACGAAGCGCTGAGCCGCGCGAGAGGGAACCTGCCCCGCGCGCACGCGGGGCAGGTAGGAGATCGAGCCCTCATGCCCTACGGGTCAGGCGGCTCGCGCCCGGCACGGTCTTCAGCTCGTGCAGGCGTGAGCCGTCGGTACTGATGTTCGCGGTGGCGGTCGCGATCGCACCGATCACGCAGATCACCGCGCAGTACACGACCACGGGCCAGATCTGGCCGCCGACCAGCGCGACCAGCGCGGTGCAGATGAAGGGCGCGAGCCCGCCGCCGAGGGTGTTGGAGATCTGGTAGCCGATGTTCACACCGGTGGTGCGGGCCTCCGGGTCGAACATCTCGGCCAGCATGGTCTGCAGCGTCGCCTGCATGGCGACGCCGGGGATCACGAAGCCCAGGATCATGCCGGCCCAGATCAGGAGCAGGTTGCTCGTGCCGAACAGCAGGAACGTCGGCCAGACCAGCAGCGCGAAGCCGATACAGCCCGCGATGTACACCTTCCGACGGCCGATCCGGTCGGACAGCAGGCCGTAGGCGGGGGCGACGAAGATCTGCAGGACGCCGACGATCATGGTGCCTGCGAAGCCCTGCCAGGCGGGGATGTCGTTCTGGTTGACCATGTAGGCGATGCCGAACGTGAGGACGACGTATCCGGCGATGCTCTGCGGCAGTCCGATGAGGATGCCCATGATCGCGTTCTTCGGGTGGCGGAAGACCTCCTTGATCGGGTTGCTCTTCACACCGGCGTCCGCCTGCGCCTGCTTGACGTCCTTGAACTCCTGCGACTCCTCGAGCTTGCTGCGCAGCACGAGCGCGATGATGGCGAGCACGAGGCCGAGCACGAACGGGATGCGCCAGCCCCAGGTCAGGAACCAGGACTCCGGACCGAGGCCCAGACCGGCCATCAGGCCCGCGGACGCCACGTTCGCGATGCCCGCACCGCTGATGAGGAACGCGCCGTACATGCCGCGCCTGCCGACCGGGGCGTGCTCGACGACCATCGTCGCGGCTCCGCCCATCTCGCCGCCGACGAAGAAGCCCTGGCACATGCGGAAGAAGATCAGCAGCAGCGGGGCGGCGATGCCGATCGACGCCTCCGGGGGGATCAGCCCGATGCCTGCGGTGGCGATGCCCATGCCGACCACCGTGATCATCAGCGCCGTCTTGCGTCCGACGCGGTCGCCGATGGGGCCGAACACCAGGCCGCCGACCGGGCGGAGGAAGAAGCCGACCGCGAACGTCGCGAACGACGAGAGCTGCGCGACGATCGGGTCCTCGCCGGTGAAGAACACCACGGGGAAGATCGCGGCGGACGCCAGGCCGTACAGGTAGTAGTCGTAGTACTCCATGAGCGTCCCGATCGCGCCACCGGCGATCGTGCGCTTCTGTGTGCCGCTCAGCGGCGTTGTAGCCGTCCCAGCCACGAGAACCTCCGGATAGTCAGATCGACGGTCCGGCACAGTCTGACGACAGACTGAACACAACGTCTATGCCTCAGACGTTTCGTTCAAGTTAAACCTGGCTCCCGCCGGCGAAGCCGTCGCGGGGCATGCCCTGGAGGACGGGGTCAGCCCCGTTCCGACCGCATCTGGTCCAGATAGGCGTAGGCGGTGACCTTGGAGATCCCCAGGCGCTTCGCCACCGTCTCGACCGAACGCTTGACGTGGAAGGCGCCCAGTCCGTCGAGGATCCGCAGCACGGCGATCCGGTCGGGCTTGTCCATCATCGCCACCGGACGACCGACCGCCGAGACGGCGTCGGTGATCATGGTGTCGAGCAGCCCCGCGATGTCGTGCGTGTGGAGCTCGCGGTCGCGTTTCTCCGGGGCCGCCGACGGCAGCAGGGTACTGAGGAGGTTCTGCGCGGTCTGCAGCGGCGTCAGGTCGACGTTGATGCAGAGCGCGGCGACGATCCGCCCCGACGCGTCCCGGTAGTAGACCGACGAGCAGTGCAGCTCACGACCGTCCGCCGTGCGACCCGAGTAGCCGAACTCGTTGTGCTCCGCGTCCTCGTCCCGCACCGCCTCGAGGCCAAGATTCGTGGACGGCCCGCCGACCGTCCGTCCGGTGACATGGCCGTTGATGATCGCGTAGATGGTGTGGTCAAGGTCGCGCTGGCTGAGGTCGTGCAGCACGACCTCGCAGTGCTCGCCGACCGCGGACGCGATGGCGCGCATGACCGGGTCCAGCACCAGATGAGCCGCTTCGATGCTCTCGAAACGGCCCTCCGTCACCACTGCGCGGAACCGATCGTCCGCGTCCTCCGTGCCTGCCATCAGCGCTCCGCCCGGTCGTACCGTGCGAGATCCTACGTGGCCCGGTCTCGTGGCGAGTCCCGCGACCGACAAGGCGTTCGGCCTTGCGGGCGCGGGACCCGCCGTCGAGTCTGCACCGGTGCCTGACTGCCCGCAACCAGAGGAACCACGGTGTCCACCCTCGTTCGGACGGACAGCACGAGCGGCTCCCCGCTGTGGATGTGGGAAGCCGCTCGCAGTCCGCTGTCTCATTCGGACCCGCCGGCACCCGCGGGCGCCGGAAGTATGTGGTCAAGCCTACCCCGAGCCGTCAGGCCGGCGCTCAGGGTCTGTTCAGGTCGATGCCCCATGGTGCTGCGTCACCGTGCTTGACAGGGTGTCGACCATGTTCACGGCTCCCCCTGTCCTGATGCGCCGTCTGGCCCCGTTGCTCCTGCTCACCGCTGCGACAGCGATGTGCACGGGCCCGACGGCGTCCGCGTCCGGCGTCGGAGCACCGACGCCGCCGACCAGCCCGGCGCAGTCAACGGTCCAGGAGTCGCTCGACCGGTTCGTCGCGGAGCACGGGACGCCCGGGATCCAGGCAGCGGTGCTGCGCGACGGCGAGCTGCTCGCGCTCGCCGCGGCGGGGTCGGACGGCAACGGCGGAGCCATGACGACAGCGACGCCCATGCGGGTCGAGTCGCTGTCCAAGTCGTTCACCGCACTCGCGGTGCTACAGCTCGTGGAGGCCGGCAAGCTGGACCTGGACGAGCCGGTCGTCGACCAGCTACCTGAGCTCACGCTCGACGACACCCGGGCCACCGCGATCACGCTGCGGGAGCTGCTGTACCACACGTCCGGGATGACGGACCCCACTGCCCCGTCCCTCTACGAGGAGCACGTCCGGACGCTCGAGGACGCCGTGGAACGCCTGGAACCGGCGACGCTCGCCACCGACCCGGGTACCGCGGCTGCCTACCACAACCCGAACTACCACGTGGCAGGCCGGCTCGTCGAGGTAGTGAGCGGCCAGCCGTTCAGCCAGTACCTGGACCAGCAGGTCCTCGACCCGCTCGGCATGGCCGACACCAGCTCGGTCCCGACCGCCGGGGCCCGGGTACCGGAGATGGCCGCGGGGCACCTCCTGGCGTGGGGCCGGCCGTTCGCCGCCACCGGGCCCGACTACTTCACCGAGGGATCCGGCGGAGTCGTCAGCACCGCTGCGGACATGGCCCGCTGGATAGCGATGCAGCAGTCGGGTGGCACCGCCATGGACGGCACCCGGGTGGTGACGCCGGAGTCCGTCGCTGCGATGCACACCCCGGGCGAGCACACCGACGACTACGGGTTCGGGTGGTATCGGGCCGAGTCCGCTGAAGGGCCGCCCGTGCGCATCTCGCACTCCGGCGCCGGGGCGGGCTTCGGCGCCTACCAGGGCATCTTCGTCGACTCCGGCTACGCCGTCGTCGTCCTGATCAACAGCGGCGCTGGGCTCACCTCGCCCGACCCAGGCGTCGTCGCGCAGAACCTGCTGCACGACGTCGACCCCGTGATCCCGCCTCTGACCTCGGGCGCCGACCGCGGCCGCACCGACTGGATACTCACGGGCGTCGCGCTGGTCACCGTGGGCCTCGGCGTCGTGGCACTGGCCCGGGCGCGGCACTGGGCACGACGCCGTTCGGGCCGGTCCGGCGTCCTCACCGTGCTCCGGATGCTGCCGTGGCTCCTGCCCGCCGCCGTGTTCGCCGGACTCCCGGCCCTGCAGGTCTGGGCGACGGGGCGGACGGCGCCGTACGAGCTCCTGTTCCACGTGAGCCCCGTCGCCGTCGTCTGGCTCGGCCTGTACGCGGCCACGGGTATCGCCGTCGTGGCGCTGCGCGCGGCCCGCCTCTACGCGGTGGGCCGCGCGCCAGCGCGCTGAGCCGATCAGGGGTTGGCGAACATCTGCACGACGACGCGGTCGAAGCGCCGCGCCTGGAGGTCCTGGCGGTTGATCGTCCAGTACAGGATCCCCATCGGGACCCCTACCCACTGGGCGAGCACCGCCCCGTCCTCCGGGCGGGAGAACATCTCGCCCGGCTCCGGGACCGCCGAGGCCCGTGCCGGGTCCCCGTAGCCGTCGAAGTCGTAGGCGTAGCCGCCCAGCTGCCACCGACCGCCCTCGTCGGACTGCTCGGACCACACCTCCTGCAGCGCTCGTGCGTGCGGATGCTCGGCACGGGTCTCGTCGTCGAGCGCGCAGGAAGGCAGCGACACACCGGGGACCAGCCGCAGGTCACCGGTGTGCCGCAGGTCCTCGTCCAGGGCCTCGGGCGAGTCGTACCCGTAGGGCTCGTAGTCCAGGGAGACCTCCCGCTCCTCGACCGGCGTCCCCGCGGGGACGTACACGGCGCCGCCCGGCAGGAGCACGTCCTCCAGCTCGATGTTCGCGAACAGGAGCACGTGACCGTCGGGCGGCAACGGCAGGTCCGTGGCGCCAGGCGGGATCGCCGCCAGGTCGAGCGTCACGATGAGCTGGTACTCATAGGGGTCGTCGGGGTCGTAGTGGTCGTACGTCGCGGCAGGGGTGGGCATGTCCGGCGGGAGCATCAGCGGGCTGCCGAGCCGGCCGACGACGGGGCCGCCGCCGTCGGCCGCCGTGCGCAGGGTGGGGCGGGCCAGACCGAGCCACCGGTCGACGTCGTCCGTCGGGATGCCCTGGTCGAGCGCCTGCTCCCGGAACCGGTCCAACCACCACAGCGTCGACGCGGGCAAGGTCCGGGCCGACGGGTGCAGCACGCCCGCACCGAACTCCCATCCCGGCTCCGGCCCGACCACCTCCGGCTCGCCGAGGTCTGCGAGCCACTCCGCCGCGGACGAGCGTGCCGTATCGTCGAGACCGACCAGTGCGTCCAGCGCGGCGGCACGGGCGCCCGGGTGGTCACCGAGCACCCGCCGGGCCGACAGACGGTGGCGGTTCGCGCCGAGCGCGAGCGCGGTCAGCCGCGGGACCAGCGCCTCAGGGACTGCCGGGAACCGTTCGAGGATGGTCAGGATCATCGTCCGCGTGTCGACGGCGTACTGGTCCGGGTGCCGCTTCCCGTCGCCTCCGTCGAGGTACTCGTCCGCGAGGTCGGGGCGTTCGGCGAACAGCGGCCACCAGCGCTCGGCGTCCTGCGGCGTCAGGACGGCACCGATCTTCCGATACCTGGAGGTCGTGCAGGTGACGAGGAGCCCGGCGGTCCACCGGTCCGCGTCGGCCGCACCCGCTGCCCGGCGCACGTCCCGCAGGGCGCGCACGTCCGGAAGCCGCGTCACCCGAGACTCGGCGATGCTCCAGGTACGGTCCACCTCGGGCCCGCTACCCGGCCGCAGGGTCCGCAGTGCCCGCAGCTCCTCCGCGAGGTCCGCGTCATGGGGCATCGCGACGGGAGGCGCGGGGACGGCGGTCTCCACCGAGCGCAGCACGCGTACCCGGAACACCACCCGGCGCAGCAGCCGCTCGCGTTCGGGGCCGAGCGGCCCGCCGTCGCCGTCGCCGTCGGCCAGGGTCTCCTCGATCGCCACGGCGCCGCCGTCGAGGTCGGCCAGGCGGGCCAGGGCGTCCAGCAGACGGTCGGGCGACGCGGTCCGCAGGTGCTGACGCAGCACGGCGACCTGCCCGGGCCCGTCCAGCCGGGACAGCGCGGCCAGCGCGTCGGCGCGGACCCCGCCGTCGGCGTCGACCGCCAGCTCGGCAGCGAGTCCCGCATGCGCTTCGGGGCTGCGCGCGCACGCGAGCGCGACGTACTTTCGGACGTAGAACTCGAGCCCGGGAGCCACTGCCGCCAGCTCGTCGGCGTACCGGGCGAGGAACGCGACGCCCGCGTCGGTCTCCAGGAGCCGGCGCCTGCGGTGCGCCGGGTAGCTGTTGTCCGCGTGCAGCAGGGCCGTCAGGGTGGCGTGCACGACGCTCCGTCCGGGAGCGTCGCCGGCTCGGGCGACCTCCATGAGGACGTCGGGGCTCCACCGCCGGCCGGACTCGGCGCCGTCGGCGTCGGTGTCGTCGGCGTCGGTGTCGTCGGTGTCGTCGGCGTCGGTGTCGTCGGCGTCGGTGTCGTCGGCGTCGCTCGCCCGCGCCACGTCGTCGGCCAGCACGAGGAGCCACGACGGCTGCGCCTGCTCAGGGGCTCGGCCGGAGGCCGCGTGCAGCAGCTGTCCGAACCGGGCGAGCACGTCGACCGGCGCGGTCCCGTAGACGGTGCGGCGGGCGGCGTCGGCGCCCGGCCGGGTCCATCCGGGATGCAGGCCGGCGACGGCGTCGGCAAGCCTGGTCGACCAGTAGCCGTCCGGTCCGGCGACCGCCTCGGCGCCGTGGGGCTGCGCGCGCAGCGTCGCCAGGACCTCCGGCCGGGTGCCGCGCAGCACGTGCTCGACCGCCGGCTCGAAGACGTCCGACAGCCGCAGCGGTGCGAGACATTCCCGCATCGCCGCCACCAGGGGCGGGCGCTCCGTGGTGTCGCCGCGATCAGTTCTCTCGTCGTCAGATTGGTACATACCGGGATTCTATGGACAGCGTCTGACACGTCCGTCCGGCCTCGCGGACGCCGGCAGGCCTGGCGGACGGCCCGTGTCACCGACCCCTGGCACACTGGCCGCCATGACGATCCCGGACGCCGCCCTGACCGCGCCCGCCCTCGACGTGCTCCGTGAGGTCTTCGGCTACGACGCGTTCCGCGGCGACCAGCAGGAGATCATCGAGACGGTCGCCGACGGCGGTGACGCCCTCGTGCTCATGCCCACCGGTGGCGGCAAGTCGTTGTGCTACCAGATCCCTGCGCTCGTCCGGCACGGCACGGGCGTGGTGATCTCGCCGCTGATCGCGCTCATGCAGGACCAGGTGGACGCGCTGGACGCGCTCGGCGTGCGGGCCGGGTTCCTCAACTCCACGCAGGACCCGGACCAGCGCCGCGCGGTGGAGCAGGCCTACCGGTCGGGCGAGCTCGACCTGCTGTACCTCGCCCCGGAACGGCTCGGGGTCGAGTCCACCGCCCGGCTGCTCGACCAGGGCACCATCGCCCTGTTCGCGATCGACGAGGCGCACTGCGTGTCCCAGTGGGGTCACGACTTCCGCCCCGACTACCTGCGGCTGGGCGAGCTGGCCGAGCGCTGGCCCGGCGTGCCGCGCATCGCGCTGACCGCCACAGCGACCCAGCACACGCGCGAGGAGATCGCCGTCCGCCTGGGCCTGACCGAGGCCCGGCGCTTCGTCGCCAGCTTCGACCGGCCCAACATCACCTACCGGGTGGCCCCCAAGGACAACCCTGGCAGGCAGCTGCTGGACCTGCTGCGCACGGAGCACCCGGGTGACGCCGGAATCGTGTACTGCCTGTCCCGCGCGTCGGTGGAGAAGACCGCCCAGCAGCTGACCGACCAGGGCATCCGTGCCCTGCCGTACCACGCGGGCCTGCCCGCCCACGTGCGGGCGGCCAACCAGTCCACGTTCCTGCGCGAGGACGGCGTGATCATGGTCGCGACCATCGCGTTCGGCATGGGCATCGACAAGCCCGATGTCCGGTTCGTCGCCCACCTCGACCTGCCCAAGTCGGTCGAGGGCTACTACCAGGAGACCGGTCGCGCCGGGCGGGACGGCCTGCCGTCCACGGCGTGGCTCGCCTACGGCCTGGCCGACGTCGTCCAGCAGCGCAAGATGATCGCCGAGTCCGACGGCGACCCCACCCACCGCCGCAGGCTCTCCTCCCACCTGGACGCCATGCTGGCGCTGTGCGAGACCGTCGAGTGCCGCCGCGCCCAGCTCCTGCGCTACTTCGACCAGGACCACCCCGGCAGCTGCGGCGCCTGCGACACCTGCCAGAACCCGCCCGAGGCCTGGGACGGCACCGTCCCGGCACAGAAGCTCCTGTCCGCGGTGTTCCGGCTGGACCGCGAGCGCAACCAGCGGTTCGGCGTGGGGCACGTGGTCGACATCCTGCGCGGGAAGGCCACGCCCAAGGTCACCCAGTGGGCGCATGACAACCTGACCGTGTTCGGTGTCGGCGAGGACCTGTCGGAGGCCGAGTGGCGGTCCGTGGCCCGCCAGCTGCTGGCGCTGGGCCTGCTGGAGGTGGACTCGAACCACGGGACGCTGCTGCTCACGGAGGCCAGCACGGAGGTCCTGGGCCGGCAGCGCGAGGTGCGGCTGCGGCGTGACCCGGCCCCGACGACACGTAGCGCACGCAAGCCCGCACGTTCCGGCGGCACCCGCCCGGAGGCGGCACCGCTGTCGGACGCCGACCAGCCGGTCTTCGAGCGGCTGCGGGCCTGGCGGGCCTCGGCCGCCAAGGAGCAGGGCGTGCCCGCCTACGTGGTGTTCCACGACGCGACGCTGCGGACCGTGGCCGCGGAGCGTCCGGCGGACCTGGACGCCCTGAGCGGGATCAGCGGCGTCGGCCAGGCCAAGCTGGACCGGTACGGCGAGGGCATCCTGGCGGCGCTGCACGCTCAGGAGTGACCACGGCATCGGTCGTCACGGAGGCGGTGGCGGAGGTGGCGGCGGCCGGCGCCCGCAACGCCACCTCGGCCCGCCCGGTGTCGTGGTCCTGCCGCGTCAGGTCCCTGGCATGGCCGGCAGCGGCGGGAACGTCACCACCAGGGGGTGCGGCACCAGGATCGAGCGGTCTGGTTTCCCGGACCCGGCGGGAGCCGTGCGCCCAGGTAGCCACACCAGTGCCGGGTGCACGGGGCCGTCGCCGGCCCGGTCCTTGAGCCAGGCGGCACCCTCCCCCACCCAGGTGAAACCCGGCCGTCCGAGGGCCGCACGATAGATCTCGCCCGCGCGAACCGGGTGCCGTTCCGCAAGGTCCCGGAGAGCGAAGTCCGGCACCTGTCCCGCGTCCAGGAGCGCGGACACCTCGCGCACCGCCGACGCGTCGACCGGTGCCGTCGACCGGTGCAGCTTCCCGAGCATCCCGTACGGAGCCGCGAGAAGGCGCAGTCCGTGGACCGGGTCGTGCACGGGATACCACGTCCCGCCGTCGGGCCGTGGCTCGCCGTCCGGCCATGGCTGGTCCAGGGCCTCACGCAGGTCACACAGGTCACGCTCCAGCGACAGACCGGGCCACCAGGCGTCCCAGAGCTCCGACGACTCCCAGAGCTCGTCGAGGAGATCGACCAGCCGGGCGCCGGACACGGGCGCGCCGTTCCGCCCGAACAGGCGCAGAAACTTCCGGTGCTGTACCTGGAGCGTCGCGCGTGCCTGCTCGACGATCGCCGGATTGCGGAACGGCAGAGCCGGCGCGCCGCGCACCAGCTCGGCCATCAGGCCGAGCATCGCCTGCCGCTCTCGTGCCGCGTACACGTCGATGTCACCCGCCAGCATCCACGCGTCGCCGACCGGGAGGACGTGTCCGGCGACGTACCGCCCCGTCCGCAGGTCCGCGCGGCCCAGCGGCGTCCTCGGGTCGGCGTACAGCGTGTACTCCAGGTCGTCCCCGAGACAGCGTGCCCGTACTCCTGCACCGGTGCGGCGCAGGATCTCGAACACGCAGTGGGCACCACCTGTGCGCCACGCCTCGAGCAGGCGCCGATCCTGATCGGTCAGGTCTGCGGACCAGTCGGCGTAGCGGTCGATCAGGCGCATCCCGTACGGCGGCACGTCGAAGACGATCTGTGCCACGGCCTGGAGCACCCGTCGGTCGCCGTGATGGTGCGTGCACGTCCCGGGTTCGCGAGGCCCGTGCATCTGGGCCAGGCGGCGCACGTTGGCAGCGGTGCGCTCCGCGAACGGCGGGCTCGTCGCGTACTCCAGGAGCCTCGCGTACAGCTCCGACGCGTGGCGCAGCTCAGGTCGTGTCTCTTCGGTCGTGGATTCCATACGATGATCATCCGACATCATCAACACGAACAGGCGGCTTTATCCACAGTTCTATGGTGGCTCGCACCAGGAGCCATAAGGTCAGGGCATGTTCCCCTGGCTCGAGATCGGAGGGTGGCTAGGTTCCGCCCTCATCGTGCTCTCCCTCACGCAGGCGCGTGTGCTCCGTTTCCGCTGGCTCAACCTCACCGGTTCCCTCGTCGCGACCGCCTACAACGCGATCCTCGGGATCTGGCCGTTCGTCGCCATGAACGCCGCGATCAGCCTCATCAACACCTACTGGCTGTGGCGGCTGAACCGCGAGCGCCACGACGCCGCCGTGTACGAGGTGGTCGAGGTAGCTCCCGACGACGCGTACCTGCTGCACGTGCTGCGCACCCACGCCGCGGACATCGCGACGTTTGCCCCGCGGTTCGCGCCGGTGCCCGAGCCCGGCGAGGAGCGTTCGGCGTTCCTGGTGCAGCGCGGCGACGAGACCGTTGGCGTGGTGGAGGTGCGCGACGCCGGGGACGGGGGGGGCGTCGTCGAGCTCGACTGGGTGACCAAGCGGTTCCGCGACTTCACGCCCGGCGAGTTCGTGCACCGCCGCAGCGGGATCTTCGCGGCGAAGGGGTTCGACCGCGTCGTCGTACCGCAGGCGGGCGGGAGCGACCGCGCCTACCTGCGCGGCGTCGGCTTCCGTCCCGAGGGTTCCGCGTGGGTGCGGGACGTCGTGGCGGGCGCGGAGGGCTGACCCCGGACGGGAGGGGTGGCAGGTCCACCGGTAGGGTGCGGTTCGCACGCGCCGTCGCCGTCGGGCACGAAGGGAATCGCAAGGGTGTACGACCAGGTCACGTCAAGCCGGCGCTCGCCGCTCAGCATCTTCGTGTGGGCGCTGGCCGTCCTGCTGGCGCTCGCCGCAGTGGTCGGCACGGGCTGGGTGCTGACCCGCGACCTGTCCGGCTCGCAGGCACAGGCCGGGCAGAGCACTCCGCCGGCCGCGGGGACACCCGAGGCGAGCCGGGTGAGCGCCCCTGCCGACCCGGACCCGTCGCCGACGACGGACTCCCCGTCCGCCTCCCCCACACCGACGCCGACGCCGGCACCGGCACCGCCGACCGTCGTCGCCCTGCGGGGTGCCGCCTCCGGGCGATGTCTCGACGTGCCCGGTGGTGCGGCTGTCGATGGTGCTGCGCTGCAGATCTACGACTGCACGGGGGCCGCAGGCCAGCAGTGGACCGCGTCCGCTTCCGGAGAGCTGCGCACGCTGGGGACGATGTGCCTCGACGACCCGAGCGGCGGAGAGTCCGGCGCGCCGGCCAGCATCTGGACCTGCCACGGTGGCGCGAACCAGCAGTGGGCACCGCAGGCCGACGGCACCGTGCGCAACGCGGCCACGGGGCTGTGCCTGGACGTCTCGGGAGTGGCCACCGACAACGCGACGCCGGTGCTCGTGTACGACTGCCATGCCGGGGACAACCAGAGGTGGTCGGCCTCGTGATCTCGTCGGTGGAGTACTGGGTCGGCGTCGGTGACGACGAGCCACCGGCGTGGCGTACCAGGTACTCCCGACCCGTGGACGGTGCGCCCATGCCCCATCCGCGGGGTTGATACTCGTCGACAGCAGCGACAACGACGTCCAGGAGGAACTGTGATTCGACGTACGCGCGCCCACACCGACGGGCCACGGGTCCGGCGTGGACGGGGGTCGGCGCTGACCGCAGCGGCCACCGCCGTCGTGCTGCTCGTCCCGGCCGCCGTGACCGGCGGCTCCCCCGCTCATGCGCAGGAGCCGGCAGCGGCCCTCGACGGCTACCAGGTGGCCTCGCCGGACCGGTCGATCGAGGTCGGTGTCGAGGCGGTCGACGGGACCCTGACGTACGAGGTGGTGCGCGACGGGAGGACGACGGTGCTCGAGCCGTCGGGCCTGGGGTTCCGCCTGCGCGAGCCCGCGCTCGACCTGACGACGGGCCTGACCATCACGTCCGTCGAGCGCAGCGTCGTCGACGAGACCTGGACGCCCGCCTGGGGCGACGACGCGCGGATCCGCAACCACGCCAACGAGCTCACCGTGCACGCCGAGCACCAGGCGTCGGGCGTCGAGCTCGACGTGGTGTTCCGGGTGTTCGACGACGGCGTCGGCTTCCGGTACCACTTCCCCGGGCAGGATGCCCTCGGCGACGACGTGGTCGTGGCGGACGAGACCACGGAGTTCGCCCTGCCCACGGACCTCGCCGCGTACTCGATCCCGGCGGGCACCGCGCAGAACGCGGACGAGAGGCACTACCGCACCCAGCCGCTGCCCGACGTCGCCTCCGCACAGACCCCGATCACCCTCTCGCGCACCCCGGACGACCTTTTCCTGGCGGTGCACGAGGCCGACCTCACCGACTTTCCCAGCATGACCCTGCGCGGCCAGGGCGCGCCCGGCACGCTGGTCGCCGACCTCATCGCTCTGCCGAACGGGGACAAGGCGGTGATCGACGTCGGCGCCGACGGCTTCAGCACACCGTGGCGCACCGTCACCGTCGGGCGGAGCGCGGGCGCCCTCGCGGAGTCCCATCTCGTCGAGAACCTCAACGACCCGTGCGCCCTCTGCGACGTCGACGGCGACGGCGACGGCACGGCGGACACCACCGGCTGGATCGATCCCGGGACGTACGTCGGTGTGTGGTGGGAGCTCCAGCGCCGGCACACGACCTGGGACGCGGGGCCGAGGCACGGCGCGACGACGGAACGCATCAAGGAGTACGTCGACCTGGCCGTCGAGGCAGGCGCGAAGTACGTCCTCGCCGAGGGCTGGAACGAGAACGCCGGCGGCAGCTGGACCAACCAGGACTTCGTCACGCCCCAGGCCGACGTCGACCTCGACGAGGTGCTGGCCTACGCCGCGGAGAACGGTGTCGGCTTCATGGCGCACAACGAGACCCGCGGCTACGTCGACTACTACGACGAGCACATGGACGAGATCTTCGCCCAGTACGAGGAGTGGGGAATCCACGCGATCAAGACCGGGTACGCGACCCGGTTCGAGCTCGGGGGCGTTGGCCGCAGCCACTACGACCAGGAGGCGGTGCAGCACTACCAGCGGGTGATCGAGACCGCAGCCCGGCACAAGATCACGATCAACGCCCACGAGTCCATCAAGCCGACCGGCCTGTCGCGCACCTACCCGAACATGATGACGGGCGAGGGCGTCGCAGGCATGGAGCAGCACAACTACAAGGGGGCGAACGGCAACCCGCCCGAGCAGGCGACGATCCTGCCCTTCACACGCTGGATCGGCGGCCCTGCCGACTACACCCCCGGCGTTCTCGCCGTCACGTGGGATCCCGCCGACCTCGGTACCCGTGTGCAGTCGACGACGACGAACCAGCTCGCGCTCTACCCGACGTTCTCCAGCCCGCTCCAGATGCTCGCCGACACGCCGGAGAACTACGCCGAGCACGCCGAGGCCTTCGCCTACCTCAAGGACATGCCCACCCGGTGGGACGAGTCCCACGTGCTCGACGCCGCGATCGGGGATCACATCGTGACGGCCCGCCGGAACGGGAGCACCTGGTACCTCGGCTCGATCACCGACGAGCAGAACCGTACCGTGCGGGTTCCGCTCACCTTCCTGGACCGCCGTACCACCTACGTCGCCGACATCTACTCCGACGCCGCGGACACCTCATGGAAGGGGAACCCGACCGCCGTCGAGGTGACGCACGCTCTGGTCGACTCCGCCGACACGCTCGAAGCCTCCATGGTCGGTGCCGGCGGGCAGGCGGTGAAGCTGCGGAAGGCGACCGCGGCAGACCTTGAGGAGCTGCCCGACTACGCTGCCTCGTCCTTCGCGCTCGACGGGACGCCCGAGGTCTCCTACGACCCGGTCGCCGACACCGTGACCGTCACGGTCACCGTCCGCAACGACGGGACGACCGTGGGCCAGGCCGCTGTCGCCGTGGACGGTGACGTCGTGCCGGAAGCCACCGCACGCATCGGCGGCGGCCGAACCGGGACGTCCACGTTCGACATGCCGGCCGACGCGGTCCCTTACCGGGGCGCGAACGAGCTGAGCGTCGTCGATGCCGACGGGAACTCCGGCGGCTCCACCACGGCCGAGCTGCTTCCCCGCCCCGACGGCCAGCTGCTCGACCTGCTGGAGCGCCAGACCCGGCACCTGGCGCCCGCCAGGGCAGCCCTCCTCGTGGAGCACGCAGAGCAGGCCCTCGCCGCGGCAGAGGAGGGCGACTTCCCCGCGACCCGCCGGGCGATGCAGGCGATCCGCCACGTCACGCTGACGTCGAGCGCCGATGACGTCCCTGTGGAGCCTGCTACCGAGATCGAGGGAGCGGTCGAACCGTTCCTCGGCGAGGCCGCTGGACTGTTCGGCATCCTGAGCCTGGTCCGCGACGCCGAGCGCGCCGGCGCCGTCGACGAAGCTGTCGCGGCAGCGCTGCGCGAGCCCGCCGCAGCGGCGGCGACCCACGCACGCACCGGGGACTCCGCGGCTCTGGCCGCGGCCCTCCAGGACCTGGCGAGCCGGATCGAGACCGCCGAGGGGGACGAGGAGACTCTCGCGACGCTGCTCGCGGCCGTCGAGGCCCAGAGCGCGGAGCACGTCGGCGAGGCCGAGGCCGGCGCGCTCGTGGGGGGCGCTCGGACGACCACCGAACACCCCGGGTACACGGGCACCGGGTTCGTCCGGGACCTCACCCGAGCGGGCGCCGGCGTGCGGTTCACGTACGAGGCGGCCGTGCCGACGACCGTCGAGCTTTCGTTCCGGTACGCCAACGGGATGGTCGTCGCCCCGCTCGACCGGCAGCTCTCCGTATCCGTCGACGGCGGAGCTGCGCGGCAGGTCGCGTTCCCGAACCTGGGGCAGGACGCCGACCGGTGGCGTCGCTGGGCCTACTCCCCCGGCCTGCCGATGACGTTGGAGCCCGGCCGGCACGAGATCTTGCTGCACCACGCCGCCGGCGACACCGGCCACGTCAACCTCGACCATCTGCGGGTCACGGCGACGCCGGGAGTCCTGCCGAACGGCAAGGTCGAGGCCTGGGCGGCCGGAACGGCCTACACCGCGGGCGACCTGGTCTCGTTCGACGGCTCGCTCTGGGACGCGTCGTGGTGGACGCGAGACCAGGCGCCTGGCGGCTCGGCGGACGGGCCGTGGCAAGAAATCACCGAGACCTTCGACGGCACCGCTGTGTGGACGCCGTCGCGGATCTTCGACGACGGCGACTTCGTGCTGCACGACGGTGCGCTGTACGAGGCGAGGTGGTGGACCCGGCACCAGGAACCCGGCGGCGCCGACGGCCCCTGGCGGCCGGTCGGCTGACGCCACCGGGGACGCCCGTCGCTACGGGTCATGCCCGTAGCGACGGGCTATCTTGCGGGCTGCGACCCGGCCAGCTCGCGAAGCGCCTCGACCACCAGGGCATGGTCGTCCTGCTGGGCCAGACCCGAGACGGTGACGACGCCCACGATTCCCACCCCCGAGACGCGCACGGGAAAGGCTCCGCCATGTGCGGAGTACTCCTGGAACGCAAGGCCGTGGTCGGCGTTGAAGTCGCGGCCCTTGGCCCGCGCACGGAGGCCCACCAGGTACGACGACGCTCCGAACCGGTAGACGACCCGCACCTTGCGCTCGATCCACGAGTCGTTGTCAGGCGTCGTGCCTGGCCGTGCGGCGTGGAAGACCTGCTGCGTGCCCTTGCGGATGTCGACGGCGACGGGGAGGTCGCGCTCGGTCGCCAGCTCGACCAGCCGCACGCCGAGGTGCCAGGCCTGGTCGTGCGTGAACGCGGTCAGGACGAGCTCGGCCTCCTGGGCCTCGACCTCGGAGACGGCTGCGGTGACATCGGATTCGCTCATGCGCCCATCCTGCCCGGACTGAACGATCGAAGGAGGGCCTGTCCGAATCGTCCGAACTGCTTTAGACTCAGAAATTCGGGGAGTCAGGAAGCGGCTCCAGGTCCGTAACGGATCTGGGAGGTTCACGTGCCATCCATCTACCAGCCTCGGGGCGTATCCGCGGACGACCCCCCAGGTGCCATCGGCGCCCACCAGGCGGACGAGGCCGTGTCCCCGGCGCTCCTTGGCGAGACGATGATCGAACGGGCCAAGACCGTTGTGGTCGTGGCCCGGCGGTGCGACGAGGACCAGGCCGCACAGATTCTGCTCGACGCCGCCAGCAAGGCCCACATCCCGGTGCGGATGGCCGCCGACCAGGTCATGAGCGCGCTGCAGGCCGACGACGACCGCGCAGGCATCACGCAGGACTCGCTGGCACACGCGCTGGGCTCAGTCCGGCCCGTGGAAGGCCCGCGAGGCCAGGACCCGCTGCCGAGTGGACCGTCGACCGACCAGGCCGCCTGACCGGACCGAAAGCTACACCGCGGCTTCGGCGACCTCGTCGCTCCGGCCGTACCTGCCGAGCGGGATCGGCTCGACCCATCCGTCGGGCGCGGGGTCGACGGCGGTCGACCAGTACCGGCCTGCCCTCGAGTCGCATGAGCAGGAACCTACCGGGCACCGCGCGGCGGCGCCGGCCGGCCCTGGTCAGGACGCCGGGTCAGGACGTCCCGAACCGGGCCGAGACGTGATAGACCCCGCCGCCCCAGCCGTCCTCCGTGAAGGCGTCGGTCATGCGGAGGTAGACCGCGTTGTCGGGCCCGAGGTAGGGCGTCAGGTCAAGGGTGTGGTCGGCCTTGTTGGAGCTGTCCCGGATCTGCTCGTCCTCGGCCAGGACCGTGGTCCAGCTCTCCCCGTCCGGCCCGACGTCGACCACGTACTGGTTGTCGATGGTCAGGGTCGCCTCGGCCGAGGTGGCCTCAGCGGGGAACGGGAACTTGTAGACGAAGTGGCTGGTGCCGTCGGCGAACCGGCTGCCGACGTGGCTCAGGCCCGAACCGCCTGCGTCCCAGAGCCACGCGAGCTCCTGCGTCGACCCGGCGTCGAAGTCGATGGCGCTCGCCACCTGGATCGTGGCCCGGGTGGTGTAGCTGAGCCCAGGCCTCGCGGTGACCGTCACGGTCACCGGATAGCTGCCGTCCTCGGTGTCCGGAGGCACCGAGACGTCCAGCGGGACGCTCGTCCTGGCGGGGGTGCTGTCGCCTGCCGGATCCAGGACGACCCTGTCCCGCACCGGGTCCACGGTCCAGCCGTCCGGACCGCTGGCGCGCACGTCCACGCGGACCGGCCGCCGGCCCGGGGACGTCGCCGCCACCTGGACCTCGGTGCGCACGGACGACTCGACGCCCGGGCTGGGCATCATGACCAGCTGCGTCGGTGACATGGTCGCCGACAGGGACCGGCGAGGCGTCTCCTGCGGGACGTCGGCGATCAGTGCGCTGAGCGCGCTGGCCTGGGTGCGCCAGTCGAAGACGTTCGGGGACGCCTCGCTGCTCGCCCCGGTCCAGCGCAGGCCGAGCCGCTCGGAGGAGTCGCGGTCGTTCGCCCAGATGGTCTCGGCCTGACGGTCCACGAACTCCTCGTAGCGCGGCGCACCGGTGGTGTCGGCAAGCTCCGTGAAGTAGCGCATGAAGATGCCCTTGAACTGCTTCTGGTTGTCGTCGCACGTCCGGCCCAGCGGGTCGCACGACTCGGTCAGCACGCCGTCGGTGACCAGCTCGTCCGACTCGAGCGCGGCGTCGGCCAACCGCTGCGCGGCGGCCAGCAGCTCCGGGTCACCGGTCGCCCGCCACAGCTCAAGGGGGGCGCCGATCGCCAGTCCCTGGTTGTAGCTCCAGACCGTGTCGCCGTTGCTGGCGCAGTCGTCGGTCAGGCCGTCGTTGACCAGGCCCTCCGCGTTGATCATCCCGCTGCCGACATACCAGTCCCAGGCCTCCTGGGACCGCTCCAGCCAAGCGGTGTCGCCGGGGATCCGGTTGTGCAGCTCGGCCGTGAGGCGGACCCACTGACCGTTCGTGACGGCGTTCTTGTACGTACGCTCCTCGTTCCACCAAATGCCGCCGCCGCAGGTGCTCGGGTCCCAGAAGCCGTGCATGAAGTCGGCGATGGTGCCCGCCATGTCGAGGTACTTCTGGTCACCCGTCAGGTCGTAGGCGGTGACCCAGTTCAGCGCCCACCAGCCGGCGTCGTCGATGGCCCGGCTCGTGAAGTTGCCGTAGATCTCGTCCGTGGACCGCTCGCCGGCCGGGAACGGGCCCTTGTTGGTCTCGAAGCTGTGGTCCAGCTCGTCGACATAGCTCCGGTCGCCCGTGCGCTTCATGTAGTCGCCGATGGTCTGCAGTGCGACCGCGGAGTTCCACCAGCTCGACGGGAACCAGGCCTTCTCCTCGTCGTAGGAGTCCAGCAGGACCTCGGTGGCGACCCGTGCACGGGCGACCTCGGTCGCCCCGGCGGACGCTGAATTCTGTGGAGGTGGGGCCGCCTGGACCGCGACCACCGGCTGCAGGCCGACGAGCACGACGAGGCTGAGCAGGACAAGGCGGATGCGACGCAGCATCGTCATCGATGAGCTCCTCCCCCGGGCGCGACGTTGCATCCCGGATTCAGGACAAAACTTACATTACAAAAGGGTGAAATGCACCCACCTGTGCGGAGACCTCACGCGGACCTCAGCGATGATCGCTCAGGCCGTCGGGCCGGGGGCTCGATACCGGTCGACTCCCACTTCCGCTCGCTCTTCTGCGGTGGGCAGATTGCTGGGTGTCGTGTCAGTGGTGGCGGCTAGAGTCGAACACAGGTCCGCAGGGTTAGCACTGGTCGCACTGGTGACAGGAAGACGGGGGTGGTTGGCATGTACGCAGGACGGTCCTACGGCCGCGGGATGCCTGACGGCGCTGCACCGGGTGACCTGCCGGCCGAGCTGGAGACCGACCTGGCGGGCGGCCCGCCGCCCGACTTCGAGCCCAGCGCAGGACCGGACTGGCCGCCTTCCGTCGTGCCGGTCATCTTGTGGCCGGTAGAGGTCCTTCAGCAGGCACTGACCGGTGCGCCGGGCGCGCAGCTGGCCCGGATCGTCGCCGAAGCCACGGACCGGGCCACCGAGATGGACCCCGATCTCCTGGCCGACCTGCCCGATGACGCGTTGGGTGATCTGGTCACGGCGTGTGGGCGGCTGCAGTCCTGGGCCGCAGGCGTGCAGGCCCGGGTCGTGGCCGAACGCGCCGCCCGGGAGTCCCACGCGCTCGCGCACGCCTCGCTGGTCGGACAGGTCACCAGCGAGCTCGTGATCACCGAGAGCGAGGCCGCCGAGGTCGTGATCCGCGGGGAGTCCGGTGCCCAGCACCCCACCGTGATCACCGCACTGATCACCGGCCGTATCGATGTCCGTAAAGCGCACACCCTGCTGCGCTCGGCGTCGCAGCTGACCTTGGCCGAGCGGGCCGAGGCGATCGAGCGGTTCCTTCCCCAGGCACCCCGCCGGACGTGGAAGTGGCTGCAGACCCGGATGCTCGCATTC
>NZ_JAMTCT010000001.1:588826-769567 GCF_024171995.1 Promicromonospora umidemergens | reverse complement strand
TCCCCGACGTCGCCGCCGAAGCGCCGACGCGGGTACGCAGTGCAACCCGACCCATACCCGCCAGGCTCGGGGTCGGTGGTCTCGACTTGAGGGGCTTTCAGCCACTGGTTCCTCTCGTATGCCTCTCCGTCTTGCTAGCCGGACCCGCCCCATCTGGCAGTGCTGGGACGTCCCGTCGTTGTCGAGGACTGCTCCGCCACCCGAGCCCATGCCGACCCGGACGACCGTCCTCCAGCTTCCTCAGCCCGCTGCGACGGACCGAGAGCGGTGCCCTTCCATCACCGCAAGGTTCAGCAGCGCTTCGCAGCGCTCGATGTCGGTCAGCCACACCCGGTTCGGCGCGTCAGCGCGGAACACGCGCTTCACGTGATCATCGAACACCGGCGGGCCAGCCTTCTTGCCCTTCCCGCGTCGGCGGCGCTGCGCAGACGAGAGAATCCCGGCCTGAGAACACAACTTCCATGCCGTCCGGCGGCTCATCCGCCAACCCGCACGGCGGGCCTCGTCGGCGAGGTATCGGTAGCCGAACGTCGGATCGTCGTGGTGAGCGTCGTGCAGGGCGTTGATCCGGTGCGCGCGGAGCACGTCCGCGTCCCGGACAGGGTCGTTGCGCCACCGGTAGTAGGGCTGGCGGGCGAGCTTGAGGACCCGGCACGACACCGTGACGGGGATGCCGTCCTCGGCGAGCTCAGATACGAGCGGGTACGTCATTTTGGGGAGCCACCGAGTTTCAGATTCGCCTGCGACAGATACGCCGCAGCCCTCCGGAGCACCTCGTTCTCCTGCTCGAGTAGGCGGATCCGCTTCTTCAACTCCCGCGCTTCCGCAGCATCCGCCGCAGTCTGACCAGGCCGATTGCCTTCTTCGACGTCGGCCTGGCGGAGCCAGTTCTGCAACGTCGCTTCGCTGATACCGAAGTCAGTGGCGATCTGTTTGATGGTGACGCCGCTCTCACGGCTGCGAGCGACCGCGACAACGTCCTTGCGGAACTCTCTGGGATAGGGACCGGGCATGATGACATCCTCCCCGCCAGCGCCTCCCGACGCTAACGATCAGTTGTCACCGATTCGTTCCTCACGCCCCCCGACAGCAGATCCGAGAAGGTACGTTCACGGGAGAGGGGACGCGGCCCGTGACAACGTCATCAATTGCTGGCGACGTGTTCGACCGGTGCCGCACCGGCGCCTGCTCACCGACGCCAGTACGTTCGGCTGAACGCATTGTTCTGTGTCGACGAGCCTGTCGAAGTCAAAGCGAGGTAGCCGCGTGCCGTGCGGATCTTCGGCTACAGCACCAAGAAGGTGACCGAGGAGGACGAGAACGGCGAGAGCCAAGAAAAGCGCATCGCGCGATTCCCCGTCCTCTCCGTGTTCGACGTCGCACAGACCGATCTCGTCGACGGGGCGGCCGATCCGAGCATCGTCGACGACCTCACCGGCGCCGATGGACACGGCGTCGTGGACGCACTCAGCGCCTACCTCGACGGCGAAGGGTGGACGGTCGAGCATCAGGACCTCAGCGGCGGCCGCAACGGTTACAGCGACCCCGAGGGCCAGCGCGTCGTCATCGGAAACCACCTCAGCCCCGAGCACACCGCAAAAACCATGATTCACGAGACGGCACACGTGCTCATGGGCCACGTCGACGACCTCGCCGGGTACGCCGAGCGCCGCGGGCTCATGGAGACAGAAGCCGAGAGCGTCGCCTACGTCGTCGCCGGGCTCGTCGGGTTCGACACCAGCGCCTATAGCGTCGGCTACGTCGCCGGGTGGGCCGAGGCCGACGTCGAGTTGATCCGCGGCACCGCTGCCCGTGTGCTCGCCACCGCTCACCAGATCGCCGCGATTCTCGACCCCGAGGACGAGGACACCGACGAGGCCGACGCCGCCTGACAGCGGCCGGGCGGCTGAGCCGCCAACGCAGCCCCAAGGGTGTGGGTGTCGCCCTCGTCGTCGTCGGTCGCGTGCTCCGCGATCCAGAGGTCTGCGGCTTCGTCCCTCCCGAATGCTCGCAGGATTCCGGCCAGCGCGTCGACCTCGGCGCAGCTGAGGCGCACGGCCAGGTCGTCGGCGGTGTCCCCGCGGGAGAACACGGAGGCGAACTCGGCCACCGCGTCGAGGAGGGTGGGCTTCTCCGGTGTGGGGCTGGTGGTGATGGTGTCGGACATGGCGTCTCCTCCTCGATGGTGGTGCGGGCTACTGCTACGGATGCCACCCCAGCGCCTATAAAGGAGGGCGAGGGTCCGTCGAGTCAGGCCCTGTTCCTGGTCGAGCTCGCGGCAATCGCTGTCAGCTCTCCCCTCGACCGGGCGCCCGTTTTGCGGAGCAGATTCGACACGTGGAACTTGACGGTGTTGTCGCTGATTCCCAGTTGATCCGCGATTGCACGATTGCGAGCTCCCGATGCCACCAGGCGGAGCACATCGCGCTCCCGCGGGCTGAAGTTCACCGAGTCCTCGAGCGGCTCTGCTTCTGCCGGAGGGTCGAGCGGGAGCCGGATGTCGAGGGATGTCCCCCAGCCTGTCGTCGACGACACCTCCAGGTCGCCGTCGAGAGTAGCGACACGTTCGGCGATGGGCCTGAGCGCGTCGTCGTGGGCGCTGATCTCGCCCTGACCGTCGTCGCGGATGCCGATGAGCAGGTTGAGGCCGTCGCAATCCCACTGGATGCGCACCCGTTTCGCCTCCTCCTGGTCGACAAGCGCGAGCACCGCGCTGCGAACGATCGCGCGAGCCGCATGAGCCACCTCCCCTGGCAGCGCCCGCCCACCGGTCGGCGGTTCGACGAACTGCACGTCCAGGCCGCCGAAGCGCGCGAGCGGACGAAGGTCGGTACGGAGCCGCGCGAATGCCCCATCCACCGGCTCGAGCATGGTGCCCAGCTGCTGGTCGGTCGTGCTGCGCAGCTCGATCAGGGCAGCGGATGCCAGATCGAGCGCCGTCGAGCGGCTTGCGCGGTCCTCCAGTCGCGTCGAACGAAGGACCGCGAGAATCGACTCGAGCGTCACAGCATGCCGATCAGCCTGTTCGGCCATCGCCTGCGCGTGCTCGACCTGAAGCCTGCGAGAGACCGGACCGAGCTCGTTGTTGTTGCCCACCGCTTCAACCTACCCGGCCAACCTGTACCTACCGCAATGGGTAGGTCCACTCCACCGCTGGGCGGGCGCGTCGCTGCCGCAACCCGGCGACCATGGATACATGACTGCTGTGGACCGTGACGTATCGACGCCCTCGCCACCCGGCGTGACGGCATCCCTCTCCCTCATCCTGGAGGAAGTCAGGGCGACGACCGACGCGGTGATGACACACCGAGCGGACGACCTCGACAACCTCGCCGAAACCCTCGCGAATGCCAGGCGGATTTTCGTGCTCGGGGCGGGCCGTTCCGGCATCGCCCTGCAGATGACTGCCATGCGCCTCATGCACCTCGGCCTGACCGTGCACGTCGTCGGCGACGTGACCACGCCGGCGATCGGCCCCGGCGACGTGCTGCTGACGGCAAGCGGCTCAGGAACGACGACATCGATCGTTCGTGGGGCGGATGCCGCGGTGAAGGCTGGCGCGAAGGTCGCCGTCATCACGACAGCCGCAGCGTCGCCGTTGGCTGCGCTCGACACCGCCGTGGTGGTCGTGCCGGCCGCGGGAAAGCTGGACCGTTCCGGCACCGTTTCTGCGCAGTACGCGGGCGGTCTGTTCGAGCAGACCGTCATGCTGCTCGGCGACGCTCTGTTCCACAGCCTCTGGCTGCGTTCGGGGCAGAGCGCAGACGAGCTCTGGCCCCGGCACTCGAATCTCGAATGACACCACCTCCTCGTATACGCGGAGGCTCGCACCACAACCAGAAAGAAACACTATGAAGTTGCAGTTCGCCATGGACACCCTGACCACCGAAGCAGCGCTCGAGCTCGCCGCTGCCGCCGCGCCACATGTCGACATCCTCGAACTCGGCACGCCGCTGATCAAGAGCGCGGGCCTGTCGGCGATCACCGCCGTGAAGGCTGCGCACCCGGACAAGATCGTGTTTGCCGACCTCAAGACGATGGATGCCGGCGAGCTCGAGGCCGACATCGCGTTCGCCGCGGGCGCTGACCTCGTCACCGTTCTCGGTGTCGCCGGTGACAGCACCATCGCCGGAGCGGTGAAGGCCGCGAAGAAGCACGGTAAAGGCATCGTCGTCGACCTGATCGGTGTCGCCGACAAGCCCGCCCGTGCCCGCGAGGTCGTCGCCCTCGGCGCCGAGTTCGTCGAAATGCACGCCGGACTCGATGAGCAGGCGGAAGAAGGCTTCACCTTCGCCACTCTCCTGCGTGACGGAGAAGCTTCCGGTTCGCCGTTCTCGGTCGCCGGCGGCATCAACGCGTCGACCATCGCCTCCGTCCAGGCATCCGGCGCCCAGGTCGCCGTCGCTGGCGGAGCCATCTACGGCGCACCAGACGTCGGGGCCGCTGCCGCCGAATTGCGCGCCGCGATCGCCTAGCCCGAGTCGATGTCCGCATGGGGTCGCGGAACACCCGCGAACCCATGCGGCCTTCGATTGCACCCTGACTGACCACCGTGACCAGCCGCCCTACGCGTCTGTCTCGGTGACACGAGAGGATCAGACGGATACGCGGATGTCGTGGATGCTCTGGAGAGAACCGTGGGCAGAATACACTGGTTTCGCTCGTCGGTGTAGAGTACAGGACAAGTTTCCCGACGGCGGCGTACTGCCAACCGGGTGCCATGCCGCCGCAAAGTCAAGGAGTCCGTTCATGGTGACCAAAGCTCTCCTCGTGCGTCTCGAAGCCCTGCCGGGCAAGGAGACCGAACTCGCAGACTTCCTCACCGGGGCGCGGTCGATCGTGATGGAAGAGCCAGGCACTGTCGCCTGGTTCGCGATCCGGTTTGGCCCCTCTACCTTTGGCGTGTTCGACGTGTTCCCCGACGATGAGGCCAGAGACGCCCACCTCGCCGGAGGTGTCGGCCAGGCGCTCGGACCCAACACCGGCGTGCTCTTCTCCGAACCGCAGATCGAGAAGATCGACCTTCTCGCCGACAAGCTCCCGGCGTAGCCGCCACCGCAACCGTGAGATCTCTCTGCCCATCCATTTCAGCTGACGAGAACAGCGAATATTTGGCGGAACCAACGCGTGCGTGCCGTAAGCCACTGTTCTCGCCAACTTAGGTCGATCACGATCGGCATGTTCGCGAACCTTGTGTCGGTCGTGATCGCGTCCATCTAGTACTACAGTCGCGTTTATGGGGTGTGGCCGCGGGCTTTGTAGTGGCATTGCTGGGCGTGGTGTTGTCGTCGCCAGAGTGAGCATCGGATGACGTGGTGTGGGTCCGGCTGCCGGTGCCAGGCGATGCGGGTGATGAGGTGCCTGCTTTCGGGCAGGGAGAGCCTTACCAAGTGCTCGGAACTTGGGTGCGGGCCCCCTTTTTGGAGCGGATGACGCTCAGGAACGCGTGGGAGAACATGGATGTGCCGGTACCAGCCGGTGTATTGCCGGACCTGGTAGTGGTCCAGGCCGGTTTCGTCCTTGGAGGTTTGGAAGGTTTCCTCGATGGCCCAGCGGGCCCCGGCGACCCGGGCGAGCTCGGCCAGGGTGACGTACTCGGGAGCGTGGCAGATGAAGTAGTACGCCAGGTCGGTCAGGTCCTTCAGGGAGCGCCGGGCCAGCAGCCAGTGCTCGCCGGTTTCGGCGGGGCCGTTGATGCGGATCCTCGCCCAGGCGTAGAGCCGTTCGCCCTTGGTTCCGGTCCCCGCGGTGCGGGTGCGCCAGGCGCGCCCGTCCAGGGCCGCGAAGAGCTGATCGGCACGCCCCTCAACGCCCAAGGTTCCGGGGGTGATGGCGCGTTGGTTCATGGGCACGGCCATCACGTAGTGCATGCCGCGGGCCTCCAGGCGGCCGCGGAGCCAGGCATGTTGGCCATACACGGCATCCCCGGTGGTCCACTCGGCCTCGATCCCGGCGTCCAGGGCCCGCTCGATCATCTCGGCCGCCAGGACGGGCTTGGTTGCCATTTCCCGCTCTTCCGGGATGCCGGCACGCCTGCAGCGGTCCGGGTCCTCCAACCAGGCCTTGGGCAGGTACAGCTCCCGCGCGCGTGTGCACCAGCGGCCATCGGAACTAGACATAGAGTTAGTCATGTCAGGGTCTCTTTTGCGTTTTGGTTGCTTGGTCGCTACCAATTCAAAGAGGCCCTGGGGCGTGTCAAATGGTGTGTGTAAGGGGTGGGTCTCCTTACGAAAGGAAACACACTGGTGGCTATCGACAAGGCGTCGCGTGAGGCGCGGCGCAGGGCACAGGCGGAGGGCGCTCAGCGTCTCATCTCGTCCGGGGTGATGGACAACCTGTTCGCGAAGATCGACGCGGGCGAGATCGAGCTCGACGGCGCGGACGGGCTGATCCAGCAGCTCATCAAGACCGGCCTCGAGCGTGGGCTGCAGGCCGAGCTGACCGAGCACGTCGGTTACGAGAAGGGCGACCCGGAAGCGCACCTGCACGAGAACTCGCGGAATGGGTCGTTCCCGAAGACCGTGGGCACCAGCGTCGGTGACGTTGAGCTGCGGGTCCCGCGGGACCGCAACGGCACGTTCACCCCGCGGCTGGTCCCGACCGGCAGTCGCCGGCTGTCGCAGCTGGACGAGATGATCATCTCGCTCTACGCCGGCGGGATGACCGTCCGCGATATCGAGCACCACCTCGCCGCCACGGTCGGCACCGAGCTGTCCCGGGAGACGATCTCGAAGATCGTCGACGAGATCGCCGACGAGGTCCTGGCCTGGCAGCACCGCCCGCTCGAGGCGTTCTACCCGGTGATCTATCTGGACGCGCTGATCGTGAAGGTCCGCGACGGCGGGCACGTCAGGAACAAGGCCGCGCATATCGCCGTCGGCGTCGACATGGACGGCGTCAAGCACGTCCTCGGGATCTGGGTGCAGCACACCGAAGGCGCGAAGTTCTGGGCCGCGGTCTGCGCGGAACTCGCCAACCGCGGCGTCCGGGACGTGCTCATCGTCTGCTGCGACGGGCTGACGGGGTTCCCTGAAGCGATCGAGGCGACCTGGCCGGACTCGATGGTCCAGGTCTGCGTCGTCCACCTGATCCGCGCCTCAATGCGGTTCGTGTCTTACGGGCAACGCAAGGCTGTCGCCGCCGCGCTGAAGCCGATCTATCAGGCCGCGACCGCTGACGCCGCCCGCGCCGAACTTGAGGCGTTCGCTGGCTCGGAGCTGGGCAAGGCGAACCCGCGCACCGTCGCCGTGTTCGAGAACGCCTGGGAGCGGTTCACCCCCTTCCTCGCGTTTCCACCGGAGGTGAGACGGGTGATCTACACGACGAACGCGATCGAGTCGCTCAACTTCCAGTTGCGGAAGGTCACCAAGAACCGCGGGCACTTCCCGAACGACCAGTCCGTCGTGAAGCTGCTCTGGCTGGCGATCTGCGACATCGAGGACAAACGCGCTCATGACCGGGCGCGGGAACGCGGCCGCCCGCTCACCGAGCGCAAGGCCTCCGGCCGGCTCGTCGAGGGCCAGGTCGTGACGAACTGGAAGAAAGCCCTCGAACAACTCGCGATCGCGTTCCCCGAGCGCATCGAGCACTACCTCTAACCCCGAGACTCCGCCCGCTTACACACACAACTTGACAGGCTCGTCTGGACCTGTCTCGAGTAGCCGAGAACAACAACGCGCTGAGCGTCCTGATGACCTGCGCCTCCGCGTGGCTGGAAGCTGCACTTGCTGACCCCGACGGCGGGCAGCGCTGGGTCATCTACGACGAAGCCTGGCGCCTCATGGCCCACCCGGCGCTGCTGCGCCGGATGGACGCGCACTGGCGCCTGGCCCGGCATTACGGCATCGCGAACATGCTCGTCTTTCACCGCCTGTCCGACCTGGACAACGTCGGTGACGCCGGTTCCGCGCAACGTTCTCTGGCCGCCTCGCTCCTGGCCAACGCGGAGACCCGGGTCATCTACCGGCAGGAAGCCGACCAGCTCGGAACCACCGCCCAGGCCCTCGGCCTGACCGGCACCGAGACCACGCTCCTGCCCACCCTCGGTCTCGGCCAGGGCCTGTGGCGCATCCGCAACCGGTCGTTCCTGGTTCAGGCCCAGCTCCACCCCGACGAAGCACGGCTCTTCGAGACCGGCACCCGCGCCAGCGGAACCCTCTAGACACATTCCGTGAGTGGTGATCTCAGCCAGAGCGCGACCCGTCTGACCACGCACTCCCGTACCGATCGGAGCACCACCATGGACACGCTGGACAGGGTCGCCGACCTTGCTGAGGACGACCGGACGGCGCGGATCGCTCTGACGCTGGGTTGCCAGCCGGGTGACGATCTGGCTGCCCTGGCCGTAGCACGGCATGGCGCGCTCGAGACGCTGCACTACATGCTCACCGGGCCCAAGCCTGGCGAGACGCTGCCGATGCGGGCCTGGCGCGAGTCCATCGCGCAGCGCCTGGATCCCGACAAGCTGGAGACGGTCCTGGGGCAGACCCGAGGGCTCGGGCTGGAGGTCGTGATCCCGTCCGATCCGGGCTGGCCGATCCCGCGAGCCGACGCCGCACCGGTGCCGTTGGCGCTGTGGGCCCAGGGGGACGCCATGCTCCTGGCCGCGCCGTACACGTCGCGGTGCGCGGTCGTCGGGTCTCGGGCCGGGACCGACTACGGGGTCAAGGTCACCCGCGATCTGGCCTCTGGACTCGCCCAGCAGGGTGTCACCGTCGTCACCGGCGGGTCGCACGCGATCGGCACCGCAGCCCTAGGAGCAGCGTCGGCCCATGGCGGGCGGGTCGTGGTGGCCCTGGCCGGTGGCCTCGACCAGCACTTCCCTGCCAGCAATACTGCCTTGTTCGAACGGGCCGCCGACGACGGTGGCGTACTGGTCAGTGCCGACCCACCTGGTCAGCGACCTGGGCGGACCCGGTTCTTGATGCGCAACCGGCTCATCGCAGCCCTGTCCGGGGCTGTGGTCCTCACGGAGGCGGGCCACCGCACATCCGTGCTGGGCATCGCCCATCATGCCGTCCGGATCGGCCGCCCCGTGGGTGCTGTGCCCGGTCCGGTCACCAGCAGTGCCAGCGACGGAGTCAACAGCCTGCTCCGCGAACGCGCCGCGCACGCGATCATCCACTCCGGCGACGCCGTCGCACTGCTCACGGTCGGACCCCGAATCACAGCCTCGTCCCACCACGTGCACAACCGCGCACTCTCGCGGCCCGGATACGCAGACGCCGGCCCACCAGGCCGACCCACCGAGCCCACGCTCTGACCCGTAGCGCCCGCGGAGTCCCCCTGTCTGCACGCACCTGCCGATCCGGCCCAGGCGCCAGTTGTCCAGGGGCGTCAAGGCGTGGCGGTGCGGAGGCACCTGGTTTCTACCAGAACACACCACCGAAGGGGGCACAGCATGAGCCAGGACATCGACGAGATCGCAAACATGGCCACGGACGAGCGCACGGCGCGGATCATCCTGGCACTCGGCTGCGTGCCGGGCGACGAGCTCGCCGCCCGGCTGGTCGCCGAGCAGGGCGCGCTCGACACGGTTCACCAGTTCGCCGGCGCGATCGACCCCAACCAGCACGTAGCCCAGTGGCTAGACCGCATCACCCAGCGCCTGGACCTGGCCGGTGTGAACGATGTCCTGTCGCAGACGCGGGATCTCGGGCTCGGCACCCTGATCCCGTCAGACCCGGGCTGGCCCGCCCTGGCCGGTGATACCACGGCCCACCCCCTGGTCCTGTGGACGCTCGGAAATCCCTCGGTGCTGGTCGACCGGCAGCCGCGCGTCGCCGTGGTCGGGCACCGGGTGCCGACCGACTACGGCCAGCGCGTCACCCGCGATCTGGCGACCGATCTCGCGATGCGGGGCGTCACCGTCGTCACCGCGGGCGGTCAGGGCATCGACACCGCGGCCGCCATCGGGACCGCGGCGGGTGAGGGAAGGTGCGTCGCAGTGCTTCCCGGCGGGCTGGACCACCCCTACCCCAGCAGCAACGCCGGACTGTTTCACTGGATCACCACCGACGGCGGGGTACTGGTCAGCGCTGACCCTCCGGGCCAGAAGAGCAGCCTCGACCGGCTTGCGCTGCGTAACCGGCTCGTCGCCGCATTGTCCGACGCCGTCGTCGTGACCGAGTCCGGGCACCGCTCCCCCGCCCTGAAGATCGCTCACGAGGCCCTACGCCTGGCTCGCCCCGTCGGAGCGGTTCCCGGCGAGATCACCAGCCCCGGCAGTGGCGGCACCAACGAGCTGCTGCGCCAGCACACGGCACGGATGATCACGCACGGGAGTGACGTCATGAACCTGATCACCGCCCCACGCCCCGCGACACCGTCGGCCGTGGCGGGAGATCGCTCCTCCCGGCACGACCCGTCGATGCCCCGGCCCCCAGAGCCCGGCCCACCCCTCTCAGCGGCCATGATCCCGCTCTAACCCCCGAGCACGGTCACACCCGGACGACCGGCACGCCGAGCCCCTGGAGCATGCGATGAACGACGATAAGAAGCCGCCCGAGCTGTGGGACCTGCCGGTGGTGCGGGCGTTGGACGCGATCGAGTTCTTGCCCGGCCTGGATCCCGATCATGTCGAGTTCGACGAGTTTCGGTTCCACGGCGAGGGATCCAGCGGTCCGATGCACGCGGCCGTGATCCACGCCTACCGGCCAGTGACCAGCGTCCCGTACACCGTGCGGTTCGCGGTTCATGGCGCCACCTACACCGTGCGAGGCCGTGGCCAGCAACCGCTGACGGCCAGCGGTGTCGCCGATCTGCTCCACGTCCCGCTGGCCAGTGCCGACCGCGCGATCACCCTGCTCGGGCGGGCACTGACCGAGTCGCTGCGGATCTACAACCAGGCAAACACCCCGGCTCAGAACGTCATGGAACGCCCCGTGGCTACGGAGGTGACTTTCGGGAGCGTTTGGAGCCGAGTTTCAGGAGCGGTCGGTTCTGGCGGAAGTCTGTGGTGATGAGTTCCAGGAGCGGTCGCGCGTAACGGGGCTCGCGGGTGCACGATGGGACGGCAGGGGGCCACGGAGCGGCGGACGGATCGCAGATGGCCGCGGAGTCGCGGGCACAGGTGTTCGCGGGGATCCGGCGGGACTACCGTGCCGGGATCTCCAAGCGGGAGTTGCAGCGCAGGTACCACGTCTCGTTCGAGACGGTTCAGGCTGCGCTGGATTCGGCCTGGCCCAGGCAGCGGCGTCCCATGCCGCCTCGTGGGTCGAGGCTGGACGAGTTCAAGTCCCTGGTTGATGAGTGGCTGCGCGCGGACCTGAAGGCTCCGCGCAAGCAGCGGCATACGGCCATGCGGATCTTTGACCGGCTGCGGGACGAGCACGACGCGGATGTCTCGTACTTCATCGTGAAGAAGTACGTCGCGGAGCGTCGTGAGGAGATCCGGGTCGAGGCCGGGTTGGGGCCTTCGCGCACGTTTATCCCGCAGACCCACGTGCCCGGTGCGGAGGCCGAGGTCGACTTTGGTGACGTCACGGTCGAGCTGGCTGGCAGGCTGGTGGTCTGCTCGTTGTTCTCGCTGCGGATGTCGTTCTCGGGCAAGGCGGTGCACCAGGTGTTCGCCTCGGCCGGGCAGGAGGCGTTCCTGGAAGGACACGTCCATGCCTTCAGGGTGCTGGGCGGGCTGCCGATCGGCAAGGTCCGTTACGACAACCTCAAGGCCGCCATCGCGAGCGTGCTCGGTTTCTCCCGTGCCCGTAAGGAGACCGAGCGGTGGACGCTGTTCCGCTCGCATTACGGGCTGGACGCGTTCTACTGCCAGCCCGGCCTGGAAGGCGCTCACGAGAAGGGCGGGGTCGAGGGACAGGTCGGCTGGTTCCGCCGCAACCACTTCGTCCCGGTCCCCAAAGTCGCCTCCCTGGCCGAGCTGAACGAGATGGTCGACGCCTGGGACCAGGGCGACGACGCCCGCCGGATCGGTGGGCGGGCCCGGACCGTCGGTGAGATGTTCGCCATCGAACAGCCCTTGCTCGCGCCGCTGCCCGAGGAAGAGTTCGAGACCGGGCGGTGGTCTCACCAGCGGGTCGACCGCTACGCCCAGATCAACATGCGCACCAACCGGTACTCGGTGCCCGTGCGGTTCGCCGGCAGGAAGGTCTCGATCCTGCTGCGCGCCTCGGACCTGATCGTCTACGACGGGCGCACCCAGATCGCCCGGCACGAACGCCTGCCAGGGAAGATGGAGGCCCGCTTGGAACTGGACCACTACCTCGAAGCCCTGATCCGCAAACCCGGCGCCATGCCCGGAGCGACCGCGCTGGAACAGGCGCGCGCCGCGGGCAGGTTCACCCCGGTCCACGACGCTTGGTGGGAAGCGGCCCGCAAGGCCCACGGCGATGCTGAGGGCACCCGCGCGCTGATCGACGTCCTGCTCCTGCACCGGCACATGGCCCACGAGTATGTCGTCGCGGGCCTGGCCGCGGCGCTGACTGTCGGGGCGCTGACCGCCGACGGCGTCGCCCTCGAAGCCCGCAAGGCTGCCGACGCCCACCGCACCGGCGAGCCCGGACCCGGGCCCAGTCGCGGCTGCCTGCGCCGGCAGGTGAACAACGTGACCTCGCTGACCGAACACCGGCTACGCACCCAGCAGCTGCCCGACGACACCCGCCCGCTGCCGGACATGAGCAAGTACGACGACCTGCTGCCCAGCCGCCGGCGGGGCCGGGAGGACCAAGCGGGCGGCTGACCCCGACAGGAGAGACGAAGATGACGACGCAGACCCCGCCCGCGAAGCCGAAGACGGACCCGAAGACGGGCAAGGCACCCAGGCGGCGGGGCATGACCGAGGAAGCCGCCGACGCCGCGATCGACCAGGCCTGCCGGATGCTGCGCCTGCCCACGATCCGCACCCACTTCGAGACGAACGCCGACGCCGCGGCCCGCGAGCAGATGACCTACCGCGGGTTCCTCGCCGAGCTCCTCATGGCCGAGTGCGACGACCGCGCCCGACGCCGCTCGGAGCGCCGGATCAAGGCGGCCGCGTTCCCCCGGATCAAGACGCTGCGCGAGTTCGACTTCGACGCGAACCCGAACATCGACCCCGCGGCCGTCAACACTTTGGCCACCTGCGACTGGATCCGCCGCGGCGAGCCGTTGTGCCTGATCGGGGACTCCGGGACCGGCAAGTCCCACCTGCTCATCGCACTCGGGACCGAGGCCGCGATGAACGGGTTCCGAGTCAAGTACACGCTGGCTACCCGGCTGGCGAACGAGCTGGCCGAGGCCGCCGACGAGATGACCCTGACCAAGACCATCGCCCGCTACGGACGCGTCGATCTGCTCTGTATTGATGAGCTCGGCTATATGGAGCTGGACCGCCGCGGCGCCGAGCTCCTCTTCCAGGTCCTGACCGAACGCGAGGAGAAAGCCTCGGTCGCGATCGCGTCGAACGAGTCCTTCGCGGGCTGGACCAAGACCTTCACCGACCCGAGGCTCTGCGCCGCGATCGTGGACCGGCTCACGTTCAACGGCGCGATCATCGAGACCGGCACCGACTCCTACCGCCTCGCGCACTCCCGCGACCAGCGCGGCAAGGAACCCGCCACAGGCGCCTGATGGGCTCACTCTCGCCAGTGCCCCAGCACTGGAACGCCGACCAGCGCGCCGCCGCAGACTACTACACCGGCTGGTGGGACGAGAACGGCAACCTTGCGCCCTGGCCCGAAGACTTCTTCCTGCCCGACGGCACGATCAACCCCGACTGGCAGCCCAGCCCCGGCGACACCGTCAGCGACGAAGACCCAAACCCCGACGACCCACCGTTCTGACCTCTCCCGGCAGCCGCAGGACGAGGGATTCCGCCGCTCCCTGCCCAACATGACGGCACGGACGGAGTCCAGGCTGGCCGCAGGCCACCCCGCAGGGGCCGAAGGGCCTTGACGCCGCCCGGGACGGAGCCATGATCCGCACACCACGGCGGAATCCCGGACCCCACCAACCGCTCCTGAAACTCACCTCCACAACCGGCCCCGAGAGCGTCTACCGCTCCTCAAACAGGGCTCCAAACGCTCCCCGTTCTCACCTCCGTAGCCAGGTACTCCCTGCGCGCCCCCGAACAGGCGCACCGCAGGCCCGCGGGGCCCTGGTCTCCAGCAGATTTCTGGACCACCCCGACCGACAGATCCAGTTCAAGATGCATGGCGCTACCAAACTACTCGGAGCCGTCCGCCTGCCCACCGCTGCCCTACACGCCACACGCGGACCAATCGCGCGCCCGGGTGGCCCGACGACGTACCCAACGCCGCGGCACGGGCCTGTTCTCATCCGATCCTGCCCAACACGCTCGGGAGACCTGAGGCGTTCCGGAGGCGCCCTGGTTCTGAGCCAGACCACACCGTTGTGACCGGGCGCGGTCCCCGGCGCCCACCTGTCTCGCGCGGGGTCCTCAGGATCACAGGCGGACGTTCAGCCACCCGTACGTGAACCGGCAACAGCCCTACGCGAGAGGACAGTCTAGATGGATGACCTACAAGAAGAGCTCGGCCAGTACCTCGCACACCTGCGGTCCTGGGTGGGCCGCGAACTGACCGACCCGGACCTTGCCGTGGCGGCCTTCGACCGCGACGGGCGGACGACCGCACACACCACAGTCCAGTGGAATCCGGACCTCCCACATCACAACGTGGCCAACGATCTGGCGTATCAAGTGGCAAACAGCTTGGAGCGTCAAGACGAGATATCCCGGATGCTGGTGATCGAGTACGGCCCGCCAGGCCAGGGCCGGGCCGCGTGGCTCGCCAACGCGCTTCACGGCCACTTCCCCGTCACCCCGGGCCAGATCCACGCGCAGGACGACACCTGGCGAACCCAAGCCCTGACCGCCGACGGTTGGGGAGCCGACCACCCGCTCCCGCAGGGCGTCCTCGCTACCGACCTGTCCGAGCTCACCGTGACTGCCAGAGCGTTGGACCAGACGCTGAATCCGACAGACCCCCTGCCCACTCCCTTGTTCGACGGACTCGAACCGAACAGGAGCACCTCGACGGCGCACTGCTCGCCGCGCGCACGAACCCGTATCGCGCTGCGAGCCTTGAAGCGCCTGTCCGCGGGCCGGCCCGAAGACCCGGCCCAGATGCAGGTCCTGGCACACCTGATCAGCTCCGACATCACTGTCCAGGACGCGGTGCTCATGCACACCGTCACCAGCCGGCAACACCACGCACGCACCCAAGTATTGGTCCGCACCTTCCGTGCAGCCCCAGCACCACAACGACCAGCCCTCGCGATCACCGCGGCCACTGCCGCGTTCCTGACGCACTGGCCCAGACGACCAGTCCTGAGGCTCCTGCTGCACGCTGAACCGTTCAAGCCGCTGACCGCACTCGTCTCGACCGCGATCGAGCGGCAGATCCATCCCGACTATCTGCGCCAAATCATCGTGCGCACAGCCCGCCGGAATCCGAAACAGGTCGACGCCACCCAGACAGCTCAGCGCAGCGGACGCCTCACCAAGCACCAGCGCCCTCGCCGAGCAACCAGCATTCCGCCACGATCCGCCCGAGCAGATGACACGACACCCCCAGGTACCGGGCCCGGCCTCCCGAGCCCTTAGCCCTACCCACCGAGCAGGCCGACCGTGTGGCTCCCGACACTGCGGCCACCCGGCTGCACCAACAGGCCGCGCGTCCAACCAGTGAGCCGATCCCAGCGATAACCACTTCCAACTGTCCGACCAACCCAGAACGGCCGACAGACGCGACCGCCGGAGGAAAGCGAGGACCATCATGCAGAGCGCCGACAGCGATGAATCCGCCCGACTTAAGGCACTGGACGAGATCGCCCACGACTGGCACGTCAGAGCGCCGACCACGGACGCGCACATGAAGATCGCCATCCATCTGTGGGCACAGATCAAATCCCTCGGATACACCTCCGGTCGGCTGTTGGCAGTCGGACAGGACGCGGACCTGCTAGCCGGTCACCCACCGGGCACACCCCGGACCGCGCAGGCAGTCGGCCCCGGCGAGGCCGGCCTCGTTCTGAGCGCCGGCCTGCCTCAGGCCGACCAGTGGCCCCACCCAGACCTAAGGCTGGAACCAGCCGCCACCAATGCCCCGGTCGGCTCGGACGTCATGATCGCCAACCTGCCCTACGCCGACACCAGATTCCTGGACAGGTCCAACCAGATCGACATCGCCTTGGAGCATCACCGGATGATCCGGATCGCACTGTCCTGGCTGCGGCCCGGCGGGCTGCTGGTCGCGCTGGCCCACCGGCAACTGCTGGACGGGACCGACGCCGAGCCACGCCGATCGATCGCCCAGCACGCTGACCTGCTCGGCGCCGTCCGTCTGCCCGCGTCCGCCCTGCGGGCGGGACCGTTCCAGGACAGTCCTGCCGATCTGCTCCTCCTACGGCGGCGAGAGCCCAGCCACCCGGCCAGCGGACTGCCGTTCATCGATCGCAGTCCGGTTCATGTCCATGGCCGGCCGGACATGCTCATCAATGCCTGCTACGCGAACGAACCCTGGTTCGCCCTGGGGACCATCGTCCCGGACCCGATCGATCCTGACCTGACGACCGTGGCACCCGCGAACGGGAACTTCGAACCGCACCTGAGCGACGTCCTGGACGTGATCACCGACGCAGCCATCCACCACGAGACGACAGCCCACGTACGACCGACACGGGGGCGGCCCTCCACTCCGCCACCACCTGGTCGGCCAGCCGCACCAGGCCCGGACCCGCTCGGCATCTAGGCGATGCAGTACCGCCGCCACGCTCTGCAGGGCGCCGGTAGCCCTGCGCCAACGCTGGGCTCCAGAGTGCCGGATCGATATGCATACCTACCCCCAGGACCGCCAGCCGTTCGAGCGACAAGGACCTCTCCCATGGACACCGAACCCATCCGGGGCTCCTGGCCCGTAGCGACCTTCGACCCGGCAGGGACCTGGGGAGAGATGCTCGGCAACGTGGCCTGGCTCCGCGGGCACACGTTCGCGGACATTCTCAAGGTCGCTCAGCAGCACGAGGAGCACATCAGCACAGGGCAGCGAGACCCGGACGAACCATTCCCACGGCTTCTGGGCAATATCGCCCAATGGCACCTGGCCGGACGTCAGGTGCTCGACCACGCCATCGGCTACTACACGTTCAACAGTCCGCGAGACCCCAGCACGCGAATGTTCAGCCTGGCCGAAACTGCGCCAAAAGACACGCGCAACGACGCAGAACTCGTCGGCATCGAGCCTGCCGACACGATCGGAGCCCACCTGCTCACGCAACGCGTGTGGAACGACCTGTCGGCACGACGCGAACGATTCGGCTACAGCCTGATCTACACCTACAACGCCAACCAACCCCAAACCGTCGTCGACCACCAGGCCCGGTCGATACGCATGCCGGGCTGGCAACGGCTCAGCCAGCGCGTCGCCGACCTCGCGCACATCATGACGAGCGCAGCTCTGCGGCCCGTGATGGAGCAAGCACACGACACCCAGCACGGCGCGATCAAGATCATCGCCTCCTCGGCCGCGCACCTCGTCGTGACCTCCACCGGCCTGGACCCTCGCACCGCGCCCTTCCCGACCACGCAGCTCGCCGTCGCTCCAGACCCCGACCACGGCACCCGACTCGTTCTCACGATCGGTGAGGCCGCCCGCCGTATCGCCAACAACGTCCTGGCAGGCATCAGCACACCACAGCGCCCGGACGGGATCCCCGCACCGGTCACGGGCCAGATCAACAACAACGCGTCAAGCCAGCACGCACCTGGGCGACATTTCCCGGAACCCAAGCGCCCTTCGCCGGCCTCTGCATCCGATGTCGAACTCTGACAACTGGCCTCTTCTTTCCGTGCAAGCCTTTGGCTCCCTTCTGGAGCCCTCAGATCGATCGATAGTTGTTCACAAACGCTCCCGCGCCTTTGGTCATCCGCTTGGGCGGGACGTGGCACGAGGCCAGAAGTACCAGATCCAGGCGTTGAATCCGCTCCGTCTTGTGGTGCCGATGATGCCCGGAGTCCCGCAGAGCTGCCTCGTCTATCAAACCCCGATCCCGCCGTCTGACTACACGATGCGCAGGTGTCCTCGAGCGGCTCTCCGTGGCGCGAGTGGGATGACCGCCGCGGTCGCAGGTGCAGTCCGTGCGGCATCCGGCACCGAAGATTCGACGAGCGTCTGAAGCACGGCCCGCACGTCCGGTGCGATGTCGCGCCGCGCGATGTAGTTCGACTGCGTGGTTCCCCTCGGCTTGTGTCCCAGCACCTGAGCTGCAACATGGTCCCCGTGCTTCTCGGCGATGGCGGTGGCTGCCGTCGAGCGGAGCTTGTGGAAGGAAATCCGGTCCGGGTCCAGCACGCCCTTCGACTTCTCGACGAGCTTGTCGATGATCTTGTCCGCATTGCCCGAGTTCCAGGCGGTCTTGTTCCGGGTGGGGAACACCCAGCCTTCGGGCTTCGCGTTGTCCGGTCGGATCTTCAACATCGCTTCAACGACAGTTGGCGGCAGGAGCACTGTCCGGTTGCTGAACTCGGTCTTTGGCGCCTCCTGTCGGAATGCTCCCTTGCCGGTCAGCTCCACCTGCGTACCCGAGATCGAGACCGTCGGTGCGGGCCCGTCGAGCACTAGGTCGCTCCAGCGCAATGCGACAGCCTCACCGACCCGTAGCGCCGTGCCGAGCAGCAGCACCAGCAAGGTGTCGAAGTTGGCCGCGGTCGTGCGCGTGATTTTCAGGGTCGGTTCGTCGCGCAGGATCCTCCGGATGGCCCGAAGCTCGTCCGCCTCCAGCGCGATCGGTCGAGGGTCGTGGCGCCGCACGGGCGACACTCCCGCCATCGGATCTGTCAGGAGGATGCCGAGTCGTACGGCCGAGCGGAATGCGCCGCGCAGTGCGATGCGGATCTCCGCTGCGCGGCTGCGCGAAATGCGCTTGTGACCGTCGAGCCACTGCTCCAGGGTGAGGGTCGTGACCTCGCCCAGACGCAGGTTGCCGATGCCACCTTCCTCGGCACAGACGTACTTCACCGCGCGCTTGGAGTGGACCAACGATTGAGGACGAGGTGGGGTCTCGCCCCGTCGCTCCGCAGCATCCGGCCGGGACCAGAACGCCGTCGACTCGGCCTCGATCTGGTTGTACCAGTTCCAGCAGAGCTCTCCGACGGTCGTCACGGTCGAGACAACGGTCTTGCTAAGGAGTTCGTCAACATTGTCCTGGCAGTCGTCCATGGCCGCCTTCTTGGTCGGGCCTCCGCCGGACGTCTGGCGCTCCATACCAAGGAGGTCGCAGTACCGGACACGGGCTCGCCAGCGTCCGTTGGCCTGCCTCGTCGCGCTGATGGAGCCGTGCTCGCCGGGCCTGAGCTTCTGGCGGCCGCCCATCAGGACGCCGCCTTCGACTCGCTCCACGCCAGCAGGTCACGCGGGTCGTAGCGCACGTGCCGGCCGTGGAGGCGGTAGCGCGGACCGACACCCTCGTAGCCGGAGCGGCGCCACTTCTCCAGGGTGTGTACCGAGACACCCAGCAGTTCTGCGGCCTGCCCTGGCGTGAGGTAGCCCGTCGCCGGGAGTGTGGCGTGCAGCGGCGGCTGCAGTCCGGAACGGCGCGGGCGGCTCATGCATTTCAGGTGAGCAGACCGGCCCAGGCCCGTACACCTCCGGACGGCACGGGTCTGCTGTGTCCGACACTGCGTTCGCGAAAACGTGTCCAATTCGTGTCACCTCAGGGTGCCACGAACGTGCTCTTGCAGGTCAGAGGCCGATTACCCAGAAGCGAAGTACTTCTCCGTGTGAGGGCTGAGGACCGATAACCTGCTTGTGCGGGCGGCACGGCCCGGTTGCCATGCCGGCCCCTTGGCACTCACGCGGGCTCGTCGCGCGGTCGTGCCGCGGAACTTGATCAACGGGTCTCGCTCGTCGGATGGTGCAGCCATGCTCCAGGTCCTTCCGGGTCTTCGATGTCTCCATCAAACCCGCGGCGGGACTTTGCGGACGCTACGGTCCAGCGCTCATGTGTAACCACCCGACATGCCGACGAGGTAGACGATGAAGCGCACGAGCAGGAGCAGAGCCATGACGGCGAGGTGTATCCAGCCCAGCACGATACCCACGCCTGCGAGGTGAGCGTTGTCGGCCTCTCCCCTCTCTGCGGCGTCCTGAGCCTTCTGCCCGAGGTGGATCGCGACGATGGCGAACACCACCGGGACGCAGAACCACGTGAGTATCCCTGCGGCAAGGGACCGGACGGCGAGGTCGTTCCGCTCCGGCTCCGGAGTGGAACGCTTGATCGGCATCTGGCTCTCCTCAAGACGGTCATGCCCGCTGGCCGGAGGAAAGTAGCAACGGTTCAGCGGGACCGGTCCCGCCTATGGAGAGGTAGCCGAGCGAGGGTTGGTCGAGGCCACGGCCCGCTGTTGACGCGTCGTACTGACCTTTGCAGAGGCCCTGCCTCGGGACCCCTCCCGGAGCAGGTCTGAAATGCTGCACGTCGCACACGGTCGAGGTGGAGGAACGAGATGTTCGGTCGACGACGTGGCATTACGGGACGGGACAGCGATGCCGCCGCCAAGAAGGCGTTCGAGCGGGGACAGCGAGAGTTCGCGGTGGGCCGCTGGGCCGCTGCGGCCCGCGAGTTCCGCACGGCGGTGGCGTTGGCGCCCGACTCGCCGAACTCACATTTCCTCCTCGGCGCTTCGTTGTTCAATTCGGGTGACTCGCGGGGTGCCGTCGAACCGCTGCGCGCGTGTCTCGCGATGCGGCCCGACCATGCGGACGCACACTTCGCGCTTGGCGTGGCGCTAGGTCGCCTGGACCAGCTCGACGACGCGGCTGATCACATCGCGAAGGCCGCTTCCCTCGGCGACCGGCAAGCACTGGACATGCTGCCGAACATCGGCGCCGACTACTGCCGGAGATGTGGCCGAGCTGCCCGGTTCGGCCAGATCAACAACCCAGACGCAGACATTTTCGTCGGCAGCATCGGGATCGGCTGGGCCTGCACGGGCTGTCGCACCATCCTCTGCGGAACGTGCGTCTCGGGCGGCCAGGCAGAGTCATGGGTGCTGGCGTGCCCCAGCTGCGGCGGCAGGCTCAGCGTACTGACCAGGTAAGCGACGTACGCCTCCCGCAGTCGATCAACAGGTCCGCTCGGTCGCTCCCACCCGCCGTCGACGTCGGCTCCCTGTCACCGCTGGCGGCCCAGCTCGCGACCGCCGTCCGTACCGCGCCAGGAACCACGGTGATGGTTCGAGTGTCCCCGCCGGAACCGGAGCCACGATGCGCGCCATCGAGGTCGCCGCGCGAGAAACCCGGCTCGCCCGACTTCGTGCGGCCCCGGTCACGGGTTGAGGGGATGTTCAAGCTCGAGTACCGCGGGGCGCGGATGTCGCTGGGGTATTCCGCGTGCCCGGAGATGGAAGACCGGCACAAGGTGGTGAACCGGGACTCCCGGCGCCCTCCCGCATGACGAGCGGCTACTCCGTGTCAGTGCTTTCGCCTGCGCCGCTGGTCGGCACATGCCGAAGGAGCACGATCGCGACGATCGCGAGTACGGCCACGATGGAACCCGCGATGCCCGCTGCGAGGTTCATCCCGTTCGTGAACGCCTCCCTGGCCAGTTCCAGGACCTCGAGTCGCATCGGGTCCGGCAGGGCACCGACAGCCGTTTCGGCGCCCGCCAGGGTGTCGAGGGACGCGTCCCTCGTCGCCTCGGAAGTGTTCGGCGGCAAGGTGTCGCCGAGCTCGCTCCGGTAGACCGAGGTGACCACGCTGCCGAGCGCGGCGACACCCATGGCGATGCCGAACTCCATGCCCGACTCGGACACCGCCGCGGCCGAACCGGCTCGTTCCGGAGGCGCCGAACCGACAACAAGGTCGGTACCGAGCACCATCATCGGACTGATGCCGGCGTAGATCAGCACGAAACCGGTCACGAGCATCGGCAGCTCTCCTCCGCTGTCGACCACGGCGATCATGAAGTAGCCGGGCACGGAGAGCAGCAGCGCGCCGCCGATGACGTACGCGGGCCGGATCCGCCGGACGAGCACAGGCGTCAGCGACGAGGCCACGATCAGGGCTGCCGCCGCGGGCAACAGCCACAGGCCGGCCCGGAACGCGGGCAGGCCTGCCACCGACTGGAGGTACTGCGTGATGAACAGGTACAGCCCGCCCATCAGACCGAGGCCAAGGAGCAGCACCAGCAGCGAGGCGCTGAACGCCCGGTTCGCGAACAGCCGGAGGTCCAGTAGCGGATCGGTGGACCTGCGCTGCCGCATCACGAAGAGCATCCCGACGGCCAGGCCGAGGAGGATCGCTCCGGCCGCCGCGGCGTCGACACCGTGCTCGGCCAGCCGTTTGATCCCGTAGATCACCGGCAGGACCGTCCCTAGAGACAGCACGACGCTGGCCAGGTCGATGCGGCCCGCGTCGGCGTCCTTGAACTCAGGGAGCAGCAGCGGCGCCGTGACCAGCAGCAGAACCATCACCGGCACGGCGAGGAGGAACACCGAGCCCCACTCGAACCACGCCAGGAGCATGCCTCCCAGCACCGGGCCGACGGCGGTGCCGACGGAGAAGCAGGTGACCCACACACTCAGGGCCACACCGCGCTGCCGCGGGTCCTTGAACATGTTGGTGAGCAGCGCCAGTGTCGAGGGCATCAGGGTCGCGCCGGTGACGCCGAGCAGCGCGCGGGCCGCGATCAGCGCGGCGGGGGTGGTGGCGAGGGCTGCGAGGACAGAGGCGGCCCCGAAGCCGACGGCGCCGATCATCAGGAGCCGGCGGCGACCGACGTGATCACCCAGCGCGCCCATGGTCAGCAGGAAGCCCGCGATCATGAAACCGTAGATGTCGACGATCCACAGCAGCTCGGCGCCGGTGGGCTCGAGGTCAGCGCTCAGGTGCGGGACCGCGAGGTTCAGCACGGTCGCATCGAGCGCCAGCAGGATCGTGGGGAGCGTGAGCACGAAGAGCCCGAGCCACTCTCGTGGCCCTGCCTTCGGCTTCACCTGCGTCGCTGTCGTCATCGGGAGCCTTCCAGGTACGGGGGTCGTGGACGCAGCCGACTCTGCGCCGGGCTGCTCTCGACTCGCTCACCATCCGCTCTCGGTCGGCGCCGCGGCTGCGTTACGGTGACGTTCGTGCGATTCGGAGTCTTGGGGCCGCTGGCGGTGTGGGCGGCCGACGGCCGCCCGGCCGCCGTGCCCGGCCGCAAGACGCGGACCCTCCTGGCGGCGCTTCTCGTTCGCGAAGGACACCCGGTCTCCGCGGACCGTCTCGTCGAGGACCTCTGGGGTCACGGGGAGCTGCCGGGCGATCCAGCGGCAGCCCTCCACACCAGGATCTGGCAGCTCAGGAAGGCCCTCGAAGCAGTATCACCGGGCGCTCGCGAGCTCCTGCGGTTCCGTGATGAGGGCTATGCGCTGCTCGCCGATCCCGACAGCGTCGACATCGGCCGGTTCGCGGCGCTGACGTCGCGCGCCCGCACCTCGGACGACGCGCACGAACGCATCGCGCTGCTGTCGGAAGGCCTCGCGCTGTGGCGGGGTGCGGCATTCGCCGGATTCACCGACTTCATGTTCGCGCAGCCGGTCGCCGCCCGGCTGGAGGAGGCCCGTCTCGCCGCCGTCGAAGCACTCACCGAGGCACGGATCGACACCGGTGCGCACGCCGTGGTGGCGGCCGAGCTGCAGGAGCTCGTCCTGCGCCACCCGGTGCGCGAGCGGCTGCGTGCGCTCCACATGCGCGCCCTCCATGCCTCCGGCCGGACCGGCGAGGCACTGGCCGAGTTCCAGGATCTGCGGGCCCGGCTCGCCGATGAGCTGGGGCTCGACCCGGGGGCCGAGATCACCTTGCTGCACCGGCAGATGCTGGAGCAGCACGTGCCGGTCGCCGTCCCGGCCATGACGCGACGCGCACTCGGCAACCTCCCGGCCTCCCTGACGCCCTTGGTGGGCCGTGAAGACGCGGTTGCCGCATTGCGGCAGTCGTTCGCCGACGCAAGGCAGGTGACGTTGACCGGTCCAGGCGGCGTCGGCAAGACACGGCTTGCACTGGAGACGGCAGCACTGCTCGCGCCGGACTTCCCCGATGGCACCTGGCTGGTCGAGCTCGCCCCGCTGAACGCCGCCGGGGACGCGCTTGACCTGGTCACCGAGGCTGTCATGACGGCGCTCGACATCAGGCAGACGACCGCCACGACGGCCGAGCATCTCGCGGACGCCTTGCACGGCAAGCAGATCCTGCTGGTTCTGGACAACTGCGAGCACGTTCTCGACGGCGCTGCCGGCCTTGCTCTGCTGCTGTTGCAGCGCTGCCCGGGAGTACGGTTGCTGGCCACCAGCCAGGAACCGTTCGGCATGGCCGGCGAGGTAGTGCGAAACGTGCAGCCGCTGACGGTGCCCGACGAGGACCGCGACCCCGCGCTCGACGCCATCGCACGGTCCAGCGCCGTCGAGCTGTTCGTCGCCCGAGCCGCGGCCGCCGTACCTGGTTTCGCGCTCGATGCCGGCAACGCTCCCCACGTAGCGGAGATCTGCCGCCGACTCGACGGCATCCCCTTGGCGCTCGAGCTGGCTGCCGCGCGAGTCCGCGGGCTCGGCGTGCACGGCATCGCGTCCCGCCTCGGCGACCGCTTCCGGCTCCTCGCCACCGGATACCGCGGTGCCCCACCTCGGCACCAGACCCTGCGGGCGATGATCGACTGGAGCTGGGACCTGCTGCCCGACTCCGAACGCGCGGTGCTCCGCAGCCTCGCCGTCCACTCCGATGGCTGCACCCTCGAAGCGGCCGAGGCCGTCTGCGGCGACGACCGAGTCCTCGACCTCCTTCCCCACCTGGTATCGCGCTCGCTCGTGGCCATGGACGAGAGCGGGACCGAGCCCCGGTACCGCCTTCTTGAATCCATCCTGGACTACAGCCTTGGCCAGCTCGACGAGTCGGGCGAGCGCAGGGCGGTCCTCGCTCGGCACCGCGAGTACTACGTGCGTCTGGCCGAGCGCGCCGCACCGCTGCTGCGCGGCCCCGACCAGAGGGACCAGCTCCGCGTCCTCGACGCGGAGGCCTCCAACATCGCCGTGGCCCTTGACCATGCCCTGCAAGATGACGCGATCGAGGAGGCGCTCGAGCTCGTCCTGGCGCTCACCTGGTACTGGTTCCTGCGCGGCCGGCTCAGGGAGGCGGGCCGGTCGTTGGAGACGGTGCTGGCCGCCGCGTCCGTGGCGTCCGCCCAGGCGTCGCTGACGGCGCAAGCCCGTGCGTGGCATGCCGGGTTCACCGTGCTCGCGGGCGGCGGTATCGAGCGTGGCCACCTCGACCGCGTCGCCGATGAGCTCTCTCGCGACGTCACCGACCCGTCGCAGCGGGCCAGGGTCCAGTGGTTCCTCGGCTTCGCTCTCTTCGGCGTGGGCGACCAGGCGTTCAGCGAGGCAGTCATCGATCAGGCGCTGGAGGCGTTCGAGACCCTCGACGACCGCTGGGGCATTGCCGCGGCGTTGAGTGTTCGGGCCAACCAGGCCCACGTGCGCGGCGACCTCGCAAAGCTCGAACGCGACGGACGGCGTAGCGCGGCGCACTTCGCGGCCGTCGGCGACGAATGGGGACAGCTGCAGACCGCCGAGCCGGTCGGCGCTCTGGCGGAGATGGCGGGTGACTACGCGGCCGCAGCGCGGATCCACCGAGAGGGCCTGCGGATGGCGGAGGACCTGGGCCTGTGGCCGGAGGCCTCCTACCGGCTGACGAGCATGGGCAACATCGCCATGCTCACCGGCAGCTTCGGGAGAGCGCGGGAATGCCACGAACGGGCCCTGCGCCTCGCCACCGACCACCACTTCAAGCCGGGACAGATCCACGCTGAGATCGGACTCGGCCTCGCCGCCCGCCGCGAAGGACGACTCGACGCCGCAGAAGTCCGGATGCGCAATGTGCTCCGCTGGCAGTCCGCGATGGCATTCGATCCCGGTCACGCACTCGCCCTGGCGGAACTCGGTTTCATCGCCGAAGAACGGGGCAACGCCGACGAGGCCTTGCGCCTCCACCTGGAGGGCTGGAGCGCGGCACGCAGTTCAGGAGACCCGCGGGCGAAGGCACTGGCACTCGAAGGCATGGCCGGAGCTCACGCCCGAGCGGGACGCCACACATACGCCGCCATGCTGCTCGGCGCTGCCACCAGCGCCCGGAGCTCGGTCGGCATGCCGCTGCCCATCGCCGAACGCAGAGATGTCGTCCGGATCACCCGCACCATACGAAAAGACATCGACGAGCACCTGTTCCACGTCGCGCACCGGCACGGAGCCGAGCTCGATCCCGAAGAGGCCGTCCGAATCCCCCCGGACTGGAAACCCGTCGACCTGCGCGAAGCTGGCCCCGGCTCTCGACTGTCTCGGCCCACCCAGGCAGCCCGTGTCCGTCCCTGAGGGGACGGACACGGGCTGGTCAGACGCCGAGGCCGTCGGCGGTCAGGTCCTGGGGCTCGACGCCGAGCCGTTGTAGGGACCGGGTCGCCCCGTGAGGGTCACCGCGTGCCCCGGTCGGGCCGGTTGCCATGGCTCCTGGACGGTTGCCCGGTCTCGCCTTCGGCCTGGATCTGTTCCTTGCGGAGCTGTTCGCTGATCTCGGCGTCCTCGGTGACGGTGTCGGTGTCCATCCGGACCCGCTCGACCGGGACTGTCTCCTTGTCCACGGTGGGTCGCTCAGCGTGCAAGGTCACCTCGTGCTCTTCCTCGGTGATGTCGCCGCCGGCCATGGCCCGGCCCCGGTTGGCGTCGGTGACGGGCTCGCGCTCGACGCGGACCTCTTCATGGCTGACCGGGACCGTCTGGGTGACGTCCTCGGTGACGACGTACTTGCGCAGCCGGGCCTTGCCGCTCTCGACCCGGTGAGTGCCGACTCTGAGCTGTTCCTCCGAGCGGGTCATCGCCTCGTCGGTGTTCGGTCCCGAGACGTCGTGTCCGACAGTGCCGGCCTGCGCGGAGGACTCCAGGCCGTAATAGCGGTACAGCTCCTTCTCCTGGTCCTGGGTGAGGTGACCCTCGGGGTCGTCCAGGCGCGGTGCGCCCTTGACTGTTTCCTGGTCATAGGGCACCTGGATCTCCTGATCCCGGACGTTGCCCTGGGCCAGCGGGATGAAGGTCTCGGAGCGACCGAACAGCCCAGTCTTGGCGGTGACCCACTCGGGCCTTCCGCTCGTGTCGTCCAGATACACCGTGCCGACCTTGCCGATCTTGTGCCCGTCCGAGCCGACGACGGTGCCACCTGCCTCGAGCAGTTCCTGAACTTGCTGGGTGGTGATCATGCTGCCTCCTCCTTCTTATGCTCCAGATCCACAGGAGCTGGTGGTTGGTGCCCTTGTCGTCGATGTCACTGTCGCTGGGTTCCTCGGTCGGGCTGCGTCCCCCGCTGGCGGGTGCCGGACCATATCGGTGCGAAGACCTCGCGTGGCCCAGACTGAACGCCAACGTGCCTGCCAGGGCGAGCCAGAAGGCATCAAAGCCCTACGACGGGCGGACAGGGCCAGCCTGATGCCAGGAGATCCGTCGGTGTAGATCTGAGTGCGAGAGACCGAACAGTCGGCACTGCGCCAAGAACCCGCTCCGCGGCCCGGCCGCACACGAATCTGAGCTGTACCTGTGGACAGCGGCAGCGATCCGATGTTGGTGGTAACCGATGATTTCTGAAACAAAAGAATGCCCCATTCCCCAAGCACATCGGTCGGATTCGCTGCCAGGGTCTGGGGCAACTTGTCAGAGACCTGCTTCATTATCTGATAATCAGAACGTCATCAGATCATCAGATAATCGGAACGTCATCAGGTAAACAGAACGTCACCCGTCCCGCAACCGGGCCACCCGGCAAACGGGCGACCGGGTCGCCCGACGCTTAGCTTGTCTTTAACGTCTGCCGGCGTCGTTGCTGGTCAGATTGGGTTTCGGAATGTGGGCGCGACCGTTGCCCTGGATGATTCGTCACATTCTTCGCAGATCTGGACGGAACATCGAGGAGCAATGTCGCGTGGACAGTATGGACGAACTGGGCGTTCCGCGAAGTGGTGTATTCGTGCGGCCCAGGAGCGCGGGGGCTGGGTGAGGTCTGGTTCCGCAGGTCAGGCAACCCATCGCAGGGTCTAGCGCGTCTGGTTACCGTGGCGCCGCACAGGCGGCGCGCTCGACCCGGACGGGAGCAACCCGATGCGCAGACAAGCAAGTGCAGCAGCGGTCGCGATGGCGATCGCACTGGGCGGGGGGACGTGGGCGACCGCGGCCGTCCCGCAGGACACACCGGCACCACATCATGAGCAGAAGTCTCCGACAGCCGCGGCGCAGGGTCGTCCCGCGACCGTCACGTTGCTGACCGGCGACGTCGTCACGGTGCGGACCGCACCCGACGGCTCGGTCACGGCGACGGTGCAGCCCGCCGCGGGCCGCGAGCACATGGCCTTCTTCCAGCAGCGTGAGGGCGAGCACCTCTACGTCATCCCGCGCGACGTCGCGCAGCTCGTGCCCAGCCGCCTGGACCGCGCGTTGTTCGACGTGACCGGCCTGGTCGAGGCCGGGTACGACGACGCATCGCGTGACTCGCTGCCCGTGATCGTCCAGACCGCGGCAGCCGCCGCGGCAACGGCCGACGACGCCGGCACGGCAGGCTCCCCGGACGCCGGGGCCCGCTCTGCGGCGCCGGCCAAGCAGGACTGGTCGGCGTCGGGCATCACGCCCGACCGGAACCTGGAGTCGGTGGGTGCGGTGGCCGACGTCCTGCCGAAGGGCCGGGCGGCGAAGCTGCTCGACGCCCTCGCGCCGCCCGAGACCCTGGACGGAGCCTCGACCAGGCGAACCGCACCCGGCAGCGTCGGCTACGTCTGGCTGGACCAGCCGGTCCGCGCGTCCGACGCCGACTCCAGCCCGCAGATCGGCGCCCCCGAGGCATGGGAGGCGGGATTCACGGGTGAGGGTGTCACGGTCGCCGTGCTCGACTCCGGCATCGACGCGACCCACCCCGACCTCGACGAGGCGGTGGCCGGCGAGCGCGACTTCACCGGCAAGGGCCAGGTGACCGACGGCGACGGCCACGGCACGCACGTCGCCTCGATCCTGGCCGGATCGGGCGACGCGTCCGACGGCGTGAACCGGGGCGTCGCCCCGGACGCCGACCTGCTGGTCGGCAAGGTGCTGGACGACGACGGCTTCGGCTCGCTGTCGGGCGTCATCGAGGGCATGGAGTGGGCGGCCACCGAGGGCGCCGACGTCGTGAACCTGTCGTTGGGCGACCTGTACTTCGACGTGCCGTCCCCGGACGCCGTCGCGGTGGACGAGCTCACCGAGCGGTACGGCACGCTGTTCGTCGTGGCCGCGGGCAACGACGGCGACCTCGGCGAGGGCACCGTGGGCTCCCCCGGCATCGCGGCGAAGGCCCTCACCGTTGGCGCCGTCGACGACGCAGACGACGTCACGGTCTACTCCAGCCGCGGCGGCGCCGACGCCGGCCTGCTCAAGCCGGACGTCGTCGCCCCGGGTGACGGGATCGTCGCCGCACGAGCTGCCGGAACCACGGGTGGCGACGTCGTCGACGACCTGCACGTCGCGCTGAGCGGTACCTCCATGGCCGCCCCGCACGTCGCGGGCGCGGCGGCGGTGCTCAAGCAGGCCCGGCCGGACCTCTCCGCTACGGCGCTCAAGTCCGCGCTGATGGGTTCGGCCGAGCCGACGGGCGCCGACGTCTGGGCCGAGGGCGCTGGGCGGATCACCGTCCCCGGCGCCATCGCGCAGCAGGTCACGGCCACGCCGTCGGTCTCGTTCGGCACCTTCGCCTGGCCGCACGACGGCGAGTCGGCGACCCGCACCGTTACCTACACGAACGCGGGGTCCGACGACGTCTCGCTCGCCCTCACGAGCGACGTCACCGACTCGGAGGACACCGATGCGACCGCCGCGCTCACCCTGTCGACAAGCTCCGTGGTCGTGCCGGCGGGCGGGACCGCGTCTGTCGACGTGATCGCGGCGGACGGCCCGGGCGCGATCGGCGCCGTCGGCGGCACACTCGTGGCGACCGGGACGGACGGCACAGAAGTGCGCACGCCCGTCGGCTGGGCCAAGGAGCGCGAGTACGTGAACCTCACGGTGCGCGCCGTCGACCGGGCCGGCGAGCCCGTCACCGCCGACACCTGGGGCGCCGCGATCAAGCTGGACACCGAGAACGGCGGGCTCTTCGGCACCAACCTCTTCTTCGAGGACGGCGTCGCCACGGCGCGCGTCATCCCCGGCGTCTACAGCCCGGTTGCGTTCATCGAGACGCTCGGCGAGGACGGCGCGGCCACCGATGCGCTGGTCCTGAGCAGCGGCGAGGTCGACGCGACCGCCGACGCCGAGGTGCTCCTGGACGGCACGACGGCGCGGGAGGTCACCACCTCCACGCACCGTCCGGCGGAGCTGGCGTCCCTGGGCCTCTCCATCGAGACCGAGGACTCTGCGGAGGTCGCCTCCGCTGGGGTCAACGTGACCTACGGGCCGGGGACGGACCTCGCGCTGACCCCGGTACCCGCCGCCACCCACGGCGACTACGACACCATCATCCAGGCCACGCTGCTGGCACCGACCACGGGGGACGAGGCGGCGGCCTACCGCTACGACCTCGCCCACCACAGCGAGGGCGTGGAGGTACCCGCGCTGCGGGGCGACCGCCGCACGACGGTCGCCGTCGACACCACCTACGGCGCTTCGGTCGGCGACACCCATCTCACGCAGCGTCTGTACTGGGAGCCGGGCACCATCGTCGCCGGAGCTGCCATCGAGCCGGTCCCCGTCGGCACCCGGCGCACCGAGTACGTGACGGCATTGCCGGGCAGGTGGTACCTCGGGTCCGAGATCCAGGAGGACGGTGTGGGCGTGGTGCTCACCGAGGCCGAGAGGCACGTCTGGAGCACGCCGGGCCGCGCCCGGCAGGGGCTCGCAGCGGGTGTGCTGGCCCCAGCCGTCTCGTCGATCACGCCGGTCCAGCACTGGGGCGGCGAGCTCTCGCTCCCCCCGACCAGCCGGGCCGACGACGACGGCGGCGTGCTGTGGGGCTCCGATGTCGGCGAGCGGCTGCGCATCTGGCAGGACGACGAGCTCGTCGAGGACGTTCCCGAGCCCTACGCCTTCCCCACCGTGCCCGACGGCGGGGCCGACTACCGGATGCTGCTGGAGAGCACACCCGACGACCCCGCCTACCGGCTCGCCACCAGCGTGACCGGCGAGTGGAAGTTCCACGCGCGGTCCGACGTCGCCGACAAGGCCCTTCCCCCGCTGCTCGACACCACCTGGGACGTGCGCGGGCTCGACCCGTCGGGCTCCGCACCGGCGACGACCCGGGTGCGCGTCGGCGTGGGCTACCAGGAAGACGCCTACGACACGTCGGAGGTCGAGGGCGCACGCCTGTGGTGGTCGGCGGACGACGGCACCACCTGGCACCGGGCCAAGGTGACCACCACCCGTGACGGCACCTTCGTCGCGAAGGTCAAGGCACCGGCCGGCACCGAGCACGTCTCGCTCAAGGTCGAGGCGTGGGACGAGGCGGGCGGATCGGTGACCAAGACGGTTGTCCGGGCGTACGCCGTCGACTGAGCCGGAGGTGTAGCGCAGGGTGCGGGCCGAGGGACGAGGCACGCGCCAGGAGCGGAACCGCAGACTCGGTCGACACCGATAGAGCCTGATCTCGCTCGTGAACGTCAGACGCCCGGGTCACGGCAGTGACCTGGGCGTCTGACAGCAGCTTCGGGAATTAGTGTTGCTCCCCAGGCCAGGTTCCCTCGAGAGTGTCGGGATGCTGATCAGACGAGAGCGTCCGTCCGACACCCAGACGGTCCGCGCGGTCACCGCGGCGGCCTTCGAGCAGGTCGAGCACTCTGCACCGCCGGTCGAGCCCGATGGCGTACCCGGTGAGGCCACCCTGGTCGGATGGCTGCGCGACGACCCGGGGTGGGTGCCGGAGCTGTCGCTGGTCGCCGAGTCGGGACCCTCCGGCGCGGAGGTGGTCGGCCATGTCGTCGCCACGCACGGACGGCTCGCGGACCGGCCGACCCTGGGGCTCGGGCCCCTCAGCGTTCATCCCGCACACCAGGGCCGCGGGATCGGGTCCGCCTTGATGCACACGCTCCTCGGCGCGGCCGACGCGACGGGCGAACCGGTGGTGGTGCTGCTCGGTGACCCGGCCCTCTACTCCCGGTTCGGGTTCGTGCCTGCCGGTGGTCTCGGGATCGAGTCGCCCGACCCGGCATGGGGTGACTACTTCCAGGCGCGCACCCTGAGCGCGTGGCGTGCGGAGTACGCGGGGCGGTTCCGCTACGCCGCCTCGTTCGACCGGCTCTGACCGAGCGCCGCGCTGGCCGGCGTCGTCCGCCCCGTCAGGTATCTCCGCCGGGCAGGCTCTCGCCGTCGCTGGGGACCTCGTCCTCGGACGTCGTGCTGCCCCGCACCATCGCGAACACCGGAAAGAACGCCACACCGAGCGCGATACCGACCGCGAGGTTGTCGAGCGCGACGCCGAGAGCCACCCCGATGCCCAGGCCGACCGCGACGCCGGCCCCCCAGCTCCAGCCGGCGGTCGAGGGGGAGGCGCTTCCGCTCTGGTCGTGCGGTCCGGTGTATGCCATGTGCCCAACGTAGGCAGGTGGTGGCAGGCCAGTCTTCCCCCTGGGGGCTGATCTTGCGCCGCCCCTCCCCCCGTGGGCTTACTCCGTCGGCACGTCACCCCGCAGCCTCACCGCCGAGCCGCCTGCGCTGATCCCTGTCACTCGTGGCCGGTTCCAGCACCTACGATGATCATATGCGAACGATTCTCATTCCCAGCGCGCTGCTCGTCGTCGCGCTGTCGGGCTGCGCGGCGGCCACCGCCGCGCCGCCCGCGTCGACGTCCACCGGAGCCGTCGTCACGCTCCAGAGCTGCGGGCTCGACCTCACCGTCGACAGTCCCCCGCGACAGGCGGTCACGCTCGAGCAGGGCGCCACCGAGCTGCTTCTCGCGCTCGGCCTCGGCGACCGGCTGATCGGCACGAGCTACCTGACCGACGCCGTCGCCCCCGAGTACGCCGACGCGTACGCCGACGTGCCTGTGCTCGCCGACCAGTATCCGACCGCTGAGCAGCTGCGCGAGGCCGGCCCGGACTTCGTGTACTCGATGCGCGCCTCGGCCTTCGCTGCGGACGCCGTCGGCGACCGGGCCGAGCTCGTCGACCTCGGCGTCCCGGCCTACCTCTCGGCGAACGACTGCGAGGACCCGGACCTGGTCGCCGACGAGGTCGGGTTCGACCAGATCTTCGCCGAGATCACGGACCTGGCAGCCGTGTTCGACGTCGAGAGCCGCGGCACCGAGCTGGTCGGCGAGCAGCAGGCCGTGCTGACCGAGGTGGCCGACGCCGCCCCACAGGCCGAGGGCCTGGACGTCGCCTGGATCTACTCGACGATCAACGGCGCGCCGATCGTGGCGGGGAACGCCGGTCTGCCGCAGACGCTCACCGAGCTCGCCGGCGCAGGCAACGCGTTCGAGGACCTCGACGCCCAGTGGTCGGAGACCAGCTGGGACGAGATCGCCCAGCGCGACCCCGACGTGCTGGTGCTCGCCGACCTCTCCCGCGGCCTGACCGGCGACAGCGCGGACGACAAGATCGCGACGCTCCGCTCGGACACCGTCACCGCCCAGCTGTCGGCCGTGCGCAGCGACCAGCTCGTCGCCATCCCGGCGACCGAGATGGATCCGTCCGTCCGCAGCATCAACGCGCTCGCGGCACTGTCCGGCGCACTGGTCGAGTACGCGGAGGTGGACAAGTGAGCGAGGACCTGACGCGCTGGGCGCGCGCGCACCTCGCGGCCTGGGACCAGCAGCAGGCGGCGTACATCAACCGCCGCGAGGACCGGTTCGCCGTGATGCTGGACGTCCTGACCGAGGCAGTGCCTGCCGACGCCCTCGTGGTCGACCTGGCCTGCGGCCCCGGCTCGATCTCGGCCCGGGTGCTGGACCGGTTCCCGGAGATGACCTGCGTCGCTGTCGACTTCGACCCGCTGCTGGTCGAGCTCGGGCGGCAGGCGCTGTCGGGCCACGGCGACCGGCTGCACTTCCAGGAGGCCGACCTGTGGGACCCGGCCTGGACCCAGGTGCTGGACGGCCGCAGGCCGCACGCCGTCCTGTCCTCGACCGCGCTGCACTGGCTGCCCGCCGACGTGCTCGCCCGGGTCTATCGGGACGCCGCGAACGTCCTGGAGCCCGGCGGCGTGCTGCTGAACGCCGACCACCTGCGTCAGCCGGACGGCCGGCCACTGTTCGAGGAGCTGAGCCAGAGGGACGACGCCGCGACCCAGGCACGCGACCAGGCAGCTGGTGCGCTGCGCTGGGACACCTGGTTCGCCGAGCTCGTCGCCCACCCGCACTTCGCACCGCTGGCTCCCGAGCAGGAGCGACGTTTCGCGCACCGCCCGCCCAACCCGGACCTGAGCCTCGCCTTCCACGTGTCCGCGCTGCGGGCGGCGCAGTTCCGTGAGGCCGGGCCGATCTGGCAGCACCTCGATGACTATGTCGTCCTCGCGCAGCGCTGAGCTCGCGCGGCCGATAGCCGCGACGGTCGGCACGGCGCTCGTCCTGGCGGCCGTCGCGTTCGCCGCCGTCGGGACGGGCGGCGGCGACATCACGTGGAGCGAGACCGCTCGCTCGCTCGGTGCACACCTCGGCCTGCCCGTCGCGCCCTTGCCAGCGCTCGTCGACTCCGTGGTCTGGGAGCTGCGCGCGCCACGCGCGCTGCTCGCGGCCGTCGCGGGTGCCGGCCTGGCCACCTGCGGTGTGGTGCTCCAGGCCGTGACGCGCAACGCCCTCGCCGAGCCCTACCTGCTGGGCATCTCCTCCGGTGCGTCGACCGGCGCGGTGCTCGTGCTGGTCACCGGCCTGGGCTCGGGGGCCGTGTCGCTCGCCGGCGGCGCGCTCGCCGGCGGCCTCGCGGCGTTCGGCCTCGTGCTGCTCCTGCTCGGCCCCAGCACGGCGGGCGCCAACCGCCTCGTCCTCACCGGCGTGGTCGTCGGCCAGCTGTTCGCGGCTCTCACGTCCCTGGTGCTGCTCGGCTGGGGCGACGCGGACGCCGCGCGGGGCCTGACCTACTGGCTCACGGGCTCGCTCGCGGCCGCGCGCTGGCCCTCCGTCCTGCTGTGCGCGACCGTGGTCGGCGTCGCCCTGCTCGCCCTCCGCCTGATCGCGTCCGACCTCGACGCCTTCGCCTTCGGTGCCCGGACGGCGGCGTCGCTCGGGGTTCCGGTCGCGGCGGTGCGCGCCGTGGCCCTGGTCACGACGGCGGTTGTGACCGCCGTCGTGGTGTCGAGCGTCGGGGCGATCGGGTTCGTGGGGCTGATCGTGCCCCACGCCGTCCGCGCGCTCGTCGGGCCGCTGCACCACCGGCTGCTGCCGGCGAGCGCGGTGGGCGGAGCCGTCTTCCTCATGCTCGCGGACACGGTCGCGCGGACGGCGCTCGCCCCGAAACAGCTGCCCGCCGGGGTCGTGACCGCCCTGCTGGGAGTCCCGGCGTTCCTCCTGATCCTGCACCGGAGGGAGCGCCAGTGAGTCCCGGCACGGCGGCCCCCGCCCGCGGCGTCCGACCGGTCGAGATCAGCGGACAGGGCCTGACGGTGCGCGTGCGCGGCCGCACGGCGCCGATCCTCGACGACGTCGGGTTCACCGCCCCCGCGGGGTGTGTCACCGGGCTGATCGGTCCCAACGGCTCCGGCAAGTCGACGCTGCTGCACACGCTCGCGGGGTCGACCTCACCGCAACCTGGGGTGGTGCGGCTCGACGGCCGGCCCTTCGGCGAGCTGCCTCGGCGCGAGCGCGCCCGCACCGTCGCCGTCATGGAGCAGAACAGCGACTCGGACACCGACCTCGCCGTCGCGGACGTCGTCGCCCTCGGCCGACTGCCCCATCGCGGTCGCATGGCACCCGCCGGCCCGCAGGACGCGGCCGCGTGCGCTCGCGCTCTGGACCTCGTCGGCCTGACGGGGACAGAGCAGCGACGCTGGCGCACCTTGTCCGGAGGTGAACGCCAGCGCGTGCAGGCGGCTCGGGCGCTGGCGCAGGAGCCGGCCGTGCTGCTGCTCGACGAGCCGACCAACCACCTGGACGTCCAGCACCAGCACGAGCTGCTGTCCCTGCTCGCCACCACCGGTCTGACCGTGGTGGTGGTCCTGCACGACCTCGCGCTCGCGGCGCGCTACTGCGACCGGCTCGTCGTCCTGCACGAGGGACGCACGCACGCGGCGGGCCGCACCCACGAGGTGCTCACCGCCGACACGCTCCGCACCGTCTTCGGTGTGCGGGCAGACGTGTCACGGCACGCGGACACGCTGCGGGTCGAGGTGCTCGGCTCCGTCGGGGACTGACGGGCGCGGGTGTCCTGGCGCTGGCTCTGGCGCTCCACCAGCCGATGGCCCCGGTCGTGACCGGGGCCATCGGGTCGCTCGGTGCTCGTCAGCTCACCGCCAACGGCCCGAACGGCACCTCCAGCACGGAGTCCGCGAGGTTCACGAGCGACGTCGCGTTACCGAGCACGTTCCAGACCTCCACCTTGATCGTGCCGTCGGAGATGTCGCCGAGAGTGCCTTCGGAGCTCTCCATCGCCTGGTTCGCAGAGGTGTAGCGCTCGAAGCCGGGAACCGGATCCGTTGCGAAGTACCTGTAGGTCTCCACCCGGTCGAAGGAGCCGTCGCCGTCGAGATCGTAGGAGACGCGCAGTCGTGTGCCGTTACCGACATTCGCTCCCGCGTCCACGCCGAGGTCGAACGCGGTGCGCAGGCCGCCGAACTCGCCCGTGACGTGCTCCAGCGTGGCGGTGAGCCCGGTGCTCGGGTCACCGACCGCATCCGGTCCCGACCGTGCGCCCAGCACGGCCGTGGCAGCGGAACCGGGGTCGGCAACCAGGGCGCCACCTGCGGTCAGGTAGAACGTCGTCGCAGCACGCTCGGGCGGATCTGTCGGATCTGTCGGGTCCGGCGGGTCCGTCGGGTCTTCGGTACCGCTCGGGGCGCCGCCCCCGCTCCACGCATGAGCACCCGAGGTGACGGTCTTCCCGACCGGCACCGCGAGCGAGGTCCCGTCCGAGAACTCGACCGTGAGGGGCGACTGCGTGATGTTCGAGGCCACGTAGGTGCGCGCCCCGTTCTTGGTGAACACGGCCGCCACCGGGGAGTCGGCGGTCACCGCGGGGTCGACCGTGCCCAGCCCGGCGACGTTGGCGATCCAGTGATAGGTGTGCGCGCGGCTCTCTCCTTCCTCGACCGGGTACTCACGGTCGCCGTCGAGTGCGGCGAGCGCTCGCTCGCCGTCCCCGAGCGCGAGATACGACCACAGGATGTCCTGCCAGACCGTCGGACTGCCGTTGTTGGCCGCGACCATCTCGTCGTAGTTGGCGACGACGTCATCGGGTCTGAGGCCCAGGTAGAGATGACCACCGGTGACCGGCAGCGTGTTGATGCCCTGGATCATCTCGGCCTCGCCGCTGAACCAGGTCGCGTAAGCCCCGCCGCTGCCCCAGATCATGCCGACGGTGGAGTGACCAAATGCATCGGGCATCGCGCCGGACCCGTCGAACCAGTACTGCTGGATCGCCGCCGTCTGCGTGGCGTAGAGGTAGATCCCGGCATCGCGAGTGGCGTCGTCGCCGGTGGCGACACCCCACTGGATGAGGCCGTTCGCGAAGTTCTGGCCTTCCGAGCTCGACTCCTGGTTGTTGCCGTTGACGAAGGCGCCGTGGCCTGCCGCCCAGTCGTGGCCCGCATAGATGTCGAAGTCCCGGAGATACGGGTAGCGCAGGTCGGTGCGATCGAAGTTGTTGGCATCTGCGATCAGCTGGTCGACCATGCCACCGAACTCCTGGTCGGTGGCCCACGCCGGATCGAATCGCGCCAGGGTGGCGGCTGCGACGATGAAGTACCCGTAGTGGAAGTGATGGTCGTTCAGCTCTTTGTCCGACCCGTACGCGGCGGGGAATCCCACCAGCGTGCCCCAGTTCTCGTTGTACGCGAACACCTGCTCCGTCTCACCGGGGCTCGCCGTGAACCAGTCCGTGAGCGTGGCCTCGATCTGTCCGAGCGCCGTATCGCGCACGCTCGTGCGGTCGACCTGGTCGGCGATCTCCGCGATCCGCACCGCACGGCCGAGCGCCTTGCCGGTCCAGTAGGTGTCGGCGGCGTCGATGCTCATCGGGTCATCCGCTTCCGCGTCGAGCAGGGCATCGAGCCGCGCGTTCGCGTCGCCCTCCGCGGTCGCGACCGAAGGCACCTCTGGCAGCACACCGGTGAACGGGGTGTCCGTCGTGAACGACGTCGCTCCGATCAGCGTGGTCATCTTGCCGCGTGCGGACTCGTAGTCGCGGTCGGAGGCCGCGCCGTCGCCGGGCCCGTCGCCGGCAGCCCCCTCGAGGTACACGTCCTGATGCGGGTAGAGCGCCACGATCGTGCCCGCATTGCTGCCCTCGTGGGCCTCGGTCTCCAGGGAGTAGGTCGTACGGACGATGCTCGTCGCCTCGTCGTACACGTAGTCGGCGCGGGTCCCCGTCACCTCGACGTAGGCGTACGGGGTGTACGAGTCCGCCTGGGCGGTCCGCGCCGCGTCGTCGTCGCCCGGCGTCGTGGGAAGTGCTGCGACGGAGAGGTAGCCCTTTCCGGAGAGGTCGCTGCTCAGCTCGTTGCCCGAAGTGGTCCAGGACGACCCGGTCGGCGCGAACGCGACGTAGTCGGCGCCACCCGTGCTGAATCCGATCCGGGCACCGTCGTCGAGCCACACGCGCAGGTCCGACGCACCGGTGAGCACGGCGTCGCCACCCGTCATCTCGAACCAGGTGACGGGTAGCCCGTGCCCGATCGTCGCCGTCATGGAGCGTGCTCCGTCGCTCCACGACGGGGTGACGGTCCAGTCGCTCCAGTCCGCGACCTCGGCGACGGATGCGTTCAGTCCGGCGACCCCGACGACGAGGTCCTGGCTGTACGGGTAGTGAAACTCCCCGATCCCGCCGGGCGTCCCGTAGAGGATGGGCTGCTGGGTGTACGAGAGCCCGAGGCCCTCCGGCGACGGCTTGTACGACACGGGGTGCGCGTGCAGCGGCTCGCTCATCGAGCAGTTGAACTTCTTGAAGGCCAAGGAGGACCACCAGTCGTTCGTCGGCACGGCTCCTTCAGGCGCCGAGTCGGTGATGAACGCGCGAGCGTCGGTCGCGAGCGGGGCGCACCCCTCGGGTGCTGGGCCGACCTGCTCGGTCGTGTAGCTCCCCGCGCCCACGGGCGTCGGTTCAGCCGCCGCGGCCGGGACGGCGCTGATCGTGGAGAGTGCGACCACGACCGACGTGAGGACAGCCATGCGCGAACGCCGTCGGCGAGGTCGAGGTCGAGACCTGAGCCGATCGTCGCCGGGCGATCGCGCCGTTCGCTCGGGATGAGCCGTGGAACCTGTGCTGGCAGAAGGCTGGAACATCGTTGTCCTCTCGGAGCCGCCCCGCCATCGGGATGCCCGGCTCATCTCGTTCCCACGTCGTTGAGGGTGATGAAGGACTTGCGAGATCTTGCATCGGACCGCTTCGAGCAGCGGTTTCATGGAAGCGCTCTCACACTTTGGCAGGGTTAAAACGCGGTCGTCAACCATTCGTCGGGAGACATCGTTTTCGTAATGAACTGTGCCGGGCCCGCCCCTGGACCTCAATGGCAGGGCAACAAATGGCAACTTATTGTCCGATGTCCCCCCAGCACCCATAGTGACGGGCGTGCGCACGCCACCGGCGTCCGTGCACGGCCCAGGCAGGCAAGGTCCCTCGATGGAGAGGCAGACTACTGATGGCACACAGATCGACCGACCCCGTCCCCGAAGGCGTCGCACCGCGCGGACGTGCCGTGCGGCGAGCCGGCGGTCCACCCCCGAGGCGTAGGCACCGGACGCTTGCCGCGATGCTCGGCGCGCTCGCGCTGCCGCTCGCGGTGCTCCCGGCGCAGGCCGCCGAGAACGGCGACATCCGGCCGCAGGAGCCGGGCGTCACCCTGCGGGTGTTCGACGTCCAGGTCCCGCTCGACGACTACTGCACGCTGAAGCCTGGCCAGACCCCGAACGTCGACAAGCTGATGCCGACGATCGACTGGACCACGGCGGAGGACTTCGGCATCCCGGACCGGTTCGTCACCGAGGTCTCCGGCTATCTGAACGTCCCGGAGGACGGCACGTACGACTTCCGGCTGACGAGCGACGACGGCGCGCGGCTCCTGCTCGACGACGCCCTGGTGGTCGACCACCCCGGAAAGCACGGGGCGACGCCCAAGGAGGGGTCGGCCGAGCTCGAGACCGGCTACCGCGCTCTGCGGATCGACCACTTCGACGGTGACTTCGACCAGCGGCTGAAGCTGGAGTGGCGGCCGCCGGGTGCTTCGGGCTTCGCGCTGGTACCCAGCTCGGTCCTCAGCACCGACGCCGACGTCACGCGCGTCACCTCGCCGGGGCGCAAGTCCTGCGAGGGAGTCACCGAGGCCCCTGGCGACGGGCTGCCGCTGACCGAGGTGCACCCCGACTACACGCTGACCGACCTGCGTCCGGACGGGTTCGAACCACAGGTCACCGGGATGGACTGGCTGCCGGACGGCCGGATGGCCATCGCCACGTGGGGCGGCGACCGGGAGACGGTGCTCGGCGAGGTGTACCTGGTCGAGAACGTGACGGGCGACGCCGCTGCCGGCGACGTCACGTACACGAAGATCGCCGAGGGCCTCCAGGAACCGATGGGCCTGAAGGTCGTCGACGGCAGCATCTACGTGTCCGAGAAGCACGGCCTGACCGAGCTCGTCGACGACGACGGCGACGAGGTCACCGACGAGTACCGCGAGGTCGCGACCTGGCCGTTCGGTGGCAACTACCACGAGTTCGCGTTCGGTCTCCTCTACGAGAAGGGGCACTTCTACGTCACCACGGGGATCGCGATGGTCCCCGGCGGCGCGACGCGTGACCCGCAGCTGGTCGAGAACCGTGGCTCGGTGATGAAGATCGACAAGGACACCGGTGAGGTCGAGTACCTCGCCGGCGGTCTGCGCACGCCGAACGGCCTCGGCTGGGGAGCGGACGGCGGCATGTACGTCACCGACAACCAGGGCATGCACGTCCCGACGTCGAAGCTCGTGCGCGTCGAGGAGGGCGCGTTCTACAACCACTACACGAACCCGGACGGCCCGTACGACGACCAGCCGGTGACCGAGCCCGTCCTGTGGATGCCGCACAGCGAGATCTCGAACTCGCCGAGCAACCCCGTCCTGCTGACCGACGGCGTCTTCGCCGGGCAGCTGGCGATCGGCGACGTGACGTACGGCGGCCTGCAGCGGGCCTATCTCGAGGAGGTCGCCGGCCAGGAGCAGGGCGCGGTGTTCCGCATGACGCAGGGGCTGGAGTCCGGCGTCAGCAGGACCAGCATCGGCCCGGACGGCTCGATCTACGTCGGTGGCATCGGCTGGTCGGGCAACTGGGGTCAGGCGGGCAAGCTCGGCTACGGCCTGCAGAAGCTCACCTTCGACGAGAGCCGCGCGTTCGACATGCTCGAGATGCGCGCCGTCGACGGCGGGTTCGAGATCGAGTACACGCAGCCCCTGTCGGACGAGACCGCGCAGGATCTCGCGGCGAAGTACTCCGCTGCGCAGTGGCGCTACGTGTCGACCCCGCAGTACGGCGGACCGAAGATCGACGAGGAGGACCTCGAGGTCACCTCGGCGACGGCGTCCGACGACCGCAGGACGGTGACCCTGATGATCGACGGGCTGAAGCCCGGCCACGTCGTCAACGTGCACTCCCCGCGCCCGTTCGCGTCGGAGAGCGGGAACGAGCTGTGGAGCACCGAGGCGTGGTACACGCTCAACCGTCTGCCGGACGGCTCGACGCCTCCGCCCGTCTACGAGGCAGAGGCCGCCGACCTCTCCGGCGGTGCGGGCTGGAACACCAACCACGCCGGGTACTCGGGCGCGGGTTTCGTCGACCGCAACTGGGAACCGGGCGCACGCACGACGTTCGCGGTCGAGGCCGACAAGGCCGGCCGGCACGACCTCGCGCTGCGCTACGCGAACGGCCAGAACTCCGACCCGAGCCCCCTGCCACGTTCGCTGAGCCTGTACGTCAACGGCGAGAAGCAGAAGCAGGTCTGGCTCGACAGCACGGTGAGCTGGTCGGCCTGGGCGACGCAGGTCGAGACCGTGCGGCTGAAGAAGGGAGCGAACTCGATCGCCTATGTCTACGAACCCGATGACGTGGGGCACGTGAACCTCGACAGCCTCACCGTCACACCGACCGAGCGCATCGCTCTCTTCGACGGTGGCGATCTCGACGCGTGGGAGAAGGTCGGTGGCGGGCCCGCGACGTGGCCCGTCGAGGACGGCTCGATGGAGTCCGTCGGCGGCGACATCCGGACCAAGGAGAAGTTCGGCGACTTCCGGATGCACGCGGAGTGGTACCAGCCGGAGCACGCGCCCGACGTCACGGGTCAGGCGCGCGGCAACACCGGTGTGTACATCCAGGAGCGCTACGAGGTCCAGGTGCTGGAGTCCTTCGGCATCGATCCGCCGGCGACGAACGACGCAGGGTCGATCTATCTGAAGAAGGCCCCGGACGTGAACGCCGCGACGGAGATAGGCACCTGGCAGACGTACGACATCGCGTTCCGCGCCGCCCGGTTCGCCAGCGACGGCACCAAGACCGAGGACGCGCGCATCTCGCTCTGGTGGAACGGTCAGCTCGTGCACGACGACGTGGCGGTCGACGGCAAGACCGGGAACGGCAAGGCCGAGGGGCCGACTCCGGGTCACATCAAGCTGCAGGACCACGGGGACCCCGGCCTGAACCCCCGGTTCCGTGATGTCTGGATCGAGCGTCTCACCGGACAGGAGCCTGCGGACCAGGCCCTGGTGGCCAAGGTCTCGACGCGGCTCACCCCGCCGAAGGTCCGCACCGGCCAGGACGCCGTCGCGCTGGTCCGGGTACCCGGCGCCAAGGGCGGACCGGCGCCGACGGGGACGGTCCGGGTCACCCTCGGGGACGAGACGGTCAGGGCCACGCTCGGCCGCGGCCCGGCACGGCTCCGGCTCCCGACGTCGGGGCTCGACGCGGGGGTGCACCCGGTGCAGGTGGAGTACCTCGGCGACCTGGCGTACGGGCGGAGCACGGCGACGGTGGACCTGACCGTGCGCTGACGTGACACCCAGGACGGGTAGGCGGCGCAGCCGCCTACCCGTTCGGTCACCGAGCGTAGGTCTTGAAGAGCGTGTCGTGGCCCGTCCACCACTCGTTGAGCAGCTCGCTCTGCACCTCGCCCTGGACGATCCCCAGGAGAAGGTCGGTGGTGAGCAGGTCGAACCTCTCCCACAGGTCGCCGTTCCGGTCCGAGACCCTGATCGGGTAGGAATCGGCCGCCACCTCGGGTGGGACCTGCCAGTAGAGCGTGACCCCCGTGCCGGTCGAGGCCCAGGGCAGCAGCCTGGAACCGGGGTCGAGGTCGTCGGGCGGCTCCACGACCTCGTCCTCGAACAGGTCCTGGAGCTGCTCGGACTCCAGCCCCGACCGCTCGAGATCGACATGCTTCAGACCAGGGCCGGGCGCCGGGACGAACAGCCGCACGTGGTCCAGCCAGAGCCCGCCACCCCCTGCGTCGAGAAGCGTGCGGTAGTCCTGCGGCACGGGCGCCCCGAGCCGCTGTTCGACCTGTTCCCAGTCGAACGAGTCGGCCGGCGGTGCGAGACGTGCCAGCTCGGTCAGCTGCTGGGGACTGGTGGTCATGAAGGTGCACTCCTCTGTGTCGCTGGTCCAGATCGGGTCTGCCCGAACCGGAGCCCGTCCGAGCTCCGGTCGAACGCCGGTGTTTCCCTGACATCGGGCGTGGTCGAGGGCCCGTCCCCGATCGTGAAGAACGGGCGGGTCTTCGTCGCGTACTCGGCGTCCGCCACCGGAGCGTCGGTTCTGCTCGTGGCAGATGGCTCCTACCCGGCGTGCGGTACGAACGGACGTACTATATGTTGGTGGCATGACGCGAACGGGTGAGGTGACGACTCGGGCAGGCGATGAACCTGCCAAGTCGGTGCTGCCCGGCGGTGGCGCACTTCCCGGGGTCGTCGACGTCGCAGGCGTCCGGGCGCTGCGCCAGGTGTTGGCGGGCATGATCCTGCCAGGTGCCTCCGACACCGCGTCGTCGGCGCCGAAGGGACGTCAGGCAGAGTGGGTAGACCTGCTCGCGGAGCTCGAAGCGGTGAAGAGCACCGTGAGCGCCACGCAGGCCCGGCTGGCCGTCGCGCTGGACGAGGCCAGCCGAGCCGAGGAGGCCAGGCAGCACATCCGCGCCGAGCGCCGAGGTCGTGGTGTGCCCAGCCAGGTGGGTGCGGCGATGCGGTGCAGCCCACATGCCGGTGCGGCATTCCTTGGCGTGGCACGGGTCTGGGTGACCGAGATGCCGCACACGTTCGACGCTCTGCGCGCCGGAGTGCTGTCGGAGTGGCGAGCCACCCTGCTGGTACGCGAGACGTCGCACCTCTCGACGGAGCACCGCGCCCAGATCGACGAGGAGATCTGCGGGCCGGCCGGTCTGGCGGCGCTGACCCGGATGGGTACCAGGCGGCTGGTCGCACGAATCAAGGAACAGGCCGCCCAGCTCGACGTGCACGCGTGCGTGAAGCGCAACGCGAAGGCCAAGGGCGAGCGCTGCGTCAGCATGCGTCCGGCACCGGACCTCATGGTGTATCTGACTGCTCTGGTACCGATGCAGCAAGGGATCCAGGCCCATGCGCACCTGAAGAAGCACGCGGAAGCGGCCAAGGCGGCAGGTGACGAGCGTGGAGCCGGGCAGATCATGGCTGACACCCTGATCGAGCGGGTCACGGGCCGCGATCCCGGGCACGCCGACGACGTGCCCGTCACGATCAACCTCCTTGTCTCGGACGCGACCCTGCTCGCGCAGGGCGACCAGCCCGCCGTCGTCGTCGAGGGCGGGCCCGCAGGGGTGGGCACCGTCCCCGGCGTCGTAGCACGCGAGCTCGCCGCGAACGGCATCGACGCCGATGCCGCGTGGTTGCGCGCGATCTACGTCGACCCGCGTGGCCGGCTCCTGGCCACGACCTCGACAGCCCGGTACCACCCGCAGGGCCTCGCCGCGCTGCTGCGCGCCCGGGAGCAGGGCATCTGCGCCACGTCGTGGTGTGACGCACCCGTGCGGCACATCGACCATGTCACGCCGCACGCTGAGGGCGGGGCGACCAGCCTCGACAACGGGCAGGGCCTGTGCGCCCGTTGTAACCACGCCAAACAAGCACCCGGGTGGACGCAGAGACCGGTCCCGCAGGGCACGACAACAGGCGAGGGCCGGGACTCCGTGGAAACGGTCACGCCCACGGGCCACACCTATGTCTCGGTGGCTCCCCGCCCACCGGAACCGATCCGGGAGACGACTCCTGCGTGGACCCCTGCGGTCGGTATGAACGGCCCGGGTCAGGGGCGCCTGCCGCGCAGCCGGTACTCGATCGGCTGCCACACCGCCCGACCGCGGGGCGCCATCGCCTACCGGCCCCGGGGACGGGGCTCCGACCGCCGACCACCCAGAAGACCACGCCGGGCCGACCTCGCCTGGGTATAGCCGTCAGGCCGGACTCCCCTGTGGACACCCCGCCCACGCACCGCTAACGTTCCGGCCATGACGTCGCACCTGATCAGCCTGGACTGGTGGCCCGCCGAATAGGCGGGCTCGCGACGCATCCACTCACACGTCCACGACCGCCTCGCTCCGAGGCGGTCGTCTCGTGTTTCCCACGCGGCGGTCGGTCCGGGGCAGGCACCCGAACCGAGAGGCCACGCATGTCCCGCACACCTGGCTCCGCCAGCCCTGCCAGCCCTGCCAGCCCTGCCAGCCCCGCCAGCCCCGCCAGCCCCGCCAGCCCCGCTGACTCCACCGCCACGAGCCACCCTCTCCTCGCTCGGGTCCTGGCGTCCGACGGATCGCTACCCTTCGCGCTCCTGCGCCGCCACGGCGGCACCGAGGTCGAGGTGCTGACCGGCGACGTCGTCGACGCCGACCTGCTGCGCGACATCCCCCTCGACGGCGCTCCGGTGCTCGCCGTCGTCCCGTTCCGCCAGGCTCGCGAGCGCGGGTTCACCGTGCACGACGACGGCGCACCGCTGCGCTGCCTCGTCGTGCGCGAGTCCGAGCGCATCCCCCTTTCCGACGCCGTCGCCGCCCTCCCGCCCGAACCTGTCGCCGCCGAGCCGCTCGGCTTCGACATCCCGGACGACGAGTACGCGGGCATCGTGCGCCGCGTGATCGACGACGAGATCGGGCAGGGCGCCGGCGCCAACTTCGTCGTGATGCGCCGCTTCGAGGCCCGCACCGGCTCGGCGCCCGTCCCCACGCTGACGTCGTGGTTCCGTGCTCTCCTCACGCACGAGACCGGTTCGTACTGGACCTTCGCGGTGCACGCTCCGGCGTCCGACGGCGAGTCGCTGTCCCTGGCGGGCGCTACACCCGAGCGGCACCTGACCCTGCACGACGGCGTGGCCCAGATGAACCCGATCAGCGGCACCTACCGCCACCCCGCGACAGGCCCCACGCGCGACGGCGTCCTTCAGTTCCTGCGCGACACCAAGGAGAACGAGGAGCTCTTCATGGTGGTCGACGAGGAGATGAAGATGATGAGCGCGCTCTGCCCCGGCGGCGGGCGCATCGTCGGCCCGTACCTCAAGCAGATGGCCCGCCTCAGCCACACCGAGTACCTGCTGGAGGGCCGGACCGCCCTCGACCCGCGCGAGGCGCTGCGCCTGACGATGTTCGCGCCCACCGTGACCGGATCGCCCATGGAGAACGCCTGCGCGGTCATCACCCGCCACGAGACCCGCCCCCGCGGCTACTACTCGGGCGTCCTCGCCCTGTTCGAGCCCGACGGCGCCCGTGGCAACCCTGCCGAGCACACCCCGTCCGGTCCCGCGAGCTACTCGCTCGATGCCCCGATCCTCATCCGCACGGCTTACCTGCACGACGGCGGCCGCGTGTCCGTCCCCGCCGGAGCGACCCTCGTCCGTCACTCCGTCCCCGAGCACGAGGTCGCGGAGACGCGAGCCAAGGCCGCGGGCGTGCTCGCCTCGCTCGGGCTGGTGCCGCGCGGCGCCGGTCCCGGCGCCGTCGTCGACCTGAACACGCAGCCCGGCGTCGCCGCGGCACTGACCGCCCGCAACAGCCAGCTCGCCGAGTTCTGGGTCCGTCCGCAGGACGCTACGCACGCCGGACCGGCCGACCGGTCCGCGACGCGGCTCGAGAGCGCGCGGATCTCGCCGCTGGCCGGCCGGAGCGTCCTCGTGGTCGACCACGAGGACCAGTTCACGACCATGCTCGCCCATCAGCTGAGCCACCTCGGCCTGACCGCCCGCGTGGTCCGGTGGGACGCCGTCACCGACGTGCTCGCGGACGATCTCGTCGTCCTCGGCCCGGGACCGGGCGACCCGCGCGACCACGAGGACCCGCGCATCGCCGCCATCACCCGGCGGATCCACGAGCGCGTCACGGCGGGCCGGCCGCTGCTCGCGGTCTGCCTCAGCCACCAGGTGCTCGCCGGCCTCGCCGGCTTCCCGGTCCGCGCGCTGCCCTCGCCGCGGCAGGGCGTGCGGCTCGACGCCGACGTGTTCGGCACCACGGCCGCCATCGGCTACTACAACACCTTCGGCGCGCGGCTGACCACCATCACGGCTGCCGCCGCCGACAGCTCCGTGGCGCGGCTCGCCCTGGAACCGTCCGCCGACGCGGACGGCGTGCTCACGGCTCTGCGCGGTCCGGGGGTGGCCTCGGTCCAGGGACACCTGGAGTCGGTGCTGTCGGCCGACGGCCTCACCGTCCTCGACACCCTCACCCGCCACGTCCTGGGCGCCCCGGCAGAACCGTCCCCTGCACGCTGAACATGCCGCCGTGAACCCCCTCCGCACACCGACCACCTGTAGGCTCCTGACCGCACCAGCTCTCGCACCACCTTCCAGCTTTCACGAGCGATCTTTCACGAGCGCGAGGGGACACCGTGACGGACGGCACGAAGACGGCCGGCGTGATCGGCCTGGGATTCATGGGCGCTTCGCTCGCCGCCGCGTTCCGTGGTGCGGGCGGCTTCGAGCGGGTCGTCGGGTACGACAGCTCGCCGGAGGCTCGGGCCAGGGCTGCCGACGAGTCGTACGTCGACGACGTCCTGGACACCGCGGCCGACGTCGCACGTGCGGCAGACCTGCTCGTCCTGTGCATGCCGGTGCAACAGATCATCACCTGTCTGACGGAGCTGGGGCCCGAGCTGCGCCCCGGAGCCGTCGTCATGGACATCGGCAGCACCAAGTCCGCGGTGACGGAGGCGATGGTCAAGATCCTTCCCGACGGCGTCGTGCCGATCGGCGGGCACCCGATGACGGGGCCTGCCACGGCCGGGGCCGACGGGCCGACCGCGCGGATCTATCACGGACGGGTCTTCCTGCTCACGCCGACCGAGCGGACGGATCCCGGCGTGACCCGGTGGTGCACCGTCCTCCTGCAGGGGATCGGCGCCCGGGTGGAGGTGCTGGATCCGGCGCGCCACGACCGGCTCGTCGCCACCGTCAGCCACCTGCCGCGGATGCTCCCCGTGCCGCTCCTCGAGCTCGCGGTCAAGGACCCGGACCCGCTGCTCGCCACGCTGCCGGCCGGCGGCTTCCGGGAGAGCACCCGGAAGGCGACGGAGAACCTCGACATGTGGGTGGACGTGCTGCTCACCAACACCGACAACATCGTCGAGACGATGCGGCGCTACGCGCACGAGGTCGAGCTCGTCGCCGACCACGTCGAGCGGGGCGACCCGGCCGCGCTGCGCGAGATCCTCGCGACGGCGTCCGACCGCTGGACCAGCCTCTTCGACACCGGCGACACCGGCGACACCGGCGGCGCCGTGCCGACGGCGTCCGGCAACCGCTGACAGCTCGGCACCGCTCTTCCGACTCCCCACGAAGGCTGGCCGGAATGACGAAGATCTTCATCTCGTACCGGCGGGACGACACCCGCGACGAGAGCCTGCGGTACTACCACTACCTGCGCGACCGCTATCCCGCCGTGTTCCTCGACACCGAGGGCATCCCTCCTGCCACCGCGTTCCCGCGCCTGCTCAGGGAGGCGATCCGCGAGTCGGACCTCGTGCTGGCCGTCATCGGTCCCCGGTGGGACGGTGACGGACGCATCGACGATCCTGACGACTTCGTGCGGCAGGAGATCGAGCACGCCTTCGATCACGGCAAACGGGTCCTCCCCGTCCTGGTCCGTGGCGCCGGCCTGCCGGAGGCCGGCCGGCTGCCCGAGTCGCTGCACCCGCTGACCGAGCGCCAGGCGGTGCCTGCCGAGCAGGACGACCTCGCGTGGCTCGGGTCGACGATCGAGCGGGCGCTCGACCCGGTGCGCTGGGACGGTCCGGCGCACGGTTTCGCCGGCCGCGTGCGTTCGCTGCTGACGGCTGTCGGGGTCGACGTCTCCGGGAGCGGGACGGGCCCCTCCGGCGAGCCCTGGTTCCGGGCCCGGGCGGCCCACGACGTCGTCGGCTGGCACGCCGGGACCGTCGTGGTCGCGTGCACGGTCGCCGAACCTCGCACCACCACGCTCGTACGGCTGTCCGAGGCCGCCGGCGCAGCGGGCGCGGACCACACGGTCCTGGTCGTCGACGACCGGGTGGGCACGGACGCGGTCGCCCCTGACGGTTGGCCCACCGACGTCGAGGTGACGACGTTCCGGGGGATGGTGTCGAGGCTCGCGCCGCTCGACCCGTACCTCGGCCGGCTCCGCTACGAGTACGCCCGGCGCATCGCCGGAGCCGGGTCGACGTTCGTCGAGCTCGCCGCCGCCAAGTCCGACCGGCACGAGGACGGCAGCGAGATCTCCCGGTCTCCGCGCACGTCCGTCGGAGGCTCGGTCGAGCGGTGGTCGGAGGACGAGAGCGGTACCCAGCTCGCGCTGCTCGGCGACTTCGGGAGCGGCAAGAGCTGGTTCTGCCTGGACCTCGCGCACCGGCTGCTGAGCGCCTCGGCCCGGCCCGACGGCGCCGACGTCGTCGGACGGTTCCCGCTGCTCGTCGAGCTCCGCCACGTCCGGCCGCCACGGGACCTCGACGCGCTGGGCCTGGCCACGACCCGGACGGGCGGGCGAAAGAGCCCGGACCGCATGATCCTCGAAGAGTTCGGCAGGCACCACGGCCTGCACGACCAGGTCGCCGCCGTGCTGGTCGAGCTGAACCGGCAGGGGCTGCTCCTGCTCCTGTGCGACGGCTTCGACGAGATGCCCCGTGACGACCGGGAGACCGTGCCGCAGGCGTTCGAGCGTCTCCGCGCGCTCGCCGAGCCGGCCAGCAAGGTGGTCATCACGTCACGCACCCTCTACTTCCGGGACGTGCACGACGAGTCCGAGGTGCTCCTCGGCGACCGCGGTCGCCGGTTCGACATCCTGTACCTGCGGGAGTTCAGCACGGATCAGATCCGCGACATCCTCAAGGCGCGGTACCCCGGCGACTGGGAGCGCCGCTGGAACATCATCACCGACACGTACGGGCTGCTCGACCTCGTACGGCGGCCGTTCGTCCTCGGTCTCGTCCTGGAGGTGCTGCCGGCCATGCGGGGACGCGGCGGCGCCACGCTCGCGGAGCTGTACGACGTGTACACCCGCCGGTGGATCGAGGAGGTCAGCCGGGACCGGCCGCACGCGATCTCTCCGCGAGAGCGGCGGCCGCTGATGCAGCGGCTCGCCTGGGCGATGTTCCAGGAGGACACGCTCGACGTCCGCGCGGAGGCCGTCGCGAAGATCGTCGCGGGCGAGAACTACGTGCGGATCCCGGGGCTCCTCGAGGCGATCGCCGCTGACCTGACCACGCAGTCGTACCTCCAGCGCGACTCGCACGGCCACTACCAGTTCGCCCACAAGTCGTTCCTCGAGTACTTCGTCGCGGACCACCTCGCGACCGAGCTCGCCAACGGCGGCTACCACCTCCTGGCGACCCGGCACCTCTCCCCCGAGATCATCGCGTTCCTCGCCGGCATGCCCGTCGACGCACCGCGCCTCTACGACCACCTCGCGACGATCCGCGGCCGCTACGACGACCACTACACGGCCGGCAACGTGCTGTCGCTGCTCCGGGCGCTGCGGTTCCGCCTCTCGCGACGGGACTTCTCGCAGCTGGTCGTCGTGGGCGCCGACCTCGCCGGGGCGAACCTCAGGGGCTCGAGCTTCGTCCGGTCGATCGTGGAGTCGATGAACGTCACCGACGCCCAGCTCACGTCCACCGACTTCACGGACGCGACGTTCAAGGACCTGAACCTGGGCGTGCGCTCGTCGGGCAAGGGCGTCGCCACCGGCCCCGCCGGGTCGCGTGCGGTGACGCTCGGTGACAGCAGCGTCAGCGTCCAGGACCGCGACGGAGCCGAGCTGCACCGGCTGCGCGGGCCCTCGGACTCCCTGACGAGCGTCCAGTTCGACCGTAGCGGGAAGACCCTGGCCGCCGGCAGCTTCGATCACACGGCTACGGTGTGGCGCACCGACGTACCGTCCGGGCACCCCACGTCACGGCTCGTGCTCGAGGGGCACACCAACACGGTGTACGACGTCGCGTTCGACCCGAGCGGGGCCTACCTCTTCACCGCGGGCAGCGACGCACTGGTCAGAGCCTGGTCCGTCGACGACGGCGCGGAGCTCAAGTCCGCACGAGAGCACCGTGCCACGGTCTACTCGATCAACGCCTCGCCGGACGGCCGATGGCTCGCGACCGGGAGCTTCGACGCGACCGTCGGGCTGTGGATGCTCGCCACCGACCCGTCCGACGGGCTCCAGCTGCGGTGCGTCCAGCGCCTCGAAGGCCACGAGAGCCTCGTCAACGGCGTCGCCTGGTCCCCCGACAGCCGCACCGTCGCCTCCGCCAGCAACGACGGGACCGTCCGGCTGTGGGACGTCGACGCGCGTCGTGCGCGCACCGTCCTCACCGGCCACCAGACCATCGTGTGGTCCGTCGCCTACAGCCACGACGGACGCCTGCTCGCCAGCGGCGACTCCGACGGCGTCATCCGGGTCTGGGACGTCTCGGGAGACGAGCCGGCGCGCTTGCTCCGGAAGGTCGACGCGCACGAGGCCGCCGTCTGGAGCCTCGCCTTCCAGCGGCACGACGACGCCCTGGTCAGCGGCAGCCTCGACGGCTACGTCCGGTCCTGGAGCACCGTCAGCTGGGCTCAGCGGGACGAGACCGCCCTGCAGGGCGATACCAACCAGCGCATCAGCTGCCGCGGGATGAAGATCAGCGGTGCGGGCGGCCTGAGCCCGCTCCAGGAGCAGTTCTTGACGAAGATGGGTGCACGGCGGTGACACCGCCGGCGCGTACCAAGGAAACCAGCACAGGAGGATTCGTGGCCATCGGCTATCTCGGCCCAGAGGGAACATTCACGCACGCGGCCGCACGGGAGCTGCGCCCAGGGGCCGACCTCGTGGCTCTGACGACGCAGGCCCAGGCGATCGCGCTGGTCGAGGACGGCTCGATCGAAGGCGCCGTCGTGCCCGTCGACAACACGGTGAACGGCGTGGTGCTGCCCACCTGGGACGCGCTCCTCGGCACGACGGCGAGCCGCATCGTCGCCGACACGCTCGTGCCGGTGACCTTCAACGCCTATGCCCTGACGGGGGACGTCGTACCCGAGGTCGTCGTCAGCCACCCGCACGCCCTGGCCCAGTGCGCGAGGTACGTGAGCTCGCTCGGCGTACCCAGCAGGGCGGCGTCGTCGACCGCGGAGGCCTGCGCCTCGCTCGCGCCCGGCGAGGTCGCCATCGCCGCACCCGTCTGCGCCGAGCTGTACCCGGTAGCGACCATCGCGACGAAGGTCGAGGACGGCGCGGGCGCCATCACCCAGTTCGGCGTCGTGAGCCGCGACGACGTGCGGCCGACGACGGACCGGTGGACCACCGTCTTCGCCGCCCTGCCGGAGCGCAACGCCCCTGGCAGCCTCGCAGCCCTGCTCACGCCCCTCGCGAGCCTTGGCTGCAACCTCGAGAACATCGTCGCCCGGCCGTTGCGGGGAAGCGTCGACTACGTCTTCCTGCTCTTCGTCACCGACCTCGACCAGGATCGCGAGGCGAGCGCCCTTGACTCGCTCAGAGCGCAGTGCTCCGGGCTCTCCGTGCTCGGACGTCTCGCGGCCGCGAAGCACTCGCGACCGGACGGCGCGTCCGGCATCCCCGCGCGCCTGGCGCCCGTCCGGTCGTGACCGGACGGCGTGCTCAGGCAGGCAGGCTGAGGACGGGCACGCCGGTCACGCCTTCCCGTCACCCCGGCGTGACGACCACCTGGGCCACCGCGTAGCTCGACGGCTCCGCCGTGCTGGTCGCGCGGATCGCGACCGTGCGCTCCGCGTCCACGTCGGGCGCTGTGAACACACCGGAGGTGTCGATCTCGCCGTTCCCTTCGCCGACGACGCTCCACGTCACCCCGCCCTTGCCGTCGACCACGCGAGCGCGGAGCGCAGCCGACCCGCCGCCGGACACGGCGGACTGCACGGGGTCCACCGCTACCTGCAGTGCCGGAGCGGCCTGGGTGTATATGGCGTAGCCGTGCGCGGCCGGAAGTGCCGTGTCGGTGAAGGCCGGCCCGGCCTCGGCCGTGCCCTTGGCCCGGAGCGTCCCGCTCGAGGCGGGCAGCAGGGCGTTCGCCTCGGGCTCGCCGTCGGCATCGGTGTACGCGATGCGGTGGAACCCGGCGTCCTCGAGCCGGTCGCCCACGAACTCCACGCGCACGTCCTTGGCTTCGTCGCCCTTGGTCTCCACGAGCACCGTGTGCCCGCCCTCGGCCGACCGGAAGGCCGTCGCCCGGACGTCCTCGTCGGACGACGTGGTGCGTAGCACCGTGCTGTGCTCGGGGATGTACCGCATCAGGGCACCGGCCTCGTAGAACGCCGCGGTCGGCTCGATGCCGAGGACCACCGAGTCCCAGAGATTGAACGATCCGTTGGTGTTGAATGCGGGGTCGTCAGGCATGACCCCGTTGAGCTGCCAGATGAGGTTGGAGCGGACGCCGCCGTTGGCACTCCCGATGATGTAGTTGGCGTGCCCGGTCTCCCACCCGCTGTCCCCCGGGTCCGCCCAGCCCATCTCGGTCAGGTGCAGCGGGGCGTCACCGATCGTCGCCTGCCGCTCGTCGATGAACCCCGCAAGGCGTGCGTAGTCCTCACCGTAGAGATGAAAGCTGTAGGCGTCGAACACGTCTCCGGCGTTCCGGGCCATGTAGGCGGTCCAGTCGGGGGCGCCGACCTCTTCGGGACCCCAGATCTCGACACGGTCCCGCAGCCCGTCGGCGACGAGCTGGTCGTGCACCGCTCGGGCCATGTCGGCGTAGTACTTCTTCTGGTCGGCCGGGCCCTCGAAGTCCCAGCCGCCGTTGGGCTCGTTGTAGAAGGTCAGGTAGCGGACGTTGTCGTAGCCTCGCTCGTCGATGAGCTCGCGCAGGACGGCGGAGGCGGACTCGCCATAGGCCTCCAGGTCGGCGGGCGCGCTCTCGTACGGATCGCGCACGCCGGGGTAGTTGAACCAGTCGTGGACCTCGCCGCCCACCTTCCAGCCGAAGTTGAACAGGATCTCGGTGCCGGCCTCCTCGAAGGCGTCGAGATAGCGGTAGATCGTCCGGATCTCCGGACTCTCGAAGTCGTACTGCCCCTTCTCGAGCTCCATCCAGTCGATCTGGAACCACAGCCGTGCGACCTTGGGCCGCAACGTACGGATGCGCTCGACATCGACCTCCCAGTCGGCCTCGTCGTACCCGCGCTCGGTGGTGTTGGCCATGAGGCTCCACGGGATGACGTTGACACCGATCCCGAGGTAGTCCTCCTGCACCACGTCCTGGGTGTCGACGGTGACCGTGACCTGGTCGTCGCGCTGCGGTGCCGCCGCGCTCGCTGTCGTCAGCATGGTCGTCGCCAGGGCGACCACCGCTGCCGCGGCGAGCGGCCCCGCTGTGTATCTCCTGCGCATGAGTGACTCCCGTCCCCGTTGATGGAGCGCAGCGCCGAGCCAACCGGACGGCGTACCCCGGTGGCGAAGCCAGGCGCTCGAGCCATCAACACGTTATGCGCTTTCCGCGCAACGCACCCGACGGCGCCGCTGCCGCTCCGCCCCGAGACGTCGTCGGCGCGGTGCGGCGAGGCGCAGGCCGGGGCCGTCAGGGGACGCGGAACGTCACCGTACCCACCGGGTTGTCGAACTCCGTCGTGCGCAGCGACACCTGCACGTCCCACTCCCCCGAGGTCGGCAGCACCACTTCACCGGCATAGACACCCGGACCCAGCGAGCTGACCGCCACCTGGCCGAGGTCCACCTCTCCGGACGTCAGGCTGAGCCGTGGGGCCTCGTAGCCCTCGGCGGGCTCCCCTGCCGCGTCGGTCATCGTGATGGTGAGGGTGGCCGGCCCGACTGCCGGCGGGTCCAGGGCGACCCACGCCGAGACGCCGTGCAGGCGCACCGACTCCTGAACACTCGTCCCGGACCCTTCCGCGGCGGAAGCGGTCACGTCGGTCTCGGGGCTCCGGTCCACCAGGAAGCCGGTGATGAACAGGACGACGACCAGCACGCCCGCCTCCGCGAGCGCCGTACGGACCACCAGCGTGGCCGGGGACCCACGGTCCCGCCTGCGGGTGGCCCCCCGCAGGCGCGGCAGCAGGGAGAACCGGTTCCACGCCGCGAGGGCGATCGCGACCAGCGCGGCGAGGACCTTGACGAGGAGGAGGGCCCCGTAGCCGGAGTCGAGGAGCGCGGCCCAGCTTCCGGCGATCCGCCAGGCCAGGAACGACCCGGCGACCACGAGCACCGCGAGCAGTCCGGCGGCCCAGGTCGAGAAGCGACCGAGCACGACGGCGCCGGAGTCGCCGCGCGCGAGGTCCCCGAGCACCAGGGCGACGGCCACCAGCCCGCCGAGCCACAGGGAGCCCGCGGCCAGGTGCAGCACGTCCGCACCGATCACCAGCGCCTCCGGCGTCGTGGCCCGGGTGTGGCCGGTGAACGCCGGTGCGACGACCGCCAGGACGCAGCCGGCCAGCACCAGGGCAGCCCTCGTCCGGTCGGGGGCTGCGGCCGCCGGGAGTGCCACCACGGCCAGCCCGAGCCCCACGGCCACGGCAGCGGGGACGACGTACTCCGCCGGCGCGAGCGACGACCAGGTCGAGCCGTCGGTGATCGCCGAGGCCGGCAGGCCGAGCTGGTAGAGCGCGACCAGCGGCACGGCCAGCCACCAGCCGAGAGCTGCTGCGCCGGCCGCCGCGCGGGCGACCGGACGGAGCCGGGCGCGCGAGCGGTCGGCGCTGCGGCCCCGCGGCAGGAACAGGACCGAGAAGGCCGCCACTCCGGCGGCCACGAGGAGGCCCACGTAGCCCAGACCGCGGACCAGGCCGAGCGGGAGAGGTGCGTCGGTGCCGGCGTCCGCGCTGGTCGTCGGTACGTCCACCAGCTCGCTGTGGGCGCCGACGGCGAAGCTCAGCGAGCCGCCGATCGGGTGCCCGTCCTCGGACACGAGCCGCCACAGGACCACGAGCGTGCCGTCCGGAACCTCCTCGTCGAGGTCGACGAGGAGCTGCGACTCGCGGACCGTGGCCGATGAGGCCACCTCGGCCCCGGTCGCGTCGAACACCCTGATGCCCGTCGGGACACCGATCACGGACTCGTTGAAGGTGAACGTGACCCGCTCGGGGGCGGCGTCAAGCACCGCGCCTTCCGCCGGGTCGGTGCTCAGCAGGGTCGCGTGGGCCGCGGCGCTACCCGCCGGCCCGAGGAGGAGCGCGCAGACGACGGCGAGCAGGAGGAGCCAGCTGCCGGTGCGCTTCCCCGCGCTCCGGTGACTTCGCAGGTCGAGGCGCGTCACTGGCGTCGGCGGCGCCGGTGCAGGACCGCCCCGCCCGCCAGGCCGCCCGCGACCAGGACGCCGGCCGCACCGTAGGCGACCAGGAGGTTCGGCTCCTCGGGATCGGCGGTCGCGGTCGCCGCCTCTGGATCGGCGGTCGCGGTCGCCGCCTCTGGATCGGCGGTCGCGCTCAACTTCTCGGGATCGGCGGTCGCCGTCGCCTTCTCGGGATCGTCGGTCGCAACCGCCGCCTCGGCGCCACCGGAGGTCACGACGACGACCGGCGCCGGCCGGTCGAGCGCGTCGTGGCCCGCTCCGTGCTCGGCGACCTCGGTCCAGGCCACCTCTCCGTCCTCGCACTCCTGGATGACCGGGAAGACGAGCGTCGCACCGACGTCGTCGGGCAGGCGTACGGAGAGCTCGACCTCGGCGTGCTCACCGTCCGGGAGCGGTTCGTCGGTGGTCCAGGTCAGGCCGTCCGCTGCCTGGTCGACCGCCCAGCGGTCCGTGCCGGTGGCCGTCACGTCCGCGACCCCCTCGGGCAGCCGGACGGAGATCGCGGTCGTCGCCGACTCGTCGCACCCGTGCGGGATCTCGACGCGGAGGGCAGCCGTGGCGCCCGCAGCGGTGGTGGACGGCGTGATGGTCACGTGGGCCATCGCCGACGTCGCCCCGAGGGCCACGAGGCCGACGGCGGCGATCCCGGAAAGGGTGACGCGACGGACGACAGTCCTGCGATTCATGAACGACTCCCCGACGTTGGAGGTGGCACGCACACCAAATCAGCCCGCTGAACCTCTGTCAAGAGTGTGAACTGAACGGCTGAAGTCATGGACGCCACCCTGCTGTACGCGTACCTTGGTTCATGTCACTGAATCAAGGTCGCCTCTGTGAACGAGTATCTGTGTGCGGAGCGGCCGTCTCCGGAGGGAAGACATGCCCAACATCACCGTCGAGCTGCTGCGCGGCCGCACCGTCGAGCAGCGTCGCGACTTCGCCAAGGCCGTTGCCGACAGCGCCGTCGAGATCCTGGGCGCCCGGCGCCAGGACGTCCGCATGGTCTTCAGCGAGATCACCCCCGACATCGTCGCCAACGGCGGCGTGCTGGCCAGCGAGGACGAGAGCCGCGCCGGCGTGGTGGCCGCCCTGGCCGACGACTGACGTCCGCCTTCTCTTCGAGGCCTAAGTTTCTTCGCTTTGAGCGGGCTCAAAGCGAAGAAACTTAGGCCTCGAAGGGAAGAGGGAAGCAACGCGGCGTGGGCCCGGAGGATCCGTCCTCCGGGCCCACGCCGCTTTCCTGCTACCGCACTCTGATCGTCACCCTGGTCGAGCTCGCCAGGGCGAGCTCACTGCCGAGATATGACGCCGTCAGCGTCAGCTCCTTCTGCTTGGGCCGGGGCACCTCGAAGCTGGCTCGACCGTTCTCGAGGGTCCCGACCAGGGTCGAGCCGTCCTTGATCGCGACCCGCACCTCCCCGGTGACCGGGACGTCGTTCTCCGCGGTGAGCGAGACGTCGATGACGGCCCGCTTGCCCGCCCTCTCCGCCGAGATCTCCATGGTGGGTACCACCTTCTCCACCACGACCCTGACCTTCGACGAGGAGGCCCGGTGGTCGGCGTCGCCCCCGTAGCGGAGGGTCAGGTCGTGCACCGCCGGCCGGAGCGAGGCGGCCGGCAGGACGAGGGTTCCCCGTCCGTCCGCGACCGTGGCCTTCCCGAGGCTCGTGTCGCCGTCGAAGAGCTCGACCTCACCCGTCGCCGTGTCCGGCGACACCGCCACCGAGACCGTGCCCGCCGTGCCGTACGTGATGGGCAGGGCGACCCCGACCACCGCCGTCACCGCGGGTGACTTCACCGTGATCGTCACCTTTGCCGCGGCGGAGCGGTCCGTCCCGTCGTCGGCCCGGTAGGTGAAGACGTCCTTGCCGGAGAACCCGGCGTCGGAGGTGTAGGTGAAGGACCCGTCCGCCTCCAGGGTGACCTCGCCGTTGGCCGGCTGGGTGACCCCGGTGGCGGTCAGCACGTTGCCGTCCTCGTCGGTGTCGTTGGCCAGGACTCCCGGCGCCGGGACCATCAGCGGCTCCCCGCCCACGGCGGTGTAGGCGTCGTGCCCCGCCTCCGGAGCGGTGTTGACCGGCGGCTGCTCACCCTCCTCCACGGTGATGGTCACCGTCGTCGCCGCAGACTGCACGGTGCCGTCGGACGCCCGGTAGGTGAAGGTGTCCGTGCCGGCGAACCCGGCGTCGGGCGTGTAGGTGAAGGATCCGTCCGCCGCCAGGTCGACGGCGCCGTTGGCCGGCTGGGTGAGCCCCGTCGCCGTCAGGTCGTCGCCGTCGACGTCGGTGTCGTTGGCCAGGAGGCCCGGCGCCGCCACGGTCAGCGGCTCGTCCTCGACGGTGCCGTAGGCGTCGGCGGCGCCCACCGGCGCCACGTTCGCCGCCGGTCCGGCATGGAGCTGGCCCACCTGTTCGGCGGTCAGCTCGTACCCGAACATCCGGAAGTCGTCGACCAGCCCGTCCCAGCGGGCGTCTCCCCAGCTGGTGCCACCGAGGAGGTTGGTCGTCGTCTGGCCGCCCACTCCGACGTCACCGATGTCGACGGTGAAGTCGTCACGCGTGGCCTGGAGCTCGCCGTCGAAGTAGATCTTCCCGACCGAGCCGCTCTGGGTGAACACCACGTGCGTCCACTCGTCGAGCGGCAGGTCGTTGCCCTGTCCCAGCACCAGACGCTCCTGGGCGCTGCCCGGGGTGCCCGGCGCCTTGAACGTCGCAGCGAAGCCGGTGGCGCCGCTGGTCTGGGTGTTGGACTGGAGCAGGAAGAACGTGTCGGTGCTGCTACCGATCTGCAGCAGCGGGACCCAGGTGGGCAGCGCGTCCGGGCGGGCCCAGACGGAGACGCTGAACTGGTCCTCCATCCCCGCCTCGACGTTGTCGGGCAGCTCGACCTGGTTGCCCGTCGACGCCGCACCACCGGGCAGGTCGATCCCCGCGCCGAACTTGCCGTCCGGGGTCCAGCCGGCCGCCCCCGAGAGGGTCGCCGCCCCGACCGAGCTGTCCAGGCCGGTGTTGGCCGCCGTCGTGCCCTCGCCCTCGTCGAAGGGGTAGTGGATCGGTGTCCCCTCGCCCGGCGGCGGCCGCTCGACCGTGTGCTGCACGGTCTGCGCGGAGTCTCGCCACCCTTCGTCGGCGAGGAAGCGGACCTCGACGTCGTGCTCTCCCGGCGAGAGGGCGACGCCGGTGAACCGGACCGCTCCGTCGACCAGGTCGACCTGTCCGCCGATGCGGGTCTCGTCGACCCACAGCTCCGCGACGCCCGAGGGAGCCGCACCAGAACCGGCCGCGATGACGGCCGACACGTCGACCGGCTCGGCGAACGGCGACGGTGAGGCCGGCTCGACGGTGACCGTGGTGGTCGTGGCGAGCGCGGTGCCGTCGGCGTACATGGCCGCGATGTCGGCGTCGCCGAGCGTCGAGGAGTAGACGCGGACGTCGTCCATGAGGCCGTCGTAGGCCGGGTCGGGGAAGCCGTTGCGCCCCAGCCAGTTGTTGGCCGTCGGCCCGACGTCGGTCATGTCGATCGTCAGGTCGTCGCGGGACGCGATCGGCTCGCCGTTGAGGTAGAGCGTGCCCGTCGCACCCTGGCGGGTGAACGCGACGTGGTTCCACTCGTCGACCGTCACGTCACGGGTAGGCGTGGCGTAGACCCGCTCCTCCAGGGCGTCGCCCTTGGCCTTGAACGTCGCCGCGAGCCCGGTGGCACCGTCTGCGTTGGTCTGCAGCTGGATCTGGAAGAAGCTGCCTGCCGCCTCGAGCCCGTCCCCGAGGTGGAACAGACCTGCCCAGTCCGACGTGGTGTCCGGCCGCACCCAGAACGAGGTGGTGAAGTCCTCCTCGCCCTGGAGCAGGTTGTCGGGCAGGTCCACCGCGTTGGCGTTGGACCCGCCGGCGAGGTCGACGGCGTCGCCGTGCACGCCGTTCTCGCTCCACCCAGTGGCCCCCGTCAGCGTGGCCGCGCCGACGGACGCGTCCGTGCCGGTGTTGGCGGCGCGGGTACCGGAGCCCTCGTCGAGCTCGTAGTGCACCGGGACGTCGGAGGCGCCAGGGTCGGAGCCCACGATCACCAGGTCGTCGACCATGACGCCCGCACCGGAGTCTCCGGCGGCGATGGTCAGGTCCTCCGACCGTGCCCCCGCGACGAAGGTCCCGACGTACTTGCCGAACTTGTCCTGCGACGACACGTCAGGGTCTGCCGTCAGGGTCGTCGACAGGTCACCGACCGAGAGGTCGGCGGTGCCGGGTGCGGTGCCCGCGGACCGGCTGTCGCGGGCGTAGCGCAGCGACATGCGGTACTCGCGGCCGGGGTCCAGCCCCTCGACCGTGCGGGTCAGGCTGCCCTCGCTGCCCACGCCGAGGTGGTAGCCGGTGGCGCCGAGGCCGCCCTGGCTGGATGCGGCGGCACGGACCAGCTGGACCTCGCTGTCGACCTCCCACGGGGACATCCGGCCGTTGCCCGGCTCGACGTCCACGACCGCCGGCGGGTTGGCGGAGCGCCACTCCGCCGGGATCCGGGGGTACTCGAGCTGGTCGACGAGGTGCGGGGCCCGGGCGTCCATCTCGACCGTCGGGTCGATCTGGACGATGTCGGCCACGGACGGCGTGCCGTCCTCGTCGAAGACGAAGAGCATGTACGCACCGGGCGGGGCGTACGTGCCGTCGACAGGGGTCTCGACGGTCAGGGCGCCGTCGGTCTGGGAGAACGCCAGGTCCTGGAAGTTCTGGTCGTTGTTGAACCCGTGCGTCACCGAGCCGTTGCGGACCAGCGTGACCCGGGAGACCGGGCCGTCGGCCTGCACGTCGAACGTGCCGTCGTAGCCGACCTCCTTCGGGACGCCCGTGACCTCCGGACGCACCGCCGGCTCGTCACCGTCGAACAGGTACGCCGGGGAGTAGAACTCCACGTCCGTGTAGTTGCGCGGGCCCGGCGTACCGCCACCGCCCACCATCAGGCGGCCGTCGGGCAGGAGAAGCGCGGTCGAGTGGTAGAGGCGGGCGTGCTCGTAGGGCACCTCCACCTCCGTCCACTCGCCGGTGTCGGGGTTCCAGATCTCGGCCGTGGTGACGTAGCCACCGTTGCCGTTGTTGTCGCGGGAACCACCGGTGACGATCACGTTGCCGTCGGGCAGCACCGTCGAGGTGGCCCAGTGCCGCTGGTGCTCCATCGGCTCGGTCGCCTCGACCACCGGCGCGTCGGTACCGCCGGTGATGTCGACGGTGAAGCCGGCGCGAGCGCCGTCCGGGCCACCGCCGTTCGCCCACCAGCCGCCGCCGACCTGCAGGATCTTGCCGGGGCGGTACATCGTCGCGGTGGACGTCGCACCGACCGGGTTGCCGAGCTCGTCCTGGTCGGCGATGTCCGTCGGCAGGGTGCCCCGGAGGATCACCTCACCGTCGCCCGAGGGGTCGAGCTCGTACATCTGCGTGCCGGTGATGTTGAAGACGTTGCCGTTGCCCGGCGCGACGAACGCGCGCGGGTACCACCAGCGGTTCTCGTCGGGCCCGTTGCCGTTGCCGCCGTCGCCGTACGCCGCCGCGCTGGTGGCGCCCTCCAGGAGCTCCCAGGAGCTGCCCTTGTCGGGGGTGTAGATCTCCGGGGTCAGGACGCCGGGGCCACCCGGGCCGCCCTTGAGGCTGCCGCCCTGCACGACGACCGAGCCGTCAGGAAGGGTGGTCCCCGTGGGGTACCAGCGCGGGTAGTTCATCGGGGCCTCGTCGCGCAGGCCCTGGTTCGTCGTGTAGCTGGTGACGCCGAGCGACGCGTCGTTGGGGGCGTTGCCGCCCAGACCGTCGTCGCCGCCGACGGTCATCGTGGCCCGCCGGTGCGGCATCTGGACCTGCATCGAGCAGAACAGGTCGGTGTACGTCGAGTTCGTGACGACGTTGTCGTTCACGTTGGCGACCGTGCGTGGCTCGGCCGGATCCCAGACGTCGATCTCCATCTGGCCGCCCTGGGTGACGCACGAGTTGCCGCCGAAGTCGTACGGCGAGCCATCTGTGCAGCCCGAGGAGACGCTGCCGAAGGACTGGACGCGACCGTCGGAGGTCAGCGCCGCGTTGATCGGGACCAGCGGCCAGGGCGTGACGCCGCTCCAGGAGCCCTGCTCGGCCTTGTCCGGCGCCGAGCAGTCGGCCGGGAGGAGACCGGCGGAGTACGCCAGGCCGTTCTTCATCTGCGTGCGGATCGGGGCCTCTGCGTACGCCGAGCCCTCGTGACCCATCCCCGAGTACCAGGACCGGCCGGAGTCGATCTCCTGGCACCAGGTGATCGGGTGGTTCGTGCCGTTGTTGCCCCCGCCGTACGAAGACTCGTCGGCATTGAGCAGGGTGCGCACGTTCGGGGCCGGGTTGACCAGCCAGTCGTACCACTCGTCGCTACGGGTGAACTCGGCCGGCAGCCCCTGGGTCAGCGGGTGCTCGCTGTCCTCGACCACGACCCGGCCCGGGCGCACCGCGGGGTCCTCGGGGTGGCCCTCCGACGCCGCGCCGACGAGCCGCGCGTAGAACGGGTTCACGTCGTGCTCGCTCTGGCCGACCGACCAGCCGGCGTAGTGCAGGCCCATGTACCCGCCGCCGCCACGGATGTAGCTCTCCAGCGCGGCCCGCTGGGCCACGTTGAACAGCACGCCTCCCGTCTGGGCGAAGACCACGGCGTCCTTGGTCGCCAGGTTTTCCGTGGTGAACGCGGCGGGGTCCTCGGTCTCCTGGATGTCGACCGGCTGCGAGTACTCGGCGCCCAGGTCCGTGGCCAGGTCGCGCACGGCCTGGCGGGCCTGGACGTGGGAGGCGTGGAAGTTGGGCTTGTAGAACAGGAGGACCCGCAGCTCGCCGTCGTCGACGGATCCGGCCGCCGCCTGCGCGGGCGACGCGGTGGTGGGTGCCGCGAGCGCGACGCCGCTCCCGAGGGGTACGGCCACCGCCACGGCGGCCAGCATGGCCGCCAGGCGCGGGAGCGCTCGGCGGGGGCGACGCGCGGGGCGCCGCCGGTCAGGTCTGCGTAGCAGGTTCATCGTTGAATCCCTTTTCGCACGTGGTTCATGGACATGACGGCAGCCCGGGTGGCCGGTCCCCGCACGGGGCCGGCCACCCAGACCTCACTCTGGGTTTCCTGTGTTTCCTCTCAGCGCCTGCGGCGCACGCTCACCGCAGCTCTGCGATGACGGTCTTCAGCTCCGTGTAGTCGTCCAGGCCGAACGACCCCAGCTCGCGACCCCAGCCGGACTGCTTGAAGCCGCCCCGCGGGAGGGTGACGTCGTCCGCGTGCCAGGTGTTGAGCCAGACCGTGCCTGCGCGCAGCCTGCTCCCGACCCGGTGGGCCGTGCTCAGGTCGCGCGACCACACGCCGGCCGCCAGGCCGTAGACCGTGTTGTTGGCCGCCGCGACGACCTCGTCCTCGGTGTCGAAGGGGATCGCGGTGATGACGGGCCCGAAGATCTCGTCGGTCTGGACGGCCATCTGCTCGGTGACACCGGTGATCAGGGTCGGCGCGAAGAAGTACCCGTTCTCGGCGGCCGGGTCGGGGCTGCCCGCTGCGAGCGTGGCGCCGTCGGCGACCGCGCCGCGGACGTAGCTCATGACCTTCTCGTGCTGCTCCTGCGAGACCAGCGGACCCATGGTGGTCGCCGGGTCGAAGGCGTCGCCGACCTTGATCGCCTTCGCCGCTGCGGCGACGCCCTCGACCACCTGGTCGAACACCTCGCGCTGGACGTAGAGGCGGGAGCCGTTGACGCAGCACTGGCCCTCGTTGAAGAAGCCGGCCAGGGCGGCGCCGGCGATCGCGGCGTCGAGGTCAGCGTCGGCGAAGATGATGTTGGGCGCCTTGCCGCCCAGCTCCAGCGACACCTTCTTGAGGTTCTTCGAGGCGCCGGCGGCGATCTTCTTGCCGACCTCGGTGCTGCCGGTGAAGGCGACCTTGTCGACGCCCGGGTGGTCGACCAGGGCCGCACCCGCGTCCCCGAACCCGGGCAGGATGTTGACGACGCCGGCCGGGACGCCGGCCTCCAGCAGCAGCTCGCCGAGCCGGAGCGCGGTGAGCGGGGTCTGCTCGGCCGGCTTGAGCACGATCGTGTTGCCCGCCGTGATCGACGGGACGATCTTGAAGCAGGCCATCGTGAGGGGGAAGTTCCACGGCACGATGCCCGCGACGACGCCGATCGCCTCGCGACGCGTGTAGGCGTGGAACTCCCGGCCGGGCACCGACATCGGGATGGTGGTGCCCTCCATCTTGGTGGCCCAGCCGGCGAAGTAGCGGAACAGCTCGGCGGCCACGCCGACGTCGCCCCGGGCGGACGCGAGGCTCTTTCCGTTGTCGAGGGACTCGAGCTGCGCGAGCTCCTCGGTGCGCTCGTCGATGAGGTCGCCGATGCGCCACAGCAGGTGCGAGCGGTCGCGCGGCGTCATCTTCGACCACGGGCCCGTCTCGAACGCGTTACGGGCGGCGACGACCGCACGGTCGGCGTCGACAGCGGAGGCCTGGGCGACCTGGACGAGGACCTCCTCGGTCGCCGGATTCACGGTCGCGAAGGTCTGGCCGTCCTTGGCGTCCACCCACTCGCCGTCGATCAGCAGCTGCTTGGGCGAGGAGAGGAACGAGGCGACGGCGGGCAGGAGGTGGGAGCTCTCGGGCATGGGGAGCCTTCCGTGGTTTCGGGGTTCAGGGTCGGTCGTGGGGCTGGACGGGCCTGGGCTGGCTGGGCTGGGTCGGGGCGCGGTCGGGCCGTGGCTACTTGATGATCAGCACCTTCGATCGGTCGAGGGTGAGCGCGACGGCGGCGACGATGATCGCACCGTAGAGGATCTGCTCGTAGGCCGACGGGACCCCGACGATCGGCAGCCCGACACGGAGCAGCGTCACCACGAGCGCTCCGGCGAGGCTGCGCCACAGCGACCCGTGACCACCGGTGATGGCGGTACCGCCCACCACGATGGCCGCCACCGCGGGCAGCAGAAGGTTGTCCGCCATGGACGGGCTGCCGCTGAAGTTCCGGGAGACGAGCATGAGCGCGGCCAGGCCCGCACAGGCGCCGGAGACGGTGAACGCGGCGACCTTGACCACGTCGACCGGCGTGCCGGCCAGCCGGGCCGCCGACTCGGAGTAGCCGGTGGCGCGGATCCAGCTCTCGAGCGGGGTGAGCCGCAGGACCAGGGAGATCACCGCGACGACCACCAGCGCGACGACGAAGGACATCGGCACCACGCCGCCGACGTAGAGCGTGAGCCAGTTGGTGACGTCGCGGTCGACCACCCGGATCGGGCCGGCGTCCGAGATCACCAGCGCGATCGCCGAGAAGATGCTCATACCGCCGAGGGTGACGATGAACGACGGGATGCGGAGCAGCACGTGGGCGAGGCCCTGCAGCGCCCCGATCGCGGCGGTGGCCGCGATGACCGCGACGGTGGTGAGGCCACCGAGGTCGGGCAGCCACAGCGCGAAGAAGACCGTCGCGAGCGAGCAGAGCGCGGCGATGGACAGGTCGATGCCCCCGCACAGGACCACCAGGGTGGCACCGGCCGCGAGCACGACGAGCGGCGCCGACGTGCGGACCGCGGCCGTGAGGCTGTTCAGGGTCAGGAAGCCGGGGTCGGCGATGGTCAGCGCCGCCAGGAGCACGACGAGCGCGATGACCGGCATGAACGAGGTGAGGCGCTGACCTAGCGTCGGGCGGACCGGGACGACGGCGTCGGCGGCCGGCTTGGTGATGACGGGTGTGGACATGGTCAGACCATCTCCTTGACGAGGTCGAGCGGGGTCGGCTTGCCCCCGGCTGGGGCGGCGACCTCCGTGGTCGCCCGGCCGTCGCTCATCACGATGATCCGGTCGGACATGCCGATCGCCTCCTCGAGGCTGTCGGCCAGCAGCACCGTGGCCACGCCGCTGCCCGCGAGCTCGCGCATCAGGCGGTACACCTCCGAGCGCGCCCCGACGTCGAGGCCGCGGGTCGGGTGGTCGAGCAGCAGCAGCCGGACGTCGCCGGCCACCAGCCAGCGCGCCAGGACCACCTTCTGCTGGTTGCCGCCCGACAGGCGCTGGATCGCGGTGCCCCGGTGCGGGGTGCGGATCGAGAGCCGCTCGATCCACCTGTCCACCAGCGTCGCCTGCTTCCGCGGCCGCACCAGCGGGCCGGTGCAGCGGGAGTGCTGCTTGGTCAGCGTCATGTTGTCGGCGACCGACATCGGGCCGACCATGCCCTCGGTCTTGCGCTCGGCCGGGACGTAGCCGACGCCGGCGGCGCACGCCGCGCGCGTGCCGGACAGGTCGAGCCTCTCGCCGTCGAGGACCACCTCGCCGGCCGTGGTGGGCTCGGCGCCGAAGAGCGCACGGCACACGTCCTCGCGGCCGGAGCCGTGGACGCCGACGATGCCGACTATCTCGCCCGCATGAACGTCGAGGTCGACGTCGCGGAAGGTCTTGCCGGACAGGCCACGCACCACGAGACGGGGAGTGCGGGGCTCGTCGGACCGCTCGTCTGACCGCACCGCGGCGGACGCGCCGTGGTAGTGGTCGTCACCCCCGGTCGAGCCGATCATCATGCGGTGCAGCTCGGCCGGGGCGGCGTCCGCCGCGGGCACCTCGCCCACCGACCGGCCACCACGCAGCACGGCGACCCGGTCGCAGACGTCGAGCACCTCGTCGAGCCGGTGCGAGACGAAGACGACGGACGCGAACTCGCGCAGCCGGCGCACCTGGGTGAACAGGGTCTCGATCTCCTTCGACTCCAGCACCGACGTCGGCTCGTCGAGGATGATCACCGGCGGGTGGGACGTGCGCTCCTCGATCCGGAGCACCTTGGCGATCTCGACCATCTGCCGGTCGGCGAAGCTCAGGGTGTCGGTGCGAGCCAGCGGGTCGATGTGCGACCCGATCTTGTCGAGCTGCTCCTGCGCGAGCCTGCGCATCGTGTTCCAGCGGTAGACGCCGCGGCGCACGCCCGGCCCCTCGCTGCCGAGCACGATGTTCTCGGCGGCGGTCAGGTTGGGTACGAGCGACTGCTCCTGGAACACCATGCCGATGCCGTGGTCGGCGGCGTCGACGATGCTCCGCAGGCGCACCTTCTCGCCGCGCACCCAGATCTCGCCGCCGTCCGGCCGCACCAGGCCGACCAGGGCCTTGAGCAGCGTGGACTTGCCCGCGCCGTTCTCGCCGGCCAGGCCCAGCACCTCGTGCTGGCGCACGACCAGGTCGACGCCGTCGAGCGCCTTGACGCCCGGGTAGCTCTTGACCAGGCCGCGCACCTCGAGGGCGTGCACGGGCGCTGGCACCCGTGCCTCGGGCTGGGCCTGCAGGTTGGTGGTCATTTGGTCACCTGGTTCCTACGACGCTGTGGGATGACGGCGGCCGCTACGGCCGCGACGACGATGAGGCCCTGGACCCCGCCCTGCCAGTAGGGGCTCACCCCGACCTGGACGAGGCCGTTGGTGAGGACCGTCACGAGCAGGACTCCGACCGTGGAGTGGAGGATGCCGCCGCGGCCGCCGATGAGCAGCGTGCCGCCGACGACGGCGGCCGTGATGGCGGAGAAGTCGTAGCCCCTGCCCGCCTGGACGAGGCCGGCGCCGAGCTGGCTGGTGACCATCACGCCGGCGAGACCGTAGAACGCACCCGCCATCGTGAAGACCGCCACCTTGTAGGGCGCGACCTTCACCCCGGAGAGCGCCAGCACCTCCTCGGCGCCGCCGATCGCGAAGGCGTACCGGCCCAGGCGCGAGTATCGCTGCACCAGCCAGCCCACGAGCACGCAGGCGAGCGCGATCCAGGTCAGGTAGGCCAGACCGAGGAACCGCTCGACCGCCCAGCCCTGCAGCATCGTGTCCGAGACGTTGGGCTGCACCCCCGCGAACATGAGGGTGGCCACGCCAAGACCCACGGCGGAGATGCCGAGGGTGGTCATGAACGACGGCACCTTCAGCACGACCAGGGCGAGCCCGCTCAGGCAGCCGAGCCCTGCCGCGAGGAGGACGGCGACGACGACTCCGAGGACCCCGAGGTCGTTGTCGTTGCGGTTGTTGGCGACCAGGAGGGCGACCGTGATCGCGGACGCCCCCATGATCCCCGGGGAGGACAGGTCGATCGACCCCATCATCAGCACGAAGCTGATGCCGCAGGTCACGACCGCGAGGACCGCCGCGGCGTCCAGGACGTTCTGCACGTTCGAGACCGTCCGGAAGTCGGGGCTGAGGACCGCGAAGACGCCGAAGATGACGACCAGGGCGATCGGCGGACCGGCGTCCCTCAGCGACACCCCCCGCCGAGGCCGGGGGCGCTGCGCAGGCACGACGTCGCCGTCTGCTTCTGTGCCGGTAGCTCTGCCGGCCCCTCTGCCGGCTTCGGTGGGGGACGTCATGGTCACGACATCGAGCCCTGCGAACGGCTGAAGAGGCTGTCGCAGGCGAAGTCGGCCTCGCTGGTCTCCGGGGAGACGAAGTCGGCGACGTTGTCCTGCTCGATGAGGAACTGCTCGGCGAACCAGGCGCGGTCCTCGTCGGCGATGTCCTCGACGGCGAGCTCCCCCGTGGCCACGCAGTAGCCGATGGCCAGGCCGATGCCACCCTGCCAGGGCCCGTCGCTGGAGACGGTGGCCGTCATGGTGCCGTCCTGGATCGCGGTGAGCGCGTCGGGCACTGCGTCGATGCCGACCACCGCCACGTCGTCGCGGCCCGCCTGCTGCAGCGCCTCGAGCGCACCGAGCGCCATGTCGTCGTTGGCAGCCCAGATGCCCTTGATGTCCTCGCCGTGCTTGGTGAGGAGCGTCTTGGTCACCTCCAGCGCCTCCGCGCGGGAGAAGTTGGCGGTCTGGTCGTCGAGCAGCTCGACGTCCGGGTTGGCCGCCAGCGACTCCTCGAGCCCGACGAAGCGGTCCTTGGCGGCGGCGGTGTCCAGGACGCCCTGCAGGGCGACGACGCCGCCCGAGCCGCCGATCGCCTCGGCCAGCGCGTCGCCGATCTGCTTGCCTGACTCCACGCCGTCGTAGGTGATGTGGGACAGCCAGGAGTCGTAGTCGGTGACGTCGAGGTCGGCCGGCTTGTTCCACTGAGTGACGAGGTAGGCGCCCGCCGCCTCCGCGCCCTCCACGATGGGCGGGGTGTCGGAGTCGCCGTTGGGCAGGATGTTCATGACCAGGCACTCGGTGTCGCCGGCGAGCAGCTGGCTGATCTGCTCCTGCTGACGCGTCGAGTCACTGTCGTAGGTGAGCCGCTCCTGGGTGAGGCCGACCTGCTCGGCGAAGGCGTCGCCGCCGTCCAGCCACGAGGCCTCGTAGGGGTTGGACTCGGTGCGCACCTGGCCCACCAGGGTGACGTCAGCTGGCTCGCACGCGCCGGCCGCGGCGGCGTCGTCGCCCCCGGCGGCCGTCTCGGTGCAGCCCGTGAGTGTTGCGGCCGCGAGGGCGACGCCGATGACGGCGGCCGTGTTTCGAGCGGCAGAGTGTCGAGCGGCAGAGTGTCGAGAGGTGAACTTCATTGTCGTTTCCTCGATTTTCGTTCGATGCCATGTGGTTCTGTGCCGCAGCGCGGCGGTGGGACTGTCGTGAGAGGGACGGTGTCAGCGGGCCATCCAGCCGCCGTCGACGGCCAGCACGTGACCGTTGACGTAGTCGGCGGCGGCGGAGCTGAGGAACACTGCCGCCCCGGCGATGTCCTCGGCGGTACCCCAGCGGCCGGCCGGGATGCGTTCGAGGATGGAGCGCGAGCGGTCCGCGTCGGCGCGGAGCGCGGTGGTGTTGTCGGTGACCATGTAACCCGGTGCGATGGCGTTGACCTGGACGCCGTGGGGCCCCCACTCGTTGGCCAGCGCCTTGGTCATGCCGGCGACGCCGTGCTTGCTGGCGGCGTACGACACCACGCGCAGGCCGCCCTGGAAGGACAGCAGGCTGGCGATGCTGACGATCTTGCCGTGGCCGCGTTCGACCATCGGCCGACCGAGCTGCTGGGTGAGGAAGAAGAGCCCGTTGAGGTTGACGTCGAGCACCCGCTGCCAGGAGTCACGGCCGACGGCGACGGAGTCCGCGCGGTCGATGATCCCTGCGTTGTTGATCACGACGTCGATCTGACGCGAGCCGTTCAGCTCGGCGCTGACCTGCTCGACCGCGTCGAGATCGCTCACGTCGAGGTCGACGACGTCGACCTTGGCACCGAGGTCGGCGACGAGGTCGCGGGTGGCCTCCTGGTTGCCCGGCCGGCCGAGCAGGACGACGTCCGCCCCCGACCGGGCGAGGCCGAGCGCGATCGCCTGGCCGAGGCCGCGCCCCGCACCGGTCACCGCCGCGCACCTGCCGTGCAGGTCGAACGGCGAGCGTGCGTCGGTGCTGGGATCGGTGACCGTCCCGGTGGTGGTGGTCACAGGTCCTCCACGGCCACGGGGCTCAGGTCGGTGTAGGCGTTGTTCTCGCCGGCCATCGCCCAGATGAAGGCGTACGACCCGGTGCCGGACCCGGCGTGGATCGACCACGGCGGGGAGATGACGGCCTCCCGGTTCTTGAGGACGAGGTGGCGGGTGGCGCCGGGCTCGCCCATGAAGTGGAAGACGCGGTCCTGCTCGTCGAGGTCGACGTAGCAGTAGATCTCGGTGCGGCGGGCGTGCAGGTGCGGCGGGAAGGTGTTCCAGACCGAACCGCCGGCCACGACGGTCACGCCGAGCTGGAGCACGGAGGACTCCACGTCCTGGCCCCAGACGTAGCGGAAGAGGTTGCGCTCGTTGGCCGCCTCGGCCGAGCCGAGCGCGACCGGCTCCACCTCGCTGTGGCTGAGCAGCCGGGTCGGGTACGTCGCGTGCGCCGGGGCGGACACGAAGTAGAACGCGGCGTCGGTGCCGCCGAAGGACACCTCGCTCCCCCGGCCCGCGAAGAGGCCGTCGAGGTGCTCGAGCTCGAACTTCTCGCCGTCGACGACGACGTGGCCGGCGGCGCCGACGTTGATGACGCCGAGCTCGCGACGCTCGAGGTGGGCCTCGGTGCCCAGCACCTCGGCCCAGGCCGGCAGCCCGAGCTCGGCGGTACCGGGAACGGCCCCGCCGACCACCATCCGGTCCTCGTGCGTATACGTGCCCCGGACCTCACCGCTGACGAACAGGTCTGGGACGAGGAAGTTCTCCCGCAGGTCCGCAGTAGTAGCCGTCTCCGCGCTGGACGGAGATGTCGAGTATCGAACCTGGATCATGAATCACCCTCGGTCTGTGAACTGTGTTCGTCTATGTGAACTTGCCTGACGATAGACGTGATCCCGCTCACTGGTCAAGGGGTCGAAACATGTCCACGTATGCGAACTCGGGGGTAGGGTGAATCACCCCCGGGGCGGTCCCGGTGCCCCGCAGAAGGACCAGAGGAGAGCGTTCATGCAGCTTCAGAGGGAGCTCCAGAGTGAGACGACCGGCACCAACGACGCCGGACCGGTCAAGTCAGCGGCCCGTGCACTGGACCTGCTGGACGACATCGCGGCCAACGGCCCTGGAACCCAGCTGCAGCTCTCGACGCGCCTCAGCATCCCCAAGAGCAGCCTGCACGCGCTGCTGCGGACCATGACCGACCGGGGCTGGCTGCAGACCGACCCGACAGGCAGCGTCTACCAGCTCGGCATCCACTCCCTCGTCGTGAGCTCGGCCTACCTCGACGGCGACCCGGCGCTGGCGCGTGCCACGTCCGTGCTCGACGAGGTGGCCGCCGCCACGCAGGAGACGGTCCACCTCGGACGCCTCGACGGCGCCGACGTCATCTACACGGCCAAGCGCGAGTCGGTGCACCCGCTGCGCATGCACTCCGCCGTCGGGCGCCGGCTCCCTGCGTACGCCACCTCGTTGGGGCGTGCCCTGCTCGCCGAGATGCCGGCCGAGGCTCGCGGCGACCTGGTGCCCGAGTCGATCTCCGCGATCACACCGCGCACGACCACCGACAAGGACGCCGTGCTCGAGATCATCGACCGCGCGGCCCACCAGGGCTACGCCACCGAGAGCGAGGAGTCCTGCATGGGCGTGCGCTGCTTCGGCGTCGCGCTCCCGTTGAGCCACGACGCCGTGGACGCGATGAGCATCGCGGTACCGATCAGCCGGCTCGGCGACGGGCGCGAGGACCTCATCATCGAGACCCTGCTCAGCGTGAAGGCGCGGCTGGCGGCCGTGCACGGCAACAGCATGGTGCGCTGAGGATCCTGTTCACCCGGCTGGCGCGCCGAACCGCAAGCTAATCGTCACGGCGAGCCGGCTGGCGCGCCGAACCGCAAGTTGGAGGTCATCTGCGGCGCCGAACCGCAAGTTGATCGTCTCCGAGTCGCCGAGCCGAAGGTTGCACGTCGATCAGCCCCCTGATGGACCCATATGTTGCGGCTGAGCAGCCGGATTGACAACCAACTTGCGGCTCGGCACCGCCGACCGCCCACGAAGGCCAGCAACTTGCGGCTCGGCACCGCTCCAGCGCCGTCGAGGTCAACCCGCCTCGTCCGACGACCAACGCGGCCGCGACGCGAAGTCGGGGCCGGTGATCACCGCCACGATCCTCGTCCCGGCGGGAAACCGCCCCCTGGCGACGAGGTCGTAGACGCCGTACATCATCTTGGCCACGTACACCCGGTCCAGGCGCACGCCGTGACGGGCCTGGAAGTCGTCGACGAACTGGGTCAGCTCGGGCTTCACTCTGGCGTACCCGCCGAAGTGGTAGCCGGTCTCGATCTCCCAGTTCTCGGTCACCTCGCCGAGAGCGGCCCGCTGGAGCGCGGCGACGTCGTCGGACAGGAAGTCCCCGCCCTTCAGCGAGGAGAAACCGATCGCCAGCTGCCCGGGCTCGCGGCCGGGCTCGCTGCCGGGCTCGCGGCCAGACGCGAGCCCGGCCGCGATTCCGGCAAGCGTCCCGCCGGTGCCGACGCCGCAGCAGACGACGTCGAAGTCCTCGTCGATCTCACCGACCAGCTCCGCACACCCGCGCACGGCCAGGGCATTGCTGCCGCCCTCTGGCACCAGGTAGAAGTCGCCGTGCTCTGCACCGAGGCGCTCGAGCACGTCGGGGCCGGTCTTGCGCCGGTACGTCTGGCGGTCCAGGTACGCCAGCCGCATGCCGTGGTCGACCGCGAACTGCAGCGACGGGTTCAGCGGGTCGTACGCCTCGCCCCGGATCACACCGATCGTCTCGAACCCGAACAGCGCTCCCGCGGCGGCCACCGCCCGGATGTGGTTGGAGTACGCGCCGCCGAACGTCAGCAGCCGCGCAGCCCCGGCAGCCTCGGCTGCTTCCAGGTTGTACTTCAGCTTGCGCCACTTGTTGCCCGGCAGCTCCGGATGGATCAGGTCGTCCCGCTTGAGCAGCACCCGCACGCCTGCCGCGTCGAGACGTTCGTCGTCGAGCGCCTCGACGGGCGACGGGAGCAGCAACGCGGGCGCGGACATGTCGGGCAGTCTGGCAGGCCGAGTCCGAACCCCGAGTCCGAACCTCAGGCCTCCTCGGCGCCGGCGGCCCGACGTGCCCATCGGTCGTAGTACTGCTCGAACGCGGCGATGACGGGTTCGGGACCACCACGCAAGCCGGTCAGCCCGATGCACACGGGCGTCCCGACGAGCTTGATGTTGCCCCGGGACATGAGTCGCGCGACCGGTCTCATCGCCGCGAGCACCGGCTCGGGGTCCTTCACCACCACGCACAGGCTGGTCTGCTTCTGAACCTGGTGAAGGTGCCATCCGGTGACCTGGTCCCAGGTGGTCCTCCCGGTCGCCACGCCGCTCGAGGTATCGGTGAAGCCCTCGGTGTCGACGACCAGGCCGGCACCAGGCTTCCGCAGGAAGGTCAGGCAGAGCACGGTGCCGTAGCCGAAGAATGCCGCACCGACCACACCCACGACCATGTACAACAGCCACAGGAGCGGTGATATCGGTGCCAGCCATCTGACTGCTGTCGGGTTGAGGGCGGCGATCACGATCAGCACGCTGGCTGCCGTCATCAAGGGTCCGGCCACCAGCCCGATCAGGAGGATGCGGGTGCGTGAGACCTCGAACTCCACGGCTTCGGTCACTGCGGAAAGATAGCGAGACGGAGCACGCGCCCGACAGAGGCCACCACGCACTGCACCCGGCTCAACCCTGCTGACGGGGCCGGGGCCTGCCGGAGCATCTGGTCCGGTGTGGTTCGCACAGCATCCGCGCCCGGTCGGTACGGTGCCCGTCGGTGGTCGTATGGTCAGACACCGTTCGGCTCCGCGTCACCCCTGCGCCAGCAGGCCGGGCCACGATGCGACGGTGGAAAACAAGCTCTCCCGCCGGTCCCTGCTCCAGGCAGCAGCGGCCGTCCCGATCCTGTCAGCGGCCTCCGCGACGGTCAGCGCACCGTCGGCTGCCGCCGCGACGACCCCGGCAACGCCGCACGGCGGCCACCCGGACACGGCCGACCCGAGGTTCACGATCGCCGTCCTGCCCGACACCCAGTACCTCCTGGACGACGGCGGCTCCGACCCCGAGCCGGTGCGCGCCACGCTGCGCCACCTCGTGCGTGAGCAGGCCCGGGACAACATCGTCTTCATGGCCCACCTGGGCGACGTGACCGAGCACGGCACGGTGACCGAGATGCGCGCGGCGAGCCGCGCCTTCGACGCCGCCGGCCGGCTGCCGTACAGCGTGCTGGCCGGCAACCACGACGTCAGCGGCGACGACCAGCGCGGCGACACGCCATACCTGCGCACCTTCGGGCCGCAGCGGTTCTCCCGGATGAAGACCTACGGCGGCTCCTCCCCCGACGGGTACAACAGCTACCACGTGGTTCGCGGCGGCGGACGGGAGTGGCTGGTCCTGGCGCTGGACTGGCGGGCGTCCGACGCCGGGCTCACGTGGGCCAAGGGCGTGCTCGACGAGCACCCGCTCCCCGCGGTCCTGACCACCCACGACATCGTCTGGGCCGAGGGCGACGGCAAGGCCAGCCTCTCCGACAACGGGCAGCGCCTCTGGGACCGGCTGATCCGGGGCAACGACCAGATCTTCCTCGCGCTCGGCGGGCACTACTGGCCCTCCGGCCGCACGACGATGACCAACGACGCCGGCCACCCCGTGCACCTGCACATCACCAACTACCAGGACCGCTACTACGGCGGCGCCGGCATGGTGCGGTACTACTCGTTCGACCTGGACCGCGGCGTGATCGACGTCGAGACGTTCTCGCCCTGGCTGCAGGCGAAGCAGGACCCGACACCCCTGGAGTCGGAGCACGTCGAGCTCAGCGGCGACGTCGACCGGTTCACCGTCGAGATCGACTTCGACGAGCGCTTCGCCGCCTTCGCACCGCCGCTCCTGCCGGTACCGCTCCCGCCATCGGCCGTCATGCCGCGCGGCACCGTCGCGTACTGGCGGTTCGACGAGGCCGGGCTGGCCACCGCTGGGGCCGACGGCGCCCCGGTCGCGCCGGGCACTGTCGCCCGCGACCTCACCGGCAACGGCAACGACCTCACCTCCCAGCTCCTGCACGCCAGCGCCCCGGAGGCGCTGACCTGGTCGGCCGAGCACCACGACGCCCAGCCGGCCCGTGGGAGCCTGCGGTTCGACGGCGGCAAGGGACCCGACCGTGGCGCGGTGCTGCGGACCGGTCCCGACGCCCCGGTCAACAGCGCGACGTTCGAGTCCGGCTACACGATCGAGACGTTCCTCAAGCTGCCAGAGCCCTTCGAGGGGGACCACGCCTGGATGGGCATCCTCAGCTGGGAGGGCCGCGCCGGCGACGCAGGCAAGCACAGCGGCTGGTCCGACGACGAGCCGACGTGCAGCCTGAACCTGTCGGGCGAACGGTTCCTGCAGTTCGTCGTCTACCCCGTACCGGGCGACGCCGACCCCACGTCCTGGAGCCACGCCATCCCGGTCGGCCGATGGATGCACGTCGCCCTCGTCAACGACGGCCGGCACACGACGATGTACGTCGACGGCTCGAAGATCGTCCGTAACGCCGCCGAGGAGTCACGGGGCATCTCGACGCTCGGCAAGCCGTTCGCCATCGGCGGCACCCAGTCCGCGGAGCGGTACGGGCAGGGGTTCTACGGCTGGATCGGCGACACCAGGATCGTCTCCCGCGCCCTGCGGCCCAGCCAGTTCCTCACGGCAAGGAGCCGCTGACAGGCGACGCAGGACGCGCCTCTCAGCGTATTCTGTCTCGGCGCACTACCCCGGGGCGGCTGGTCAGGTGACCAGCCGCCCCCGGTCTTTCGTGCGTCCGGGGCGACCGGCCCGCTAGATTGCCCCGGTGATCGTGCTGCTGCGGGACTGGCTCGAGCGAATTCCAGGGCTGAAGGGCACCGCGATCGTCGTCGGCCTCGCCGTCGGCGTCGTGGCGACGGTCGGCGTCCTCGACCTGCTCGCCCCGGCACCGGACGGAGCGAGCCCTGACGGCTGCGTCCAGGCATCGACGTCGGTCGATCGACGAGGGGAGACTTCCGTGTCCGAGCCGTCTCACGTCCCGGGCGAGGACACCCTGTACCGGTTCGAGACCTGGCAACCCCTGCTCGAGCTGGTCCGGTCGGAGCGTCCCGAGCTGTGCGAGTGGTCGGGCAGCTACAGCCCGGGCGCGTACAGCGTCCCCCTGTCCCTGCCGCCCGACGACGGGACGCTCTTCCTGGCGCTCACGGAGGCCACCGAGCCGTTGCGGGCGGCGCTGGAGGAGGCCGGCAAGGGCTCGATCACCTTCTCGGTACGGATCGACGCGGACGGCCGCACGGTCGTCACCCCAGCGGCCGAGTCGCCGACCGCGACGGTGATCAGGGACTTCGGTGTGAACAGCGCCGGCCACGTCGTGCTGGTCGACGGCGCCGAGCCTGAGCCGGTCCGGCGCGGACCGGAGGCGTTCGAGGGACGTGGCCCCGCCCCGTCGTCGGACCCCGAGGCGCTGGAACGGACGCTGCGCGAACGGATGCCCGACGCGGTCGGGGCGACCGAGCAGGAGCTCGCCGCGCTCGAGGAACGGCTCGGCACGCCGCTGCCGCCCGAGCTGCGCGCGCTGCTGAGGGTGACCCGGGCGGAGTACGGCGACTACGGCGACTACGGCGAGGACGACCGCTACGAGCGCGACGCCGAGGCGCTCGGCGGGATCCAGCAGTTCGACCTCGACGAGATCGAACGGGCCTCCGAGGCGGACGTGCGCAAGGGGCTGCCGTTCGACTTCCTGGCCCGGACCGCCGTCGTCACCCGGCCCGACTCCGCGGTGCAGGGTCTCGTGGACTCGTCGGAGTGGATAGTGATCGGCGACTACGGCGGCACCGGGGACTGGGTCGCCGTCGACCTGGCGCCCGGGCCCGCCGGCCACGTGGGCCAGCTCGTCGTGCTGAGCCACGAGTCCGACATCGGTGCCTGGCTGCTGGCGGAATCGCTCACCGACCTCGTGCGCGACGGCGGGAACCCCTGGCCGTCCGGCGAGCCCGGCGAGGAACCGCCCGCGGTGGTCATGGTCGACAGCGGCGCGGGCAGGTCGGTCCGCGCGGCGGCGACCGACGAGCTCGAGGTGCTCTCGGTCGGGTCCTGGGACGAGACGCCGTCGGACCTGTCGCCCCTGGTCGGGCTCCCCCGGCTGCGCACGGTCACCGCCGAGCCGGGCACGATCGCCGACCCGCTGGTCCTCGGGCGGCTCGACCACCTGGAGTACCTGGAGATCGGCCTGGAGGACTGGCGGGCGCTGATCGCCGCGGACGCCGTCCCGGAGTCGCTGCTCGCCGCCGGGATCTCCGGCTACGACCTCGACCAGGCGGAGATCGACTCGGTCTACGACGCGCTCATCCGGCAGTGGGGCGGCGACAGCCTGCGCACCGTGACGATCGAAGGTGAGCTGTCACCGTAACGGGCGCGGACGGACACAACCTTTCAGGCCGCCGACGCGTCATAGCAGTCATGACACGCACACACACGAAGGCACGTTCCATCGTTCTGACGGCCGCCCTCGCCGTCGGCCTCACCGCGGGCGCGACCGCGACCGCCACCGCCTCCCCCGCGACGCCGGCCTGCTCCGCCACCTCCGCGCACGTCCCGGGCCACGCCGCCGGTCCGGCCGACTGCGACCCGGTCGGGATCCCGGTCGACCTGGGCGAGCCCACCGACGGCGCCACGGACACCTGGCAGATCACCGAGACCAACGACGTCGGCTACGCGATCCCGGCCGACTGGACCGGCCGTGCCATCGTGGGCGACGGCGGCGCCGGTCACGAGTGGGAGTCCCCCGAGATCGCCGTCTCGGACGAGTACGGCGACCTGCACTGGCGGATCCTGGTCCAGTCGCCGTTCTACGACCAGGAGATGCCGGACCCGAAGGAGCTGAACAAGCTCGGCTACCACGCCTCGTACATCGAGGTCGAGGGTGCCTCGGAGGCCGTGCTCACGGCCGCGCAGACCGAGCACTGGGCCGACGGGGCGGTCGAGACGATCGACTTCCAGGTCTACGTCCAGTCCGCGAGCACTGGCGTCGTCACCCGGTTCATGGGCGAGCTGCCCGCGGGCGCGGAGGGCCAGTTCCTCCTCGACAACTTCGTTCCAACGATCCAGCCCTGACCAGTCCAGCGCTGACCGATCCTGCTCTGACATCCCGCCCTGACCATCCGGCTCTGACCGGAGCGGGCTGACCGGAGGCGGGCCCTGGCGTCGTCCAGGGCCCGCCTCTGCCTGTCCGGCCTTGCGCGAAGCGTTCGGCGCTCCTTAGCGGAAGGCGTCGATGTTGCGCGCGACCCAGTCGGTGAAGTCCCGGGGCGCACGGCCCAGGGCCAGCTCGGTATCGGACGACGGCTTGCGCTCTTCGTCAGTGGGGGTACCGAGCGCGTCGAGCGTCTTCTCGACGACCGCGGGCGGCCAGATCCGCGACAGCTCGGCGAAGGACTCCTCCCGGGTCTGCTCGACGAGCTCGACCGGTTCGCCGAGCGCGTGGCCGATCGCGGCGACCTGCTCACGCGGCGTGACGGCAGCGGGGCCGTTCAGCGTGTAGTACCGCCCGACATGGGCGTCCTCCAGCAGGGCCGCCGCTGCCGCGGCAGCGATGTCCGCCGGATCGATCGGCGGGAGCCCGACGTCGGCGAACGGCGCTCGGACCGTCCTGGTGGAGCGAACCGACTCGGCCCACAGGAGTGCGTTCGAGGCGAAGCCACCGGGTCGCAGCACCGTCCACTCGGGAACCGAGCCGGTCACGGTCTGCTCCATGCTCGTCAGGACCGGGTCCTGCCTCGACTGCGCCCGCTGGGAGGACAGCAGCACGATGCGGCGTATCCCGCTGGCGCGTGCGGTCTCGACGATCCGGGACACCGGCAGCGCCGGGTCCGGGATCATGAGGAACAGCCGGTCGGCGCCGCGGAACGCGGGCTCCAGGCCCTCCGGGTCGTTCAGGTTCCCGGCGAAGTGCCGAGCGCCCTCGGGAAGACTGATCGGGTTCCGGGAGACGGCGGTGACCGACTCCCCTGCGGCGGTGAGCGCGTCGAGCAGGGGGCGCCCGATGTTCCCGGTGGATCCGGTGACTACGATCATGATCGTTCCTTCCAGTGTCAGGTACGCGGCAGACTCTAGGAAAGCGACTTACTTCTCGAAAGGACGTACCTCGACGTAAGGTCCTGACATGGAGCTCGGAATCTTGGCAGGGCAGTCAGCGGCACCCAAGGAACGTGACCCGTTCCACACGGACTGCGGGGCACGGCAGGTCCTCGACCACGTCACGAGTCGCTGGGGTGTCTGGGTCCTGCTCAGGCTGCAGGAGCAGCCGTTGCGCTTCTACGAGCTGCGCGACCACATCGAGGGCATCAGCGAGAAGATGCTGTCCCAGACCCTGCGCAACCTGGCCAAGGACGGCCTGGTCTGGCGCAAGGTCGAGCCGACCTCCCCGCCCCAGGTCACCTACGGGCTGACCTCTCTCGGCAGCGGCCTTCGGGGCCACCTGGCCACCATGCTCGACTGGATCGAGGACAACACCGAGCCGGCGCGCGATGCGGCTCAGCCGACGTTGTAGACCACGATCAAGGCCAGCCACGCGCTCACTGTCGAGATCGCGGTCCACAGGATGATCGCTATGCCCTGCCAGAGCAGTACCCGGGGTTTGGACACACCACCGGCGACCAGCAGCGCGGCGGTGAACTGGGTCGGCATCGCGAGGGGGCCGAGAAGGCTCGCCCCCGGTACTCCGTACCGATCGAGGTAGCGCCGGAAACGTTCCTTGCCCTTCGAATCGGGCTTCACCTTCGTCGGCGGTTCCTCCGGCGCGTCGCTGCCCCGCTCCGTCGGGTTCACCGGTACCCGCACCGCTTCCCGCCGCGCGCGTCGCGCGAGGGTCGCCGTACGGACACGACTGCTGAGCGTGACGATCAGGAAGACGCAGAGGAAGTTGCCGCCCGCTGCGGCGATCCCGGCCACGATGGGGTTGAGGCCACCGAGCACACCGACCGTCGTCGCGAGCTCGCCCTCGACGAAGGGCACGGCACCGGCCAGCGCGATGACCAGCGGCTGGACCACGTCTGGAACGTTTGCGACAAGATCTCGGAATCCTTGGACCACTGGTTCGACCGGATTCATCGTGTCTCTCTTTCAGCGACTGTCGATGCGATCTGGGCGCGCCAGATACGCGTGGTGAGTGGTGGGTGGTCTGCGCAGGTCGCTCGAGGGCGCTGCGACTCCTACGACTGCGGAGGTGATCAGTCGGGCTGTGCGAACGTCGCCAGGGCCGTCGCGAACGCAGTCCCGACGACCTGCACGACCAGGGTGCTCAGGATGATGTCGGAGGCGGCCTTCGCGCCCCAGTCGCCGCGCTCGAACTTCTTGCCGCGTGTATAGACCTCACCGGACCAGGGGATGTCGGCATGCATCGCGGCCAGGTTCTTGCTGGCCGAGAGCAGCGCGGCGAGTGTGGCGGTCCGGGCGTCGGGATCGACGCCGTCCACCAGCGCCGACCGAACCGGCCTGAGCAACCGGTCGCGCGTGTCGGTGTCTCCGCCCTTGAGTGCGTGTGTCGGGATGAAGCCGAGGAGACGGCGGGGCTCCTTGCGAATATCGCCTCGCACGACGAGCCGGTCCAAGGTGCTCTCTCGGGACCGGACGCCGATATCGATCGCGAGCGCCCTGATTCCTGTCGCGGTCTCCGGGACCCGTTCCCATGCTCCGCGTAGCAGCAGGTCTTCGGGGGCGTGGCCGACGGCGCGAACGCGGCGGTTCTTGTCGTCGAGCTCGATGTGCTTTCGTACGGCGAGCTCGGTGAGCATCGCGCCGCCGAGCGTGTACATCAATGACTGGCCCTCGCCTGCGATGGTGCCGGTGCGGGGATCGAACAGGAGCAGCATGACGGCTTCGGGAAGCGTCACGTCCGCACCACGGGCGTCGTCCGTGTTCCCCGGTCGAGGGCCTGAGGTCGGGTCGGTCACCTTGTTCCTCCGTCAGTCGCGCCAGGAGAGAGTGCGTCGCCGTGCGGGAGGTGCGAGTGGGCTTCTGAGGAGGGCGTAGCGATCGCGTGCGCTCGACGGAGCACTTCCAGCTGGGCCGGGTGGTACAGATCCCCCATCGCCTGCGAGACGGTGCTGGCCGTGCGCTCGACGCTGTGCGTGGAGAACTGGGCGGCGTCACCGACGACCGGAAATGCGGCCTGTGCCGCGGCGAGCGGACCGGCCATCCGTTCGGCAAGGTCTTGGATCAAGGCTTCGTCTGCGTCCGCCGGTAGAGCGTCGAACTCGTCGTCGATGGGATCGCGCCGGCTCAGTAGTTCACGGAGCTCGCCCATCGCGTTCTCGTCGAGGACCTGGCCATAGATGGCGAGCATGGCGCGGTCGTTGTCCGAGAGGCCTTCCATGATCGACTCGAAGCCACGGGGAACATCGATCGGAGCGCGGTGACGCAGTATGACGGCAAGCTCTGCCCGAACTCTCTGTAGCCGTTCGATCGTCGCCGCGAGTTCCGCATCGATCAACCGGACCGCTTCGTCCGGCACCTGATCAGCGCGATCCATGGTGGCGATCTGCGAGAGCGGAAGCCCTAGATCGCTCAGCCTCTTGATCTGCAGCAGCCGGATGAGGTGGGCCGTCTCATACTGCTTGTAGCCGTTCGCCGTACGACGCGGTTCATCGAGCAGCCCGAGCGCGTGATAGTGCCGTACAGCCTTGATCGTCGTACCTGCGAGGTCCGCGAGCTGACGTGTGCTCCAGGCCATTGCTCTCACCGCCCTTCCGTTGAGAACCAGTGAAAACTATGCCCTTGGGGCACAGTCAACCGGCTCGTGGAACGGTGACGACGGCAGGCCCCCAGCAAGCCATCATGACCCGGCTCCTCCTTCGCCTCCCCCGCCCAGCGCACCCAGCAGCGTCCTGACCAGCAGCTCGACCCGGGCGTCGAGGTCATCGTCCGGCGCGTCCGCCGCCCCGGTCAGCGCAGGGGAGCCACCGGGCAGCTCGTGGACCTCGTGCAGGAGCGCGACATAGAGACGCCGGCACCAGGCCGGGTCGCCGACGGCGATCTCGCCCGCCGCATGGAGCCGGGCGAAGAGTCGCTCGAGCCCGTCCTGGATCTCGGGGTCCGACGCGGGGCCGGTGCCCTGCTCTGCGGGAGTGAGACTGATGACGAAGGGATGGCTGACCTTCAGCTCGAAGGCCATCTCGGTGAGGCGGTACAGGCCCACCAGTGGCGGGCCGTTCATCACTCGCGCCTGGTCGAAGGCGCTCCTGTAACGGGCGTTGAGATCACCGACCAGCGCCGCGAGCAGCGACTGCCGGGACGGGAAGTGCCGGTGCACGGTCGCCCTGCCCAGCCCCGCGGCCCCCGCGATCTGCTCCATCGAGGCGCTCGGGTCGCCGGCGAGCACGCGCTGCGCCGCGTCGAGGATCCGGGCAATGCTCTGCTGCGCATCCGCTCGCACCGGTCTGGACCGGACGTCCTCGCTCATCACGCATCGCCTCCCGCGCTCATGCTATCCGAGCCGGACGCGGAGCCGTATCCGGGCGATCTGAGACTTAATTGTCTTAGTTATTGACGCGAACGGGGCATCCGTGGTCCAGTTAGCGCACCGGAAGTCGACCCCACGAACGGGAGAACATGATGGATCTCGGCCTTGCAGGTAAGCGCGTCCTGGTCACCGGAGCGAGCAGAGGGATCGGCCTCGCCACCGTCCAGGCGTTTCTCGCGGAGGGTGCCTCGGTCACCGCCGTCTCCCGGCGCAGCACCCCGGAGCTCGAGGCGACCGGCGCCACGTTCCTCGCCGCGGACCTCTCCACGCCCGACGGACCGGTGCGCGTGGTCGAGTCGGCCCTCGCGAACGACCCCCGGCTCGACGTGCTGGTCAACAACGCCGGGGGCGGCGTACTGCCCGACGGCGTGCTCGCCGACCCGTTCGGCGGTGACGACGATGTCTGGGAGCACGCTCTCGCCCTGAACTTCTTCAGCGCCGTGCGGACCACGCGTGCCGCCCTGCCCGCGCTGACGACGGCGCGCGGGTCGGTGGTGAACGTCGGCTCCGACTCCGCGCTGATGCCGCACCGGGCACCGCTGTCCTACTCCACGGCGAAGGCGGCGATCAACGCGTTCTCCCGGGGGCTGGCCGAGCAGGTCGGCGGCGCGGGCGTGCGCATCAACGTCGTCACACCTGGCGCGACGCGCACGTCTCTCCTGACCGGGGCGGACGGCGTCACCGGCCAGGTGGCCGCCGCCATGGGCGTGAGCCACGCCGCCGTGCTGGAGGGCTTTCCCGAACAGAACGGCATGGTGACCGGGCGCCTGATCGAGCCGTCCGAGATCGCCCGCGTGATCGTGCTGCTGTCCTCCCCTACGCTGCCCAGTGCCGTCGGGTCCAACTGGGCGCTGCACGGCGGTTCGCTCAAGGCGCCCGCCTGAGCCGAGTACCCCGCCGGCTGTGAGCACGCCGCCGATCGCGGGACGATGAGCACATGCCATCTCCCGTCCGCCCCGGCCTGACCGTCACCACCGTACTGACGATCCCCCGGGCCGAGCTCACCGAGCGGTTCTCCCGCTCGTCCGGCCCGGGCGGTCAGGGCGTGAACACGACGGACTCGCGCGTCGAGCTGTCGTGGGACGTCGGCCGGTCCGCCGTCCTGAGCGACACGCAGCGCCAGCGCATCACCGACCGGCTGGCGGACCGGCTGGTCCACGGCATCCTCACCGTCGTCGCCTCGGAGCATCGGGAGCAGCGCCGCAACCGCGACGCCGCCGCACGACGCCTGACCGCTCTGGTGGCCGACGCACTGGCTCCCTCCTCGCGGGCACGCCGCCCCACGCGGGCGACCCGCGGATCGCAGGAGCGCCGGCTGACCGCGAAGAAGCAACGCTCCGCGACCAAGCGGATGCGCTCGTCGAAGCCCCGCCGCGAGGACTGAACCCCGCAGGCGTCGGCCCTCTCCGCACCAGGCAGGGGGATACGATCCGAGACCAATGACCCGCACCGAATCGTCCGCGCTGGCCGCGGCCCTGCAGACCGCTCTGCCCGACGGCGCCGTGCTGATCGACGAAGCGGCGGTCGAACGCTACGCCCACGACGACGCCGAGTGGGCCGACTACGCGACGCCGGCCGCCGTCGTGCTCGCGACGAGCCTGGACGACGTCGTCGCGACGGTGCGGATCGCCGCCGAGCACGACGCGCCCGTCGTCCCGCGCGGCGCCGGCACGGGTCTGTCCGGCGGAGCGAACGCGATGGCCGGCGCCGTCGTGCTGTCGCTGGAACGCATGACCCGGATCCTCGAGGTCGACGCCGCGGAGCGCTACGCCGTCGTCGAGGCAGGCGTGCTCAACGACGATCTGCGCAGGCACGTGGCCGAGCACGGGCTCTGGTATCCCCCGGATCCGGCGAGCCAGGCGATCTCGACGATCGGGGGCAACGTCGCGACGAACGCGGGCGGACTCTGCTGCGTGAAGTACGGGGTCACCCGTGACTACGTGCTCGGGATGACGGCGGTGCTCGCCGACGGCTCGGTCGCCCGGCTCGGCCGGACCACGGCGAAGGGCGTCACGGGCTACGACCTGACGGGGCTCCTGGTCGGCTCCGAGGGGACGCTGGGGATCATCGTCGACGTGACGCTGAAGCTCCGCCCGCTCGCCGGCCGCGAGGACCGGGCGATCGTGGGCTGGTTCCCGTCGCTCGCCGACGCCGGGAACGCCGTGGCCGCCGTCTCGGCCGCCGGGATCGTGCCCGCCGCACTGGAGCTCATCGACAGCACCTGCCTGCGCGCCGTCGCCGACTGGCAGGAGTGGACGCTCCCCGAGGGCGCCGACGCGCTGCTCCTCGCGAAGGTCGACGAGCCAGGAGGCGCGGGAGAGGCCCTGGCGGACCAGGTCGCCGCACTCTTCGAGGACGCGGGCGGCACCCAGGTGGAGCGGGCCTTCGCGGCCGATGAGGTCGACCGGCTGTTCCTCGCCCGACGTCTCGCGTACCCGGCGCTCGAACGGCTCGGCCCCGTGCTCACCGAGGACGTCTGCGTCCCGCGCGGCGCCGTGCCCGAGATGCTCAGCCGCATCGAGCGCATCGCCGAGGAGGCCGACGTCGTGATCGCCAACATCGCGCACGCCGGTGACGGCAACCTGCACCCGCTCATCATCGCGCCGGAGGGCGACGACGCGGCGAAGGCCCGCGCGAAGACGGCCTTCGACCGCATCGTCGACGAGTGCCGGGCGCTCGGCGGCACGGTCACCGGCGAGCACGGCGTCGGCATCCTCAAGCTCGCGGGTGCGGCGGCGGAGCTCAGCCCCGTGGCGCTTGCCATGCACCGGGCGATCAAGGATGCGCTGGACCCGCGCGGGCTGCTGAACCCCGGCAAGGCGTTCCCCGCCGGCACCTGACGGTCCCTCCTGGCCCGGCCATCCGTGGCCCGGGCCAGGAGGTCTCGTGGTCAGCCCTCTGTGCGGCGCTCCGCGAGCACGTCCTCGAGGACGTCGGGGAAGTTGGTGATCACGCCGTCGACGCCCCGGTCGAGAACCTGGTTCATGTCGCCGGCCCTGTTGACGGTGTAGGTGTGCACCTCCATGCCGAGCTCGTGAACCGTCCCGACGTATGCCGCGTCGAACGTCGTGTAGCCGGGGTTGATCTGGTCGGCCCACGTCGAAAGCTCGGGAAGGAGCGCCTCGGCGGGGCGGCCCAGCAGGCCGACGGGGACGGACGGCTGCACCTCGTGGTACCGCTCCATCGACGCCCAGTCGAAGCTCTGCACGACCAGCCGCTCGGCGCGGACCGCCGACGTGACGTAGCCGGGGTAGCTCGCGAACTCCTCGGCGACCTGCCGCTCGATCCCCGGGTAGAGCGCCGGCGACTTCAGCTCCATCAGGATGCCCGCGCGGGTCGGCCTGATCAGCTCGATCATCTGCGCCATCGTCGGAACGGGCTCGCCCGCGTACTCCTCCGAGAACCAGGAGCCTGCGTCGAGCTGCTGGATCTCCTCGTAGGTGAAGTCGCTCACGCGCCAGGGCGCCCGGTCGGGAAAGACCTGCTCGACGTCGGTGGTGCGGGACAACGTCGTGTCGTGCATGAGAACCAGGACGCCGTCCTTGGACCGCTGCACGTCCGACTCGACCAGGTCGGAGCCCATCTCGACGCCCAGGGCGAAGGCGGCCAGCGTGTTCTCCGGTGCGTGGCCCATGGCCCCGCGGTGCGCGGTGCTGACGACGTCGACATGCTCAGGGGAACCAGCCGCCAGGGCGGACGAAGCGGGCAGCACGGTGGAGGCACCGGCGAGGGTGACGGCAAGCAGGGCGGACAGGCGTGGGGTCAAGCGCATGATCGATCTCCCGAGGGGCCGAACGGACAGGGCAGGACGTGACGTTGCCGAGCCCACGCGACCCAGGGATGGCCTTCGGGTGACTCGGCCGGGAACTTGTCCGGAACATCCTGCCAGGGCCCCGTTCCGGCCAGCTGTTCGACGGGCCGCGGCCACCGCGCGTCATACCGGGGTGAAGAAGTTGACCAGGTTGCCGTCGGGGTCCCGGAACAGCAGCGACCGGTTTCCCCACGGCATCGTGGTGGGCTCGTTGACGAAGTCGGTGACGAACCCGGTCAGGTTCTCGTGGACGCGGTCCACGTCGTCGACGAGGAACTCGATGATCACGCTGTGGTTGTCCCCCGGACCTGACGGCGAGGTGCCGATGTCCGGCGCCCGGTTCGTTCTCCGACCCGCCGCGCTCCGGACGCTCAGCCGACCCGCACCGGTCCTGCACCCGTTTCGCCCTGCCAGCAGCGTCGCCCCACATCCTTGGTGCTGACGTAGTAATACTGTACAGTCTAGTTTTATGCCCGTCATTGAGAGGACGCAGATGAACGCCACAGAACTTCGACCACCTTCCAACGATGTCGCCGTGCCGTTGCTCGTCGCGGGTGCGCTGGGTGGGGTCGTGTTCGCTGCGTCCAGCCTCGTGCAGGCTGTGGTGCGAGAAGGTTTCGATCCGTTGCGGCACGCAGTGAGCCAGCTGGTGCTCGGGCCCGGGGGCGCCGTCCAGATCGTCACCTTCGTCGTCGCCGGCGTGCTGATGATCCTCGGCGGCATCGGCCTGCGCCGCGCCCTGCACGGAGGGCGCGGCGCGCGCGCTGTCCCGGTACTCATCATGATCGAGGGCCTCGGATTCATCGCCGCCGGCACCTTCCGCGCAGACCCGGGAAACGGATTCCCGCCGGGGTCGGAAGCCGCGTTCTCCGTGACCGGCATGGTGCATCTCGCGTGCGCCGGCATCGCCTTCATCGCCCTCATCGCGGCATGCTTCGTCCTTGCCAGCCGCATCTCGAAGCAAGGAGACCGCGCATGGGCGGTCGCAGGCCGGGTCAGCGCCATCCTGTTCGCGCTGGGCTTCCTGTTCGCCAACACCGGGATGACCGGCGGTCCGCTCGCCCTGTTCATCGGAGCCACCATCGCGTGGGTCTGGTTCGGGCTGACCCTCATCTCCCGCCGCCGACTCGCGTCCTCCTGAGACAGGAGCGAGGAGGGAGATGGCGATGCGCCGTCGTGAGGGCACCGTGTCCGCGGCCAAGCATGAAGCGATCCGGGAAGCCGCTACACGCGCGTTCCTGGAAAAGGGGTACGCCGGAACCAGCATGGACGAGGTAGCGGCCCTCGCCGAGGTGGGCAAGCAGACCGTCTACAAGCACTTCTCCGACAAACGTCAGCTCTTCACCGACATCGTCCTGGCCACGACGCACCAGGTCGATGGCCTGGTGCGGCTGATCGCTCAGACGCTGGATGCGTCCGACGATCCGCGCAGCGACCTGGAAGCACTGGCCCACCGGTTCCTGACCACATTGATGCAGCCGCAGATGCTCCGGCTCAGGCGACTTGTCATCGCCAATGCGGCCGATTTTCCCGAGCTAGGAGAGGCCTGGTACGAGCTCGGCTTCGAACGCGTCCTATCGACTCTGACTTCGTCGTTCTCCTTGCTCGACGAGCGCGGCGTGCTTCGCGTCCCAGACCCGGAGAGCGCTGCCGAGCACTTCGTCGGAATACTGTTGTGGATTCCACTCAACAAGGCCATGTTCACCGGCAACGAGCATGCCTACACCGAGGACGCGCTCCGTCGACGAGCCGACCTCGCCGTGCACGCCTTCCTCGATCTCTACCGAGTTGCCGAACACCCCCTCGCCAGGAACAACCCGGCAACCGATTCCACCGACCGACCCCTCTGACTGATCGGAGACTGCTCATGACCACTTTTCGCACGACCCTGTGGCCCGCTGGCGGCAACAACGTCGGCATCGTCGTCCCCGAGGAGATCGTCCTCAGCTTCGACCGGGGCAAGCGCGTCCCGGTCGTCGTCACCATCGACGGTGGCTACAGCTACCGCAGCACGATCACCAGCATGGGCGGACAGTATCTGATCTCGTTCAACGCCGAGACTCGCAAGGCGACCGGCCGCGGCGCAGGTGACGAGGTCGAGGTCACCCTCGAAGTCGATGACCAGCCCCGCACCGTCGAGCCGCCGGAAGCCCTTGCGGCAGCACTGGCGGACAACCCTGACGCGGCGAAGACGTGGTCGGCACTGTCGTACAGCAAGCAGCGACAGCGCGCGGAGTCCATCGCCGGCGCCAAGACCGAGGAGACCCGGCAACGCCGTCTCGCCAAGACCCTCGACGCGCTCACCGCCAACTGACGTCGGGAGAGAGAAGCGAAGCTGACACAACCGACTCAAGCCGTTCCTCAGAGGAACGACTCCGGCGGGTCGAACTGCGCGAGCACGAGCTCGGCGCCGAACGGGTCGCGGATCGTCGCCTCCTTGCTCCACTCGCCGTCCTCCGTCGCCAGGACCGTTGCACCGGAGCGCTGTGCGGCCGTGACGGAGGCGTCCCGGTCACCGACGGCGAAGGCCACCGACCAGCGCGCCGGTCCCGCGGCTCGCAGGATCCCGGCCACGACGTCGGCGAACCCGGGTGGCACGAACTCCTGCCGCTCGTGGATGCCGGGATCGATCGTGCGGGCCAGGTGGTCCCCGTACCCGGGGACGCGCGCCATGCCGGCCCCGAGGTCGTCGGTGCGTTCCCAGCCCAGCAGCGGGCCGTAGAACCGCAGTGCGGCGTCGACGTCCGGCGTGAGCAGGTTGCTGAAGTTCCACGTGCCCGGCGCGTTGGCAACCTGGGCACCGAGTCGTGTGCCCGCCTGCCACAGCCGGCTGGGCGCCCCCTGCGGGTCGACGATCCGCGCCATCCGGCCGGCGGGCTGCCCCGGGGGTCCGACCGCCTCCGGCGCCGAGCTCACGACGCCGCCCAGCTCCGCGGCCCGGGCGGCCGCGGCGTCGACGTCGTCGACGGCGAGGTAGGTGTGCCACGCCACCTCGCCGTCGAGCCCCGCGGCGGGCGTGGCGACCGCGGCGATCACCGTGGCATCTGTGCCGTCCAGCGAGGCGACGACATAGCGCCCGGCGCTCCTGGCGGTAGCTTCTCGGTGAACTTCCAGCCGAACAGCTCGCCATAGAAGTCGAGCGCCGCGTCGACGTCCTGCGTCTCGAGGTCGATCCAGCTGGGTACGCCGTGCGGGTAGGTCCGGGGCGTGGTGGGTGTGTCAGCCATGAGGTCCTCCAGGTCGGTTCTGCCATCCCCGATCCTGCCCCCAGCCACTGACACTGGTGATCTCTGCGGGCAGGCCTCGGCGCCGGCGGGCGCGCGGACACGGCGGAGGACCTTCACCGCTCACAGATCCCTGGCCAGGAACAGCGAGTCCCCGTGCACCTCGTCGGGGTCCACGCGGCCGGTCTCGACGAACCCGAGCTTCGCCAGCACCCCGCGGGACGCACCGTTCCAGTCCCGGACGGTGGCCCACAGCCGCCGGTAGCCCGACGCCTGCGCCCAGCCCAGAACCGCCCGTGCCGCCTCTGTCGCGTACCCCTGGCCCCAGACCCTGCGCAGGAGCTCGAACGCCAGCTCCGGCTCGTCGTCCGACCCATCGGTGTTGGGGATCAGTCCGCAGTAGCCGATGACGTCGCCCGATGCCTTGCGTTCGGCGGCCAGCACCCTCGGAGAGCCGGACTGCGACCAGCTCCGGATCCAGTCCTCGACGTCCTCGAGGGTGGGGTGGCCTTCGGCGTCGATCCGACGGTGCGGAGGGACACGAGGGTCACGCTCGGTCCACATCTCGCGCTGGACAGCCGCCTCAGACACCTGCCAGGGCCGCAGGAGCAGGCGGTCGGTCTCGAGCACGATCTCCCGCACGCGAGCTGTGGGATGTTCCATCGCGTCGACGTTAGCAGTGCTCTGATCGGCGAGGGAGCTGCCGTGAGTCCAAGGCCCAGGGCCTAGGCTTGGCCGCGCAGCTCGTCGAGGCACTCGGCCCATCGCAGGACGAGCTGCACGAGCACTACGTACCGGGAAGCTGGACACCGCACGTCACCGTGGCGACACGTGTGCGCCTGGAGCAGACGCCGCTGGTGCTCGAAGCAGCCTACGAGATCGTGCCCCTGACCGGAACGATGACGCATGCCGCGCTCGTTGACGCGGGCACCGGCACGGTGCACCCGCTGGCGGGCGTCCCCTGATCTCCCGTCACGCCAAGATCGGGCGTCCCCTCCGCCGCGAGCGCTCAGGACAGCCCAGCGTCGTCGACCGCCTGCTCCAACGACTCGACGAACGCGTCGACGACCTTCTTCAACAGTCGCGCCTTGAACAGCGCGTTGCGGGCGAACGCACGGTCACCCGCGCTGAAGTCCAGCTGCGCGGCCCTGCCGCAGTCCGCAACCGTCAAGGTCGCGTCGACGCGCTGCGGGCTGTCCCCTGAGTAGCCCTCGGTGACCTCGATATCAGCGTGCACGTACGCGCCCGCGTGGAAGCCGCGCTTGTTCAGGAAGGCGCGGCGGTAGAACGGGGGAAACGCCATCGGCGTCCTCTTCTCAGGACAACACCCGCCTGAGGGGGCGGGGTTGGAACCCCGCCGGCCGCGTCTTCTGCATGGCGCAACGCTACCTCTACGACGCTCCATGGCTCTGCTTGATTTCTCGCCCTCCGTTCACCCGCTGCACGCCGGGTGCGACACCCGGTCGGCTGCGACGACTGCCCGGTTCTGCACACTGCTGTGAGGGGAGATGCATGTGACCGGGTACGCCGTCGTCGACGTGGAGACCACCGGTCTCTTTCCTGGTGGACACGACCGGATCGCTGAGATCGCGATCGTCCGGGTAGATCCGGACGGCCGCGTCGAGGACACCTGGACCACCCTCGTCAACCCGGGTCGCGATCTGGGCCCGCAGCAGATCCACGGGATCAGCGCATCCGACGCACGCCACGCTCCGACGTTCGACGACGTTGCCGGCCTGGTCGCCGACCGGTTACGAGGACGAACCTTCGTCGCGCACAACGCGCAGTTCGACCGCCGGTTCGTCTGGCACGCGTTCGCCGCGACCGGATACGACGTGCCACTGATCGAGCCCACCACGCTGTGCACCATGCGCACCGGCGCGCAGCTCTCCCCCACCGCGCCCCGTTCCCTGGCAGGTGCGTGCTTCCATCACGGGGTCGCGCTCGGCTCCGCGCACGAGGCGCTCTCAGATGCCCGCGCCGCCGCAGGACTGCTGGGGATCTACCTCGCCCGCGGCGCCCGGCATGCCGTCCCCGGGTGGGACGACGTCGTCGAGCTCGCCGCCACCACGCCCTGGCCGCAGATCCACTCATCCGGTGCGACGCCGGTCCTACGCGGAGCCGCGACCGAGCGTGACACCCACTTTCTCGCCCGGCTCGCCACGGCTCGGACCCTGCCGATCACCACCTGGGAGAAGGAGGAATACCTCGAGCTGGTCGACCGGACATTGCTGGACCGGTATATCTCAGCACGCGAGCACGACCAGCTCGCTCAGTTCTGCTCGCAGCTCGGCATCGGGCGCGACGAGGTCGACCAGCTGCACCGCGAGTACCTCGCTGGGCTCGCCGCCGTAGCGTGGGCCGACGGCGTGCTCACGCCGGCGGAAGTAGCCGACCTCAGGTCCGTCGCGACTCTGCTCGAGGTCTCCGCTGCCGATACCCAGCTCCTCCTCCAGCCGCCCGCGCCCAAGACCCCTGCCGTGACAGGGAGCGGGGCAGACGACGGTAGCGGCACCGGGGCGTCGAGCCGGTTCGCCCTGCGGCCGGGCGACCTGGTGGTGTTCACCGGAGCGATGGACGAGCCGCGCGACGTGTGGGAACGCCGGGCCGGCGCCGCAGGACTCCTCCCCCGCCCCGCCGTCACGAAGAAGGTCCGCGTGGTCGTCGCGGCAGACCCCGATTCGATGTCCGGCAAGGCGCGCAAGGCAGAGTCCTACGGAATCCCCGTCATCAGCGAGTCAGGGTTCGGACGGCTCCTCGGCGACCTCGCGCACGCTCTCGCACCGGCGGCCGGAGTCGTCCGCTGACCACCCGACGGCCCCCACCCGGCACACCGTGGTCGGGATCGTGCCCACAGCGATCACGTCCCGGGCCCGAAGTCCTCCGGCCCCACCACGACCGGCCCTGCGGTCAGCCGACGCCGCACCTCGCGCCCCCGCCACCGCAGCACCACCGTCCGTCCTTCGACCGCCTCCGGCGCCGGGGAACGGGGCCGCACCACGGCCCGCACGAGGTCGCCGTCGGCCCAGTCGAGGTCCACGACGACGCCGGGCCGCGCGACCAGACCATGGGCGGAGCCCGTGGCGAGCTCGGCGGGCAGCGCAGGGAGGAGCTCGACGTACCCGCGGTGGCTCTGCAGCAGGCACTCGGCGAGCGCGGCCGCGTACCCGAGGTTGCCGTCGATCTGGAACGGCGGGTGCGCAGCGAACAGGTTGCGGTACAGGCCGCCCGCCCACTGCCCGCGCACGCCGGTCGCGTCGCGGAACACGAGGTCGAGCAGGTCGGAGACGCGGTCGGGGCGGTGCAGACGGGCCCAGAGCGCGATCTTCCAGGCGAGCGACCAGCCGGACGAGTCGTCCCCGCGCCGCTCCAGGGACGCGACCATCGCAGCCTCCTGGGTCGCGGTCAGCGCCTCGTCACCGGGGAAGAGGGGGTAGAGGTGGCTCACGTGCCGGTGGTGGGGATCGCTCTCGACCTGCTCCTCGCCCCACTCCTGGACCCGTCCGTCCGTGGCCACCCGGACGCCGGGCAGGTCCGGGAGCACGACGGCGGCGCGGCCGGCGAGGTCGGCCGAGCCCGTACCGATGCGCGGCGCGAGCTCGACGACGGCACGCAGCACGTCGCGCACCAGGGCCCGGTCCATGGCGCTGGAGCAGGTCACGGCGACGGTGCGGCCGTGCGCGTCGACGAACGTGTTCTCCGGGGAGGTGGACGGCGCGGTGCCCCAGGAACCGTCCGGCGTGCGCACGAGCCACGAGAGGGCGAACTCCGCGGCGTCGCGCAGCACCGGCCACACGACGTCGCGCACGTGGTCGTCGTCGACCGAGCCGAAGCGGACCCGCTCGACCAGGTGCCGCACCAGCCACAGGCCGCCCACCGGCCAGAACGCCCAGGCCGGGTCGCCGTGGCCCGCACCGACGGACGAGGCGAGGGCCCAGGCGTCGCTGTTGTGGTGCGCCGCCCAGCCCTCGGCGCCCAGCCGGCGGGCGGTGGACCGGCCGCTGGACGCGAGCGCCACCACCAGGTCCTCCAGCGGCTGGACCGTCTCGGGCAGCCCGAGCACCTCGGCGGGCCAGTAGTTCATCTCGGTGTTGATGTTGAGCGTGTAGCCGGAGCTCCACGGCGGTTGCATGTCGAGGTTCCACAGGCCCTGCAGGGTCGCGGGCAGCCGGCAGCCACGCGAGGACGACATGAGCAGGTAGCGGGCGTGGTCCAGCAGAGCGCCGGCCAGTCCGGGATCGGTCTCCAGGACCCGCCGCGGGTCGGCGCGCGCAGCGGCCAGCCGCTCCTCGAGGGTCGGGGCCTGGCCGCCGGTGTCGCCCCGGTCGCCCGGCGCGTCCCGGCCGGGTTCTCCCACCCGGACGCCGCACCGGTCGAACAGGCTCGTGTGCTCGGCCTCGTGCCGGCGCAGCACCTCCGCGGGATCCTCGGCGAGCACGCGCGCGACTCGCCCGCGGGCCCGGCCGGCCACGTCGCCGGCCGATCCGTGCAGCGCGGAGCCGGGCCCGCGGTACGTCGTCTCGACGGCGAGGGCGAGCACCAGCCGGTCGCCGTGCCGGCGCCAGCCGACGACGACGCAGGCCTCGACCGCGCCGGGACCCCAGGTCGCGGCCGGGAGGTCCGGCTCGTGACCGGGCGCTATGTCGGACGGCGCGCGGAGCCAGACCTCGATCCGCTCCGGGCCGTGCTCCCGGTGCAGCTCGCGCAGCGGCGAGGTCAGGCGCACCTCGACCGGGTCCGACGTCGCGCCGTCGACCACGTGCAGCAGGACGTCGTCGACCGCGGAGACCACGGTGCGCGACCGCCCTCCTGGCCCGCTCCAGGTGTGGGTACCGGTGCGCAGGTCGAGGGACCGGCGGCCCGGACCGGCGTCGGGTGTCACGACCTCCAGCGTGCCGAGCGGCAGGAATGCCTGGGCGTACGGCGCCTGGAGCGCCTGCAGCGGCCCGGTGGCCTCGTGCCAGCGCCCCGACGTCGCCGCGTCGCGAGCGCGTGCGAGGAGCTGCCGCGCCTCCCGGTCGGTGCCGCCGGCGGACGCCGCGTCGCCGTCGGGCGATCCGGACCACACGCCCTCGTGGTTGAGGTCGAACCGCGCTGTCGAGCCGCCCCAGCACATCGCTCCCAGCCGTCCGTTGCCGAGCGGCAACGCGTGCAGCCACTCCGCCGCCGGGCCCGGGTGCTCGAGCACCGTCATCGCGCGGTCATCCGCGCACGCTGCCCGCGCTCAGGCCGGCGCGCCAGAAGCGTTGCAGCGCCAGGAACACGATGGCGATCGGGACCACCGAGACCAGTGAGCCCACCACGGTGAGGATCTGCAGGCTCGGGATGGTGATGGACGCCTGGTTCCACCCCGTCAGGCCCACCGTCAGCGGCATGAGCTCAGCGTCGGTGAGTACGAGCAGGGGCAGCAGGTAGTTGTTCCAGCTGCCGAGGAACGCGAACAGCAGGATCGTCACCAGCCCGCTCGACATCAGCCGCAGGCCGATGCCCGCGAAGGTCCTGAACTCCCCCGACCCGTCCAGCCGGGCGGCCTCGAGCAGCTCGGTCGGGATGGCGTTCTGCGCGAAGATCCAGGCCAGCAGCACGCCGAACGGGTACGACAGGCCCGGCAGGAGAAGACCCCAGTACGTGTTGTTGAGGCCCAGGTTCACCAGCAGCACGTAGGTCGGCTGCGCGAGGACCGTGCCAGGAACGAGCAGGCTGCCGAGGACGACGCCGATGAGCAGCGCACGGCCGCGGAACCGGTAGACCGCGAGCGCGTACCCGGTCGCCGCGCACAACAGCGTGGTCGCGACCGACCCGATCACCGAGTAGACGACCGAGTTCAGTGCCCAGCGCCAGAAGATCCCGCCGTCGTACGTCGACAGGTCGCGCACGTTCTCCCACAGGTGCCAGTCCGCCAGGGCGAACCCTGGCGTGCTGAACAGCTCCGACGCCGACTTGGTCGAGGCGATGACGAGCCACACGACCGGCGCGAGGAAGTACAGCGAGGCGAGGGCGACGACGGCGGTAGCGGCGATCATCCACCCACGGCTGACGCGCTCGCCGCCGGACACGACGGTCCGGGAGACCCGGCGCGGCCGCGACGAGGGCGCGGTGCCGGCACGAGGGCGGTCCTGCAGCGCGGCGGTCATCGTGCGCCTCCTCGCGAGGAGGAGTTCGTGAACCGGACGAGCACCAGGGACACCACGAGCGTCACCAGGCCGAGGATCACGGCCATGGCCGAGCCGAGGTGGGGGTCGCGTCCGAGCGTCGAGACGGCGTAGATGGCCATGTTGGGCGTCCAGTCGCTGGAGATGTTCGGGGTGATGGACTGCAGGACCTGCGGCTCGTTGAAGAGCTGCAGCGTGCCGATCACCGTGGACAGGGTCGTGAGCAGCACCGCGGGCGCGATCATGGGCAGCTTGAGGTTCAGTGCGATCCGCAGCTCGCCCGCACCGTCCAGCCTGGCGGCCTCGAAGGTGTCCCGCGGGAGCGACTGCAGCGCGGAGAACAGGATGATCATGTTGATCCCGGCGTTCGACCAGATGCTGATGTTGGCCACGGACCACAGCACCGTCCCGGGGGCGAGCAGGTCGGCGTCGATACCGATCGCCTGCAGGCCCTGCACGAGAGGGCTGACCGACGGCTGGTAGAAGAAGCCCCACAGCAGCGCCGCGATGACGCCGGGGACCGCGTAGGGCAGGAACACCGCGAACTGGAAGAAGCGGCGCGCACGGACCAGCGCCGAGTCGAACAGGAGCGCCAGCACGGCAGCGATCACCATCATCACGGGTACCTGGACCAGACCGTAGAGCGCGACCCGCCCGAAGCTGGCCAGGAAGTCGGCGTCGGCGAACGCCCGCGCGTAGTTGCGCACGCCGACGAACACCGTCTCCGCACCGCCGAAGCCCAGTCCCGAGCTCTGGCTGGAGTACAGGCCGTTGACGAGCGCGATCACGATCGGCGCCAGCATGAAGGTCAGGAAGACCAGGACGAACGGGGTGACGAAGGCGTAGGGAACCCACCGTCCGCCGCCGAGCGCACGGCGGCGGACGGCGGTCGACGGCGTCTGGACGGCCATCAGGTCACTCGTTCACGGTGAGGCCGCGCGCCTCGAGGTCGTCCACGGTGGCGGCCTGGGCGTTGTCCAGGGCCTCTGCGAAGGTCTGCGACCCGCCGACCACCTCGGCGAACTCGTCCAGCACCGCGGTCTGCGCCGTGCCCCAGTTGGGGCCCTCGGTCCACGTGGCGGGAGTGTTGCCCGCCGACTCGATGTACACCTCGTTGATGGCCTGGCCACCGAAGAACTCCTGCTCCTCCAGCAGCGCCGGCGAGTCCAGCCCGTTGACCGTCGACGGGAACAGGCCGCCCTCGGTGATGAGCGCCTCCTGAGTCTCGTCCGAGCCGTTCAGCCAGGACGCGAACTCCGCGGCAGCGGCAGCGCTCTCGGCGCCGTCGAGCACGACGACGGCCGCGCCGCCGGAGTCGCCCTGGTTGTCCGAGCCCGCGTTCGTCGGCATGGCCGCGACGCGCCACAAACCCGACGTGTCGGCGGCGTTCTCGGCCAGGGCGGTCGGGAACCAGGCCGCGTAGCTGATCGTGGCGATGTCACCGGCGTTCACGCGGGCCCAGTACTCCGGCGTCCACATGAGCTCGGTGGTCACCAGGTCCTCGTCCAGCAGCGTCTGCCACCGTTCGGCCACCAGCATGCTGGCCTCGTCGTTGATCCCGACGGTCCACGCGTCGCCGTCGATGCCGAACCAGCTGCCCTCGGCCTGCTGGACCTCCTGCACCCACTGACCGATCTCCCCCGGCGACAGGTTCGCGATGTAGGCGTCGGGATCGGCGGCCTGCAGGGCGCGCGCCGCCTCGAGGTACTCGTCCCAGGTGGTGGGAACGGGGATGCCGTGCTCCTGAAGGATGTCAGTGCGGTACATCATCCCGCTCGGCCCGATCCCCTGCGGGACCCCGTACACCCGGCCGTCGAACGACACCGACGCCCAGGACGCCGCCGTGTAGTCGGCCTCGTGCTCGGCGACATGCTCCGTGATGTCCTGCACCCGGCCGTTGATCACGTAGTCCGGCAGGTCGTGCGTGCTGAGCTGGACGAGGTCGGGTCCGGTACCGGCGTCGACCGCCGCCTGGACCTTCTGCCCGTCGTCGCCAGTCATCCGATGAAAAGACACCTGGATGTCGGGGTTGTCGGCGTTCCAGGTCTCCACCAGATCCTCCAGGCCCGGTACCCAGCCCCAGAAGTCGACCTCGACCGGTCCGTCGGCAGGCGCGCCGCCGGCAGCCGTCTCACCAGCGCCCGGGGAGCCGCACGCCGTCAGACCAGCAAAGGCGACCAACCCGGTGGTGAGGAGCGCGGTCCACCGCCGCACCCCGTGTCTCGAGAGCGCCTTTGCATCCACAAGATCGTCCTTCCGTCGTGGTGGCCGCCGTCGGCCATCGTCCGGAGTTTGTCGCACTCTGCAACATACTGTCAACACAAAGGTAGGATGACTGCTCCGATTCGCCCCGAACACCTCCGACGGAGACCCGCATGCCGCTGACCGATCTCCCCCTCGCCGACCTCGAGCGGTACCGCCCGCACCTGGACGAGCCCGACGACCTGGACGACTTCTGGTCGACGACGCTCTCCGCGGCCCGTGCGGCCGGCGCCGCCCCCGTCCTGGCGCCCGTGGCCACACCGGTCCGGGAGCTCGTCGTCGAAGACCTCACCTTCCCGGGCTTCGCGGGCGACCCGGTCCGGGCGTGGGTCGTCCGGCCGCGAGACCCAGGGCCGCACGCCTGCGTCGTCGAGTACGTCGGCTACAACGGCGGGCGCGGGGCACCCGGCGAGAAGCTGCAGTGGGCGGCCGCCGGGTACGTCCACGTCGTCATGGACACGCGGGGCCAGGGCAGCGGCTGGGGCAGCGGCGGACACACCCCCGACCCGCACGGTGCGGGACCGTCCGTACCGGGCTTCATGACGCGCGGCCTCGAGTCGCCCGAGACGTACTACTACCGCCGGGTCTTCACCGACGCGGTCCGCCTCGTCGACGCCGTCCGCACCCTCCCGTTCGTCGACCCGGACCGGATCGCGCTGACGGGGGCGAGCCAGGGCGGCGGCATCAGCATCGCGGCGACAGCGCTCGCGGGCGACCTCGTCGCCGCGTGCCTGCCGGACGTCCCGTTCCTCTGCCACTTCCGCCGCGCGGTAGAGCTCACACCCGAGCTGCCCTTCACCGAGATCGCGCGCTACCTGGCCGTGCACCGCGGCAGCGAGGAGACGGTCTTCCGCACGCTGTCGTACTTCGACGGCGCCGTCCTGGCGCGGCGCGCGCGGGTCCCGGCCCTCTTCTCGGTCGCGCTGATGGACGCGATCGTCCTGCCGTCGACCGTCTACGCCGCCTACAACGGGTACGGGGGCCAGGACCGCTCGATCGAGGTCTACCCGTGGAACGGGCACGAGGGCGGGCAGGTGCCCCACTGGATCCGCCAGGTCGACTGGCTCCGGTCGCGGCTCTGACCTACGGCGCCCGGAGCCCCGCTCACACGAGGTGCCGGACAGCCGTGATGGCAGCGCCCCAGGCGTAGTCCGTGAACGCGAACGGGGGGACCTCCACGGGTGGGGCGACCGCCGAGGGGTCGAGCATCCGGCCCAGCGCCTCGTCGAGCTCAGCACGGGCGTACTCGCCGACGATCCGCGCCTCGCCCGTGATGATCACCTTGTCCGGGTCGACCAGGTTGACGAGGTTGGCGGCGAGCACACCCAGCGCGGTGCCGGCAGCCCGCAGCGCCTCGTCCGCCGCCGGCTCCCCCGCGCGCGCCGCACCGACGACGTCGTCGAAGGTCCTGGCACCAGCGTTGGCGAGCACCGCCGGGACGGTGACGTAGGCGGACGCGCAACCCACGTGGCCCCGGTAGCAGCGCGGACCGTCACCGGTCACGATCAGGTGGCTCACCTTGCCCGGGCGGCCGTGCGCGCCACGCAGCAGCCGACCGTCGACGACGAGACCCGCGCCGATACCGGCACCGACCGCCACCACGGCCAGCGACCCGGTCCCCCGCCCGGCACCGAACCAGTGGTGGGCGACGGTGAGCGCCTGCACGTCGTTGCTGATCGCCGCGGGCAGGCCGGTGGCGGCCACCACGGCCGCCTCCAGCGGTACCCGGTCCCAGCCGAGGAAGTCCGAGCCGATCACCCAGGCCGACCGGTCCACCACCTGGACGTCACCGGCCAGGCACACGCCGACCGCCGACACCCGGGGGAACGCCGTCCGGACCCGTTCGACCGCCGCGGCCAGCGTGGCGACCACGTCGTCGACCTCGCGCGACCCGAGCGGGACCTCGTCGGTGGCGACCACCCTGGCCTGCAGGTCGGTCACGGCGACGTACAGGGCCGCGCCCGTGAGCTTCATCCCGACGAAGTACGCGCCGTCGGCCCGCAGCGCGACGACGTCGGAGGGGCGCCCCGGCCCGCTGGCCACCGCCGGGCCGCCCTCCTCAAGGAGACCCGCCGCGGTGAGGTCGCGGGTCAGGCGCGAGAGCGTCGCACGCGACAGCCCGGTACGGCGGGTGAGCTGGGAGCGCGACCTGGGACCGTGGACGAGGACGTCGAGGAGCACCGTGCGCTGTGCCGACGTCAGCGGCGGCCAGGCCAACGGGGTACGGGACTCGATCATGCCGTGAGCCTATGGCTGCCCGCGGGGCACGCGAGCGAGCAGGGGTCCAAAGGTAGGATGTTTCGCCGGGCGGAAACCCGCCCGCGGCAGAGAGGACCCCATGGCGCTCACGGACGATGCCATCACTCAGATCAAGGCGATGATCACGTCGGGCGAGCTCGGGCCGGGAGACCGGCTGCCGCGGGAGGCTGATCTCGCGGCGCTCATCGGCGTGTCGCGGAACTCGCTGCGGGAGGCGGTGCGCGCGCTCAGCATGGTCGGGATCCTCGACGTCCGGCAGGGCAACGGCACGTACGTGTCGAGCATGAGTACCGGCAGCCTGCTGGAGTCCCTCAGCTTTCTGCTGGAGTTCCGCCGCGACTCGGGCGTGCTGGAGTTCCTCCAGGTGCGCCGCATCCTCGAGCCCGCCGCCGCGGCCATCGCCGCGCGGACGATGACGCCGGAGCAGATCGACGGCCTGCGCGCCTCCGTGCGGGCGACCGGGGCGTCCACCGACGTCACCGAGCTCGTCCGCCACGACCTCGCCTTCCATTCGGCGATCGCGGCGAGCACCGGCAACACCGTCCTGGCCTCCATGGTGGACACGGTCTCCATGCCGACGGAACGGGCGCGGATCTGGCGCGGGCTCACCGACACGGACGCCGTCACGACGACCATCGACGAGCACGTCCGGATCATCGAGGCGATCGAGGCCCACGACGCGGAGCTCGCGGCGGCGCGCACGCTGGTGCACATCTCCGGCGTGCTGGAGTGGCTGGAGCGCGCGAGCTAGGCGGTGCCGTCCGGGTGCGGCCGCCCGACGGCGCCCGACTGCGCCCGACGGCGCCCGACGGCGCGGCCGGGAGGAAGAACGCGATGCGCACATGTGCGGGAGGTCTTGTCGGGATGGACGATCAGGGCTCGGATCGGCCGTAATGTCTGCACCGTGAGAACACCACGAACCGGGATCATCACCGTCGCGACCGCCCTGCTCGTGGGCGGCTGCAGCATGGGCCCAGCACCGAGCCCGAGCCAGAGCGAGAGCCCTCCGATGCTCGAGTTTCCGCCCGCGCCGCTCCAGCTGGTGCCCGAGTCCGCCGCGGAGCCCGACGCGGGCGCCGACCCTGTCCCCCTCGCCGAGCTCGCCCACTCCGACTGGCTCCAGGACGTCTCCGAGCGCACGGAGATCCCCGAGCGGGCCCTGGCCGCGTACGCCGGCGCGTCCCTCTGGCTGGCACAGACCGAGCCCGAGTGCGGCGTCGGGTGGAACACGCTGGCGGGGATCGGCGCCGTCGAGACGATCCACGGCAGCTACGGCGGGGCGCGGGCGGCCACCGACGGCACCGTGCGCCCGTCCATCATCGGCATTCCGCTGGACGGCAGGGAGGGCGTCAAGGAGATCCTCGACACCGACCGGGGCGAGCTCGACGGCGACAAGAAGTTCGACCGCGCCGTCGGCCCCATGCAGTTCATCCCGACCACCTGGGAGGACTACGCCGAGGACGGGAATCTCGACGGCGAGGCGAATCCGAACCAGATCGACGACGCGGCCCTGACGGCAGCGCTCTACCTCTGCGACAGCGGTGACGACGTCACCACCGACGACGGCTGGGCGACGGCTCTGGGCACCTACAACGAGTCGGTGTCCTACGCGCACAAGGTCGCCGACTTCGCCGAGGCCTACGGTTCGTAGCCCCGTCGGCACCGCGGTGCCCTGGTGCGTGACCCCCGGCCGTGGCCCAGGCACCTGGCATTGCGACGGCATGCGGCCCGGTCTAGGTTCGAGAGGCTCTCTGACCGAGAACTGACCGCTGACGAGCGAAGGTGCAAGCAGATGACGAATGTCGCCGAGACCGTCGTGGACATCATCAAGGACGCGGGGGTCGAGCGGGTCTACGGCCTGCCGGGCGACTCCCTGAACGGGTTCACCGATGCCATCCGCACCAGCGCAGGGGTCACCTGGGAGCAGGTGCGGCACGAGGAGTCGGCGGCGTTCGCCGCAGCGGCCGAGGCCGCTCTGACCGGTGAGCTCACGGTCTGCGCGGGCAGCTGCGGTCCGGGCAACCTGCACCTGATCAACGGGCTCTTCGACGCCAACCGGAGCCGGGTGCCGGTGCTCGCGATCGCGGCGCAGATCCCGGCGGCCGAGATCGGCAGCAACTACTTCCAGGAGACGCACCCGCAGGACCTCTTCCGGGAGTGCAGCGTCTACACGGAGCTGGTGAGCGTCCCGGAGCAGCTGCCCCGCGTGCTCGAGATCGCCATGCGCACAGCGGTGGAGAAGCGCGGCGTCGCCGTCGTCGTCATCCCGGGCGAGGTCTTCCTCGCCGAGAGCGCGGGCCGCAAGAAGTCGGCGCCGATCCGGGCTTCGCAGAGCATCGTGCGACCGGGCGACCGCGAGCTCGGGCAGGCGGCCGAGATCCTGAACGCGGCGAAGAAGGTGACGATCCTCGGCGGCGCCGGCACCGAGGGGTCCCACCGGCAGGTGCTCGAGATCGCCGAGAAGCTCAAGGCGCCCGTCGTGCACGCACTGCGGGGCAAGGACTTCCTCGAGTACGACAACCCCTACGACGTCGGCATGACGGGGCTGCTGGGCTTCACCTCGGGCTACCGCGCCATGGAGGCCTGCGACGCGCTGCTGATGCTCGGCACCGACTTCCCCTACCAGCAGTTCTACCCGTCGAAGGCGAAGATCGTGCAGGTCGACCTCAGGGGTGAGCAGCTCGGGCGGCGCACCCCGATCGACCTCGGGCTGGTGGGCGACGTCGGCGACACCGTCGACGCCCTGCTCCCCCTGCTCGACGACCGCACCAACCGCAAGCACCTCGACTCCTCGCTCAAGCACTACGCGAAGGCACGCAAGGACCTCGACGAGCTCGCCGACAACGACCGCAACCGCCGGCCGATCCATCCGCAGTACCTCGCGCGGCTGGTGAGCGAGCTGGCCAGCGAGGACGCGGTGTTCATCCCGGACGTCGGCTCACCGGTGGTCTGGGCGTCCCGCTACCTGACGATGAACGGCGCGCGCCGCCTCATCGGCTCGTTCAGCCACGGGACCATGGCGAACGCCGTGCCGCACGCCATCGGCGCCCAGTCCGCGTTCCCCGAGCGGCAGGTGATCGCCCTGTCGGGCGACGGCGGGCTCGGGATGCTCTTCGGCGAGCTGCTGACCGTCCGGCAGAACAAGCTGCCGGTGAAGATCGTGGTGTTCAACAACTCCTCGCTGAACTTCGTCGAGGTGGAGATGAAGGCCGCCGGCTTCGTGAACTTCGGTACGCAGCTCGACAACCCGAACTTCGCTGACGTCGCGAACGCCATGGGCATCCACGGTCAGCGGGTCGAGCAGCCCGATGACCTCGAGGGCGCCCTGCGCACGGCCTTCGCCCACGACGGCCCGGCACTGGTCGACGTCGTCACGGCCCAGCAGGAGCTGTCGATCCCGCCGGCGATCTCGGCCGAGCAGGTGCGGGGCTTCACGCTGTACGCGATCCGCACGATCATGTCGGGGCGCGGGGACGAGCTCGTCGACCTCGCCGACACGAACGTGTTCCGGCGCCTGTTCGACTGATCACGCCGAAGACAGTCCAGCAGGACGTCAGTCAGTGGCAGGGCCACGACCCCGGCAACCACCCGAACATCATCACTGTCAGTGGCTCGTGGCAGCATCTGGGCATGGCATCGATACAGCGTCTTCGCCCCGAGGGACTCGTCTCGAGCCCAGCCTTCAGCCACGTCGCGGTGGTACCGCCCGGCGCGACCACCATCTACGTGGGCGGCCAGAACGCCGTCGACGCGGACGGCTCGCTCGTCGGTGCACAGGACGTCGCCGCCCAGTCGACGCGTGCCCTGGAGAACGCGGGGACCGCGCTGGCCGCGGCCGGCGCCACCTTCGCCGACGTCGTGCAGTGGACCGTGCTCTTCGTCGACGGCGTCGACCTCGCCGCCGCGTACGGGGCGATCGCGCCGTTGCTCGCGTCCGACGAACCACCGCTGGTCCTCGGGGCACGCGTCGCCGGGCTGGGCGTGCCCGGCGCGCTCATCGAGGTCAGTGCGATCGCGGCCGTGGTGCGCTGACGGGATCAGCCAGCGACCAGCTCGCCAGGAGGCTCAGCGCCCGCTGCGACGGCGATCCCGGCTCGGCCGAGTAGGCGTACAGCGTGGTGTGGGCGTCGCCGGGCAGCGCGAGCGTCTCGTACTCGACCGTGAGGTCACCGACCACCCGGTGGCGCAGCCGCTTCGAGCCGTGCGTGCGCTGGTTGACCCGGTGCTCGTCCCACCAGCGGCCGAAGTCGGGGCTGGACCCACGGAGCTCGGCGATCAGCTCGGCGGTGGCCCGATCGGCGGGATCGTTGCCCGCCTCCAGCCGCAGGCTCTGCACGGCGACGCGCGCCTGCTCCTCCCAGTCGACGAACAGGGTGCGCGCGTCGTCGTCGAGGAGCATCCAGCGCGCGTAGTTGCGGTGCGCCGCCGGGAACCGCTCGAAGTCGGTGAACAGCGCCCTGCCCAGGCGGTTCTGCGCGAGCACGTCGGCGCGACGACCGAGCACGAGCACCGGCACGTCCGCTAGGGCAGCGAGCAGCTGGTAGAGCCCCGGACGGACCCGCTGGACCGGACGCGTGCGGGGCCGCGGGCTCGTAGAGCTCAGGCCGAGCAGGTCCGCGAGGTGGGCCCGCCCCGCCTCGTCCAGCCCCAGCGCCCGGCCGACGGCGTCCACCACCGACGGGGACGGGACGATGCGCCTGCCCTGCTCGAGGCGCGCGTAGTAGTCGGTCGACACCCCCGCGAGGAACGCGACCTCCTCCCTGCGCAGCCCGGGCACCCGGCGCACCCTGCCGTCGGCCGGCAGACCCGCGCGGGTGGCGTCGCACTGGCTGCGCGCCCTGCGCAGGAAGTCCGCGAGCTCGGCGTTCTTCTCGGTCATGCCTCCATTCTGGGCGCCCGCTCGACGTGACGGTGCCCCGTGGGTAGGCCTCCGCGTCCTGGTCCTCGCGCGCCCAGGACGCACGCGACGGGTTATGGAGCACTCGGGCGCCGCGTCCGAATGGAGGGTTGAGGGGTCGGCACGACGTGCCGATGCCCACCTCCCAAGACGTCCACCTCCCAAGGAGCACACCACCATGGCCTACCCCACAGACCGTCCCGCCACCTGGTTCGTCACCGGTGCCTCACGGGGCCTCGGCCTCGAGCTCGTCCGGCAGCTGCTCGAACGGGGCGACGACGTCGCGGCCACCACCCGCTCGACAGAGCGGCTGGTCGCGGCGCTCGGCGTGACAGACACGTCCCGCCTGCTGCCCCTCTCGGTAGACCTCGCCGACCAGGCGCAGGTCACGCAGGCGATCGCCGCCACCGAGCAGCGGTTCGGCCACCTCGACGTGGTCGTGAACAACGCGGGCTACGGCTATCTCGCCGCCGTGGAGGAAGTCTCCGACGCCGACGCTCGTGCGATGTTCGACGTGCAGGTCTTCGGCGTCTGGAACGTGCTGCGCGCGGTCCTGCCGGGCTTCCGCGAGCGCCGCAGCGGCCACATCGTCAACGTGTCCTCCGTCCTCGGGCTGCTCTCCTTCCCGGGCTGGAGTCTTTACAGCGCCGGAAAGTTCGCGCTCGAGGCGCTCTCCGACTCGCTGGCCGCCGAGGTCGCGGACCACGGCATCAGGGTGAACACGGTCGAACCCGGATACCTGCGCACCGACTTCCTGCGCCCGGTCTCGCTCGGCATGCCGCGGTCCACCAGCGACGCCTACCCGGCCGTCCGGGAGATGGTCGAGCAGCACCTGGCGATGCCGGGGACGCAGCTCGGCGACCCCGCCAAGGCCGCCGCGGCCATCATCACCGTCGCGACCGCCGGCGAGGCCCCGCTGCATCAGCTCCTCGGCTCGGACTCCCTGTCGCTGGCGGCCGGCCGCCTCAAGGCCCTGGCGGACGACGTCGAAGCGTCGCGCGACCTCGCGATGACGACCGACATCACCACAGCCGGCACCGCCGTGTCCTGAGCCTGGCTCTCCGGGACGCCCGGGCCGCTTCACCCGAACGCGCGGTTCGTGGTCATGATGGTTCGCCGGCGCGGGTGTGCCGGGACAGACTGGAGACCTCAGCGGAAGCGGCGGCGTGGGGCGGTACGAAGGGAGACGGCGTGATGAACGAACGGACGACCGGACCAGGCGGCCTCGCCGGCCGAGGCCATCTCCTGCGGCTCGGGGCGCCGCGCGACACGGCGGCGGTGCGGCACCTGGTGACCTTCCTCGTGGCGAGCGTCGTGACGGTGCTCACCACGCGGGCCGCCCTGGCCGCGACGGGGTATCCGCAGCTCGGCGGAGGCGGGCTGCATGTCGCCCACGTCCTGTGGGGCGGCCTCCTCATGGCGCTGGCGATCATGCTGCTGCTGTCGTACGTGGGCCCGGCGCCGCGGTCGCTCGGCGCGGTGCTCGGCGGCGTCGGCTTCGGGTTGTTCATCGACGAGGTCGGCAAGTTCGTCACGTCCGACAACGACTACTTCTATGCGCCCACCGCCGCGATCATCTACTTGGTAACGGTGCTGCTCGTCCTGGTCATCGAGGGGCTGCACGGGCGCAGGGCGCACCACCCGGCCGAGTATCTTGCCGTGGCCGTCGACCGGCTCACGGCCGGCCTGGCCGGCGGTCTCACCCCGGCGGCCCGGCAGGAGGCGCGGACGCTCGCCGCCAGGGGCGCCGGCGAGCCCGGCGCGGACCTGGTCGCCGAGCTGATCGACGCCGTGCCCGACGACGACACGGACGTGCCGGACCCGGTGCGCGGCGGCGTCCACCGCGTGGTCCGGTGGCTCGACGCACTCGTGGACCGGGCGTGGGCGGCGTGGCTGGTGGTCGGCGCGCTCCTGCTCGTCGGTGCGGCACAGGCGCTCGTGGGCGTCCGGGTCGCGCGCGGTCTGGTACCCGGGCTGCCGGGATGGACCGGGGTCGCGATCCTCGTGGCCGTCGGGGCGTCCGTCACGCTGCTGGCGGTCGGCGTCGCCGTCTGGCGGCGGGACCACCTGCGCGGCGCCGTCTGGGTGCGCCGCGCGGTGCTGATCAGCTTGCTGTTCACCCAGCTCCTGGTGTTCCGCGCGGTGCAGTGGACGGCGGCGTTCGGGCTGCTCCTGGACGTGCTGGCCTACATGGCGCTGGAGGTGGCGCTCCGCGAGGAGCGGATGGTGCGGGCACGCGGCGACGGTTGACGACCCCGCGCGCCGCGGCCCGGCTTCACGCCCGCGAGCGCCCGAGCAGCCAGACGAAGTAGGGCGCGCCGAGCAGTGCGACCGCCAGCCCGGCGGGCAGCTGGGCCGGTGCGATGACGGTCCGGCCGAGGACGTCGGCCAGTCCGAGCAGCACCGCACCGAGAAGCATCGCCACCGGCAGCACCCGCGCATGCCTGCCGCCCACCAGGGCACGCGCGGCGTGCGGGGCCACGAGGCCGACGAACCCCACGACGCCGACGGCCGTCACGCTCGTCGCCGCCAGCACCGCCGCCACGGCGAGCACCAGCAGCCGGCTGTGCTCCAGCCGGACACCCACCAGGCGGGGCGTGTCGTCGTCGACCGCGAGCAGGTCCAGCTCACGCCGCACCAGCACCGCGAGCGGCACGGCGAGCGCCAGCACCACGACGACGGGCAGGATCTGGGAGAAGCTGCGCCCGTACGTGGTGCCCGACAGCCAGGTGTAGATCCGCGGGGTGTTCCACGGGTCGGAGTTCAGCAGCAGGAAGGTCGTCAGGGCGGTGGTCAGGTAGCCGAGGCCGATGCCGACGAGCACGAGCCGGTCGGCGTGGAGCCCTCCGCGCCAGGCCAGCAGGTAGACGATCGCGAAGGCCAGCAGGCCACCGCAGACGGCGGCCACGAGCATCGCGCCGTCGCTCGCCGCGATCCCGTTGCCCCAGGCGGTGCCGGCAACGGCGGTCACCACGATCACCGCGCCGAGGCCGGCTCCCCCGGTGATCCCGAGGATGGCGGGTTCGGCGAGCGGGTTGCGGGCGGTCGCCTGGACCATCGTTCCGGCGAGGGCGAGAGCGGCCCCCGCGACGACGGAGGCGAGCACGCGTGGCGCGCGCTCGTCGAGCGCGAACTGGACCACGGCGGGACCCTGGCCCTGCAGCCACAGTGAGATGTCGCCGGTGCGGAGCCAGGTGGACCCGGCGAGCATGCCGAGCAGCAGCACGCCGACGGCGAGGGCCGCGCACACGCTCAGCACGATGACGAAGCGCCGCCCGCTGCGTGGCCCGGTCGTCGCGGCCGGCGGTGTGCGGGACGGCCCTGCGTCGCGCAACCGCCGTGCGAGCACGACCATCACGAGCGCGCCGAGCAGGGTCGTCGCGACGCCCGTCGGTACCGACAGCGCGTCCTCGGCACCCAGCAGAGCACGGACGACGACGTCGGCGAGCAGCACGACGAAGGCTCCGAGCAGCCCGGCGGCGGGCAGCAGGATCGCGTGCCGGTGCAGCGCGGGGACCACCCGCGCGAGCAGCCGGGCGACCACGGGCGCGGCGAGGCCGACGAACCCGATCGGACCAGCGAGAGTGACCGCGGCGGCCGTGAGCAGCACGGCCAGCAGCACACCGAGCACGCGGGTCGAGCGGACCGGCACGCCGAGGGCGCCGGCGGTGTCGTCGCCGAGGCCGAGCACGTCCAGGCGCCGGGACAGCACCAGCCCGCCCGTGGTGGCGAGCACGACGACGGGGAGCACCCGCCAGAACGCGGTGAGGTCGAGCTGGCTCAGTGAGCCGCTGCCCCAGGCGAACAGCCCGGTGGTCTCGGCCTCGAACAGGATGAGCAGCGCGGAGGTCGCGGCCTGGAGCGCCAGCGCGACGGCGGAGCCGGCGAGCACCAGGCGCGTGGTGGACGAGCCGCCGCCGCCGGCCAGCCCGAGCACGAGCGCGGCGGCGGCGATACCGCCGGCGAAGGCGATGGCGCCCGATGCCCACAGCGGGACGGCCAGCCCGAAGGCGGCCACGACCACGACCGCCAGGTAGGAGCCTGCGGTCACCGCGAGCGTGTCCGGCGAGGCCAGCGCGTTGCGGGCGATCGACTGGAAGAGCGCACCCGCGACGCCGAGGGCGAACCCGACGGCCACGCCTGCCGCGAGGCGCGGCAGACGTGAGCCGACGAGGATGTCGCGGACCGCACCGGAGTCGCTCGGGGCCTGCCCCGTGATCAGGCGGAGCAGGTCCCCGGCGCCGACGCCGGACGTGCCCTGCGTCAGGTGCCAGGCACCGACGACGAGCACGGCCAGCGCGAGCACCGTCAGGGTGGCGGCGCCGGTCGCCCAGGCAGCGGGCCTGGAGGCGGGTGCATGGGGCAGGGTGTCCGTCGGCGACGGCGACCGGGTGACGGTCATCGCGTCACTTCGCGAAGATGTCGACGTAGGCGTCGACGACCTTCTCGGCGGAGCGCGGTCCGCCGAACATCCAGATGCGCTCGGGGAACGCGTGCGAACGGTCCTCCGCGACAGCCGGAAGGTTCGCCCAGACGTCGTTCCTGGCCAGCTCGGCGGTCCAGTCACCGTCGGGGTCCTTGGTCCCGCTGCGCAGGAACGTCGCGTCGCCGACCTCGGTCATTCCCTCGATGTCGGACTGGCCAAGGCCGTAGGCGGGGTCGACCTCGCCCGTCCAGGCGTTGGTCAGGCCGAGCTCCTCGCCCAGCTCGCCGATCAGCGAGCCCTGGCCGAACGGGCGCAGGGTGACGTTGCCGCCGTCGACCCAGCCGTCGAAGAACACGAAGTCGGTGTGCTCGGGCTCCGCCTCCGCGATCGTGGTCTTCGCGTCGGCGACGTGCTGCTCGAACTCCTCGGTGACGGCGGCCGCACGCTCGGTACGGCCGGTGGCCTGCGCGATGAGGTCGAAGGTGGCGAACATGTTCGCGACCGGGTCGGCGGCGTCGGCGCCCTTGGTGGCCAGCACCGGCACGTCGTAGGCCTCGAGCTGGGCGATGATCTCGTCGTCGGGCGTGTAGGCCTCGATGATGACCAGGTCCGGGTCCGTGGCGTAGAGAGCGTCGAGGTTGGGCTCCCCGCGCGTACCGACGTCGGTCACGCCCTCCGGCAGCTCCTCGGCGCTGTTCCAGGTGGTGTAGCCCTTGACGTCAGCGACGGCCACGGGGTTCACGCAGAGGGTGAGCGCGTCCTCGACCTGCTGCCACTCGAGCACCGCGACGCGCTCGGCCGGCTTGTCGAGCTCGACGGTGCGGCCGAACGAGTCGGTCAGCGAGACCGCCCCGGTCTCCGTCGCGACGTCGGCGCAGTCGCCCGAGGCTGCCTCGGTCGGTGCGGGTGCGGCCGCGCCGGGGTCGGTGGTGCCACAGCCCGCCAGCACGAGCGGCAGGATCAGGGCGGCGCCCGCAAGGGAGGCGGTTGAGCGCAGGGACATGGGTCTCCTCAGGGTTCGTGACACGTCGTGTCGGTCAGTTCTCGCCGCACGCGGCGGCTGGTGCGGGGCGCCGAGGGGCGTCCGACGGATGGGTGTGGTTCAGCGTGTCCAGCCGTGGTGGCGGCCGCGCGGGTGCACGCGGACCCGCCCCGTACCGGGGTCTGTGGTGACATCGATCGGCAGGCCGTAGGCGAGCGACAGGTGCTCGGCCGTGAGCACCTGCGCGGGCGGGCCGGCGGCGAGCACGCGCCCCTGGTGCAGCAGGACGACGGCGTCGGCGACGGAGGCGGCGTGGTCCAGGTCGTGCAGCACGATGCCGACGGCGGTGCCGTGCTCCTCGGCGAGGTCGCGCACGAGGTCGAGCGTCTCCACCTGATAGCGCAGGTCGAGGTGGTTGGTCGGCTCGTCCAGCAGGACGACGCCGGTCTCCTGCGCCAGGCAGGTGGCCAGCCAGACTCGCTGCACCTCACCGCCGGAGAGCTGGTCGACGCCCCGGCGGGCCATGGCGGCGACGCCGGTGATCTCCATCGCCCGGTCGATCGCGGCGTGGTCGGCGTCGGCGAGCGGCGCGAACCTGCGGCGGTGCGGGTGCCGGCCGAACGCCACGACGTCGCGCACCGCGAGCCCGGCCGGGTGCGGGCGGGACTGGGCGAGCAGCGTGACGCGGCGGGCGAACTCGCGCGCCGACAGCGGCGCGGCGTCGACGGCGTCGTCGGGCGTCGGCCCGAGGTTGACGGTTCCCTGCCGCACCGGGTGCAGGCGAGCCAGCGAGCGGAGCACTGTCGACTTGCCGGACCCGTTCGGGCCGACGAGGGCGGTCACGACACCCGGCGTCAGGTGCACGACGACGCCGTGCACGACGGTGGTGCGCTGATAGCCCAGCACGAGGTCGTCACCACGGAGAGCGGTAGGAGTCACGCAGGTAAGCCTAACCTTATCGGCACTCGACCCGGACAAGCGTCCACCAGAGCCCTCGGTCGCGCCAGGGCCACCACTGCCGAACGGCACGCGGCCGCGGGAACCACCGTCAGTGACCACGGCTACGTTTGCGGCCATGGCTCCCCCGCGCTCCAAGACTCCGCCCCGCCCACTCACGCCTGGCGACGTCGTCGTGACGTTGCACGTCGACCTCGGCGGGTGGGCCGCTGCGCAGGTCACGGGCCTGGACGCGGCCGAGGCGCTGGCAGACGTGCTGGACCTCGACTGGTCCAGCCCCACTCGGCCGGAGTCGCTCGCGGACCTCGGCGCTCTCCGGCCCTTGTTCCGGCAGGCCGGCAGCTGGGGCGGCCAGCGCAGCCACTGCCACTACCCGTGGGTGCTGCCGCGGAGCTGCACCGTGATCGGCACTGCTACCCCGCTGAGCGCAGAGTCCTCCCAGAGCTACGGTCTGGGGTGGGGCATCGGCGATGCGCTGCACCGGGAGCGGCTCGCCGCGAGCGGCCGGACCGACTGGAACGACGATCCCGCGCAGGCATCGATCGAAGGGCCCGAGCTCAAGATCCCCGACGGCGTCGACGCCCTGACCATCCGGCGCCTGTACGTGAACGGCGTCGCACGCCTCGACGCCGCGGTCCTGGCCGCGGCCTTCCCGAACCTGACGGAGCTCCGCCTCCACGGCGAGCTCGGCGAGCTCGCGAACGCCGTAGCGCTCAACCAGCTCACGAGACTCCGGGACCTCTCGGTCACCGGGTACTTCGGGATGACGGCCGCCGACCACGTCACCCTGGCGAGCACACCCGAGCTGGAGCACGTCGACCTGCACGAGTACGCCACGGCGATGCACCGCGTCTGGCGGCCCGAGGCCGCCAACGGCACGTACCTGAGCGTGACGGGGGCGCGGAAGCCCGGCTGGGTCGCCGAGAACAGGGACAACCCGCTGCGGGCCTGGGATGCGCGCGAGGGTGTCGGCGAGCGCACCTACCAGAAGTCGGTAGCGCAGTTCCGCAAGACCCGTCGTCAGATCCTCGCCGCGCTCGACGGTGCCCCCGGCGACCGTCCGGCGGTCCTGGAGCGCATCGGCTCCGAGTACGGCGAAGCCTTCAACGCCATCGACGACGCCGCCTCCAACGACCTCATCATGACCGAGGAGCGCGAGGAGCTGTACGCGGCGGTCGTCGGCGTGCTCGACGCCGCGGCCACCGAGAGCGGCATCGACCTCACCGCCGAGCAGCAGGCGCTGCTCGACGGCGTCGACGCGACCCGCGACTGGTAGCCCGTACGACCGGCCGGCTCCCCGGCCTGCCGGCCCACCCAGCGAACCGGGCGGGCAGGCCGGTGGAAGGTCACGGCGTGAGGAGCCGCGCGCCCTGCTGCGCCAGCACGCTGAGCTCGGCGGCCTTGAACGCGTGCTCCTGCGTCATCGCGGTCTCCGTGCGCTCCAAGCAGTCGAGGACGAGCTGACCGAAGAACGGGTAGCCCACGTTCCCGTCCGCCACGAGGTGGTGCTCGCCCTTGCCGTCGACGAGGAACACGTGGCCAGGGCCCTCGTCGGTGCCGATGTTGGCGTACTTGCGCAGCTCGATGTAGCCGTCGGTACCCAGCACGAAGGTACGTCCGTCGCCCCAGGTGCTCAGACCGTCCGGGGTGAACCAGTCCACCCGGCAGTAGCCGCTGGCACCGTTGTCCATGGCGATCGTCGCCTCGCCGAAGTCGTCGAGCTCCGGGTGCTCGGGGTGGTGGTAGTTCGCGATCGCCGAGTACCCCACCTCGGCGTCCTTGGCGCCGGCGAAGTGCAGCATCTGCTCGAAGTTGTGGCTGCCGATGTCGCACAGGATCCCGCCGTACTTCTCCTTCTCGAAGAACCAGTCGGGACGGCCGGTGCCCAGGCGGTGCGGGCCGAGGCCCATGACCTGCAGCACCCGGCCGATCGCGCCCTGGTCGATGAGCTGGCCGGCCAGCACCGCCGCCTCGACGTGGATCCGCTCGGAGTAGTAGACGGCGTACTTGCGCCCGGTCCTCGCGGTCGCCTCCCGGGCCGCCTCGAGCTGTCCGAGCGTCGTCAGCGGTGCCTTGTCGGTGAAGTAGTCCTTGCCGGCCTCGATGGCGCGCAGGCCGAGCGCGCAGCGTTCCGACGTGACCGCGGCGCCTGCGACCAGGCGCACCTCGTCGTCGTCGAGGACCTCGTCCTCGCTCCGCGCCACCCGCACGTCGGGGAACCGCTCGCGGAACGCCTCGACCCGCGCGGGGTCCGGGTCGTAGACCCACTTGAGCGTCGCACCCGCGCTGGCCAGCCCCTCGCACATCCCGTAGATGTGCCCGTGGTCGAGGCGCACGGCGGCGAAGGGGAAGTCTCCGGGCCGCACGACGGGTGCGGGGATGGGTTCGGGCGCGTAGGCGGCGCCGCTGGTCGTCGTCGTCATGACGTCTCTTTCTCTCGGGACTTCACTGGGACTTCTCGGGACTTCTCGAAACTTCTCGGAAGGGGTCAGTCGTCGCCGGCCGAGCTGGCGCCGACGGTGATCTCGCCGGGCAGGTCGGCCACCGCCGTCGTCTTCTCGAAGAAGCGCGGGGCGCGCTGGACGAGCGTTCCCGCGCGGTAGTACGGGTCGTCCGCCGACAGCGGCAGGTCGACGGTGCGCCGCTCGATGCCCGCCACGTAGACCGCGGTCACGAGCTCGATGGCGCGGCGGCCCGCCGTGCCGTCGACCGCGGGACGACGACGTTCGCGCACCGCCCCGAGCACGTCGCCGATCTGCCCCGCGTGCCCCTCGTGCGCCAGGGGGGTGTGCGCAGCGGCGAGCGCCTCGATCGCGGCGACGCGCCCCGGGTCACCGCCAGGGGCGGGGAAGCCGTTGGGCTCGGCGACGTCGGCGACGACCTGCCACGGCTGGGACACTCGCGCGTGCCGGCCCTGGACGACGATCGCCTGCTCCTCACCGTGGTGCACCACCGAGCTCGTCACCTCGGCGAGCGCCCGGTCGTACTGCAGGACGGCCACCGAGAGGTCCTCGACCTCGGAGTTCTCGTGGGCGGCGTTGGTCAGCACAGCGGTGACGGCGCTGGGCGCACCGAGCATCCACGAGGTGAGGTCCAGATGGTGGATGGCGTGGTTGAGCGTGCACCCACCGCCCTCGGACTCCCACGTGCCGCGCCACCACAGGTCGTAGTAGGCGGTGCCGCGCCACCAGGCCGAGGAGACCTGCGCGTGGGAGACGGGACCGATCAGTCCCGAGTCGAGCACCTCCTTCAGGGTGGCCAGGTCGTCGCGGAAGCGGTTCTGCGCGACGACGGACAGGATCCGGTCGTTCTCGGCGGCGGCCGCAAGCATCGCGTCGCACTCCTCGAGCGACGGCGCCATCGGCTTCTCGACGAGCACGTCGACGCCGGCCCGCAGGGCGGTGATCGTCAGCTCGGCGTGGGTGGACGGCGGCGTCGCGATGCTGACGAGGTCCAGGTCCTCGGCCGCGAGCAGGTCCTCGGCCCGCTCGTACGTCCGCGCCGCGGGGAGGCCGAGCTCCGCGCGCACGGCGTCGGCCCTGCCGGGCGCGATGTCGCACAGGGCGACCACCTCGCACTCGGCCGGAAACCGTCGGTAGCCGTCGATGTGGGTGCGGGCGATCCCGCCGGTCCCGATGATGCCGATCTTGAGCACTCTTCCTCCGGTCGGATCCGCCAGCTGGCGCAGGTTATACGTCTCACTAGTGATACGAGTCACCAGGGTTGTGGTCAGATGGACCCCTGTCAAGAGAACTCAAGAGAACTCAAGAGAACTCAGGAGAACGGAGAGTCGTGAGCGCTGCACTTCCGCCGACCAGTCGCGACGTCGCGCGCATCGCCGGCGTCTCACAGACGACGGTGTCCTACGTCCTCACGGGGAAGGGCGCGATCTCCCCAGCGACCCGCGAGCACGTGCTGAAGGTCGCCGACTCGATCGGCTACCGCCCGAACCTCGCCGCGCGGTCGATGCGTACGCGCCGCTCCGGACGCCTCGCGGTGATCATGGGAGTCGGCTTCGGCAACCAGGTTCGTATGCTCACCGGCGCGAGCCACGTCGCGAACGAGGCCGGCTACGTCATGGAGACCCACAGCGTCGACGGTTCCGTGGAGGCCCGGACCGAGCGGGTGCTCGAGCTGGCTGCGGGCGGGCAGTACGAGGGCATCCTGACCTTCGTCCCGGTGCTCGGCTCGGCGCTGTCGGACGGTCGGGACACGCCGCCGGTCCTGGCCGCGACGGCGTTCGACGAGCAGATGCGGAGCGTGGGCGAGCTCGCCGACGCCGGCCTGGTCGACGTGTTCGTCCGCGCGCTCGTCGCGGCCGGCCACCGCCGGTTCGTGCACGTCGCGGGGCCGCAGGGGTTCTCGTCGGCTCGCGCGCGGCGCGACACCTACCTCGCCTGTATCGAGCGCCTCGGCGTCGAGTCGCTCGGCGTGCTCGGCGGGGAGTGGTCCGCGGAGACCGGCAGGCAGGCCGTCCTCGCACTGGCCGACGACGCGCCGCCGGTCGCGGTGATCGCCGCCAACGACGACCTGGCGATAGGCGTCCTGCGCGGGGCCGCCGAGCGCGGGTGGTCCGTACCGGAGGACGTGGTCGTGACCGGCTGGGACAACGCCCGGTTCGGCGCCTACACGATGCCGTCGCTCACCACCGTCGACGTCGACTTCCGGGCGGCCGGGAGCCACGCCATGCAGCTCCTCGTCGCGGCGCTGCGCGGTGAGGAGCCGCCGCCGCGGGGGGCCACCCTCCAGCACATCGTCTGGCGGGAGTCGACCGGCCGGGCCGGGCCGCCGCCTCAGGCGCCGCGTCCAGCACCGCGGTCGGGTGCGGCCATGTCCCCGGTCCCCGGTGAGCCGTCGGCCAGCCCGTAGCGCAGGTGCACGGCGCCCTTGGGGCCCGCCTCCGGCGGTTCGAGGAGCGTCAGGCTCGTGGGCACCTCACCGCCGTCGAACACCTTCTTGCCCTCGCCGAGCACGATCGGGTACAGCCAGAGGTCGAGCCGGTCGAAGAGCTGCTCGCGCAGGAGCGTCTGGACCAGGTCCAGGCTCCCGACGACCTTGATGTGCTCGTGCCGGTCCCGGACCTCGCGCACCGCGGCCGGCAGGTCCGGCCCGAGCTGCGTGGACCCGGCCCACGGGAGGTCGGGCGTGCCGCGGGAGGCGACGTACTTCGGCACGCGGTTGAAGAGCGTGGCGATCTGGTTGTCCTGGCCACCATCCTGGTGCGGCCAGTAGGCGGCGAATATGTCGTACGTCCGCCGGCCGAGCAGGAGGGCGTCGGTGCCCTCGTACGCGGCGTCGATCTGCGCCCCGGCGACGTCGTCCAGCAGGGGCGCCTGCCAGCCGCCGAACCGGAACGCCGCGGGATCCTCGTCCGGGCCGCCGGGCGCCTGCGCGACCAGGTCGAGGGTGGCGAACAGCTCGATCTCGATGAGGCCCATGATGTGCTCCGTTGCTCGTCTTCTCGGTCAGGGGGTTGACCCGCGAGCGCCGGCGAACTCATCGGCGCCACGATCAGGTTCGGCGTTTGCGCTTCACCCGCCAGTTCCACGGCAGAAGACCGGCCAGGACCTTGGACAACCAAGGGAGCTTTGCGGTAGGGGCAGGCGGGGGCATCCGGAGCCGTGTGGCCCCCTCACTGACGGTTCTGATCGACTCCTCGGCGTCCACACCGGCGAATACCATCAGGTCGGCCACGACCACTCGGAATGCGACCTCCAGAGCGACCGGGGACGAGTCGGGGACATCCTCCGAGGTGCTGAAGTCCTGAAGCAGGGCTGGGACACGGTCGACGACAGCCTGGCGTGCCGTGGCCTCGCCGGGGGAGCTCGCCAGCTCGGTCAGTAGCTCGGCGACCTGGTTCACCGCGCTGCTGAGGGTCCCGCTGTCCCCCTGTCCGGTCGCCAGTGCGGTCCTGGCGAGCATGAGGCAGCTGACACCCAGCAGGCCGAGGTGATCGGCGCTCTCCTGTTCATGCACGACCGGTGCGATTCGCGCGCGTCCCACCAGGGAATGCCTGGCGATCCGCCCGCTGACCCCGCGGGCCGTGTTCAGCACGAGCAGCTGCTCCGGCAGGTCACGCAATCGGCGCATGGCCTGCTCGCCAGCCCGGTCATCAGGGTCGTCCAGAGCGCGAGCGGTCAGGCGGAGTCCTTCCGCCATGCCGCTCAGCGCGGCCGACTCGGCCCGGCGCAGCAGCCGGACCGGCTCGGGGGTGAAGAGGAGCTGACTGAACACCAGCGCGACCCCCGCACCGATGACCGCGTCGACCATCCGGTCCGGCCCGACCTGGCCGTCCGCGGCGACGATGGTCAGGATGGCCGCCGACGCCGCCTGCGCCACCACGAGCGGCGCACCGCCCAGCCCTCGCGCGACGGTCATCGCTGCGAAGGTGGCCACTGCAAGGCTGCCGGAGCCTCCGCCCATGAGGAGGAGCGCGATCTCGCCGGCCAGGATCCCGACGATCACACCGGACAAGAGCCGAAGCGCGTTCAGCCCTCGCTCGCCGAAGTTTGCGTTGAGGGCGACAACCGCGGCGATCGGCGCGAAAAAGGGGTCCGGATGATCGCCGATCAGCAGCGCAAGCAGCCAGGCGATGGTCGCGGCCGCCGTCCGCTGCACCAGCGGCCAAGCGTCGCTCCGCACCCGTTGCCCTGCGCGACGGCCGACAGCGGCCACCCGATCCCGCCACCGAGTCGTTCTACCGTTGCCTCTCGTCTCGGCGACGTCGGGGCTCACGGGTAAACACCGTCATCGACTGAGATGCCCACGTAGATGGTGCTTTCGCCGGGCACGGTTCTGAAGGTGCGGGTGCCGTGTTCCCAGACGGGGAGTAGCGTTTCGAATGGCATGAGGAGTCCTAATGACACCCGACCAGGCCAGCGTCCCGCAGGCATCTCACAATGCGCAGTCATCCCACAACGCGCAAGAATCCCTAAATGCGCAAGAATCCCACAATGCGCAAGCAATGGCCGACAGTTCCAATGATCAGACCCTACTGATCATGGGCGCGAGCGGCGACCTGACCGCACGGCTGCTGCTCCCCGGTCTAGGAGCGCTTCTGGCCACCGGCAGCGTGCAGCGCCTCCACCTCATCGGCAGCGCGGTGGACGATTGGGACGACGATCGCTGGCGCGCCCGGATCGCCGAGTCGTTTGCGCAGGCAGACGCAAGCGGACAGGAGACTGACGCGGCCATCAAGGGCGCGCGCTATCTAAGGAGCGACGTGACCGACCAGGACGATCTGCGCGCTCTGCTGGACGCATGCCGCGGACAGGTGATCCTCTACTTCGCTCTGCCTCCCACCGTCACCGAGAAGGTGATCCACGTACTGACGGACATCGGCGTGCCCGCAGGCACACGGCTGGTGACGGAGAAGCCGTTTGGCAGCGATGCCGCCAGCGCGGCCGCTCTGAATGACCTGCTGACCCAGCTGGTGCCAGAAGATCATGTGCACCGCATCGATCATTTCGTCGCCATGCCTTCAGTGCTCAGCATCCTGGGGGTGCGGTTTGCCAACCGTATGGTCGAGCCCTTGCTGAACAGCCAGCATGTCGAGAGCGTGGATGTCATCTTTGACGAGAGCCTCGCCCTTGAGGGAAGGGCCGGCTACTACGACGGCGCCGGCGCGATGGTCGATATGATCCAGAGCCACCTGCTCGAGGTGATGTCGCTGTTCGCCATGGAGCCGGTGCCGACCCTGGCCGCGGAGGACGTGCGCGACGCCAAGGCGCAGATCCTACGGGCCACCCGGATCTGGCACGACGACCCGGCCACCTACAGTCGCCGCGCGCGCTACACCGCGGGCGAGGTCGACGGACGCATGGTGCCCTCCTACGTGGACGAGGAGGGGATCGACGGCTCCCGCGACACCGAGACCTTCGCCGAGCTTGTGCTCGCCGTCGACACCTGGCGTTGGGCAGGCGTGCCGTTTCGCCTGCGATCGGGCAAGGCGCTGGGCTCGCCACGCACCGAGGTCACGGTCACGTTCAAGCCACCCCAGAGGGTGCCCACCGGCATGACCGGCGACGGGTCGACCGGCTATGGAAAGCCCGACCGGCTGCACATCGGCATCGCCCTGGACACCAATCTTCTTGGCCTCGACCTGAATATCACCGGCAAGGGGGATCCGTCCCACATCGATCCGGTAAGCCTCGTAGGCGACTTCGGCGCGGGCAGGCTGCCACCATATGGCGAAGTGCTCAGAGGCGTCCTCCAGGGCGACCCACCGCTGTCGGTTCGCGGCGACATGGCGGTGCAGTGCTGGCGGATCATCGAACCCGTGCAAAAGGCCTGGCGCGAGAACCGGGTGCCGTTGCGGGAGTACGAGGCCGGCGGCACCGGCCCGGGTGGCTGGCCGCACACCGGACTTCCGGCATAGAACGACCCGCCGACGAAGGGTGGCACACCATGGCGAGCACGTCTGACGCGTCAAGTCCGTTGGACAACATCTCCGACGCTGGCTTGCAGAAGGTCAGACGCTGGGGGTTGTGGATCAACCTCGCCACCTTCCTCATCGGCTACGCCACCGGCATCATCGCCGGTGCCCTGCTCTACATCCGCGGCGACTTCGACCTCAACCAGGCCCAGCAGGGCCTCGCAACGAGCATCCTGCTGATCGGCGCGATGGTTGCGGCGATGCTCACCGGCAGGCTGGCGGACCGCTTCGGCCGGAAGGCCGTGCTCGGGGTCGCGGGGGCGCTGTTCGCGGTCGGATTCGCGGTCTCGGCGCTGGCCACCGGCTTTGCGCTGCTGATCCTGGGTCGCCTGGTCATGGGCTTCGGGGTCGGCATCGCGTCGGCCCTCGTACCTACCTACCTGGGCGAGATCTCTCCGGCGAAGATCCGGGGGCGGATGCTCACGCTCAACCAGCTGCTGCAGACAGTCGGGATGCTCGTCGCCTACGTCGTGAACCTCGTCTTCAGCGCCAGCGGCAACTGGCAAGCGATGTTCTGGGTGGGCGTGGTCCCGGCGGCCTTGCTGGCGGTGATAGCGGTGCGCCTCCCCGAGTCGCCTGCGTGGCTGATCGGGAAAGGACGCATCGACGCGGCGAAGGAGATGCTCAGCTCGGTCGCCGGCGCGGAGGGTGCCGACATGGTGATCGAGCGCTACCACCATGAAGACGAGGAACGCCGACGGGAGCAGGCTGGGCGCCCAGAGCAGAAGAAGGGCTGGCGCGCGCTGCTGGCGCCCCGGGTGCGGCCGGCGCTCGTCGTGGCACTCGGGCTCGCTTTTCTGCAGCAGGCCATCGGCATCAACACGGTGCTCTACTACGCGCCGACGATCATGGAGCAGACGGGACTGAGCGCCTCGAACTCGATCATCTACTCGGTCATCATCGGCGTCGTCAACCTGGCGATGACGATCCTCTCGCTCCGCCTGATCGACCGAATCGGGCGACGGCCGCTGCTGCTGGTCTCGCTGATCGGGATGGGCCTCTCGGTGGCCGGGCTGGGAGTTGCGTTCATCGCCGGCCTCGGTTCGGTGATCCTGCTCGCCTGCATGCTGGTCTTCGTCTCGTCCTTTGCCGTGGGAATGGGCCCGGTGCTCTGGGTGATCCTCGGGGAGGTCTTCGCCTCCCAGGAACAGGCCGAGGGCGCGGGCGCGGGCTCAGCGGTGAGCTGGCTGTCGAACTTCGCCATATCCACGGCTTTCCTGCCGCTGGCCGGGTTGATCGGAACAGGTCCGGTGTTCTTGGTCTTCGCGGTCATGTGCGCGCTCGCACTGGCATTCGTGTACCGCCGCGTGCCCGAGACCAAAGGCCGTGAGTTCGATCAGATCGACAGCGACCTACAGGCCCGCGCGCAGGGGAAGAAGCCAGACGCATGACCGTTGCTCCTTCTGGCCGGCAGTTCGAGATCAGCCTCCGCGGCCAGCGCGTGACGATCGTGGAGGTCGGTGGACTGCGGCGTCGGGAAAGCTGGAGTCGTACACCGGGGTTCGCCGTTATCAGCCGACCGACCGTGGAGCGTCCCGGAGTCGCCGGTACTCCTCGACAGTGGGCACCGAGGGGAGCGCGAGGAGCAGGATCAGATAGACGAAGCCGAGCAGTCCGCCCGTGAACAGCGCGAGCAGCAGAACCACCGTGCGGACCCAGTCGACGCGGAAGTCGCCCCGTGCGGCAACACCCAAGCAGATCCCACCGAACCACTTGCCCTCGATGATGCGGCACCAGAACCGCCCGCGCGCCGGAGTCGTGCTCGACGGCACGGGGCGGGAGGTGGCCACCGGTCCCACCTCGGCGAGGACCTCCGCCATCTGCGCGGCACTGGCCGGACGATCGGCGACGGTGCCGAGCCTGCCCAGCTCGTCGCCGATCGCCGCCTCCAGGTCACGAAGGATCTCGTCGCCGTCCGGATCGCCGCTGAGGGTGCCGCGGGCGCCGTCGAGATATCGCAGGAGCTGCTGGTGCGCGGCCGGCGCGAGCGGGAACGGGTCCGCGTGCCCGCTGAGCCTCATGTGCGTCGCTTGTTCCATCGTCATCGCCCAATCGTGTTGATCATGGTGGTCAGATCACTCCAGTAGCTTCTGAACTCGGCGAGCTGGCTACTGCCCGACTCTGTGAGCGAGTAGTACTTGCGCGGCGGGCCCGATGCCGACTCCCGCCACTCGTGCCCGAGGAGCCCGTCGCGCCGGAGCTTGCTCAGGAGCGGGTAGAGCGTTCCTTCCTGGACGGGGAAACCCACGTTGCGCATCGCTGTCACGATCTCCGCCGCATAGAGCTGTCTCTGCTCGATCGCAGCGAGCGCCAAGGGCTCGAGCAGTCCACGACGCAGCGCCGCCAGCTTTTGTGTTGTCTCCACACAGGTACCTTACCAGAACAAGGTACCTGTACAAGGAGCTCGGGACGCCCGCAGCGCCCGGCCACCGGGCAAGGTCGTTGCCGCGGCTAACCATCTGGCAGGATGAGGGCGTGACCGGACCGGGCGACCCAGCTGACGATCCAGCTGACGATCCGGCGTTCCGCTTCCGCGACATCGCCGTCGTCGCCTACCTGCCGTCCGTCGTCAGCTCGATCGGCCATGGCGCCGTCCTGCCGATCCTGGTGATCCACGCGGCAAACCTTGGGGCGAGCACGGCCCTTGCCGCGTTCGTCGTCGCGCTCCTGGGCATCGGGCAGCTCGCGAACTCCCTCCCGTCGGGCGCGCTGGTGGCACGGCTCGGCGAGCGCCGCACCCTCGTGATCGCCGGGCTCGTCGACGCGGTGGCGATGCTGGCCGCCTTCCTGGTGTCCTCGGTCTGGCTGCTGTGCGTGTGCGTCTTCGTCAGCGGGATGAGCTGGACGGCGTTCCTGCTGGCCCGGCAGGGGTTCCTGATCGACGCGGTGCCGGTCAGCCATCGCGCGCGCGGGATGGCGCTGCTGGGCGGGTCGATGCGCCTCGGGGTCCTGATCGGTCCGCTGCTGGGAGCGCTGCTGATCCACCTGCTCGGGGTCCGCTCCGTGTTCGTGCTCGCGGCGTGCGCGTCGCTCGCCTCGGCGCTGATCGTGACCCGGATGCCGGACTTCGGCCGCGTGGCGCGCAGCGTCACCCCGCTTCCGGTGCACTCGGTCCTGTGGGAGCACCGGCGCACGCTGCTCACCCTTGGTGTGGCCGTCATCATCATCGGCGCCTCCCGGTCGGTGCGCACCGGCCTGCTGCCGTTGTGGGCCGATCACGTCCACATCTCGGCCGCCGTGGTCTCGCTCCTGTTCGCGGTCGCCGCGACCATCGACATCGCGCTCACCCTGCCGGGCGGCTGGCTGCTGGACACCCGCGGCCGGCAGGTCGTGGCGGTACCGGTGGTCCTCGCGGTCGGCGTCGGCTGCCTGTTGCTCCCGCTGACCGACTCCGCACTCGGCGTCGGCCTGGTGATGGCGGTCATCGCGCTCGGCAACGGGCTCGGCTCGGGAATCGTGATGACCCTCGGTGCCGACGCGGCGCCACAGGCGGGCCGCGCGCAGTTCCTCGGTGGCTGGCGGCTGTGCGGAGACCTCGGCAACACCGGCGGGCCGCTGCTCGTCTCCGCGGTGGCCGCCGTCGCGCCGCTGGCCGCGGCGCCGGTGCTCCTCGGCGTGCTTGCGCTGCTCGGCGCGACCTGGGTCGGCCACTGGACCGGCAAGGCCGACCGCAGACGCCGGGGGTAGCGACAGGCCACCTACCATCTTCGGCATGCGCTCCCCCGCCCCCGGCCCCGGCACGTCCACCGTCACCGTCCTGCGCGACGTACGTCCCTGGGGCGGCGAGCGCAGCGACCTGCACGTCGCGGACGGCCAGATCACGGCGATCGTCCCGCACGACCCGGCCGGTCCCGCGGCCGGGAACGCGACCGGGCCCGCGGCCAGGAACGCGTCAGCAGCCGGCGGCACGTCCGACTGCGCGGCCGACGGCGTCGTCGACGGGGGCGGGCTGCTCGCGCTGCCAGGGCTGGTCAACGCGCACGCCCACGTGGACAAGTCCTGGTGGGGCAAGCCGTGGGTGAGCTACGGCGGCGGGGGTGGCGTCCAGGGCCGCATCGCGCACGAGCGCGCGCACCGCGCCGAGCTCGGCATCCCCGGCGTCGACGTGACGCTCGCCGTGCTGCGCGAGTCGGTCCGCACGGGCACCACCGCCGTCCGCACGCACGTCGACGTCGACCTGGGTGTCGGCCTGCGCGGCATCGAGGTGGTGCGCGAGGCGGTCGCCGCGCTGGGCGGGGCCGTGCATGCCGAGATCGTGGCCTTCCCACAGGACGGCGTCCTGCGTCGCCCGGGCGTCCTGGACCTGCTCGACGCCGCTGCCGCCGCGGGGGCCGAGCACGTCGGCGGCCTCGACCCGGCGACCATCGACCGCGATCCGGTCGGCCAGCTCGACGGCCTGTTCGCCATCGCGGAGCGGCGTGGCGTCGGCATCGACGTCCACCTGCACGACGGCGGCGACCTCGGAGCCTTCCAGATCGAGCTGATCATCGACAGGACCTTGCGCGCGGACCTCCAGGGAAAGGTGAACGTGGCGCACGGCTTCGCCGTCGGCCAGCTCGCTGCCGCACGCCAGGCCGAGCTGCTCGCCGCGATGGGCGAGGCCGGGATCACGATGACGACGGTCGCGCCGATCGGCGCCGCTCCCCTGCCGCTGCTCGCGCTGCGCGACGCAGGGGTCGCGGTCGGCCTCGGCACGGACGGCATCCGCGACCTGTGGTCCCCCTACGGCACGGGCGACCTGCTGGCGCTGACCACGCAGCTCGCGCGGCTGTCCGGCTTCCGGTACGACGAGGACCTGGTCACCGCGGCACGGATCACCTCGGCGGACGCCGGGCGCTTCGTAGGGCGGGCCGTGCACGACCTGGTGGTCGGCGCGCCGGCCGACGTCGTGCTCGTCGACGCGGAGAACGTGCCCGACGCCGTGGTCCGCGCTCCGCGGCGGGCGCTCGTGGTCGCCGGCGGACGGGTCGTGGCCCGCGAGGGCGAGGTCCTGGTCTGAGCGGGCGGACGCCTGCGCGACGTGAGTGACTTCGGTGACGAGCCCCGCGTATTGATCAAACCAATCACCCGAGACACCCCTCGCCGCCTTGACCATCGCGCCGCTCGTCCGTAGATTGCTGGCAGTTCATCCGATGTTTGCGAAGGAGCGGGCATGGCCACGATCACAGGTGTCCGCGTCGAGGACGTGCGGTTCCCGACGTCGGTCACGGCCGACGGTTCCGACGCGATGAACAAGGACGCCGACTACTCGGCGGCCTACGTCGTCCTCGAGACCGACGCCCCCGACCCGGACGACCCCGGCGGCGCACGCCTGAGCGGGTACGGCCTGACGTTCACGATCGGCCGGGGAAACGACATCGTCGCGGAGGCCGCGCGCCAGCAGGCGTCCGCGCTCGTCGGCCGGGACGTCGACGAGCTCGCGGCCGACATGGGCGCCGTCTACCGGGACCTGACGTCCGACAGCCAGCTGCGCTGGCTCGGGCCGGAGAAGGGCGTGGTGCACCTGTCGCTGGCCGCGGTGCTCAACGCCGCCTGGGACCTGGTCGCGCGCCGCGCGGGCAAGCCGCTGTGGCGCGTGCTGGTCGACCTGACGCCGGAGGAGCTGGTCGACGTCGCCGACCTCCGCTACCTCTCCGACGCCCTGACCCGCGACGAGGCGCTGGCGATCCTCCGGGAGCGCGAGGGCACGAAGCAGGAGCGGATCGCCCACCTGGAGCGGACCGGCTATCCGGTGTACACGACGTCGGCCGGGTGGCTCGGCTACAGCGACGACAAGCTCCGGCGGCTGTGCCAGGAGGCCGTGGACGCCGGGTACCACCACGTCAAGCTCAAGGTCGGGGCGAGCCTCGAGGAGGACGTGCGTCGGCTGACCATCGCGCGGGAGGTGCTGGGTCCCGACCGCGCGCTGATGATCGACGCCAACCAGGTCTGGGACGTGCCGCAGGCCATCGAGTGGATGCGCGAGCTGGCCCGGTTCGACCCGCTGTGGATCGAGGAGCCGACGTCGCCCGACGACATCATCGGGCACGCGGCGATCCGCCGCGCCGTCGCGCCGATCGGGGTGGCCACGGGCGAGCACTGCCACAACCGCGTGATGTTCAAGCAGCTGTTCCAGGCCGAGGCGATCGACTACTGCCAGCTCGACACCGGGCGGCTCGCGAGCATCAACGAGATCGTCGCCGTGCTGCTGCTCGCGGCGAAGTTCGGGGTGCCGGTGTGCCCGCACGCTGGCGGCGTCGGCCTGTGCGAGATGGTGCAGCACGTCTCCGTGCTCGACTACGTGGCGATCGGCGGCGACCTCGACGGCCGCGTGACCGAGTACGTGGACCACCTGCACGAGCACTTCACGGACCCGTGCCTCGTCGCGGACCGGGGCGCCGGCACGGCCTACGTGCTGCCGTCCCGCCCCGGCTACTCCACCCGGATGTACGAGGAGTCCCTCGACCGGTTCCGGTTCCCGCACGGGACCTACTGGGTGCGAGATACTCCTGTGCGCGATACTTCCGAGCATGTCCCGCACTGACGAGGTCGTCGACGGCATCCGCAGGATGATCCTCGACGGACGGCTCCGACCTGGCGACCGGCTGCCGGTCGAGAAGGACCTGGCCGACACGCTCCAGGTCTCCCGCGGCTCGCTGCGGGAGGGAGTGCGTGCGCTGTCGATCCTCGGCGTCCTGCATACCCGCCAGGGCGACGGCACCTACGTCACCAGCCTCGACCCCGGCCGCCTGCTCTCCCCCATGGCGCTGGTCCTCGACCTGCAGGACGACGGCGCCATGCCCGCGTTCCACAGCGTGCGCCGCGTGCTCGAGACGGAGGCCGCCGGGCTGGCCGCCACCCGGATGACCGAAGCAGCGGTGGCCGAGGCGCGCGCGATCCTGGACCGGGTCCCGGAGATCATGCACGGCACGTCGGTGGACCACGACAAGTTCATCGAGATCGACATCGCGTTCCACCGCGTCATCGCGGCACACACCGGCAACCCGGTGCTGGAGGCGCTCATCGAGTCGTTCGCGGGCCGCACCGTCCGGGCGCGGCTGTGGCGCGGCCTGCACACCGAGGGCATCGAGAAGCGCACGCACGACGAGCACGAGGCCATCTGGCGCGCGCTCGCCGCACACGACCCCGAGGCGGCGCGGATCCGGATGGCGAGCCACCTGCTGGGCGTGGAGGACTCCCTCCCCCGCCCAGGCGCCCTGGACTGATCCCCCCATTGGTCGTGGGGATCACTCGTAGAGGACTGCCGCTATCTCCTCGTCGTCGATGTTCGTCTCGTCGTACCAGTAGAAGCCCGAGTCGACGACCGGCTCCAGCTCCTCGCCGTTGATGGCGGCCACCGCCGCCTTGACGGTCTCGTAGCCCATCTTGATCGGGTCCTGGGTGATCGCCCCGGCCATGAGCCCGTCGCGGATCGCGTCCGTCTGCGCCTTGCCCGAGTCGAAGCCGATCACCGTGAGCTCGCCCGCCTTGCCGGACTCCTGCACCGCCTTGACCACGCCGATGGCGGAGCCCTCGTTGGTGCCGTAGATGCCCTCGAGGTCGGGGTGGGCCTGCATGATCGCCTTCGCGGCGTCGGCGGACTTGAGGTGGTCGCCCCCGGCGAACTGCGTGTCGACGATCTCGATCCCAGGCGCGTTCTCCTCGATGTACTGGGTGAACCCCTCGACCCGCTGCTGCCCGGTCTGGGACGTCTGGTCGTGCCCGACGATCGCGATCTTGCCGCTGCCGACCAGCTCGGCCATGTGCTTGGCGGCCTCGGCCGACGCCGCGAGGTTGTCGGTCGACACGGTGGTCACCGGCACGTCCGACTCCACGCCGGAGTCGAAGGCGATGACGGGGATCCCGCGCGACTCGGCGTCGGTCATCATCGGGATGGACGCCTCGGAGTCGAGGGCGGCGTAGCCGAGCGCGTCCGGGTTCTTGTCCAGGGCCGTCTGCAGCATGGTGAGCTGCTTCTCGACCTCGGTCTCCGTCTCGGGGCCCTCGAACGTGACCTCGACGTCCAGCTCGGCCGCGGCGTCGTCGGCCCCCTGCTTGACCGCCTGCCAGAACTGGTGCTGGAAGCCCTTGGAGACGAGGGCGACGTAGGGCTTGTCGCCGGCCCCCGGTTCAGCGCCGCCCGAGCCGCACGCGGCGAGCGCGAGCGCCACGACGACGGAGGTGGTGGCCGCCGCGACCGCGGTGATCCGTCTGCGCGTGGTGGAGTTGCTGTTCATACCGGTCCAGCTCCTTCGGTGGTCGGGTCAGGTGCGGTCGAGTCGGTGCGGTCGAGCGCGGTCAGGCCTCCTTGCCCCGGCGCAGGATGTCGGCGTAGACGGCCAGGACGATCACGATGCCGACGGCGACCTTCTGCCACTCCTGCGGGATCGACATGATCCGCAGGCCGTTGGTGAGCGTCGCCATGATCAGCGCGCCGATCACGGTGCCGAGGATCGTCGCCTTGCCGCCCCGCAGCGAGGTGCCGCCGATGACGACGGCGGCGATCGCCTCCAGCTCGTATCCGAGCCCGAGGCCCGGCTGCGCGGAGTTGAGCCGGGAGGCCATGACGACGCCGGCCAGGCCAGTGAACAGCCCGGCGACCGTGTAGATGACCACCTTCCACCGCCGCACGTCGACGCCGGAGATCGCCGTCGCCTCCTCGTTGGAGCCGATGGAGAGCGCGTAACGGCCGGTGAGCGTCTTGCTCAGCGTGACGCCGGCGATCGCTGCGGCGGCGAAGAAGATCAGCACGGCGTTCGGCAGCCCCGGGACCAGCTCACCGGCGGCGAGCTGGTCGAACCCGCCCACATCGCTGAAGTAGATGGGCTTGGTCCCGGAGATGACGAGCGAGAGGCCCTGCGCCACCATCATCATCGCCAGCGTCGCGATGAACGGCGGCAACCGCAGGTACGAGACGTTCAGGCCGTTCAGCAGGCCGATCAGGGCGCCGATCGCGAGGCCGCCCAGCACGCCGACGACGAGCGGGAGGCCGAGGTTCGCCAGGAACACACCGGTCATCACCGAGCACAGGGTCATGCCGGTGCCCACCGACAGGTCGATGCCGCCCGTCGCGATGACGAACGTCGCGCCCAGCGCCATGATCCCGGTGACGGCGGTGGCCAGCAGGATGCCCTTCACGTTGGCCCAGTCCAGGAAGTACGGGCTGGCGAACGAGAAGAAGGCGAAGATGACCACGAGCCCCGCGAACGCGAGGATCTGCTGGAGCTGTTGTCTGTTGCCGAACCGCGTGGCGGCTCGCTCGGTCCGTGCGGTCGTCGTCGACGGCGTCGTCATGCTGAGTCTCCGGTCGTGACGAGCGAGCGGTCGGTACCGAACCGCGTCGCGAGCTCCATGATGTCGTGCTGGGTGGCGTCAGCGCCCACGAGGGTGCCGGTGACGCGGCCCTCGCACATGACCACGACCCGGTCGGCCAGCCGCAGCACCTCCGGCAGCTCGGACGAGATCACGATGATGGACTTTCCCTGCGCGGCCAGGCTCGTGAGCAGACCGTAGATCTCGTCCTTCGCGCCGACGTCGATCCCGCGCGTCGGCTCGTCGACGATCAGCACGTCGCAGTCGCGCACGAGCCACTTGGCGAGGACCACCTTCTGCTGGTTGCCGCCAGAGAGGTTCTTGGCCGTCTGGGTGACCGACGGCGTCCGGATCGCCAACCGGTCCACCATCTCGGCGGCGACCCGGCGCCCGTCGGCGTCGCGGACGAAACCCGCCCTGGTCATCCCGGGCAGCGCGGACAGCATCACGTTGCGCACCACGTCCTGGTCCAGGAGCAGGCCGTAGCGCTTGCGGTCCTCCGAGAGGTAGCCGATGCCGTTGCGCACGGCGTCGGCGGGGTTGCGGATCCTGACCGCCCGGCCCTGCACCTCGACGGCACCGGTCGAGCGGTCGGCCCCGATGACGGCCCGGGCGACCTCCGTGCGGCCGGCGCCCATGAGGCCTGCGAAGCCGAGGATCTCGCCGCGGTGCAGCTCGAAGGACACGTCCCGCAGGAGCTTCCGGGTGGTCAGCCCGCGGACCGACAGCACCACCTCGCGCCCGTCAGCTCCGGGCGCGCTGCCGGACGACGCGGCGCCGGGCCGCACGCCGGTCTCCAGCTGCCGGCCCACCATGGCCGCGATGACCTCCCGGGTGGCCGTCGACGCCGTCGGCAGCGTGTCGACGTAGCGGCCGTCCCGCAGGACGGTGATGCGGTCGGAGATCTCCTTGATCTCGTCCATGCGGTGCGAGACGTAGATGACTCCGGTGCGCGGGGACACGAAGTCCCGCACGATCCGGAACAGCGTGTCGACCTCGGTCTCCGTGAGCGCCGCCGTCGGCTCGTCCATGATCAGCACGCGGGCGTCGAACGAGAGGGCCTTCGCGATCTCGACCATCTGCTGGCCGGCCACGCTCAGGTGCGACACCGGCTGCCGCGGGTCCAGCGGGATCCCGAGGCGTTCGAAGAGGACGCCCGCCCGGCGGACGAGCTCGTCGTCCCGGATGAGGCCGGCCCGCCGGGGCTCGCGGCCGATGAAGATGTTCTGCGCGACCGTCAGGTCGGGCATCAGGTGGAACTCCTGGTGGATCACGCTGATGCCGAGCTCGTTCGCCTGCCGGGGGCCGCTGGGGCTCATCGGTGCGCCATCGAGCTCCATGGCGCCCTCGTCCGGCCGGTAGATGCCCGAGAAGAGCTTCAGGAGGGTCGACTTGCCCGCCCCGTTCTCGCCGACGAGCGCCAGCACCTCGCCGTGCCGCAGGTCGAGGTGGACGTCGTCGAGCGCGCGGACACCGGGGAAGGACTTGCTGACCCCCGTGGCGCGCAGTAGGGCTGGGCTGTCCGACACGTGATGCTCCTTTGCCTCCGTGTAGTCGTATTCATACCGCAGACATCGGATGCATCTCAAGATCCCGGGCCAGATCGTCACCGAACCGTCCCTTCGGGACACGGTCCGGTGACAATAGGTCAGATGATTACCCCGGCGATCACTCGGCCACGAACGCGTGCCGCTGCCGGCCGAGCCCTTCGATCTCCAGCTCGACGACGTCCCCGTCGCGCAGGTAGGGGAACCGCCCGGAGAGCGCCACGCCCTCCGGGGTCCCCGTGCAGATCAGGTCGCCCGGCTCGAGCGCCATGTACTGCGACAGGTGGTGCACCAGGTGGTCGACGCCGAAGATCAGGTCGGCCGTCACCGAGTCCTGCCGCGGCTCACCGTTCACCCAGGACCGCAGGCGCAGGCCGGTCGGGTCGACGTCGTCGGCGGGCACCAGGTACGGGCCGGTGGGCGCGAACCCGGGGGCGCACTTGCCCTTGGACCACTGGCCGCCCGACTCCTCGATCTGCCAGGCCCGCTCGCTGAGGTCGTCGACGATCGTGTACCCGGCGACGTGCTCCCGCGCCGCGTCCGCCGACGGCAGCCGCCAGGCCCGCCTGCCGATCACCACGCCGAGCTCCACCTCCCAGTCGACCTTGTCGGCGCCGGGCGGCAGCGCGACGGCGTCGTCCGGCCCTGCCACCGTACCGGGATGCTTGAAGAAGATGATCGGGGACGACGGCGGCTCGGCGCCCGACTCGGCAGCGTGCGCGGCGTAGTTCTGCCCGATACCGATCACCGCGGCCGGCCGCGCGACCGGCGCCCCGCGGCGCAGCCGGTCGGCGCCGTCGAGCAGGGGCAGCTCTCCAGCGGCCAGGGCGGTCCGGGCACGCGTGATCCCGTCGGACGCGAGGAACGCGCCGTCGATGTCGGCGGTGAGCGGCCGCAGGTCGTGGACGGCGGCGCCGTCCTCGACAGCGGGGATCTCCTGGCCGACAGGACCCAGGCGGAGCAGACGCATCAGTACCTTCTCTCGGGTTGGTGCTGGTTCACGGGGTAGTGCTGGTTCACGGGGTAGTGCTGGTTCACGGGGTAGTGCTGGTTCACGGGATGGTGCTGGCTCATGAGTGGTGCTGGTTCACGGGTGGCGGCACCGCCGCCTCGGCGAGCAGGCCGGCGTGGGCCAGCGCGCGCCACAGGTCGGCCGGCACTCGTGCCGCGGCGCGCTCCCCGGCCTGCCGGGCCTGCTCCGGAGTGCCGAGCCCCACGACGGTGCTCGCGACCGCCGGGTGGGTTCGCACGTAGGCGAGCGCCGCCTGCGGGAGCGTGACGCCGTGGTCGGCGCAGACGGCGGCGATCCGGCGGGCGCGGTCGAGCAGCTCGGCGTCGGCGGGCGCGTAGTCGTAGGTGGCGTCCGACGGCGGGGCGTCGTGCGCGAGGATGCCGGAGTTGTAGGCGGCCGCTGCGACGACGGCGACCCCCCGCTCCGCCGCCGCGGGGAGCAGGTCGGCGAGCGCCGGCTGCTCAAGGAGCGTGAACCGCCCGGCACACATGACGACGTCGACGTCGGTCTCGCGCACGAACCGGGTGAGCATGGCCGACTGGTTCATCCCGGCGCCGACCGCGCCGACCACGCCCTGGTCCCGCAGCTCCGTGAGCGCGGGCAGCGCCTCGTGCGCCGCCTGTTCCCAGTGGCCGTCGGGGTCGTGCAGGTAGACCACGTCGACCCGGTCCAGGCCGGTGCGCTCCAGGCTGGACTCGAGCGACCGCAGCACGCCGTCGCGGGAGAAGTCCCAGACCCGGCGCAGGTCGGCCGGCACCTGGAACAGGTCCGGGTCGGGCAGGTGCGCGGTCTCCGGCGACGGGACGAGCAGTCGTCCGACCTTCGTGGACACCACCACCTCGTCGCGCGGCCGGGTGCGCAGGAACGCGCCGAGCCGGCGTTCGGAGAGCCCGAGGCCGTAGTGCGGCGCGGTGTCGAAGTACCGGACGCCTGCGGCCCAGGCCGCCTCGAACGTCGCGTGCGCCTCCTCGTCCGTGGTCGCCCGGTACAGGTTGCCCGCCGGCGCGGCGCCGAGGCCGAGCGCGGTGAGCCGGACCCCGGTGGTGCGTACCGCCGTCGTCTCCATCGTTGGCCTCCCTCCGTGACCGGCCTCAGCCCTGCTCGGGCGCACGGGTGCGCAGCGCGTGCGAACCGCCGTCCACGGCGAGCATCGCGCCGGTGGTCGCCGCGGCGAAGGGGCTCGCGAGGTAGCAGACCGCGTGCGCCACCTCGTCGGCGCCGACGAGCCGGCCCGAGGGCTGGCGCGCCTCCAGCGCCGCTCGCTCGGCGGCGGGGTCGTCGGCCGTGTCGAGCAGCCGGGTCACCCACGGGGTGTCGGCAGTGCCAGGGTTCACGCAGTTGACGCGGATACCTTCTTGCACGTGGTCGGTCGCCATGGCCAGCGTGAGGGCCTGCACCGCCCCCTTGGACGCCGAGTACAGGGCCCGGTTCGGCAGGCCGGTCCAGGCGGCGATCGAGCACGTGTTCACGACGGCGGCGTGCGGCGACTCGCGCAGGTACGGCAGCGCGGCGCGGGTCACGCGGACGATCCCGAGCACGTTCACGTCCAGGACCCGCAGCCACTCGGCGTCGTCGTTGTCCGCGACGGTGCCCTGTGCGCCGATCCCCGCGTTGTTGACGACGACGTCGATGCCGCCCATCGCCTGCGCGGCGGCCTCGACGGCTGCGCGCACGGCCGCGTCGTCGGTCACATCGGCGACCTGGGCCCCTGCATCCGCGGGGACGCCGTCGGTCACGCGGTCGATGGACGTCACCTGGGCGCCGCGGGCGAGCATGGCGCGCACGATCGCCGCCCCGATCCCCGACGCGCCGCCGGTGACGACGGCGCGGACGCCGGTGAGCTCGGCCGCCGGTGCGGCCGCGGTCTCGGATGTTGTGGTCTCGGATGTCATGTGTGGCTCTCCTCGGGGTTGTGCGCGCGCTCCAGGTGGTACACACGCTGTGCGGTCCCTGACCACACGGCGGCGGACTCGTCCGGGCTCAGCCCGCCGAGCAGGTCGCCGAGCGTGGCCATCCACCCGCCGTAGTCGCTCGCGAGCAGGCACACGGGCCAGTCGGAGCCGAACATGAGCCGCTCCGGTCCGAAGACCTCGAGCGCATGGTCGACGGCGGGCCGCAGGTCGTCCGCCCGCCAGCCGTCCCAGCGCGCCTCGGTGACCAGGCCGGACAGCTTGGCCGTCACGTTCGGCCGGGCGGCGAGCTCGGTCAGGCCCTGCTTCCAGGCGGCCAGGGGCGGCGCGGTGCCAGCGCCGGTGCCGGCGCTGGTGTCGAGGCGCGGCTTGCCCAGGTGGTCGAGCACGAAGGACACCTCGGGCAGCGCCGCGGCGAGCCGCGCACCTGCCGGGAGCTGGTCGGCGCGCACCAGCAGGTCGAACACGAGGCCGTCCGCGCCCGCAGCGCCGCAGGCGGCGGCGATGCCGTGGCGCACGTCGGCCCGGTCCAGGTACGCCGGATCGGCCTCGGCCTGCACCTGCGTGCGGATCCCGGCCAGCGCTCCGCCGCCGGGCCCGGCCCGTAGTGCGGCGACGCGGTCGCCCACGTCGGGATCGAGAAGGTCCGCCCAGGCGACCACGCCGCCGATCCTGGCGGCCCGCCCGGCGTCGGACGCGGCGATCTCGAGGAGCTCGCGGCCCTCGGACCACAGGTTCGCGGACTGGACCACGACCGTCGCTGTCACCCCGTGCGCGGCGGCGGGCAGGTCGGCGGGCGTGAAGTCCGCGTCGATGGCGGCCATGGTCACGGGGTCGATCCAGTCCTGAGGGGCGCGCGAGCGCACCCACAGATGATGATGTGCGTCCACGACATCGTGCAGCACCGATGCTCCCCTCCGGCGATGTTCGAGCGGAAACATCAGATGTATATCACGACGACCGCCGCCGACACCGCCCCGTCCCGAGTGCAGACTCAGTCGCCCCCGTGATCGGTGAGTGCAGACTTCGTCGCGGATGGAGACCCGGTATCCGCAACGAACTCTGCACTCGCTGGATCATGGCGCCATCAAGTCTGCACTCGGCGGGGTACCGACCGGCCCGGCCCCGGCACGAGACACGCGGGCCGAGCAGGATGCAGGATGGGTCCCATGCTCAACCCCGAGAACCCGGTCGACATCAAGCCCCGCTCCCGCACGGTGACCGACGGCCTGGAGGCAACCGCGTCGCGCGGGATGCTCCGCGCCGTGGGGCTGGGCGACGAGGACTTCGCGAAGCCGCAGATCGGCGTCGCGAGCTCGTGGAACGAGATCACGCCCTGCAACCTCTCGCTCGACCGGCTGGCGGGGGCCACCAAGGCGGGTGTGCACGCCGCTGGCGGCTATCCGCTGGAGTTCGGCACCATCTCGGTGTCCGACGGCATCTCGATGGGCCACGAGGGCATGCACTTCTCGCTCGTGTCCCGCGACGTCATCGCCGACTCGGTGGAGACCGTCATGCAGGCCGAGCGCCTGGACGGTTCGGTGCTGCTGGCCGGGTGCGACAAGTCGCTGCCCGGCATGCTGATGGCGGCCGCGCGCCTGGACCTCTCCAGCGTGTTCCTCTACGCCGGCTCGATCATGCCGGGCTGGGTCAAGCTCGAGGACGGCACGGAGAAGCAGGTGACCATCATCGACGCCTTCGAGGCCGTCGGGGCGTGCTCGCGCGGGCTCATGAGCCAGGGCGACGTGGACCGGATCGAGCGGGCGATCTGCCCGGGCGAGGGCGCGTGCGGCGGCATGTACACGGCCAACACGATGGCGTCGGCGGCCGAGGCGCTCGGCATGTCGCTGCCCGGGTCGGCGGCCCCGCCGTCGGCCGACCGCCGGCGCGACGTGTGGGCGCACCGCTCGGGCGAGGCGGTGGTGAACCTGCTGCGCAAGGGCATCACCGCGCGCGACATCCTGACGAAGGAGGCGTTCGAGAACGCGATCGCCGTGGTCATGGCGTTCGGCGGGTCCACGAACGCGGTGCTGCACCTGCTCGCCATCGCGTACGAGGCCGAGGTCGACCTGACGCTCGACGACTTCTCCCGCGTCGCCGACCGCGTGCCGCACCTGGGCGACCTCAAGCCCTTCGGGCAGTACGTCATGAACGACGTCGACCGGATCGGTGGCGTGCCGGTGGTGATGAAGGCCCTGCTGGACGCCGGGCTGCTGCACGGCGACGTGATGACGGTCACCGGCCGCACCATGGCCGAGAACCTGGCCGACATCGCCCCGCCCGACCCGGACGGCAAGATCCTGCGGGCCATGGACGACCCGATCCACAAGACCGGTGGCATCACGATCCTGAACGGGTCGCTCGCCCCAGAGGGCGCCGTCGTGAAGTCGGCGGGCTTCGACTCCGACGTGTTCGAGGGCACCGCGCGGGTGTTCGAGCGCGAGCGCAGCGCACTCGACGCCCTGGAGGACGGGACGATCCAGGCGGGCGACGTCGTCGTCATCCGCTACGAGGGTCCCAAGGGCGGACCGGGGATGCGCGAGATGCTCGCCATCACCGGCGCCATCAAGGGCGCGGGGCTCGGCAAGGACGTCCTGCTCATCACGGACGGCCGGTTCTCCGGCGGGACCACCGGCCTGTGCGTGGGGCACATCGCGCCGGAGGCCGTCGACGCCGGACCCGTCGCGTTCGTGCGCGACGGCGACCGCATCCGCCTCGACGTTGCGTCCAAGACGCTCGACCTCCTGGTGGAGCCTGCCGAGCTGGCCGCCCGTGCGGCAGGCTGGGCGCCGATCCCCCACTCGTACACACGGGGCGTGCTCGCCAAGTACTCGAAGCTGGTCCAGTCCGCGTCGAAGGGTGCGGTGCTGGAGTAGGGAGCACCGCCGCAAACTAACGATCCGGATTCGTTTCGGCGGGCGATTCGAGTCTCGGGTAACACTTCGTGCGAGACTTCCCGGCTCAAGGCCAAGCGCACGTAAGTTTTTTCCGCAACGAATACTGGAGCGACTCCATGACCCCCGAGGCCTGGAAGACGATCGCGATCGTCGCGTACCTCGCACTGATGCTGGGTATCGGCTACGCGGCGTTCCGCCGGACGAACGACAATCTCGACGACTACATGCTCGGCGGCCGACGGCTCAGCCCGGGCGTAGCCGCGCTGAGCGCCGGCGCGTCGGACATGTCCGGCTGGCTGCTGATGGGCCTTCCGGGCGCCATCTACGTGAGCGGGCTCGTCGAGTCCTGGATCGCCATCGGCCTGACGATCGGCGCCTGGCTCAACTGGAAGTTCGTGGCGCCGCGCCTGCGCGCCTACACGGAGACGGCGAAGAACTCGATCACCATCCCGAGCTTCTTCGAGAACCGGCTGCGCGACACGTCGCGCCTGCTGCGCGCCTCGTCGGGCGTCATCATCCTCGTGTTCTTCACGTTCTACGTCTCCTCCGGCATGGTGGCCGGCGGCACGTTCTTCGAGAGCTCGTTCGGGTTCGACTACACGACCGGCATCTGGGTCGTCGGCGGGGTGACGCTCGCCTACACGCTCTTCGGCGGGTTCCTCGGCGCCACCTGGACCGACGTCGCGCAGGGCATCCTGATGCTGCTCGCCCTCGTCGCCGTGCCCGTCGTCGCGTTCTTCGACCTCGGCGGCTGGGAGCCGATCCGCGAGGGCCTCCTCGCCGCGGAGTCCAGCGGCGCGGCCAACCACCTGTCGTTCGTGGCCGGCGCGTCCGCCACCACCATCATCTCCGCCGCCGCGTGGGGCCTTGGCTACTTCGGCCAGCCGCACATCATCGTGCGCTTCATGGCGCTGCGCTCCCCGCAGGACGCCGTCGCCGGACGCCGCATCGGCATCAGCTGGATGATCGTCACCGCTCTCGGCGCGGTCGTCACGGGCCTGATCGGCGTCGCCTACGTCAATGCCCAGGGTGAGACGCTGGAGAACCCGGAGACGGTGTTCCTGTACCTGTCGCAGATCTTGTTCCACCCGCTGCTCGCGGGCCTGGTCCTGGCCGCGGTCCTCGCGGCGATCATGTCGACGATCTCGTCCCAGCTCATCGTCTCCTCCTCGGCCCTGGTCGAGGACCTCGTCAAGATCACAGGCAAGGAGATGTCCACCCGCACCCAGGTGATGCTGGGCCGCGCCGGCGTGCTGCTGGTCGCCGTGGTCGCCGCGGTCATCGCGTTCGGCCGGACCGACAGCATCCTGGACCTGGTCGGGTTTGCCTGGGCCGGGTTCGGTGCGGCGTTCGGCCCCATCGTGATCCTGAGCCTGTACTGGTCCCGGCTCACCCGCTGGGGCGCACTGTCCGGCATGGTCGTCGGCGCCGTCGTCGCGTTCGCCTGGGGCCGCTCCCCGCTGGCCGACACGCTCTACGAGCTCGTTCCGGGCTTCGTGCTGGGCGGGCTCGTCGCGATCGTCGTCAGCCTGCTCACCCCGGCGCCGTCCGAGGCGATCCGCGAGGAGTTCGCCGAGGCGACGCGCCTCGCGTCGGCGAAGCGCACCGTCGCTTCCTGACGACCAGGCCCACCCGTGCGACACGGTCGGACGGGTGGGCCGGCTGGTCAGACCGCCGTGAGCCCTGCCCAGCCGACGATCCGGAAGCCGTCCCCGTCCTTCGCCACCCGGAACCCGCCGTGCCCCCCGAAGTGGGCAGGCAGCAGGAGCAGGTCCCGCTCGGCCGCCTCGGTGAACAGGCGGGCACGTGTGCGATGGGCCTGCGCGGGGTCCTCGTCGAAGCAGCTGCTCGTGTGCATGTCCATGACCTGGGCCGGACTGTGCAGGGTGTCCCCGACGAAGAGCACCTCGTCGCCCCCTGACACCAGCCGGAGGATCGACGCGCCCGGTGTGTGGCCCGGCGCGGCCTCCAGCGTCAGGGCGTCGTCGATCCGGTGGCTACCGCTCCACGCGGTGACCTGACCGGCGGCGAGCACCGGTGCGATGCTGTCGGCCCAGACCCCGTGCGCACCGGGCCCCATCACGGTCTCGTTGTCGTTCTCCGGGTCCCAGAACGCCAGGTCCTCGGCCGGCAGCAGGTACTCGGCGTTCGGAAAGGTCGGCACCCAGGAGCCGTCGGTGAGCCGGGTGTTCCACCCCACGTGGTCGGCGTGCAGGTGCGTGTTGACGACGACGTCGACGCTCTCCGGCGTGACCCCGGCCGCTGCCAGGTCGTCGAGGTAGGCGGTCTGCAGGTGCGACCAGCTGGGCACGTCGGGCCGGTCCTTGTCGTTGCCGACGACGGCGTCCAGGAGGATCGTCCTGCCCCCGCTCCGGATGATCCAGGTCTGCATCGCCACGCGGGAGGTGCTCTCCATCGTCGTCGCGCCGTCGGCCTCCAGGAAGAACGGGCGCAGCTCACCCTCGTGCCCGTTCCACGCCGACGGGTCCGTGCCAGGGAAGAACTGGTCCGGGGTCATGCCGATGCTGCCGACGCTCTCCACGACCCGGCTCACCGTGACCTCACCGACGACGAGGTGGTCGCTCGTCGGGGTGACCTCGGTCATCGTGCTCTGTGTCATCAGGTTCTCCGTTCGGTGGCCACAGACGCCCTGTCGCGGCCCGGACCAACAGTCGCCGGGATCGTGGCCGGTCCACCAGACCCGCCCGTGCCTACCCCTGGGAGGGTCAGGCACCGTGCGTGCGCGTGCGGGAGACTGGCACCATGCCCGCTGACGCCCCCACCGACACGCTCGGCGCCTTCCTGCGCGCCAGTCGCGCGCGCCTGAGCCCTGAGGACGCCGGTGTGCCCCGCTACGGGGACCGCCGTCGGGTCGCCGGGCTGCGGCGCGAGGAGCTCTCGCTGCTCGCGGGGGTCAGCTCCTCGTACTACACGCGGCTCGAGCAGGGCCAGTCCCGCAACGCGTCGCCGGAGGTGCTCGACGCCTTGGCCACCGCCCTGCAGCTCGACGACGCCGAACGCGCTCACCTCCGGCGGCTCGCGACCGGCCGTGGCACGCAGCGGGCGACGAAGCGGAGCGCGCCGGAGAAGGCCGACCCGGCCCTCGCGGCGCTCCTCGGCGCGCTCACCGGCGTGCCGGCGCTCGTGATGGGGCGCCGCAGCGACGTCCTGGCCTGGAACCCGCTCGGGCACGCCCTGCTCGCCGGTCACCTGGAGCCCGGTGCACCGACGACGCCGGGAACCCGTCCGAACATGGCGTCCCTGGTGTTCCTGGACGCCGACACGCGCGAGCTCTACGCCGACTGGCGAGCGAAGAGCCGGGCCGTGGTGGGCAACCTGCGCCTCACCGTGGGCAGGCACCCCGAAGACCCCGAGCTGGCGACGCTGATCGGCACCCTCTCGATGGCCAGCCCGGACTTCGCCACGCTGTGGGGCGACCACAGGGTCCGGGCCTGCGCCACCGCCGACTACACGCTGCACCACCCCTTGGTCGGCGCCCTCACCGTCACGCAGCAGACCCTGCGGTCGATCGACCACCCGGACCAGACGCTCGTCACGCACACGACGCCGCCCGGTACCTCGTCGGCGGAGGCGGTCTCCCTGCTGGCGCAGGTCGTCGGGACCCGCTCGGCGTGACTACGGAGGAGACGTGGCCTCCGCGATCGCGAAGGCCACCTCCTCGAACCCGGCGTCACCGGTCCGCCTGGCGTAGTCCGCGTCCCGGACCGCCCGGTAGCGCGCGAACAGGTACGCCCGGCCGCGGTCCGATCCGGTGGCCGCGACCAGGGTGTCGAGGCGGTCCCGGATGCCCGGCAGCAGACCAGACCCGACCGGGTACTCCGTGAAGCGGTTCCGCAGGAGCGGCACGAGGTCCCACTCGCCCGGGCCGTGCGACGGCTTGGGGTCGATCGCTCGCCACGCGGGGCCCGAGCGGAGCACGTTCTCGTAGTGGAAGTCGCCGTGGAGCAGCACGTGCGGAGCGTTCCGGAAGGCCTGTTCGACGGCGGGCCGGAGCTCGCGGAGGTGTTCCTGACAGGCGGCGCTCGGCGCGTGCACCCTCGACTCCAGCTCCAGCGCGTCGTCGAACCCCGACCACTCCGGGACGTGCAGGAGGTCCAGCAGCTCGGCGGCGACGTCGACGGCCGTGCCGATCGGCGCAGCCGTCAGGCTCGTCCCCGCGTCGAGCCGCTCCAGCAGCAGGGCCCCCGCGTCGGGGTACGACTCGATGAGCCGCGCAGCGCCCTGGCCGTCCCACCGGCGTAGCGCCTCGGCCTCGTTCCTGGTCTCCGCGTCCAGCCAGCCCACCTTCAGCATGCAGGGTGCACCGTCCCGGCGCCGCGCTTCCCACACCAGGCCCACGTTCCCGGCGACGGGCGGACCGGCGAGGGTGAGCTGCCACTCGTGCAGGAGCCGCCGGACCAGGTCCGGAAGCCGGCCGACCCACTCCAGCCCGGCCGCCTGCTCCCGCTGGACGGTCCGGGCCGCGAACCCGGACGGGACTGTGAGGAACTCCGATGTGAGGAACTCCGATGTCACGCCGGCTCCGTTCCGCGCGGCCCCGGCGGCCGGCATCGGGTCAGGGTCTCAGAGCGGCCGCGCGCCCGCCAGCACCAGCAGCACACGACCGACGGTTGCCTGCCCGGCAACCCTCGCACCGTCGTCTTGCGTTGTCAGCAAGACCCTACGCCTCTCGCGCATGCCGCTCGTAGGGTCGCGCCATGACCGCAGACAGAGTTCCACCCCAGCAGACGGCCCTCCTGGCCGCCGAGGTGCCCGCTGAGCACCACGCGTGGCGCACGACGAGATGGGAGGAGGTGGCCGGCCCGAACGGCAAGGCGACGGTCGTCGCCAAGAGTACGGTCGCCGGGCTCGCGCCCCGCACGATTCCCGGTGTCCCGGGGCGGTGGCGCACCACCGAGGCAGGCGCCCTGACTGTGACGGCCTCCGCCGGTGAGGGGGTGCGGGTCGATCGCGAGACGGTGGACGGGACGGTCACGGTGCCGTCCGGCAGCGCCCTGGAGCTTCCCGGGGACCTCGTGGGCTTCGCCGGGGGCTCGGACGGGGCCTACGGGCTGGTCGTCATGGACCCCGGCGCCGTCGAGCGGTCCGGCCTCACCGGCATCGAGACCTTCCCGTACGACCCTGCCTGGGTCTTCGAGGGCGAGTACCGGGCGGCACCAGAGGGCCGCCGCACCGAGGTGGGCCGCCTGACCACTCCGCGCAGCACCGAGGCCATGAGCTCGCCCGTCGACCTCGCGGTCACCATCGAGGGCACCGAGTACGTCCTGACGGTGCTCGAGGAGATGCCGGGACACCGGCTGGTCATCTTCACCGACCGGACCAACGGGACCGAGACGGACCCCGGCAGCCCGCTGACTGTCGACTTCAACCGGGCGACCCTCTCCCACCACCACCTGGCCCCGACCGTCTTCACCTGCCCGCTCGCACCCACGGCCAACCACCTGCCTCTGCGGGTCGAGGCCGGGGAACGGGCCCTCGTACACCACCAGCAGAAGGAAGCCACAGCATGAGCCAGGACCTCAGCCAGGACCTCAGCCAGGACCTCACGGACAAGGCGACCGCCTACCTCCGCCACCTGGAGCAGGCGGACTGGGCGGGTGCGCGGGCGATGTGCTCGGCGACGGCCACCGTCTGGCACAACGACGGGAAGGGCGACTCGACGATCGACGAGAACATCGCCGGGATGGAGAGCCAGATCGGCGCCATCGAGTCGATGCGCTACGACATCACGCGGCAGCTCGCCCGGCCCGGCGAGGTGCTCCAGCAGCACGTCGTCCACGTCACCACGAAGGACGGCCAGCACTTCCGGGTGGACGCTGCCGTGTACTTCCGCTTCGACGACGGCGACGACGGGCTCATCGCCCGCATCGAGGAGTACGCGGCCCTGCCCAGCGGCACCCCCGTCTGACGTCGCCGCCGTCAGCTCCCCGCGCCGGTCTGGGCCACACCGTTCTGGTAGGCCCAGACCGCCGCCTGCAGCCGGGACCGGACCCCCAGCTTGGGCATCATCCGTGCGAGGTGGGACTTCACCGTTGACACCTCAAGGAACAGCGCACCCGCGATCTCCTCGTTGGACATCCCTTCGGCGAGGCGCAGCAGGATGTCGAGCTCGCGGGCGGTGAGCAGGTCGGCCGCGCGCGCCGCGGTGACCGGCTGGGTCCGACGCCGGGTGACGACCTCGCGCAGCACCCGCTTGGTGATCGAGTTGTCGAGCGTCCCGTAGCCCGCGGCCACCGACCGGACCGCCGCGACGAGCACCTCGGGCTCCGCGTCCTTGAGGAGGAACCCGGACGCGCCCGCCTCCAGGGCACCGAAGACGTAGTCGTCGATGTCGAACGTGGTCAGGACGAGCACGGGGACCGGGTCGGTGACACCGGGTCCGCACAGCTGCCGGGTGGCCGAGATCCCGTCCTGGCCCGGCATCCGGATGTCCATGCAGACCACGTCGGGACGCAGCCGGCGGGCTGCCTCGACCGCCTCCGTGCCGTCCTGCGCGGTCGCGATCACCTCGATGTCCGGCTCGACGTCCAGCATCGCCGTCAGCCCGGCACGGACGAGCGGCTGGTCGTCCGCGACGACTACCTTGATCATTCGGGGGTCTCCTCAGGGTCGGCGCCCGGTCGGGCATCGCTCGTTACCGTGGCCGGTTCGGCCGGGATCGTCAAGGACACGAGCCAGCCGCCGTCGTCGGTGGGGCCGTACCGCAGGCGTGCGTCGGTCAGCTCTGCCCGTTCCCGCATGCCGACCAGGCCGAACCCGCTCCGGCCCTGTGACGACACGGCCGCACGGGGTGCGTCGTTCCGGACCGTGAGGACCACCAGCGCGGGGTCACGCAGGTCGAGGTCCACCTCGCAGGGAGCGCCAGAAGCGTGCCGCGCGGCATTGGACAGGCACTCCTGCACGGTGCGGTAGGCCGCGAGCTGCGCCAGCGGTCCGACGCCGTCCCCCAGCGGGCTCCCTTCGCGTGCTCCACGGAGCGAGAGCGTGACGTCCCTGTTCGCCACGGCGGCCGCCTCGACGAGCGCGGGGATGCCCGCGAGCGACTCGACGCGGGCTTCCGGCGCCACGTCCGGCCCCGCTCCGGGGTCGCGCAGGAGGCCTACCAGGGCGCGCATCTCGCGCAGCATCTCCGTGCTCTGCGAGCGGACGTGGCGGACGGCGACCTTGGCGTCGGCCGGAGCGACGTCGATCTGCCGCTCCATGGCGCCGGTCATCACCGCGATACCGGTCAGATGGTGAGCAGCGATGTCGTGCAGCTCACGCGCCATCGCCATCCGCTCCCGCGAGACCGCCACCTGGACCAGCGCCTCGTGCTCGCGCCCCAGCGCGGCGAGCCGGTCGGCCTGGGCCGCCCGCGCGTCCTGGCGGGCCGTCACGAACAGTGCCACGGCGGCGGGCAGCCCGACCACCACGACCGCCTGGAGCAGGCCGGTGCTCCAGGCCAGGCCGAGCGCCGTTCCGGTGACGGCATTGCTCACGGAGCTGCCCAGACCGACGAGCGCGACGGCCGCCACCAGGGCAGGCGCCGCCTGGCGGACCCCCGAGCGCACCGTGGCCGAGTACGCCATGATCAGGACTGCCAGCACGCCGAAGCTCGTGGCGTTCTGCGCTCCGAGGACGGCCAGGACAGGGACTGCCGCCGCGACGGCGACCAGGGTCGCGCGGGGGAAGCGTCGGCGCCCGAGGAGCGCGCCCGCCTGGAGCGACAGGACCACCAGCGCCCACCACCAGGCCGGCTGTCCCGGGTGGGGGGTGACGATGTCGCCGCCGGGATCGGCCGACGCCGCGTGCCCGACGCCGATCAGCATGGCCGAAGCAGCCACCCAGCAGCCGACCGCCACCGCGAGGTCCGGAAGGCGCCCCTCGTGACCGGTCCACTGCTCCGTCAGCTCGTGCTGTCGGCCCTCGAACGTCATGGCGAACTCCCTCATCGCGTCCAGTCCCGCGGGAACGTCTCGTCCGTCCGCACCATACGCAGGGTGCCTGCCGACCCCGCACCTCCCGGACGCCTCACCGGTGTGCGACCAGAGCCTGACCGGCGGTCGAACGGCCGACGCCAGGCACGGTGTCGTCCGGGTGGTAACCGAGCCGGCCCCGGGTGGCCACGAGGAGCGCGCCCGCCACGACCGAGGAACCGAGCAGCAGCGCGTGCTGGATGTAGTCCCCGTGCAGGCCCGGGAAGACGCTGCTCCAGACCACCGAGGCGAAGTTGTTGATGCTGACGTGGAACAGCATCGCCATCGGGAGGCTCTGACCGGTCCGGTTGAAGACCCACATCATGACGATGTTGAACATGACGCAGACGACCACGAACTCGATCGGGCGGTACCAGGCGGCATCCGGGTAGCCGCCCCACTCCGTGAGGAACAGCGGCAGGTGCCACACCCCCCAGAGCGGGCCCACGATCGCGGCCGTCCCCAGGGGGCCGACCTTGCGCTGCAGGCGCGGGAGGGCGAAGTCACGCCAGCCCGGCTCCTCGGCCAGGCCGGTGGTGATCATCTGGAGCAGCAGGCCAGGCACGTAGGCGGCCAGGACCAGCACGGGCGGCACCTGCGCCTCACCGCCGACGAACACCGTCGAGACCACGAACACCGCCGGGACGCCGAGCAGGATCCCGGCGTACCAGCGCCACGAGACGCGCCAGCGCCAGAGCCGTCCGGCCCACTCGCGCAGCCCGGCGCGGCCGTCGGCGACCGCCGTCACCAGGAACGCGGACGCGATGGGGCCGAGGTAGGCGCCCGGGAGCACGCCCAGCAGCTGCGAGCCAAGGCCTCCGCCAGGGAAGGAGATGTCGAGCACGCCCAGACCGTGCTGCGAGAGGATGTACGGGGTCCAGGCGATCCAGCTCGCCAGGTTCGCGAGCACGAAGAACACGGTGACGGGGCGGCGCTCGATGAGGGCGCGCAGACCTCGTCCCGGGGCTTCGGCTGGGGCGATGACACTCATGTCGTCTCGTTCCGTCGTAGCGGTGCTGACGTGAGACGACGCTAGGAGTCGGCACCTTCCGCCCGCGCCGGGCGAAGGACCGAACCTCCGGACCTGCATCGAAGGATGGAGGCCCGTTCGGCATGCCATGGTCTCGGCATGCGATGGTGGAGGTAGGCCATGGTGGAGGCAGGTCCGTGCCCGCACGCGACTCGCCGGACCGGAGGGGGATGCCGTTGACCACGTCGGAGACGTCGGAGACGTCGAGATCCGCCGAGCTGTGGACGATCGGCCACTGGACGTGCCCGGAGCCGGAGTTCCTGCGGCCGCTCGACGAGCACGGGATCGAGCTGATCGCCGACGTCCGGGCGCTGCCCGGCTCGCGGCGCACCCCACACTTCGACCAGGACCAGATGCCGCAGTGGCTGGCGCGTGCCGACATCGGCTACCTCCACCTGCCCGAGCTGGGCGGTCGGCGCCGCAAGCAGCAGGTGGACCCGGACATCAACGCCGGCTGGGAGAACGCGAGCTTCAAGAACTACGCCGACTACACCCTCGACGCCCAGTACCGGCAGGGCGTCGAACGCCTGACGAAGCTGGCGCAGGACCAGCGGGTCGCGGTCCTCTGCGGCGAGCCGATGCCCTGGCGCTGCCACCGGCTGCTCATCGCCAACACCTTCGCCGCACGAGGCTGGACGGTCTGGCACCTGATCGTCGGTGCCTCGCCACGACGCCACGAGCTCGGTCGGTGGGGCGCCACACCGTCGGTGGACTCGGAGACGAACGTGACCTACCCGGCACAGGACGCCGCCGACGGTCGGTAGACCGGGTTCTCGGGGTTTCCTGTGAGTCGGTCCGCCCGGCGGACGGCGCCCTGCCGACGACGCCAGGGTGACGGCGCACGACGCGGGCGGGACTCACCGGAACCTCACAGAGGTCCCCAGAACGCGGCCAGCACGCCCCGGCAGGGTCTGCCTCATGAACAGAATCGACGTACGAGGACTGACCAAGCGGTACGGACCGGACACCGCGGTGGACGACCTGTCGTTCACCGTCGAGCCCGGCCAGGTGACGGGGTTCCTCGGCCCGAACGGCGCCGGCAAGTCGACGACCATGAAGATCATCATGGGCCTGGCCTCGCCGACGCACGGTTCGGTCACCATCAGCGGCCGCCACTACCGCGACCTGCCCGTGCCCCTGACCCACGTGGGTGCGCTGCTCGACGCCGGCGCAGTCCACGGCAGCCGGACCGCGCACAGCCACCTGCTGGCGCTGGCGGCGAGCAACGGCCTGCCTGCCCGCAGGGTCGGCACGGTGCTCGAACGGACCGGCCTGACGAGCGTGGCAGGCAAGCACGCCGGAGGATTCTCGCTCGGCATGCGACAGCGCCTCGGGATCGCGGCGGCCCTGCTCGGCGACCCCCAGGTGCTGATCTTCGACGAGCCGGTGAACGGCCTCGACCCAGAGGGCATCCGGTGGATCCGGGGCTTCATGCGTTCCCTGGCCCACGAGGGCCGAGCGGTCCTGGTCTCCAGCCACCTGATGAGCGAGATGGCGCAGACCGCCGACCACCTCGTCGTCATCGGCCGGGGCAAGCTGATCGCGGACACCAGCATGACCGATTTCATGACGGCCAACGGCGTGGGCACGGTGCTCGTCCGCTGCTCGGAGCCCGGCGTGTTCGCACGCCTGCTCACGGCCGCCGGGGCCACCGTGCGCGACGGGCCCGAGTCCTCGCTCGTCGTCTCGGACCTGGCCGCCGGGGAGATCGGCAAGCTCGCCGCCTACCACTCCGTCGTGCTCAGCGAGCTCTCCCCGCAACAGGCCTCGTTGGAGGACGCCTTCATGGAACTGACCAAGGACAGCCTCGAGTACCTGGGAGCCACCTCATGACCGCACCCGCCGCCGCACCCGCCGCCGCCCTCGCGGTCCCCTTCTCCCGGACTGTCCACGCCGAGTGGATCAAGTTCCGCAGCCTGCGCTCCACCTGGTACACCCTGGCCGGCCTCGGCTTCGCCGGGCTCGGCATCACCGCCCTCGGCATGAGTACCGTCGGGGTGGACTACGCGAACCTGACCGCCGCGGAGCGGGCGGACTGGGACCCGACCAACCAGAGCCTGACGACGTATCTCATCGCCCAGCTGATCATCGGCGTGCTGGGCATCCTGGTGGTCACCTCGGAGCACGCGACCGGCCTCATCCAGACGTCGCTGGCCGCCACACCCCGCAGGCACCGGCTGCTGGCCGCCAAGGCGGTGCTGCTCACCGGCGTAGCCGCCGTGACGGGGCAGGCACTCATGTTCATCTCGTTCTTCCTCGGGCAGACCATGCTCGCCGCGCAGGGCGTGCCGAACGCGAGCCTCGGCGACCCGGGGGTCCTCTCCGCCGTGCTGGGCGGCGGCGTCTATCTGACGGCGATCGCGCTGCTCGCCGTCGGCCTCGGCACGATCCTGCGGACCACGGCGGGTGCGCTCGTCACCCTGGTGTCCATCGTCTTCCTGGTCCCGGGATTCGCCGGCCTGTTCCCGTCGGGGCTCGCGGGCATCCTGGACTTCTGGCCGAGCCAGGGCGCCGCAGCGGTTCTCACCACCCTCCCGAACCCCGACTACCCGTACCCCTGGCTGAACCTTGGCGGGATGTGCCTCGGGGTAGCTGCGGTGCTGACCGTCGCGTTCGTCCTCTTCCGGCGCCGCGACGTGTGATGCCCCGGGCCGCGGAGGGCGATTCGTCCGCCGGTCACGCCCGTGACCTCCGTACTCTGATCGACGTGGAGCGAACAGGTGGGGCAAAGCCGCCGGCAGGCGCCCAGCGTCTGCTGGTGGTCGACGACGAGGACACCGTCCGCGAGCTGCTCTCCGCGACCCTGCGGTTCGCCGGGTTCGAGGTGTCGTCTGCGGCCACCGCCGGTGCGGCGGTGGCCGCGGCCGTCGCCGAGCCGCCCGACCTGGTGCTGCTCGATGTCATGCTGCCGGACATGGACGGCTTCGAGGTGGTCCGGAGGCTGCGGGAGCAGCGGCTGGGCGGACGCGGCCGCCCGGTGCCCGTCCTCTTCCTCACTGCCCGCGGCCGCCAGGCCGACAAGGTCACCGGGCTGTCCCTCGGCGCCGACGACTACGTGACCAAGCCGTTCGACCTAGAAGAGCTGATCGCCCGGATCCGCGCCATCCTGCGACGCACCTCCGAGCACCCGGCCGACGTGCTGACCGTCGGCACGCTCGCGCTCGACGCGGAAGGGCACCAGGTGACCCGGTCCGGGCGGCCCGTCCGGGTCTCACCCACCGAGTTCCGGCTGCTCAGGTACCTGATGGAGAACGCGGGACACGTGGTGTCCAAGGCGCAGATCCTCGACCGGGTGTGGAGCTACGACTTCGGCGGCGACGCCAGCATCGTCGACACGTACATCTCCTACCTGCGGCGCAAGGTGGACAACGAGGAGCCCAAGCTCCTCCACACCGTGCACGGGGTGGGCTACGTGATGCGGGAGCCGCGACAGTGACGCTGCGAACGAGGTCGGGAACGAGTTCGGGAATGCGGTCGGGAATGCGGTCGGGGATCCGGCCGCTGCGGCGGTTCTCCCTGCGCGTCCGGCTCCTGGTGATCACCGCGGGCCTGCTCCTGGCGGGGCTGAGCCTCATCAGCGCGCTGCTCTCCGAACACCTGGAGCGCTACCAGCTCGACCGCATCGACGGCCAGCTGCGGTCCTTCACCGACCTCGTCTCGCGCGCCTCCCCGAGCCTGCCACCGGAGCTCGACGCGGCCGGCGAGCTCTTCGGGCCCGCGCTCGACCTGCTCGGCGCCCCGTACCTGGTGTACCTGGACGCGGACGGCCAGGTGGACCAGGACCTCCGCTCCGCCGAGCTCGACGGCAACACCCTGCCGACGCTCGAGGGGCTGCGTACCGTCCCGACCGACGGCGAGGTCGTCGGTCTCCCGGGCGCGGACGGCGCCGAACGGTGGCGCGCCGCTGCCCGGCCGACCCTCGGGCGGGACGGCACCGTGATCGCGGCCGCTCCGCTCGCCGAGAGCCAGGCAACCATCGACGCGCTCCGGCGCAGCAGCGTGCTCAGCGGGGGCGTCCTGCTCGTCCTGCTGACGGCGGTCGGCTGGCTCGCCCTCGGCCGCGGCCTGAGGCCGCTGCGCCAGATCGAGCACACCGCGGCCGCGATCGCCGGCGGCGACCTCACCCGGCGCGTGCCCGACCTCGCACCGCCCGAGACCGAGATCGGCCACCTCGCCGGCTCGTTGAACACCATGCTCGGCCAGCTGGAGCAGGCCTTCGCCGACCGGGCCGCGTCCGAGACGCGGATGCGCGACTTCGTCTGGGACGTCAGCCACGAGCTACGCACCCCGCTCTTCGGCATCAAGGGCTCCACCGAGCTCTACCAGATGGGCGCGCTGCCCGACCGGGCCGACGTCGACGACGCGATGGGCCGGATCAACCGCGAGGCCACCCGGCTGGCCGCCCTCACCGAGGACCTGCTGGTCCTCGCCCAGCTGGACGAGGCGCCCGAGCAGCTCGACCGGACGCCGATGGACCTGCGCACCCTGGCGAGCGACGGCCGGCTCGACGTGCGGGCTCTCGATCCCACCCGCGCCGTCGAGCTCACCGGACCGGGTGGCGACGGGCCGGCTGGTCCCGCCCCGGTGCGCGCCGACGAGGCCCGGCTGCGGCAGGTCGTCACGAACCTCGTGGGAAACGCCGCCGCCCACACCCCGCCGGGAACTCCCGTCCGGATCGGCGTCGGCACGGTAGGGGACCGCGCCGTGCTCGAGGTCGCGGACGAAGGTCCGGGGATGAGCGCCGAGCAGGCGGGGCGCGCCTTCGACCGCTTCTACCGGGTCGACCGCTCCCGGAACCGCCATGTCGTCGGCCAGGGCGGGGCGGGTGCGGGGCTGGGGCTCGCCATCGCACGCTCGATCGCCCGGGCCCACGGCGGCGACGTCGAGCTGGAGACCGGCCTCGGCGAGGGTGCCTGCTTCAGGCTGACGCTGCCGCTGTCGGGTGCGGACCCCGCGTCCGACACCGCGTCCGACCCCGCGGGGCCAGCCGAAGGAGCCTGAAGGGGCGCCGCCAGGACTCGGCGACCTTCCCTGAGCCCACGCTGGCTCTCGTTCGAGCACGTCCCGCAGGCTGTGCGGCGGTCGACCGGTAAGGCGCTCGACCGTGTCGGTGGTGCGGTCCTCCGCACCAGCAGCGATCGCACGGTCCATACCCGCGAGCAGCGCGGCGAACTCCGGTGGAAGATGCGCCGCGAGGTGTTCCCGCATCTGCCCGTAGGACAGCCGGTCGTGGCGCACGGTCCGGCCGGTGACCTCGGTGATGATCGTGGCGACGTCGTCGTAGCTGAGCGTCTCCGGGCCGGTCAGCACGAGGTCGGAGTCGGGCGCGCGACCGGCGGTCAAGGCGTGCACGGCGACGGCGGCGATGTCCTCGACGTCGACGAATCCGACGCGGCCGCCCTCTGCCGCGCTCAGGATCACGCCGTTCGCCCGGATGCCGCTGGCGTGGAGATGACTGCCCGTGAAGTTCTGCATGAACCACGAGGGTCGCAGCACCGCCCATTGGTCGAACAGGCTTGGCAGAGCCTGGTGCACAGCTCCCACCGCTGGGCCTCCCGACGGCACAGCCGACGAGCTGAGCAGGACCGCACGGTCAACCCCCTCAGCACGTGCCCGCTGGAGAAAGGGCAGCATCACGGACGCCGGGTCCGGGTCGCCGACGGGCGGAATCAGGTAGACCCTGTCGACCCCGCCGAGAGCGTCCGCATGCGTCGTCGGGTCGTACCAGTCGAACCGGACCGGCTCAGCGCCCGGCACCGGGGCCGCACCACGGCTGGCCGCCCGCACCCGGCGGCCGGCGGCGACCAGCTGCGCGGCGGTGCGGCTCCCGGTGGTGCCCGTAGCGCCGATGACCAGCACGGCGTCGGCGGCGGTCATCGGCCGCTCCTGGCGAAGTCGGCGCCGGGTGCGCTGACCACGAGCGGGTTCCAGTAGTCGCGATAGCTGACGATCAGCCCGTCCTGGACCGTCACGACTGCGATGTAGCGCACGTCGAACGGCGCGGCGGTCTCCACCAGCCTGCCCACGCCGCGCATCTCGACGACGATGGTGTCGCGGTCGGCGGTCTCGTGGATCCGCACGTCCGAGAACTCGTGCAGATCGATGTGCTCGGGATATGCCTGCATGTAGGCGGCGATGGCCTCTTTCCCGTCCAGCTTCCCCGGCCAGCCCTCAGGTGCGAACGGGAACTCCAGCACACCCTCTTCGGCCCACAGGCCGACCCAGGCGGTGATGTCCTTTGCCAGGAGGAGGTCCAGGCTATGGCGGTACAGCTCTACCGGTGCGGTGCGTTGCGACACGATTCTTCCTCCACGTCGAATAGAATTCGGACCAGCGGTCCGCTTCAACGATACGGACCGCTGGTCCGTTTTGTAAAGGAGGAGCACCATGCCTGATCGCAGCCCCCGCAAGGACGCTGTCCGCAACCGCGCGGCGGTCCTTGCTGCGGCCGATGAACTCTTCGCCGCCAGCGACAGCACGGAGGAAGTCAGCATGGCCGAGATCGCGGCGGCGGCGGGCGTCGGCAAGGGGACGCTCTTCCGCGCCTTCGGTGACCGCGTCGGGCTCATCCGCGCCCTGTACCAGGCGCGGCTCGAACCGGTCTGGCACGCCGTCGAGGACGGCCCTGCCCCACTGGGGTCCAGCACCCCACCGCTCTCTCGCGTGCCGGCGCTGCTCGACGCCGTCCTGTGCTTCAAGCTCGACAACCGTCGACTCGCGCTCGCGCTGGAGAGCACTGGGAACGCCAGCCCGTACGAGGCCGAGCACTACGAACGGTGGCACACCCTGCTCCGGGACCTGCTGCGGCAGATTCCCGGCCATGCCGGCGACAGCGACTTCGCGGCACACGTGCTGCTCGCCGCCACAAGAGCCGACCTCGTCGAGCACCTCGCCGGCCACGAGCAGTTCCCGCGTGCGAAGCTACGCGCGCAACTGGCGACCTTCGCCGCCGCGGTGCTGGGCTCCGGTCCTCCCGCTCCGGCAGCCTGATCAGAGCATCCGGCCGACGACCCGGCGTCGGACGACGACGCCGACGTGCACGACGAGCGCGGCGTAGAAGCACAGGTGCGCCGCGACATGGAGCGGCACGAGGTCGCTGCTGCCGACCACCAGCGCGATCCCCGTCGCAGGGACGACGAAGAGCAGCGCGAGCAGGACGCGCTCCACCCGGTGCAGCACCATGCGGTCGGTCTCGGTGAGCCGGTCGTCCCACGGTGGCAGCGGCGTCGTCCTGCGCCACACCACGCGCAGGACGCCCATCGCCACGATCGCCAGCCCCAGCAGCACGTGCCACCCGGGGAGCGTGAGCTCGCCGCCCGCCAGGTCGCCCGTCCACAGGTCCGACCACGCGGCGCCGACGGCGTCGTCCGCGCCCTCCTCCCGGGCCTCCGCCACCTGCTCGCACTCCTCCTCGGCGCGGTCGAGCCGTTCCTCCTCGGCGTCGGAGGTGCGGCCGCCTCCGAGCTGCTCGCCCACCGGGTCACAGTCGACGTCCGTCGGATCCGCCTCATCGTCCATCACGTACCCGACGGTGAGCTGGGCGAGCAGCAGCGCGACCGTCGACCAGTGCAGGACCTTCGTGACGATGCCGTACCCGTGCTCGCCGTTGCGCCACCTCATGCCCGCAACCTCACCGCACACGGGCCCGTCCCGTCCACCCGTCCCGTCCACCCAGGAACCCGCGTGGTCGGTAGAACGTCACGAGATCGGCAGCTCGGAGTGCCGATCTCCTGACGTGCTGCCGACCAGCGGAGGCCTCGGTCAGCGCGGAGTGCGAGCCACCCGGTCCCGTGACACGGTGCGAGAAGGGCCGAGCGGCCCAGCACCGGCCACGCCCTTCCGGACAGGAGACGACGATGACCGACCAGCCCGGCTACGACCCTGCCGAGGACCCCGACGCCGACCCGGACCAGCTCAACCCGCGCACAGGCGCGGCCGCCGGAAAGAGCGAGCACAGCGCCTCGACCCCGCGGACCACCGGTGACGAGACCGGTCAGACCTATGACCCGGACTCTGATCCTGACTCCGACCCGGACTCGATGAATCCAAGAACAGGGAATCCCAGGACGGAGAACCCCAGGACCGACGGCCCCGCGCAGCCGGAGAGCTGAGGATGGCGATGCGTTCCTCCTGGTTCACCGACGCGGTCATCTACCAGCTCGACCCCCGCCTGTTCGTCGACTCGGACGACGACGGCTGGGGCGACCTGCCCGGCGTCGTCGAGCGCCTGCACTACCTGCGCGGGCTCGGCGCCACCTGCGTGTGGCTGCTGCCGTTCTACGAGTCGCCGTTCCGCGACGGGGGCTACGACGTCGTCGACCACCTCGCCGTCGACCCACGCCTCGGCGACCTCGCCGACGTGGCGCGGCTGCTGGAGACCGCCGACGACCTCGGGCTGCACGTGCTCGTCGAGCTGATCACGCAGCACACCTCGGACCAGCACCCGTGGTTCCAGGAGGCGCGGCGCGACCGGAGCTCGCCGTACCGCGACTACTACCTGTGGTCCGACGAGCCGCGCACCGACATCAAACCCATGTTCCCCGACGTGGAACCGGACACGTGGACCTGGGACGAAGAGGCGCAGCAGTTCTACCGGCACGCGTTCTACGCGCACGAGCCGGACCTGGCGCTCGACAACCCCCGCGTTCGCGAGGAGCTGCACCGCATCGTGTCGTTCTGGCTGCGCATGGGCGTCTCGGGGTTCCGGGTGGACGCGGTCCCCCTGATGCTCGAGCGTGCCATGGCCGCCCGCCCGGACACGGACGGGCAGTGGCTCGTGCGTGACCTGCGCGCAGCGGTGTCCGCGCAGCGCACCGGCGCGGTGCTGCTCGGCGAGGTGGACGTCGAGCCGGACCGCTATGCCGACTACTTCGGGGTCGACGGCGAGCAGGGGATGACGATGCTGCTCGACTTCTGGTCGAACAACCACGTCTTCCTCGCGCTGGCCCGGGGCCAGGCCGAGCCGCTGGAACGGGCCCTGCGCGCCCAGCCCGCGCCGCCGCCCGGCTCGACGTACGCGCACTGGCTGCGCAACAACGACGAGCTCGACCTGGAGCGGCTCACCGAGGGTGAGCGGCAGGAGGTGCTCGACGCCTTCGCCCCCGACGAGTCGATGCGCATCTACGACCGGGGCATCCGGCGTCGTCTGGCCCCGATGCTCGGCGGTGACGCGCGCCGCCTCGCGCTCGCGCACGCGGTCCTGCTCTCCCTGCCCGGGCCGCCGGTGCTGCGGTACGGCGACGAGATCGGGATGGGTGAAAACCTCGACCTGCCGGAGCGGGAGGCCGTCCGCACGCCGATGCAGTGGTCGACGACGCCGTCCGCCGGCTTCTCCCGTGCCCCGCAGGACCAGTTCCAGGCACCCGTGATCACCGGCCCGTTCGGCCCAGACCGCGTGAGCGTGGACGAGCAGAACGTGCGTGCCGGCTCGCTGCTGCACCGGGTCGGTGGCCTCGTGCGGGCCCGGCTGGGGATGAGCGAGCTGGGCAGGACCCGGCCGGAGACCTGGGACGTGGGTGCCCCGTCCGTCCTGGCGCTGCGATACCAGGTCGAGGAGTCCAGCGTGCTGCTGCTCAGCAACCTCGCGGACGAGGAGGTCGAGGCGACCCTGCCCGCCGACGAGATCACTGCCCTGCGCGCGGGTGCTGCGCGCTACGTCGACGTGCACGTGGACCAGGACTACCCGCAGGTGGAGACCGACGGCAAGATCGCCCTCGCCGGGTACGGCTACCGGTGGCTGCGCCGCACGATCGACGGTGAGGCGGGCAGCGCGGGCAGCTCTGGTGGCGGCGGGAGCGGCGAGGGCGGCGCGTGACGGTCGTCGGCTTCCACGTCTCCCACGAGCAGCTCCCTCCGGGCGAGGGGCTGCGCGTCGCCCGGCTCGCGCAGAACGCGGGTTTCGACGCGGCGATGTGCTCCGACCACCTCGCCCCGTGGAGCGAACGGCAGGGCGAGTCCGGCCTCGCGTGGCCGTGGCTCGGGGCCGCGCTGGCCGGCACCGACCTGTCCTACGGCACGGTGTGCGCGCCCGGTCAGCGCTATCACCCGGTGATCATCGCGCAGGCCGTGGCCACCCTCGGGGCGATGTTCCCCGGCCGGTTCTGGGTGGCCCTCGGCTCGGGCGAGAACCTCAACGAGCACGTGACCGGTGACCCGTGGCCCCCGAAGGCCGACCGGGACGCCCGGCTGGCCGAGTGCGTCCACGTGATCCGCGCGCTGCTGCGCGGGGAGGAGGTGGACCACAAGGGTCTGGTGGTCGCGCACCAGGCACGGCTGTGGACGCTACCTGAGGTCGTGCCCCCGCTGCTGTGCCCCGCGCTGACGGCGGGCACGGCCGCCCGGCATGCCGCCTGGGCGGACGGTCTGATCACCGTCAACCAGCCCGTCGCGGACCTGCGCCGGATCGTCGAGGCCTACCGGGAGGCGGGCGGCGCGGGCGAGGTCATGGTCCAGGTGCACCTCTCGTGGGCCCCCGACCTGGCCGAGGCTGAGGCGGTAGCACTCGACCAGTGGCGCACCAACACCGGAACGCCCGCGACCGCTGCGGACACCGCGACGACCGCCGCCTTCGACGCCCGGGCCGCGGACGTCGGGATCGCGGAGGTCCGGCGTGCCGTCCTGGTCTCCGCCGACCTCGGCGAGCTGACGGCGCGCCTGGCAGACCTGCGCGACGCCGGTGCCGACCGCCTCTACCTGCACCACGTCGGGCGCAGGCAGGACGAGTTCGTCGAGGCGTTCGGCGAGCACGTCTTGCCGGCGCTGCGCTGAGCTTTCCGGCGCTGCGCTGAGCTTTCCGGCGCTGCGCTGAGCTTGTCGGCGCTGCGCTGAGCTTGTCGGCGCTGCGCTGAGCCGCCGGGCCGGCAGCCGGATAGCGTGGACGTATGGCAGGCACCCTGCCCGACTGGCTCGGCTGGTGGACGAGCGCCGACTACGACGTCGCGCGCACGCTGCTCCAGCGCGGCTTCGGCGCGCTGTACGCGCTCGCGTTCTGGGGTGCGCTGCGGCAGTTCCGGCCGCTGCTCGGGGAGCACGGCCTCCAGCCGGTCCCCGCGTTCGTCGCCCGCACGCACTGGCGGGACGGGCCCTCCTTGTTCCGGTGGCACTACTCGGACCGGCTGCTCGTAGCGGTCGCCTGGTGCGGCGTGGTGCTGGGGGCGAGCGTCGTCGTCGGGCTGCCGCAGGCAGGGCCCTGGTGGGTGCCGATGCTCGTGTTCCTCACGCTGTGGTGGCTCTACCTGTCGGTGGTCAACGTCGGGCAGACCTTCTACGCGTTCGGCTGGGAGACCCTGCTGTGCGAGGCCGGTCTGCTGGTCGCGTTCCTGGGGTCCGGCGCCGTGCCGGTGCCCTTTGTGATGATCGTCGCGGTGCGCTGGCTGCTGTTCCGCCTGGAGCTCGGCGCCGGCCTGATCAAGTGGCGTGGCGACACCGCCTGGCGCGACCTGACCGCCCTCGACTACCACCACGAGACCCAGCCGCTGCCCGGCCCGTTCTCCTGGCACGCGCACCACCTGCCGCGCTGGTGGCACCGGTTCGAGGTGGTGGGCACGCACGTCAGCCAGCTGGTGGTGCCGTGGCTCCTCTTCCTGCCCCAGCCGTTGCCGTCCGTCGCCGGCGCGGTGTTCGTCCTCACCCAGGGCTGGCTCGTGCTGACCGGCAACTTCGCGTGGCTCAACTGGGCGACCATCGTCCTCGCCCTGGGGGTGATCGACGACGGCGCGTGGGCCTGGCTGGGTGGGCTGCTCGGGCTGCCCGACGGCGCCGCGGCGGCTTCCGCTGCCTCCGCACCCCCGACGTCGCTCGCCTTCGTGCTCGTGGTCGGTGCCGTGGCGCTGGTGCTCCTCGTGCTGTCGGTGCGGCCGGCGCTGAACCTCGTGTCGCGGCAGCAGCGGATGAACGCGAGCTTCGAGCCGTTCCGGCTGGTCAACGCGTACGGCGCGTTCGGCTCGGTCACCCGGCGCCGCGACGAGATCACCGTGGAGGGCACCCTCGCCGCGCGGCCCGGCCCCGACGACTGGGTCGAGTACGAGTTCCGGGGCAAGCCCGGACCGCCGGGCCGGCGACCGCCGCAGGTGGCGCCCTACCACCTGCGGCTGGACTGGCTCATGTGGTTCCTCCCGCTTGGCCACTCCGCCAGGTGGTTCACCGTGTTCCTGCGCCGGCTGCTCGAGGCCGACCCCGCGACCCTGCGCCTGCTGCGGCACGACCCGTTCGACGGCCGGCGGCCGAGCACCGTCCGAGCGGTCCTGCACCGCTACCGGTACACGACGCCCGAGGAACGACGGCGCACCGGGGACTGGTGGGTGCGGGAGCGGCTCCAGCTGGCCGTCGACCCGGTGCGCCTTCCGGACAGGTGACGGGTCGTGGCGGGTCAGGGGTGGGCGTGGTGGGGCTGGACCGTACCGACCCGCTCGCCCTCGCCCAGCACGACGAACTGCCCCATCATCCCGTCGTCCTCATGCTGGAGCACGTGGCAGTGGAACATGTACGGCACGTTCGGGTCGGTGTGGTCGGTGAAGCGCATGGCCAGCCGGTACCGCCTGTCCGGGACGAGCAGCACGGTGTCCTTCCAGCCGCCCAGGTGCGGCGGCGGTGCTTCGCCGTCGACCGTGAGGACCTGGAACTGCACGTCGTGGACGTGGAAGTTGTGCACGTAGCCGTTGTCGTTGACCACCTCCCACACCTCGACGGTGCCCTCGCGAACGCCGAAGTCGATGCGGTCCATCGCCATCGACCTGCCGTTGATCTTGTCGGCGGCCAGCGAGAACGAACGCTCGGCGGCGACCGCCGCGCCGGCCAGGTCCGGTGCGTCAGCGAGCACCGCGGGCAGCTCGGCGTCGTCGGACAGGGTGGCAGCGGCCCGGAACTGGCAGATGTCGAGGCGGTCCTCGAAGCCGTCGAGCCGTCCCGACGCGCCGCCGTACTCCGGAGAGGGGTAGGAGCGCAGCTCGACGCTCGCGCCGGGCTCGAAGGCCACGACGATCTCCGCCCGCTCTCCGGGCGAGAGGTGGAGCCGGTCGGTCTCCCACGGCTGGGCCAGCAGACCGCCGTCGGTGGCGGTCAGCGAGAACTTCCGGTCGTCGGAGAACCCGAAGTTGTACAGGCGCGCGTTGGAGCCGTTGAGCAGCCGCAGCCTTACCAGCCTGGTCGTGACGTCGACGTACGGGCCGAGCGTGCCGTTGACGAGGATCTCGTCGCCGATCACGCCCAGCGAGCCCGCCAGGGGGATGCGCTCGGTGAACTGGTTGTCCCGGTCGAACGCCCGGTCCTGCACGATCATCGGGATGTCGTCGACGCCGTAGGTGGACGGCAGGCCCTGCGCCCTGTCGTCGGTCCTGTCGTCGGCGCTGTCGTCGGCGCTGTCGTCGGCGCTGTCGTCGATGATGAACAGGCCCGTCAGGCCCCGGTAGGTGTGGTCGGCGGTCGCACCGTGCACGTGCGGGTGATACCAGAGGGTCGCCGCAGGCTGGTCGATCGTCCACCGCGGTTCCCACGTCGCACCGGGCGCGACCGGCTGGTGCGGACCACCGTCCATGGCCGCAGGCAGGTGCATGCCGTGCCAGTGCAGCGAGGTCTCCCTGTCCAGGCCGTTGTGCACGGCGAGCTCGACCCGCTCGCCGCGTCGTGCGCGGATCGTCGGACCGAGGTAGCTGCCGTTGACGCCCCACGTGCGGGTGGCCTGCCCCTCCTTGAACGCCGTCTCGCCCGCCTGGATCCCGAGCGCGAACACTCGGGCCCCTGCGGCGCTGGTGGTGGACTCTGCCAGCGGCGGGATCGCCAGGGCTCTGCCGAAGTCGATCGTGCCGACCGTGTCCCGCTTCGCGGCGGCGTAGTAGACCCCGAGGCCACCGGCGCCGAGCACCACCGCTCCCCCGATACCGATGCCGAAGATCTTCAAGGCTGTGCGACGTTGCATGCGGCGTTCCATGGGACGACCGTCCCGCGACGAGGGCCGCCGTCGCATCGGTGAGAACTACGTAGACCCGAGGCTGGGCTGGGCTCTGAGCTGTCGCCGGGAGGTGATCCCTAGCTTGGGGAAGATGTTGCGCAGGTGCGCGTCGACGGTGCGCGGGCTGATGAACAACCGCGCGGCCACCTCGTTGGACGTCGCACCGGTGGCAACGAGACGGGCGATGTGGAGCTCCTGCATGGTGAGCTGGTCCCTGGTGTGCCCGGACCGCCGGCGCGCCGTCTCGCCCGTGGCGCGCAGCTCGTCGGCGGCCCGCTGGGCGAACGCCTCGAGCCCGGCCCCGGACAGGAGCTCGTGGGCGGTGCGCAGGTGCGGACGGCAGTCCCGGCGCCGACCCTCGCGGCGCAGCCACTCCCCGTACAGGAGGTGGGCCCTGGCCCGGTACGGGAGCATCGGGCTCTGCGCGAGCCGGTCGACGGCCTCCCTGTAGTGGTCCTCCACCCCGGTGACCAGCCCGCGCGCGTAGGCCGCTGTGCCAAGGCCCGACGTCGTCCCACTGGCCTCGGTCCGTTCGGTCAGCGACTCCAGCGCGGCGACGGCGGCGTCCCGCTCACCACAACGGACCGCGGCCTCGACCAGCTCGGGCAGGGAGAACGTGGCGATGAAGAGGTCTTGGTCGGCGACAGCCCGTCGGGCCGCGGCCAGCGCAGCAGGGTAGTCGGCCAGGCCGTTGTTCAGCACGGCCTCGGCCCAGTGGACGTTGGCCACGAGCTGCCCTGCGCTGCGCGCCCTCTCCGTGGCGGTCTCGAACAGCGCGAGCGCCTCCTCGCGTCGACCGCGCATCGCCGCCAGGTGCAGCCGGTGGTACATGACCGAGGTGCCGCCGGTCGCGTCGGCTATCGCTTCCTCCTCCGCGACCGCGGCCATGGCGCTGTCGAGGTCGCCGGTCAGCGCGGCATGGGAGGCCGTCTGGGCGAGACCCAGGCGGAGCACGAGCGGCGAGCCCGACTCACGCCCGTCCTTCATGAGCCACTCGATGATCGTCGCGTGGACGTCCGGGTCCCACAGCTCCGCCGCGAGCGTGACCGCGAGCGCCGGATGCCGGGTCCACATCGCGCCGTCGGAGCCGTCGAGGGCGTCGCGGATCAGAGGAACGGCCGCGCGGTGCCCCTCCGCGCCCAGCACGGACAGCGCGTCCAGGACATCCGGGGCACGTGGCGGGGAGGTCGACGGCGAGGACTGTGCCGCGGCCAGGACCCGATCCATCATGCCGGTCGCCCGGCCGACGAGCAGGCTCTTCTCGAGCGCCTGCAGGTAGACCTCGCGGGACTGCTCGGGATCCAGCAGGGCGAGCCGCCCTGCCGCGCGCAGCATGAACATCGGGCCGTCGCCGTCTCCTTCCCTTACGAAGGCGATCTCGCCCCTGATCAGGTCGGCCTCGGCATCCTGGAGCTCGTCGAGGCCCGAGCTCCCGACGGCCGTGAGCAGCTCCGCCGCCCGATCGGCAGCGCCCGCCTCGAGCTGGGCACGCGCCGCCGTCAGTGTTCGTCGGACCCGCTCGGCAGCGCCCAGCGACAGCTCCGCCGCCCGTTCCAGGAAGGCCGCGGCGGCGACCACTCCGCCACGCGCCCGGGCGCGTGACGCCGAACGCTCCAGCTCCACGGCGATGTCGTCGTCCGGGCCGCTGACCGCCTGGGCGCGGTGCCACGCGCGCCGGTCCGGGTCCGTGACCGGGTCGGTCACGGCACCGAGGGCCCGGTGTACCAGCCGGCGCTCCCGCGCACCCGCAGCCTGATAGGCCGCTGTCCGGGCCAGCGGGTGGTAGAACCGGACGCGAGTGCCGAGCTCGACGAGCTCCGTGGCGGTGGCTGCCGCGACCGCGGTCGGCACGTCGATGCCCAGACGCTGGGCCGCAGGCCACAACAGCCCGGGGTCTCCGGTCGGGTCGGCGCTCGCGAGGGCCAGCAGCAGCCGCGCCTCGGCGGGCAGGCCGGTCAGCGTGGCGCGGAACCCCCGCTCGACCCGGGTCGGCGCGGGGGACGGGTCCGGCGGGGCGAACCCACCAGCCCGGGGCAGTGCCAGCAGGGCCAAGGGGTTCCCGCGTGCTTCGGCCACTATCCGGTCGCGCACCTGCTCGTCGAGCGTCTCGTGGCTCTGCGCGGCGAGCAGGGTCCGGGCGTCGCCGTCGCTCAACCCGGCGACCGTCAGGCTCGGCAGCCCGTCCAGCCCGTCCAGTCCGTCCAGTCCGTCCAGTCCGTCCAGTCCATCCAGTCCGTCCAGTCCGTCCAGTCCGTCCACGGGACGGGGCAGCCGAACCGCGAACACCATGGCCACCGGCTCCGCGGCGATCCGCCGGGCGAGGAACGTCAATGCCTTCGACGACGCCGAGTCCAGCCACTGGGCGTCGTCGACCAGGCAGAGCAGCGGGCGTTGCCGGGCCGCAGCCGCCAGCAGCCCCAGAGCCGCCAGACCGATGTGGAAGACCTCGGGTGTGCCCGCCATCAGCCCCAACGCGACCCGGAGCGCGTCCTGATGCTGGACGGGCAGCTCGTCGAGGTGCCGCAGCACCGGCAGGCAGAGCTGGTGCAGGGCGGCGAACGGCAGGTCCGCCTCGAACTGGGACCCGGTCGCCTGGATGACCTGGAACCCGGGCGCGCTCTGCCGAACATGGTCGAGCAGTGCGCTCTTGCCGATACCTGCTTCACCGCACAGGACCAGCGACCCACCGAGGCTTTCCTGCGCGGCACCGGTCAGCTCGGTGATGCGCCGGACCTCGTGCTGCCTTCCGACGAGCGGTCCCCGAGGCCTGGCCGACGTTCGCATACGCGTACGGTATCCACCCGACCGGGTGGGTCCTGCCGCGGGGTGAAGCTACCCCTGCGAGGTGTGCTGCTCTGCGTCGACAGCGTCGACAGTGCCGACAGCGTCCACGCAGAGCAGCACGCTCCGCCTCCGGACGGTCACCCCCGAGGTCCGCCGTGGCCCCTGCCGCGCCGGACATACAGGCGGTTGCCCTCTGGACCGGTCCACTCCAGCTCCACGACGCCCGCGACGGCGGCGTCGTCGATGCGCGACGGGTCGGCCCAGTAGCCCTGGGCCGGGTTGCGGAAGAACGTCGCCCAGGGCTTGCCGCTGCGATCGAGGAAGATGTTGTTGTGGCCGGCTCCCACACCAGCGGTCCAGCGCTCGGTGTACGGGCCCTCGAAGCTGTCGGACACGGCGACGACGAGGTCGTACTGGTACTGCACACGTCCGGGTGCTGGAGGGTCGTAGGCGTTCCGTGTGCTCCCGTCGAGGTTGGTCGACGTGCGGTCCCACGCGGCGTGCGAGAGGTAGTACCTGCCGCCGTGCTTGAACATGTACGCGCCCTCAAGGTACGGCTCGGGCGTGTACGGCGTCTGCCGGAACCTCGGCAGGTCGGTGGTCGGGGCGATGTCCTCCATGTCGTCCCGGAACTTCGCGTAGAGGTCGTTGTGCAGCACGAGCCACGCGTCGTCGCCCTCGGAGAAGAGGCTGCCGTCGATGTGGTGGTAGGCGCCCGGCTCGATGAAGCCCGGCCCGCCGACGAACGATTCGCCGAACGGCTTGTCGAGGTTGCCCTCGACGAGCCGGTACGGGCCCTCGACGCCGCCCTCGCTCACGAGCATGAACGAGCCGACCTTGCGGGAGTGGTCACCCATGCAGGCGACGATGTACCAGGTGCCGCGGAAGTAGTGCACCTCGGGGGCCCAGGCGTTACCGCGCTTGCCGAACTGGCCGTCGTCGTACCAGTACTCCTGCCACGGTGCCACGACGGTGCGCCCGGGCCGGTTCTCGTCCACGAACTCGGGCGACCACACCTTGCCCTTCTCCGCGTCGGGCCGGATGCCGGTCGTGTCGACCAGCTTCCACGGTCCGCGCAGGGAGCTGGCCACCCACATGAAGATGCCGTCGTTCCACGGGCCGGCCGCTGGGCGGCCCGGCACGCGGGTGGTCCCCGTCGCGACGTAGACGGGTCGCCCGTCGACGACGAAGCAGTTGACGTACGTGTCCCGGATCCAGACCTGGCCGCGCTCCTCGTCACGAGGGCGGAGCTCCAGCGGCAGGATGAAGGAGTTGTCCTCGCGCGGCCACAGGTCCAGCCGGGTGTCCGCGGCTCCGTAGGGCTCGGGGTCGGGCCAGTTGGCCGGGTAGCTCGCGGGGTTCCGGTGGGTTGCACCCGCGGCAGCCGCTCCCGGAGCCCGCACGGCCGACGCCGCAGTGGCAGGCTGCGCCCACCCCAGTGCCAGCGAGCCTGCGAGGCCTGCGGCGCCCGCAAGGACCGCCCGCCGGTCGACAGGGGACTCTTTCTCGAAGCCAGTCATCTCAGGCATTCTCCTTCCACGCACAGCGCCGGTGCCGCGCGTCGAGAGGGACGCTAACCACAGTCATTTCAACGCTCAAGACGCGACAGAAAGGTTCGTGAACGGGGTTCGCCCACCCGGCCTATGCCGCGCGCCCCTGCACCACCCAGTCCGCCAGGGCGGACAGCGGGACCAGCAGCTCGCGGCCTCGCGCGGTGAGGTCGTACTCGACGCCGGGCGGGACCGTGGGGAACACGGTCCGTGCGACGAGCCCGTCGTCCTCCAGCGTCCGGAGCGTACGGGTCAGCATCCGCTGGCTGATGCCGTCGGCGCGCCGGTGCAGCTCGTTGAACCGGTGCGCCCGCTCCGCGAGCAGCATCAGCACGAGCAGCGTCCACTTGTCGCCCAGCATCCGGACCGTGTGGGTGACCGGACACGCCTCGTAGTCCGCCGCTCGGACCTGGCCCGGCAGCCGGGCGCCGACGGCGGCGGTGACCATGTGGGGCACACCGGTGTTCCCATCTGACATGAAAGTGCCTTCTTCCGAGACGTCCGCGCGACGGTGAGGATCGATCCCGTCACCGTATCCAACGGTCGGCATCTCACGGCCGGATCGGCGGCCGACGACGAGGAGACAAGAATGAGCACCTCCCCCACGCTGCTGGTCCTGGGAGCAGGTCCCGGGCTCGGCATGTCGGTAGCCCGTCGCTTCGGCGCCGAGGGGTACGCCGTCGGTCTGGTCTCCCGCAGCGCCGACCGGCACCCCGGCTACCTGGACGAGCTGCACTCGGCCGGGGTCCGCGCCGTCGCCGTCGCCGCGGACGTGCGCGAGCCCGGACGGCTGCGCCGCGCGGTCGACGAGGTCGAGAGCCGGCTCGGACCGGTCGACGTCGTCTACCACGGGCCCGGCGCGGACAATCCCGCGGCAGCACCGGTCGGCATCCTCGAGACCGGTGCTGCCGACGTGCGCGAGGTCGCCGCTCAGGTCGTCGAGCCCGCCATCGAGCTGGCTGGGCTGGTCCTGCCCGGGATGCGCGAGCGCGGCAGCGGCGCCATCGTCTACGTGGCTGGGCTCAGCGCCGTGGTCCCGCTGCCGTTCCTCGGACCGTTCGCCCCGGCGTCGGCCGCGCTGCGCACGTACGCCCTCACCCTCGCGGAAGCCGTGGCGTCCGACGGCGTCCACGTGGGCTCCCTCGTGATCGGCGGCCTTGTCGAGCGTGGCGACATCCACCGGATGCTGACGTCCCTGCCGGCGGACGCCGGTGACGCGCACGGGGCGGCCGTCGCCGGGGCGACTCTCGATCCCGACGACCTCGCCGACGCCGTCTGGCGCATCGCGGCAGGCGCTGAACGCGAGGTCGTGGCCGACGCCATCACGACGTAGCGCGGTTCGGCCGGGCCATTGCGCCCGCCTGGGGCAGCCGCCGTGATCCGTGGTCATGCCGCCGCGCCCGGTGGTTCGAGCGAGCAGGTGTTGTCCGGCTCTGGCGCGGGTTCGATGGCCTCGGGCAGGCGGATGCGGCGACCGTGGGCGTCGGTGAAGGCCCACCCTGTCTCCAGCAGGGTTCCAGCGCCGTCGGCGGCCGTGGGCTTGCCGGTCCAGTGCATGACGATGCCCCTGGCGTCCACGAGCTGATGATGATGCCAGCACAGCAGTGCGCTGTTGCTCACGGAGGTGCTTCCGCCGTCTGCCCAGTGCGTCACCGCATGATGAACCTCGCAGCGCGAAGCCGGCTGATCGCAGCCCGGGAACACGCAGTGCTTGTCGCGGGCGATCACCGCGCGTCGCATCTGGCCGGTCACCGTGCGCTGCGCACGTCCCACGTCGAGCGCGGCGCCGTCCGGACCGAACACGATCCGGGTGATCGCACTGTCGCAGGCCAGACGGCGCACCACTGCCCGCGGCACCCGGACACCGGTCTCGGTGAACACCGGGCCTCCTGCCGACAGCAGCCCGGACGGGGTGGACGGGGCTGAGCCGGGGGCCGCGTGGCCGCAGCTGAGGCAGAGCCCGTCGCGGCTGCGGGTGACCTGCGTGACCAGCTCCGTCCAGGACACCGTCACGTTCAGGTGCGGCGCGATCGCGGCCCCCGGCGAGGCCTCGTTCGCGTCCAGCACGAGGCGGGCCACGTCGGCCACGGCCTGGGCACGTCGCTGGCCCGGGGTCCTGTTGTCCTCGGCGGCGGGCGACCCCGTCACCGCGTTGACCGCGGTGGACAGCAGCAGGCCGTGCTCGTCGGTCAGGAAGCCCTCGACGTGATACCCGCCGAACGTCTTGGCCAGGTCCAGGTATTCGCCCTTGGCGGCCTTGTCGTCCTCGACGTCGTCGGTGTCCGGGTCCGTCACCGTGGCGAACCGGCGCGCCACCGTACGGAACTGGTCGGCGTTCAGAGCACCGGCCTCCCGCAGGACCAGGCCTTCCCCGGTGACCAGCGCGCCGTCGGCGATCGCATCCTCGAGCACCTGCGTGATCCGCTCACGGGTGCGGGTACCGTCCGGGTCGTCCGCGGGATCCGGGAAGTCCACCGCGACGCTCTGCACGAACTGCTCTGGCGTGGTCGCCTCTCCGGTGCGGGTGTCGACCAGCCAGGCCAGCGCATCCTGACGCGTCTCGCTGGTCGGGGCGACCTCGGTCATCACCCTTGCGTGGTCGGCACCCAGCGCTCCGGACACCAGCCGCTCGCGCGTGGCGGGCAGCGCGGTGGCCAGGCGGCGCGCGGTGGCCACCTCCTTACGCGCCGTGGCCGCCGCAACGCCTTCCCGCACGCGCAGCCACGACGTGAAGGTGCGCGACATTCCGCCCGACCGCCACGACCCCTCGTCCTCGATGCGCGGCAACAGGGTGTACCGGACCCCGTCCAGCCGCCCCGTCACCCGGCGGACCCGGGTGTGTGCCTCGGCGAGCCGCGCGACGCTCGGTGCGTCCCACCCGTCGAGCACCTCCGGACCGACCAGGTCTGCGAGGTCACCGACCGCGCTCTCGATCCGGCCGAGGACCTCCTCCAGCGCACCGGGAGGCACACCACCGGAGGACGTGCCGCTGGTCGGCTGCCGCACGGTCACCACCTCCTGCCACCTAGGTATCCACTTCCTCACCGCGACCATCATCTCGAACATTCGTACGGATCGCATGCCGGCTTCTGAATCTGTGGATAACCCATTCACGACCGGCTCGGAACGCGTCGCCGCCCGCCGGATCGCCGCCCGCCGGGTCCGACCGCGGGTTCACCGACCGCGGGCCTCCCGGCGCCGGCGGCGGGCCTCGGCCGCGCGCTCCACGGCGTCGTCGAGGTCGTCCTCGACGGCGGTCAGGTCCGTGCGCGCCTCGTCGGCGGCCTCCCGTGCGTCGTCGAGCACCTGACGCGCCTCGTCCCGCTCGGCGACAAGGCGTTCGAGCTCCTCATCCAGGCGTTCCACCTCGCCCTCCCCGCGCTCGATCGCCGCGTCCGCGGTCCGGAGCCGCTCGCGGGCGTCGTCGCGGCGGGCCTCCAGCCGGTCGACGTGTGCGGAGGACTCCTCGACCGCCTGCTCCGCGTCGGCAAGATCAGACCGTGCCTTCTCAGACCGTGCCTTGTCAGACCGTGCCTTGTCAGACCCTGCCCCATTAGACCCGGCCCCGTCGGCCGCTGCCGGATCCTGCTCGGCAGGCCCGGACCCGGAGGGGCCCGTGGGCCTCCCAGCCTTCCCAGCCTTCCCAGCCTTCGACGACTTCTCAGCCCTCGACGGCTTCCCGGGTCCCGACGAGCCCTCGGCCTCCGACCCCTTCGCGGAGCGCGGCCCGCCGTGGGACCTCGCCGGGTGGAGCACCACGAGGTCCGCGTCCTCGCCCTGCTCGTCCACGATCCCGAACCCGACGTGCTGCAGCGCCCGCGAGAGGCGGCCCGCCCGGACCACCACGGCGGCGTCCGGGTCCATCACCGCCGCGGTGAGCGTCTCCGTCAGGCGGTCCAGCACCGCGGACGACACGGTCCGCCCACCCACCTCGCCGGCCTCCCGGACGGTGCGGACCAGACCCTCGGTACGCTCCCGCCGCAGGTGGTCCAGCGCCCGGAGACGGCCACGGTCCCGGTCCTGGGTCGCGGCCCGCAGCTCGTCGCCGAGGTCCGCGAGCGCCTCGATCTCCTGCGGGTGGTCGCGGGCCACCCGGTTGATCACCCAGGCCGCCACCGACGGTTTGGGCAGGCGCTTGACCCGCTCGGCGCCGATCCGGTCACCGCCGTCCGCGACCTGCCGGACGGCGGCGTCCCTGGCGGCGACGAACTCGTCGAGGGGCCGCGTGTAGAGCGCGTCGACGACGGCATCGACGTCTGTCGGGTGCTGCGCTGGCACGCTCCTACGGTGACACGACGGCGCCCGCCGTGCCCAGGCGCCGCGCCCCAGGTCCCCAGGTCCTCACGCCCGCCCACGCCCGAGGCCCCGCTCCCGTCCCCGGTCCCGGTCCCGGTCCCGGTCCCGGTCCCGGTCCCGCCCTACAGCGTCGGCACCAGCATCGTGACCAGCTCGCCCGTCCCCAGGTGCACCAGGGCCTTGCCCGGATTGACCTGTGTCGTCACCGCTGAACGCGACAGGCTCGCGCCGACGAGGTCGCCGTCGAACCGGTCCTGCGGGCTGAGCAGCGCGCCCCGCCGGCTCTTCTTGATGTCGACCTGCCAGCCGGAGAACCCGCTGGCCACCTCGGAGGCGTCGCCGCCGATGATCAGCCCGCGCTGGTTGTCGGTGGCCGTGCGCAGGTAGGCGCGCAGCCAGGTCTTCGCCGGGGCGTCGGTCACGAGCTCCGCGTCGTCGACCACCAGCACCACAGGGGAGCCGTCCGGATCCAGGTGCGGCGCCAGGTCCTCCTCGGTGATCTCCGTCCCGGTGAGCACCGCACGCACGCCGGCCCGGCCCTCGAAGTCGCGCAGGACGCTCGCACGCGGAGCCAGCAGCACCACCTGGGTACCGCCACGCAGCAGGGACTCCGTCATGACGGCGAGCATCGTGGACCGTCCGGACCGCGAGGGCCCGGCCACGATGAACGCCGGGGCGTCCCCTGCGAGGTCCATGCCGAAGGCCGACAGGTCGTCGCCGCCCACTCCGAGCAGCGCCCACATCGGCTTTGCCGCCTCGGGGCCGACGTACTTGTAGGCCGCGTCCACGGTGATCGTGGTCGGGAGGTCGTCCACCCGGAACGGACCCCTGCCGGGCAGCACGGTCTCCCGCTCGCGGACCTCCGCGGCGATCTGGCGTGCCGCGTTGGTCTGGGCACGCCCCGCCGGGTCGGAACCGAGGATGGCCACCTGCACCTCGAGCGCGCTGCCCGACCGGAAGCCGCGCCCGGGCTGGATCTCCTCCGGCAGCTTCTTGTGGTCGATGCCGACCATCCCGTAGTCGAACCGGTCCGTGAGGCGCAGCACCAGGGAGTCGTCGGTCAGGACGCTCATCCGGCTCGACAGCAGGCTGCGGTCACCGGACACGAGCAGGTGGATCCCCGCGCTCGCGCCGTCGCGCAGCAGCTCCTGGACCGCCTCGACGAGCGCACCGCTGTCCACCTCACCGTAGGTGCTGATGAAGCTCTCCCAGCGGTCGATCAGCACCATGATGCGCGGCAGAGCGGTCCCCGGCTCCGAGAGCTCACGCTGCTCGGTGACGCTGGCGAAGTTCCCGTCCGCGAGCACCTGCTGGCGTCGTCCGAGCTCGTCCTTGAGGCGGGTGAGCAGCCGCTTGGTCCGCTCGGTCTGCCCACGCAGCACGACGGCGCCGGTGTGCGGCAGCTCGTTCAGCACCGTCAGCGCCCCGTTGCCGCAGTCGATCGCGTACAGGTGCAGGTCGGAGACGGGCATCTTGGACGCCGCGGCGAACGCGGTGGTCCGCAGCACCGTGGAGCGGCCGCTGCCCGGCGCCCCGACCACGTACCGGTGCCCGAACTCGTCGAGGTCGATCACCGCAGGGCCCTGGCGCTGGTCGGACGGCGAGTCCTCCAACGCCCACCCGAACTGGGACCCCGCGCTCGGCTGGACCACGTCGGAGAACGGGAGCAGGTCCGGGAGCGCCGGTAGCCACGGCCGCCGCGGGGCGGGCCAGCCGCCCATCCGGGCGGTCTCGCGCAGGGTCTCGACCAGTGCCGCGAGGTCGGTCTCGACGTTCTCGTGGCGCTTCGTCCGCGGCCGGCGGGGCGGCGGGGCACCGAGGTCCGCCGTCGCCACGCGCGCGACGAACGGCGGTTCCAGCTCTACGACGTCGGACAGGGACAGGCGCCGCCCGCCCACCCGGGCCGACTGGAACGGCACCAGCGACGTGCTCCCGAGCCGGGCGTAGGCCCGGCCGGGCTGCGACTTGGCGATGTCGGCCGCGTCGTTCGCGTCGATGACGTCCTTTGACTCGCTCTTGTCCGTCATCCGCAGCGCGACGCGAAGGTTGGTGTTGGCCCGGATCTCGGGCGAGACGACGCCGCCCGGGCGCTGGGTCGCGAGGATCAGGTGGATGCCGAGCGAGCGGCCACGCTGGGCGATGTTGACCAGCCCGGCGACGAAGTCGGGCAGCTCGCGGGCCATCGAGGCGAACTCGTCGATGACGATCAGCAGGCGCGGCAGCGTGGGACCGACGTAACCGCGGCCCTGCGCGTCGAGGTAGTCCTCGAGGTCCTTCGCCCCGGCTGCTGCCAGGACGTGCTCCCGGAAGGTGAGCTCGGCGCGGAGCGAGTCGAGCGCCCGCTCCACGAGGTGCGAGTCCAGGTCGGTGACCATGCCGACGGTGTGCGGCAGCTGCTCACACTGGCTGAACGCGGCGCCACCCTTGTAGTCGACCAGCACGAAGTTCATGGTCTCGGGGGTGTTCACCACGGCGAGCGAGGCGACGACGGTCTGCAGGAACTCCGACTTGCCGGAACCGGTGGTGCCGCCCACCAGGGCGTGCGGCCCGTCGCGCACCATGTCGAGCGTGAACGGACCGTCCAGCGACACACCCACCACTGCCTCGGTGCTGCCCTTGCCGCCGTTCGAGATCATGCGCCACCGGGCGACCATGTCCTCGGCGTCGACCTCCTCGATGCCGAGCACCTCGACGAGGCGCGCGGAGTCGGGGATCAGCCCTTCACCCTCGCTGGCCGTCACGTCGTGCACGGCGGCGACGGCGCGGGCGACCGGCTCGTACCAGTCGTCCAGCACCTCGTCGACAAGGACCGAGCGCAGGTCGTCGGCGTCCTGCCTGCTCAGCGTCATCCCGCCGTCGACGCGGGCGAGCGCCACGACCGTGCACTCCTCGGGCAGCAGCTGCTCGTCGCCGTCCAGGCAGACGACGCTCACGCCGACGCCGGGACCGTCGCGCAGGATGGAGACCACGCCGGGCAGCGCCCGCAGCCGCCGGGCGCCGTCGAGCACCACCACGACCTGTGCACCGGCCATGATCTTGCCGCTGTTTCCCTCCATGGCCGCGCGACGCTGGCTGATCAGGGAGTTCACCTCGGCGACGCGGGCCGACAGCGTCTCCGTGGTGGTGCCGATCAGGGCGACGGCCTCCTGGCCGAACGACGGACGCACGTGCGGGAGCCAGGCCGCCCAGGCCCAGTCCTGCACGTGCTCGGAGCTGGTCAGCACGTAGACCTGGACGTCGCGCGGGCTCTGCAGCACGCCGAGCTGGCCCACCATCCACCGGGCTCGGCGACGCGGCCAGTCCCCTGGGCCGGCGAGACCGACCACGCCGGCCTCCCGCAGAGACACCGTGACCGGCACGGACCGCACGGTCGCGCGGGTCTTGCGGCGGTGCTCGGGCTCGGCGCTGTCCTCCACCTCGACGCGGCTGGTCGCGTCGGAGAGTCCCAGCCGGACCGTGAGGTGGTCCCCGTCGGTGCTGCGGCGCTCCCAGAGGCGGCGCGTCGGCGTGGTCGCGACGAGCCGCAGCTCGGCGGCCCCCGGGCTGGAGACCCGGCGGCGGTGCTGCTCGCGCCGCACGGCGTCCAGCACCTCCTCCTCCAGCGCCGCGCGTTCCTCGGCGTGCTGCTTCAGGCGCTCCTTGTGGGTGATCACGCCGTTGCGCTTCTGCATCCACCAGTTGCCAAGGCCCATCAGCGGCGAGGCCAGGGCGAACATCAGGTAGTACGGCGACTGGAACACCATCGCCATGACGATGCCGAGCACCGCGGGCATGGCCATGGCGAGCCAGGGCAGCGGGTTGCGGGCGGGTGCCATCGGCTCAGCAGGCAGCCGGAAGTGCGTGGCCGGCATGGGCGGCAGCAGCCGCGGCGGCCGGTTGTAGTCCAGGTGCCCGGGCTCGGCGGCCGGGCGGAGGTCGGCGTCGGGCCGCGTGGCTGACTGGACCGTCAGCACGCTCGGGCCGATCCGCAGCTGCGTGCCGGCGGGCCACGGCGCCTCGTCCTCGCCCAGCGGTTCCTCCGACCGGTCCACGTGGACGGGCCTGCCCGCGGAGCGCGGGTCCGGCAGCCGCCGCACCCGAACTCCGCCGTCCAGCGCGACGACGATGGCGACAGCGGCCAGACCGCCCTCGCGCGGCTCGTCCACCCGGAGCCGACCGTCCGGGCCCACCTGCAGCAGGGACTCCCCGACGCCGAGCCGTACGACCGCTCCGGTGCCCGTGCCGCCCGTGACGCACAGGTCGACCGGTCCTCCCGACGCGCCGGCTCCCGGACCGGGATCGGCGAACGTGACGACGGCCCCGTCCCGGATCCCCGAGTGGGCGGCGAGCGCCTCGCTGCCCGACCCGTCCTCGACCCGCACGGTGCCGGCAGAGACCGGGCTGCCGTCCACGTACATCGTGGCGCCCCGGGGAGCGCCCACCTCTGCGGACAGCCGTTCGGCCAGGTCCGTCACCTTGGTCCGCTCGTCGAGGTCCAGGGACAGGAGCGTCTCGCGCGAACCGTGCCGTGTCGTGATCAGAGCGTGCATGTCATTCGCCTCCCCGCCGCACGGCGGTCTGTTCGTCGAAGCGCACGTCAGGCAGGAACCCGCTGCGCAGCCATCCGTCGTCTCCCGCGGTGAACCGCCACTTCGCCGACGGCGACGAGCCCAGCACGATCACCACCCAACCGAACTCCGGGTTCGCGAACCGTGCCGCGAGCATGTCCTGCTGTGCGGCCGACGGCGCCTGCGACAGCACCAGCACCCCTCCGTCACCGACCTCCAGCTCGGGAACTATCTGCTCGATCCCCGTCAGGTGCTCCACCTGCTCGGGCTGGGGCAGGCCGTTCCCGACCATCACCACTCGCGGGTCGTTCGACCACGGGTTGCCGGTCAGCTCGCCCAGCCACCGCCGCAGCACCTCGTGCCGCACCCGGGTGGGACCGTCCAGGCTGACGACGCCCCGGGCGACCGAGAAGTCCACGAGCACGCGCCCCGTCTCCCCCATGCCCAGGTTGATCAGCCGCGAGAACTGTGCCGTCGAGCCCTCCGACGCCGCACCAGACTGCAGCTTCGCCAGCGGCGCGGACCAGCTCTGCCCGTCCTCGCTCACCGTCCACGGCTCGGGGGCGGGAGATGCCGGGTTGGTCAGCCGCAGCCGCAGCAGGCCGCCCTCGATGAACACCCCGGTCATACCGGGGACGTCCAGGCCGTCACGCTCGCACGTCGCGATCAGCACGCGCAGGGCCCGGTCGACCGTCCACGCCGCGGACGTGTCGGTGCGCAGCAGGCTGTCGTCGAAGGGTTCGTGCCGCTTGCGTCGCCGCACCAACCACAGCACCAGGCTGAGCAGCAGCGCGAGCCCGAGCACCGCCGCCACCGACCAGGCGATCAGCGGCACCAGGCCCGAGCTGCTCGCCGGCTCGGCGTCCGTGACGTCGGCAGCGGGCTCCGGCGAGGGCGACGGCGACGGCGAGGCGGACGGCGACGCGGACGCCGTCTCATAACCGGGTAGCGGGCCGAACTGCAGGCCCTCCCCTGTGGCGTCCTTCGGCATCTTGAGCACCCAGCCCGGTGTGAGCTTCCTTGGGTCGGTCATGAACTCGCCGTCGGGCTGTCGGTGTCCCTCGGTCAGCTCGGCGATCTCCGGGTACCGGTCCCGGTCGCCGAGGAACTGTTCGGCGATGTCGTTGAGCTTCTCGACGTTGTCGTCCGGCGTCGCCTTGACGACGTAGTAGAGGACGGAACCAGGGGGCCCGCTGCGGCTGGGCACGGGTGTGGGCGTCGCCGAGGGCGTCGGCGACGGCGAAGACTCCGGGCTGGCCTCGGGACTCGCCTCCGGACTGGCCTTCGTGCTCGGGCGCCGCTCCACCTTCTTGGGCTCCGGCTCACCGAAGATGCGGAGCTCCCAGATCGAGTTGCCCGCGGTGCCGCTGCGCTGCGTGGAGTACATCTGCACGTAACGGCCCTCGCCAAGGATGTTGTGCACGTCCGTGCCGCCGTCGCCCTCACCGAACCAGTGCGTCTCCCAGGTCTCGCCGTCGTCCGACAGCTGGATCGAGTACGCCGCCGAGTGCGAGACCTCCCAGTCGATCTCGACCCGGTGCACCACCGTGGACCGTCCCAGGTCGATCCGCAGCCACTGCGGGTCGCTGAACTGGCTGGACCAGCGGGTGTTCGAGTTGCCGTCCACCGCGTTGCTCGCGACGAACTCGTCCTTCTCGCGCGACGATCCCAGTGTCGGCCGGCCCTGCGAGACCAGCACCGGGTCCTCGGCCGCCTGGGCCGGCACCACGGACCCGGTGAGCCCGACGACCGCTGTCAGGACGGCGGTCGTCAGTGCCCGCAGCATGCTCACTGCTCGGGGATCACTCACCGGCTCGCCGCACGGCGGTCTGCTCGGTGTAACGGACCGCGGGGAGGAACGCGCTGGTGAGCCAGCCGTCGTCGCCCGCTGTGATCCGCCACTTGGCCGACGCCGACTCGCCCAGCACGATGACCACCCAGGCGAAGCCCGGGGACGCGAACCGGGCCGCGAGCATGTCCTGCTGCGCGGCCGACGGCGCCTGCGACAGCACCAGCACGCCACCGTCCGCTGCCTCCAGCGCGGGAATCACCTGCTCGATCGCCGAGTGGTGCTCCGCGAGCTCGGGCTGGGGCAGGCCGTTCCCGACCATCACGACCCGCGGATCGTTGGACCACGGGTTGCTGGTCAGCTCGCCCAGCCAGCGGCGCAGCACCTCGTGCCGCGCGCGGGTGGGACCTTCAAGGCTGATCACGCCGCGTGCCGTGGAGAAGTCCACGAGCACCCGGCCCGTCTCGCCAACGCCGATCGTGACCAGGCGCGCGAACCGCGCCGTCGAGTCCTCCGACGCCGGTGCCGACTGCAGCCGCGCCAGCGGCGCTGACCAGCTCTGCCCGTCCTCGTTCGCCACCCACGGCGCCGGGGCCGGGGAGACCGGGCTCCCGAGACGGAGCCGCATGGCCCCGCCCTCGATGAACACGCCGGTGACCGCCGGCAGGTCCTGGCCGTCCCGCTCGCACGAGGCGATCAGCACCCGCAGCGCGCGGTCCACCATCCACGCCGCCGACGTGTCGGTCCGCAGCAGGCTGTCGTCGAACGGCTCCTCCCTGCGGGCCCGCCGGCGACGCACCAGGAGCACCACGCCGAGCACGATGGCGGCGACCAGGACCGCCGCTCCGGCGGCGATCAGGACGGGGACGAGCCAGGACGGGCTCGCCGCAGCGTCCTGCTCGTCAGCGGCCGCGGCGGCCGACGCGGGTGCGCTCGCCGCAGCGGTCGGGCCAGGGAGCGGGCCGTTGTGCACGGCCTTGCCCTTGGCGTCCTCCGGCAGCTGCAGGACCCAGCCCGCCTTCACCTCTCTGTGGTCGGTGAGCACACCGCCGTCCGGCTGGACGCGACCTTCGTTCAGCCAGAAGATCTCCATGTTGCGATCACCGTCGCCCAGGAACCGCTCGGCGATCCGGTACAGGTGCTCGGGCTCGCCCTTCCGCGTCTTGCCGATCACGTAGTACGGCACCGACGGCCCCGCCGCGGCGTTCGACGGCGCCGCCGGGAGCACCCCGACCTCGACGCCCTCACCCTTGGCGTCGTCCGGCAGCTGCATCACCCAGCCGGGCAGCACTGCGGCGGGGTCTGTCAGGACGTTCCCGTCGGGCTGGGTACGGCCCTTGTTCAGCTCGAAGATCTCCGTGTACCGGTTGCCGTCGCCGAGGAATCGCTGTGCGATGTCGAACAGGAAATCCGGCTCGCCGTTCGGCTTGGTCCCCATCACGTAGTACTTGACCTCTTTGCCCTTCTCGCTCGTGGCGTTGGCCGGGGCAGGAGGGGCAGAAGTGGCAGGAGCAGCAGAAGTGGCAGGAGCGGCAGGAGTGGCCGAGGTGGCAGGAACGGTACGCACGAGCGCGGGTCCCGTCCCGGTCGGCGAGGCCGCCGCGAGCGGGACCGCGACAGTGGTCGCGAACAGGGCCGCCGCGGCGAGTGCGGCGGCGGCGCGGTGGAGATGTTGCACGGTTGCTCCGTCTTCAGATGTGTCGCGTCAGTCGGGTGTGGTGCTCGGAGCGGCCCGGGCTCACGCGGAGCCGGGCACGGTCCGTTCGGGCAGGTTCATCGGGGCCACGCCAGGGCCGGCCCAGCGGAAGGTGGTCATCAGCGCGTCGAAGAAGAGCACCAGGGCCTCGGCGAGCAGCTCGGTCTTCTCGCTGTTCCAGAGAGTGCTGAAGGAGAGGACCAGCCACTCCCCCGCGGCCTCGTCGCGAGAGATCACGTACAGCACCTGCCGGGTCGACACCTCGGGCCAGTCGGGACCGCGCCGCATGTTGTGCTTGGTCTGCACGACCCGCGCCGCGGGACGGCCGTCGACCTCGGCCGGATCGCTCTGCTCGTACCCGCCGGTCAAGATGCTCGTCACGACCCGTAGCGGGTCCTGACCCACATCGCTGACGAGCTCCACCTCCGCGATGGTCGCCGGGACGAGGACGCCGTCCATCGGCTCGGTCGGCAGATACACCGCTCCGGTACCGGCTTCCTGCGACTCGGCGAGCGTCTTGTGCAGCTCGTCACGCAGCATCCGGCGGTACGGCTCGGCCTTGTCACGAGGCATCGAGTCCGGCAACGCACGCGCGACCACCTGCTCGATCGCAGCGTCCAGCTCCCGTGCCCGGCCCTCGCCCGTCGGGAACCGGGCCCAGCCCGGCGGCAGCAGCATCGTCCAGCCGTCGGTCGGCTTGCCGTTCAGCTGCCTGCGGTCCGCCCCTGCGGACGCCGTCGGTGCGTCGGTCATGACTCGCTCCGGGTGATCGTGATGGCCGGCAACAGCTCGTCGAGAACTTCCATCATGAGCGGGACCGCGAAGAGGTCCTGGGTGCGCCAGAGGATCACCGTGTCGACAACGGCGTCCGGGTACTCGGTGCGGCGCCCGAGGCCGACGCTCAGCCAGGCGCCACCGTCGTCGCCGATGTCGAGCCGGCTGACCCGCACCCCGTCGCCGTCAGGCAGATCGAGGTACTCGACCGTCGGCGGGTTGAGCGGTGCTCCGCCACCCTTCGCACCCAGCGCCTCGAGCAGGGCGGCGTCCGGCGTTCCCGGATCGCTCATGCCCACGGCCACGACCACCGGCACGGGACCGCGGTCCGGCAGACCGAAGGCCGCCACCACCCGCTCGCCGGCGCCCGCAGCCCCGTCTGCCTGCGCCCGGAGGTTGGCTATCGAAGCCGTCACCGTCTCCAGGACGTGGGCCCGCTCGTCCTCCGACAGGTCGGAGCCCTCGGACGCCTGCTCGAACGAGACCCGGAGGGCCTCGGTGACCTCTTGCTCCCACGCACTGATCACATCTGGCGTCTCGGTGCCGGCCGCTGGTACCACCAGCCACCCCTCGGGCGGATCGATGGTCCAGTCCAGCTCGCCGACGACGGCGGTGCGCGCGCTCACGGGTAGAGCGCCGGCGAGATGTTGTGTTCCTCGTCCCACTCGGCCCAGGCCCAGTCACCACGTGAGTCGCTGTCGGCGAAGATGTCCGACGGCGCCATGATCGCGGGAATAGCAGCTGAGGCGAACCCCCAGAAGAAGTTCAGCGGCCCCATCGCCCAAACGAACGGCGTGATGGTGGCGAACCCCGGGAGACCCATCCGCCCGAAGATGCTCAGGTGCTTGAGGACCGACATGTCGGGCAGGCCCACCATGTCGTTGAACGTCCAGAACTTTCCTGGGTTCCTGATGATGGCCCAGTCCCCCGGGCTGATCTTGATCTTGTCCCAGACCTTCGAGAAGAACGAGCCCCAGCTGGAAGACACGACCTTGGTCGTGACGCTGCCGAGACCGCCGGCTCCGCCGAGGCGAAGCGGCGGCAGCTTGATGTTCTGGAGCATCTTGGCGAACCCACCGCCGCTGAAGATCTTTGAGATATTGGGCAGCCCCTTCATCAACGCCACGAAGTTGGGAATGCGCGTGGCAAAATTCTTCGCCATGTTCATGAACGTCTGACCAGCCTTGGCGAGGTTCATCGCGACCTTCCCCATGCCGAGGGTCAGCACACCGAGCACCCCGAAGATGACGTTGACCCAGCTCGACTCCCCCGCGATGGCGAGGACGGTGCTACCGAGCAGGCCGACCAAGGCGACGCCGAGTGCGAGGGTTGCGAGGAACTGTAGCCCTGGGACCAACATCGCCAAGATCGCGAGCGCCATCCCGATCCAGCCGAGGATCTCGACGATCCACTTGAGAGCCTTGTGGAGAAAGGCTTCCCAACCGCTGTGCCCGAGGCCGTCGTCGCCCCAGTTCTCCTTGATCTTGGTCGCTGCCCGGTCGGCCGCCGCTTGCAGGGTGGCCAGTGCCGCCTGGCACTTGGCCTTGGCCGCGCCCAGATCGGCCTTCGCGCCCGCGATCGCGTTCTCGCGGTCCCGCGAGTCCTGCTTCTCGCCGTCGGTCAGAGGCTTCGCGTCGTCCGGCCGGTCGGCGTTCACCGGGTCGGCCATTCCCTCGGCGCCCCGCTCCTTGTCCGCGGCGGCCTCCGCGTCCCTCAGAGCCGCGCCGGTCTCCGAGCGCGCCGTCTCCAGTGCCGGCTGGTACTCCTTGAGCGCGGCGTGCACGTCGTCGTACCTACCCGCTACGGCGCCCAGGCGCTCGTGGCTCTCGCCCGCCTTCTCTCGTATGGCGTCGGCCGACTCACCCTTGAGCAGGGACTCGTCGCCCTCGCCGATCTTCTTGAGGAGCGCCGCCTGCGTGGTCATCATGCCGGCGATCGCTTTGTAGTGCCGGATCACTGCGTCCAGGCCGGACGCCTCGGCCGGCACCGGGTCGTCGTCGTGATCCAGCAACTGCCACTCACCCACGCGGGCGGCGCTCATCCGGTCTCCTTCTACGTTCTCGGGTCTGCTCTCGGAGCCCGTTCGGACTCGAGCGGGCTGTTCAGCTCGGTCTCGGCGCGCCTATTCGGGCTTGAGCGAGTTGTCCAGCTCGGTCTCGGTGTCGTTCCAGGTCTGCGCGGACTGCTCCATCTTTTCCTGGAGGTCCTCGAGGCTGCCCGTGAGCTTCTCCCGCTTGACCCACCAGCTACTGATGAAGTCGTCCATCGCGCCGTCCACCGTCGTGTGACCCCAGATGTCGCCGCCGTCCCAGCTGGCGTCCATGTGCTTGAGCTCTTCGATGACGGTCTTGAGCTGCTTGGCGCCTTCGTCGATGACCTCCGAGGTGACGATCAGGTCAGCCATGACGTCACTTGTTCAGAGCGTTGGCCAGCTCTTCGTCGGTCTTGCGCAGCGCGTCGGCAGCCTGCTTCAGGTACTCACCGATGCCGTTGAGCCCCTCCATGACCTGCTTGCCACCCTTGTCGAGCTCCTTGTAGGACTCGTCGAACCG
>NZ_JAMTCT010000001.1:0-588721 GCF_024171995.1 Promicromonospora umidemergens | reverse complement strand
CTGGTCGAGCTTGTGCTGCATGTCGTCCGACTCCTGCTTGATGCGCTGCGACGCATCTTCCATCTGCTGGAAGGTCACATTGATGTTGGCCATGATCAGTCCTCTCGTGGTGTGCATCGTGGGAAAACAGCGCGAGCGTACACGAGTCAAGCGCCCGCAGGGTGAACTTAGAACCGCTTTGCGAGGACACCTTCATTTTGACCTCACCATAGCCTCTTCCTGCCCTGCTCAGGCCTCTGACCAGGCAGAACCCGGCACCGTCCGGTCCGGCAGACCCACTGGGTCCGCGCCCGGACCGGTCCAGCGGAAGGTCGCCATGACCGCGTCGAAGAAGTCCACAAGGACCTCTGCGAGGCGCTCGGTGCCGGGGTCGCTCCAGACCGCGCTGAAGGACAGCACCAGCCAGTCACCACCGGCCTCGTCCCGGGCGACGACATACGTGACCTGACGTGTACCGGCCACCGGCCGGCCGGCCGGATGCGGAGCCTCCCCCAGCGTGCTCGCCAGCCGCACACCCGGACGTCCGTCGACGTCGACCGCAGTGCTCTCCTTGGCATCGCCAAGGACACTCGCCGCGACCTCTGTCGCGCTCCGGCCGACGAGGCCGAAGAGCTCCGTCTCGATGATGGACGCCGGGATCGCGATCCCGGCCATCGGCTCGGTGGGGACGTACACCGCGCCGGTGCCTGCCGCGCTGAAGGCCTGGCGCAGGGAGTCCCGCAGCGCCTGCCGGTGCGACTCGACGTCGACCGGCGACGCACCTTCCGGGAAGGTCCCGGCCACCACCTGGTCCACCGCGCGGTCCAGCTCACGCCGGCGAGCGGCACCGGTCGGGAACCGTGCCCAGCCAGGAGGAAGCAGAAAGGCCCACTTGTCGGTCGGTTTCCCGATCGCCGGGTCGGCTGCCGCGATGTGGTCGACGTGCTGCACGATTGCTCCGTCTTCAGATGGGTCGCGTTCAGATGTGTGGCGGCCGGTGCGAGGTCACGCGCTACCGGGGGTCGCTCCCCTCCGGCAGGTTCAGCGGGTCCGCACCAGGGCCGGCCCACCGGAAGGTGGTCATGACCGCGTCGAAGAAGAAGACGAGCGCCTCGGCGAGCCGCGCGCCCTCCTCGGTGCTCCAGACGGTGCTGAACGAGAGGACCAGCCATTCGCCGTCGGCCTGGTCGCGAGACACGACGTACACGATCTGCCGGGTCGAGGCGTCGGGGAAGTCGCCGTCGGGGTGCGCGTCGAGGGTGGTCTCGACGACGCGCACGCCGGGCCGGCCGTCGATCTCGACGAGCTCGCTCTCCTCGTAGCCGTCGGCCAGGACCTCCGAGACCACCTCGAGCGGGTTGCTGCCCGGGTCGCTGACCAGCTCCAGCTCGGTGAGCGACCCGGGGATCATCACCCCGTTCATCGGCTCAGTGGGCAGGTACACCGCCCCGGCCCCGGCGGCGCGCGCGTCGGCGAACGTGGAGCGCAGGCTGTCGGCGAGCATGCGCCGGTGCGGCTCTACCGAGTCGCGCGGCAGGTCGGCGGGCAAGGCCTTCGCGACGACCTCCTCGATCGCCTCGTCCAGCTCGCGAAGCTGCTCCTCACCGGTCGGGAAGCGGACCCAGCCGGGCGGGAGCAGGAGGGCCCAGGCGTCGGTCGGCCTGCCGTCGACGGTCGTGTCGGTCACGATGTGCTCCTGACGATGCTGACGACCGGCAGCAGCTCGTCGAGCAGCTCGGTCATGGCTGGGCCCTGCAGCACGTCCTGGGACCGCCACTGCAGCACGGTGTCGACTACCGCGTCCGCGTGCTCGGTGCGCCGGCCGAGGCACACGCTCACCCACGCGCCGCCGGTCTCCGGGTCCAGGTCCAGGCGCGTCACGCGCATCCCGTCCCCGTCAGGCAGGTCGACGTGCTCGATCTTGGGCGGTGCGACGGGGTTGCCGCCGGTGGCGCCGAGCGCGGTCATGAGGTGGTCGCCGGGGTCGCCGAGAGGCTCGACGCCGACCGTGACGAGCACCGGTACCGGCGCCGAGTCCGGCACCCGGAAGGTGGCGGCGACGAGGGCGCCCGCGTCGACCACGCCCTCGGCGAAAGCGCGCAGGTTGGCCACCGACTCCACCGCCATGCGCTCACGCAGCGCGTCCAGCGCCTCGATGGTCTCGGCGTCGGTCGTCTGCACGGGACCTTCGTCGAACGACACGCGGACCACCTCGGTGATCTCCCGTTCCCACACCTCGAGCAGCTCGGGCGGCACAGCATCAGCGGTAGGGACGAGCACCCAGCCCTCGGGCTCGTCGACGGTCCAGGTCCATCCGTCCGCCGCCATCAGATCGGGTTCTCGCTGGTCGGGCCGGAATAGTTGGCGTCGTGCCAGCCGTCGTTGCCGTTCCGCTGGTCGAACGGGTTCAGGACCGAGGGGTTCAGCATGCTGAACGGACGACCGAACCAGCCGACCGCGTAGGCGATGGGTCCGACGTACATCCACGGCTTGATCTGGTAGATGTTCCCGAGCAGCCCGAGACTGCTCGAGATCTTGCTGATGTCCTTGATGTCGCTGATGCCGATGAGGCGGTCCCAGCGATAGGCGCCATTGGGCCACGCCGTCCTGAGGCGGGTCAGGTCCTCCTTGAGGACCCACTTCGGATTCTTGAAGATGTGCCACCAGCCAGGGCTGACCCGCTGCGTGAGCAGGAAGTCCCCCATGCTCCGGAAGTTTCCGACGGATTTCGTCAGTGCGTCTCTGAAAATTCCGGGCGCACGCAGGGGATTACGGAGCGCGAGCGCGAGATTGCCGATCCTGTCCTTCGCCAGCTTCAGCTGAACCGGCCCGGCCTTCGTCAGACCGACCGCCTGGATGCCCTTGAGCTTGCTCGCGATCTTCGCCGCGATCCCGATCCCGACGAGGCTGAGCACACCCATGATGACGCCGAGCCAGCTGCCCTCGCCCTGGGCGGCCAGGATGGTGCTCGCGACCACGGACACCACGGCGACGCCGATGCCGATGAGCGCGATGACGTTCAGCCCTGGTATCAGGATCGCCAGCACCGCGAGCGCCATCCCGATGTACGTCAGGATCTCGACCAGTGCCTTCAGAAACTTGTTGAGCCGGTGCACGAAGGCGTCCCAGCCCGAGGTGTGCAGGTCGTCGACCTTCCAGTTCTCCCGGATCTTCGTGGAGGCGGCCTCGGCAGCGACCCTGAGCGCCTCGAGGGCACCGGCCACCTTCTGCTTGGCCCCGTCGATGCCGGAGCTCGCGGCATTGACCGCCGCCTCACGGTCCGACGACTGGGTCTTCTCGTTGTCGGTCAGCGGCTTGGCGTCATCCGGTCTGGTCGCGTTGACCGGGTCCGGCATGCCTTCCGCGCTCTGGAGCTCGCGCGCAGACTTCTCTGCCTCGAGCAGGGCGTTCCACGTGTCGGTCCGGGCGGTGGTCAGCGACGGCTCGTAGGCGTCGAGCGCTGAGTGCACGTCGGCGTACCGGCCGGCCGCCTTGTCGAGGGCCCCGGCACTCTCCCGGGCACGCTTGCGCAGGGCGTCCGCGGACTGCCCCTTGAGGAGACGGACGTCGCCGTCACCGATCCTCTTGAGCAGGGCTGCCTGCTCGGTCATCGCCTCGGAGATCGTCTTGTAGTGGGCGATGACCTCGTCCAACTCTGAGGGATCGGCCGGGACCGGGTCCGAGTCGTGACCGACCAGTGGCCAGTCCCCCGTGCGGGCGGCGCTCATCCGTCTCCTCTTCTGCTGCTGTCACATGCGCGGTGGCTGCTACCTGGGCAGCGGTGCGGTGGCCTACTTCTGGTCGAAGACGGAGGCCAGCTGGTCCTCGGTGTCGGTCCAGGTCGTCGCGGCCTCGTCCATCTTCTTCGTGAGGGCGTCGAGCTGGACCTGGAGCTTCTCCCGCTTGACCCACCAGTCGTCGATGAAGTCGTTCATGGCGTTCTTCACGACGTCGTGGCCCCAGATGGTGCCGTTGTCCCACCGCTTGGACATGTTCTTGAACTCGTCGCTGATCGCCTTGAGATCCTTGGCGGAGTCCACCAGGACCTCCTTGGTGACGACAAGATCTGCCATCGGAGTTACTGGTTCAGAGCGTTGGCGAGCTCTTCGTCGGTCTTGCGCAACGCCTCGGCAGCCTGCTTCAGGTACTCACCGATGCCGTTCAGACCCTCCATGACCTGCTTGCCACCCTTGTCGAGCTCCTTGTAGGACTCGTCGAACCGCTTGGAGGACTTGTCCGTCACATAGCCGTCCTGCACCAGGTTGTCGACCAGCGACCGCAGCTGGTCGAGCTTGTGCTGCATGTCGTCCGACTCCTGCTTGATGCGCTGCGACGCATCTTCCATCTGCTGGAAGGTCACATTGATGTTGGCCATGACAGAACCTCTCGCTCGGTTGCGTTGCGGACGGCCTCGCTCGTGCGTCGCAATCGTCATCAATAGGATTAAACGGACGGCGACGCGAATATGAACGGACAGCGGACGGCGCACGACACGACGACGACGGGTCCGCAGCATCGCCCGGACCCGTCGTCAATCGGTCAAAAAGTGCCTCTCACCAGGTGTTTCACCCGGTCGTCAGCAGGTGTTCCGCCTGGTCGTCAGAGTGGTTCCGCCTGCCCTCAGCAGTGCGCCAGGAACGGGCGGTCCCTGAACCGCCGGTCGAGGAAGACCATCACTCCGGGCGCCCCCGTCACCATCGTCGAGACGTGCTCGCCGACGTGCCACGACCACTGCACGTCCGCGCCCGCTGCGCAGTACTCGTTCCGGAGGGTCCGGGCCTGCCCTGGCGCGACGATCTCGTCGAGCGTCCCGTGGAAGAGCCGGATCGGCACGTCCGGCGGGTTGGCCCCCAGCCGGTTCTCGGCAAGGCGCGCCTGCCAGTCCGGGGAGCGCAGCGGGTTGGTCGTCGTGAACATCCCGAGGTTCTGGTACGCGTGCGTGAGCGTGATGTCGACGCAGGCGTCCTGCTCGCGCTCGTACGTCTCGCGCCCGCGCTCGTTGAGGTAGGTCTCGAGGTCCAGCTCGGGGTAGGCGGCGTCCAGCCCGTAGGCGGCGAGCAGCAGAAAGCCGAACCCGACCTGCCCGTCGAGTCCCTCGGCTACCTCGGTGAGGTCGGCGGGCACGCCGCCCGCCGCTACGCCGACCAGGTCCAGCTCCGGTGCGTAGGCCGGCTGGAGCTCACCCGCCCACATCGCCGCCCCGCCACCCTGCGAGTAGCCGGAGAAGGCGACCTTGCCGCCGGCCTCCAGGCCGGTGGCGGGCAGGTTCGTGGCGGCCCGCACCATGTCGATGACCGCCCGCCCCTCCGACTGGCCGACGACATAGGTGTGCATGCCCGGTGTACCGAGACCCTCGTAGTCGGTCACCACCACCGCCCAGCCGGCCAGGAGCATCGGCTCGATGAAGGGCCGCTCGTAGTCCAGCCAGCGTGACGGCGCACAGGTGTCGCCGACGCCGCGCGTCCCGCTCGCCACCGAGACGATCGGCCGCGGGCCCTCCCCCCGCCATGGCGTGCTCGGCACGAGCACGCGCCCCGTCACCGGCATGTCCTGACCGGTCGCGTTCGTCGAGTGATACATCAGCAGGTAGTTGCGTGCGCTGAGCTGCCGGGGCTCCTCGCGCCACCGCACCACCTCGCCGTCCCGGCCGTCCGGCAGCGGAGCGGGCGGGGTGTAGAAGTCGTCGTCGGCGGCCGTGCCGGGGATATCGGGGACGTCGGGGACGTCGGGGACGTCGGTGAAGCCCGTTGCTCCGACAGCAGCGGCGGGCGCAACGGTGGCAGGCACGGCAGCGGCAGGCACGGCAGCGGCAGGCACGGCACTCACCGCCGGCAGCGCGACCGCCACGAGTGCCGTGACGACGGCGGTCCACCGCCCCGCCGGCCGGCGTCGGCTGCGTAGCGAGGGCGGGAACAGGGCGTGCGAATCGGTGTCGATCGGCATCGGATCTCCTCATTGAGGTCCACCAGCACTCAGTCCTGAGCGCCAGGGTCCGCATGCGGACCGCTACTGACTGTAACCCCAATAGTGGTTCGCTGCCGAGCCCGGCCCCATGACTTCGGTCAGTTGCCCCGCCCAAGTCAGCCGAGCCATCCGACAATCAGACGAACGGCGTCGGCTCTAGCCCTTCACCGTCATCGGCGCGGCGACGACGGCTACCTCAGCACGCTCCACCAGAGAGGCGACGACGGCGGCGAGCGGCACCAGCACCAGGTTGCCCAACAGCATGGTGCGCAGGAACGGCAGGCCCGCCACGTAGCTGGCGATCAGCCCGTCCAGGGTCGCCGGGTACATCCCGTCCATCAGCCAGACCCCGAAGTTGGTCCAGGCGAAGAACCACAGCGAGCCGCCCACGCCCACTCCGAGCGCTGCGGCATACCGGCCGGGGCCGCGCAGGTTCCGCGCGAGGATCGCACCGAGGCCCACCACCGCCCATGCCGACCAGGTGAACCACATGATCTGCGTGTTGCCGAGCACGGCGTCGCTGACGGCCACCACGGCGAACGGCACGACGGCCGCCCACCGGTTGCGCAGCAGCAGCACCGCGAGGAACGTTGCGGCGGTGGCGATCTCCAGGTTCGGCGGTGCGCCCAGCTCCGGGGCGACCAGGCGCCACACGACCGCGGCGGTCAGCACCAGCACGACGGTCAGCGGGCGCCACCAGCGGTGCACCAGCTCCCCGACCGTCAGGTCGCGCCCCTCGCCGACAGATGTCAGTACGTCTCGAGTGTCCACGTGATCTCCTGACCGTCCTCGGTCTCCAGTGTGCCCGACCCGACCTGCGCGGGCTCGCCGTCCACGGACAGCGCCCAGAACTCGCTCTTCGAGTCGTCCGCCGTGCGGCCCCCGACAGCGGTCACGAACGCGTTCTCGCCCTCGCCCGTGACCTCGGCGGACGGGTCCGCCTCGAGCAGCAGCTCGAGCGCGGTGGCGCCCGTGCGCCCCGCGTAGCTGAGGGTCTCTCCGCCGTCGGACGGCGAGGCGCCGTCGGACGGTGAGGCGCTGTCGGACGGTGAGGCGCTGCTGGAGGCGGCGTCCGACGGCGCGCTGGTCGTCGCCGTGACCGTCGCACCGGGCTCGGCAGTGGCGCCGCAGGCCGCGAGCAGGCCCGCCAGGAGAAGTGCGGCGGTCGCCGCACCGAGTGCCCGGGACGGGCGGGCAGAAGTCGTGTTCACGCTGGCGAGTGTAGGTCGGCGCGCGCGGCAGGGCGCGGCCGTCCCAGCCCTCGGCGGACCGCTTCCGCGCAGCTCCCGGTCAGACGTCGATGCGGGAGTGGTCCAGCTCCGCCGCGCCGGCGATGATGAACTCCTTGCGCGGCGCCACGTCGGTGCCCATCAGCAGCTCGAACGCGCGCTCGGCCGCCTCAGCATGCTCCGCCGTGACACGGCGCAGCGTGCGGTGCCGCGGGTCCATGGTGGTCTCCGCGAGCTGGTCGGCATCCATCTCGCCCAGCCCCTTGTACCGCTGGATGTCCGGCTTGTAGCGACGTCCCGCCTTGTCGAGCTTCTTCAGCGTGGTGCCCAGCTCGGCCTCCGAGTACGTGTAGATGTACTCGTTCTTGCGCCGGCCGTTGCCGATCACCTCGACCCGGTGCAGCGGCGGGACCGCCGCGAACACGCGCCCTGCCTCGACCATCGGCTTCATGTACCGGTAGAAGAGCGTCAGCAGCAGCGTGCGGATGTGCGCGCCGTCCACGTCGGCGTCGGTCATCATGATGATCTTGCCGTAACGGGCTGCCTCGACGTCGAACGACCGGCCGGACCCCGCACCGAGCACCTGGATGATCGCCGCGCACTCCGCGTTGCGGAGCATGTCGCTGATCGACGCCTTCTGGACGTTGAGGATCTTGCCGCGGATCGGCAGCAGCGCCTGGAAGTCGCTGGAGCGCGCGAGCTTCGCGGTGCCGAGCGCGCTGTCGCCCTCCACGATGAACAGCTCGGACCGCTCGACGTCGTTCGAGCGGCAGTCGGCCAGCTTCGCGGGCAGCGACGAGGTCTCCAGCGCGTTCTTGCGGCGCGAGATCTCCTTCTGCTTGCGCGCGGTGATGCGCGCGCGCATCTCGGCGACCACCTTGTCGAGCAGCAGCGACGCCTGCGTCTTCTCGTCCCGCTTCGCGGAGGTCAGTCGCGCGTGGATCTCCTTCTCGACCACGCGGGAGACGATCTGGCGCACCGGGCCGGTGCCCAGCACCTCCTTGGTCTGCCCCTCGAACTGCGGCTCGGCCAGGCGCACGGTGACGACGGCGGTGAGGCCGGCGAGCACGTCGTCCTTCTCGATGCGCTCCGCGCCGTCCCTGGTGGAGACCTTGAGCTTGCGCGCGTTGGTCTCGACACCCTTGCGGATCACCTTGAGCAGACCCTGCTCGAAGCCCGTCAGGTGCGTTCCGCCCTTGGGCGTCGAGATGATGTTGACGAAGGAGCGCACCTCGGTGTCGTAGCCGGTGCCCCAGCGCAGCGCGATGTCCACCTCGCAGTCGCGCTGCAGCTCGCGCGGCGACATGTGGCCGCGCTCGTCCAGCACCGGGACGGTCTCCTTGAACGTGCCGGAGCCCCGCAGGACCCAGGTCGCCGTGACCGGCGAGTCGGGGGCGAGGAACTCCACGAAGTCGGCGGCGCCGCCGCTGTGCTTGAAGGTCTCCTCGTGCGGCCCGTCCTCGCCCGGTGTGCCGGGCAGCCCGCGCTCGTCGCGGACCAGGATCTCGAGGCCGGGGACCAGGAACGTCGTCTGGCGCACGCGAGTGACGAGCTCGTCGTAGCTGAACACGGCGGACTTGGGGAAGATCTGCCGGTCGGCCCAGTAGCGCACGCGGCACCCGGTGCGGCCGCGCGGCACCTTGCCCACCACGCCGAGCTCGGAGCGGTCCACGAACGGCTGGAACACCGCGTCGGGGCTGGGCCCGGCCTCCGGGTCGGAGAACGTGCCCGGCTCGCCACGCTGGAAGGTCATGCGGTGCGTCTTGCTGCCGCGGTCCACCTCGACGTCCAGCCGAGCGGACAGCGCGTTGACCACGGAGGCGCCCACGCCGTGCAAACCGCCGGAGGCCTGGTAGGAACCGCCGCCGAACTTCCCGCCGGCGTGCAGCTTGGTGAAGACGACCTCGACACCGCTCAGGCCCGTCTTCGGCTCGATGTCGACCGGGATGCCCCGTCCGTCGTCGGACACCGTGACGGACGTGTCGGCGTGCAGCACGATGCCGATCTTCGTGGCGTGCCCGCCCAGGGCCTCGTCGACGGAGTTGTCGATGATCTCCCAGAGGCAGTGCATCAGGCCACGCGAGTCGGTGGTCCCGATGTACATGCCGGGACGCTTACGAACCGCCTCGAGACCCTCGAGGACGGACAGATGGCGAGCGGTGTACGACTCGGACGTTGCGGTCACGGCGACAGCGTAGACGAGGTCACCCACAACCTCGGTGAGGCGCTCCCTCGGCACCTCCGACGAGGACCGGTTTCACCCCATGACGGAAATTACCCTTTCAGCGCAATTGGGGGCGGATGGCCTCCAACACTGTGAGACACGCCGCTATGCTCGCAGCGAACCGGCCACCCGGGCTGGCATGAACCGCGCGAGCGAATGGTTGGATGGAGATGTGACGACCTTGACGACCGAACCGCTCACCGCCCTCGACCGCTGCGACCGCTGCGGCGCCCAGGCCTACGTGCGTGTCGTTCTGCCCGTAGGCGAGCTGCTCTTCTGCGGCCACCACGCCCGTGCACACGCGTCCGCCTATGCGGACATCGCCACCCATGTCCAGGACGAGACCGACCGGCTCCACGCGGAGCACGGTCAGGCCTGAATCCAGGCCGGACACCCACCGGACCGTAGACGACGGCGGTGAGTCACCCTGTGAGGTGACTCACCGCCGTCGTCATGCAGGTGGTCCACCTCGTTGCCCCCTTGCTGGGCACGGCCGACCACCAGGGAGCCCTCGGCGTCCGGCACGGTGCAGAGTCCAGCACGGTGCAGACGTCCTCTGTGGCCACCCGCTGCGCTGCTTGCCGACTGTCGGTCCACGGTCGCCAACCCACATCCAGACCATTTCCGATGGGCTATCTCGTCGCGGTCACCGTGCCCATCCAGGAGCCCTGGAAGCCGAGAGCGGTCCGCCAGCCCTCGGCCGTCTTGGTCAGCGTGCGGGTGGTGCCCTGGGGCGTCACCGCCCGCATGGTCTTGACCTGTCCGCTCGAGTAGCGCGCGGTGACCTTGACCGACTTGACCCAGCCGAGCCGGAAGACACTCTTCGCGGTCGCCTGCGTGAGGGTGCCCGACCACGACACGTTCGGGTTGCCCGGAGCCTGCGCCGAATAGGGGTCCGCCACGTGCGCGAGGTGGGACTGCGGGGCCGTGCCGAACGCGTCCTGGTTGTTGGCGGTACCGGAGAAGGCGCCGCCACGGCCTGACGACGCGAAGTACGGCGTCTCCGCGATGCCGTCCGACGCGTTGCGCACTACCGAGACCGTCGAGGCGCCGTCCTGGCGGGTGGCGTCGACCGCCGCGCGCCATGTCCCGCCCGCCTCGCCGCCCTCCTTCTTCCAGCCGGTGTAGTTCTGGCTCCTGGTGTCGTCGTAGAGATGGCAGTCGCACGAGGCCTTCAGGCCCTCGGTCTTGTCCAGGATGGCGTAGTTCCGGGCGATGATCGCCTGCGCCTCGAGTGCCGCGGCGCCGCCGTAGGCGCTCGTTCCCCACAGCGACGGCATCTCTTCGAGCCCATAGAGGTACTCGTCGTTGATGACCACCTGGCTGACCACGTTGGGCCGGGCGTTGAGATCGGTGACACGCAGCCTGCCGTGGCGGTAGCTGCCCTGGGCGCCGGACACCCGCACCGTGCCGGCGGTCCCGGCCCAGTAGTCGGTGCCCGTCCACTCCAGGTAGAGGGTCGGACGGGCGCCGATCGTCCGGCGCACCGCGCCGTTCTCGGTGATCTTCGCGGTGACGCCCGCCGCCGTCCGGGCTATCGAGATCTTGCGCGCCGACGTGCCGGTCGCGAGCTGGCTCTCGGCGCCGTCGAGCAGCCGCCACGACCCGGCGGACAGGCTCAGGGTGGTGGTGGCCGGGTCGGTCGACCCGCCGAGCACCTGGACGTCGATCGACGTCCACGGGTTGTTCGCGGTGCTCACCGTGGCGCCCGGGTAGTAGTGGCGCAGGATGTCTGACGCCGTGCTGCCGGTGCGCGCCATCTGGTAGGCGCCGTACTGCGACATGCCGACGCCGTGGCCGCTGCCCGAGCCCGCGATGGTCCACGAGCCCGGCACCACGGTCACCGTCAAGTTCGCGCTCGTCGCGCGGGTCGTCTTGAACCGGTACTTCGTCGTCATGGTCGGGCTGACCGACGCCGTCGCCTTGCCGGTGGACCCCGTGGTCACGGTCCTGTCCCGGACCCACGAGCCGTCGCTGAACCTCTGCAGCGACACGGTGGCGTTCGCCCTGGGAGCGCCGTCGTACCGGTAGACCACCGAGAGCCTCTTCGCCACGGCCGCGGTGGTGGTCGACGTGCCGGACGCGGTGAGCGTGTAGCCCGCCGCGGCGGAAGTCGCGGCGGGTGTCGCGGCAGCGGGCGCCGAGAAGATACCCATCGCGAGGAAGACGGCGAGCGCGGAAGCAGCTGTCCGGGCCAGAAGTGCTCGGATCGCCAGATGTTCTCGGGACGTGACGCTGATCAGGAGGGACACATCGGGCACATTTCCATACGACGACGCCGGGCGGGAATCCTTCCGAGGAAGGTTCACCCGCCCGGCGTAGAGGTTCTACCTAGTCGAGGTAGTCGCGCAGCACCTGCGACCGCGAGGGGTGGCGGAGCTTCGACATCGTCTTGGACTCGATCTGGCGGATGCGCTCGCGCGTCACGCCGTAGACCTTGCCGATCTCGTCGAGCGTCTTGGGCTGGCCGTCCTGCAGGCCGAACCGCATGGAGACCACACCGGCCTCACGCTCCGAGAGCGTGTCGAGCACCTGGTGGAGCTGCTCCTGCAGGAGCGTGAACGACACGGCGTCGGCCGGCACGACAGCCTCGGAGTCCTCGATGAGGTCGCCGAACTCGCTGTCGCCGTCCTCGCCGAGCGGGGTGCTCAGCGAGATGGGCTCGCGACCGTACTTCTGGACCTCGACCACCTTCTCAGGGGTCATGTCCAGCTCCTTGGCCAGCTCCTCCGGCGTGGGCTCGCGGCCCAGGTCCTGGAGCATCTGGCGCTGCACACGGGCCAGCTTGTTGATGACCTCGACCATGTGCACCGGGATGCGGATGGTGCGGGCCTGGTCGGCCATGGCACGCGTGATCGCCTGCCGGATCCACCAGGTGGCGTAGGTCGAGAACTTGTAGCCCTTGGTGTAGTCGAACTTCTCGACCGCACGGATCAGACCGAGGTTGCCCTCCTGGATCAGGTCCAGGAACAGCATGCCGCGGCCCGTGTAGCGCTTGGCCAGCGAGACCACGAGTCGGAGGTTGGCCTCCAGCAGGTGGTTCTTGGCCCGCTTGCCGTCGTGCGCGATCCACTTGAGGTCACGCTCGAACCGGCGCTGGTCCTTGTCGGTCCGGTCGAACTCCGTGGTGGCGAGCCGCTCCTCCGCGAACAGGCCGGCCTCGATGCGCTTCGCGAGCTCGACCTCCTGCTCCGCGTTCAGCAGCGCGACCTTACCGATCTGCTTCAGGTAGTCCTTGACCGGGTCGGCCGTGGCACCGGCGGTGACGACCTGCTGCGCTGGCTGGTCGTCGTCGTCCTTGTCGGAGACGACGAAGCCGGCGCTCTCGTCACCCTCCTTGGCCGCCTTGCCGCCACGGCCACGGGTGGCCTTGGTGACGATCTCGGGACCGGAGTCGGTCTCTTCCTCAGGCTCGTCGACGGCGACGCCGTCGGGCTCGATGTTGTCGTACTTCGACTTGCCCCGAGCGGCGGGCTTCTTGGCGGCAGTCTTGGCCGCCGGCTTCTTCCGCGTGCTCGTGGCGGTCTCGTCGCCGTCGTTCAGCTCGGCCTCGTCGACCTCGCCGGCGTTCGGCTTCGCGGTGGAACGCGCAGGGGTCTTCTTCGCGGCCGTCGTACGGGTACGGCGAGCAGGCTTCGCGGAGGCATCGGCCTCGCCGTCGGCGGGGGCCTTCGCGGCGACGGCGGTGGAGCGGGTGGCCGCCGCGGCGGCCACCTTCGTCACGGTGGGCAGTCCAACCTGCACACCGGCGTTGGCCAGTGCACGCAGCACCGCCTTGAGCCGCTTGGCGTCACCGACCTCCGCGGTCTCGCATGCACGCCGGAAGTTCTCGGCGTCGACCGAGCCGTCGGCGGCGCCGCGAGCAAGGAGCTCCTGCAAGGCAGGATGCTCGAACTCACGGGGCAGGTTGTCGCGTGCGGGGACAGGAGCGATGTCCTGGGAGGCTTTCAGCGGAGTGGGCGCCACAAACCGACCTTTCGGCATTCGAGGGGGCGGTGTACCGCCGACGGGGCCTTCACTGGGCCTTCTGCTTCCGTCGGCGAACATATATATTGTACCGTCGACCTCCATGTCTGCCGCGACGAACGCGGCGATATGGGCAAAGTCAGTGCGAAGTCACGTCCGGCGGGGCAGCCCCGCAGGTGGATCTGAATCTCGCGTACCAGGGGTCAACGAACCAGACGGCCGCACCATTCCCGGCCAGCCGGATCTGTCCTGGACCAGGCACGAGACCGGCTCTGGCTCCACGCGGGCCGCACCCGGCCGGACGCCTGAGCCGGTTACCCGGTCAGACCTTGACGGCCAGCACCGGGCACGGCGCCTCGACCAGGATTCGCTGAGCACCCGCGCCCAGGATGAGCTTCCCGACGGGGCTGCGCTTGCGCAGGCCGATCACTATCAGGTCGGCCACCGTGCTCGTGGCGGTGCGGATCAGGTCCTCGGCCAGGTCGCCGGTGCCGAGCTCCACGCGCACCTCGACCTCACCCGCGAGCCGGCTGACCAGCTCGTCGGTCTCGGCCTTGCACTCGTCCACCGGACGCTTGCTGTTGGTGACGACGACCAGCGGGACCCTCCGCTCCCTGGCCTCGGTGACAGCGGTACGCAGAGCCTCTTGGCCCTCGGGCGTGGCGAGGTGGCCGACGACGATCGTCATGTCGGCCGACGCTACCGCACGCCGCGCCCTGACCGTGCCTCACACCGCCGCCGCTTCCCCCTGCCCCGGCTCGCCGGGGCAGGCCCCCCGCTCTCGCCGCACCCAGCCGGGCGGGACTCCCCCGGCGATCGCCCCTCGCAGCAGCAGCGCGAGCCGGTAGCCCGGGTCCACCCCGAGCGCGTCCGACACCCGCTCGGCGGCCAGCCCGCCGTCGCCGCGCCACCACGCGACCAATGCCAGCAGCAGGTAGGCCGGAGCCCGCCGGTTCCGCGGGACGTGGGTGACCACCGCCTCCAGCACGTCGCGTGCCGCACGCGTGATCTCCTCGTCCGGGGGCACTCCCTGCTCCGGGTCGACGATCCGTGCCATGACCGCCCCTGTGGCCACGTCGGTGTCGCCGTCCACCTGACGGCGGGCGGTACGCAGCGCCGTCTCCTCCGTGCCCGGCGCCAGGCTCAGCAGCACGGCGTCCCGCACCGGCGTGTCCGCGAGCGCCGCCCCGATCTTGCCGAGGTCGACCGGCGACAGCACCACCGGCCGGCCGGGCCTTGTGCCTGCCGCGGTACGCACGGCGGACCGCCACAGGCCCAGGCTCTCTGCACCCCACTCCCCCAGCGCCCGCTCGGCCCGCAGGTCGTCGGTCGGGATAGTGCCGTCGGTCGCGGTAGTGCTGTCGGTCCGCGCCGCGCCGTCGATCGGCCCGCCACCGTCCGGAAACCTTGTCCCGTTCAGGAGCCGCCGGTAGGTGTCGGTCCAGCGGGCCGCCGCTCGGCGTGCCTGGGTGCGGGCAGCCTCGGGAGCGGCCCGCAGGGCGTACCGCTCCTCACGGGTACCGGCCACGGTGCGGCCCTCCAGCACCATGTGAGCGGCGACGCGGCTGCCCTGCAGCGCGGTCAGGGGCCGGCCCTCGGCGGGGCAGCACATCGGGTCGGCGCAGTCGAGCGCCCGGAACCCCGTGGGGGCCACGAGCCAGGCCTCGGTCCCGGGGAGCCGGCGCTCGAGGCGGGCTCGCAGCAGGTCGACGGCACGTCGCGCGGCACCCGTCGGCACGAACGGGTCGGTGGCGGTGTACAGGACCACCACGGCGCGGTCGGCGCCGTCGGCCACCACGTGGTCCGCGAGCCAGCGGGCGGTCGCCGCGCCGTCCGGTCCCTCCGGGTCGTCGGGCTGCCGCAGACGGAGGTCGTCGAGGTCGACCCGCGCGACGAGCCCGACACGCTGGCGCGGTCCCGTCAGGCTCACCGCGACGACGGACTCGGCAGGCTCGAAGCCGAGCCGGTAGGGGATGTAGGCGAGCAGGTCCTCGGGTCCTGCGACGCGGACCACCGTCGCGTTCGGCACCGTCGCGTTCGGCACCGCGGATCGTCGACCGAGGTTCTTGGAGGTGATGTCCTTGGGGTTCATGCCATCGATCCCAGCCGTCCCCGGGGGCGGCGGCGCGCCCAGGACGACCGTGTGGACAACGAGTTTCATGTGGTCGCGCTACGGCCCGTGCACTGTCGCCACGAGGGTCTCTCCGGCTACGGTGTCCGACGTGCCTCACCTCACCACCGCTCGTCGCACGGCAGCGCTCGCCGCCGCCTTCGGGCTGGCGCTGGCTACCGGGGGGTGTGGCACGGGGGCCGAGCTACCGGCGTCGGCCGCTACCGCGTCAGGTACCCCGGAGCCCCGATCGGCCGTGTCCGGCGGGCCTGCCGAGCTGCCGACCTTCGACCCGTCGTCGGCCGTCGGAACCTACGCGGAGGGGTTTCCGCCCGACCTGTTCCCGATGCCGGAGGACGCCCTCCTGCTCGCGTCGTCGGCGAGCCCCGCGCCGGCTTCTCAGGACTCGAAGGCCAAGAACACCCCGATGACGCAGGTGACGCTCAACCTGTCGTCGAGCCTGCCGACCAAGAAGCTCGTCGCGCAGGTCGAGGGGATCCTGGTCGACCAGGACTTCGAGCAGATCGAGGCGCCGGACTCGAGCGGTCTCACCGCGCAGACCGCGTTCCTGCGGGTCTCCAGGACCAAGGCCGGCGAGGTGCAGGAGTCGCTCGTCGTGGGCGTGCTCGACGACGGCGAGCGCCGTCTCGCCTCGATCAGCGGTACTGTCCGCACCCCATAGGCTGGGACGGTGTCCGTCTCATCCGCCCGTACCGGCGCCCTGAACCCCGTAGCCCTGCTCGACGCCGAGAACCTCCGCGCCGACGTCGACGCCGCCGTGACCGCTCACCTCGGCCGGCTGGCGGCCGAGGTGAGTGCGATCAGCCCGAAAGCGGAGGTCCTGGTCGAGGAGGCAGCCGGCCTGCTCATGGGCGGCAAGCGGCTGCGGGCCGCGTTCTGCTACTGGTCCTTCCGTGCGCACGGCGGCGCCGCCGATCCCACGGACCCGGCCCGCATCGCCGCCGTCCGGGTGGGGGCGGCGCTCGAGCTGTTCCAGGCGGCGGCGCTGCTGCACGACGACGTGATGGACAACTCCGACATGCGTCGCGGACGCCCCACCGCGCACCGGGCGTTCGCCGCCAAGCACGCCGTGGCCGGCTGGTCCGGTGAGGCGGTGCGGTTCGGCGACGCCGCCGCGATCCTGCTCGGCGACCTGGTGCTCCTCGCCGCCCAGCGCGAGCTGTCGGCGGCGCTCGCACCGCTGCCGGCCGACGTCGTCGAGGCCACGCGCGCTCGCTTCGACGTCATGCAGAGCGAGGTGGTCGTCGGCCAGTACCTCGACGTGCTGGTCCAGGCGGAGCCCTGGGGCGGCGACCCTGCCTCTGACGAGGAGCGCGCCCGGAAGGTGCTGCGCGCCAAGACCGCCAGCTACTCCGTGGCGGCGCCGCTGGCGCTCGGCGCGCTGCTTGCCGGCAGGGGTACGCGGGCGGCAGCCGGGATCGAGGCGGCGGGGTTGCCCCTCGGCGAGGCGTTCCAGCTCCGCGACGACGTGCTCGGGGTCTTCGGCGACCCGGCCGTCACGGGCAAACCGGCCGGCGACGACCTGCGCGAGGGCAAGCACACGGTCGTCGTGGCGCGCACCCTCGCCCTCCTGCCCCATGCCGACGGACCGGAGGCCGCTACGCTGACCGCCGCGCTGGGCGACCCTGACCTGTCCGAGGAGGACGTCGCCCGGGTGCGTGAGGTCATCGTCGGCTCGGGTGCGCTGGACGCGGTCGAGCAGCTCATCGCCGACCTCTCCGTCCGCGCCCACGCGCTGCTGGACCTCGCGGACCTGACCGAGCCCGGCCGAGGCGTGCTGACCGACCTGGCCCACGCCGCCGTCGACCGCGCCGCCTGACCTTGCCGCCGGCCCGGGTCACCAGGTCCCGGTTCACCAGGTCCAGACGGTGACCTCTCCACCCTGTTCCAGGTGCTTGCCGGCTGCCGGCTTCGTCTCGGTGACACCGTTGCCGAACAGCTCGCCGAAGCCACGCAGCACCACCGTGTAGCCGGCCTCCTCGAGCGTCGTCCGCGCGTCCTCCACCGACATCCCCACGACGTCGGGCACCGTGCCCTCCGGGCCCTGGCTGACGACGATCGTCACGGTGCTCCCCTGCTCTGCCCCGGCCCCGCCGGCCGGCTCCGTACCGAGCACCGTGCCTGCCGGGGCCTCCTCGTCGAACCGGTCCTGCCGCTCCACGTCGAAGTCCTCGGCCTCCAGCTCTCCCGTGGCTTCGTCGGCGCCGAGGCCGGCGACCTCCGGAACGGTGACCGGTGGCGGCCCGTCCGACACGGTGAGCCGCACGTGCTCGTCCGTCGGCACCATGTCGCCGTCACGCACCGACGCCCAGATGACCTCGTCCCGCGCGCCGTCGTTCGTGTACTCGCGGGAGACCTCGACGTCGGTAAGGCCCGCGTCCCGCAGGGCCGTCTGCGCAGCCTTCCCGGTCATGCCGACCAGGCCCGCCGGCACCTCGGCCAGCTCCTGCCCGAGCGAGACCACGAGGCGCACGGGCTCGTCGCGCTTCCAGCGCCGCCCCTCGTCGGGGACCACCGAGATCACCTCGCCCTCCGGCACCTCGGAGTCGTGCCGCTCCTCGCCCTGCGGCGTGAGCCCTGCCTCGGTCAGCGCCTCCTCGGCCTGCTGGGCGGCGACGCCGACGACGCCGTCGGGCACCACCGCGTAGGCGCCCGGGCCTCGTTCCGTGTACCACCAGGCGCTGAACAGGACCGCAAGGACTGCGACGGCCAGCAGGACCTTGCGTCCGCGCCGGGGCCTCTGCACCGGCGGCGGCGGAGGCTGCGGCGGCTGCTGAGCCACCCAGCGTCCGGCCGCCGGCCGCTCCACCACCGCGGTACGTGCCGCCTTCACCGCGGCCTGCGACGGCGGTGGCGCCGCGCTCGCGGGTATGTCCAGCACCTCGTTCGGGATCCGCTGGAACGTGTTCCGCAGCGCGTCGAGCGCCACGGCGGCGTCGCTCGGGCGCCGGTCCGGGTCCCGGGCCGTGAGAGCACGGACCAGCAGGTCCAGCGGACGACCCAGATGGCCCGCGAACGCGCTCACGGGCGGCACGTCGGTGTTCACGTGCGCGTACGCGACCTGGATGGGGCCCTCGCCGGCGTGCGGCAGGCGGCCGGTGAACATCTCGAACGCGAGGATCCCCACGGCGTACACGTCGGCGCGCGCGTCGACGTGCCCGGTCGAGATGGTCTCGGGCGCGAGGTACGCGACAGTACCGAGCACCGTGCCCGTCGTGGTGTTGGACACCTCGGAGATGGCGCGGGCCAGGCCGAAGTCGGCCACCTTGGGGCGACCGGTGCCCTGCTCCAGCAGCACGTTCTCCGGCTTGATGTCCCGGTGCACGATCCCCTTGGCGTGCGCGGCCGCGAGCGCCGAGAGCACCACGTCGAGAACGGCGAACGACCGGCGCAGCGTGAGGTCGCCGTCGCGGATCAGCTGGCGCAGGTTGGTGCCAGGCACGTACTCCATGGTCAGGTAGCGCATGTCGCCGTCGGTGCCCTGGTCGTAGACCGCTACGACGCCGTGGTGCTGCAGCCCGGCAGCCGAGCGTGCCTCGCGCTCGAAACGCTCCCGGAAGCTCACCGCCTGCTCGCCCTCCGCCAGGTGCGGGTGCATCACCTTGAGCGCGATCTCGCGGTTCAGTCGGTTGTCGTGCGCGCGGTACACCGTGGCCATGCCACCTCGCGCCACGCGCGCGACGATCTGGTACCGCCCGTCCACCAGGCGGCCGATGAGAGAGTCTGCCGTCACCTGAGCCACGCTGGGAGTGTACGGGTGACCGCCCACGCTCCCACTGGGACTCGCATGGTGGACAGGACGCCGTTGCCGGATCGTTGCGGCGTCACGGGCCCGCGCACTGTCGCATACCCTTCTACCGTGACAGATCTCGACGCCCTCGTTGGCGAATGGCTGAACCTGCCCGACCTTTCCGAGATCCTCGGCATCGAGGTCGGCAAGGCCCGCGGCCTGGTCCGTGACCAGCACGTCGTCGGTATCAAGCGCGGCGAGCGCACCATCTTCCAGGTGCCCGCCAAGTTCGTGCTGCCGGAGGTCGACGGCCGCCCCGGCGTGATCCCGACCCTGCGCGGGACCGTGATGGTGCTGGCCGACGCCGGGTTCACCGATGAGGAGATCATCGAGTGGCTGTTCACGCCCAACGACGAGCTCGGTGAGCAGCCCGTCGACGCCCTGATCAACGGCAAGCGCGCCGCGGTGCGCCGGGTGGCGCAGACGCTGCTCTGACACTCGGACGTTGTGGGCGCGATCGTTGCGACTACCTGCCCGTTCTAGGCCAACGATCGCACCCACAACCAGACGGGTCAGCTGCGGAGCATCTCCGCCACCTGGAACGCCAGCTCCAGCGACTGCTGGTGGTTCAGGCGCGGGTCCACGAGGGTCTCGTAGCGCAGGGCGAGGCCCGCGTCGGAGATCTCCTCAGCTCCGCCCAGCACCTCGGTGACGTCGTCGCCCGTGAGCTCCATGTGCAGCCCGCCCGGCACGGTGCCCAGCGCCTTGTGCACCTCGAAGAACCCGGCGACCTCGTCGAGCACGTCCGTCAGGCGACGGGTCTTGTACCCGCTGTCCGAGGTGATGGTGTTGCCGTGCATCGGGTCCGTCACCCACGTGACGTTCGCGCCGGACCAGGTCACCGCCTCGACGATGCTCGGCAGCACGTCCCGGACGCGACCGGCGCCCATGCGGGTGATGAACGTGAGCCGGCCGGGGACGTTGTCCGGGTTGAGCCGCTCGGTGAGCGCTAGTGCGTCGTGCGGCGTCGTTCCCGGGCCGAGCTTCACGCCGATCGGGTTGGCGATGCGGGACATGAAGTCGACGTGGGCGCCGTCGAGCTGGCGTGTGCGCTCCCCTATCCACAGGAAGTGCGCGCTGGTGTCGTAGGCCCGTCCCGTGCGCTGGTCGGTACGGGTCAGCGCACGCTCGTAGTCGAGCACCAGGGCCTCGTGGCTCAGGAAGAACTCGACGGAGCGCAGCGCGTCGAAGTCGGCTCCGCACGCGTGCATGAACCGGATGGCGCGGTCGATCTCGTCCGCCGTCTTCTCGTACCGGGCGTAGGCGGGGTTGCGCATGAAGCCCCGGTTCCACTCGTGTACCTGACGCAGGTCGGCGAAGCCGCCCTGCGTGAAGGCCCGCACCACGTTCGCCGTGGCCGCCGATATGCGGTAGGCCTGCTCGAGCCGCTCCGGGTCGGGCATACGGTCGGCCGACGTGAAGGGGAACCCGTTGATCATGTCGCCGCGGTATGTGGGCAGCGTGACGCCGTCACGCGTCTCCGTGTCGCTGGAGCGCGGCTTGGCGTACTGGCCGGCCATGCGGCCCATCTTGACGACCGGCGTGCTCGCGCCGTGCGTGAGCACGACGGCCATCTGCAGGATGGTGCGGACCTTGTTGCGGATGCGGTCGGCGTTCGCCTCGGCGAACGTCTCCGCGCAGTCCCCGCCCTGGAGCAGGAACGCCTCGCCCCGGCCGGCGGCGGCGAGCCGCTCGGTCAGGGTGTCGGCCTGTGCGGGCACCACGATGGGCGCGGCCTGGGCCAGGCGGCCTGTCGCAGCCGCCAGCGCGGCCGGGTCCGGCCACGTCGGCTGCTGGCGCGCCGTGAGCGTGCGGTAGTGGTCGAGACCCGCCGGGTCCGCCGACCGTTCGGCCGGACCTGTCTCGGCCGAATCTGTGACAGTGCTCATCGGATCGCCGCTCGTGGTGCCCGCACCGTGCTCAGTGCTCCGCGGGGGCGGCCGGCACGAGCGGCTGGCCGATGTCCGCGAGGATCTGCCCGAACCACTCCTGCGAGACGTCGAACGCCTTGCCGCCGGCGATCCGCGGGAACGCGATGGCCTTGAGCCGGTCGCCGTCCTCCTCGTCGTGGCCGATGACGCCGGACTCGCCACGCAGCGCGCACTCCACCGCGTAGTCGGTCATCGACTTGATGAGGCGCAGGTCGTCGCTGTTCGCGGCCGCGGCGCGCGAGTAGTAGCCAGACTTCTGCACCATCGTCTTCTCGGCGCCCAGCTTCTCGGCGAACTGCTTCGCGAACCACTGGCCAGGGTTGATCGTGTCGAGCTTGACGTGGCCGAAGGGGTCGCGCTCCACGGTCTCGCCCGCTGCCTCGAGCTGGGCCACGATCTCGTGCATGCCCGCACCCTCCGACAGGAAGATGTTGACGTTGCCGATCTCGTCCATGACGCCACGCAGGCGCTTGGCCTCACCCTCGAGGTCGATCTCCAGCTCCGGCAGGAACACCGCGTGCACGTCCCAGCGCTCGCGCGACAGGCCGAGGGCCGGTGCCCACTCCTGCTCGTCGAGCCACTCGCGGTACTTGCCGGCCGTCGCGGCGGTCAGCCAGCCGCAGTGGCGGCCCATGACCTCGTGCACGATCAGCATGCGCGGACCCACGCGGTTCTCACCGATGATGTTGGCCGCGAACTTCGCGCCCTCCTCTGCGGCGGTCCACGCGCCCAGCGACTGCTTGATCGGCACCACGTCGTTGTCGATGGTCTTCGGCAGACCCACGACGGTGAGCTCGTAGCCGTTGTCGTGCAGGTAGGCGGCGAGGTCGGCAGCCGTCGTGTTGGTGTCGTCACCACCGATGGTGTGCAGCACGTCCACACCGTCGGCCTTGAGCTGCTCCGCGGCGACGTGCAGCGGGTCCTGGCCCTCCTTGACGAGACCGCGCTTGACCGCGTCCTTGACGTTGGTCAGCTTCACGCGCGAGTTGCCGATCGGCGAGCCGCCGAAGCGGTGCAGGGCCGGAGCCTGCTTGCGGGCCTCCTCGTCGATCTCGATCTTGTTGCCCGTCAGCAGGCCGTGGTAGCCGTGCAGGTAGGCAATGATCTCGATCTCGGGGTCGAGCTCGGTGTAACGCTCGATCAGGCCGCCAACCGAGGACGACAGGCAGGGCGCGAAACCGCCGGCGGTCAGCAGGGCCACACGACGAACAGCCATCTTCAGGCGCACCTCTCATCGGGAAAAGTTCACGGGCACCACAGCCGGCGATCGCCCGCGCGGCACCCTTCGTCGTCATCCTACTGACGGCCGGGCACCGCGCCTGGCACGTCCGGTGAATGAGCACCGGGTGGTCAGGGGGGTCAGAGGTGGTCAGAGGTGGTCAGGGCCCGCAACGCACCGCTTACGCGCCGAACCGCAAGCTACGCGTCGTCCCGGCGGCGGCGCTGGGGGCCGAACCGCAAGCTACGCGTCGTCCCGCCTTCGCAAGGGCGACGCACCGGCGCCCAACCGCAAGCTGCGCGTCGACCCGGCCGCGCACCAGCGCCCAACCGCAAGCTGCGCGTCCACCTAGGGCTCGATCCGAAGGTTGCTGGTCACAACACGCACTGATCGACGCGCAGCGTGCGGTTGGGCCGCGTGAACGACGCCCAACTTGCGGTTCGACACCCGCCGACAGCAAGAACGACGCCCAGCTTGCGGTTCGACGGTAGTCGAAACCCGCCGACAGCAGAGCGACAACAACGTGCGGTTCGACGGCGGGCGCGGCGCGGCCCTGCCAGAAGTTGCTGCTCGACTCGGGCCCGCAGCGCGTGAGAGACTCCCTGGGAGCCTCCCGGTGCCTAGCGGCCCGGGAGGCTTTCTGTTATGACGATCCTTCCCGGCGCCCGGCCGCCACGACTCACCATTCGCCCGACGACGCCTGCCGACCGCCTCGTCCTGGAGCGGCTCTGGCTCCTGTTCCGGCACGACCTGTCAGAGGTGTCCGGCGCGCTCCCCGACCCGAGCGGCCAGTTCCGGCGCGAGCGGCTCGACGCCGCGTTCACCGAACCCGGGTGGCGCGGCCTGGTCGCACACCTCGAGCCGGCTGACGGCGGCCCGGCGTCGCCCGTCGGGTTCGCACTCGTGCGCGGGCTCGACGGCCCGGGCCGGGTGCTCAGCTCGTTCTTCGTGGTGCGGGGCGCCCGGCGAGCCGGCATCGGGCGCCGGCTCGCCGCGCACGTGCTCGCGAGCTTCCCTGGCCGCTGGGAGATCGCGTTCCAGGACACCAACCCGCCGGCCGTGCGGTTCTGGCGAGAGGTTGCGGCCGCCGCCGTCGGGCAGGAGTGGGACGAGGAGCACCGCGCCGTGCCTGGTCGCCCGGACCTGCCGCCGGACACCTGGATCTCCTTCACCAACCTGCAGGCCCGGTACACCTAGACGGCCGCCGGCACGAGATCGGTCGGTTGCTTCGAGATCGGTCCGCCGTTGGACCGATCTCGAGACAACCGACCGAAGTCACGCGTCGTGGCACCGACCGCAGCTCAGCCGATCAGGTGCAGACTCTCCTTGTTCTTGTCCGAGTACAGACGCTCGACGTCGGCGTCGAAGTCCTTGAGGAACACCGCGCGCTTCACGCTCTGCTTCGGCGTGAGGTACCCGTTCTCGATGGTCAGGTCGCCCGGCAGCACCGTGTACTTGCGGATCGACTCCGCCGTGGAGACCGCCTTGTTGGCGCGCTGCACGGCGGAGTCCAGCGCGGCGAGGACGTCGGGGTCCTTGCGCGCCTCGTCCACGGACAGCGCCGGCTTGCCGTGCATCTTCAGCCAGCCAGGCAGGCCCTCCGCGTCGAGCGTGACGAGCGCACCGATGAACGGCTTGTTGTCCCCGACCACCACACACTGGCTGACCAGTGCGTGCGCCCGGATGCGGTCCTCGAGGTTCGAGGGCGCCACGTTCTTGCCACCCGCGGTGACGATGATCTCCTTCTTGCGACCGGTGATCGTGAGGAACCCGTCGTCGTCCAGCACCCCGAGGTCGCCGGTGCGGAACCAGCCGTCCTCGGTGAACGACTCCGCCGTCGCCGCCTCGTTCTTGTGGTACGCCCGGAACATGTGGTGTCCCTTGAGCAAGATCTCCGAGTCGGCGGCGATCTTGACGCCACAGCCCGGCAGCTGCGGGCCGACCGAGCCGATCTTCGTCGCCGACGGGCGGTTCACGCTGGTCGGCGCCGTGGACTCGGTGAGCCCGTAGCCCTCGAGCACCTTGAGGCCCAGACCGCGGTAGAAGTGGCCGAGGCGCTCGCCGAGCGGTCCGCCACCCGACACCGCGAAGTCCGCCTGGCCGCCCAGCTTGGCGCGCAGCTTGGAGAACACCAGCGCGCTGGCGACCTTGTGCTGCAGCTTCAGGCTCAGGCTCGGGCCCGACGGCGTGTCCAGCGCTCGCGACCAGGCGATACCGGTCGCCGTGGCCCAGTGGAAGATCTTCGCCTTGCCGCCGGCAGCGGCCGTCTGCTCCGCGGTGTTGTACACCTTCTCGAACACGCGCGGCACGGCGAGGATGAACGTCGGCTTGAACTCACCGAGGCCGTTGACCAGCGTCGACGTATCGGGCCAGTGCCCCGTGACCACGCCACCGGCTACGGCGAGCACGTGGATGTAGCGCGCGAACACGTGGGACATCGGGATGAACAGGAGGGTGCGTCCACCGTCCTTGGCGAACACCTCCGGCACCGCCTCGACGGCGTTCACGGCGAGCGAGGCGAAGTTGCGGTGGGTGAGCTCGGCGCCCTTGGGCCTGCCGGTGGTCCCCGAGGTGTAGATGATCGTGGCGAGGTCGTCCAGGTCGGCGATGGCCCGGCGACGGGCGATCTCCGCGTCCGGCACGTCGGCGCCCTGTGCCGCCACCGTGTCCAGCGCGCCGTCGTCGATGACGAGCACGTCGGACAGGATCGGACAGGCGTCGCGCACCTCTGCGACCGTGGCGGCGTTGCCTGCGGTCTCGGTGAAGATGAGCTTCACCTCGGCGTCGGACGCGATCCACTCGACCTGCTCGGCCGCGGAGGTCTCGTAGATCGGGACGGGCACAGCGCCCGCGGCCCAGACCGCGAAGTCCAGCACGGCCCACTCGTACCGGGTGCGGCACATGATGCCGACCCGGTCTCCCGGCTCGATCCCGCGGGCCACGAGGCCCTTCGCCACAGCGACCACCTGGGCGTCGAACTGGCCGGCCGTGACGACTCGCCAAGGCTCGCCCTCACCGCCGGGTACCTCCATCATCGGCTTGTCGGCACCAGCGCCGACCCGCTCCGCGAGCACATCGTTAAGGTTGGAGGTGGGGGGCAGCTCGATAAGGATCGGGCTGAAGATCTCGTCCATTCTGACTCCAGTGGCAGTACTGACCGTGCCTGCAAAGATACCGGGAAACGGACGCCGTGTGTTGCGTCTCGCGCTGTCGCTACCCTGGGTGTGCGCACCGCTTCGGTGCAGCCCCCTTCTCGACGGCCCAGCAGGTCGTCGCGCAACGAGAGAACGTGAGGACGAATGCACGCCATCGGGGTGGACATCGGCGGCACCAAGATCGCTGTGGGAGTCGTCGACGAGGAGGGCAAGATCCTCGCCCAGGTGCGCCGGGACACGGACGCGGACGACGTCGCGAACATCGACCGGGCCATCGCTGACGCGTGCAACGAGCTCGTCAAGGAGCACGAGGTGAGCGCGATCGGCCTCGCCGCCGCTGGCTTCGTGAGCCCGGACCGGACATCCGTGAACTTCGCCCCGAACATCGCCTGGCGGGAGTATCCGCTGGCGGCGAAGGTCGCGGAGCTCGTGGACGCGGACCTGCCCATCATGGTGGAGAACGACGCGAACGCAGCCGGCTGGGCCGAGTTCCGCTTCGGCGCAGGCCGCGAAGCCACCGACATGCTCATGCTCACGGTCGGCACCGGTCTCGGCGGCGCCGTGATCTCCGAACGGGAGCTCGTGCGCGGCAAGTGGGGCATGGCAGCGGAGGTCGGGCACATGCGAGTCGTGCCCGATGGCCACTACTGCGGCTGCGGCCACGAAGGGTGCTGGGAGCAGTACGCGTCGGGCAGCGCTCTCGAGCGCGACGCCCAGCACGCCGCCGTAGCGCGCGTGAACCAGGCCACCCGGCTGCTGGAGCTAGCGGGCGGCGACCCGGCCGCGATCGAGGGCAAGATGGTCACGGAGGCCGCTCAGGAGGGCGACGCGCTCGCGATAGAGCTGCTCGCGACGCTCGGCCGCTGGATCGGCGAGGGATCGGCGTCGGTGGCGGCCCTGCTCGACCCGGAGCTCATCGTCATCGGCGGCGGCGTCGGCGCGGCCGGTGAGCTGCTGCTCGGCCCCGTACGGCGGGGCTTCGAGGCGCAGCTGTCCGCCATGGGCCACCGGCCCGTCGCGAAGATCGAGCTGGCCGAGCACGGCAACGAGGCAGGCATCGTGGGCGCTGCGGACCTCGCCCGCCGCTGAACCTCGCCGCTCAGGTCACCGCACAAGTCAGAAGCTCAGGTCACCTTCGGTGGCCTGAGCTTCTGACACTCTTACCTCAGATGCGTCACACGACGGCGCCGGGGCCGTCGTCGTCAGGGTCTCGTTGGTGGGGCATGCGCCAGATCAGCACGCCGAGGCCCGCCACGAACAGGCCGACGCCGATCTGCCCGATCAGCGGCGGGATAGCCACCGACGGCATCGCCGCCGACACGACCATCCCGACAAGGGCCAGCGTCGGCACGCCCACGACAAAGCTCCAGGCCATCGTGAGCAACGGGTCGCGAGACAGCAGCGAGGGCGGCACCGGCGGCGTGAAGTGGGACTCCGCCTCCTCGAGCGCCTCGGACTCCGGCGACAGCGGCCAGTCGCGCGGGCCGGCAGGCAGGATCACGCGCGGCCCCGTCGTGTGCTCGCCGTCAGCAGGGTCGGTGGCGCGCGCGTCGGCACCGTCGTCGGCAGGGTCGTCGGTGCGGTCGTCGATGCGGTCGTCGGCACGGTCGTCGGCGCCGCTCTCGTCATCGGGCCGCGAAGTCTGAGAGGATTCGGCGGGCTTCTCCGGGTCGGCGGCCGCGCCGTCGGCCCGCGAGACGTCCATGTCGCCGAGTGTGGCGACGATGTCGGCCCAGCGTGAGGCCACGTCGTCGTCGCCCAGCTCGCGTGGGGTGTCGCCGGGCACGTCGTCGTCTCGGTCGTCGGTGTTCGATGCGGCCATGGGCACACTCTATTGTCGTCAGGGGACCCGCGGGGTCGGGTCTTGAGGAGGAATTTTGTTCTACTGGGTGATGCGGAACCTCTTGGTCGGCCCGCTGCTGCGCCTCGCGTACCAGCCGTGGGTCGTCGGCGCCAAGAACGTTCCGCGAACAGGCCCGGCGATCATGGCCAGCAACCACCTGGCGGTGATCGACTCGTTCATCCTGCCGCTCCTGATCCCGCGCCGGGTGACCTTCCTCGCCAAGTCCGACTACTTCACGGGCAAGGGCGTCAAGGGCAAGATCGTGGCCTGGTTCATGACGGGCATCGGCATGATCCCTGTGGACCGCTCTGGCGGCGCCGCGAGCGAGGCCGCTCTGCGCACGGGGCTGCGTGTGCTGCGCGAGGGCAACCTGTTCGGCATCTACCCGGAGGGCACCCGCAGCCCCGACGGCCGCCTCTACAAGGCGAAGACCGGCGTGGCCAGGATGGCGCTGGAGTCGGGCGCCCCGGTCATCCCGGTCGCCATGGTCGACACCGACGTCGCCCAGCCGCCCGGGCGCGGCCTGCCCACGTTCATGCCGCTCGGCGCGGTGATCGGCGAGCCGCTCGACTTCAGCCGGTACAAGGGCATGGAGACCGACAAGTTCGTGCTGCGCGCCGTCGCCGACGAGATCGAGTACGCGATCCTCGCGCTGTCCGGCCAGGAGTACGTCGACGCTTACGCCGCCAGCGCGAAGGAGCGTGCGGCGCGCGGTGAGCCCCCGGTCCCCGCCTCCGATGAGGGGCCCGGCGGGCTGCCGCTGCCGGAGGTCGAGAAGCCGCAGCGCCCGCGGCGCTGACCCGGGCAGCCGTCAGGCGCTCAGGCGACCGGAGCGAGCCGAGCGTCTGACCCGCCCGGGCGTCGGTGTCCGCGCATAGCATCGTCGCAGAAGGGCCTTCCGCACCTCCTACGAAGGAGCAGACCGTTGACCTCCACCGCCGTCGACCTCGCCGCACGCCTGGGCCGCACCGTCCTGTACCAGATCTATCCGCAGTCCTTCGCCGACGCGGACGGCGACGGGATCGGTGATCTCGCCGGCATCTCCGGACGCCTCGACTACCTCGCCTGGCTCGGCGTGGACGCGATCTGGATCAGCCCGTGCTTCGTCTCGCCGTTCGCCGACGCCGGGTACGACGTCGCGGACTTCTTCCAGGTCGCGCCCCGGTACGGCACGAACGACGACCTGGCCCGGCTCACCGAGGAGGCCGGACGCCGCGGGATCTCCGTGCTGCTCGACCTCGTGGCGGGCCACACCTCGGACCAGCACCCGTGGTTCCGCGCGTCCGCCGACGACCCAGAAGACCACCGGTTCATCTGGAGCGACGTGCCGGTCCACGGCTTCGAACCGGGCCACGGCACGCGCGGCGGGTTCTACCTGCCGAACTTCTTCCCGGTCCAGCCCGCGCTGAACTACGGCTACGCGCGCCTCGACCCGGCCGAGCCGTGGCGCCAGCCGGTCGACGCTCCGGGCCCGCAGGCCAACCGCGAGGCGCTGCGCGAGATCATGGGGCACTGGTTCGACCTCGGGGTCGCCGGCTTCCGCGTCGACATGGCGTCGTCGCTCGTCAAGGACGACCCGGGGCACGTGGAGACGGGCAAGCTGTGGCGCGAGATGCGCTCGTGGCTGGACGACGCCTATCCCGGGCGGGTGCTGGTCAGCGAGTGGGGCAACCCGCGGGTGTCCGTCCCGGCCGGTTTCCACGCGGACTTCTTCCTCCAGTTCGGGGGCGACGACAACGGGCTCCCGATGCGATCCCTGTGGAACAACAGCGCCGGCACCGTGAACCCGGCCTGGGCCGAGGTACCGGCCTGGGCCGCCTCCGACGCGCGCGGTGACGCGGAGACGTTCGCCCGTGCCTGGCGCGAGGCGGCAGAGGCGATCGCGACCGCCGGCCGGGGCGGGGTCGTGGGTCTGCCGACCTCGAACCACGACTTCACCCGGCTGGTCGCGGGCGAGCGGGACGCCGAGCAGGCACGCGTCGGGCACGTGCTCACGCTGACGTGGCCCGCCATGCCGTCCATCTACTACGGGGACGAGATCGGCATGCGGTACGTGCCGGATACACCGACGCTGGAGGGCTCCCGCCTGAGCGCGACATACGATCGGTCGGGCTCACGCACCCCCATGCAGTGGGGCGACCTCCCCGACGGCACGCTGGGTCCTGGCAGTCCTGCCACCTCCACGTACCTGCCGCAGGACCCTGACCCGGGCCGCCCGACGGTCGCCGGCCAGCTCGGCGACGAGGACTCGCTGCTGCACCTCGTGCGCGAGCTCATCGCGCTTCGGCACGGCGACCACCGCCTCGACGTCGAGTCGCCCGTCGAGGTGCTCGCCACGGCCTACCCCATGGCGTATCTCCGGGGCGGGACGCTCGCAGTCGTGCTGAACCCGGGCCGCGCGGAGGTGCGGCTGCCGCTCGACGGCGCGGCGAACGCCCTGGAGCTTTTCGCCAGGAGGTGCCGCGTCGAGAAGGGCGAGGGCGGCCCCGACGTCGTGCACCTTGCCGGTCACGGCTATGCCGTGCTCGACCTGGCCGTCGAGCGAGACCGCTCCACCATTCGCGACGTTGATGTCGATGAGCTCGTATGAACTTCCTCCTCGCCGCTACCGCGCTCAAGCACGGGCTGACCGTCGCCACCCGCAACGAGAAGGACTTCGCAGACACCGGCGTCGCTGTCTTCAACCCGTTCTCGTAGCACCCGCCGCGGCCGGGTAGCACCCGCGTGACGGGTTAACCTTGGCCGCGTGGAACTGATCCGTAAGGGCAAGGTTCGCGAGGTCTACGCGGACGGCGACGATGTGATTCTGGTGGCTTCCGACCGCGTGTCGGTGTACGACGTGGTGCTGCCGACGCCGGTACCCGACAAGGGCGCGATCCTCACGCAGATCTCGCTCTGGTGGTTCCGGCAGTTCGCCGACCTGGTACCCAACCATGTGATCAGCGAGGACGTCCCCGCCGAGTGGCAGGGCCGCGCGGTGCGCTGCAAGCGCCTGGAGATCGTCCCGGTCGAGTGCATAGTGCGCGGCTATCTCGCGGGCGGGGGCCTGGAGAGCTACCGTGCCTCGGGCAGCGTCTCCGGCGTCGCCTTCCCGCCCGGCCTGGTGGAGGCCGACCGGCTCCCGCGACCTGTCTTCACGCCGTCGACCAAGGCGGACGAGGGCCACGACGAGTACATCTCCGTCGAGGAGATCGCCAAGGACCTGGGCGAGGAGACGACGAACCGGCTGCGCGACCTGTCGCTGGAGATCTACGACCGTGGCGCCGAGATCGCCCGCGAGCGCGGCGTCCTGATCGCGGACACGAAGTTCGAGTTCGGGACCGACACCGACGGCGTGCTGACACTGGCCGACGAGGTGCTCACCCCGGACTCCTCGCGCTTCTGGAAGGCGAGCGAGTACGAGCCCGGCCGCGGGCAGTGGTCCTACGACAAGCAGTTCGTCCGCGACTGGTCGTCCACGCTGACCGACTGGGACCGCACCTACCCCGGCCCGGCGATTCCTGCCGAGGTCGTCAAGGAGACCCGCGCCCGCTACATCGAGATCTACGAGCAGCTGACGGGCGAGACCTGGACCTGATCCGTCGGGCGGGCGGGCGTGTCAGTGGTGGCGGCTAGCGTGCTCGGCGTGAGCACCACCGCGTCCGCCTACCAGGCCACCTTTCAGGAGCTCGGCACCCCGCTGCGGGACGTGACCTTCGTGGTGGTGGATCTGGAGACCACCGGGACGAACGCCAAAGAGGGCGGCATCACCGAGATAGGGGCCGTGAAGGTGCGCGGCGGCGAGGTGCTGGGCGAGTTCCAGTCGCTCGTGAACCCGGGGCAGCCCGTGCCGGCATTCATCGCGCGGCTGACCGGCATCACCAACGCCATGGTGGCCACCGCTCCGGACATCGCGCTGGTGCTGCCGAGCTTCCTGGAGTTCGCGCGCGACACGGTGCTGGTGGCGCACAACGCGCCGTTCGACGTCGGGTTCCTCAAGGCCATGTGCGCCCGGCTCGACTACGAGTGGCCAGGTTTCGACGTCGTCGACACGGTGCCGCTCGCCCGGCGCCTGGTCACGCGCGACGAGGCGCCCAACCACAAGCTGTCCACGCTCGCCCGCCTGTTCCACGCGAGCGTCTCCCCCGACCACCGGGCGCTGGCGGACGCGCGCGCGACCGTCGACGTGCTGCACGCCCTCTTCGACCGCCTGGCCCCCATGGGCATCACGCACCTCGAGGACCTGGCGACGGCCGCTGACCCGGTGCCGCCAGAGGTGCGTCGCAAGCGGCACCTCGCCGACGACCTGCCCGACGCACCAGGGGTCTACCTGTTCCGAGGTCCGGGCGACGAGGTCCTGTACGTCGGCACGTCCGTCAACATCCGCAAGCGTGTGCGCTCGTACTTCACCGCCGCCGAGAAACGGAAGCGGATCACGGAGATGGTGCGCATCGCCGAGCGGGTCACGCCGGTCGCGTGCGCCACCCCGCTGGAGGCGCAGGTGCGCGAGCTGCGGCTCATCACAGAGCACGCCCCGCGCTACAACCGGCGCTCGAAGTTCCCGGAACGGCACTCCTGGGTGCGACTCACCGACGAGGCCTACCCTCGGCTCTCGGTCGTGGGCGGCGTGGTCGCGGGCGCCGCGCACATCGGCCCGTTCGTGTCCCGGCGCACGGCACAGGAGGCCGTTCATGCCCTGCACGACGCCCTCGACCTCCGCCAGTGCACCGCGCGCATACCTCTGGTCTCCAAGAACCCGGGCAGCCCGTGCGCCCTGGCCGGCATGGGGCGCTGCTCCGCCCCGTGCATGGCGACGCAGGCTCCCGACACCTCCTACGCGCAGGTGGCCGACGCCGCCCACCGCGCGCTGACCGGTGACCCCGGCCCGGTGGTGCGGGCGCTCTCCGACCGCATCGCGACGCTCGCTCACCAGGAACGGTACGAGGAGGCGGGCGAGGTCACACGGCGCCTGCGCGCCTTCGTCTCGGGTGCGCACCGAGCGCAGAAGCTGGCGCCGCTCGCGGCATGCGCTGAGCTGGTCGCCGCACGGCCGTCGGGCATCGGCGACGCCCCGGGCAAGCCCGGGGGCTGGGAGGTCGTCGTGATCAAGCACGGTCGGCTGGCCGCTACCGACGTCTCCGCGCCAGGTGCGAATCCCCTCCCCCTGGTGTCCGCGCTGCGCACCACGGCGGAGCACGTCGAGCCTCCGGTCCCGCCGGCGCCCGCCGCGCACCCGGAGGAGACCGACCTGCTGATCGCGTGGCTCGACTCCCCCGGCGTCCGGCTGGTGCACCTCAGCGACACGTGGGCGTGCCCGGTGCGCGCGGCGGGGGCGCATGCGGACCTGGCGTGGGCGTCGGACCGGGTGCGGGTGGAGATGGCGGTGTCGTGACGTGCTACCGCCGAGGAGATCTGACGTTGCTGTCACGCGTGGGGTGTACCACCATGAGCGGTACACCCCCGGATGCTTCGGCTACCGGTTAGAAGGCCCTCGCATCGCGGGGGCCTTCGGAATGTCGAGGTGCGCCGCGATACGCAGATAGGTGACCAGCCGAGCCCGAATCGCCGACAAGTCCACACCGTCCGGATGAGCCGTGTGGGCGGTCACTCGGACGCGTTCTCCCAAGGGCGCCTTCTCGATCAGCTCTGCATACGGCACCGCGAGCGCTCGCGACAGGGCCAAGAGCTCGGAGGCCTTGGGCTCCTGCTGTCCACTCACGATGCGGCTGACGGCCGAATGGCCGAGGCCCGTCTCGTTCGCGAGTGCATCCTCACTCAGTCCGGCATTCCCCGCCAGCCTCGCGATTCGCTCGCCGAGCATTGATGATTCCATCGTGAACAACCACCTCCCGACTACGAAGTCTGGCTGCCGCGGCTGATATCCGCACCACGCCTTCCTTCACGCCGCCCGCCGGAACACCTCGTCCATGTGCCATTCCAGCGCGACCGGGTCCGGCCGGTCCGCGCGCCGCTCCGGCACCAGCAGCTCCGCGCCGGCCCGCCCGTAGTACCAGTCGCCATTACCCGTGTCCTGACGAAGCCGCGGGCTGACCTGCAGTCGGTAGCCCGCATCGAGCCCGAGGTAGCCCGCGTCGTACAAGGCGTGCACGTCGGAGCGCAGCAACAGCCCGTTGTCCACCCGGTTCTGGCCCGCCGCTGCCACGGGCCGGATGTGCGCCGCCTCCAGCGCCGCCGAGATCCGGTTACCCGTTACCGCGCAGGTGCGGTCGTAGGCAACGGTCACCGCGGCGCGAAACTGCCGCTGCCCTGCACGCACCTGCACGAGCCCAGGCTGCTCCCGGAACACCGGCCCGCGGATCACGGTCGGGAGCCCGGCGTCACCGGGCATGCGCAGGCCGCCGCTGGACTCCAGGAGCCGCCACAGCGCGTCCTCCACGTACGAGCCCGCCGCACGGGGGTACGACTTGCCCCGCACGATGTTCCCCGCGAAGTCCGACGGCGCGGCGAGTGACGCCTCGTCGTCCGCGAAGAACACGCCGCCCAGGATGATGCAGCCGATGCGCGGGTCTTCTCCGGGGCCGACCGGGTTCGCGGAGCGGGTCCGGAAGCGGACGATCGCGTCGCGCAGGGCATCGACCGAGGCGACGCCGTTGCCCTCCCCGAAGAACCGCCACGCCTCGGAGACGGTCAGTATCCGGTACTCCATCAGGAAACCGCCACCCACCAGGCGGTTGGCCGGGTAGTGCGTCTTGAACAGGAACGGGTCGCCCCGGCCGATCGCCTTGAACGACGCCGACGGCGTGGGTAGCCAGAAGTTGACCTCCGCGAGGTCGGGGCGAGCGTGAAGGAATGCGGCCCAGGCATTGTCGGTGACGCCGACGTAGGCTCGCTCCCCTGGTCCGGTCACGTCAGGAGATCCGCGCGCTCGGCCGAACCTGGGGCGGCAACGGATGCTGCCCGACGGCGTTCGCGACCTCGCTGTCGATCCCCGGCCAGAGCCGCTCCCCGATCACGCGGTACTCCGCCTGCGGCACTCCCTGCGGGAGCAGCACCGTCACGGGAACAGCGAGCGCCTGGGCGATCTCCACCAGCTTGCGGATCGACGGGTTCCCGTCCGAGCCCTCGCCCGAGCTCCGGGACCGCTCGATGTTCTGCAAGTGCGATCGGGAGAGTCCCACCACGTTCGCCAGCTCTGTCTGCGAGACCTTCCGGAGTCGTCGGACCGCTGCGACACGCCGCCCGATCTCCTCGGCGTAGGCCGACCAGTCCAGGTCCAGGTGGGTTTCCGACACGAGAACCCACGCTCACCGTTGCGGATACGCAACGCTGCCCAACATGTAGGGCTCTTCACGAGCGCCGTGCCGGGGCTCGATTCACCCGCCCGCACGGCTCTTCACCCGGCCGCGCGACCGGGGCGGCCAGGCCGAGGTCGACAGGCCCAATATATTGAGCCTGTGACATCTCCGGGGAACCGCCGCAAGCTCATCGAGGTCTCGATCCCGCTGGAGGAGATCAACGCAGAATCGGCCCGGGAGAAGTCGATCCGGCACGGCCATCCCTCGACGCTCCACCTGTGGTGGGCCCGACGGCCGCTCGCCGCGGCCCGCGCGGTCCTCTTCGCACAGCTCGTGGACGACCCCTCCTCGGACCCCGACCTCTCCGAGGACGAGGTCAAGGTCGAGCGGGAGCGCCTGCACGACATCATTCGGCGGCTCGTGAAGTGGGAGAACATCTCCGACGAGCGCCTCTACGCCGAAGCCCGCGCGGAGATCATGCGGTCCACCGGTGGCAACCCGCCCGCGATCCTCGACCCGTTCGCCGGCGGCGGCACCATCCCCCTGGAGGCCCAGCGCCTCGGGCTGGAGGCCCACGCGAGCGACCTCAACCCCGTCGCCGTCCTCATCAACAAGGCGCTCATCGAGATCCCGCCGAAGTTCGCCGGGCGTCCGCCTGTGTTCCCCGGCGCCGCCGACACCAAGATGGGCGACTGGCCCCGCGCCACCGGCCTCGCCGAGGACGTCCGCCGCTACGGCGCCTGGATGCGGGACCGCGCACAGGAGCGCATCGGACACCTCTACCCGCAGGCCGACGTCCCCGTCCTCGGCAAGGACCGCGAGCCCACCGGCAAGACTGAGAAGGCCACGGTCATCGCCTGGATCTGGGCGCGGACGGTGACGTGCCCCAACCCGGCGTGCGGAATCCAGATGCCGCTCGTGCGGTCCTGGTGGCTCGGTAAGAAGAAGGGCAAGGAGGCCTACGTCGTCCCCACGGTGGTCGACGACGCCACGGTCGCCTCGGGCAGGCGGGTCGCCTTCTCGATCGGTCACGACCCGAAGAGGGCGCCGACGAAGGACGACGACGGGACGATGTCTGGTCAACGGGGTGGGCACTGCCTTGCATGTGAAACATTCATCTCGGCCGCGGTGGCACACAGGCAGACGGATGTCCCCAACGAGGACAAACCAGACTCAGCACTTGTCGCTGTAGTAGCCGAAGGCAAACGCCGACGCATATATCTTGAGCCGACGGCTGAGCATCTTGAAGCGGCGCGCTCTGCTCGTCTAGCTGGTCTCGCGATCCGCGCAGACGACACGGCACTCGCGCCAGGAGCGCGAGGAACGTTCGGGGGAAACGCACAAGGACGCAGATGGGGCTTCTTCGCCTTCTCGGACTACTTCACGGATCGGCAACTCACCGCACTGACCACGTTCAGCGACCTCGTAGCCGAGGCTCGCGAGCAGGTCCTGAAGGACGCCCACGACGCCGGCCAGCCGGAAGGCATCCGTCTCGCCGACGGCGGCACGGAAGCGGAGGCCTACGCCGACGCGGTCGCCACGTACCTCAGTCAGGCTGTCAGTCGGCTTTCATCGACCAACTCATTGCTGTGCCGTTGGAACTCCGCCCCGTCGAAGGAGAGTGTGTCGGATACCTTTGCTCGGCAGGCGTTGCCGATGGTCTGGGACTACGCAGAAGGCAATGCGTTCTGCAAGGGGCCTTGTGACCTTGGGTGGAGCGCTGGTTGGGTCGCAAAGGCCATCGACGCGCTGCCTTCCGAGAGAGTGGGCTCAGCCCACCAGGCCGACGCGTCAACCCGCGACTACACCAACGTGATCGTCTCCACCGACCCGCCCTATTACGACAACATCGGCTACAGCGACCTGAGCGACTTCTTCTATGTCTGGCTCCGTCGCTCCCTGCGCCCGGTCCACCCCGCGCTGTTCAGCACGATGCTCGTCCCCAAAGCGGAGGAACTGGTCGCCAACTCCTACCGCCACGGCGGTAAAAGCGCAGCCGAGAAGTTCTTCGAGACCGGCTTCGCGCACGTCTTCGGCCGGGCACGCCAGGCCGCGAGCGCCGACTACCCCATCACCGTCTTCTACGCCTTCAAGCAGGCGGAGCTCGAGAAGGAGGGCGTGGTCAGCACCGGCTGGTCCACGTTCCTGGAGGGCATGATCCGCGAGGGCTGGACCATCACCGCAACGTGGCCGGTCCGCTCCGAACGCGGGGGGCGCATGATCTCGGTGGGCACCAACGCCCTCGCCTCCTCCATCGTCTTGTCCCTCCGTCCCCGCCCGGCCGACGCGCCGCCGTCGTCCCGCCGGGCATTCCTCGCCGCGCTGCAGCAGGAGCTCCCCGCTGCCCTGGTCGACGTCCGCCAGGGCGGCGTCGCCCCGGTGGACCTCGCGCAGGCCGCGATCGGTCCAGGCATGGCGATCTACTCGCGGCACTCGGCGGTGCTGGAGCCGGACGGCTCCCGCATGCCGGTCAAGACAGCGCTCGCCCTGATCAACCAGGTGCTGGACGAGGTGCAGTCCGAGGCGGAGGGCGAGCTCGACTCGGACAGCCGCTTCGCCCTGGCCTGGTTCTCCCAGTACGGCTGGGCCACCGCGGCCTACGGCGAGGCGGTGGTGCTGGCCAGGGCCATGAACACCTCGGTAGAGGGACTGGCCGAGGGCGGCATCCTGCGGAGCGTGGCGGGCAAGGTGAACCTCGTCCGACCGTCGGACCTGCCCGGACTCTGGGATCCCACCGCCGACGTGCGGATCTCCGTGTGGGAGGCCACCTGCCACCTGGCCCGCATCCTGTCCGACGAGCACGGCGGCCTCGATGCCGCCGCACCCGTGTTCGCGGCAGCGAGCACGCGAGTCGACCCGGAGGCTGTCCAAGCCCTCGCCTACCGCCTGTACACGCTGGCCGACTCCAAGGGCAGCCCAGAAGCACGCGTCTTCAACGCGCTGGGTGGCTCGTGGGCCGAGCTCACGAGCCTCGCCCGCGAGGCGGCACCCGCTCCCGGCCAGGGTGCGTTCGACTTCAACGGTGACGAGGACAACTGATGGCACGCAGCAACCGCGAGTACGTCGGCCGCGCCCTGGAGGTCCTCGCCGGTGCGCTCGACCCGTTCATCGAGCGCACCGTCGCACCCCACCTGCCGCCCGGTCATGCGGGCACCCTGGACTGGACCTCCCTGCTCGCGGCGAAGGACGCCACGAACGGCAAGGCCGGGCAGAGCTACGACCGCGCCGACCCGCAGCTCCAGTTCCGCATCATCACCGAGCCCATGGGTAGCCTCGGCTACGTCTTCAACGGCGTGCTGTCACGCACCGAGCAGGGACTGGCGGGCGAGCTGCGTGCCACCCGCAACGACTGGGCGCACAACAAGGCGTTCACGTCCGAGCAGACCCGGCGCGCCCTGGACACCACAGAGCTGCTGCTGCGCGCCATCGGCGACGTGCGCAAGGCGGACGAGGTCAAGGCGATGCGGCTCGAGGTGCAGCGGGCCGAGTACGAACGAGACACCAAGAAGTCGGTCAAGGCTGCGGTGGTCACCGGCACCGCGGACGCCGACCTGCCGTCGTGGCGCGACGTACTGCCACCGCACAAGGACGTGGCCGAGGGCCGCTTCGCCAGCTCGGAGTTCGCCGCCGACCTGTTCGGCGTCGCCTTCCCCGACCATCCGGGCGCGACCCCCGTCGACGCCGAGTACGCCGACCCCGTCGAGTTCTTCCGTCGTACCTACCTGACCGACGGTCTGCGCGAGCTGCTGCGCCGGTCGACCATGCGCATCGGCGGGGACACGAACGCGGACGCCGTCATCAACCTGCAGACCACATTCGGCGGCGGCAAGACCCACTCCATGCTCGCCGTGTGGCACCTGTTCTCCGGCCGCGCTCTCACGGACTTCCCCCAGGAGGTCCAGGACGTGCTCTCCGGAGGTGACCCGTCCGCCGTCGGGCAGGCTCTCGGCCGCGAGGTGCAGCGGGTCGCGATCGTGGGGAACGAGATCGCGCCCGGACAACCGGACACCAAGCCCGACGGGACCGTGGTGCGCACCCTGTGGGGCGAGCTCGCGTGGCAGCTCGGCGGATCCGAGGGGTACGCGCACGTGGCCGAGGCCGACCGCACGGGCACCAACCCTGGAGCCTCGCTCCGAACGCTCCTCGCCGCGTACTCGCCGGCGGTGGTCCTCATCGACGAGTGGGTCGCCTACGCGCGGCAGCTCAACCGGCGGGACGACCTTCCCGCAGGCGACTTCGAGACCCAGTTCACGTTCGCACAGACCCTTACCGAAGCGGCCAAGTCCGTTCCGGGCGCGCTCCTGCTCGTCTCGGTACCTGCCAGCGATCGGCTGCTCACCGGTGACGAGGAGGCCGGCGCCTCGGATCTCGAGGTCGGCGGCGAGTTCGGCCGGGCGGCCCTGGCGCGGCTGGACAACGTGATCCGGCGTGTCGCCTACCAGTGGGCGCCGGCATCGAAGGACGAGTCGTACGAGATCGTGCGGCGCCGCTTGTTCGAGCCCGTCGACGACGAGCGCAGCCGGCTGATCGGCGTCACCGCCCGAAAGTTCACCGACTTCTACAAGAAGCACACCGGCGAGTTCCCCACCGAGGCCGCGACGGCAGCGTACGAGGCACGGATGCGCGCGTCGTACCCGATCCACCCCGAGCTGCTCGACCGGCTCTACGCCGAGTGGTCCACGCTGGAGAAGTTCCAGCGCACGCGCGGCGTGCTGCGCCTCATGAGCGCAGTGGTGCACCAGCTCTGGGTCGCCCGCGACCCGGCCCCGCTGATCCTGCCGGGCTCCGTCCCCCTGGGCTCGAGCGAGATCCGGCGCGAGGTCGTGCAGTACCTGTCCCCCGCCTGGGACGCGATCATGCAGTCCGACATCGACTCCGACGGTGACGGCGCCACACCCGTGGCCCGTGCGGTGGACGGGGAGCGCTCGCTGCTCGGCGACCGCTCGGTGACCGTCCGCACGGCGCGCGCGGTGTTCGTCCAGTCCGCTCCCACCACCGGCTCCCAGGTCAAGGGCGTCGAGCGCAAGCGGCTCCTGCTGGGCATGGCCCAGCCCGGGGACGTGGTCGGCAACGTCAGCTCGGCCCTCCAGGCTCTTGCCGACCGGTCCTCGCACTTCTACGTCGGCGACTACCGCTACTGGTACGACACCCAGAAGTCGCTCAACCGGGAGGCCGCCGAGCGTGCCCGGCACCTGCCCGTGGAGCGCGTCTGGGAAGAGGTCGTCCGTCGGCTCAAGGCCCAGGCGCCCCGGGCCACCGTCGAGCTCGCCGGCGTGGTGGTCGCCCCGGAGTCCAGCGCGGACGTACCCGACGACGACGCGGTGCGCCTGGTCCTGGTCCACCCGCGGTTCCGGCACACGGCCAAGGACCTCGGCAGCCCGGCGGCCGCCTTCGCGCTGGACGTGCTCCGCAACCGAGGCACCGCCCCGCGGTCGCTGCCCAACACCGTGGTGCTGCTCGCCGCCGACACCCGACGCTGGGACGAGCTGGAGTCGACGGTGCGCTCCTTCCTCGCCTGGTCGTCCGTGCTCGGAGAGAAGGTGTCGCTCGACCTCACCCAGGCCGCTGCCGCCCAAGCAGAGAAGACGGTCAGCCTCACCGACCAGACGGTGACCGATCAGATCGCCGGTACCTGGGTCTGGGGCCTGCACGCCGTGCAGCCTGTCGCCTCCGAGCCGCTGCGGGTCAGCCAGGTGCGGTGCGACGGCGGGGAGAAGCGGCTCGCCACCCGCGCCGGCACCCGCTTCGTCAAGGAGGACCAGCTGCGGGTGACCACCACGCCCAAGATGATCTGGCTCGACCTCGGGGAGCACCTGCGCGCACGGTGGAACACCGGGCACCTGAGCGTCGGCGAGCTGTGGGGCTACTACAGCAAGTACCCCTACCTGCCGAGGCTGCGGGATCGGTCCGTCCTGGTCTCGGCAGTGTCCGACGCGCTGTTCGACGCGGCCTTCGCCGGCCAGGGCTTCGCGCTCGCCGAGGGATACGACCACGCGACGGGCCTCTTCACCGGTCTTGCCGTTCCCCTGGAGGACACGGAGTTCGGCCCGGTGACCGACTCCACCCTGCTGGTCCGCCCGGACCTGGCCGTGGCCCAGCGGCAGCGCGAACGCGAGGCGGCCGCCCAAGCGAGTACGACCAGCGAGACCAGGACCGGGGCCACCGCCGATCCTGGTGCAGGTGGTGCCTCAGCCTCGAAGCCGGCGCCGGTCGGCGGACCCCCACCGCTGGCATCGACGCCGACTCCACGCGTCCCGAACGCCCGGTACCGCGCCCGCGTCGACGTCGATGCCGACGCCGACCTCGGCGCGAAGTTCAGGGACTTGGTCGACGAGCTGCTGCTGCACCTGCAGCAGGCCCGGCCCGACGTCCTGGAGCTGACACTGGAGGTCACCGCCGAGAAGGCTGAGGGCTTCGACGCGAGCACGGTGCGTACGGTGCGAGAGAACGGCCGGCAGCTCGGCGTCGAGTCCGAGTTCCGGGAGGGCTGACGTGTCGGTCCCCGAGCCCGTCTCCAGCCGCCGGGTCGCCCCGGACCCGGCCATCGCGTCCGCCGTCGGGCGTCACCACACCCTGTCCACCGCGATCGCCGACCTGGTGGACAACGCCGTCGATGCCGGCGCCCGCAACATCCTCGTCCGGTTCGTGCTGCACGGCGGGCGCGCCACCGGCCTCCAGATCGTGGACGACGGGTCGGGGATGGACGAAGACGCCATCGACTCGGCGATGGCCTATGCCCGCCGCCGTAGCTACGGGACGGCAGAGCTCGGCCACTTCGGGATAGGGCTCAAGGCCGCTTCCCTGAGCCAGGCCCGCACGCTGGTCGTCTGGTCGCGGCAGGCGGGACGTACCGCCGTCGGACGGCGGCTGCGTCGCGAGTCGCTCGACTCCGGCCCCCTTGTCGAGGCCTTCGGAACCGGCGACGCGGCGACAGCACTCGATAAGGTCGACGCCGGGTTCGCGATGGCCTCAGGGACCCTCGTCGAGTGGCAGGACGTCGATGCGTTCCTGCGCTCCACCGAGGCGATGCAGCAGGGCGTCTGGCTCGAGGACACGATCGACCGCCTCGTCATGCACCTGGGACTCGTGCTGCACCGCATCCTCGCCCGTGGGGAGGTACGGCTCACGATCGAGGAGTACGAGGACGGCTTCCCGGGCGCACCCCGCGCCGTCGGCCCGCTCGACCCGTTCGGCTATCGCGGGACGGAGCCCGGCTATCCGATCGGCCTCGTCGCCGACGTACCCGGTGGCTCCGTCGCGCTCCGCGCCCACCTCTGGCCGGCCACGGAACGCCGATCGCCCGCTTTCCATGTCGGGGACAACGACGGGCAGGGCCTCTACGTCTATCGCAATGAACGCCTGCTCCAGGCCGGCGGCTGGAACGGCCTGGCCCACCGCTCGCAGGATCTCGAGCTCGCCCGCGTCGAGCTGGATCTCGACGCCGTCACCGGGGCTCACGTCACCTTCAACCCGGAGAAGACCGGCGTGGTGCTCGACGCGACCCTGGCCGACGCTGTGCTGAAGGCGCGAGCTGGGTCGGGCCTGTCGTTCGCAGGGTTCCTCGACCGGGCTCGCGACAGCTCGCGGGAGGCGCGTCGACGGCGAGGCCGGCCGATCGCCGTCGTGCCGCCGAGGTTCGGCCTGCCACCCTCGCTCCGCACCGCGTACGCAGAGGCGACCGAGACCGTGCCCGGCGAGGAGCCGTTCGACATCCGCTGGCGAACTTTGCCCCCTGACAAGGTCTACGAGATCGACCGTGAAGCACGGCTCGTCAAGGTCAACGCCCGGTACCGGACCGCGATCGTCGGCGGCCGGAGCAACCGCAACAACGACGCGCCCCTCGTCAAGACTCTGCTGCACCTGCTGCTCGCCAACCACCTGACCAGCACGAAGAACGGGGCACGGATGAAACGGGAGACCCAGGCCTGGCAGGAGCTGGTGCTGGCCGCGGTCCTTGAACAGCAAGCGCAGCTCGACGGCGGGACAGGCCTCCCATGACGGCTCTCCCCCAGCTCAGCCCCGCCACGCTGGACGCGTACCTCTCCGCGAGCGCCACGACCCTGCAGACGGTGTGCAGCTCGCCGGAATGCTTGCTCGCCGTGGACCCGAGCCGGCAGAACCTCGAGCTGTGGACGCCCGACGACGGTACGTTCCCGGACCTGGGACGTTTCGCACGCGTCGGCGTGACGCAGACCGAACGCGACGGTGGTACCTGGAACGTGCTCACGGTGCCCGCCAAGGATCTGCGGTACGAGGCGTACGGGCTGCTGGTCGCCATCATCGAGGCGATGCGCGGCGGCGCCTCGTTCGCTGCGGGGACCAACGCCGCGCTGACGAATCTTCGGGCTCTGCTCATGTCCCGGCCACGGCTCAGCGAGGCGCAGCAGGTGGGCCTCGTGGGGGAGCTCCTCGCTGTCCGGTCGCTCCTGGGCTCATCTGGCCCGCACGACGTTCTGCACTGGTGGCTCGGCCCGCTCGCCGAGCAGCACGACCTTGCGCTCCCGGGGTATGACGCCGAGGTGAAGACCACGCTGTCCGAGCGGCGCAGGCACACCATCTCGGGCACCGGCCAGCTCACCCCGACGCCGGGGCGCCCGTTGTGGCTGGTCTCGGTCCAGCTCACTCGTGGCATGGACGGGGCGTCGCTGCCCGGCTTGGTCCACGACGTACGGCGCCTGGTCCATCGGGACCACCGGTTCGAGGACCATCTCGAGCGCCTCGGCTGGCACGACGAGGATGCCGACCTGTACGAGACCGCCTACGTGCAACGTACGGCACCGACCGCCTACCTCGTCGACACCCGGTTCCCCGCGGTGACGGCCGACCGCCTGCACGCCGTCGTACCGCGTGACGACCTCGTCGACCTGCTGACCTACCGCGTGGACGTGACAGACCTCGATGCCGACGAGCCCGGCGGGCCGCTGACCTCGTTCTTCTTCGAAGGGACCCCATCATGAGCGACCCGGTCACCGACGCTGTCGTTCGCGGTCTGCACGGAATGGAGGGCCACGGGCCCGAGCCTCTGCTCGACGTCGTGACGTTCTACCTGCGCAGGACCGGCGAGACCGTCGGTGTGGCCGACCTCGTGGAGCAGATCACTTCCGACGACCCCAACGGCCCTGCCCGCGTGGAGTTCACCCAGCGGCTCGGCCGATGGGATGCCGCGGATCCCGAAGGATGGGCCGTCGGGACCGTGCCGCACAGCGAGTCACGACGTCGCCGGATCGTGGAGCAGCTCGATCTCGGCACCGATGCCTACGACTGGCTTCTGGCCGCCTATCCCCTCCAGGGCGGCGCGGTCGTCATCGCAGACGAGCTGCCGTGGGACCCCTGGTACACGGACGAGGTCGCCATGCAGCAGTCGTTCTACTGGACTGCGTATCGCGACTATCTCAAGGACGTCAAAGAACTTCCCCCCTCCTCGGTAGCGGACCTTGACGCCACGACCTTCGAGGTGGTGCGTCGCCTGGCCGATCCGATGAGACCGGAGCCGTACCAGTCGAAGGGTCTGGTGGTCGGGCACGTACAGAGCGGCAAGACCGCGCACTTCGCGGGCACCATCGCCAAGGCTGTCGATGCCGGGTACCGCCTGGTGATCGTGCTGACCGGGACCATCGAGCTGCTGCGCGGCCAGACGCAGCGCCGCCTCGACATGGAGCTCGTCGGGCGGGAGAACCTGCTGGGCGGACGCGACCCCGCCGACCCGGAGCAGGCAAGGGACATCGACTACGTCAAGTCGCACGACCGTGACTGGAAGGACGGCCGCTTCGTCAGTCTGGGCGGGCAGCCGCACGACCTGCTGAAGCCCGGTATCCGGCGCCTCACGTCCGCGGACGACGACTACAAGGCCCTGAGGAACGCGCTCGGCTACCTGGACTTCCGGCAGACCGACCATCTGGCGGCCCCCAGCCTCCCGCTCTTCGACCCGAAGAACCTGCCACGCGTCGACGTGCGGCTCGCCGTCGTGAAGAAGAATGCTTCTGTCCTGGCCAAGATCGTCAAGGATCTCAAGGCGATCAGCGCACGCCTCGACGACATCCCCACACTGATCATCGATGACGAGGCCGACGAGGCGTCCGTCAACACAAGGCGGCCCAAGGGGAGCGAAGAGGAAAGGAACCGGACCGCGATCAACCGGCACATCGCCGAGCTCCTGAAGATGCTGCCGCGTGCTCAGTACGTGGGTTACACGGCCACGCCGTTCGCGAACGTGTTCGTCGACCCCGACGACGAGGCAGACATCTTTCCCAAGGACTTCATCGTGTCGCTCACCCCTCCGGCCGGGTACATGGGCGGACGGCAGTTCCACGACCTGAACCGCGACCCGAACGACGAGCCAGAAGCTGACCTGGCGACCTCGAACGAACGGGCGTTCGTTCGAGGGCTGTACGCACCCGCCGACGACGACACCGCGCGCGACGCCGAGCTCAGGTCTGCTCTGGACGCCTACGTGCTCAGTGGTGCGATCAAGCTGTACCGAGCCAGCGCACAGAGCCACCCCGACCGGTTCCGGCACCACACGATGCTGGTGCACGAGAGCCGTCTCCAGGATGACCAGGCCGAGCTGGCGGACGCCGTCCGCCGGGTATGGAAGGAAGCCGGCTACTCGTCGCCGGCCGGCATGCGCAGGCTGCACGAGCTGTGGCGAGACGACTTCGCGGCTGTATCGGCAGCTCGAGCGCCACACGAGGCGTTCCCTGCTGAGTTCACCGCTCTGCGTCCGTTCATCGGTGAGGCCGTAGGCCGCATCTCACGAGGGCGCTCACCCGTCGTGGTGGTCAACGGCGACAAGGACCTGGCCAAGGTGCAGGACCTGCTCGACTTCCAGGCGGACGACGTCTGGAAGATTCTCGTCGGTGGCGCCAAGCTTTCCCGTGGGTTCACCGTCGAGGGTCTGACCACGACGTACTACACCCGCCGCGCCACGTCTGCCTCCACGCTCATGCAGATGGGCCGCTGGTTCGGGTACCGCTCGGGCTATGGCGACCTGGTTCGCCTGTTCATCGGCCGCGCGGTACCGGCTCCCCGTAGCTCGACCGTGGATCTCTACACCGCCTTCGAAGGCATCGTCCGCGACGAGGAAGAGTTCCGCGCGCAGCTCCGTCAGTACCAGGGCGTCGACGAGGGGGGCCGACCGAGGGTGCGCCCGATCGACGTGCCGCCGCTGGTCTACCAGTCCGTTCCCTGGCTCCCCCCGACGGCACGCACCAAGATGTTCAACGCGCGGCTGATGCTTCAGGGTGTCGGCGGACGGGCCGAGGACTTCCTTCGACAGGACGATCGCAGTCCCGCCACCAACGCCGAGCACTTCGAGGCCATGTTGCCCCTGCTCACCGCGGCCGGCTCAGAGGCAGACTTCTTCTCGGTGTCCGAGCAGGAGCCGGACGCCACCAGGCAGGACGGTCTTCCGCCGCATGGAAGCTATCGTGCCCGATACGGAATCGTGAGCACAGACGCTGTTCATGACGCCGTCGCTCGGTTCCACTGGACAGAGAACTACGACTTCACTCCGTCCCTGGAGATGCTCAGCCAGATCGAGGCGGTGCGCACGATCCTGGACTGGCTGGTGATCATGCCGGTTCCGACCACGAGCGGCCATGCCAAGATGACCACACGGTCTGTCTCCGGCCATGACGTGCCGGTCTCCCGTCGCGCTCGTCGCCGCGACCGAGCGGGATTTGTCGGCGCGGACCCGAAGCGACGCGACATTCTCGAGATCGTCGCTGGTGGCCACCGGCTCCGCGCCTGGGGAGACCGGGCCGAGGTGCTGCTGGGCACTGACCGCTTCAAGCACATCGCCGACGACTTGTTGAGCCCGACCAGAGGCGCCATCCTGCTCAACTTCGTCGCTGACGCAAAGGACCACTACGAGCCCGCTCGGCTGCCGAAGCCGGCGGTAGTACCCGGGGATATTGCCACAGTGTTCACCTGGGCCCTTCCCTACCTCGCCGCGCCGGCTGGACGAGTCGCCTTCAGTGTCCGTGTGAAGGGCGCGGGAGCGACAATCGAGCCATCGACCTGAGTTCATGACTCGATCCTTGTACGTGGGGGGCCGCCGCCGGTCGGTTGTCCACAGGCCTGATCCGATCTTCCGGGCCCGCCGGACCACAGTCGCTCACATTCGACGATGCCTGGATACGATGGCGGCATGCTGACCGCGATCGTCCTCATCGACGCCGAGACGTCCCGCATCCCCGAGGTCGCGCAGGAGGTCGCGAACATCGACGGAGTGAGCGAAGTCTTCTCCGTGACGGGCAAGACCGACCTCGTCGCCATCGTGCGCGTACCAGAGCACGAGCAGCTCGCCGGCGTCGTGTCCGACACGGTGAACAAGGTGCCCGGTGTGCAGAACACCGAGACCCTCATCGCCTTCCGCGCCTTCTCCAAGGCGGACCTGGAGCAGGCGTTCGCCCTCGGGCTCGACGACTAGCCCCTCGATCACCAGCCCGACGACGGGCGTGCTAGTCGCTGTGTCGCGGCCCGCCGCCGACAGCGCCTGCGCCGGTCGGCGCCTTCGGCTCGGCCTCGTCGTGCCGGCCGGGCTCGATCTCGTCGTGCCGGCCGTGGGAGTGCGCGGCCTCGACCTCGGCAGGCGTGACAGGTGACACGCGGTCCTCGTAGAAGAACCGGGACAGCTTCTGCCAGCGCCGGTCGGACCGGTACCCCGGGCGCCGCACGCCACGCCCGTCCGTGAGGGGCTGGATCTCCAGCGGCTCCGGCGACTCGTAGCTGACGCGCAGCCAGCGCTCCTCCTCGTCGAGCGGAGTGTGCACCTCGATGTACTCGCCGTTGGCGAACCGCACGATGCGTCCGGACTCGTGGCCGTGCAGCACCAGCTCACGGTCCTTGCGCTGCAACCCGAGGCACACACGTTTGGTGACCCAGAACGCGAAGACCGGCCCCACGAACACGAGGACGCGCAAGGTCCAGGTGATCGCGAAGATGTCGAGCGAGAAGTGCGTGGCGATGAGGTCGTTCGTCGCAGCCAGGGAACACACCACGAACGCGACGATGATCGCCATGCCCATGCCGGTGCGCGTCGGCCGGTTGCGGGGCCGGTCCAGCACGTGGTGCTCCTTGTGGTCACCGGTGACCTTCGCCTCGAGGAACGGCCACCCGAACAGCAGCGTGAAGAGGATTCCCGGGACCACCAGGGCGGGAATCAGCAGGTTCATGCTCAGGGTGTACCCGCCGATGACCCACTCCCAGCCCGGTCCGGGCATGAGCCGCAGCGCGCCGTCGACGAACAGGATGTACCAGTCCGGCTGCGTGCCCGCCGAGACGGGGGACGGATCGTACGGGCCGTAGTTCCACACGTTGTTGATCGCCATCGTGCCGCCCATCAGGGTCAGCACGCCCGCGATGATGAAGAAGTTGCCCGTCATCTTGGCCACGTACACCGGCAGCGCCGGGTAGCCCACGACGTTCTTGTCGGTGCGCCCACCGCCCGGGTACTGGGTGTGCTTCTGCAGCACCATGAGGAACAGGTGCAGTGCGATCAGAGCGATCAGCAGGCCGGGAATCACGAAGATGTGCAGGGTGAAGAGCCGCGGGATGATGTGGTGGCCGGGGAACTCGCCGCCGAACACCAGGATCGACAGCCAGGAGCCGATCACCGGGATCGACTTGACCACACCGTCGATGATGCGCAGCCCGTTGCCGGACAGCACGTCGTCGGGCAGCGAGTAGCCGGTGAAGCCGGCCGCGAGCGCGAGGATCAGCATGACGGCGCCGACCAGCCAGTTGACCTCACGTGGCTTGCGGAAGGCGCCGGTGAAGAAGATCCGGAACATGTGCACCACTATCGAGAACACGAAGATCAGCGCGGCCCAGTGGTGCACCTGCCGCATCAGCAGACCACCGCGCACCTCGAACGACATCTCCACGGTGGAGCTGAACGCCGCCGACATGAGCTGGCCCTCCATGGACGGCGGGTGCTCGCCCTCATAGCGCACCAGCGCCATGGACGGCTCGAAGAACATCGTCAGGAAGAAGCCCGAGGCGATCAGCACGATGAACGAGAACAGGGCGATCTCGCCCAGCATGAAGGACCAGTGGTCGGGAAACACCTTGCGCGCGAACTCCTTGACCAGCACACCGATGCTCGTGCGCTGGTCGAGATAGTCGGCGGCCTTGCCGACGCCGTTCGGACGCTGCTGCTTTGCCACGCCATCACTCCTGGGGTAGGAGACATGTGCCCTGCCAGTAGAACCAGTAGACACCGTGCCAGGTGCTGCCTTCCACCCGGATGACGAACTGGCGGCCTGGTTCGTGACAGGAAAGATCCGGCGCACCCTCGGGAGATGGTCCCCAGGGTGCGCCGGATCTGGTCAGCCGGTCAGGCCGACGGGACGATGAGGCCCGCGGTCTGCGTCTTGGCCCGGCCCAGGCGCTCGGAGACGTTGCTCCAGGACACGAGGTTCCACCAGGCCTTGATGTAGTCCGGGCGCACGTTCAGGTAGTCGATGTAGTAGGCGTGCTCCCAGCAGTCCAGCATCAGGACCGGGGTGAGCGCGAAGGGGATGTTGCCCTGCTGGTCGAACAGCTGAACCACGACCAGCTTCTGACCGATGGAGTCCCAGGCCAGGACGGCCCAGCCGGAACCCTGGACGCCGGCGGCAACGGCGGTGAAGTGCGCCTTGAACTTCTCGAACGAGCCGAAGTGCTCGTCGATCGCGGCAGCGATGTCTCCGGTCGGCTCGCCACCGGCCCCTGGCGCCATGTTCGTCCAGAAGATCGAGTGGTTGATGTGACCGCCGAGGTTGAACGCGAGGTCCTTCTCGATCTTGTTGACGTTTGCCAGGTTGCCCGTCTCGCGGGCCTCCTCGAGCTGCTCGAGGGCAGTGTTCGCGCCCTTGACGTACGTCGCGTGGTGCTTGGAGTGGTGTAGCTCCATGATCTTGCCCGAGATGTGCGGCTCGAGCGCGGCGTAGTCGTAGGTCAGGTCAGGGAGCGTGTAAACAGCCATTGCTGAGGTACCTCCAGGATCGGGCCGCACACCGGACGGTGTGCGGGGGAAGACGCCGTCCTGGTCGCGCGCCGCAGTGGTGCCCGCCGGGACGGCAATGGCCCGTGTCCCCGGCCGCATTCGCGGACCGGGAGACACAGGCCATCGCTTGGTGTCGCAGGTCGCTCAGTGCTCCCGCGAGGTGGTTCCCACGCCGGCCTCGACGGCCTGACGCTCGGAGCCGTTCAGCTGGTCGTGGCCGTTCGGCTCGTCGTGCTCGCCGTGCGAGTGCGCGACCTCCGCCGGGGTGACGGGTGCCACGCGGTCCTCGTAGAAGAACCGGGACAGGCCCTGCCACCGCTTGTCGGCGCCGTAGCCCTTGCGCTTGACCCCTCGCGCGTCGGTCTTCGGGGCGATCTCCAGCGGAGCCGGCGCCTCGTAGTTGACGCGCAGCCAGCGCTCCTGGTCGTCGAGCGGAGTGTGGACCTCGATGTACTCACCGTTCGCGTAGCGCACGATGCGTCCCGACTCGTGGCCGTGCAGCACCAGCTCGCGGTCCTTGCGCTGCAGCCCGAGGCAGATGCGCTTGGTGATGTAGTACGCGAACACCGGCCCGACGAAGAACAGGACGCGGAACACCCACGTGATCGCGTTGATCGACAACGCGAAGTGTGTGGCGATGAGGTCGTTCGACCCGGCCAGGGCCAGGATGATGAACGCCGCAAGGAAGGCGACACCCAGGCCCGTGCGCACTGGCACGTTGCGCGGGCGGTCCAGCACGTGGTGCTCCTTGTCGTCGCCCTTGACCCGCGCCTCGACGAAGGGGTAGACGATCAGGAACGTGAACAGGATGCCGGGGATGACGACCGCCGGGACCAGCACGTTCAGCGGGAGCGTGTATCCGAGGATCACCCACTCCGTGCCCGCGCCAGGCATCAGGCGCAGCGAGCCCTCCAGGAACAGCATGTACCAGTCCGGCTGGGCGCCGGCGGACACGGGCGAGGGGTCGTACGGGCCGTAGTTCCAGACGTTGTTGATCGCCATCGTGGCGCCCATGAGCACCAGCACACCGGCGACGATGAAGAAGTTGCCGGTCATCTTGGCCACGTAGACCGGCAGCGCCGGGTAGCCGACCACGTTCTTGTCGGTACGGCCACCACCCGGGAACTGAGTGTGCTTCTGCAGCACCATCAGGAACAGGTGCAGCGCGATCAGGGCCAGCAGGATGCCGGGGATCACGAAGATATGGAGCGTGAACAGGCGAGGCACGATGTGGTGGCCCGGGAACTCGCCACCGAAGACGAAGTACGACAGGAACGAGCCGATCACCGGGATCGACTTGATCACGCCGTCGGTGATGCGCAGACCGTTGCCGGACAGCACGTCGTCGGGCAGCGAGTAACCGGTGAAGCCGGCGGCCAGACCCAGAATCATCAGGACGATGCCGACGATCCAGTTGATCTCACGCGGCTTGCGGAAAGCGCCGGTGAAGAACACGCGCATCATGTGCACCACGATCGAGGCCATGAAGATCAGCGCGGCCCAGTGGTGGATCTGCCGCATCAGCAGGCCGCCGCGCACCTCGAACGACATCTCCAGCGTCGAGGCGAACGCGACCGACATGAGCTGCCCGTGCATGTTCGCCGGGTGCTCACCCTCGTAGGTCTCGAGCGCCATCGACGGCTCGAAGAACATCGCCAGGAAGAAGCCCGAGGCGATCAGGACGACGAACGAGAACAGGGCGATCTCGCCCAGCATGAAGGACCAGTGGTCCGGGAAAATCTTGCGCGCGAACTCCTTGACGGCGACGCCGATCGAGGTGCGCTGGTCGAGGTAGTCGGCAGCCTTGCCGACGGTCGTCGTCGGCTTGGCCGGTGCCTCACGGTTGGTGTCGTGGGTCGCGGTGCTCACTTCAGGCGCTCCCAGAAGCTCGGGCCGATGGGCTCGGCGAAGTCGTGCTGCGCCACGAGGTAGCCCTCGGAGTCAACGGTGATCGGCAGCTGCGGCAACCGGCGGTTGGCCGGGCCGAAGACGACCTTCGCGCTGTCGGCGATGTCGAACGTCGACTGGTGGCAGGGGCACAGGAGGTGGTGCGTCTGCTGCTCGTAGAGCGCCACCGGGCAGCCCACGTGCGTGCAGATCTTCGAGTAGGCGACGATGCCCTCGTACGACCAGTCCTCGCCCTCGGGCGACTGGTCGGTCAGGAGGTCCTCCGGGTTGAGGCGCACCATCAGGACGACGGCCTTCGACTTCTCCGTGATCCACTCGTGCGTCTCGCGGAACGCCTCGGTGGTCTCCGGGACCACGTGGAACACCGAACCCACGGTGACGTCGGTGGCCTTGATGGGACGACCTGACGGGTCGATCGCGAGGCGCATGCCACGCTTCCACATCGTGTGCTTGAACTTGGAGATGTTCCAGTCGCCGCCCACCGAGCCGATCAGCGGGACGGCGATCGCGAGCGGGAACAGCGCCAGGGAACCGAAGAACGCGCCCTTGAGCATGCCGCGGCGACCGACGACCCCCGAGTCGGCGAGGCCCTCGTTCAGGTCGTTGACCGCGGCCTCGCGGTCCTCGGCCTGCGTCGCGAGCGTGTGGCGCTCCTGCACGTACTCGTGGTCACCCATGAGCGCCTTGGCCCAGTGGATGCCGGCGATGCCGATGCCGAGCAGCGATACCGCGAGGCCGAGGCCGAGCAGCAGGGTCGACAGCCGGACACCCGCCGTCGTGCCGTCCGGCGGGACCATCACGTAGGCCACGATCGAGCCGATCGTGCCGAGGATCGACAGGACGAACAGGAGGGTCACTGTCCGCTCGGCGCGCTTGGCCGCACGGGGATCCGTGTCGGTGAGGCGCTTCTTGTGCTCCGGTACGCCCGGGTCCTGGAACCGCTCCACGGACCCGACGGCGGTACCCGTCTCCGGGGGCACCGTCACGTCGGCGGAGGTGTCGCCCAGGTCGTTCTGGTTCTCGTTCTGGTTCTCGCTCACGAGGACTTCGCTCCGATCCACACCGCTGCACCGATGAGCAGGCCCATGCCGACCACGAACGCCCACAGGCCCTCGGACACCGGTCCGAGAGCACCGAGCGAAGCGCCGCCGGCCGATCCGTCGCGCTGCTCGACGAGGAAGGAGATGATGTCGCGCTTCTCCTCGGGGTTGATGTTCGCGTCGTTGAACACGGGCATCGACTGCGGGCCGGTGAGCATCGCCTGGTAGAGGTTCCGCTCGGACGTGTCCCACAGCGGAGGCGCGAACTTGCCCTCCGAGAGGGCACCGCCGGCGCCCACCGCGTTGTGGCACATGGCGCAGTTGGTGCGGAACAGGGCCATGCCGTTGGACGGGTCACCCAGTGAGGCGTCCACCTGCTCGTCCGTGGGGATGGCAGGGCCGGCGCCCAGCGAGGCGACGTATGCGGCAAGGGCCGCGGTCTGCTCCTCGTTCATCTGCCGCGGCTTCTCCATCGCCTGCAGGCCGTTCATCTGCATCGGCATACGACCGGTCGACACCTGGAAGTCGACGGCAGCTGCGCCGACGCCGACCAGGGACGGCACGCCGTCGGTGCCTTCTGCGTTCGAGCCGTGGCACGTCGCGCAGTTGGCCTGGAACAACTTCTTACCGGTCTCGATGTCCGCGGTGCTGACGGTCTCGGCCTGAGCCGTACTCGGAGCCAGGGCGGCGTAGACGCCGCCCGTGGTCAGCAGCGCCAGCAGCAGAAGCACGACCGGAGCCAACCGGTGGTGCCTGCGGGCGGCGAGTGCCTTCACGAAAATGTCCTCGTCTCGCTGTGAGTGTTTGAGCTTCTCTGTCATGAACCTGTACCACCGCAGGACCACGCCGACACACGCCCCCAGGCGTGGCCGCCACGGGGTCACTGCAGCAGGTAGATCACCGCGAACAGCGCGATCCACACTACGTCGACGAAGTGCCAGTAGTAGGACGTGACGACCGTGGTGGTGGCCTCGTGGTGACCAAAGCGCTTGGCGGCGAAGGAGCGGCCGAGCACGAAGAGGAATGCGATCAGACCGCCGAGCACGTGGAGGCCGTGGAAACCGGTGGTCATGTAGAAGACCGAGCCGTACGCGCTGGACGAGATCGTCAGGCCGTGCCCGATCAGCTCGGCGTACTCGAAGATCTGGCCGCCGATGAAGAACGCGCCCATCACGTAGGTCATCGTGAGCCACTCGTGCATGCCCCACGTCCAGAACTGGTAGAGCTTCCCGGAACGCGACGGCTTGAACTGCTCAGCCTTGAAGACCGCCCACTGGCAGGTGAAGGAGGACAGCACCAGGACGATCGTGTTGATCGTGGAGAAGGTGATGTTCAGCTTGTCCGCCTGCAGCGCCCACTCCTCGGCCGGCATGGTCTGCCGGACCGTGAAGTACATGGCGAAGAGCGCTGCGAAGAACATGAGCTCGCTCGCGAGCCAGACGATCGTCCCGACCGAGACCGGGTTCGGACGATTGACTGTCACGTGCTGGTGCGTGGGGGTGGCTGCAGCCGTTGCGGTCGACACGACAGCCATTATGGCCGACGTTCGAGCGTCCCGAACGCCGAAGCGCCACGGGCGCTCGCGTCGAATCTCACAAAGTCCTTCAAACGTCCTACCTGCGGCGTCTCTTGCTGACGTGATCCGGCAGAGTGCCATGAAAAGAGGGCGGACAGATCTGCCGTGCGAGCAGGGACTGTGCCACGATCGACGCATGACCGGCATGACGACGGATGTGACCAGCGCAGGTGCGGACGGCGTAGCGACGTCGAGCCCGCGAGTCCTCCTGTACAGCGACGACCGCACAGTGCGTGAGCAGGTACGACTCGCCGTCGGCCCGCGCCTGCACGCAGGTGCGCCCGACATCGAATGGACCGAGGCCGCGACCCCCGCCGCGGTGGTGGACAAGGCCGACAACGAGAAGTGGGACCTGCTCGTCCTCGACGGTGAGGCCGACCAGACCGGCGGCATGGGCCTGTGCCGCCAGCTCAAGAACGAGATCTACGAGTGCCCGCCGGTGCTAGTGCTCACCGGCCGTCCGGAAGACGCGTGGCTCGCGTCCTGGTCCCTGGCCGACGGCGTGGCCTCCCGCCCGCTCGACGCCATCAAGGTCCAGGAGGCAGTCGCGAAGCTCCTTGCGGGCACCGCGTGAACCCCGAGGCACCCACCTGGTCCGGCTTGCTCGCCGGACTGATCACCGGAACCGACCTGAGCCAGGCCGAGGCCGGCTGGGCGATGGACCAGGTGATGACGGGCGAGGTCTCCCCCGTCCAGCTCGGCGGATTCCTCGTGGCGCTGCGCGCCAAGGGTGAGACCGTCGAGGAGCTTTCCGGCCTGACCGACTCGATGGTCCGGCACGCGACCCGGATCGACGTGCCGGGACCCTCCGTCGACATCGTCGGCACCGGCGGCGACCGCGCGCACACCGTGAACATCTCCACGATGGCGTCCGTGGTCATCGCGGGCGCGGGCCTGCGTGTGGTGAAGCACGGCAACCGGGCGGCCTCGTCGTCGTCGGGCAGCGCGGACGTGCTGGAGGAGCTCGGCATCCGGCTGGACCACCCGCCGGAGCGGGTGGCGCAGATCGCCCGCGAGGCGGGCATCACCTTCTGCTTCGCCGCTGCCTTCCACCCGTCCATGCGGCACGCCGGCCAGACCCGCAGAGAGCTGGGGGTGCCGACGGCGTTCAACTTCCTGGGGCCGCTCACCAACCCGGCACAGCCGCGCGCCGCCGCCGTCGGCTGTGCCGACGCCCGGATGGCGCCGCTGATGGCCGGCGTGTTCGCCGAGCGCGGCAAGTCAGCGCTCGTGTTCCGGGGCGACGAGGGCTTGGACGAGCTCGCCGCCACGGCGGGCGCCACCGTGTGGGAGGTGCTCCCCGACGCCGAGATGGGCACGATCGTCGAGCACCGCCTCGACCCGGCCGCCGACCTCGGGCTCACGCGTATCAAGGTCGAGGACCTGCGCGGCCACGACGCCGCCTACAACGCTGGGGTCGCCCGCGCGGTCTTCGCCGGCCAGGACGGCCCTGTCCGCGAGACGGTGCTGCTCAACGCGGCGTCCGGCCTCGTCGCCGACGGCACGCTGCCCGGCACCGGCACCAGCTCCGGGACGCTCGTGGAGCGTCTCACCGCCGGGATCGAGCTGGCGGCGCAGGCCGTGGACTCCGGCGCGGCACAGGACGTCCTGGACCGCTGGGTCGCGGCCAGCAAGGGCTGACAGACGGAACGCACGGGCCGGGTACCCGATGGGTGCCCGGCCCGTGCTGTCACCGCAGACCGGTCACCGCTGGACGATCTGGTCCGCCGGAGGCGCCTCGATCGCGAGGTCCTCGCCCCACCGGCTGAACTCGGCCGTCGAGATGAGCTCCTGCCCGTCGACGGTCATGGTGACCGCCACCCGCGCCGGGCGGTCGGACTTGTCCAAGGCGTAGACGGCGGTCATCTCGCCCATCGCGTCCACCATCTCAGGGTCCAGCTGCTCGACCTGCGGACCGGTCACCTTGGCGGGGTCCAGGACCAGGGTGTACAGGTCGACCTCTGTCCCGTTGACGGTGTCCGTCCCGCTCGCCTCGAACGACACGATGCCGTCCTTGAAGCCCTCCAGCTGCGCCCTGGGGTTCGGCACCTCGGACATCGACTGGAGCGAGCTCATAGCGGGGTCGCTCATCAGCTCCTTCTCGGTGGCCTTGACGTACTTGCCATCGGTAGCCTCGCCCACCGAGATGTAGTAGGTGTCGTCAACGACGATCATCGAGAGCCCCTTGTCCTGGACGTCCATGGACGTCGACATCCGGGGCGACTCCGGGTCGCTGGCGTCCACGTCCATCGGAATGGTTGCACCGGCCAGACCCGCGGCCTCGGCCAGAGCGCCACTGTAGGACGACTCGATGTGCATCGTGGTCGCGGACTCCTGTGCGCCGCCGACGCGCTCCACGAACGTCGCCTGCGTCATCTCTGCCGTCTTCGCCTCTGTCGTCTTCGGCTCTGCCGGCTTCGACTCTGCCGTCCCCGGCTCTGTCGTCTCCGACGCAGCGTCCGGCACAGCGGCCGGCGCAGTGTCGTCGGCCGCAGCGCCACAACCCGCCAGGCCGACTGCCAGCAGTCCGGCGGCTGCCAGGGACACGATCCTCTGAGAAATTCGCACTACGTACCTCTCTTGGTCCCGCCACCGTGGGTGCCCTGTGCACACCGGTTTCCGGTTGGCGACCCTCGATGGAATCAGCCGCTCGCACCGCGCGCATACCCAAGGAGTGAAGTAGAGGGTGAAATTCCCAGCGGGCGAGCAAGAGAAAGCCGGCCGGTGCGCCCCAGGGGCACATCGACCGGCTTTCCTGCTCAGCCGGTACCAGGCGTAAGCCAGTCCAGCGTCAGTGCGAGTGGATACCCCGCGAGTACTCGAACACCCAGCCCACCAGCGCGATCACCGCCGCGCAGAAGCCGATGTAGAACACCCACCAGCCCACGGCCAGGCCGAGGAAGCAGATCGCGGCGGAGCCTGCGATCGCCAGCGGCCACCAGCTCCAGGGCGCGTAGACGCCCTGGTCACCGGCAGCGTCCTCGATGTTGCCGTTCGGGTTGTCCTCAGGACGAGCGTCGATGCGCCGGGCCGTCAGGGCCAGGTACGCACCGATCATCGCCACCAGACCGCCGACCAGCGGCAAGCCCAGGAACCCGACGGGCTCCTGCCAGTCGGTCATGTACCCGTAGACCACACCGCACAGGATGAAGAAGGGTGTTCCCCAGAGGAACAGCCGCGCCTCGATCTTCACTTGTCGGTCCCCTCGTCCGGCGTGTCAACGACCGTCGTGCTGCTCTGCTGCGGTGTCCCGCCGCCGTCCGCCGTGCGCTGCTGCGCCTGCGTGTCCTGGCCCCGCCGGTCCGCCTCGCCGTAGATGTTGTCGAGCACGCCCCTGTTGTACTCGGGGTGCTCCATCGCGACGACCTCCGGGTGGTGCAGGTCGAAGGCCGGCGACTCCGAGCGGATGCGCGGGAGCGACGTGAAGTTGTGCCGCGGCGGCGGGCAGGACGTGGCCCACTCGAGCGAGCGGCCGTAGCCCCACGGGTCGTCGACGGTGACCAGCGGCGCCTTGCGCGAGGTCACCAACACGTTCCAGAGGAACGGCAGCGTGGACGCCGCGAGGAGGAACGCGCCGATCGTGGAGACCTGGTTCTCCCAGGTGAAGCCCTCCTGCGGCATGTAGTCCGCGTACCGGCGTGGCATGCCCTCGACCCCTAGCCAGTGCTGGATGAGGAACGTCATGTGGAAGCCGACGAAGAGCAGCCAGAAGTGCAGCTTGCCCAGGCGCTCGCTCAGCATCCGGCCGGTGAACTTGGGCCACCAGAAGTAGAAGCCCGCGAACATCGCGAAGACGACCGTACCGAAGACGACGTAGTGGAAGTGCGCCACCACGAAATACGAGTCCGACAGCTGGAAGTCCAGGGCGGGGCTCGACAGGATGATGCCGGTCAGGCCGCCGAAGAGGAAGGTCACGAGGAACCCGATGCTCCACAGCATCGGCGTCTCGAACGTGAGCTTCCCTCGCCACAACGTGCCGATCCAGTTGAAGAACTTCACACCGGTGGGCACCGCGATGAGCATCGTCATGAACGCGAAGAACGGCAGCATGACCGCGCCGGTCACGTACATGTGGTGGGCCCAGACGGTCACCGACAGGGCGGCGATGGCGATGGTCGCGTAGACCAGACCCGTGTAGCCGAAGATCGGCTTGCGGCTGAACACCGGGAAGATCTCGGACACGATGCCGAAGAACGGCAGCGCGATGATGTAGACCTCGGGGTGACCGAAGAACCAGAACAGGTGCTGCCAGAGAATGGCGCCGCCGTTCTCCGGGTTGAAGATCTGCGCGTCCAGACGCCGGTCGGCGCCCAGCGCGAACAGTGCGGCGGCCAGCGGCGGGAACGCCATCAAGATCAGCAGGCTGGTGACCAGCGTGTTCCACGTGAAGATCGGCATCCGGAACATGGTCATGCCCGGGGCTCGCATCGTGATGATCGTGGTGATGAAGTTGACCGCACCGAGGATCGTTCCGAAGCCCGCCAGGGCGAGGCCGAACACCCAGAGGTCACCACCGAGCCCTGGGCTGAAGGTGGTGCTCGACAACGGCGCGTAGGCGAACCAGCCGAACGACGCGGCGCCCTGCGGCGTGAGGAAGCCCGCGACCGTGATGAGGCCACCGAACAGGTACAGCCAGTAGGCGAACATGTTCAGGCGAGGGAACGCGACGTCGGGCGCGCCGATCTGGAGCGGCATGATCACGTTCGCGAAGCCCGCGAACAGCGGGGTCGCGAACAGCAGCAGCATGATCGTGCCGTGCATCGTGAAGAGCTGGTTGTACTGCTCCTTGCTCTGCACGAGCTGGATGCCCGGCTCGAAGAGCTCCGCCCGGATCAGCAGCGCCATCAGGCCGGCGATGCAGAAGAACAGGAACGACGTGATCAGGTACAGGTACCCGATCGTCTTGTGGTCAGTGGACGTGATCCACTTGATGACGGTCCGGCCGAGCGTCTGGCGCCCGGGCGCCAGGCCCGGGATCAGCTCGGTCGTGGTCGCTGCGGCCATCAGTGCCCAGCCTCCTCTTCCTCGGCGTCAACCGGGCCTTGTGTCCGGGCGAGGTCCATACCGAGCTCGCCGGTCTGTCCCTTCGCCGCCAGCTCCGCCATGTGGGCGTCGTACTCCTCCGCGGACACGACCTTCACGTTGAAGAGCATCCCGGAGTGGAACTCGCCGCAAAGCTCTGCGCACTTGCCGGCGTACGTGCCCTCACGGGTCGGCGTCACCTGGAACGTGTTGGTCCGGCCCGGGATCATGTCCTGCTTGTACAGGAACGCGGGGATCCAGAACGAGTGGATGACGTCACGCGAGTCCAGCGTGAACTCGACGGTCTCGTCCACCGGCAGGTAGAGCGTCGGGAAGGACTGCGAGGTACCGGGCGCGCCGTCGACCTCGTCCTCCTCGGTGACGCTGCCGGGGTCGGCCTCGTGCTCGCCCGAGTCGTAGACGTCCGCGTCGAGATAGTTGAAGTCCCAGCTCCACTGCTTGCCGATGACCTGGATGTGCTCGGTCGCGTTGCCGTCGACGGTGTTGATCGCCGTCACGTCGCGGTCGGTGTACCAGAACAGCACGAGCACCATGATGATCGGCACGGCCGTGTACATGAGCTCGAGCGGCAGGTGGTAGCGCGTCTGGACCGGGAGCTGGTGGTCGTCCTTGCGTTTCCGGTACGCCGCGATGCACCAAAGGATCAGGCCCCAGGTCACGATGCCCACAGCAAGGGCGGCGATCCACGAGCCCACCCAAAGATCGGTGATGCGTCCGGTCTGGTTAGTCACCTCCCCGTCGGTATAGCCGGGCAGGTATCCGCGCTGAACGGAATCACTGGCACAACCGGAGGCCAGGAGTGCGACGCCGACGGCAAGAGCCGACGCGCGCATGATGGCCCGCCGGGTGCGGGTAGGTGGCTGCGAGTGCAAGGGAGGCCTTTCACGTCTCGTCCGGCGCGTCGCACCGGTTTCCTCCCGAGCTCCACGCAGAACCTTCGTCCTCGATGGGTGCAGCCTAGCGCGCTCCGGAGCCGGATGATGCCCGGAGCGGGCCCTCCTGGACGTGATCCTCTCCGCATCCGGGCCGCGCATCGACGCTGTTCAGGACACCGGCCAGGGACGTGTCAGAACGATCCACGTGACGGGCCGACCGCTACGGGTGCGAGGATCAGGCGAAGGACGGCGGAAGCATGCCGTACTCCGCCGTCAGCGCTCGTCGAAGGGTGCTGACCGAGCCGGTGACGAGCCGGATTCCGGCGGACCCGAGCCGCGACACAGGAGCAGGAGGACGTGTGAGCCACGCCACCCCGGACACTGCCACCCCGGGCGCCATCAGCCCCGGCACCACCAACCGGGTGCATCTCGACAACGGCGGACGAGCCCCGTGGCACCCGCTCGCCCGGCAGGCGTTCGAGCAGGCCGTCGCCGACGGCTGGGCGGACCCGCGCAGACTGCACGCGGAGGGCCGGCGCGCGGCCCGCCTGCTCGACGGCGCCCGCGAGGCGGTCGCGGCGGTGCTCGGCGCGCGGGCCCAGGAGGTCCACTTCACTCCTGGGCACACCGCGTCGCTCCATGCGGCGGTCGCGTCAGCCTCCGCAGCCCGCCGGCGGGCCGGCAGCGCGATCCTCACCAGCGCCGTCGAGCGCTCGGCCCTGCTCAACGCCGCCCGTGTTGCGGGCCGGCAGAGCACGGTCCCGGTCGACCGGCTCGGCCGGGTCGACGCCGAGGCGATGAACGCCGCCGTCCGGGTGCCCGGCGCGGCGCTGGTGGCGCTGCAGCACGCGAACGGGGAGGTCGGCACGGTCCAGCCGGTCGAGGCCGTGCACGACGCCGCACGGGCGGCCGGCGTCCCCCTCCTGGTCGACGCCGGGGCGAGCGTCGGGCACGTGGCGGTACCCGATACGTGGGATCTCCTGGCCGCCGACCCCGCCGACTGGGGCGGGCCGGCAGGCGTCGGGGTGCTCGCGGTCCGGCAGCGGGTCCGCACGGCTCCGGTGGGGCCGGAGGACGAGGACCCGTGGGCGCCCGGCGGCGTGAGCGTGCCCCTCGCGTTCGCCGCGGCGGTCGCGCTGCAGGCCGTCGAGGCCGACCGGGTGGCGCAGGAGGCCCGGCGCCGAGAGCTCGTCGAGCACGTGCGGGCACAGGTGTCGCGTATCCCCGACGTCGAGGTGGTGGGCGACCCGGACGGCCGGCTCCCCCACGTCGCGACCTTCTCGTTCCTCTACGTGGACGGCGAGGCGCTGGTGACTGAGCTGGACCGGAACGGGTTCGCCGTCGGGTCGGGCTCCGCGTGCACCGCGAGCACACTCGAGCCGTCGCACGTGCTGGCCGCGATGGGCGTGCTCACGCACGGCAACGTGCGGATCGCCCTGGACCGCGGCACCACCGCCGACGAGGTCGACCGCTTCTGTGCGGTGCTGCCCGGCGCGGTGGCGCGGGTCCGGGAGATGCTAGCGGTCGGTGGCCTCTGACGTGTCAGAGGCCGGAGTCACTAGGGTGACCTGTGTGTCTGAAACGGTGGTGGACGCGCGAGGGCTGCGCTGCCCCCTGCCCGTCATCCGGCTCGCGGCGGCCGCTAAGGGCCTGCCTGCGGGCACGGAGCTGACCGTCCTGTCGACCGACCCCGCCGCCAGGTTCGACGTGCCCGCGTGGTGCCGGATGCGCGGGCACGAGCACGTCGCGACGGTCGAGCACGCGGCAGAGCCAGGGGACGAAGCCGGCGGCTGGGCCGTCACCGTGCGCCTGCACTGAGCGCAGCCACGCCGGCGCCGGTGCCCGCCGCCCGATGCCCGCCGCCCACCGCCCGGGCACAAGGAAACGGGCCGGTCACCGCGAAGGTGACCGGCCCGCCGTCGTGCAACGTCCTGTGGACGCGGAGCTCAGATCAGGAGAACGACCCGCCGCAGGCACACGCGCTGCCTGCGTTCGGGTTGTCGATCGTGAAGCCCTGCTGCTCGATGGTGTCCTTGAAGTCGATGGTGGCGCCCTCGAGGTACGGCACGCTCATCTTGTCCACGACGACCTCGACGCCGTCGTAGTCACGCAGCGCGTCCCCGTCGAGCACACGCTCGTCGAAGTAGAGCTGGTAGATCAGCCCGGAGCAGCCACCAGGCTGCACCGCGACGCGAAGACGCAGGTCGTCGCGGCCCTCCTGCTCGAGCAGGCTACGGACCTTGCCCGCGGCAACGTCGGTGACGGTGACGCCGTGGGTCCCGATGTCCGTGGTCGTGTCGGTCATGTCATCTCCCGATCGTGTTCGACATACCGGTAGTCGATGTCTCAGCGGTGCCAACCCATCGGGCCGTCCGTCTGTTCCCGTCGCCGGTCTGTTGAAGAAGATCGTACGCCCACGGACCGGCCGGGCCCATCACCGTCCGGCGCTCAGCGCGCCCAGCCCGGCGTCCAGGTCCTGGCCACGCGGGCGACGTCGCCGTCGACCGCCTCGTGCACCCCGCTGAGGCCCGCCGTCGACCACTCGCGCCTGCTCACCTCGCTGCTCTCGGTGACCACGACGACCGGGACGGCGTGCGGTGCCGCGGCGGCAGCGGCCTCGACCACGACGCCCCGGTGCAGCGTCTCGCCGTCGAGCCGCGTGACGTACGCCACGACGACGTCGGCGCCGGCGGCGACCTCCGCGAGCGCCGCGCGTTCCGCGCGGGGCAGCGCGGACGGCGCTGGGCCTGGCGCGGTCGGTCCGGGGTGGGCGGGCCCGATGTCCTGCGGCCCGACGGCGTCCGGCGGCCCTACGGGGATCGCCGACCCGGCCAGCAGCACACCTCCGCTGCTGCCCGTCCCGTGGCCGGCCGGAGCGGTGAGCACTCCGCCCTGGCTCGGCGCTCCGGCGGAGGCTCTGCGGGCGCCCGGTACGCGCACCGCACGCGCCTCGGTGCCGGTGTGGGGCGCGGCGTCGCGCCACGCGGAGGCGAGTCGCTCGGCGTCGGGCAGGGTCTCGGCAAGCAGCAGCACGTGCACACCAGGCATCGTGGCACTGTCGTGACCGCATGTCATCATGGTGACTGTGAGCACTCTGCTGGCTGAACACTCCGGCTTCTCCGAGCCCGCCCCGTCACCGCTGCTTCTGCTCGGCCAGGGCCGTGACCTGGCCTCCGAGCGTGGCGTGGAGTGCGTGGGCGAGCTGCCTGCACCGAGCGACCCGAACCTCGTCGAGCGGGCCCGCGCCGCGCGGGCCGCCCTGGGCAGCCGGGCGTTCGTGCTGGGCCACCACTACCAGCGTGACGAGGTCATCGACTTCGCGGACGTCACCGGCGACTCCTTCAAGCTGGCGCGCGAGGCCGCTGCCCGCCCCGAGGCGGAGTTCATCCTGTTCTGCGGGGTGCACTTCATGGCCGAGAGCGCGGACATCCTCACCTCGGACCAGCAGCGGGTGGTGCTGCCCGACCTCGCGGCGGGCTGCTCCATGGCGGACATGGCGGCGATCGGCCAGGTCGAGGAGGCCTGGGCGGTGCTGCAGGACGTCGGCGTCGCGGACTCGACGGTGCCCGTCACGTACATGAACTCGTCGGCGGCCATCAAGGCGTTCACCGGGCGGCACAGCGGCACCGTGTGCACCTCCTCGAACGCCGAGGTCGCGCTGCGCTGGGCCTTCGACCAGGTGGGCGGCGTCGACGGCACCGGGAAGGTGCTGTTCCTCCCGGACCAGCACCTCGGCCGCAACACCGCGGTCCTCGAGCTCGGGATGTCCCTGGACGACTGCGTGGTCTTCGACCCGCGCAAGCCGAACGGTGGGCTGACCGACCAGGAGCTGCGCGACGCCCGGATGATCCTGTGGCGCGGCCACTGCTCGGTGCACGGCCGCTTCTCGGTGCAGAACGTCACCGACATCCGCGCGGCGGTGCCCGGCGTCAACGTGATGGTGCACCCCGAGTGCAAGAACGAGGTCGTCACGGCCTCCGACTACGTGGGCTCGACCGAGTACATCATCAAGCAGCTGGACGCGGCCGAGCCGGGCTCGTCGTGGGCGATCGGCACCGAGCTGAACCTGGTGCGCCGGGTCGCCAGGGCGCACCCGGACAAGAACGTGCACTACCTCGACTCGACGGTGTGCTTCTGCTCCACCATGAACCGCATCGACCTGCCCCACCTCGTGTGGGCCATGGAGTCCCTCGTGGAGGGGCGAATGGTCAACCAGATCGTCGTGGACGCCGACGACGCCCACTGGGCCCGCGTGGCGCTCGACCAGATGCTGGCCCTCCCAGGACTCTGACCGGATCGAGCACATGAGCGGCAACGGCGGGCTGCGCATCGGGATCTTCGTCTTCGACGGGGCGGAGGAGCTCGACGTCGTCGGGCCGTTCGAGGTGTTCGCGGAGTGGGGCTCCCACTCGCAGCTGCGGCCGTCGGTGAGCACCTTCTCCTGGGACGGTTCCGGGGTGCGGCTCGCGAAGGGCCTGCGGATCCTGCCGGCGCACGGCGCGGACGACGTCGGGCCGCTGCACGTGCTGGTCTACCCGGGCGGGCTGGGTACCCGGCAGCTGCTGGCCCAGGCCGGGCACCTCGAGTGGTTGCGCATGATCCGCAAGCAGACGCCGATCATGGCCAGCGTCTGCACGGGTGCCCTGTCGTTCGCGGCCGCCGGGCTGCTGGCGGGGCGGCCTGCCACGACGCACCACAACCACTACGACGAGCTCACCGACCTCGACCCGAGCATCCTCGTGGACACCGAGGCGCGGTACGTGGACGACGGCGACGTGGTCACGTCCGCCGGGGTGTCCTCGGGGATCGAGATGGCGCTGCATCTCGTCGAACGGCTGGAGACGACGGCGGTGGCGCGGTCGGTGCGGTTCGAGATCCAGCACCCCGCCGGCTGACCGAGCCAGGTCCCGGCCCCTCGGGGCGCGTCGAGGCGGCCAGTATCTGATACTGCCGGTGCTCGGTATAACCTTCGAGCATGGCTCGCATGCTCCAGCTCACCTGGACCGGACTCTTCCCGCGCAAGGCCCGCCCCGGACAGACCCTGCTCGACCCGTCGGTCACCCGGATGCGCGTCGGCCCCCTGGACCTCGACTCGTACCTGCACGTCAACAACGGCACGTACCTGCAGATGATGGACGTGGCCCGGAACAACCAGATCGCCGACCTCGGCATGTTCCCGATCGCCCGCGAGAAGGGCTGGGCGCCGGTGGTCGCGGCGTCGACCATGAAGTACCGCCGATCCCTGCAGCCGTTCGACCGGTTCGAGATCACCACCCGGATCGTGGGCTGGGACGAGCGCATGTTCTACCTGGAGCAGGTGTTCACGCGAGGCGACAAGCTGTACGCCCGTGGGATCGTGGCCAGCCGGTTCCTGGACCGCAAGGGCAACCGGATCTCGGCGTTCGAGGTGGTGCGGGACATGGTCGGCGAAGAGCTGCCGTCCCCCGAGCTCCCCGAGGACGTGGCGGCCTGGGCCCGCGCGATGGACGTCGCACCGCGCGAGCCCGCCACCCGCAGCTAGAGCCCCTCGCCGACCTTCGTCAGCAGCAGGGCCTCGGCGAGGACCACCTTCTGCAGCTCACCCAGGTGCACCGACTCGTTAGCGCCGTGCGCCCGCGAGTCCGGGTCCTCGACGCCGGTCACGAGGATCGCGGCGTCGGGGAAGACCTCGAGCAGGTCGGCGATGAACGGGATGGACCCGCCCATGCCGACGTCGACCGGAGCGGTGCCCCACGCCTCGGTGAACGCCGCACGCGCGGCGCGCATCGCCGCCGAGTCACCCGGCGCGAGGAACGGCTTGCCCTGCTCGCCGGGGCTCCACGTCACCTGCGCGCCGAACGGCGCGTGCTTCGCCACGTGCGCGGCGAGGGCCTCGTCGGCCGCCGCAGGGTCCTGGCCGGGGGCCAGCCGCAGCGAGATCTTCGCCGTGCAGCTCGGTGCGAGCGTGTTCGACGCCGCGGCCACCGACGTGACGTCCATGCCGATCACGGACAGCGCCGGCTTGGTCCACAGCCGCCCGGCGACGCTGCCGGTGCCGACGAGCGCTACGCCGTCGAGCAGGGAGGAGTCCGCCCGGAGGTCGGCCTCCTCGTAGTCGACCTGCGGTTCGGGTGCGGCGACCAGGCCCTCGATCGCGACGTCGCCCGCCTCGTCATGGAACGTGGCGACCAGGCGCGACATCAGGGTGACGGCGTCCAGCACGGCGCCACCGAACATGCCCGAGTGCACGGCGTGGTCAAGGACCCGCAGCTCGACGTCGCCGTCGACCAGGCCACGCAGCGACGTCGTCAGGGCGGGGACACCGATCTTCCAGTTGCCGGAGTCCGCCACCACGATGACGTCGGCGGCGAGCAGGTCGCGGTGCGCCTCCAGGAACGCGCGGAACGACGGCGACCCCGACTCCTCCTCGCCCTCGAGGAAGACCGTGACCCCGACGGGCAGGTCCGCACCGTCAGGCAGACCGAGCGCCCGCAGCGCCCCCAGGTGGGCGACGATGCCCGCCTTGTCGTCGGCCGCTCCACGGCCGAAGAGCCGCTCGCCCACCTGGGTGGGCTCGAACGGGTCGGTGTCCCAGGTAGCGGGGTCGCCCGGCGGCTGCACGTCGTGGTGCGCGTACAGCAGGACGGTCGGCGCACCCTCCGGCGCGGGCCTGCGCGCGACGACGGCGGGCGCACCCGCCGTGCCGTCCGGGCGCGGCGCGGACAGGATCTGGACGTCGGGCAGGCCGGCGTCACGCAGGAGCTGCTCCGTGGCCGCGGCGCTCGCGGCGACGTGCGCCTGGTCGAACGCGGCGGCCGAGACGCTCGGGATGCGCACCAGCGCCTCGAGGTCGGCCTGCAGGGCGGGGAACAGCTCGGCGACGCGGGCGCGGAGGGCCACGGTTGTATCGGAGGTCACCGCCCCACGTTAACGGCTCGCAGCGGGGCACTGCCGCGAGCCATTAGGCTGGGGAGGTGTTCTCCCGCAGCAAGACTCCGACCCCCGACGGCGTGACCCCCGTGGGCGACTCCCCCGACGAGGTGACGTCCGCGTCCGGGACGACGCCGGCCGGCGTCCCCACGAAGGGACGTCCCACGCCCAAGCGCAACGTCGCGCAGGCCGCGAACAAGCGTCCTCTCGTACCGAACGACCGCAAGGCGGCGCGCAAGACCCAGCGCGAGAAGTCGCGCATCGACCGCGAGCGCGCCTACCAGGCGATGCAGACCGGCGACGAGCGCTACATGCCGGCAAAGGACAAGGGCCCGGTGCGCCGGTACGTGCGCGACTTCGTGGACGCGCGCTGGAATCTCGGCGAGTTCTTCCTGCCGGTCGCGTTCGTCTTCCTGTTCGCGACGTTCTTCACCTCGCAGTACCCAGAGCTCAGCATCGTCGTGATGCTCGGCCTGTACGGGTTCCTGTTCCTGACGATCATCGACGCGTGGCTCCTGTGGCGGTCGCTGAAGAAGCGTCTGACCGCGAAGTTCGGCGACGTCCAGCGCGGCCTTCTCATGTACACGATCACGCGCGCGTACCAGCTGCGCCGGTCGCGGCTGCCGAAGCCGATGAGCAAGAAGCGCGGCAACTACCCGGAGTAGTGCCGCTGACCGGAGCAGTACCACTGACCATGCACCTGCTGCCAGGACGAGGCTCGATCTGGCAGCAGGTGCATGGTCGTTCTCCGATCAGACCGGGCGCTTCTTCGGCATGCCCTCGAGGGTCTTGGCCGGGTCGCGCTCGACCACGCCGGCCAGGGCGTCGTCGATCTGCTTCATCAGCTCGGCGGGGATGGTCACACCCGACGCCTTGACGTTCTCCGCCACCTGCTCCGGGCGCGACGCACCCACGAGGGCCGCGGCGACGTTGTCGTTCTGGAGCACCCACGCGACGGCGAGCTGCGCCATGGACAGGTCCAGCTCGGCGGCGACCGGCTTGAGGTTCTGCACGGCGGCAAGGGTCTCGTCGTTCATGAAGCGGCTGATCGTCTGTGCGCCGCCCTTCTCGTCGGTGGCCCGGGAGCCGGCCGGCGCGGGCTGACCCGGCAGGTACTTGCCGGACAGCACGCCCTGGGCCATGGGCGACCACACGATCTGCGACACGCCTGCCTCCTTCGACGCGGGCACGACCTCGTCCTCGATGACGCGCCACAGCATCGAGTACTGCGGCTGCGACGAGATCAGCTGGAAGCCGAGCTCCTTCGCCAGTGCGGCGCCCTGGCGAATCTGGTCGGCGCTCCACTCGGAGACGCCGATGTAGAGGGCCTTGCCCTGGCGGACGACGTCGGCGAACGCCTGCATCGTCTCCTCGAGCGGGGTCTCCACGTCGAAGCGGTGGGCCTGGTACAGGTCGACGTAGTCGGTGCCGAGGCGGGTCAGGGAGCCGTTGATCGACTCCATGATGTGCTTGCGGGACAGGCCCACGTCGTTGGGGCCCTTCGGCCCGGTGGGCCAGTACACCTTCGTGAAGATCTCAAGACCGGCGCGGCGCTCGCCCTTCAGCGCGTCACCGAGGACCTGCTCCGCCGCCGTGTTCGCGTACGCGTCAGCGGTGTCGAACGTGGTGATGCCCGCGTCGAGGGCGGCCCGGACGCACGAGGTCGCGACGTCGTTCTCCACCTGCGACGCGTGGGTGAGCCAGTTGCCGTACGTGATCTCCGAGATCTTGAGACCACTGTTACCGAGGTACCGATAGTTGACCATAACGACACCCTACGACAGGGCGCTCGAATCGAATCGACCCTCTCAGCCGCGCGCCACCAGGCCGGACGGCGCGAACCACCGCACGCCGACCTGCACCACCGGGCCGACGCCGAGCGCGAACGCGACGGTGGCCCAGCCGAACGTCCCGCCAAGCAGCACGCCGACCACCACGACAGTGACCTCGATGGCCGTCTTGACCAGCCAGACGGGCCACCCGGTCAGCCGCACCGCGCCGGTCATCAGCCCGTCACGCGGACCCGGCCCGAGCCGGGCACCCACGTACGCGGCCGTGCCAAGGCCGTTGAGGACGATCCCGCCCAGGGCGAGCCCGATCGAGGGCGCGAGCGCCGGGTCGGGCAGCAGCACCTCGAGGAGCCAGAGCGCCGGGTCGATCACCAGGCTGAGCAGGATGATGTTGGCGACCGTCCCGATACCCGGCCGCTGCCGGAGCGGGATCCAGGCCAGCATCACGAGGATGCTGATCCCGAGCACCACCCAGCCGTAGGCAAGGCCGGTCCGTCCCACGATCCCCTGGTCCAGCACGGACCACGGCATGGCCCCCTGGTTGGCGTGCAGCATCATCGCCATGGAGGCGCCGAACACCAGCAGGCCGAGCACGAGCTGGACGCCGCGACGCGCCGGGCTCATCGCGACGGTCCGCACCGGTGCGGGAGCAGGGTCGGGCTCGGCCGGCGGTACCGCGGGGAGGAGTGCATCGTCGGCCGGGCGGCCGCTGGTGGTCGTCATGTGCCCATGATGCGGACCATTGGCCTTGTCTTCCATGGCCAATAGGGCAAGAGTGGACCCATGTCCGCTGCGCCTCACGCCGCGATCCCCAGCGCGAGTCCCACGACGACACCCAGCACGGCACCCGGTCCGGTGCCCCGATCCACGTCACGACGCACGTCCCCGCCCACCTCCCCACCACGTTCCAGGTCGATGCCGACGGCGGCGCCCGCGTCGTCGCCCGTCGTCCTGCGGCACCTCTCCTCCGCCGCCGCCGCGCGCCTGCTCGGCGCCTGGCACGCCGGCGGGCCGGCCTATGTCGCGCTCGCCGACGCGCTGCGCTCCGCCGTCCTGTCCGGCACCCTGTCGCCCAACACCCGTCTGCCCAGCGAGCGCGATCTCGCGGCCGCGCTGCACGTCTCGCGCACCACCACGTCCGGCGCGTACGCCCGGCTGCGGGACCTGGGGTTCGCGGCCAGCCGGGTCGGGTCGGGGACGGTCACCACGCTGCCACAGGGCCGCGTCGAACGCGGACCACGGCGCCCGGCCGGCGGAGACGCCCCGGTGGCGGACGAGTCGCTGCAGCATCCCGGGGCCCGGAACGCCAGGCCCGCCGCCGTCGGCCACCTGGACCTGTGGCAGGCGACGCCGTCCGCGCCGCCCGAGCTGCACGACTCCTTCGCGCGGGCCCTGGACAGCCTGCCCGCCTACCTGGACTCGGGCGGCTACGAGCCGTACGGGCTCGCACCGCTGCGCGAGGCGGTGGCCGCGCGCTACCGCGAGCGCGGGGTGCCCACCACGGCGGACGAGATCCTCGTGACCACCGGCGCCCAGCAGGCGATCGCACTGCTGGCGCGCACGCACCTGCGCCCGGGCGACCGCGCGGTCGTCGAGTCGCCCACCTACTTCCACGCCCTGGAGGCGATGCGCGAGGCCGGCGGCCGCGTCGTCGGCGTCCCGACCGGCCCGCTCGACGTCGACCTGCTCGCCTCGACCGTGCGCCGCACCCAGGCCCGACTGGTGTATCTGGTGCCGGACTACCAGAACCCGACGGGCTACCTGCTGTCCGCCGAGGAACGGGCCGCCGTGCGGGAGGTCGCCGACCGGAACGGCGTCACCGTCGTGGGTGACGAGACGCTCGTCGAGCTCGGGCTGGACGGCGGTCCGACGCCCCCGGCCTTCGCCGGGCGCGGGACCTCGCCGCACGTGGTGTCGGTCGGGTCGGCGTCGAAGGCCTTCTGGGGCGGCCTGCGGGTCGGCTGGATCCGGGCCCACCCGCGGATGATCGCGCAGCTCGCGCGGGCGCGGCAGTCCATGGACATCGCGACGGCGGTCCTGGAGCAGCTCGCTGCGACGGACCTGCTCGGCCGGCGCGCCGAGATCATGGTCGGTCGGCGGGCCATGCTGCGCGAACGGCGCGACCTGCTCGTCGGCCGGCTCCGGGAGTCGTTCCCCTGGGAGGTCCCCCTGCCCGCCGGCGGCCTGTTCTGCTGGGTCGACCTGGGCAGGCCCGTCGCGCAGGCCTTCGCCGCGGCGGCCGCGGCCGAGGGGGTGCTCGTCGCAGCGGGCCCGCTGTTCACGCCCGACGGCGACGGGGCCGACTCACGGGTGCGCCTCACGTTCACCCGCTCGCCCGCTGAGCTGGCCGACGCCGTACCGCGCCTGGTCCGGGCATGGGGACGAGTGGCCGGTGGTCGGCGCCGGGCGAGCTCGCGGACGTAGGCGCTCAGCATCCGCTTGACCTCGGTGATGATCACCGGCCGGTCCCCCGGGGCCGCGGCGGTGATCGTGGGCATCGCCGCCTGGACGACCTGGATCATGAGCCGGCCCGACAGGTGCAGCTCCACGGCCGACCGTTCCGGGAACCTCGTCTCCAGCAGACCGAGCACCCGGCCCTCCAGCGCCTCGTGGATGGGCCGGGTCGCCGCCACGAGGCCCGGTGTACAGGGAGCCCGGTGAGATCCCGACCTCGGCCGCTATCGCGTTGGTCGTCGTCTTCTCGTAGCCGTGCGCGGCCAGGACTCGGGCTGCGGCCGCGACGATCTCGCCGATCCGCCGCTCACCACGGGCCTGCCGCTTGCGCGGCGCCGTGCGCTCCTCCGCGCCGTCGGCCCCCCGGGTCTCCAGCAGTCGTCTGGTACGCGTCTGGCACGCTGGTGCGATGACCGACACTGAGCATGCCACCGCGGCGGACACCACCATCGCCGCGGTGACCGGCGGCGCCTTCATGGTTCCGATGCTGCCCTGCGGGGACATCGACGCCATGGCCGACTTCTGGACCGGCCTGGGTCTCAGGGTGACGTACCGGCAGCGCCGCCCTAACCCCTACCTGGCTCTGGAGCTCGGCCGTATAGCGCTCCACTACTACGTGATGCCCGAGTGGGACCCGGACCAGTCCCACTCCACGTGCGCCCTGGTGGTGCCGGACACCGAGCCGATCTACGACCTGTTCGCCGCTGGGCTCAGGGAGCGGTTCGGGCGGCTCCCGGTCAGCGGGCTCCCGCGAGTCACGCGGCCGCGGCGCCGGGCGAACAATGCCGGCCTCTCCGGGTTCAGCCTGGTCGACCCGGCCGGCAACTGGGTCCGGGTCTCCCGCGCGCCCACGCCCGACACCCAGCCGTCCGCCCCGGACGGCGATGTCACCGAGTGGACCGGGACGCCGGGTGCCGGAACGATCGTGCGCGCTCTCGACGCCGCGGTGGTCCAGGCGGACTCGCACGGCGACCCTGTGCAGGCGCGCAAGATCCTCGGCGGTGCGCTGCGCCGGGCGTCAGGACCGGACGACTCCGCTCTGCCGGTACCCGAGCTGGCGCCGGCTCTCGCCTACCTGGTCGAGCTGTGCGTCCGCACCGGGGACGAGGAAACCGCACGGTCCACGTACGCCCGGCTCACGGCCCTCGCCGGGGGCGACCACGCCCCAGTCGACCGCGCGGCCCTCCACGCCGCTCTCACCGAGGCCCGCGCGGTGCTCCCCGCACCGTGAGCACCGCGCCGTGAGCCCTGGACCGGCAGCCTCGGCACGGCACCACGTCACGGCACCACGTAGTTCGAGTTCCGGGCGTCGGTGATCGCCATGTGCCCGGGCGCGTGACCGATGGCGAACGACGGGCGCGACCTCATCACGGCCGCCTGCGGCGTCACCCCGCACGCCCAGAACACGGGGAGCTCGCCGTCGCGGACCTCCACCGCGTCCCCGAAGTCCGGAACCGCCAGGTCCGAGATGCCCAACGCCGCCGGGTCACCGACGTGCACCGGCGCGCCGTGCACGGCGGGGTACCGGGAGGTGATCCGGACCGCGTCCGCCACCTGGTTCGCCGGGACCGGACGCATCGACACCACGAGCGGGCCCGACAGGTCTCCCGCCGGGCGGCACTCCCGGTTCGTGCGGTACATCGGCACGTTGGACCCGGCCTCGATGTGGCGCACGGGAACCCCCGCCTCCAGGAGGGCCGCTTCGAAGGTGAAGCTGCAGCCCACCAGGAAGGTGACCAGGTCGTCGCGCCACAGCTGCGTGACGTCGGCCAGCTCCTCGGCGAGCTTGCCGTCGCGGTACACCCGATAGGCGGGCAGGTCGGTTCGGAGGTCGCCCGCGAAGATCGACGCCGACGTCTCGCCCGGCTCGGTCACATCCAGCACCGGGCACGGCTGCGGGTTGCGCTGGGCGAACAGCAGGAAGTCGTACGCGTCGGCCCGAGGCAGGGCGATCAGGTTGGCCTGGGTCCACCCCGCGGCCCAGCCCGACGTCGGCACGCGCAGCCCAGCGCGAAAAAGCGCCCTGGCCTGGTCCGGTGTGAGCTGGTCAGGAGCGGTCTCCGCGGCGAGGTCCATCGGACCATCGGACCATCATGCCGCCGACCGGTGCAAGCGGCTCGCACCCCGGTACCGAGAAGGTTCAGCCGACGTTCCAGGATCTTCGGCTGAGGATTTCCGACTCAGGGCGTCCGCAGCTCCACGCTCGGGGCCGCCGGGGTGCCGTCGTGCAGCAGGCGTGCCTGCACCGCACCGGCCTCGGCCAGCGCACGCCAGTGCTCGCCGAGCCACTGCTCGGCGTCGTACTGCGCGGTGAAGACGGGGGTCAGGGGCTCGCTCAGGCGACGCCCCTCGGCGTCGTCAAGGGCCCACTCCCACTGCGGACGGATCATCCCAGCCTCCCGCTTGCTGTCGAGCCGGCCGAGCGGGTCAGCGCGCGGTTGATCCGCGACGCCCACAACGGTCCCTCGTAGACGAACGACGTGTAACCCTGGGTGAGGTCGGCTCCGGCGCGCAGGTAGGCGCGGACGTCGTCGGCCCTCGTGATACCGCCGACGCCGATGATGACCGGGCCGGCACCGAGCCGCTCGCGCAGCCGCGCGACGACCTCGATGCCCCGGCCCAGCAGCGGCGGGCCGGACAGCCCGCCGGGGCCGCGGTCGTGGCCGATCGTCGTGTTGACGGCGACCACGCCGTCCAGCCCCAGCTCGAGCACCAGGTCGGCGACGGCGTCGACGTCGTCGTCCGCGAGGTCGGGGGCGATCTTCACCAGCAGCGGGATCCTGCGGCCGCCACCCGGCGACACGGTGGCGTTCGCCTCGTCGGCCGCTGCGCGCACCGCCTCGAGGATGGGGCGCAGGGACTCCGTCGCCTGCAGGTCGCGCAGGCCGGGGGTGTTCGGGGAGGAGACGTTGACCACGAGGTAGTCAGCCCAGGGGGCCAGCAGCCGGGCCGACGTCGCGTAGTCGGCGGCGGCGCCCTCCGGCGGAGCCACCTTGGTCTTGCCGATGTTGGCGCCGACCACTATCGCGCGGCCGGCCGCGGTGCTCCGCAGCTCCCGCAACCGGTCCGCGGCCGCCGCTGCGCCCTCGTTGTTGAAGCCCATCCGGTTACGTACGCCGCGGACGTCCAGCTCGCGCCACATGCGCTGCTTCTCGTTGCCGGGCTGCGGGCTCGCGGTGACCGTGCCGATCTCGATGAACCCGAAGCCGAGCATCGTCAGGCCCCGGACCGCTCTCGCGTTCTTGTCGAACCCTCCGGCCAGGCCGAACGGCGCGGGCACCACCCGGCCGAAGATCCGCACGCTCCCTGGCCCGCCCGCCCGCTGCCCCAGGTAAGGGGCCACGGCGCCCTGCACGACGTCGCGCAGCACCGGCACCTTCCCGGCGCGCTCGATCAGGGCGAACGCGAGCTCGTGCGCGCGTTCCGGGTCCATCCGACGGAAGGCGGCGTTGAACAACAACGAGTACGGCCAGCTCATGCAGTCCTCTCCTCGGGCGTGCTGCGCGACGTCCGCCACAGCCACCACAAGCCCACGAAAGGCAGGACGAGCGGCACGTAACCGTAGCCCTGGCCGAACCCGGACCAGACGGTTGACTCGCCGAACGCCTGCGCGTCGGCGAGCGACAGCGCGCCGACGGTCACGACGCCCACTGCCTCGATCCCGACGGTGATCCATGCGACCAGGCGCCAGGTGGGGCTCCCGATCGCCAGTGCGAACGTCGCCACGACATAGACGACCGCGGCGAGCGTGGACAGCGTGTACGCGACGGGTGCCTCGGTGAACTTCACGACCAGCTCGTAGGACGACCGGCCCAGGGCGGCGAACGCCAGGATCCCGTACACGGTCACCAGGACCCGGCCGAAGCCCTGCCCGGTCCGTCGTCCGACGGTCCGCTGCGCCATCATGCCACCGTCCAGATCTGCCACATGCGCCACTCCAGGAACGCCACCGTCAGGGACGCCACGAGCAGCACCACCGAGCTCCACCTGGTGCGTTCTGCGAACGCCCACGCGGCGGCGACCGGCAGGATCACCAGGGTCGTGGCGAAGTAGCCCCAGAACAGCAGCGGATCGCCAGCTCCGGCACCGGTGGCGCCCTGCACGATCGCTACGACGCCCTGCACCAGGACGACGACCTCGATCACCGCCCCGCCCCACAGCTGGTTCAGGACGACCGCGCGGTCGCGGGCCACGAACCAGGCGGCCCATCCGGCCAGGGCCACGCACAGCGCGACCACGAGGAGGACGAGGGCAAGGATCACGTCCCGCAGACTACCGGGCAGCCCCTGCCGTGCGGCAATCGGACGGTGCGTGACCTGCGCCTCTATGAGGTCGCCAGGATGAGGCCGGCAGGATGAGGCCGCCAGGCCGGCCGACCGGGTGTCGGAGGCGCGGGATACGATCGGCCTCGTGACCTCCGTTATCCTCTCCAGCAAGAATCCCACCGCGGTGAAGGCCGAAGCGCTCGTGGTGGCGACCGCCCAGACGTCGGACGGCGTAGCCGTCGTGTCCGACCAGCTTCCCACCGACCTGCTGACACAGCTCGAGTCGCTCGCGCCGCAGCTCGGCGTGACCGGCGCACGCGACGAGGTCCGCAAGATCCCGGCCGGCCCCAAGCTCGCCGTCGACGTCCTGGTCCTGACAGGCCTGGGCGAGCGCGCCGAGGACGGCACGTTCGCCACCGAGACCCTGCGGCGCGCCGCGGGCGCGGCGACCCGCGAGCTCGCGGGCCTCAGGTCCGCCGCGATCGCGCTGCCCGCGTCCGACGACGACGAGATCACCGCCGTGACCGAGGGCGCCCTGCTGGGTGCCTACGTCTTCAACCGGTACCGCACCACCGGCAGGTCCACCGAGAAGGAAGCGGCGAAGGACGCAGCGAAGGACGCCAGGAACCGCAAGGACCCCGTCGCGGCCATCGAGATCCTGACGCCGCTGCACAAGAACGCCAAGGCAAAGGTCGTCGCCGAGCGCGCCCAGGTCGTCGCCGCCGCGGTCCACGCCGCTCGCGACCTGGTCAACACGGCGCCCAACGAGCTGTACCCGGCCACGTTCGCCGACGCCGCGAAGGCGGCCGCCAAGGACGTGCGGCACGTCAAGGTGACGGTCCTGGACGACAAGCAGCTCGCCTCCGGTGGCTACGGTGGGCTCACGGCCGTCGGCCAGGGCTCCGCGCGCGGGCCGCGCCTCGTCAAGGTCGCCTACACGCCGGCCAAGCCGAACGGGAAGGTCGCGCTGGTCGGCAAGGGCATCACGTTCGACTCCGGCGGCATCTCGATCAAGCCGGCCGCGGGCATGGAGGCCATGAAGTCGGACATGGCCGGCGCCGCCGCCGTCCTGTCCACCGTCGTCGCCGCCGCGAAGCTGAACCTGCCGCTCGCGATCACCGGTTACCTCTGCCTCGCCGAGAACATGCCGGGTGGCAACGCCCAGCGCCCCGCCGACGTCGTCACGATCTACGGCGGCAAGACAGTCGAGGTGCTGAACACCGACGCGGAGGGCCGCGTGGTCATGGCCGACGGCCTGGTCTCAGCGGTCGAGGACGGCCACGACGTCGTGCTCGACATCGCCACCCTGACCGGCGCCCAGGTGGTAGCGCTCGGCACCCGCACCTCCGCCGTCATGGGCACCGACACGGTGCGCGACGAGGTCAAGGCCGCCGCCGACGCCTCGGGCGAGCTGTTCTGGCCCATGCCTCTGCCGGAGGAGCTCAAGTCGAACATCAAGTCGAAGGTGGCCGACGTCGCCAACTCAGGCCCACGATGGGGCGGCATGCTCAACGCCGGCCTGTTCCTGCAGACCTTCGTGGGCGACCACCCGTGGGCCCACCTGGACATCGCGGGCCCCGCGTTCAACGACGGCGGCGCGCACGGCTACACGCCCGGCGGCGGTACCGGCGTGGGGGTCCGCACCCTGCTGGGCTTCCTCGAGGGCCGGGCTGCTGCGGAGAAGGCGGAGAAGTAGAGCTACTTCGACCTGCGCTGCGCGCTGTTCCAGTCGCGCATCCGCTGGGGGTAGCCGGTGAACCGGACGTTGTACACCGGCACCCCCAGCTGGTTCGCGATGTCGAACGCGGTGCGCTCGTCCGGCACCCGACGCCGTGTCCACTCGCCCGTGGTCGCCACGAGCAGGATCGTGCTGGGGATGTCCGTGGTCGGCGGCTCCACGTAGGCCTCGACCCCGACGCGCGACCCGATGAACTCACCAAGGTGCGCCACTGTCTGGCGGCGCGCATCGTTGCCGCTGGGGCGCGATCCGCTGCCGGACGAGGAGCGTCGCTGGAAGAAACGCGCGAGCGAGCTACGGGACTGGCGGGGCATATGTCGAGACTACTAGCGCGATCGCCACCGTCCTAGGCATCTCCACGTGATTCCAGGAAACCCACAGCTCCTGTTCACAGGCAGGTATCCGCCCGGTACAGGCCCACGGTCCCCGCGCGGCCCCGTCGCATCTCCGCTCACAGCCCCGGTTGCCCGTCAATGTCGCCACGGTCACACCCGACAAGCCGGGTTCACAATTGGGGCCACGCCCGCTGAAGTGTCAAGATGGCATGCGGTGCTCACTATCTGCCCGCTGTCCGACCGACAGCGCCACCACCCTGTCAACGAGGAGCCAGCACGTGCCTACGCATGACAATCCGGCCACGTTCGACGTCGTCGTGCTCGGCGGTGGCAGCGGTGGCTACGCCACCGCGCTCCGGGCCGCACAGCTGGGTCTGAGCGTGGCGCTCGTGGAAGAGAGCAAGCTCGGCGGCACCTGCCTGCACGTGGGGTGCGTCCCCACCAAGGCGCTCCTGCACGCGGCCGAGGTGGCCGACGCCGCCGCCCACGGCGCGCAGTTCGGTGTCCGCTCCTCGCTGGACGGCATCGACATGGCGGGCGTGCTCGCCTACAAGGACTCCGTGGTCGCCGGCCTGTACAAGGGCCTGCAGGGTCTCGTCGCCTCGCGGAAGATCACCGTCGTGGACGGACACGGCACGCTCGTGGCCCCCGGGGTCGTCGAGGTCACGTCCCCGGACGGCGTGGCGACGCGGTACGACGGCAAGGACGTCGTGCTCGCGACCGGCTCGTACGCCCGTAGCCTGCCGGGCCTCGAGCTCGGCGACCGGGTCATCACCTCCGACGAGGCGCTGACGCTGGAGACCGCGCCGAAGTCGGTGGTGGTGCTCGGTGGTGGCGTGATCGGCGTCGAGTTCGCATCCGTCTGGAAGTCCTTCGGCGCCGACGTGCAGATCGTCGAGGCGCTGCCGCACCTCGTGCCGAACGAGGACGTCGCGCTCTCCAAGGCGCTGGAGCGGGCGTTCCGCAAGCGCGGCATCAAGTTCTCCCTCGGCGAGCGCTTCGCCCAGGTCAAGCAGTCGCAGGACGGCGTGCAGGTCGAGCTCGAGTCGGGCACGACGTTCGACGCCGACCTGCTGCTCGTCGCCGTCGGGCGCGGTCCGCGCACCGCCGACCTCGGTCTCGAGGCCGCCGGCGTACGGCTGGACCGCGGTTTCGTCCTGACCGACGAGCTGCTCCGCACCGGTGTCGCCACTCCAGCGGGCGGCCAGATCTGGGCCGTCGGCGACATCGTCCCCGGCCTGCAGCTGGCCCACCGCGGGTTCGCGCAGGGCATCTTCGTGGCCGAGCAGATCGCGGGCCTGGCGCCCGTGACGATCGACGAGGCCACGATCCCGCGCATCACCTACTGCGAGCCGGAGGTGGCGTCCGTCGGCGTCACCGAGGCGCGGGCCGCCGAGCTGTACGGCCCGGACCAGGTCGAGACCATCGAGTACAACCTCGCGGGCAACGGCAAGAGCAGGATCCTGGGTACCCAGGGCTTCGCGAAGCTGGTGCGGCGCAAGGACGGACCCGTGGTCGGCATGCACCTGATCGGCTCGCGGGTGGGCGAGCTGATCGGCGAGGGCCAGCTCATCGTGGGCTGGGAGGCGTTCCCTGAGGACGTCGCCTCGCTCGTGCACGCCCACCCCACCCAGAACGAGGCACTCGGAGAGGCACACATGGCGCTGGCCGGCAAGCCTCTGCACGCCCATAACTGACCACTTAACGACAAAGGAGACCCCACAGGTCATGTCTGAGAACGTGCAGCTGCCGGCCCTCGGCGAATCCGTCACCGAAGGCACTGTCACCCGCTGGCTCAAGGCTGTCGGCGACGAGGTCGCCGTCGACGAGCCGCTGCTCGAGGTGTCGACCGACAAGGTCGACACCGAGATCCCGTCGCCCGTCGCGGGCGTCCTCGAGCAGATCCTCGTCCAGGAGGACGACACCGTGGAGGTCGGCGCCACCCTCGCCGTCATCGGCGACGGCTCCGGTTCTGGCGCCGCGCCGGCCGCACCGGCCGCCGAGCAGGCAGCCGCCGAGGCGCCAGCTCCCGAGCCGACGCCGGAGGAGGCCGCTCCCGCAGAGTCGCCTGCCGCCGAGTCGCCTGCCGCCGAGTCCCCCGCTCCCGCCCCAGCCGCACCTGCCGAGGCTCCCGCCCCGTCCGGTGGCGGTACCGAGGTCCCGCTGCCCGCCCTGGGCGAGTCGGTCACCGAGGGCACCGTGACGCGCTGGCTCAAGGAGGTCGGTGACGAGGTCGCCGTCGACGAGCCGCTCCTCGAGGTATCGACCGACAAGGTCGACACCGAGATCCCGTCGCCTGTCGCCGGTACCCTCCAGAAGATCCTGGTCCAGGAGGACGAGACCGTCGAGGTCGGCGCCGTGCTGGCCCTCGTCGGATCGGGCGCCGCGGCTCCCGCCGCAGAGGCGCCCGCCTCCGCGGCCCCGGCTCCCGTCCCGGATCCGGCCGCGGACTCCCCGGAACCCGCCAAGGCCGCGGCTCCGGCACCCGAGGCGCCTTCCGCACCTGAGCCCACCCCGGCTCCCGCCGCCGAGGCACCCGCAGCCCCGGCCCCGGCCCCCGCTCCCGCTGCGCCGGCTCAGGCTGCGCCGGCTCAGGCACCTGCCGCTCCGGCGGCGGCATCGACCGGTCGCACCATCGGCTCGTACCTGACCCCGCTCGTGCGCAAGCTCGCCGCGGAGAAGGGCGTCGACGTCGCTGAGGTGACGGGTACCGGCGTCGGTGGCCGGATCCGCAAGGAGGACGTGCTCGCGGCCGCCGAGGCCAAGGCAGCACCGGCTCCGGCAGCAGCAGCTCCCGCGGCGGCCAAGGCGCCGTCCGCCCCGGCCAAGCTCGAGGTGTCGCCGCTGCGTGGCACCACCGAAAAGATGTCGCGCCTGCGCAAGATCGTCGCCCAGCGGATGCTGGAGGCGGTGCAGTCGCAGGCTCAGCTGACCACGGTCATGGAGGTCGACGTCACGCGCGTCGCGCAGCTCCGGGCCAAGGCCAAGGAGTCGTTCGCCGCGCGCGAGGGCGCCAAGCTGACGTTCCTGCCGTTCTTCACCCAGGCCGCTGTCGAGGCGCTCAAGGCGTACCCGAAGATCAACGCGACCATCGACACGGAGAAGGGCGAGATCACCTACCACGGCTCGGAGAACGTCGGCATCGCCGTCGACACCGAGCGTGGACTCGTGGTTCCGGTCATCAAGAACGCGGGCGACCTGAACCTGGCGGGCATCGCCCGGCAGATCCAGGACCTCGGTGCCCGCACCCGGGCGAACAAGGTGACGCCGGACGAGCTGTCGGGCGGCACGTTCAACATCACCAACACGGGTTCGGGCGGGTCGCTCATCGACACCCCGATCGTCCCGCTGGGCCACGCCGCGATCCTGGGCACCGGCACGATCACGAAGCGGCCGGTCGTCGTGACCGACCCGGACGGCAACGAGAGCATCGCGGTGCGCTCGATGTCGTACATCTTCCTGTCCTACGACCACCGCCTGGTCGACGGCGCGGATGCCGCCCGCTTCCTGACGGCGATCAAGAACCGGATCGAGGACGGCGCGTTCGAGTCGGAGGTCGGTCTCTGACGCGGACGTTCGCTTCGCGTAGGTAGCGTCACGTAGTTGGCCGTGGCCGGTTCCGGGTTCGGAGCCGGCCACAGCTGTCTAACGGCGCCGGCCCGGCACCGCTCTGGCGGTCAGGCATAGGCCGGAGGCCCCGGGCAGGTTAGATTCACCGCATGGATGTGGTGGTTGCCGGTTCACACGGTCTCATCGGTTCCGCACTGGTCGCCGATCTCGTCGCGCGCGGGGATACCGTGCGGCGGCTGGTGCGCCGGGGCGCTGAGCCGTCCGACGGCGGCAGGCCACCCGGCGACGGAGCCACCACCGCGAGCGAGAGCGCGGCCGGTGCCGCCCTCGTCCGCGACGTCTCGTGGGACCCGCGGACCGGCGAGCTCGACCCGGCCGCGCTGGAGGGTGCGGACGCCGTCGTGAACCTGGCCGGCGCCGGGATCGGTGACCATCGCTGGACACCTGCCTACAAGCAGACGCTCCTCGGCTCGCGCACCACCACGACGAGCCTGCTCGCCCGCACGGTAGCCCGCACAGACACTCCGCCCGTGCTGGTGAACAGCTCCGCGATCGGCGCGTACGGCAGCCGTGGCGACGAGGTCCTGACCGAGGCCTCGGCGCGCGGGGACGACTTCCTCGCCGGCCTGGTCGAGGCGTGGGAGAAAGCCACCGCGCCGGCCGCAGAGGCCGGCGCGCGTGTCGTCTGGCTGCGCAGCGGTGTGGTGCTTGCGCCGTCAGGCGGTGCGCTCGGCAAGCTGCTGCCGATCCTGCGCCTCGGGGTCGGCGGCCCGCTCGGGAGCGGCCGCCAGTGGTGGAGCTGGATCACCCTTACCGACGAGATAGCGGCGATCCGCCACGTCATCGGCGCGGACGTCCGCGGGCCGGTCAACGCCGTCGCCCCCGAGCCCACCACGAACCGGGCGCTGACCCTCGCGCTCGCGCGGGCCCTGCACCGCCCGGCGATCCTGGCGGCGCCCCGGTTGGCGCTGCGGATCGCTCTGGGCCAGTTCGCCGACGACCTCGTCGCCTCCCAGCGGGTCGTGCCCGGGGTGCTCGCCAGGACCGGCTTCACCTGGACACACACGGATGCTCAGGACGCGGCCCGCTGGGTGGTGGAGGCGAACGGGGTCAGCGCACCTCGCTGACGCGCCAGCCGCCCGGAGTCCACACGAGGGTCAGGTCCGCCGACTCGTTCGAGGCAGGGACCGACGTCTCGCCGGTGTCGGACACCTGCTTGTGCGCGGTGATCGTGTAGTCGATCCGGACCACCGCCTCGATGGGCACCTTCTTGCCCGCCTGCTTGCCGCTGGCGGCATCCGACGTCTCGGTGCGCGAGGCGGTGGTCGCGTTCTGGAGAGCCGATGCCGCGCCGGGGCCCAGCGTCACGACCTCCGTCTTCTGCACCTCGGCAGACGCACCGACCACCTGCGCGCCGGTCTGCTCGAGCTCTTCAAGGATCTGCTTGTCCGCCACGTAGGCGGGCGAGCCCTCCACGTTGACCGCACCGATGTCGGACACGGCGCCTGCCAGCAGCGCCAGCCGGCGCGACGTGAGCTCGACGGCGGCACCCGCAGGGTCCTTGGCGTTGGCCACCGGGTTGACCCCGACCGCGACCGACGACGCCGCCGCCGACGGAGACGGCACGGCGACCGCCGGCTCCTCGTCTCCGAAGAGCTGAGGAGCGGCCATGGCCGCTGCCACGATGCCCGCGATGACGCCCGCTGCGATCATGCCCGTCGCGACGACGGACGCCGTGGTGGTCCGCGGCTGGGAGGCCTTCCCTGCCGCTCCTGCCGCGATGGACCGGCCCGTGAGCGGCATCGTCGCCCGACGTCGCGCCGTCACCGCCCAGCTCTTGCCGTCCACTGCCGCGATGGACCCGGTCAGCGTCCTCGCCGCGGAGCGCCACGCCGAGGGCGTGCGCGCCCCGCGCGGCACGTGGCCCGCGATGGGCACCGGACCACTGAGCGCCGCCGAGACCAGCGCCGATCCCTCGGGGAGGCGAACCGGCTCCGGCGTCACGGCCTCGTCAGCGAGCGCCGCGAGCGTTCCGGGCTCGGGCCGGTCGCGCGGGTCCTCGGCGCGGGCGCGGGCCAGTACGGCGCGCAGCGCCTCGTCGGCGTCCGAGTCCAGGCTCGGGCCGGGGAACCCGAGCACCGACTCAACGAGCGTGGCCAGGGACGGGACGTCGACCGGGTCGTCGCTGTGGTCGGGGAGCGTCACGCGGGGCCGCAGCATCGCGCTTCCGTCGGAGCGGAGCAGCACGTCCGTCGGCCGGACCCCACCGTGGACGAGGCCCACGCTGTGCAGGGCCGCGAGCGCCTGCGCGATCGCGACGGTGACGCCGGCGCCTTCCGCGGCGGTCAGGGGACCCCGCGATCCGACGGCGGTAGGCAGATCGACAGCTCCGGTACGCGACAGCCGGACGTCCAGGTTGTCCGGGCCGTTCGGGGAGATGGCGATGAGCGGCACCAGCTGGGGGTGGTCCAGTGTCGCGAGAGTGTCTAGACGGCGCACCAGGAGGGCGCGAGACGCGGCCTCCGTGGGGACGGCCACGCGGACCAGTTCCGCAGATTCGATGTAGTGCACTCGTTCATGAGAACCCCGCGCTCTGAAGCCTGCCCTTTATCCACAGGATTTGCTGAATCCGGCGCCCTGTGGGTGAGCCGCCCGAGCGCAGATTCGTCCCGGCGGTGGTGTCGGCGGCTCATACGTCGATGAGTCGCCCCTCCTTTGCGGACCTCCGGGCGGCGTCCAGCACCTCAGCGGTCCGGACGGCGTCGGCGGGGTCGACCGGGACCTCTGCCTCACCGGCCAGCCACTCGGCGACCGCCGTGTAGAAGTCCGCGTGCCCGCCGCGCGGCTGCGCCACCGCCGTCCGCTCCCTGCCGCGTACGAGCCAGCCGTGGGTGCCCTCTGGCTGTTCGCCGTCGAGCACGTCGAAGGGCGACGCGTCGCCCTCGAACGAGTTCACGAGGTAGGCGCCGCCGTCGCCGAGTACGCGCGTACGGGGTCCTGGCGCACCGACGAGGGAGCCGGCCCAGAGGCGGGAGACCACGCCCGTGGCCGGTGGACCCCCACCGAACAGGACGTCGGCGGCGGCTCGCCCTTGGACGACACCGGGCCGGCTGCCGGGAGCCGCGTGGTGCAGCACGAGGAACACGTCGTCCTCGGTGGGCGTCGAGAGTGCCCGCGTCTCCGCGTAGACCGCGACGACCGGACCGAACAGCTGGGTCGCCGAGTCCACGAGGTGGGGGCCAAGGTCGAGCAGGAGCCCGCCGCCCACGGTGTCGTTCTCCTTCCACCGCTGCTGCGGTTTGGGTCGCCACCGCTCCCAGTGCCGCTCGAAGGTGTGCACCTTGCCGAGGTCGCCCCGGTCCAGCAGGGCCGCGAGGGTGAGCTGCTCGGGGTCCCAGCGCCGGTTGTGGAACACGGTGAACGGCGTGCCCGACGACGACGCCGCGCTCACCACCCGCCGTGCCTCCGCCGCGGTGGTCGCAATCGGCTTGTCGAGCACGAACGGCTTGCCTGCCACGGACACTGCGTCGGCGTGCTCGGCGTGCAACGACGAGGGGCTGGCGATGACCACCAGGTCGTAGAGCCCGGGCTCCAGCAGCATCGACGGAAGGTCGTTGAACAGGCGCGCGCCCGGCCAGTCACCGACCGCCTGGACGCGCCGTCCGGAGTCTCGTGCGACGACGGCTGTCACCGTCATTCCCGCTGCTCGCGCCAGGCGGGCATGGATCTGCCTGCCCGCACCCCCGTAGCCGACAATTCCGATCCGAAGAGCCATGGCCCCATGGTGCCCCGCTGGGCGCGCCGACGCGAGACCACTGGTCAGGGGGTTAACCGCCGTAACCCGATTCTGGCAGACTGGGGCAACAGGTACTTTTCGCACGTTCTTAGCGGTTCCGGCCAAGTGCGTCCGGACCACACCGGCCGACAGAATGAGGGGCTCGTGTCCGCCACAGCCAAGAAGTCCAGCCAGACCCGCAAGGCCCTCCAGCTCGTGCTCGTCGCCGTCGCGGCACTGGTGCTCGCTGGCAACTTCGTCCTCAAGTCCCTTGGCGACGACGTGGCCCCCGCAGAAGGCGCCGAGGGCTCGGCGCTCGCGACGCTCGACTCGCTCACGGTGCAGGACGCCGCCACCGAGGACGGCTACGACCGCGAGGCCGACTTCGGCAGCGCCTGGCAGGACGCCGACGACAACGGCTGCGACACCCGGAACGACATGCTCCAGCGAGACCTCGAGGACTACGAGCTGTCCCCCGGCGACACGTGCGAGGTGGCGTCAGGGACGCTCGACGACCCGTACACGGGCGAGAGCATCGCGTTCGTGCGCGGGGAGAACTCCAGCGACGTGCAGATCGACCACGTGGTGGCGCTCATGAACGCCTGGACCACCGGCGCGGCGGACCTGGACCGGCCCGAGCGCATCGAGATCGCCAACGACCCGCTCAACCTGGTGGCGTCCGACGGTCCGGCGAACATGGGCAAGGGCGCGAAGGACGCCGCCGAGTGGCTGCCCGAGAACCAGGCCTACCGCTGCGAGTACGTCGCCCGGCAGGTCGCGGTCAAGGCCAAGTACGAGCTGTGGGTCACGCCCGCGGAGCGCGACGCCATGGAGGACGTCCTGACGAGCTGCCCCGCGGAACCCCTCCCGGCCTCCTGAGCGGCGCTGCGGCGCTGCTGACTCTGGTTCAGCAGGCTGTTGCGGACCATGACAAGGTCCAAAACGGTCGCCTCACGCCTGCTGAACCTCAGTCAAGAGTGTGTCGGGCGCACCGTCGCGAGCGCGACCACAGCGCCGTCCTCGGCACGGTTGTGCACAGCCTCGACGACCGCGGCGACGACGGCAGGCATTGCGGTGATCTGATCCGGGCATGCGTCCCCTCAGCCCGGTCCCTCCTGCGGTGACCAAGCTCGCCGCCCAGCAGGAAGGGCTCCTCTCGGTGCACCAGTGCCATGCGCTCGGCGTCGATCGACGTCGGATCCAACGGCTCGTCCGGGACGGCGTCTGGCGCCGCGAGGGCAACCGGGTCGTCGACACGGATCCCACCCCGCCGTCGACGAGGGTCCGGGACGACTACTTCGACCACATCCGGCGGCGGTCAGCGGTCAAGGGCATGCTCGTCCAGCCAGGGACGGCCGCGGTCGGAGCCGCCGCGCTCGCACTGCATGGTGTCGCCGGCCTCCCCCGTCACATCGATCCAGAGGTCTCGTACCCTCGGGGCGTCCGGCACAGAGGACTGGACGGCGTGATCGTGCGCCAGTACGGCAGCTTCGCATCCGAGCGGTACGGCAGCTGGCGCATCGCGAAGATCGAGCACGCCCTCGCCCAGGCGCTGCCGGGTCTGTCCCGGGACCACGCCGTCGCTGTTCTCAGCAGCGCCCTGAACAGGCGGAAGATCAGCCGGGCCGGACTCGTCAAGGTGCGCCGGCTGCTGCGCCGACGACGAGACGCGGGGCCGGCGCTCGGCTGGATCGATCTCGCGGACGGCAACGACGAGTCCCCTGCCGAGACCTTCGCCCGCCTCTCCTGCCTCGACCACGGGGTCCCGCCGGATCGCACCCAGGTCGTGTTTCACAAGGACGGACGCTTTTTGGGCCGCTGCGACCTCGGCTGGCTCCTGCGTGACGGTCGGTGGCTCGTGGTCGAGATCGACGGCGTCGCGCCACACTCGACCCACGAGGCGCTCGTCAAGGACGCGCCCCGCCAGAACCGGCTGCTGGCGACCGACCGAATCGTGCTGCTGCGCTTCAAGCCAACGGACAACGACCGGCCGGGAGGCATCGGGGCCGTCGTGGCCGCCCACATCACAGAGCTGGGCGGCCTCCCCCACCCCCACCCACCCCTGCCGGCCACCCCCATCCCCCTCTGATCGGTGCTGAGGTTGGTTCAGCAGGCGGACGGGAACCACTATCGGGCCCAGAGTGGTCGCCTCGCGCCTGCTGAACCCGGGTCAGCGCCGGCCGACCGGCCGACCCACCAGCCCGCCGGCCCGGTGACCCGGTGACCCCGCCACCGCGCGGACGTAGGGTGACTGGCATGGACATCCGCCACCTCACCGGGCACATCGGGTACCACGAGGGCTGGGACCTGCAGCGCAGCACACACGAGTCGGTCCGTTCCGAGGACTCGGCCGACACGGTCTTCTTCCTCGAGCACGCCTCGGTCTACACCGCGGGCGCACGCACGCGCCGCGACGAGTACCCCACTGACGGCACCGAGGTCATCAAGGTCGACCGCGGCGGCAAGATCACGTGGCACGGGCCGGGCCAGATCGTGGCCTACCCGATCGTCAAGCTGGCCAAGCCGTTCGACGTCGTCGAGTACGTCCGCACGCTGGAGCAGGCGGTGATGGACGTGTGCACGGCGTTCGGCGTCGACACCATGCGGGTCGAGGGGCGCTCCGGCGTGTGGGTCGCCGCCGACTCCCCCGACGCCCCAGCACCGCGGCTGGAGCGCAAGGTGTGCGCCATCGGCGCGCGCGTCGCCAAGGGCGTCACCATGCACGGCCTGGCCCTGAACTGCGACGCCGACCTGGTTGCGTTCGACCACATCGTCCCCTGCGGCATCCCGGCCGACGACGCCGACGTCACGTCCCTCACGGCCGAGCTCGGCCGACGCGTCACCGTCGACGACGTCCGGCCGCTGCTGGAGGCGGCCCTGGTCGAACGTCTGACGCCGCTGCTGGCCCGCGGCGAGACGCCGTCCGTCGTGCCGGCCGAGCACCTGCCCGGAACGGTCGCGGCGACGGCGTGACCAACACCACTGACCACCACCGGGCTGACCGCGCACACGCGGGCAGCCCCGGCATAGGCTCGGCACAACCCGCTGAACTGGGAGAGGAAACTGCGTGACCATCGCACCTGAAGGCCGACGCATGTTGCGCATCGAAGCGCGCAACTCGGCTACACCCATCGAGAAGAAGCCCGACTGGATCAAGACCCGGGCGGTGATGGGCCCCGAGTACCGCGACATGAAGTCTCTCGTCAAGGGCGAGGGCCTGCACACGGTGTGCGAGGAGGCCGGCTGTCCCAACATCTTCGAGTGTTGGGAGGACCGTGAGGCGACCTTCCTCATCGGCGGTGACCAGTGCACGCGCCGCTGCGACTTCTGCCAGATCGACACCGGCAAGCCCGCCGACTTCGACAAGGACGAGCCGCGTCGCGTCGCGGAGTCCGTGCGGACCATGGGTCTGAAGTACTCGACGGTCACGGGCGTGGCCCGCGACGACCTGGCCGACGGCGGAGCCTGGCTCTACGCCGAGACGGTCCGGCAGATCCACGCGCTCAACCCGGGCACCGGCGTCGAGCTGCTGATCCCGGACTTCAACGCCATCCCCGAGCTGCTCGACGCCGTCAACGAGTCCCGGCCCGAGGTGCTCGCGCACAACGTCGAGACCGTGCCGCGCATCTTCAAGCAGATCCGGCCCGCGTTCACGTACGAGCGGTCGCTCTCCGTGATCACCCGTGCCCAGGACGCCGGACTGGTCACCAAGTCGAACCTGATCCTCGGCATGGGCGAGACCATCGACGAGGTCAAGCAGGCCCTGCAGGACCTGCACGACGCCGGTTGCGACCTCATCACGATCACGCAGTACCTGCGACCCTCCCTGCGCCACCACCCGGTGGACCGCTGGGTGCGGCCGGAGGAGTTCGTGGAGCTGTCCGAGACCGCTGAGGAGATCGGCTTCCTCGGCGTCATGGCTGGGCCGCTGGTGCGTTCGTCGTACCGCGCGGGCCGCCTGTGGGGCCAGGCGATGACCAAGTACGGCCGTCCCATCCCCGAGGCGCTGTCGCACCTCGCACAGACGACCACCTCCCGTCAGGAGGCGGCGAGCCTGCTGGCCCGCTGATCCGGCACCCAGTCCGTCCGCAGCACACTAGAATTGACGACCATGGCCCGAACCTCGTCCGGGGGCGACGCGCGCAACGATGTAGCAGCGTCTGCCGCCAAGCAGAAGAAGCCCAAGAAGCGCCGCTGGTATCACCAGCTGTGGGACGTCTACAAGATGACCCGCAAGCAGAACCCGCTCGTCACGTGGTGGATGCTCGCCGCGTTCGTCGGGGTCGTTGCGGTAGCGCTGCTCATCGGCGTCCTGGCAGGCCCGTGGGTCTACGCACTGGTCATCGGCGTGCCGTTCGGCGTGCTCGCGGCCATGTTCGTGCTGTCCCGCAGCGCGGAGACCGCGGCCTACACACAGATCGCCGGCCAGCCCGGTGCCGCACGCGCCGCGCTCGGCACCGTCCGTGGGGGCTGGACCTTCGAGGACGAGCCCGTAGCGGTCGACGCGCGCAACCAGGACTTCGTGTTCCGGGGCGTCGGCAAGGCCGGTGTGGTGCTCGTCTCCGAGGGGCCGCCCCACCGGGTCGGCCGCCTGCTCGAGCAGGAGCGCAAGAAGGTCAGCCGCATCCTGTCCAACGTGCCGGTCACCCTGATCCAGTGCGGCGACGGCGAGGGGCAGGTGCCGCTCACCAAGGTGGCGCGCGCCGTCTCCCGGCTGAAGTCGACCCTGACCAGGGCCGAGGTCTCCGAGGTCGCCAAGCGCCTCAAGGCCATCGGCGGCGTCAAGCTGCCGATCCCCAAGGGCATCGACCCGACCCGCGCCCGCCCCGACCGCAAGGGCATGCGCGGGCGCTGACCAGCCGGCGCCGCCGACCGGCGCCCAACGGTCGACCATGGTGAGAGGGCGCCTTGCTCACTGAAGGCGCCCTCTTTGCCTGTCCACATTCGTCCGATGGACGGACGCCGCCCGGCCCGGCGCTGTGACTTCTGGCACTCTGAAGCAGCGCTGGCAGGGCCGCTACCAGCACATCTCCCCGGGATGACGCGGCCGAGAGATCCGAGAAACATCCCGGCAACAACCGGTAACCAAAGAGAAACCACCTGCCCATAGGTTCATGGCGATCCCAAGCGACCGTGCCCCAGTTCGTCACGGCATGGTCCCGACGGACTCCCCCTGAACTTATCGAGCGAGCAAGGAGCGCAGATGTTCAAGAACGCCGAGGAGGCGATCGCCTTCACCCGCAACGAGGGGGTGGAGTTCGTCGACGTCCGGTTTATCGATCTGCCGGGCGTCACGCAGCACTTCAACATCCCGGTCGAGCAGTTCGACGAGGACGCCTTCAGCGAGGGCCTCATGTTCGACGGCTCGTCCATCCGCGGGTTCCAGGCGATCCACGAGTCCGACATGAAGCTCGTGCCGGACATCACGACGGCGTTCGTCGACCCGTTCCGCAAGGCGAAGACGCTGATCGTGAACTTCTCGATCGTGGACCCGTTCACGGGTGACGCCTACGCTCGCGACCCCCGCAACATCGCGGCCAAGGCCGAGGCCTACCTGAAGTCGACCGGCATCGCCGACACCGTCTTCTTCGGTGCCGAGGCAGAGTTCTACGTGTTCGACGACGTGCGCTTCAAGACGTCCGCGAACGAGAGCTTCTACGCCATCGACTCCGTCGAGGCCGCATGGAACACGGGCCGCGTGGAGGAGGGTGGCAACCTCGGGTACAAGACCCGCTACAAGGGCGGCTACTTCCCCACCTCGCCCAGCGACCGCTTCGCGGACCTGCGTGACGACATGGTCAAGGTCCTCGGCGAGGTCGGCCTGTCCGTCGAGCGTGCGCACCACGAGGTGGGCACCGCCGGCCAGCAGGAGATCAACTACAGGTTCAACTCCCTGCTGCACGCGGCGGACGACGTGATGAAGTTCAAGTACGTCATCAAGAACGTCGCGTTCGAGGCAGGCAAGTCGGCCACGTTCATGCCGAAGCCGGTCTTCGGCGACAACGGCTCGGGCATGCACTCGCACCAGTCGCTCTGGAAGAACGGCGAGCCGCTTTTCTACGACGAGAAGGGCTACGGCGGCCTGTCCGACCTCGCCCGCTGGTACATCGGCGGCCTGCTCAAGCACGCGCCGTCGCTGCTCGCGTTCACCAACCCGTCGGTGAACTCGTACCACCGCCTGGTGCCGGGCTTCGAGGCTCCCGTGAACCTCGTGTACTCGGCCCGTAACCGCTCCGCCTCGATCCGTATCCCGATCACGGGTACGTCCCCGAAGGCGAAGCGCATCGAGTTCCGCGCGCCGGACCCGTCGTCGAACCCGTACCTGGCGTTCTCGGCGATGCTGATGGCCGGCCTGGACGGCATCAAGAACCGTATCGAGCCGCCGGCCCCGGTCGACAAGGACCTGTACGAGCTCCCGCCCGAGGAGCACGCGCAGATCGCGCAGGTGCCGACGTCGCTCGACGGCGTGCTGGACGCGCTCGAGGCCGACCACGAGTACCTCACCGCCGGTGACGTGTTCACCGAGGACCTGATCGAGACCTGGATCGCGTACAAGCGCGAGAACGAGATCGACCCGATCCGTCTGCGGCCGCACCCGCACGAGTTCGAGCTCTACTACGACATCTGAGCCTGATCGGCTAGATTCCGGGCCTCACGTGCCTTTCGAGGCCGCGTAGTCCACGAAGAGTCCACGCAAGCTGCGATCACCTTCCGGGTGGCAGCTCGCGTGGACTCTTCTGTGTCGACCTGTCCGGGATCGGTCAGGGATTCCAGTAGACGGTGCTGAAGGCGCGGTCGAAGCGACGGGCCTCCAGGTCCGCCCGCTGGATTCCCCACTGCACGTCCGCGCCTTCCCGACCACTGATGTTCGGGTTCCAGTGAGCCAGCAGCACCCAGTCCTCGACGGCGCCCGACACCGGCTCACCGTCACCCCAGCGCCCCCGCTTCACCTCGTGGACCGCGCTGCTCGCGAGGCGTTCCAGCGGGTCCGGGTCGGAGTCCTCCTGGTCCGCGTATCCGCCGACCTGCAGATGCCCGCTCCGGCCAGAGGCGTCGCACCAGACAGCGACCAGCTCCTCAGCGTTCGGGAACCCGGGAAGTGAGTGGTACGGCAGGTCCGGTTCCGTTCTGGCTCTCAGCTCGCCCTGCGGGTAGGAGTCGACGATCTTCTGGTAGTGGTCGTCGCCGGGGTAGCCCTTCCAGGTGTTCTTGTCGCGTTCCTCCACCGGCGTGCCGACCGGGACATATATGGCCTGGCCGTAGTTCCCCTCGCCGTCCGGCTCATCGAGTGAGGCGAAGAGCAGCAGAAGCCCGTCGGGCGGCAGGGGGAGGTCCGTCGCGTCCTTCGGCAGCGCGGCGAGGTCGACGGACGCGAGGTACGGGTACTCAGGGTCCGGGACCTCCGCGGGCAGCAGCAGCGGCCCGCCGAACGCGCCCGCGACCGTCCCGTCTCCGCCACCGGTGAGAACCGCGCACGGCCGGACGTTGCTGATCCACCGGTCCACCTCTTCAGCCGGTAGCGGGTCGATGTCCTCCCACGGGTACCCCTCCTCGACTGCCTGCGTACGAAAGGGAATCAGCATCTCTCGGAGCTCGTCATCCGTCACACGGGCAACCCTATTGCCCACCACCGACAGCCGCGGGAAGGTCGTGGGCCGTCGTTTGGACGGGCGGTCTTCCGCCGGCGCGTTCGAGCGTGGCCGGCCGAGCGGTCAGGCCGTCCGGCGCCGGAAGTACGCGACCGTCAGCACCGCGAGCAGCGGCCCCCAGGCCAGCAGCGGCACGTAGCAGACGAGCAGCACGACCTTCTGCACGACAGTGGGGAAGTAGAAATCGAGGGCCCCGCTGGTGGTTCCCCTCAGCACATTGACGACGGCGAACGTCCAGATCCCGGTCAGCGCGGCCGCGCCGAGGGCTGCCGGGACGGTCGCGGCGATCCGGTGGATCGGTCGTCCGCCGACGAGCGGCAGCCAGCCCGGCACCACCTCGCCCCACCGTTGGACCAGTCCGAGGGACAGCAGCGCCAGCAGCTCGGCGAAGACCGAGAGGCCGACGATCTGCACACGTTCCGAGAACGGCAGCACGATGGTGGTGTTGACGACCGGGAGCCCGGCAACCAGCGCGATTCGCCACAGGCCGGACGGAAGCGTGATCAGGGCGAGGACGTGCGCCAGCCGGTGCGCGCCCGGCGTGACGCCTGTGGCGGACCGCAGCATCGAGTCGATGGATGAGCTCATGTCGTCGATCGTTGTCGGACGCGTCCTCGAACGGATCACCCGCGCATGTGAGCCTGCTCCCCCGAACGGGTGACTCGGCGGCGGGAACTGGCTCGCCCGCTCGTCTCCTGGGATGAAGTCCGGGTGGCCGGGCGTTTCCAGCGTCAGTAGGCGACGGTGAGGTGCCTCGCGCGTCCCGGGTTCTCGACCTCGTCCAGCACCGCGACCGCGAGGTCCTCGGCCGAGATCCGCGACCGGCCGGCGCCGTCGACCAGGAGCGTCGTCGTGCCGCGGCGGTACGTACCGGTCCGCTCTCCGGGTTCGAGGACCGCCGGAGGACTGAGGTAGGTCCACGCCGCGCGGTGCCCCTCGCACGCCTGGAGCTGAGCAAGACTGGCCACGGCGCTCGACCTCCACCGGGCGGGCACGTACCTCTCGTCGTCGATGACCAGCACGCCGGGAGAGTCCGGGCTCGACAGCGGGCCAGCGCCACCGACCAGGAGCAGCGCCGTTCCCGTCGCCGCGGCGGCATCGAGCAGCACGGTCGTCGTCGCCGGAACGCTCGCCTCCTCGCCCGGACGCGGTCGGACGGCGCTCACGGCGACGTCCGCGGTACGCAGGAGCTCTCGGACCCGCACCGGGTCGCCGGCGTCCACCGAGACCGTCGCGACCGTGGCAAAGCCCTCGCCACCCACTCCGCGGGAGACGGCCACGACGTCGTGCCCGCGCACCGACGCCTCGCTCACCACGCGTCTGCCCACCATTCCGGTGGCCCCGAAGACGACGATCCTCATCGCGCGACCTCCGCGACCGCCGCCGGTGGCGCGACACGCCGGCCCCGTGGCGGGAGCTGGCCGGCGAGCACCGCCGCGAGCGCCAGCACGAGTCCGGCCACCTGGACGGGCGTCAGGGTCTCGCCGAGCACGCCGACGCCGATCCCCGCAGCGACCAGGGGTGCGAGCGGGCCGAGGAAGGCCACGGACGTGACAGGCAGCCGCCCGATGCCCCGGAACCAGAGCACGTACGCGATGAGGCCGCCGACCAGTCCGAGCCAGAGGTAGCCGAGGACGGCGGTGCCGTCGACGGCGGGCGGCGGGCCCTCGGTGAGCAGGGTGATCGGGAGCAGGAAGATCCCGCCTGCGGTCAGCTGCCAGCCGGCGGACGCGATCGGGCCGACGCCGTCGGGCCGGCCCCAGCGCTTGGTCAGGGCGACGCCGAGGGCCATGGATACCGCACCGCCGAGCCCGGCCGCGACGCCGACCGCGTCGAGCCGTGCCTCCGGCCCGAGCACGACGAGGCCGACACCCACGACACCGGCCCCGCCCCAGACCAGCTTGTGCACGGACAGGGGTTCGCCTAGCACCGGCAGCGCGAGGAGGGCCACGACCACGGGCGTGATCGCGCCGAAGGTGGCCGCCACGCCGCCCGGCAGCCGTTCGGCGGTGAGGAAGAGCAGGGGGAAGAAGAGTCCGATGTTGAGGATGCCGAGCACCGCGCTCTTCCACCACCACGATCCGCGGGGCAGCGCCCTGGTCGGGGTTGTCCCGCCGTTCCCGGCCCTGACCTGCCGGGTGACCATGCCGAGCAGCGCGCCGACGGCGATGGCGACGAGACCGGCGGGCAGGGCGCGGACGAGGCCGGCGAAGAGCGGGTACCCCGCGGGGAGCATCTCGGTGGTGACGAAGTAGGTGGTGCCCCAGACCATCGGGACGAGCGCCGTCACGACGGTGAGCGCCACCGTCCGGCTACGGCCCGAGGAGAGCATCGTGGTGGTCATGGACCTCAGTCTTCGTGGGGAACAGCCATGAGTCCAACACATCCTTTTCATGCCATCGATCGTGGTGCACGATTGATCCCATGGAGCTGCAGCAGCTGCGGTACGTCGTGGCGGTCGCCGAGACGTCGAACTTCACCAGGGCGGCGGAGCGTTGCCATGTGGTCCAGTCCGCACTGAGCCACCAGATCAAGCGGCTCGAGCACGAGCTCGGGACGCCGCTCTTCGCCCGGACCAGCCGCCAGGTCCGGCTGACGCCGGCGGGCGAGGCCTTCCTCCCCGCCGCCCGGCAGGCGCTCGAGGCCGCCGAGCGCGCCGTGGCGGACGCGGCGGCGACGGTCGGCGAGGTACGCGGCCGGCTCAGCGTCGGCGTCATCCCGACGGTCGCCGCCGTCGACGTGCTAGCTGCCCTGCGTGAGCTGCGCAACCGTTACCCGCAGGTGCGCGTCTCGCTGCGCACCGGGCCGAGCGACAAGCTGACGTCGGACGTGGCCGGCGGGCGGCTCGACGTGGCGTTCCTCGGCCTGCCGAGCACCGCTCGGCCCACGGGCGTGCGCTGCCACGAGCTGGCCCGCGACCGGCTGGTCGCCGTGCTCGCCCCGGACCATCCGCTGGCCGGCGGCCATGACCTGGATCTCGCGGGCCTCGCGAACGAGCCGTTCGTCGACTTCCCGTACGGGTCCGCCGGGCGGACCCAGACCGATCAGGCCTTCGCCCGTGCTGGTCTCAGCCGGGACGTGGCCTTCGAGGTCACCGACGCGCATCTCATGGCCCAGGTGATCCGCCACGGGCTCGCGATCGGCTTTCTCCCCTCGACCTATCTCCGGCGGGCACCCGAGCTCGCCGGGCTGGCCGTCGTCACCGTGGCGGACGCCCCGAGCCGCGTCGAGTACGTCATCTGGAGCAAGCCCGGGCCCACGCCCGCGACCCGCGCGTTCCTGACGGCGATCGGGCTCTCCGAGATTCGTGCTACTCGGATGCCATGAGGCCCTGACCGGGCTCGGATACACGCCACCGGATGGTCACTTGTTCATCCACCGGCAGCGAGGGAGCGCCAACGAGGATGTGGTCGATGAGATAGAGGATCGTCAAGCGCAAAGCCTCAGACGATGCCTGGGCTAGGTTCGTTCGCGTCAAGGCCATTGCCTCACTCACGATGTCGGGGTTCGACTCAAGGGTTCCCAGCTCGTCCAGGAAGTTTGGATCGAAACCAGATGCGGCCCGTGCCGCCTCGATTGAGCGAGCCATGATGTCGTTCTCGACTTCGAGACGGTCGACTATCTGCTCCAGTACATAGTCCTCCAAAATGTCTGCCCCTATGGAGGCATGATCGCCGTGCGTCGCCTCACTCCCTTCCATCTCCTGGGGATCATATTCGGCCATGCGAGCCCAATGCGTTGCGGCAAAGCAAGCGGTCAGCCACATGGCCTCGGGCATGTTGAGGATGACGTCACCGACCGTTGGAACGTTGACCAGGCTCTTCAGCCCGTCAGGTACGTCGTCGGATCCAAACCTGTCCGTCAGCCCGCCACTAAAATGAAGCGATTCCGGCGTAATGGGGGCTGACGCCGCGCAGAAGTCGTGGTGAGCGATCAGTCGCCGTCAGAAGCGGCCGCCGTGCGCGTCCAGGCCACGATCTGGGTCGCTCGAACCTCGACACGGTCCGCATTCTCGAACGCAGCGACGATCACCTCAAGGTGTGTGCGTCGAACGTCGCGAGCAGGTCGTTGTTCGTCACGTTCCCCATTGCCACCACCAGCAGCCGACGCGGTCGCCCATGCAACTGCTGCGATATGCGGAAGTCGGCGTCCTTGGACACCACTACGCGGTCCTCGACGTCGGCGAACGCCGTAACGTCGGTATCCGACGAATGGTTGCCTTCCGGCAACTCGATCGTGTGCTTGGCGTCGTGCCCGGCCTTGGTCAGCGCACGTGCCAGCCGCGCAGGCAACTGCGCGTCGACGAGGAACTTCACGCCGCGCTGACGGACACGACCGTGTGACCACCCGACGCGAGCGCCCCATACTCCAATGCAGCGAGCAGGTCGTCTTGCTCAAGGTCGGGGTAGTCCTCAAGAATCTCGTCTGCAGACATCCCGGACGCTATCAGTTGCAGGAGCATCTGCACCGGGTAGCGAAGCCCACGCACGACCGGCTGGCCGTGACAGACCTGCGGGTCGGACGTGATGCGATCAAGACGGGACATGTCCCTATCGTAGCCACGGCGCCTCGATCGAGGCAGCACAACAGGACACGACTGGTCCGCGCCATGCCCTACGGCACCACCTCGACCGCCACGGTCACCGTCTGGTTCCGGGCCCGGTTCGTCGCGTTCGTGTTGGGGTACGGCGGGTCCACGTCGCCCGCACTCGCCACGTCCACCGCGCTCAGCGGGATCCCGCTGCCCGACGAGATCACCTGCGCCGCCGCGAGCGCCCGGGCCAGGCTTACCTCGGCGTTGCCGGCGTAGCGGCTGCCCGGCACCGGGGCCGTATCGCTGGTGTGGCCTACGACCGTCACCTCGACGTCGGCCAGGCCACCAAGCCGGTCGCCGAGGCCGCCCAGCAGATCGGCCCCACTCCCCGAGGTCTGAGCGCCACCGGCCAGGAACACCGGGTCGCGAAACGTCACGACCACCGACCGCGGGTCGAGCGTCGTGGTCCATCGGGGATCCCCCAGCGCGTCCCGCACGTCCCGGAGGGCCGCTCGGTCCCCGGACGTCGCGCCGTTCGCCGCCGGCTGGTCCGACGGCGCCTCGTCCGATGGCGCCAGCACGCGGAGCTCACCCATCTCGTGCCGTAGCCGGGTGAGCTCCTGGGCGACCGCTGGGTCGGCGCGCTCGTCCGCCGTCGGACCCGGAGCCCAGGCCCACCCGGCGACCGCGCCCCCGCCGACGAGCAGCAGGCACGCCGCCGCGGCGCCGACCACCAGGCCCCCGCCGGAACGCTTTCCGGCCCAGGTCTCGCGGATCCGGCGGCGCCCGTCGCGCGCCCCGGCGTGTTCGGGATCCAGGTGCTCGACGCGAGCCCAGCACGCATCGGCCTCGGCGAGGTCGCCGCGCTGGGCGTGCACGCGGGCCAGCAGGTCGAGCACCTCCACGGTGTCGCTATCCCTGCCGTCCAGCGTGTCGAGCAGGCGCCGCGCGGTGTCGTAGCGGCCGGCGCGTGCGTGCAGCGCGGCCTCTGCGACGGCGGCCCGGACGGTCGCCACCTCCCCGGCCCGGGCCTCGGCCTGGGCGACCGCGCTCACTGCGCACCACCGTTGCCGAGCAGGCCCTCGCCGAGCAGCGAGGGTGCCGCGGTGTTCCCGCCGGTCTGCCCCAGGAACCGGCCGAGCCTGTTGTTGACACCGGTGAGCCGGTTCAGGTCACCACCGGCGACCGCCGAGCGCCCCTCGGCGAGGAGGCGCTGCACCTCCCTGCGCGGATCGTCGTCCAGCGCACCCTCCAGCCCGGCGAACCGGATCAGCGGCAGCTGCCCGCTGTCCTCGAACACCCGGATGGCGATGGACCGCACCTCGGCCGTGCGGCGCTCGATCACCGTCCGGTTGCCGTCGGCGATGGCCTCGTCGAGCTCGGCCTCGGCGCGGCGCAGGTCGTTCCCGTAGCGGCTGCCGCCCGCGTCCTGGACGGCCTCGCGCGCGACTCCCTGTGCTTCCCGCCCCTCCTCGATGACCCGTGGCAGCTCCAGCAGCTCGTCCACCTCGTCGAGCGCGGACTCCGCCTCCAGGAGCCGCCCCTGGCAGGTGGCGATCGCGTCCTGGTCCGCCTCGGACTGCCGCAGCAGCCGGTCGATCTCGTCCATGACCTCGTCCGAGTCGATCCGGTCCAGGCGGGCCAGCGCCTCCGTGGCCTTGATCCGCTCGGCCTGGCCGCGCAGATCCTGGTACCTGCCGTCGAGGGCGGCCCTGGACGCACGCAGGTCGGCGAGGCCGGGCAGCAGGGACCGCCCGAGGTCGACGTCGATCGCGAACTCGGCGTCGAGGAAGGGTACGAAGGCCTCGGCCCTGATCCCGCCGCTGGCGTCGACCCGCACGACCACCTCGACCTCCGTGTCCACCGGCAGGTCGCGGGCGACGTCGTCCGAGCGCACGTCGAGCCGCCCCACCACCGTGTTGCGGTCGGCCCGCACGTGCTCGCCCTGCAGGATCGGGATCCGCACCAGGCCGACGCCGCTCGCCTTGCTCACGGCCTGCGTCGTCCGCAGCCCGCGGATCGCTCCCTTGCTCGGCAGCTCGGTGTTGCGCTGGACCAGCAGCGCCACCGTGTTGTCCACCAGGCCGACGCCGAGGGAGTGGCTCATGGTCGGCGCACCACCCATTCCGCCACTCTTGCGCTGGTAGGTCAGGCCGCCCTGGTCCGTCGCCAGCTCCGTGCCCGCCGGGTCGTACACGACCACGGTGAACGAGTGGGTGGCGAACTCCTCGGCCCGGAGCCGCACGGAGAACGACCCGTCCGGGCGGAGCGCCACGGCTCCGGTGCTCCAGGGCGGGAGCGACGTCGTGTTGCGTACCTCCACGGTGCTGCCGGTCCAGTCGGCGACGCCGTCCGCCTGGACCTGGCCGCCGAGCAACGGGTCAGGATCGAGGCCTGCCGCCGCGTACTCGAGGTTGAGCCGCGCGCGGCCCGGAGGGAGCGGTGCGTCCCTCCGCACCACCTCGGGGATGCGCTGGGTACCGGCGAAGATCGCCGCGCCGCGGGCCACCACGGTCATCGGGTCCAGGCCGTGGTCGAGCGGGATGCCCAGACCGTCGACCGGGTCGGCCAGCAGCTCGCGCACCAGCGCGAGCTGTGACGAGCCGCCGACCAGGAGGACCCGTTCGAAGGCTTCGGGCCGGATCCCGCTCTCGACCAGCGACTGGCGGCACAGCCGGATCGAGCTCGCGACGAGAGGCCGAGCGATGCGGCCAAGGTCTTCGCGCGTCAGCACGCAGCTGAGGTCGACCTCGCGGCCGGCCTCGACCTTGATGATCTCGTCGATCTCCACGGTGTCCTGCTGGGACAGCTCGACCTTCGCCGTCTCGGCCACCGCCTTGAGCTGCGCGAGCACGCCACGGTGCCGGGTGGGGTCGGTCGTGATGCCGCTGAGGCCGTGGTCCTGCTGCAGCCGGGGCAGCAGGACGTCCTCGACGATCGCCCAGTCGATCCGCTTGCCGCCCAGCGAGTTGTCGCCCGCGTGGTTGACCACCCTGAACTCGCCGTCCTCGATCTTCACCACCGCGGCGTCGAAGGTGCCCCCGCCGAAGTCGTAGACGAGCCAGAACCCCTTCTCGGGCACTTCGGCATCCGCCGTATAGGCCCAGACCGCTGCGGCAGGCTCCTGCAGCAGCGGCGCCGCCCGGAGCCCGGCAAGCTCCGCGGCCCTGCTCGTGGCAGCCGTCTGGTCCGCGGTGAACGCGGCAGGGACCGTGATCACCGCCGTCTCGACCGGTTCACCCGTGCGCCGCTGCACGTCGCCGCGCAGAGACTTCAGCACCTCCGCCGACATCTCCTCCGGCGACATCGTGCGGCCCGACGCCTCGAAGAGCTTGTCCTGGTCACGCCGGCCCATCCGGAGCTTGAACTCCGCGCACGCGTTGTCCGGTTCGGCCACCACACGGGCGCCGGCCTTCCGGCCGACGAGCACGTTCCCCGAGCGGCTCACATACACGGCCGACGGCGTGAACTCCAGGTTCTGGGTGTTCCGGACCATCTCGGCACTCGCGCCCGTCGCCAGGGCTGCGGCGCTGTTCGTCGTGCCCAGGTCGATCCCGATGTGGATGGTGTCGCGCATCGTCATGTCGTCATGTCTCCTTCGTCTCCGGTACCGCCACGATCACTTCGCCCATCTGGATGACCCGCCCCGCACGGCGCACCGACGGCCGGATGGTCTCGACCACGGTCTCCTCGACGACGTCCGGGTCGTCCTGGTAGGCCAGCACGTGCAGGTCCATGCCCACGTCGAACCGCAGACCGTCGTGCCCCTCCACCTCGATCCCGGCATCGGCGAGACGGTCCGCGGCGGCCCCGAGGTGGCGGTTCACCCACCGCACGGCACGTGGTGGGTCCTCCTCGGCTCCCGGGCCGTCCACCCGGTTGCGGGCCCGCCAGATCTCGGTCACGAGACCCGCCATCACGTCGTCGGGCAGGTCGTCCGGCACCAGGGGCGCCGGTGGCGCAGGCGCCGTCGGGCCGGGCGCGGCGACCGGCAGCGTCGCCGCGTGCGCCGGGCCTGCCACCGTGTCCGGCCCGACGGCGGGCGGCAGGATCCGGAACTCTGCCGGGAACCGGCGCTGCCGGGTCCAGGCCAACAGGCTCGAGGCGCCCTCCCGGCGCCGTGGTGGGGCGTTCACCCATCCACTCCTCTCGGGTTCGTTCGTGCTCCGGTACGTGCAGCCCTGCGCAGTCCAGGGATGGCGCGGCAGCCACGCTGTGTCCCGAGCCACCTCCCGGTGGCCACGTCAGGCCTCGACGATGCTCACCAGGAGGCCTGCGGCCATGAGCCCGCCGAAGACGGCCCCCACGATGAGGAAGACCAACGGGGCACCGGTCAGGCCGAGGAGCCACCACGACACCGCGCCGCCGATCAGGAACGCGACGAGAAAGGCCAGGCAGCCGACCTCGCCGCCCTGGGAGACAGTCGCCGGCCGACCGGGCACGGCGCCCGCCGCCCCGCGCCGCGCGGGCGGGGGCCGAAGCGCGCCACGACCGACGAGCGCAGCCAGCTCCTCGAGGTCGGCGACGTTCTTGTCCACGAGCTCCGTCACCGACCGGGCCGACGCGAGCGTGCGAGCCCTGCGGAGCAGGGCGAGGGCCGGCGCCGTCGGCGGTGCGCCCGACGCGCCGTCCAAGTGCTCGTTGACGTACCCGACCACACGGTTGTTGACGACGTGCGCCACCTCGTCCTGGCAGGCAGCGGTGAGGTCGTCGTCGGCTCCGAGCACCGTCGTGATGGTCCTCAGCGCCGCCGCCGTGCCGTCGAGCAGGTCCCGGGCCGTCGAGAGCCCGACGGCGGGGTCCGCGCTCCGCGCCGTCTCGCACGCTGCCCTGACTCGGCCGGCGGAGGGTTCGACGGCCGCACGGGTGACCTCACGCACGACCCTCGGATCGAACCCGGCCCGGCGGAGCGCCTCCAGGTGCGGGTCCGCCTGCGCCCCTGTGGTGGCACCGGCGGCCCGCACCGCCAGCCCGACGGACACCCCGATGACATGCTCGGGCAACCGCTCACGCAGGGCCCGGAGCACGGCCACGGACAGGCGCGGGTCGTCGATCTCGGCCGCGCGGCGGCGTACCCACTCCCAGGTCTCCTCCGCGGTGAACGCCTGCGCAAGGAGACGCAGGCCCGACCTCCAGTCGTCCCAGGTGCCCGCGTCGGCCACCTTGCCGTCAAGGGCCGTCGCCTCCAGCGCCCTGCAGTGCGCGAAGACCGCGTGCTCGGGCCAGCTCGCCTGGCCCGGCCGGAGCCAGAACAGCTCGTGCACGAGCCGGGCCAGCGGATCGCGGAGCACCTCGAACGCGGTACGCAGCGCGTCCGCGTCGTCCGAGGGCGGCAGCGGCACGTCGGCGTCGGGCACCGGTGTCACGTAGTACGGGTTCTGGCTCTCCTCCCGGTGCCTGCGCACCTGGCGGGGCGAGACCGCGGTGGGCAGCCCCGTGACCCGGAACGCGTTGTTCCGGTAGAGGCCGTGCCCGTCGAGGGGGCGAAGCACCCGGTCGAGGTCCCGGGCGACGTCGGCAGTGCTGCTCATCGGCCGCCTCCTCCCGGTGCTGTGCCGGCCCGGCCACCGACCCGCCAGGGGGCCAGCTCCCGGCCCAGCTCGGCCGCGTCGGCGGGCCGGCTCGGCAGGTCCGGCGCGAGGGCACGCAGGACCACCCGCGCCAGCTCGTGGCCGACGTCCCGGTTGAGGTCCCGCGGTGAGATCGGCGGCTGCCGGTGCTGGGCGCCGAACACCGTGAGCGGCACGTCCTCGTACGGCAGCAGGTCCGTCAGCAGGAGGTACGCGACCGTCCCTACGGCGTACACGTCGCCGGCCGGGGAGGCACCCTGGCCGTACCGCAGAGCCTCCGGCGCCATGAACGCGAGGGTGCCCTCCGAGCTGGTCAGGCCCGTCTCCGCATCGGCACGCCGGGCCAGCCCGAAGTCCCCGACCCGCACCCGGAGCCTGCCCTGGTCGAACCCGACGAGGATGTTCGGGTGGCCGATCTTCGAGAGCAGCACCGCCTCACCGAGCATCCGTCGCGTCTGCGCCAGCGTGCCGACGCGTTTCAGGACCTTCATAGCCTGGCGGCCCAGGAACTGGTGCCGCACCCGGTACACCTCGGAGCAGGCACCCTGGCCGAGGTAGCGCTCGACCTCGTACGTGTCGCCGATCCGGCGGCCCTCGGTGAGCAAGCGCACTGATTGGTCCTCCCTTCCGCGACTGTGTCGACGGAAGGCTGGCACGCGCGGTGCGGGACCCCTCCCGGCCCACCGCGGCAGATCAGCCGATCGGGTGCTTCGACTCGACGCGGCCCACCCCGTCGGGCACTCCCGCCAGCGCGGCGCTCGCCTCGGACCAGCTCGTGTCGTCCGGGTACAGGGCGCTGCGCAGGTACGCCGTCGAGAGGCGCTGGACCAGCGCGACCCGCTCAGGGCTCTCGTCGGTCGTCTCCGTGACGCCGTACCCGGTGATCCCGCCGAGCGAGTGCTCCGCCCCGAACAGGGTGAGGAGGCTCTTGCTGCCCGGGCTCAGCGCGTAGGGGTCGGTGAACCAGTCCGGACCCCGCGTCGACAGCATCGACCGGTCCTCGTCCCCTGCGACCACGAGGGCAGGCGTGGCCATGGCGGCGAAGCCCGGGCTCATGAACGAGAAGTTCTCGGCCGCGAACGGCGTGAGCTCGTCCCCGCCAGTACCCGGCGTGGCGAGCAGGACGCCTGCCTTGATCCGCGGGTCGGTCAGGTCCTCGCCCGCCTGGCCGTCGGCGTCGAGCACCCGCGCGCCGAGCAGCATGCTCGCCGTCTGGCCGCCCCAGGAGTGCCCGGCCACGGCGATCCGGTCCCGGTCGAGGCGTCCGGCCAGGCCGGGTACGGCGGCTTGGACGAGGTCGAGCTGGTCGAGGACGCGCTGCAGGTCATCGACGCGGCTGCGCCAGATCGCCGGGTACCGGGGGTCCTCCGGCGAGAGGTTCAGCGTCCGCGAGTCCAGGTGCGTCGGCTGGACGACGACGAAACCCTGCGCGGCCCAGTAGTCGGCCAGCGGCGCGTAGCCGTCCATCGACGCCCCGAAGCCGTGCGAGAAGACGATGACCGGCAGCTCGTTGCCTGCGGTCGGCGCGGAGACCCGTACCCGCAGGTCGTCGCCGCGGTCCGGGGCCGCCAGCACCACCGGCCGCACGGACCCGACCTGGATGGCGACGGGGGCGGCGGGCCGCGTGACGGTCGTCGTAGCTGATTCGCTCATGGAATGCTTCCTTCCAGCCGGACCACCCGTCGCAGCGGGCGGCCCGTCATGACAGAATGGGTAAACGGAACCTTGCTCCGCTCAACATACGGAGCGGTGTTCCGGTTGTCAACGGCACCCAGCGGGAAGGATCGTGGTGGAGGACAAGAACCAGGACGACGCCGGTCAGCGGGCAGCTCCACGCAAGCGCGCCGACGCCCGGCGCAACGAGCAGGCGCTGCTCGACGCCGCCGCCGCCGTCTTCGTCCGCTCGGGTGTCCAGGCCCCCGTGCGCGACATCGCAGCCGAGGCCGGCGTGGGGATGGGCACCATCTACCGCCACTTCCCGAAGCGGGCCGACCTGGTGATCGCCGTCTACCGGCATCAGGTCGAGGCCTGCGCCGAGGCGGGTCCGGCCCTGCTGGCGTCCGCCTCCTCGCCGCACGCCGCGCTTCGCCGGTGGGTCCAGCTCTTCGTCGACTTCCTGGTGACCAAGCACGGGCTCGCCGGCGCGATGCGGTACGACGACGCCGGCTTCGCCGACCTGCACGGCTACTTCCTCGACCGGCTGCTACCCGTCTGCGCCGAGCTGCTCGACGCCGCGGTGGAGGCCGGGGAGATCGAGGCCGACCTCAGCGCCCTCAACCTGCTGCACGGCATCGGGAACCTCTGCATCGGTGCCGACAAGGACCCGGACTACGACGCCGGACGCCTGGTCGACCTGCTCGTCGCCGGCCTGCGCCGGCCTGCCGGCCTCGCTCACTCCGCGCCGTAGAACACCCGCTCCATCACGGTGCGGGCCCGCCGGGCGAGGCGCAGGTACAGCTCCTCGAGCTCCGGCCCCGTGCCGACGTCGCCGAGGAGGCGCGCGATACCGGTCAGCGCGTGGCTGTCGTGCGGCAGCATGTCCACGCCCTGACCGCTGGTCCGGCCCGACCACAGCACGATCGCCGAGCGCAGCCGCGACGCGAGCCGCCACGCCTCCAGCAGCACCTCGGCGTCGTCGTCGGACAGGAGGCCCGCCTCCCGTGCCGCCTTCAAGGCGGCGACGGTGCCGGTGGTCCGCAGACCCGGTACCTCGAACGCGTGCTGCAGCTGCAGGAGCTGGACGGTCCACTCGACGTCGGACACCCCGCCGCGGCCGAGCTTCAGGTGGCGCGCCGGGTCGGCGCCGCGCGGCAGCCGCTCCGACTCCACGCGGGCCTTGATGCGCCGCACCTCGCGCAGGACCGCCGCGTCCGGCCCGCCCTCCGGGTAACGCAGGGGGTCGATGAGCGCCGTGAACCGTGCGCCAAGGGACGCACCGCCCTCGGCACCAGGACCCAGGTCGAGCTCGCGGTTCAGGTCGGGTACGCCGCCGGCCGCAGCACCAGCCGCACCGCCGTCCGACAGCGAGGCCGCCACCGCGCCCTCCTCCGGGCCCCCCGCCGCGACCACGCTCAGCGTGCCGGAGAGGGCACGCGCCCGCAGGAGCGCCTGCGCCTCCCAGGGCGAGGACCAGCGGCTGTAGTACTTCACGTAGGACTCGAAGGACCGTACCAACGGCCCGGTGCGGCCCTCGGGCCGCAGATCGGCGTCCACCGGCAGGCCGGGCTCGGGCCCGACGGCGGAGAGGATGCGCCGCAGGCCCTTCGCCACGCTCAGGGCATAGTCGTTTGCCTCCTTGTCCACCGCGCCGCCCACCGCCTCGTACACGAACATGACGTCGGCGTCAGAGCCGTACCCCACCTCGTGACCGCCGAGGCGGCCCATCGCCACGATCAGCAGCCGCGCGGGCTCGTCCCCGCGGGCGACCCGCCGCTCGGCGCGGGCCTCGTACTCCGCGATGCGCAGCCCGCCGGCCAGGACGACGTCGGCGGCGTCCGAGATGGCCTTCGCGGCGGAGACAGGGCCCAGGGCGCCCAGCACCTCGGCGACGCCGGTACGAGCCAGCTCACGCCGGCGCAGCGCACGCAGCGCGATGGTGGCGCTGTCCACCTCCTGCGCCCGGCCGAGCAGGGCGTCGGCCTCCGCCGCCAGCCGCCGTACCCCCCGCGGCGCGAGCGAGTCGGACTCCGCGAGCCAGCGCACCGACTCCGGGGACCGCCCGATGGCGTCCGCGAGGTACCGCGACGAGGAGAGCACCTGGGCCAGCCGCGACGCCGCCTCGGCGGAGTCGCGCAGCAGCCGCAGGTACCAGTGCGTGGAACCCAGCGTGTCGGACAGCTTCCGGAACGCGAGCAGCCCCTCGTCCGGGTCGGCGCCCTCGGCGAACCAGCCCAGCAGCACCGGTAGCAGCTGCCGCTGGATCGCCGCGCGCCGTGAGACGCCGTCGGTCAGGGCCTGGACGTGGCGCATGGCGCCGGCCGGGTCGCGGTAGCCGATCGCGGCGAACCGGGCCATCGCGGCCCGCGGCGCGAGCGACGCCTCGCCGGTCGAGAGCAGGGCCGTCGCAGGCAGGAGCGGTCGGTAGTAGACGGCCTCGTGCAGGTCGCGCACCTCGCGGCGCACCGACCGCCAGGTCTTGACGAGGTCGTCCGCTCCACCACGGCCCAGCCCGCGCGCGATGCGCCGCAGCTCGGCCTCTGCGGTCGGCATGAGGTGGGTACGACGCAGCCGGAAGAGCTGGATCCGGTGCTCCAGCGCGCGCAGGAACCGGTAGCACTCCCCCATCCTGCGGGCGTGCTCGCGTCCGACGTAGCCCCCGCGCGACAGAGCCGCCAGCGCGTCCAGCGTGGTCCGCGAGCGGATGTCCTCGTCCGCGCGCCCGTGCACGAGCTGCAGCAGCTGCACGGTGAACTCGACGTCGCGCAGGCCGCCCTTGCCGAGCTTGACCTGCCGGTCGGCCTCGGCCACCGGCACGTTGTCCTCGACGCGCTTGCGCATCGCGCGGGCGTCCTCGACGAAGTTGGGCCGCTCGACGGCCTGCCACACCAGCGGCCCGACGGCGGCCCCGTACTCCTCCCCCAGCGCCAGGTCGCCCGCGACGGGGCGCGCCTTGAGCAGCGCCTGGAACTCCCACGTCACCGCCCACCGCTCGTAGTACGCGAGGTGGCTGGCCAGCGTCCGCACGAGCGGCCCCTGCTTGCCCTCCGGCCGCAGCGACGCGTCGACCTGCCACAGCGCCGGCTCCGCCGACGGGCCGGAGCACACCTGCGCGAGTCGTCCCGCGAGCCGCGTCGCGACCCGCAGGGCGTGGTCCTCGTCGCACGCCGGTGCGCCGTCGGACAGCCGGCCGGGCTCGGCGACGTAGATCACGTCGACGTCCGAGATGTAGTTCAGCTCCTGCCCACCGGTCTTGCCCATGCCCACGACGGCCAGGCGCACGCCGACGGCGTGGTCGTCCTCGTCGGCACGGGCGACGGCCAGCGCGCCCTCCAGCGCGGCGGCCGCCAGGTCCGCGAGCGCTGCGGCCACCGCGGGCAGCACCGCCGTCGGGTCGGGTGCGGTCACGTCGGTGGCGGCGATCCGCAGCAGCCGCGCCCGGTACGCGCGGCGCAGCCGGTCGGTGTACGACGGCGGATCGCTCTCGGTCGCCCCCGCCCGGCCGGCCGGCACCTGGGTACCCGCGACCGGCTCGTCGGCCTCCGGGTCCGCGTCGACGGCCCGCAGCAGCTCGGCGCGGACCGCCTCGGCGGGCACGCCGGTACCGGGGGTGCGGTCACAGATCAGGTCGAGCAGCGCGGGATGGCGAACCAGCTCGTCGCCGAGCGCGGAGGACGAGCCCAGCACGCGCAGCAGCCGGTCGCGCGCGGACGGGCGGGGCGGGTCGTCGTCGCCGCGGGGCTCGACGGGCTCGCCCTCCGTGACGGCGAGGACCGGGCGCAGCCGGTCCGGGGCGGCCGCCGCGAGCCGGACGAGCTGCAGCAGCGCGAGGTCGGGATCGGCGACCGCGGTGAGCGACCGCAGCAGCGCTGCGTCGGCGGGGTCGAGGGCGACCGTGCCGCGGTGCGGTCCGGACGCGCGGTCCGCTTCTCTTGCGCCGTTCGGCCTGGCATCCAGGACCGTCGTCAGGTCCGGGTCGCGCCACAGCGTGGCCGACCGGGTGAGGTCGGCGAAACCGGCCCGGATCAGGTGGGTCGTCAGGGTCTCGGGTCGGCGGCTCTGCACCCCCTGACCCTACGACGCGGGCCGGAGGTGCAGCACCCCTGCAGCGGGAATCAGAGCTGCAGGAACCGCTTGATCTCGAACGGCGTCACCTGCGCGCTGTACGCCTCCCACTCCTCGCGCTTGTTGCGCAGGAAGTAGTCGAAGACGTGCTCGCCGAGGGTCTCGGCCACGAGCTCGGACCGCTCCATGAGCTGGATGGCCTCGTCGAGGTCGCGCGGCAGGGGCGCGATGCCAAGGGCCCGCCGCTCGGCGGCGGTGAGCTCCCAGACGTCGTCCTCGGTGTGGTCCAGGAGGTCGTAGCCCTCCTCGATGCCCTTGAGGCCGGCGGCCAGGAGCACGGCGAACGCGAGATAGGGGTTCGCCGCCGAGTCCAGCGCGCGGTACTCGATGCGCGCCGAGTTGCCCTTGCCCGGCTTGTACATCGGCACCCGGACGAGCGCGGACCGGTTGTTGTGGCCCCAGCTCACGTAGCTCGGGGCCTCCTGCCCGCCCCAGAGCCGCTTGTAGCTGTTGACGTACTGGTTGGTGACCGCCGTGATCTCGCCGGCGTGCATCATGAGGCCCGCGATGAACTGCCGTGCCGTCTTGGACAGCTCGAACTGGGCACCCGGCTCGTGGAACGCGTTGCGGTCGTCCTCGAACAGGGAGACGTGGGTGTGCATGCCGGACCCGGGCTGGTCGGCGAGGGGCTTGGGCATGAAGGACGCGAACACGCCCTGCTCCAGCGCCACCTCCTTGACGACCGTGCGGAACGTCATGAGGTTGTCCGCGGTGGTCAGCGCGTCGGCGTACCGCAAGTCGATCTCGTTCTGCCCAGGACCGGCCTCGTGGTGGGAGAACTCGACCGAGATGCCCATGGACTCGAGCATCGTGATCGCGGCGCGGCGGAAGTCGTGCGTCGACCCCCGCGCCAGGTGGTCGAAGTACCCGCCCTGGTCGACCGGCTCGAGCTTCGAGTCGGTCTTCGTCAGCTGGTTGAAGAGGTAGAACTCGACCTCGGGGTGCGTGTAGAAGGTGAACCCGCGGTCGCTCGCCTTGGCGAGGGTGCGCTTGAGCACGTTGCGCGAGTCGGCGAGCGACGGCTCCCCGTCCGGCGTCAGGATGTCGCAGAACATGCGGCCCGTACCGTGGCGCTCGCCGCGCCAGGGCAGCACCTGGAAGGTGGTCGGGTCCGGCTTGGCGACCATGTCCGCCTCGAAGACCCGGGTGAGGCCCTCGATGGCGCTGCCGTCGAAGCCGATGCCCTCGCTGAACGCCGACTCGAGCTCGGCGGGTGCCACGGCTACCGACTTGAGCACGCCGAGCACGTCGGTGAACCAGAGCCGGATGAAGCGGATGTCGCGCTCCTCGACCGTGCGGAGCACGAACTCCTGCTGCCTGTCCATGGGGCCATCTTGCACTAAACCTGTTACAGGCGCGTGTACCGGGTGTGGCGGACCGGTCGTAGGCTTTCCAGCGGCACCGAGGCCGCCCGAACCACAGGAGAACCATGTCCGCCCACACGTCCCCCGTTCAGGGGCCCAAGAGGGTCCGCGTGCATCACCTGGCGGAGGCCAAGGCCCGCGGTGAGAAGCTCGCGATGCTCACCGCGTACGACGCCGTGACGGCCGCGATCTTCGACGCGGCAGGCATGGACGTCCTGCTCGTCGGCGACTCGATCGGGAACGTCATGCACGGCCACGCGACCACGATCCCCGTGACCGTCGACGACATGATCCCCGCCGCCCGTGCCGTCGCGAGGGCGACGAAGCGCGCCTTCGTGGTCATCGACCTGCCGTTCGGCTCCTACGAGGCAGGGCCGCAGCAGGCACTGGAGACGGCGGTGCGGATCTTCAAGGAGACGGGCGCCGACGCCGTCAAGCTCGAGGGCGGCGTCCGCTCCGCACCGCAGATCCGTGCGCTGACGGACGCCGGCATCCCCGTCGTCGCGCACCTCGGGTACACGCCCCAGTCGGAGAACCTGCTGGGCGGACCGCGCGTCCAGGGCCGCGGCGACGCCGCGGTGGAGGGCCTGGCCGCCGACGCCCGGGCGGTCGAGGACGCCGGCGCCGTAGCGGTCGTCCTGGAGATGGTGCCCGTCGACGTCGCCGCGCGGATCACCGAGGCCGCGCGGATCCCGACCATCGGCATCGGCGCCGGACCGCACTGCGACGGCCAGGTCCTGGTGTGGACGGACATGGCGGGCATGACCGCCTGGTCGCCGCGCTTCGCCCGGCGCTACGCCGAGCTCGGCGCGGCGCTGCAGCAGGCCGCGCAGGACTACGTCGCCGAGGTCAAGGACTCGTCGTTCCCGGACGAGGAGCACTCGTTCGACAAGTAGCCCGCCCACCTACTTGCTGCGCCACTCCTCGTCGTCCTGGTCCCACGACTCGTTGCGCGAGCTCGCGCTCTCGAGGGCCTGCTGCGCCTCGGCGCGCGTGCCGTACGGACCCATGAGGTGCGTCCAGGAGGAGCGGCGCCCCACCTCGACCTCACCCGTCTCGGTGTTGTACCAGTACTGCTCTTCGGTGCCCATGAGACGATCCTGGCATGAGTGACCTGGCATTTGGCATCGACATCGGAGGTTCGGGGATCAAGGGTGCGCCCGTCGACCTCACGGTGGGCGGGTACGCGGAGAAGCGGACCCGCATCCCGACCCCCGTCCCGTCCACCCCGCAGGCCGTGGCCGACGTGCTCACGGCGCTCGTCAACAGCTACGACCTGCCCGACGACGTGCCCATCGGCGTCGCCTTCCCCGCACCGATGCACCGCGGCGTGGTTCGCTCGATGGCCAACCTCGACCAGTCCTGGACCGGCGTGGACCTGCCGGCGCTCGTGCAGCGCACGAGCGGCCGCCATGTCGTCGCGGTGAACGACGCCGACGCCGCGGGTGTGGGCGAGGTGCGCTACGGAGCCGCCCGCGACACCGCCGGCGTGGTGCTGGTCGCGACCCTGGGCACGGGGATCGGCTCGGCGCTGGTGGTCGACGGGGTACTGGTGCCGAACACGGAGCTGGGGCACCTCGAGATCGACGGGTACGACGCCGAGTCCCGGGCCGCCGACTCCGCGCGCGAGCGGGAGGACCTGTCCTGGGACGAGTGGGCCGAGCGTCTGCAGCGCTACTTCGGCGTGGTCGAGGACCTGCTGTCCCCCGACCTCATCGTCGTGGGTGGTGGTGTGAGCAAGCACCACGAGAAGTACCTGCCGCACCTGCACCTGCGCGCGCCGATCATTCCCGCCCAGCTGCGCAACGCAGCAGGCATCGTCGGCGCCGCGGCCCTGGCCGCAGGTCGCTGACCAGCCGCACCCGGTCCTCGGGCCGGGTGCGGTCCCGACGGGACCGGGTCAGGCCTCCCGCGCGACGGCGGGTCGCGCCTGCTGGGTGAAGAGAGCGTCGACCCCGAGCATCTCGATGACGCTCCGGACCACCGGCGGCGGTTCCGGAAGGCTGACGGTCAGCCCGTCCTGCGTCCCGTAGGTGTACATCTGCATGAGGAAAGCAACGCCGGTCGAGTCCATGAACGTCACCCTCGAGGTGTCGATCACGACGGCCTTGGCCCTCTCCAGGGCGTTGGCTATCGCAGCACTCGACTCACCGCGCAGGGAGACGTCGATCTCTCCCCACATGCTCACGACACTCGTCCGGGACTGTTCTTCGAACATGATCCCGCCCGTGCGCCCCCTGCTGTCGAATTCGGTGGTGCTCACTTGCATCGCCCCTGTTCATTACTCCCCGACATGGCCGCCGGAACGGGTCGCCCGCCCCCCGGGCAACTCTGGGAGATTGCAACGCCTTCGTCGCGATCACAGGAAGCCTACATCCGTGAAGATCGCAAGTGGAACAGCCTCTGAGTCTTACATTTCACCCTCAGGACTGGTATAAGCCGTAGTTTCCCTGGTCAAACTGGACCATTGCTCCCGGTCAGACCGGACAAAAGGCGTCCGACTTGGACAATCGTTCAAGAAAAAGATTCACGAGATTCAATTCTCGGACGATCGATTCGGGCCATCGGGGCCCTCTGCGACCCCCGGATTGCGTACGGTCGGTGCGCTTTCCTTCTCCCATGCGTCGAGCTGCATAGTGAGGGCCTTCGCAAGCTCGAACACCTGCTGGGGAGGAATGCGCACCCGGGACACCACACGGCCCGGAACCGTTATCGACGTAACCTCTCCCGACTCCGGGTCGGAGACCGGGCTCGGCGGCTGCTTCACGGCGATGAAGTCGAGGATGAACGACGTCGGCGTGTGCCATACGGAGGCGAAGTCGGCCGGTACGCCCGTCTCCATCTCGTCGGGTACGTCGATCTGGAACTCCTGGGGCAGCTCGTCGGACGACACTAGGGGCTCCTCGATTGGCCGGGCGGTTCCCCGACCGTACCGTGGGGCAGGTTGGTGCGACAGCGGAAACGGACTCCGGGGACATATGTACCCGAGCAGCCCGCCCGCCACCGAAAAAGTGCCGCCTCGCACGCCTGCCCAGCACTAGACTCGCGCGTCCGTTCCGACGAGCGTCCCGGACGAGCTCGTCCCCGCAGACTCCTCATCTCCGCAGACTCCTGGAGGGTCCCCCATGCCTGCCGACGTGCCCGAGCTCACCCACGAGCGGGAGTTCCTCGCCGAGGCCCGGTACCAGCTCGGCCGGATGCGGGACCGGGTGGCGGCGCTCGACGGCCGCTACGCCGGCGACCCGGTCAGCGCGGACGTCCTGGAGGCCGCGCTCGCGCGGCGGATGGAACAGCTGACCGACGACCCCGAGATCCCGCTCTTCTTCGGCCGGATCGACGTCGAGGAGAGCGCCGAGACCTTTCACATCGGGCGACGCCACGTCTCGGACCCGGACGGCGAGCCGATGGTCGTGGACTGGCGCGCACCGGTGAGCACCCCGTTCTACCGGGCCACGCCGAAAGAGCCGATGGGGATCACGGCCCGGCGTCGCTACGGCTTCGCCCGCGGCCACCTGACCGGGTTCGAGGACGAGCCCCTGACCGGCGCGGACCTGACCACCGACGGAGCGGACGCCGCCGCGCACTCGGAGATCCTCGAGTCCGAGATCGAGCGCCCGCGCACCGGGCCGATGCGCGACATCGTCGCGACGATCCAGCCGGAGCAGGACGTGATCGTCCGCATGCCGCTCGAACGCACCCTGGTGGTGCAGGGTGCGCCCGGCACGGGCAAGACGGCGGTCGGGCTGCACCGCGCGGCCTACCTCTTGTACGCGCACCGCGAGCAGCTCACGCGCCGCGGCGTGCTCGTCGTCGGACCGAACAAGAGCTTCCTGCGGTACATCCGTGACGTGCTGCCCGCCCTCGGCGAGATCCAGGCCACGCAGGCGACCATCGAGGAGCTGGTCAGCAGCCACGCCCCGGTGCGCGGCACCGAGCCCGCCGACGTCGCGACCCTCAAGGGCGACGCACGGATGGCGGCCGTGCTGCGGCGCGCCGTCTGGTCGCACATCGCCACCCCGCAGGACACGCTGGTCCTGCCGCGCGGCTCCTTCCGCTGGCGGGTCCCCGCGTACGAGGCGCGCGAGGCGATCGAGCAGATCAGGTCACGGGACGTGCGCTACGCCCTCGGCGGGGCCCAGCTGCGGCACGCGCTCGCGCACCGGGTGCTCGTCCAGATCGAGGAGACCGGCGACGCGCTCGACGACCGGGCGTGGGACGTACTGGCCCGGACCAAGCCCGTCCGGGACTACGCGGCCGCGGTATGGCCGGTGGTCGACCCACGCAAGCTCCTTCTCCGGCTCCTCACCGACCCGGAGCTCCTCGCCGGGTGCGCCGAGGGAATCCTGTCCGAGGCCGAACAGCGCCTCCTCGCCTGGGACCACCCGCCCCGCACCGCCGGCTCCGCGCGGTGGACGACGGCGGACGTCGTGCTGCTCGACGAGCTGGCCGACCTGCTGGACCGGACGGAGTCGCTGGCGCACATCGTCGTCGACGAGGCGCAGGACCTGTCCGCGATGATGCTGCGTGCCCTCGGGCGCCGCGCCGCGACGGGCTCGCTCACCGTCCTCGGCGACCTCGCGCAGGCCACCACGCCCTGGGCGTCGAGCGACTGGTCGGACGTCCTCGGCCACCTGGCCAAGCCCGACGGGCACGTGGAGCAGCTCACCGCGGGGTTCCGGGTGCCCGCCGACGTCATCGAGCTCGCCGCCCGCCTCCTCCCCAGCATCGCACCCGGCCTGGAGCCGCCGACCGCGGTCCGGCGCGCTCGCGGCCGCCTCACGATCACCACCGCGCCGCTCGGCGACGTGCTCGTGGGCGTGGCCGGCCTCGAGGGTTCCGTCGGCCTGATCGTGCCCGACGCCGCCGTGCCGCACGTCCGCGGTGCGCTCGCCGCCGCAGACCTCACCTTCGCGGTGGTCGGCGAGCAGGACGACGAGCGCCCCGGCCCGGACAGCGACCCGGACGACGCCTCCGAGTTCGACGCACACCTGGACCTGGTGCCTGCCTCGCTGGCGAAGGGCCTCGAGTTCGACCACGTCGTGCTGCACGACCCCGCGGGGATCGTGGCAGCAGAGCCCAGCCACGCCACCGGCCTGCGCCGCCTCTACGTCTGCCTGACCCGCGCGGTGACGTCCCTCGTCGTCCGGCACGAGGACGACCTGCCGCCGGAGCTGGGGCCGGCCGCCTCCGCCTGAGGACCCGGATCGCGCGGCCACCGACGGAGGGCGTGCCGCTCCGGCGAGGCTCAGTCCTCGACCGGTTCCCCGGTCGGGTCGTCGGCAGCCGGTGCGTCCAGCTCGAGCCCACCGACCGGTCCGGCGGACCACGCCACGAGCCGCCAGCCGCCGACGGGGTCGCCGTCGATCTCCACCAGACCGGTGTTGGCCAGCGCGGTCCGCTCGACGTGATCGACGTCCACGCCCGCCACGCGCGCCGACACCCAGGCACGGATGGCGGCGCCGTGGGAGACCACGACGACGCTGTCCCAGCCGCGCGCGGCGATCGCCGCGACGGCGCCGTCGTACCGGCCGAGAAAAGCGCGGCCGTCCGGCCCTCCGGGCATGACCCTGCCGACCTCGCCGCGCGCCCAGGCGAAGACGGTGCCGAGGTAGCGCAGGTGCGACTCATGGTCGCCGGCCATCTCGAGCTCCCCCGCCTCCACCTCCTGCAGACCGTCGACCATCAGCGGTTCGATGCCCCGCGCTCGGGCGAGAGGCGCGGCCGTGCGCGCCGTCCGCACCAGCGGGGAGACGGCTATGGCGTCCACCTGGCGGTCCCGGAGCGCTTCGGGGACCGCGGCGGCCTGACGATCACCGAGCGTGGTCAGCCCAGGACCGGGGTGTGCCGTGTCGAGCAGGCCTTCCACGTTCGCGGGTGTCTGTCCGTGGCGCAGGAGCAGAAGTCTCATGGGGAGCATTCTCTCCGACCGGTCGACGTCGTCTCGCACACCGCCCCGGACAGGGGGTTTCGGCCGCCGTGGCCGTTCCGTTACCCTTGGGCTCGCCGTGAGTCTGATATGCCGTTTTCGATCAGAAAGGTCCCTGCGTTCATGGATCACCAGTCCAGCCCGGCCACGTCCCAGTCCCTGCGTGGTCGTCACCGGGCAGCACGCGGCCCGGTGCGCACCCTTGTCACCCGGACGCCCTCCGCGCAGGCCGGCACGATCACCGGTCGTGGTGCCGTCATCGCCGCGGCAGGCGGCGGCGTCCTGCTCTCGCTGATCGCCCCGCCCGCTCAGGCGGCACCCGCCACGGAGGTCAGCACGGCGCTGGCAGGCAAGGCCGTCCAGGGCACGCTCAACACGGCCGATCTCAACGCCCTGACCGCCCAGGCCCGTCAGAGCATGGCCGCTACGAACGTCGTCGCCGTCAATCCCAGCGCGGAGCTGAAGGTCGAGAAGTCGGCAGTCTCTGTGATCTCGGCCGCCGAGAACGAGGAGTTCCAGGAGGAGCGTGCCGCAGAGGCCGAGGCCGAGGCACTCGAGCAACGAGGTTCGGCGGTGGTGTCCATCGCGATGCGGTACCTCGGCGTCCCGTACGTGTGGGGCGGGACGACCCCGTCCGGGTTCGACTGCTCCGGCTTCACGTCGTACGTCTACGCCCAGGTCGGCATCGACCTGCCGCGTACGTCGTCCGCGCAGCGATATGCCGGGACCCCCGTGTCCTGGGCCGAGGCACAGCCGGGCGACATGATCTGGACCCCTGGACACATCGCGATCTACGCCGGCGACGGTATGCAGATCGAGGCCCCGGTTCCCGGCAAGAGCGTGCGGTACACCAGCATCTGGCAGTCCAGCCCGACGTTCATCCGCGTCGGCTGAGACCACCGCCGGTGCGGGGCGGCGGGTCCTGACGCCGGCGTCCGTCCCGACGATGCCGGCGATGGATGCCGGACATGGATGCCAGGCATAATCGGGGTGTGTTCGAAGGCTTCACGACCGAGTGGATCGACAGCGACGATGCGTCGATCTTCGTCCGGCACGCCGGATCAGGCACGCCCGTGCTGCTCCTCCACGGTCATCCGCGAACCTCGGCGACCTGGCACCGCGTGGCCCCGCGTCTCGTCGCCGCAGGGTTCACCGTGGTGTGTCCCGACCTTCGTGGCTACGGCCGGTCACGGGGTCCCGAGCCCAGCCCCGACCATTCCGCTCACTCGAAACGAGCTGTCGCCCAAGACATGGTCGCGGTCATGAGGAGTCTTGGCCACGAGCGTTTCTGCTCGGCGGGCCATGACCGCGGAAGCCTGGTGGCGCTCCGGCTGGCTCTCGACCACCCGACGGCGGTCGAGAGGCTGGTCCTGATCGACTGCCTCCCCGTCAGCGAGCACCTCCGCCGCGCGGGCGCGGACTTCGCCACACGATGGTGGCACTGGTTCTTCTTCGCCCAGCCGGAGATCCCGGAGCGGGTGATCAATGCCGACCCCGCCTCGTGGTACGGACGGAAGGCAGACGCAGCCACCATGGGGGCCGACAATCACGCCGAGCTCATGGACGCCGTCGCGCAGCCGGAGGTGGTGCGGGCGATGCTGGAGGACTATCGCGCCGGCCTCTCCGTTGACCGCGAGCACGAGGAGGCGGACCGTACGGCGCACCGGCGCGTCACCGCACCGCTTCGCGTCCTGTGGTCGCTCCAGGACGACATCGAAGAGCTGTACGGCAACCCGCTGGACATCTGGCGCGGATGGGCGGACGAGCTGGACGGATTCGGCATCGACTCCGGCCACCACGTCGCGGAGGAAAACCCGGCTGACCTCGCACAAGCCCTGATCGGTCACTTCCGTCCCTCTCCGAGCCAGAGGAGGCCAGTGCCGGGTTTGAGATGAACGTGCGAGACTGCATCGTTTCTTACGACCGTTGCGAGGGCTATCGTGGCCGCAGCGACGGATCCCAAACCGAAGCTGCGGTACCCCGCCGACCTGTTGACCGGACGCACCAGCATGCTGCGCCGCGTCGTTCCCGCATGCATGCTCTACGCCCAGATCCGCAAGTTCTACCGGTTGCCTGACTGAGCCCGTCCGCGGGAAGCAGGCACCAGAGGAGCAGAAGAGTGACCCTCAGTACCGAAGCAACGAATTTCGGGTGGCTGCTCGACAACTTCGTGCGCACCGTCCCAGGCAGCCGGCACACGCTCGTCGTTTCAGCAGACGGCCTGCTCATGGCGATGTCCGACCAGCTCGACCGCACCAGCGGCGACCAGCTCGCGGCGATCGTCTCAGGCATGTCGAGCCTCACGCGTGGAGCCTCTCGACAGCTCAACGGCGGCAACGTCCGCCAGACGATCATCGAGATGGACAAGGGGTTCCTGTTCCTGATGAGCGTCTCGAACGGGTCCGTGCTCGGCGTTGTCGCCGAGGCTACGTGCGACATCGGCCTCGTCGGGTACGAGATGGCTCTCCTGGTGTCCCGCACCGAGGGCACGCTCACCCCGCAGCTGATCTCGGAGATGCGTGGCAGCCTCCCCGTCGATCGGCAGCGCTAGGACCTGCGTCTCGCCGACAGCACGGCTCGGACGCAGGAGAGGAAGCACGATGGTGTGGTCCGCGACGAACACGGCGTAGGCGTCGCGGACCGCATCCGACGCTGCCTCGGCTGATCGTGCCCCGCCCGACGCGGGCCCGACACGGGCCCGGCGACGGCGAGCGTCGGGTACCGGCGGCGGCCTCAGCGCGGGTCGACGTCGTCCAGCGGGTCGACGTCGTAGGCCGGCAGACCGTCGATGCTCGTCCAGTTCTTGCGCCGCCGGAACTCCTGCTGTCCCGCCTCGCCCTTCCGCTCGAAGTACGGCCCGATCAGATCCCGCTCGCCCCCGTACGCCATGAGGGGCACGCCCCAGCCGCAGCTGTCCGAGACGCGGTCGACGTCGACCACGATGACCGCGCGGGCACCCGGTAGGTCGGTGAAGCGGCTCGCGAGTGCGGAGTACTCGTCGTCGTACCGGGTCACGACGCGGCCGGTGCCGTGGAGCCGGACGATGTTCGGCGCGCCGTCGAACGCGCAGAACATCACGGTGATCCGGCCGTTCTCGCGGAGGTGCGCCACCGTCTCGCTCCCGCTGCCGGTGCCGTCGAGCCACGCGAACGTGTGGTCGTCGAGCACGGCGAAGGTGCCGGGAACTCCGCGCGGCGAGACGTTGACGTGCCCGTCCGGGGTGAGCGGCGCCGTCGCCACGAAGAACACATGCTGCCGCTCGACGAACTCTCGCAGCCGACCGTCGATCCGCTCGTACAGTTTCATGCTCGCACGCTGCCACGAGCTTCGTCGCCTGCCGCGCCCCTGACCAGCACCCGGACGCGCTACAGGCCATCGGCTGAGCTCGATGAGGGCGAACAGTGCCCGACCGTACGCGCCGGCGGGCTCTGCGTTCAGGAGGTGTCGAGGGCATCCCACTCGAGCCGGAGCACGCACGCGTCGTCGTACTCGTTGAGCTCGCCGCCGAGCAGCGACGGGACGAGCTCGGAGGCGACCGCTGCGCCCGGAGACCCGGCGGCTGCCCTGGCGAACGCCTCCAGGCCCGTGGGCAGGCTGCGGTCACGCCGCTCGACCATCCCGTCGGTGTAGAGCCACAGCACGTCACCGCGGCGGAGCTCGAGGACCCCCGGCCCGGCCTCCGGCCCTGAGAGGTGCGTGGAGTGCCGACCCGACCGGTCCGCCATCACTGCCGCGGGCGGCAGCACCGGGGCATCGGTCGCGGTGATTACGCCCAAGGGCCGCCGGCGCCCCTGCCACAGGAACTCGGCGTCGCCGTCGGGCCGGGTCACGAGGGGTGGAGGGTGCCCAGCGCACGCGAAGACGAGCCGCCCCGTAGTCACGTCGAGCTCGGCATAGACGAGCGTGGACCCGAAGCCGACCCCGCGCCGCTGGACGAAGCGGTCCACGCGGGCGAGCACCTCGACGGGGCCGACACCGCTCTCGGCACAGCTACGCACGACCGTCCGCAGCTGTCCCATCGCGGTCGCGGAATCCAGCCCGTGCCCGACGACGTCACCCACGGCCAGCGCGAGGGTCACGTCGTCCACCCAGAAGGCGTCGTACCAGTCGCCACCGACCTCGAGCGAGCGTTCCGCGGGCCGGTAGTCGGTACTGAGGCGGGCGCGCTCGGGCTGAGGCAGATGTTCGGTGAGCATCGCGCGCTGCAGCTCGTACGCCACCGAAACGCTCTGCTCGTGCAGCACCGCACGGTCGAGCGCGACGCCGCCCTGCTGTCCGGTGGCGGCCAGCGCCCCGCGGTCCAGCGCGTCGTCTCCAGCGTGCGCCCGCGGGGCGAGGACCAGGATGCCGTGGAACGTGTCGGCGCCGTGCAGCGGGACCACGACCTGACCGTCGGGCGCGATCACGACCTCGGCCGCTGCGGCGGCGGACTCCCCGGAGCCATCGGTGATGCTCGCAGCGTCTCTCGTCGCCTCCAGGAGCGCCGCGGACGGCTTCTCGACCGACGCGTCGTCACCCAGCCGCGCGCGCAGGGTGAGCGTTCCCGAACCATCGACGAGCCAGACCGACGCTGACTCGGCGCGGAACTCGCCGACCGCCGCGTGCACGAGCGCCTCGCAGACGCCCTCGACGCCCGCCGCCCGGGCGAGGGCTGTGGTCGTGACGAGGAGCGTGCGGACGCTCGCCGCGGACCGCTCCGCTTCCGCGTGGGCCGCCATCAGCTCACGCTCGAACCGTGACCGCTCGCGAGCGTCGAACAGGGCCACGTTGATGACGATGTCGTCGTCGTCCCCGTCGCCGTGCAGCTCCGCGGAGAGCAGGACCGGACGGCGGGTGCCGCCGGCGCGCAGCTCGACCGCGATCTCCTCGACCCGGCCCTGCATGCGCAGCAGCGGGGCGAGGTGCGTCTCCCAGTAGATCCGGCCGCCCACGGACAGCAACGCGCTCAGCCGGGTGCCCCGCAGGTCCCGCGCGCCGGCGTCGTCGAACCAGCTACGGAACGTGTCGTTGGCATCGAGGATCGCGCCCGCGCCGTCCAGACGGAGCAGGGCTACGGGGGCCGAGTCCCACGAGCGGGCACGCCCTGGAGGCGTCACGGAGAGAGATACTCGCGCATCGCGGTGATCAGCTCCTCGGGAGCGCTGAGGTTCGGGCAGTGGCCGACGGCGTCGATGAGAACGAACTTGCTGTCGGCGAGCTGGTCGTGCACGTACTCGCCCACCTCGACCGGAGCGATGACGTCCTCTCGGCACTGGACCACAAGGCTCGGCGTACGGACGGCGGCCAGGTCGGCCCGGTTGTCGGAGAGGAAGGTCGTGCGCGCGAAGCGCTTGGCGATGGCCGGGTCCGTGCGGCAGAAGGAGTTGGTCAGCTCCTCACCGAGCTCGGGTCGGTCCGAGCTGCCCATGATCACCGGCGCGATGAACGCGGACCAGCCGAGGTAGTTGGCGTCCATGGTCTCCAGCAGCTCCTCGATCTCCTGGGCCGAGAACCCCCCGCGGTAGCCGACGTCGTCGACGTAGCGCGGGCTGGGGCCGACCAGCACGAGGCGGTCGAAGAGCTCGGGCCGCCGCGCGGCGGCGAGCAGCGCGATGGTCGCGCTCACCGAGTGGCCCACGAACACGACCGGGCCGAGCGCGAGCTCCTCCAGGAGCTCGACGACGTCGTCCGCGTAGCCCTCGAGAGACGCGTGCCGGTCGGGGTCGTACGCCGCGAGATCAGACCCGCCGGCGCCGACGTGGTCGAGCAGGACCACGCGGAAGTCGTCCTCGAAAGCCGGGGCCACCAGCCGCCACATGGACTGGTCGCAGCCGAAGCCGTGGGCGAAGACCATGGCCGGGGCGCCCACCGGGGCGCCGGCGACCTGGACATTGTGGCGAGTGGCGGCAGACACGGCAGCAGTTTAAGCAGCATCGGCGGCCCGGCCTGTCGACGGCACTTCGATACCACCGCGCTGTTGCGAGGTGTTCATCACTCGAGAGCGAACCATTTGTGGACGCCGTGGAAAGGCCCCGCCTCGCCCATGAGCCTCGCCTGCTGCTCCGCCTGTTCCACGCTCGGCTGCCTCTTTGCTCGGCTTTCGAGGCGGCGGTCTATAGGCTCTCGGATCGTGGGAGAGGCTGACGCGGACGACCAAGAGACCCGAGCGACGCTCTACGCCGTCGGGCACGCGCTCGCGCTCGTCGCCGCCGCGGTGATCGCCGCCTGGACCCTCGTGAACATCTGGACCCTCGCCAATCCGCCCGGCCACGGGACGGTGTGTGCGCTGGTGTACCCGGCGCCGCCCGGCTGCGCGCCGCACGCCCGCTTCACACCGGCGTTCATCTCCGCGGTCGTCGTCTCGCTGGCCTACAGCGCAGTGACGTTCCTCTTGCTGACGCAGGGCCGGCATCGGGCCATGGTTGCCGTATGGGGGCTCGGCGGCCTGCTGATCCTCTCCGTGCTTGCCGGCCAGTTCGTCACGTGGGGCGGCGTGCGGGGCTGAGTCGGTCGCTGTTGCCCGGAGCCCGTCGGGGGGCTCCAGGAGTCCCGACCCGCCCTGACCGACGCGATCGGAATCTGATCCACCTCAGCAGAGCCCGACAGCGCCGCGGCCGGCAGCCTTCCCTTCAGCTTCGGATTCTGCGATCCAGTTCGTCTCCCAGGTCGCTCCGGCGTCCGCCGAGAACGCCTGCTCGAACCTTGATGGGCTCAGACGGCGGTCATGTGTACCGATGTGTACCGAGCTGCCCTCCAATCAGACCGCGTGCAGGCTCGCCGCCGTCCGAGTGTGAACGGCCTTGTGCTTGGCTCTTCACTCCCGATAGAAGACCTCGTCGTCCTCGCTCGGTACGAGGGGCGCGAACTGCCGAAGCTCGGCGCCGCGGATCATCCACAGCCGGAAGAAGCCCTCTTCCTGGTCCATCACGAACAGTTGCACCGCGTTCGGCTCGCGCCACGGCATCTCGAAGAAGCGCTGCCGGACAGCATCGAGGTCAGCATGGTTCAGCACACCCGCCCACACCTCGCACTCGGGCGCCTTCCACCCGCCCCATTGGCTGTCCTCCGCGCTCGTGAGCAACCTCAGGTAGCCCACTCCGCGACGCTCAGGACTCGACCGGCGGGGGGCTTCTGTCCGTAGCCACTCGCTCAGCGCGTTCGCGTTCTCGGTGTCGTCCATGTCGACAGCGCGGCACCACGATCTTCCGGGTATAAATGCGTCGCCTCACGCCCTCCCGCCGCGTGCGACGTGTCCTCATGGCAGAAGGCTGTTGAACACCTGGCGTGCCAACCCCGCGGGCTCCTGACCCTCGACGTGCAGGCGCAGGCCGCTCGGCAGGTGCGACAGATGATGCGCGTAAGTCTCGTGCTCAGCACGGAGGAATCTCGGATCCTTGCTCACTCCGCGTCCGGAATCTGCTCTCGCCCGGGCGAGAGAGGCGTCGAAGTCCGCCGTCAGCACGACGTGGAGAACATCGGTGCCCGCAGGCACCTGGTCAAGGACCTGTTGCACTTCGGTCGGGTTGGAAGTGCCTTCGTCGACCACGATGTCGATGTCGGTCGTCAGCCAGGCGCCGATCAGCTCTGCATGGATCCCATGAGCCCAATCCCAGTCTGGAAGTGTCGGCAGCGCCATCTCCGCAACGGTGTCGACGTCGGTGAGCGCCACCGAGAAGCCCTCCAGCCGTAACAGCCGAACCAGCTCGACGGCCAGTGTGCTCTTCCCGGACGCGATCGGGCCGCTGATTATGACCAGCCGCGAACCCGCGCGGCGCTGAATCTTGTCGATCATGTCCTGACCGTGTTCTCGAACGGCTCCGCCAACAGCACTACCCGATCGCTCTCGACGTCGAACCCGAGTAGGGGATGGTGCCCGTCGCCGCCTTCGGAGCTCATCAGCACTGGTTTCGCCACCTGCCGTCCGATCGCGGAGAGGAACGCGCAGAACCAGTCCTCGACCGACGCCCCGGGTACGAGCAAGTCCGGCAACGCACCCATCAGATCGGGGTCGAAGAACTCTTTGACCCCGTCCCACAGCAGGTCAGCCACTCGCAGATCTTGCCTCTGCGCTGGGGTTCCTCGCCAGCCAATTCACCGCGATCGAGGAACCAGGTATCGTCGCGGGCTTCGACCCGTCGAGCCTGCGAGCAGTGGCGCTGAAGCCGCACTGCACTATGCGCCGGTGGTTCGTGGATCGCAGTCCGGACATCTGGCACGGTATGGCTGGAGGGGCAGCGGCCGGGAGCATCGGGATTCCAACGCTCCCGGCCGTTGGTCATGTTGGCGCCGGACGGGCTGGCGCGGACCTTATGCGGGCTATCTGCGGACTGCCTCGCGTCGTGCTCGCTCATGCGCCAGTGGGAGCGTGCGGATCGCCGAGTGCCGGGCTGGCACCCACGGTCCTGCCCTTAGGTTCCGGTGTGCCAGTAGCATCCCGGCATGACAGCCGATCAGAACACTCCGCCACGGGTTTCGGGCGGCTGGACGAGAATCGTCCTGGTGCCGGTTGGCGTCGTGCTCATGCTCATCGGGGCTTCCCAGGTCTTCGCCTGGACGGGCTACAAGCTCGGGGCCTTGCCGATCGGACTGTGGCAGGTTCTGGAACACGGCGGGTTCAACGGTGTCCTCGGTGAGGACCTCGGCGCCGCGATCGGGCGAGGTCTCGCATGGACCGTCGGCTTCGTCACGGTCTCGATTGTCATACTCAGCATCGTGAGACGCCGAGCGGCCCACAGGCTCCCGGTGGGCGTCTTCGTGCTCGGTGCGGTGTTCGTAACGTCATGGGCATTCCCGGGAAGCGCCGGCCTGACGCATGACGGTGCGCGGCATGACTTTCACACGTTGCGCCCCGCGCTCGACGACGTCGTCGAACGAGCAGTGCAGGGCGATCTCGACGGGCCATATGCCGAGCTTCCCCGGACCCTGGACTTCGTCTCCGTGACCGGCTCCGTCGACCTCTACCACGAGGCGGAGGACCCTGGCGCGGTGACCATCTTCGTTCCGCAGTGGGCACGGCTGGTCGACGACGCGGGCGGCTACATCTACTCGCCGCACCGCAGACCCGACGTAGACATGCATGGCATGGCCTGCACCGCCCCGGCCCGGCTGGACGAGGGCTGGTGGTCCTGCGGGATGAGAACAGGATCCAGCTGAGGCCGCTGGCCGGAAACGCTGGCGACTCCGAGACGTCACTGGTTGGGTGGAACGCCCGAGCGTCGAATGGACCCGGCTGTACCGGCGAGATCGCTTCGAGCCGTTGATGGCTGTCCGGCTCGCTGCGCGAGGCTCCGCTCCGGACGACCTCGCACAACGCGACAGCTCGGGCTTCTCCGGCCACCGCTCCGACGCAGGTCAGAGGCTTAAAGCGGACGAGCCGGCCTGTACGCCGGGTTCTCCCGGATGGTGTGCTGGTATGTCTCGCGATGTCCGACAAGTGGGTTGGGCACCGCGGGGTCGTTGGAACTTCGCGGTTCTGCCGGGTCCGGGGCGCGTTGGTGGAGGTGGCGTCGGATGGCCTCAGACGGCGGTCATGTGTACCCGATGTGTACCGAGCTGCTCCCCAATCCGACCGCGCACAGGCTCGCCGCCGTCCGAGTGTGAACGGCCTTGTGCTTGGCTCTTCACTCCCGATAGAAGACCTCGTCGTCCTCGCTCGGTACGAGGGGCGCGAACTGCCGAAGCTCGGCGCCGCGGATCATCCACAGCCGGAAGAAGCCCTCTTCCTGGTCCATCACGAACAGTTGCACCGCGTTCGGCTCGCGCCACGGCATCTCGAAGAAGCGCTGCCAGACAGCATCGAGGTCAGCATGGTTCAGCACACCCGCCCACACCTCGCACTCGGGCGCCTTCCACCCGCCCCATTGGCTGTCCTCCGCGCTGGTGAGCAACCTCAGGTAGCCCACTCCGCGACGCTCAGGACTCGACCGGCGGGGGGCTTCTGTCCGTAGCCACTCGCTCAGCGCCTCCGCGTTCTCGGTGTCGTCCACGTCGGCCGAGATCATCACGTTCGCCACCCAGCTCATAGCGATCGTTCTACCGGAGCGGACAGCAGGTCACCACAGGATGGGGTCGAGCTGGCACTGAGCGGTCATGAGCAGAGCGTGGGTCTCGCGAGAGGCGTTCCGGGTGCTGGCGTTCGCGACGACGATGAGCCCGGACCTGGCCGCCGTGGGGAAGAACGCCGCGTGTTTCGTGTTCTCTGCTGCCCGTGATAGAAACGCCTGATCGGGCGTCTACGCAGGTCGCCCCAGATTTCGGTGGATAATTTAGATGAATGTCGACGGGTGGAGTGGCATGCCTGACCTGGAACCGCAGCGGAGCGGGGGCCGGGTGTCGCTGGTGGACCTGACCGGTGCAGAGGACATGACTGCGGCACTGCGCAAGCTGCAGGACCAGTGGGGGCCGGTGGCCCCCGTGGATCTGGAGCCAGGCGTACCGGGCTGGCTCGTGCTGGGGCACGCCGAGGTCATGGAGGTGATGCGCACCGAGAGCGTCTTCGCCCGGAACCCACGGCACTGGAGAGAGCAGCTACCACCTCAGTCGAACCTGCACGCCATCCTGTCCCCGACCGGACGGCGGAACCTGTACTTCTCGGACGGCGCGGAGCACCGGCGGCTGCGGCTCCCGGTGGACGAGGCGTTCGCCGACATGGACGAGGTCCGGACGGCAGCGCTCGTGCGCGTCGTCTGCGCCCGGCTCATCGACTCGTTCGCCGCCAAGGGCAGTGCGGACCTGATGGGCGAGTATGCGGCGGCGGTGTCATTCCTGGCGGTGTCGGGCATGTTCGGGTTCGACGAGCGGCAGGGGTTCGACCTGCTGCGCTGCGCGAGCGAGATCTTCGGGCACGGCGGCGATCCCGTGTCAGCCCTGGTCCGGATGGACCAGATCGTGCTGGACCACGTCATCGCGACCCGGGCGGAGCCAGGCCCGAACCTGACCGCCAGCTTCATCGAGCACCCGAGTTTCGAGGACGACACGGAGATCGTGCACTCGATGGTGATCGCGATCTGTGCGGCGAACGAGATGCTCGTGACCTGGATCGCGGCCACACTTCGCCGCATGCTCACCGACCCCCGGTACACCGGCCGCGTCACGGGCGTGCGCCGCGGGCTGGACGACGCGATGGACGAGACGTTGTGGAGCGAGCCGCCCGTGGCGAACCTGCCCGCCCGGTACGCCGTGACCGACTGCACCCTCGGCACGGCGCGGATCCGCGCCGGCGACGCGATAGTGATGGGCGTGGCCGCCGCGAACAACGACCCGCGGGTACGCACCAGCGACGACCTCTTCGAGGCGGGCAACCGGTCGCACCTGTCCTTCGGCGTCGGGCCGCACGCGTGCCCCGCCAAGCGCCCCGGGCGGCTCGTGGTCAAGATCGCGGTGGAGAGCCTCATGGAGCGGCTCGACCTGAGGCTCACCGACCCGGTGGTGAAGTGGGCGCCATCGCCGTGGTCGCGCTACCCGTCCACGCTGCCGGTGACGTTCACTCCCGAGCGCCAGGCCGCCCGCACGCCTGCCCGCGTCTGACCTGCCCCTGGAGCGTCAGACGGCATCGACGTGCGCCTTGCCGTTCACGCAAGTCTTCGTGCGCCATGCCCGCGCGGGGTTCGCCGTCGGGGACCTGCATCCTGAGCATGAACTCGAGGTTCCAGCGTGCCTCGTCGAGGATGTTGGCGACTCGATCTACCGATGCTCGGGACGAGCACCAGCGGCTGGGGGACTCAGGCCGTGCTGGCGAGGGTCTCCGGGTGCACCGGCGTACGGGACGTCCCGGTGCGCACCCAGGACTCGACCTCGTCCACCGCAGCCTCCCCGAGGCGTCGCACCTCTCCGCCGACCGACCCGGCAATGACGGTGTCGTTCGTGATGAGCCGACAGAGGGTCTTCGAGACCGGGGTCGGCGTGGCAGGCGGTTGCCGAGGCTACCGGGTTGCGCCAACGGCGCACAAGACTGCCCGAACCGTCACATGGCTGTCTCATAGTCACTTCTTTACGTACTGGTCACACGGCGACCCGCAAGAGTTGAATGTTCTGCCTGGTATGCACGTTATGGTTCAGGTTGTCCGTCGGCAGACGAGATGGTGTCTTGGCTAAAAGAGGAGCCCCCAGTGCCTGACCACACCGGTAGATCCCGAAAGACGACAGACGCCGTCGCAGCTAGTTCGGACCGCGAGTCCCGCCGCCGCGTGACCAAGCTGATCCGGCACCTGAGCACGCCCGAAGGGCGCGCCGACCCCCACGCCGTCTACGACGAGCTGCGGGCCATGGGCCCGGCGGTACGCATGCCGTGGGGAGCCTGGATGGTCACCTCGCACGGCGCGAGCCACGAGGTGCTCAGCGGATCCGGCTGGCGCACCGTGGACGCCGCCTGGCGCACCGCGCGCCAGCCGACGTGGGTGCAGCACCCGGGCCTGAAGTTCCTGCACGACTCCGCGCTCGGCACCAACCCGCCCGGGCACGCCGGGCTGCGCCGCAGCCTTGGCTCGTTCGTCTCGCCGCAGTCGGTCGCTGACCTCACACCGCAGATCGTCCAGACCGTCCACGAGTACCTCGACCGGTTCGATGCGGTGCTGCGCGCCGACGGCGAGGCGGACTTCGGGGCCCTGGTCGGCGACCGGCTGCCCATGGCGGTGCTCTGCATCGTTCTCGGGCTGCCGCGCGAGGACATCCCGCTGCTGTGCGAGATGAGCCGCATGCTCTCGAACGTGCACGACCTCGCGCCGAGCAAGGCGCGGATGGTGCAGGCCGACCGCGCGGGCAAGCTGTGGAACGCGTACTGGGAACAGCTCGTAGCCCAGCCCAGACCCCGCCTCCCGGAGGACTCCCCGCTGGGAGAGTGGCTCGACACAGAGACCGACCCCGCGGTGCGCGCGGTGGCCGGCTCCCAGCTCAACGTCATGATCGAGGCGGGCCTCGAGACGACGACGTCCCTGCTGTCCGACGGCGTGGTGCAGCTCCTGCGCCGGCCCGACCAGGCCACGTGGATGCTCGAGCACCCGGAAGCCGTGCACGGCGCCGTCGAGGAGCTGGTCCGCTTCGTATCGCCCGTACAGCTCATGACCCGGTACGCAGCGCAGGACACGGAGCTGCCGGGCGGCATCCCGGTGACAGCCGGGCAGATCGTGCACGCCGTGGTCGCCGCGGCCAACCACGACCCCGACGCCTACGACTCGCCGCACGACCTGAACCTCTCGCGCCCGCCTCGCCGCAACCTCGCCTTCGGCGTGGGCATGCACTACTGCCTAGGCGCGCCGCTGGCCCGTCTGGAAGCGACGACACTGTTCCCCGAGGTGCTGCAGCGGTTCGATCTCGAGCTCGCCGGGCCAGTGGGCTACGACGAGACCCTAGCCTTCCGCGGAACGCGTTCGGTGCCGGTACGGCGGCGACCCCGTCCAGCCGCGACCGCGGGTGCTGGTGCGGCGGTGGGTGCTGGTGCGGCGGTGGTTGCTGGTGAGAGCGCGTCCGCCGCCGGACCCGTCGTGGTCGACCGCGAGGACGCCGTGCTGGTGGTGACCCTCACGCGGCCCGACGGCGACAACCGGCTCGACCGAGCGACGCTGACCGCCCTGGGCGACGTGCTCACGACGCTGCCCGACGACGTCGCCGCCGTCGTGCTGCGCGCCGAAGGGCGCCACTTCTGCATAGGCGGCGACCTGGACGAGCTCGCCCAGCTCGCCACCAACGACCCCGACGGCTACCGGAACCTCGTCGAGCTCAGCGACGAGGTGCTGCGCGCCTGGCGCACCTGCCCGGCGGTGACAGTCGCGGCGCTGCACGGCAACGTCGCCGGAACAGGGCTCGGGCTGGCGGTCGCGAGCGACCTGCGCGTGGCCGCCGAGGACGCACGGTTCCGCGCGCCCGAGACGGTCGTCAGCATCCCGGTGGGTCCGAGCGAGGTGCTGGACCGCCTGGTCGCCGAGATCGGTTCCGGCTGGACCCGCGCGATGCTGCTGCTCGGCGATGCCCTCAACGCCCAGGAGGCGCTGGAGGGCGGGCTCGTGCAATCCGTCGTCCCGACCGAGAACGTGTGGGCCGAGGCCAAGCGCCTGGCCCGGCGCATCGCCCGGCGCGACCGGGAGGCCATCCGCGTCACCAAGCAGACGATGGCCCGGCTTCCGCACGACGGTCCCGATCCGACGGAGGGCACCGACGTGTGGGAAGCACCACTAGCCCAGGCCCTGCGGCGCCGGATCACCCTTGGCAACGCGAGGTAGCGACTCCTCGTCGACGAAAGGCCGGCGGGGCCAGCGACAATGCTGGCCCCGCGCCCGAGACGATCGTCAGCATTCCGGTCGGCCCGAGCGAGGTGCTGGACCGGAACTCGCGGCGACCGTCGTCCTGGCGGTCTGGAGACGGCGACCCGTCGACCCGGACGCCGGAAAGTTCACGTTCAAGGAGCACGCCGAGCACTGGCGGACGCTCCAGGTCCATCGCGGCAACACAGAGGACCAGGTCGACGTGGTTCTTGAGATCCGAACCTACCCACGGTTGGGACACCTGCCGCTAGCCCCGATCGACTCCGAGGACATCCAGTCGACTTCCACGATCTGCGTCACTACTACGCGAGCCCGCGCATCCGCCACGGCGCGTCCGTCAAGGCGGTTCAGGCACGACTGGGCCACAAGGACGCGAGTGAGACCCTGGACACCTACTGGTATCACCACGGCCTTCAGGCCAGGCGACCATGGCGCAACTGCGAACGTGATCTCGCGCCTGGAAGCCTCCGACTGGTGCTCCGATGCAGGTCAGGGCCTTAAAAGCGGACGAGCCGGTCTGTACGCCGGGTTCTGTTCCCGCGCCGGGTTACCCCAGCGCGGGCGACGGCCATCCATCTAGGCCCTGCGTTGCCGCAGGGCTCGAGCGGTCTACCCAACTGTGCTTCTCAGAAGAGAATCGGGCGGGCCGCCCTCAAACACAGTCTGTCTGACCTTGCTCCAGGTGGGGTTTACCTAGCCGCTACCGTCACCGGCAGCGCTGGTGGTCTCTTACACCACCGTTTCACCCTTACCCCCGGTCCTGAGACCAGGGGCGGTCTGTTTTCTGTGGCACTGTCCCGCGGGTCACCCCGGGTGGCTGTTAACCACCACCTTGCCCTGTGGAGCCCGGACGTTCCTCGGCGGGCGCCCGAGGGCACCCAACGCGACCGTCCGACCGACTCGTCCGCAGGTAGAAGAGTACCGCCAAGTGGTCGCACCGCCTGTCAGACGTCGACGCGGTAGCCCAGCACCAGCTCGTCGCCCGACATCCCCCGGATCCCCCAGTTCTCGCGCGGGCTCTCCAGGATCACGATCTCCAGGTCGTCGGCGGCCAGTCCGAGGTGCGGCGCGACGTCGTCGTACAGCGCCGCGATGAGCGCGCGCTTGGCCTTGCGGCTGCGGCCGGTGAAGCAGACGATCTCGACCACGAGGTAGGCGTCCGAGCGCGGGGCGACCAGGTCGCCGTCGTCCAGGAGGAGGAAGCGGTGGAACCGCTTGTCCGCCGGGAGCTGCCAGGTGCGCACGAGCGCCTCGTGCAGCGCGTCGGAGATCTCCGCACGCCGCTCGCCCCATATCGACCGGTTTCCGTACACCTTGACCTGGGCCATGTGCGCCAACCTACCGAGCCATCCCGCCCGGCAAACTAGGCTGAGCGGGTGATGTTGCTCCTCCCGCCCTCCGAGGGCAAGACGCCGGCGCCCGACGGCGCGGCCCCGCTCGACATGGACTCCCTGGTCCACCCGGAGCTCACCGAGCGACGCGAACAGGTCCTCGCCGATCTCGCTCGGGTCAGCGCCAGGCCCGACGCGACCACCGCCCTCGGGGTCAGCGAAGGACTCGCCGACGAGGTAGCGCGCAACACGGCGCTCCGCGAAGCGCCGTCGGGCCCGGCTGCCACGGTGTACACGGGTGTCCTGTACGCGGCGGCCGGCCTGGCCACGCTGCCCGACGGCGCCGCGCAGCGCGCCCAGGCGAGCGTGCTGACCTTCTCGGGGTTGTGGGGAGTCGTCGCGCCCGGTGACCGCATCCCCGCCTACCGGCTCAGCATGGGCGTCGGCCTGCCCGACGTCGGCCGCCTCGCCACGTTCTGGAAGCCCGCCCTCGCAGAGGTCCTCGATGCGCGCGCGGCCGGCGACGTCGTCGTCGACTGCCGGTCAGCCACCTATGTCGCCGCCTGGAAACCCCGGACGACCGGGGACGGGGCCACCGAATGGGTGGAGGTGCGCGTGCTGCGCGAGACCGACGGGAAGCGGACCGTGGTGTCGCACAACGCGAAGCACACGCGCGGCGTGCTGGCCGGGCACCTGCTACGCCGGGAGCCCGAGGCCCGGACCTGCGAGGACGTGCTCAAGGCCGCGCAGGAGCTGGTGGGCTCCGTCGTGCTCACCGAGATCGGCTCGGGCAGGGACCAGACCTTGATCGAGGCGAACCTGCTGGACGGCAGGCCACGCGGCCCGCGGACGCTGGAGCTCGTGCTCGCCTGAGCCATCTCTCCTTCGAGGCCTAAGTTTCTTCGCTTTCGAGGGTCTGAAAGCGAAGAAACTTAGGCCTCGAAGGAGAGAGTCGGGCCCCGAACCCTGGCGCACGCGCCCACCGACCGGTTGGATGACCGGTCATGACGACACGCAGCCTGACGGGCGCCCGAGTCGCGGTGGCAGCGGCGTTCTTCGCGCAAGGCTTCGTCTTCATCAGCCTCACCACCCGCCTGCCCCGGTTCCTGGAGCGCTGGGGTCTCGACGAGGTCGCCCTGTCGCTGCTGCTGCTCATGATGGTGCTGCTCGCCGGCGTCGGGTCCCTGGTCGCGGAGCGCACGGCGCGGAACGTCGGCAGCGCAGGCACACTCCGGCTCGGGCTCGCGCTGATGGTCGTGGCGGTGCCCGCGATCACGCTGGCGCCGGCGATCGGCGTCTTCGTGGGCGGGGTCGCGGTGTACGGGGTCGCGCTGGGCCTGGTCGACGCCACGACCAACATGCAGGGCGTCGACCTGGAGCACAGGTACGGCCGGCCCATCCTGCCGTCGTCGCACGGTTACTGGACCACCGGTGGCATCAGCGCCGCCGTCCTGGTGCTCGCGACCGGGCACCTCTCCCCCACCGTGGGAGCGTTCGTGGCGGTGGTCCCGATGCTGATCGCGTTCGCACCGTTCCTTCCGCACGTCGTGGCGGCGCCGCGAGTCGCACCGGGGGCCTCGGCGGGCGACGGACCGGTCCAGTGGCGACCCATCTGGCTCGTGGGCACCGGGCTGGTCGTGTTCTACATGGTCGACACCACCGCAGCGGCCTGGGGACCCGTCTACCTGGCTCGCTCGTTCGACGCCCCGGGCAACCTCGTCGCGCTCGCGACCTTCCCCTACCTCGTGACCTCGATCGTCGTGCGCCTGGCGGGCGGCCGTCTCGTGACCCGGTTCGGCGTGGCTCCGCTGCTCCGCGTCGGGGCGGTCATGGCCTGCGGTGCGCTGGCCCTGGTGGCGCTCGCGCCGTCGTGGCAGATCGCGGTGGTGGGCTTCACGATCCTCGGCGCGGCAGTCGCCCTGGTGGCGCCACTCAGCTTCTCGGCCGCTGGACGCATCGCGGCGGGCACGGCAGGCACGGCGAACGCCCCGGTCGCCGGAACGCCCGCAGGCCCTGCCCCCGAGCCCGCCCGCGCCCGCACGGACACCGTCATCGCGCGCTTCAACCAGTTCAACTACGTCGGCGCTCTGCTCGGCTCTGTGCTCACGGGGTTCGTCGGGGCGGACAACCTCCGGCTCGGGTTCGCCCTTCCCGCGGTGCTGGTGCTGGCGCTGGTGCCCCTCGCTCCGGCCTTCGCCCGGGGAACGCTCAAGCGATCGGGCGACCGCCCGGTCACCCGGCAGTAGGTCGGCAGCTCAGCCGTCGGTCGGCACGCCCACGGCGGTCACCTCGGTGGAGCCGTCCTCCCACAGGCGCACCACCGACAGGGAGGCCGGCGGGATCCGCAGCCGCGGCCAGTGCGAGGCGGGCGCCCCCAGCGCCTGCCCGACGGCGGTCCGGATCTGCGCCACGTGCCCCACCGCCACGACCGTGCGGCCCACACCACCGGCCAGCAGGTCGGCGAGGCCGTCCCAGACACGCGCACCGAGCTGCGCGTAGGACTCGCCGCCCGGCGGCTCGAAGGTGCCCGTCGAGCGCCACCGCGCCAGCTCGCCCGGCCAGCCCTGCTCGATCTCTGGCGCGGTGAGCCCCTCCCACTCCCCGTACCGGCACTCGGCGAACCGGTCCTCGGTGCCGACGTGCAGCCCGAGGCGCCGTCCGACGGCGGTCGCCGTCTCCTGCGTGCGCGCGGTCGGCGAGGCGACGAGCGCTGTCGGGCGCGGCAGGTCCGGCCAGAGGCCGCCGCCGCGCATGCCGCCCGTCGAACCCGCTCCGGTCCGCGCGGCGCGTCCGATGCGGAAGACCGCGTCAGCGGCCTGCGCCGCCTGGAGCCGGCCGCGCGCGGTCAGTGGCGGACCGGGGACGTCCGACCCGGAGTATCTGCCGGCCTCCGTCAGCGGCGTCACCCCGTGCCGGACGAGGACCGCGGTGAGCGGGAGAGCGCCGTCGGACCGAGCAGGCGCGTCCGGCTGGCGCCGGTACGTGTCGAACCCTGGCGCCTCGCTCATCCGGCGGCAGCGCCGGTCTTCACGCCGGAGACGCGCACAAGGATCCGGCTGCACTCCTCGCAGCGCACCACGGCATCGGGAGCCGCGTTCTTGATGTTCGCCAGGTCGCCCGGCGGGAGGTTCATCCGGCAGCCCTCACAGCGGTTGCCGTTGAGCACCGCCGCGCCCGTGCCGCCACGCTGCGTCCGGATCTTCTCGTAGAGGGTGACCAGGGCAGTGTCGAGCCCGTCGGCCGCCTTGGCCCGCTCGCTCACCATCGCCTGGACCTGCGCGTCGATCTGCGCCCAGCCCGCGTCGCGCTCCGCCTCGACCCTCGTCTTCTCCGCGACGAGCTCACCGTTGGCGGCCTCGACCTTGGCCAGAGCGTCCTCGTGCGCCTCGAGCCGCTCCATGACACCGAGCTCGATCTCCTCCAGCGCCGCCTGGCGGGTGGCGAGCGAGCCGAGCTCGTCGGTCAGCGCCACGGCGTCCTTGGCGCTGACGCCGCCCGAGTCCAGCCGCTGCTGGTCGCGCTCCGCACGGTTGCGGACCTGCTCGACGTCGGACTCTGCCTTGGTGAGCTCGCGCTTGAGGTCGGCGACCCGGGTACGCGACTCGACGAGCGAGGCACGCAGGTCGGCGATCCGGCCGTCGAGCTCCGTCAGCGTCGTGAGCGCGGGCAGCGTCTTGCGCTGGTGGGCGAGCTGCTGAGCGCGGGTGTCGAGTGCCTGGACCTCCAGCAGCCTGCGCTGGTCTTCTGGCGGTGCGGTAGCCACGGGAGGCGTCCTCTCGGTCGGGTTCTGGGGGGGCGGTCCAACGCTACCCCGCGCCCGCCCGCGCCGAATCCACCCGCCCCACACGTGCCAGACGCTCAGACGGACGGGATGTGGCCCGTCCAGGGGTCGGTCACCATGTTGCTGACGCGGGCATCGACCGTGAGGCCGTCCGCCGCGAGCGCCGCGACGAGGTCCTCGACGGCGTAGTCCAGCCACGGCCATTCGCTCGCGTAGTGGGCGGTGTCCACGAGGAACGGGGTGCCCGACAGCCCCGCGCCGTCCTCGAACTGGGCCCGTTCGCGCAGCTCGGACGCCGGGTGGTGGCGCAGGTCCGAGGTGACGTAGACGTCGGCGGCGGCCGCGCGGACGGCGTCGAAGTAGCCGTCGCCGGACCCGCCGAGGACGGCGGCCGTGGTCACGATCGCGTCCGGGTCACCGGAGTAGCGGATTCCCTGGGCCGTGGCGGGCAGCGCTTCCGCGACACGGAGGGCGAAGCCGGCGAGCGTTGTCGGCTCGGCGAGGCGTCCGACGCGCCCGATGCCGCGGGCGGTGCCGTGGTCCGGGTCGCTGCCGTCCGTCAGGGTGGCGGCGCGCACCTCGAGCGGCCGCCGGTCGGTGATGCCGACCAGGTCGGCGAGGGCGTCCGCCACGCCGCGCGGGGCGGCGTCGGCGTTGGTGTGCGCGACGTGCAGAGCGCACCGGCCGGTCACCAGCCGGTGCACCACCGACCCCTTGAAGGTCGTGGCGGCCACGGAGCTCACGCCGCGGAGGAACAGCGGGTGGTGCGTGACGAGCAGGTCGGCGCCCCAGTCCAGGGCCTGGTCGACGACCGCGGCCACCGGGTCCACCGCGAACAGCACCTTGCGCACGGCCGCGTGCGGGTAGCCGGCCACCAGTCCGACGGCGTCCCACGCCTCTGCCGTCGACGGCGGGTAGAGACCGTCGAGGGCGCGGACGACCTGCGCCAGCGTGGGGGTTGCGCTACCGAACGCAGGTGGCGGGCTGTCGAACGGCGGTGGGACAGGAGTGCCGTGCGGGCCGAACCGCGGTGGGGCCGGGGTAGCCGGCCCGTTGGACGGGTCGGGCCACCTGGGGGCGTCGCTGCTGCTCACGCCTCGCAGCGTAGTACGCGGCGGCGGTCGAGCACGCCCGGTCGCACGTCCTGCAGACGCGGAGGACATAGGCTCGTGTCGTGACCGAGTCAGCCCCCCGCATGAACGTCGAGTCGTTCAACCTGGACCACCGCGCCGTCGCCGCCCCGTACGTGCGGCTTGCCGACCGCAAGCAGCTCGCGGGAGGGGACGTGATCGTCAAGTACGACGTGCGACTCACGCAGCCCAACGTCGCGCACCTGGAGATGCCGACGGTGCACTCCCTCGAGCACCTGTTCGCAGAGCACTCGCGCAACCACTCCGACGCCGTCCTGGACTTCTCGCCCATGGGCTGCCAGACCGGGTTCTACCTGATGCTGCAGGGCGACCCCGCCTACGAGGACGTGCTCCAGCTCGTCGAGGCGACGATGCGTGACATCGTCACCGCGTCCGAGGTGCCTGCCGCGAACGAGGTGCAGTGCGGCTGGGGCGCGAACCACTCGCTGGCCGGCGCCCAGGAGGCAGCTTCCGTATTCCTCTCGGCACGTGGTGTGTGGTCGCAGGTGTTCGCCGACGGTGCGCCGGGCGACGCGTCCGCCAGCGACGCGGCCGCCCGGGACGCGGCAGCTCGCGAGGCCGCTGCCCGCGACGCCGCTTCCGCCGCCGAGCAGTGAGCGCCCCCACGCCCGTCGCCGTCGTCCTCGTGGCGATGGACGACGAGGCCGCGCCCTTCCTCGATCTGGCGTCCGAGGTCGGCGAGCCCGAGCGCGTCGGCCGCGCCGAGTACCGGCGCATCACGCTCGCCGGCCGGCCCGTCGTGCTCGTGCGCAGCGGGATCGGCTTCGTCAACGCGACCGCCGCCGGCGCGGCCGCGATCCTCCGTCATGGCGCGGACGTGCCGCTGATCAGCGCGGGCAGCGCCGGCGGGCTCGCGAAGGACGTAGCGGTGGGCGACGTCGTGCTCGGCGTCCGCCTCGTCAACGCGGACGCCGACGCCCGCGCCTTCGGGTACGTGCTCGGCCAGGTCCCCGGCATGCCCGAGGCGTACGACGCCGACCCCGTGCTCGCCGACGCCGTCCGGCGGGCCGCTGCTGACGTCGAGGCGCGCGAGCCCGCAGGCGGTCAGGACCGTCCGGCGCTGCGCGAGGGCACCATCGGTTCCGGCGAGAAGTTCGCCACCACCGACCTGGCCCTGCGGCTCCGCGCGGACTTCCCCGACATCCTCGCCGTCGACATGGAGTCCGCGGCGCTGGCTCAGCTGTGCCACGGCTTCGGCGCCCGGTTCGTGTCGGTGCGGGCGGTCTCCGACCTGTGCGCGCCCGACGGCACCGAGTTCCTCACGCACGTCGACGACGCGGCGCTGCGCTCGGCGCAGGTCGTCACCGCGACGGTCGGGCTGCTGGCGGACTGAGCTGCCGGACCTACACGACGGTGCTGGTCTCGCCGGTGCTGGTCTCGCCGGCGCTGGCGCGCAGCTGCTCCACGGCGCACGCGACGAGCGCTGCCCGACGCCGGTCCTGGCCGGCGTGGACGACGATGCGGCGCGAGACGCCCGGGCGAACCAGAGGCTTCGCGACGAGCCCCGGGGAGTCGTCCGGCACGGCCAGCCGCGGTAGCACCGTGACTCCGATGCCCGCGGCCACGAGCCGGAGCGCCGCCCGGTGGTCGTCGAGCCGGGCGGCATAGCGCGGGGCGAACCCGGCAGCGCTGCAGGCGCTCAGGACGATGCGCCCGATCGGGCTGTCATAGATGTCATGGTCGACCCAGGGCTGTTCTGCCAGGTCGCGGAGGCTGACCTCTGGCACGCCGGCCAGCGGGTGCGACGCCGGGAGCACGGCGACGAGCTCCTCGACGACGAGCTCATGACGCGCATAGCCGTCGAGACGGATACCGGCGCCGTCGGCCGGCTCGGTGCGGAGGTCGAGATCGGGTCGCCGGCGCCCGCGGCCGTCGACCGGTTCGTTGAGGCTGATCTCGACGGTGAGGTTCGGCTGGAGCCGCCGCACGGCGCGCACCACCGCAGGCATCCACTGCTCGGCGGCCGAGGCGAAGCAGGCGATGGCCAGGTGCTGTCCCTGACCGCCCCGGAGGTCCGCCACCGCCCGTTCGAGGCGACCGAAGTCGGCCAGGAGCGCCTGCGCCTGGTCGGCCAGCTCCCGGGCGGCGTCGGTCGCCGCGATCCCGCGGCCCTGTTTCTCGAACAGGACGAGCCCGGTCTCCCGCGCGAGCGCGGCCATGTGCTGGCTGATCGTGGCGGGCGAGTAGCTGAGGTTCCGGGCCGCCCCGTTGATCGATCCGGCAGCCAGGACCGCGCGCAGGATCTCGAGCCGTCGTGGGTTGAGCATGACCTCGACCGTAGGGCAGACGCGACCGTAAGGCATTGGCGAACGGTCGCTCGCTTTTGTGTGCTTGTCCTGACTGATCGGCGCGGTCGAGGATAGGCCTGTCTTGATCGGCTCCGCGTGGAAGGACGACCATGGATACGACGTTCTGGGACGATGCCGACCGGCTCCTGATCCGTTACGGACCGAGCTTCACCCCGCGGGTCATCGAGCGGGCCTCCGGCTCGTACGTCTACGACAGCGACGGGACACCGATCCTCGACTTCACGTCGGGGCAGATGAGCTCCATCCTCGGCCACGCGCACCCGGACATCGTGTCGACGGTCTCGTCGGCCGTCGCGTCGCTGGACCACCTCTTCAGCGGCATGCTCAGCGCCCCGGTGCTGGGGCTGGCCGGACGGCTCGCCGGGACGCTGCCGGCCCCGCTGGGCAAGACCATGCTGCTGAGCACCGGGGCCGAGGCCAACGAGGCTGCGATCAAGATGGCCAAGCTCCGCACGGGCCGCTACGAGATCGTCTCGTTCGACCGCTCGTGGCACGGCATGACCCAGGGTGCGGCCTCCGCCACCTTCTCCGCCGGACGGCGCGGCTACGGTCCGCCCACGCCGGGCAACCTCGCCCTCCCCTCCCCGAACGCCTACCGGTCGCCGTTCCGGTCGCCCGACGGGTCCTACGACTGGGAGGCGGAGCTGGCCTACGGCTTCGCGCTCGTCGACCAGCAGTCCGCCGGCAGCCTCGCCGCCTGCCTCGTCGAGCCGATCCTGTCCTCGGGCGGGATCATCGAGCTGCCGACCGGGTACCTCCGGCGGCTCAAGGAGATGTGCGAGGAGCGCGGGATGCTGCTCGTCCTCGACGAGGCGCAGACCGGCCTCGGCCGTACCGGCGACATGTACGCGTTCGAGCGGGACGGCGTCATCCCGGACATCCTGACGCTGTCGAAGACCCTCGGCGCCGGGCTGCCCGTCGCGGCCGTCGTCACGTCCGCGGACATCGAGGAGGTCTGCCACGACCGGGGATTCCTCTTCTACACGACGCACGTCTCGGACCCGCTGGCTGCTGCGGTCGGGCTGACCGTGCTGGACGTCATCGAGCGGGAGCGGCTCGTGGCCCGCGCCGCGACGCTGGGCGAGCAGCTCACCGGCCGGCTGGAAGCGCTCCGCGACCGGTACGACGTGGTCGGCGACGTACGCGGCCGAGGCCTGCTCCAGGGCATCGAGCTGGTGCGGGACAAGCGGAGCAAGGCGCCCGCCGACGCGCTGGGCAACGCCGTCACCTCGGCCTGCCTGGACCGGGGCCTGCACATGAACATCGTGCAGCTGCCGGGCATGGGCGGCATCTTCCGCATCGCACCGCCCCTCACGATCAGCGAGGACGACCTGCATGCCGGGGTGGACATCCTGGAGGCCTCGCTCAGGGCGGTGCTGGACGCTCAGTCCTTGGCGTCCGCGTAGCTCTCCGTCACGGCGACACTGAGCGGGAAGTCCACCGGGAAGTCGCCGAAGAGCAGGCGCCCGGCCTCGTCGGCGGCAGCGCGCACCTCGTGGGACACGGCCTCGGCGAGTGCTGCCGGGGCATGCACCACCACCTCGTCGTGCAGGAAGAACACCAGGTGCGGACGACGGTCGAACGGCGCAGGGGCCAGGCCCGGCGGGGAGCCGGTGGAGAGCTCGCCCAGCGCCCAGAGCCGACGGCGGATGGACGCGATCCAGCACAGCGCCCACTCCGCGGCGGTCCCCTGGACGACGAAGTTCCGGGTGAACCGCCCCCACGAGCGGGTCTGGCTGCGGGCGCGCGACTGGACGTCCGCCCCGGCGTCCTCGTCGAACGCGGAGCCCTGCACCGCGGCCCAGGAGTCGCCCGGCAGCGGCGAGCTGCGGCCCAGCCGGGTGGAGACCTTCTCACCACGCTCCCCGGCGCGCGCGGCCCGCTCGACGAGGTCGATCGCCTGCGGGAAAGCGCGCGCGAGCCGCGGCAGCACCTGTGCGCTGACCCCCGTGGTGCCCCCGTACATGGCGCCGAGCATGCCGAGCTTCGCGTGCTCGCGGGAGTCGACGACGCCGGCCGAGACGATGCCGGCGTACATGTCGGTGCTGGCGCCGTCCTTGGTGCGTCCCGCAGCGGCCATGCGCTCGTCACGGGCCAGGGCGGCCAGCACCCGTGGCTCGAGCTGCGCCGCGTCGGCGACGACGAAGGTCCAGCCCGGATCCGCGGCGACCGCCCGCCGGACGTTGTGGGGCAGCTGCAGTGCACCGCCTCCCGTGCTCGCCCATCGGCCGGTCACGACGCCGCCCACCACGTACTCCATCCGGAACCGGCCGTCCGGCGCCCAGGTGTCGAGCCAGTTCCAGCCGTTCGCCGTGTAGAGACGGTAGAGCCCCTTGTACTCCAGGAGCGGGGCGATCACGGGGTGGTCGAGCTTCTCCAGCTCCCACTTGCGCAGGCTCCGCGCACCCACTCCCGCGTACTCCATGGCACGCAGCAGGTCGGGATGGGAGTCGGGGTTGAGCGTCGGCGGGGCGTCGATGGCATCCCGGATCCGGTTGGCGAGGTCTTCGAGCTTCGCCGGCCTGGCGCCAGGCCGGGGCCGCGGGCCCAGCGCCTCGGTGAGGATCTCGTCGTGGATGTCGCCGCGCCAGGGAAGCCCGGCGTGATGCATCTCGGCGGCCGCGAGCGCCCCCGCCGACTCCGCCGCGAGCAGGAGCCGGAGGCGGCCGGGGTCGGTGCTGTCCTTGATCGCGAGCAGCTGTGCGGTCAGCTCGGCGGCAGGATCGAGGTGGTTCCCCGTGTCGAGGGGCCTGTCGGTGGTGCCGCGGCCCTCGTCGGAAGCACGCGCCGGTGCGGTGATCTCGCCGAGGTCGAAGAGCGGCTCGGAGCCGGGGTGGCGATCGGGGCGGAGCAGCGCGGCCGCCGTCGGGCCGCCCGGGGGTGGGACGGGCGCGAGGCGGTCCCATGCCGTTGGGCCTGCCTCGGCGAGTGCGGTGCGTGCCGCCAGGACCGAGGCGCGCAGGACCGCGTGCGCCAGCCGCAGGTCGTGCGCCCGGTCGACCCGGACGCCGTCGGCGAGGAGCGCCGGGTACCAGCTGTTCGTGTCGTCCCAGGTCCAGCGGGTGTGCGACGCCTCGTCCGCGGCCGCCTCGCGAGCCAGCGCGGATGCCTCGACGACGCGTTGCTCCCCCGCCGGCGCACCCGGGTCGGACACCGGTCGCAGACCGATGCCCGACCCCTCTTCCGAGACCACCGTGTGCATGGGCTCAGTCTGCCGTGCGCCACTGACACCGGGCGTCGGCCGGCCGGCACCGCGATGCGGCCGGTCAGTCGGCGACCATCCTGCGGGGCTCAGTGCTAACTCTTCTTCTCCCACAGATCGGGCAGCAGGTCGGACGCCGCCGCGGCCTGGGCGCCCAGGCCCTGGTCGAACAGCGGTGTGATCTCGTGGTCGGCGAGGTGGCCGTGCCAGGCCGGCGCACCCGAGGCGTCGTCGTCCCTGAGGGTTGCCGCGTGCACGAGCGACACTCGCGCGTCGTCGGGGAGGGTGACGTCCTTGCCGTCGACGCCGATCAGCGCGCCCCCGTCGCCCGGGCGGAACGTCACAGCGCCCGAGTCCGTGCCCGGCTCCGTGCCCGGCTCCGTGCCCGGCTCCGCGCCCAGGCCCGTACCCAGGTCCCCACCCGAGACCGCAGCCTCCGGCGGCTCGGCCGCCCACACCAGGCGTGCGGCGAGGCGCGACATCAGCGGGTGTCCCAGCACGAGCTCGCGCCAGTCGGCGAAGCTCCACGTGCGGCCGGTGACCATGGCCTCGGTGAAGCGCTGCGTCTGGAGCGCCACGACGGCCTCAAGCTCCGCACGCGACTCCTTGAGCTGGCGCTTCGCCTCGGCATAGACCTCGGCGCCGTCGGACACGCGCCGGGCCGGCAGCGCCTTGACCACCTTGCCCGCCGGATCGCGCAGCTCGAGCGTGAAGGTGTCGGAGATGCGCCCGGTGACCACGCGGTCGCCGTCGGGCGAGCCGAGGTCGAGGCGCAGGATGCCGTCGTCGTCGAATCCGGCAGTCCGCACCGTACGGTCGGCGAGCTGGTCCGCGTCCCAGCCGTTGCGGTCGGCGATGTCCTCGGCGAGTGCGGTCGCGGTCTCCTGGACACTGCACTGCATGAACCGGCGTGACACCGCGAGCAGCTGCCGCACCGCTGCCCTGTCCCCGTTGGCGGCCAGCGCCCGGACCAGGTACTCGGCCTGCGCCCGGCGGCCCTTGTGCGTGGCGAGGTAGTGCTGCGCGGTCCTGGCGAGCTCGGCCCCTGGCATGCCGACCGTCAGCGCGAGCAGGCCCTTCTCCGTGGTGGCTGAGCCGAGGCAGGTGGCCTGGTGCCCACGGGTGTCCTGAGCCACCCACGCGCGCAGGACGAACGAACCGAGCGCAGCCTGCGAGGCCGCGTCCAGCAGCCCGACATACCGGGCGATCTGCCCGTCTCCGCTGGGTACCTTCAGCTTGGTCGCCAGGACCACCCACCAGCGGACGACGTCGCGCGGCACGACGGCGCCCTGCTCGTCGGCACCGCCCTGGCCATGGCCGGCTGCCGCCCAGCGCACCTCGGGCAGCTGCTCGAACGGGAACCAGCCGAGACTCGCCGGTACCTTGCCCGCCAGGCCCTTGGCCGCCTCGGCCCGCAGGGTCTCCGGGGCGAGGTCGGCGGAGATGTCGTCGCCCAGCGCCTCCAGCGCCGTGAGCAGCGCGGCACGTGCCGCCTCGCGACGCTCCTTCGTCAGCGCGGCACGCAGGGCAGGTACCGCGGCGGTGTCACCGATGCGCGCCAGCCACGCGGCGGCCGCGGCCCGGATCTCGGCCTTCGGGTCCGCGAGCGCCTGCTGCGCCACGGACCGCACGTCTGCGTGTGCCTCCAGCACCTCCTGGGCGGCGCGGCGGTGGGTCTTGCCTGCGCCGAGGGCGAGCGCGGTGACGCTCGGCAGCAGGAGCGGCGGCACCGCGGGGAAGCGGTGAAAGATCCGCAGCGCCCTGGCGGTGCGGTCGCCGCCGGCCTCCGTGCCCCGCAGGGCACGCTCCAGGACCAGCGGCCGCTCGGCGAACCACGGCCACGACACGGCCGTCGAGATGTCCTCGGGCCCCCACCCGCTGTCCAGGACCACGTCAGCGATGAACTTCTCGGCGTCCTCGACGCCTACGCGTTCCAGGGCGTCCTGGAGCTGGCGCAGGTCGGTGAGCTCGCCCAGGTGGCCGTGCAACCACCACAGCAGGTTGTGACGCCAACCGCGGCGGCTCATCTCGACCGGTACGTGCAGCCGGATGCGGAGCATCAGGTCGTGCTCGCCGAACGGGTAGTTGCGACTACCGGTCAGCCAACGGAGCAGGGGCGACACCCCATATCTCCCCGCGCTGCGGAGCGGCTCGTCCCCGGCGAGCGTGGCCGAGAGCGTCTCGAAGTCCTTCTCGGTGATCTCCTCCAGCCGGGCGAGGTCGTACCGAACGGCCTGCAGCGCCCGGTCCTTCGAGCCGTCCGGCTCCCGCTCCTGGATCTCCGCGAGGCGGGCACGTGTCTCAGCGGTCGCCGTCTCGACGACGGTCCGTACCCGCTTGAGCACGTCGTCCGGCACGACGTCGGCCAGCGGCTCCCACGCCGGAAGCTCGATGGCGACGTCCTGCGCGGGGGACTCCAGCGCGCTGGACCGCTCGATCGTCTGGTCCAGCAGCGTGACGTGCGCGTTCTTCCCGCTCGCTACCTTCCCGTCCTGGTCACGCAGCGACGCGAGCGCCGCCTCGCACGCGTCGATCCCTCCGGCGAGCGCGGCCAGACGTGTCACCGCCTCGTTGAGCCTGCCTGTCGGCACCGTGGTCAGATAGGGCTCGAGCAGCGCCACCTGTCGGGTGGCCGGGAGGCCGGCGAGGCGCTCGAGCGCGGCGATCCGCACACCCTTGGCGGTGTCGACCGCGAGCTCCGCGACGGTCGGCGCAAGACCACCGGTCTCGGTGCGCTTCCCGATCCAGTCGAGCACCTCTGTCTTGCTCTCGGCGTTCAGGCTGGGGATGATCTCGACGAGCACCGCGACGTGCTGGGCCGCGTACTCGTCGAAGGCCGGTGTCCTGGAGAGCGCCAGCCGGGCAGCCGTGCGCTCGGGTCGGGTTTTCGTCGACCGGTGCACGACAGCCAGGAGCACGGTGCGCACGGCGTCGGCGGACGGCACCCCGCCCTCGATCGCGGCCCCCTCGAGTGCCGTCGGGGTCCAGCGCGCCGACACGGCCTCGTTCGTGACGGCCGAGCGGGTGCGCCTCATCGAGCTGACGACGGCCGTGTCGTGCACCAGGAGGGAGAGCCACTCCGGCACACCGGGGATCTCGACGGTGTCGCAGGCCTGCGCCAGCAGGCGCGCGAACCGCACGATCGTGGCGACGTCGGCGTCGGCGTAGAGACGCCGGCGTGCCCGGGCGCCCGACTCCGTCGTCCAGTCCTTGTGCACGGCGTCCCCCTGCCGGACGTCGTCGGGCGAGACCCAGTGCGAGTAGGCGGTGGCGAGTCCGGGCTGGTCGAGCAGCCGGTCGATGGTGTCGGTACTGGCGGACGCCACCGCGGTGAGCACCTCCGGCGTCGCGCCCTGCAGCACGTAGCCGACTGCGTCGGCGTACAGCCCGGTGCTCAGCAGCTTCAGCGGTGCCAGCGCGTCCTGCACCGCACTCGCGACACCGTCGCCGCCCCCGACCCGGTCCACCAGTTCCTGCAGCATCTCGCCCCTCACCCAGCCGTAGGTCACGCGGGCACAGCTCGCCCCTGTGACGCGCCGCATCAGCGGCACGCGCCACAAGTTAGCGGCACCCGCTGACAGTGCCGGCCCCCATGGCCGGACCACTTGTTCTCGGCAGGTCAGAGGTCCTACGGAGCGAGCCGGTGCAGGTCCCTCGGGAAGGGCGTCACCTCGCGGAGGTTCGCCGCCCCGACGAGGCGCGCCACCCAGCGCTCCAGGCCGATCGCGAACCCGCCGTGCGGCGGCATGCCGTGCCGGAAGGCCGCCAGGTACGACGCGTACGTCGCCGGGTCCTCGCCACGCGCCTCGATCGCCGCGACGTAGTCGGCGTACCGGTGCAGGCGCTGCCCGCCCGTGACCAGCTCGAGCCCGCGGAACAGCAGGTCGAAGCTGTTGCTCCACCGCGCTCCCCCGGGGGCCGAGCCCGTCTCCGGGTGGGTGTAGAACGGCCGCTTCGCCATGGGGTAGCCCTCGACGGCCACGAAGTCCGAGCCGTGCTCGGCCATCGCCCACTCCCCGAGGGCACGCTCGTGCTCGGGTGCGAGGTCCGGCTCGTCGGCGGGCGCCCCGACCAGCGCCAGGGCGTCGGCGAAGTGGATCACGGGAAACGCCGCCGGGACCTCCGGCACCTCGAGGCCGAGCCGTTCGGCGGCCCCCGAGCCGCGTACGGCGTCGGTCATGCCGGCGAGGACGTCGCGCAGTACCGCCAGCACGTCGCGATGGTCGCGCACGAAGCCGAGCTCGACGTCGAGGGAGCGGTACTCCGCCAGGTGCCGCACCGTGTCGTGCAGTTCGGCCCGAAAGACCGGTCCCACCTCGTAGACCCGCTCGAAGACGCCGACCATCTGCTGCTTGTAGAGCTGCGGCGACTGCGCCAGGTAAGCGGGCCGGCCGAAGTAGTCGACGGCGAACACGTTCGCCCCGGACTCGGTGGCCGTGCCAACGAGCTTGGGCGTGCAGACCTCCGTGAAGCCGGTCGCGTCCAGCGTCGCGCGGAAGCCGCGCAGGCTCGCCGCCGCGACCTCCCAGCGCGCCTTCTGCGCGGGGTGCCGCCAGGCGACCGCCGCATGGTCGAGCAGCGTCGGCAGGGCGGCCGTCAGGGCGGGCCGCCAGAGCTCGACCGGCGGGGTCTCCGCGGCGTCCGTGAGCGGGGTGACCGCGGGCTCCGTGATCTCCACACCGCCGGGGGCCTGCGGGTTGGCGGTGACCGTTCCGGTCACCTCCACGGTGGTCTCCTCCGGTGGCACCTGCCGCGACACGCCTGAGCGCACCACCACCTGGGCAAGGCCAGTGCGGTCGCGCAGCACGAGGAACGTCACGGTCGCCAGCTCGCGACGACGGTGGACCCAGCCCTGCAGCCGCACGACCGATCCGGGCGGGGCGGTGGGCAGATCACCGGCGAGGGTACGGACCGGCACGCTCGAAGGCGTCTCGGCGGACGTGCTCGACGGGGTGCTCGGGTATGGCAAGGGTGGTCTCATCAGTCCTCCAGAGAGCGAAGGCCCTGGAGGAGCGGGCGGGGGCTAGGTCGCTGTGCCACCACTCCTTCGCCGGGAGACCCCGGCCTCTCGTCGGAACGCCGCACGCGCGGGCGGGGCGCTCGCCCGGTCGTCCGGGCCGAGGGTCGTCACGCCTCACGCTCGCCGACACCAACGTTATGCCCGACGGCGGGGCGCCCGCCAGCCCGTTTCCCTCATCTGCCGGCGTCGAGCCATTGCCGCACCGCCTGCCCGACGGCGTCGGCGTCCTCCAGCGGCGTCAGGTGGCCGCGCCCCGCGAACGCCACGACCTCGGGGTCGCCGGGGAGCGCCGTCGCGAGCCGCGCGGCCTGCTCGAACGGGATCCAGGGGTCGGCGACGCCCCAGCCGATGCGGACCGGGCAGCGCACCTGGTCGAGCAGGTCCGCGATCGGTGCCGTGTGGGTGGGCGAGAGCTGGGCGATCTGCCGGTAGAAGGCGGCCTGCCCGGCCTCGTCGAGCCAGGGCTGGGCGAGCGCCTCGACCGCGTCGTCGGGCAGGTGATGGTTGGCGGCGCCCGCGATGTACTCCCGGACGAGGGCCGCGTGCAGCGGGCCGGGCACCGCGGCGAAGACCGGCTCGTTCTCGGCCACGAGACGGAAGAACGGCGACCCCCACGGGTCGAGCGTCACGATGTCGAGCAGGAACAGGCTCGCGACCTCGACGTCCTGAAGGAGGTGCGCGCCCAGCGCTACGGCTCCCCCGATGTCGTGGGCCACCACGTGGGGCCGGTCCAGCGACCAGTGCCGCAGCAGCGCCGCGAGCCGCTGTCGCTGGGCGACGAGATCGACCGGGCACGCCAGGTCCTTCGGCGATGCACCGTATCCGGGCATGTCCCACAGGAACACGCGGTGGTCACGGCTCAGCGCACGCGCCACCGGCGCCCAGACACGTGCGGACCACGGGGTGCCGTGGCAGAGCACGACGTCGCCGGCCGAGGTCCCGTCCGTCGGCTCGAGCACGTAGGTGGCGACGCGGGCACCGTCGGCCTCACCGACGTCGACGAAGACCGGTGCGGGCAGTGCGGACCGGGCCGCGGCAGGCTGTGGAGCAGGCATGGGCCGACGGTAGGACGTCGAGGCCCGTCGGTCCACAACGAGGGGTTAGGTTCGCCTTACCTTGTTGCTATGCTCGCCACGTGATGACACATTGTCAGCACGTTGCCCCCGCGTCGGAGGAGAGTTCATGAGCCTGGCCGTCGAGGAAGACCTGCCGCTGTCCGCCCTGCTTCGCGAGGGCACGCGCGCCGACCATGGCGCCGCCAACTCCGAAGACTTCATCGAACAGCTCATGTCCGGCGCGCTGGACCGGGCCGCCTATGCCGACCTCTCGGCCCAGCTGCTCGTGGTCTACGAGGCGCTCGAAGCGGCGAGCGCGGCCGTGCGCGACGACGAACGAGGCGCCGGCCTCGTCTTCAACGAGCTCACGCGGGTCCCCGCGATCGAGCGGGACCTGGCCTTCCTGTACGGGCCGTCCTGGCGCGAGGAGATCCGGATCCTGCCCGCGACGAGAGAGTACGCGGACCGGGTGCGCGAGGTCAGCGGCAGCCTGCCGCACTATGCCGCGCACTCGTACACCCGCTATCTGGGCGACCTGTCGGGCGGCCAGATCGTGAAGCGCATGATGAAGCAGCACTACGACCTGGACGGCGACGGGGTGGCCTTCTACACGTTCCCGGACATCCCGAAGCTCAAGGTGTTCAAGGACGCGTACCGCAACGAGCTCGACGGCCTCGACCTGGACGGCGACGAGGTGGCCACCACGCTCGCGGAGGCACACCACGCGTTCCACCTGAACCGCGTGGTGTTCACAGCGCTCGCCGAGATCCACTGCTGACCACCTGATGACCCATCTCACATGTTGAGAATCCTCACAGCCTGAACCTGTCACGAATCGCGGCCGCCGGTGGTCGGATTGAGTATGAACACCACCGAACGTCGGATCTCAACGACAGTGCTGGTCATCGGGACGGGCGGGTCGGGGCTTCGCGCCGCGATCGAGCTCGCAGAACAGGGTGTCGACGTGCTGGCCCTCGGCAAGCGTCCGCGCATGGACACCCACACCTCGCTCGCGGCGGGAGGCATCAACGCCGCGCTCGGCACGATGGACGCGGAGGACAGCTGGCAGCAGCACGCCGCCGACACCATCAAGGAGAGCTACTTCCTGGCCAACCCGCACACGGCGGAGATCGTCGCCAAGGGGGCAGCACAGGGCATCGCCGACCTCGAGCGGTACGGCATGGCCTTCGCCCGGGAGGACGACGGGCGCATCTCGCAGCGGTTCTTCGGCGCGCACACGTACCGGCGCACCGCGTTCGCCGGCGACTACACCGGCCTGGAGATCCAGCGCTCGCTGGTCAACCGGGCGGTACAGCTCGACATCCCGGTCCTCGACTCGGTCTACGTCACCCGGATCCTCACCCACGACGGCGCGGTGTTCGGCGCCTACGGGTTCGACCTGACCGACGGGACGCCCTACCTGATCCACGCCGACGCCGTGATCCTCGCGGCAGGCGGCCACAACCGGATCTGGCGGCGCACGTCGTCCCGGCGCGACGAGAACACCGGGGACTCGTTCCGGCTCGCCGTCGAGGCCGGCGCGCGCCTGCGCGACCCGGAGCTGGTCCAGTTCCACCCGTCCGGCATCATCGAACCGGAGAACGCCGCCGGGACCCTGATCTCCGAGGCGGCGCGCGGCGAGGGCGGCATCCTGCGCAACGCCCTGGGCGAGCGGTTCATGAAGAACTACGACCCCGAGCGGATGGAGCTGTCCACCCGCGACCGCGTGGCCCTGGCCGCGTACACCGAGATCAAGGAGGGACGGGGGACCGAGAACGGCGGCGTCTGGCTCGACGTCTCGCACCTGCCCCGCGAGACGATCATGACCCGCCTGCCGCGCGTCTACCAGACGATGCTGGAGCTGCAGATGCTCGACATCACCGCAGAGCCCATCGAGATCGCCCCCACCGCCCACTACTCCATGGGCGGGGTGTGGGTGCGGCCGGACGACCACAGCACCGAGGTCGACGGTCTCTACGCGATCGGCGAGGCGTCCAGCGGCCTGCACGGCGCCAACCGGCTCGGCGGCAACTCCCTGATCGAGCTGCTGGTGTTCGGCCGCATCGTCGGCCGGGCCGCCGCCGCCTACTCCGCCGGCCTGGAGGCGCAGCGTCGTTCGCACGACGCCGAGGCCGAGGCCCGCGCCGAGATCGCCGACCTGCTGACCGCCGACGGGCACGAGAACGTGCGCGCCCTGCAGCGTGCGGTACGCGACACGATGACCGAGCACGCCGGCGTCGTCCGGGACGAGCAGGGGCTGACCGCTGGCCTGCGGGAGCTGGACGAGATCGAGGTGCGCGCCAAGGAGGTCGGTATCCACCCGGACATCGCCGGGTTCCAGGACCTGGCGCACGCCTTCGACCTCAAGGCGTCGCTCATCGCCGCGCGCGCCACGCTGGAGGCCGCCCGCGAGCGCCGCGAGACCCGGGGGTGCCACAACCGCTCGGACTACCCGGACCTCGACCCGGCACTGCAGGTGAACCTGGTCTGGTCGCCGCGAACGGGAGTGGTCCGTGAGGCGATCCCGGGGGTCCCTGAGGAGATCGCAGCCCTGATCGAGGCGCAGGAGGTCTCGACGGAGGGCAAGCTGGTCGAGTAGCCGGCCGAGTGCGGGATCTTCGCCCTTCTGACGAGTCGGGAAGGGCGAGATCCTGCACTCAACGAGGGTGGCGGTCGGTCCAGGCCGGCCAGACGCGTGTGGCATCCGTGCGGCGGAGGTGGCCGCCCAGGTGCATGGCTCGCCAGACGCCGCGGTAGCCGGGCAGGATCCCCGAGGCGATGATCACGTGGCCGACGACGACGGGGGTCACCACGTACGTCGCCCACCGGTGCACCAGCAGGAACCAGACGAAGGCCGGGCCTCCGCTGACGAGCGCCAGCCCGACCCCCGAGACGACGAGGGCGAGCAGCGTCACGACGAGCACCAGGTTGGCGATGCGCTGCCCGGGGTCGAACCGGCCCTCGTGCCACCCGAACCGCCCGGTGAAGATCGCGGCCGGCCAGCGCCGGAACCAGGCGGCGTCACCGCGGTGGAACCGGACGGACTCCCGCCAGAAGGTGCGCCACCCCCGCGCGCCGACGACGGCGGCCAGCGCCGTCAGCCCCGCGAGGACCCAGCCGGTGACGGTGTGCAGCTCCGCGTCGGAGGCCCCCGTGGCTCTCGCGAGCACGCTCGGCCTGCCCTCCTGGCCCAGCTGCAGCCACCACCCCGTGGCCAGGAGCACGATGACCGTCACGTAGACGCCGGCGTGGAACCAGCGGGCAGGCCGTCCGTTGCGCTCGACGGTGCCCGCCGGGTCAGTACCCATCGCTGGTGCCGGAGTCGCTGCCCGTGTCGCTCCCCGCGCCGCCGGCTCCGACTGTCACGGTCACCTCGGTCTCCACCCCGGCGGGCGAGTGGTCGGCGTTGCGCAGCGACGCGTTGACCACGTGCTCGCCCTCCGGCAGGTCGGCGATCTCGACGCTGTCGCTCTCGACCACCTGGTACTCCTGGTCGTCGCCGTCGAAGAAGACGTGGACGTGGTGGGCGCCGGAGTCCGTCGGGCCGAGCTCCTCGCTGGAGGCGAGCTCGACGGCGAACGGCACCTCGACGGTGTCGCCGTCCTGCGGCGACGTGATCTCGAGGGTCATGCCGCCCGCCTCCGCGTCGCCGCCACTGCCTGCCCCACCGCCGTAGCCGCCACCGGTGCCACCCGTGCCACCGCCTTCCCCGCCACAAGCCGCTGCGAGCAGCACGGTCAGTGCCGCTCCGGCGACGAGCCTCGCTCCTCGTGGTCCGCGCCCCCGTAGTCTGAACATGGTTCCTCCTCTTTCCGGTCGTCCTCGTGGGCTTCCGTCACAGGTCCTTACGTGGCGTGGCCCCCGGACGGATCTCTCGGCCGACGGCCCGATCCGCGAACGGCGAGATCCACGAGCGGTCCGTGTACGTAGGAAAGGACATGACGGCATCGGACGAGGCACTCCTCGCCGGGATGGCCGCGGACGACGCGGACGCGGCCGCCGTCTTCGTGCGCCGCCACCAGGCGCGGGTGTACGGGCTCGCGCTCTTCGTGGTGGGCATCCCCGCCGTCGCGGAGGAGGTGGCGCAGGAGACCTTCGTGCGCGCGTGGCGGCACGCCGACGCGTTCGACCCGCGCCGTGGCCGCGCCACGACATGGCTCCTCGCGATCGCCCGGCATGCCGCGATCGACGTGCTGCGCGTGCGGCGTGACGTCCCCGTCGACCCCGTGGTCATGGTGGAGACGATCGCCGACCCCGACCGCCTCGCCGAACGCGTTGCGACCGGCACCACCGTGAACGCCGCCCTCGCCCGGGTATCACGCGACCAGGCGACGGCGGTCGTGCTCGCCGCGGTGTTCGGGCTCAGCGGTGCCGAGATCGCCGAACGGACCGGTGTACCGCTGGGCACGGCCAAGACCCGTATCCGCCTGGGGCTGCGGCACCTGCGTGACGAGCTGGCGAGCACGAGGGAGGTCGAGAAGCCATGACGACCGGACGGTGCGCCGCGCTGCGGGACGCGCTCACCGAGGTGGCGCTGGGCGTCGCCGACGGCACCACGCGCGGCACGGTGCTGGCGCACCTCGCGACCTGCGAGAGGTGCCGGGACGACCTCGCGTCGCTGGCCGCCGCGGCCGACGAGCTGCTCCTGCTCGTCCCGGAGCGCGAACCCTCGGCAGGCTTCGAGGGCCGCGTGCTCGCCCGGCTCACGTCCGACGGGTCCGCCCGTCCGGCCGGCTCGCCCGCCCTGGCCGACGGCCGCGTCCCACCCGTCGGGCCGGCTGCCCTCCGGCGGCACCGGGCGCGGACGGCCGTCCTCGCCGGGGCGCTGGGCGTGGGGCTGCTCGGCGTCGGCGGCACGGGCGTGTGGGTCGCCACGGAACCGGACCGCGACCTCGCCGCCGCCTACCGCACGACGCTCGACACGGCGGACGGCCGCTACCTCGCGGCCGCCGACCTCACGACCGACGGGGAGTCCGGGGGCCCGGCACGGCCGGTCGGCACGGTCTTCCTCTACGAGGGCAACCCGTCCTGGGCGTACGTGGTGGTTCGCGACGGGACTGCGCCGAGCTACACGGTCACGGTCACCGTCGCCACGGGCACCGCGGCCGACGACGGAGCAGGCGCCGCACCAGGCACTCGCGAGGTCACGCTCGGGTCGTGCGTCGTGGACGCGGGCACCTGCTCGGCCGGCGGCGTGCTCGACGTCGCCGTGCACGGCGTCGTGACCATCCGGCTGACCGCCCCGGACGGCGAGACGTGGGCGACCGCGGCCCCGCGCACCCCGTCCTGACGACGACCGCGCCACGACCGACGGCCGCGTCACGACGCCGCGGCCGCCCCCTCCGTCGCCGTGCGGTTGGTCTCCCGCATCGCCTCGAGCACGCTGTCGATGTGGGCGGCCATCGCCGCCTCGGCGGCCCCGCGGTCGCGCCCGCAGATCGCCTCGACGATCGCCATGTGCTCCTTGACCGACTTGGCGGGCCGGCCCGGCTTCATCGCGAGCCGGTACTGGTGCCGCACGAGCTGGCCACGGAGCCGGACGATCAGGGTCCGGGCGGTGCGCTGACCGCTGATCTCATGGATGCGGGCGTGCAGGCGGCGGTTCAGCATCGCGTACTCGCCGACGTCGCCGCTCGTCGCGGCGGCGTCCATCTGCCCGGCGACGCCACGGAGCTCGGCGATCTCCGCGTCGGTGACGTGCTCGGCGGCCTTGCCCGCGCACAGCGACTCCAGCGCCCGCCGGACCTCGGTGATCTCGATCGCCTCGTCGAACGGGATGACGCGTACGCGGGCCCCGCGGTTCTGCACCCGTTCGACGAGGCCTTCCCCCTCGAGCCGGCCGAACGCGTCACGTACGGCGGCCCGGGAGGCCGCGAACCGCTCGACGAGCTCCGACTCGATGAGGCGCTGCCCTGGTACCAGCTCGCCCTCGAGGATCAGCGCCCTGATGTCCGCGTCCACAGCCATGTTCGAAGGTCTCCGTCCAGCAGTCGGCGTCCGGCTCCACGTTCTGAAGGGGATTCTTCCAGCATGAGTGCCCTATTCGTCCTGCAGCGCGGACTCGATCCACGCTGAGGGCACCAGGTCGGCGAAGGCCGGCGGGTCGGGGATCAGCCCACTCTCCTGGTGGAAGGCGGCGGACGTCTCGTACCCGCTCTCGGCGGGCACCGGGGTGTCCGCGATCGCGTCCTGCAGCACGGGGGCCAGGAGCTTGATCGTCTCGGCGTCCATGGTCGACTGGTACTTCTGCAGCAGCTCGGCCGCGGCGGCGTCGTCGGAGCTGATGAGCTCCTCGGCACGGGCGATACCCCGCACGAACGCCGCGGTCGCCTCTGGCTTGTGGTCCATCACCTCCTGGGTGGTGAACAGCGCGCCGTGCACGGCGTCCGCCAGCTCGGGCACGTCGCCGCGAGCGGGCGAGATGAAGATGCGGCCGACGCCGGTGGCCTCGGCCTGCTCACCGACCGGCTGGAAGAACGACAGGGCGTCGACCCGTCCGGCCTTGAGCGCCCCGATCGCGGCCGACGGGTCGGCTCCCAGGTTGACGAGCGTGACGTCGGTGGCCGTGTCGAGGCCCTGCTGTGCCAGCAGGTAGGAGACCAGGGCCTCGGTGCCGCTGCCCGGTCCGGTGATGCCGATGGCCTTGCCCTCCAGCGCGGCGACCTTCTCCTCGAGCGGCCCGTCGTCGAGCGATTCCGGGATGCCGGCACCGGCGATGACGTCGACGTAGTACTCGTTGACGAGGGATCCGATGACGCGGGCGCCGTCGTTGATCTGGTAGAGGTTGTAGGCGTCGGTCATGACGCCGCCGGCGATGTCGATGCTGTCCGACTCAAGGGCCGCGGCCAGCTTGGCGCCGGTCCCGAGGCGCGGCCGCTCGGCGAGGGTGAGCCCTTCGTCCTCGAAGAAACCCTGGTCCTCGGCGACGAAGATCGGGAAGAAGGCCACCGAGTCGCTGATCTGCCCCACGTTCAGGGTCATGGCATCGGCGCCCGTGGCGGGCTCGCTGGTTCCTTTGTTGGCGCAGCCTGCGGCGGCGACCAGGCTGATCGCGACGAGGGCGGCGGCGCCTGCCATTCGGGCGGGGGTGGTGCGTTGCGGGTTCACGGAGCTCCTCCTTGAGCTGGCACAGCTGGACGGACAGGACACGGTCAGGTGTCGAGCGGCTTCCACCGGCTCGTGCGGGCGTCGATGAGGCCCACCAGACCGTTGAGGACCATGGCGATGACCGAGAGGACCAGCAGCGTCGCGAACACCCCGTCGGTGTCGAACTTCGCGGACGAGTCGCTGATGAGGAACCCGAGGCCGCGGTTGGACGCGACCAGCTCCCCGATGACGGCGCCGATCAGCGCGTACGGGATCGACACCCGCAGCCCGGTGAGCAGCCCCGTCATGGACGCGGGCAGCACCACCTTGAGCGCGACGTCGCGCCGGCTGCCGTTCATCAGCCGCACCGCGTCGACGAGCGCCGAGTCGACCTGGTGGACGCCGGCGGCGGTGTTGATGAAGACCAGGAAGAACACCGACACGGCCGCGAGCAGCACCTTCATGTCGGTGCCGATGCCGAACCAGACGATGAACAACGGCGCGAGGGCGACCTTCGGGATCGCGTACAGCGCCATGACGTAGGGGTCGAGGATGGTCCAGACCACCCGGATCGGCGCGATCAGGTAGGCCAGGACCGCGCCGGCTCCGGCGCCGAGCAGGAACCCGAGCACGATCTCCTGGATGGTGATCCACGTGTTGGTCCACAGCGTGCCGTCGGCGATCCAGCCGGCGAGCCGCTCCCAGATGCCCTGCGGCGAGCTCACGTACTGCGGGTCGAGCACCGGACCGGACAGGACCTGCCAGACGGCGACCAGCGCCACCAGGAGGCCGGCCCGCCACGCCCAGACGGTCGCCCTGCGGCCGTGCTTCTCGCGGAAGCCACGAGCGGTCCGCACCTGGAGCGGTCCGGCGGATCCCGGTCCCGCGGTTCCGGCGTCGGTGGTGGTCGCGGCGCTCATCGGGCGCCCTCCTTCAGTGCGACGGACAGGCTCTTGTGCAGGGCGACGAACCGGGGATCGACCCGCACCTCGTCGGGATCGCGCGGGCGCTGCAGGTCGACGTCTACGTCGAGCAGCACCGACCCGACGGGGCCCAGCACCACCACGCGGTCGGCGAGCAGCAGCGCCTCCTCGATGTCGTGGGTGACGAAGACGACGGTGCGACCGGTCCCCTGCCACAGCCGCAGCAGCTCGCCCTGCAGCTCGGTCCGTAGCTGGGCGTCGAGCGCGCCGAACGGCTCGTCGAGGAGCAGGGTCTCCGGGTCGGCGGCGAGCATCCGGGCCAGGCTCGCCCGCCGTCGCATACCGCCCGACAGCTCCCGCGGGAAGTGGTGCTCGAAGCCCCCGAGGCCGACCAGCTCGATCAGCCGCTGCGCCTCCTCGCGCCGCGACCGCTTGCCCTCGCCGCGCAGCTCGCGCGGCATCTCGACGTTGCGGGTGACGTCCCGCCACGGCATGAGCGTGTCGTGCTGGGTCAGGTAGCCGATCTCGGTGCTAGGCCCGCTCAGCGCGGTGCCCCGGTAGAGGATCTGGCCCGACGTCGGCCGGGTGAGGCCGGCCATCAGGTTCAGCAGCGTGGACTTGCCGCAGCCGCTGCGGCCCAGGAGCACGAGGAACTGGCCCGGCCGCACGGTGATGCTGAACTCGCGCAGCGCCACCAGGTCCTGGTCGCCCTTGGGGAAGTGCTTGGCGAGGTCACGGACCTCCAGCACGCCGTCGGCGTCGGTCCCCTGGCCTGCCGGGTGCACGATGGTGGAGGCACTCATCTCCGGTTCCTCTCTGTGTCGTCCTGCCGGTCTGTGTCACGCAGTCCGTGGATGTCGTAGCTGAGCTCGCCCGCGAGGAGCCGTTCACGCATGCCCGCCTCGCGGGCCAGCCGCGCGCGGGTCGCCGCCAGCACGTCCGCCAGGTCCTCCTGCGGCACGACGACGGCGCCGTCCCGGTCCAGCACGACGACGTCGCCCGGCCGGACCGACTGCCCACCGATCTCCACGGGGACATCGAGCTCACCCGGATCGGTGCGGCGCGCGCCGCGGACACGCACCCACCGGGTCCACACGGGCAGGCCGAGCTCACGGACGTCGTCCACGTCGCGCACGGCGGCGTCGACCAGCACGGCGGCGGCGCCGTGCACCTTCGCCTGGGTGACGAGCAGGTCACCGACGAGCCCGACGGGCCGGGGCTCGGGCATGGCCAGGACGAGCACCTCACCGGGCTCGAGCACCGAGATCGCCCGGTGCACCGCGAAGTTGTCGTCCTGCGCGCAGGCCACGACCCGGGCGGGACCGGCGACGCGGGTGCCGGGCACGAGCTGCTGCAGCTCGACGTCGACCATCCCCCGCCGGCCCGCTGCCTCGTACACGGTGGCGACCCCGGCGCCGGCGAGCTCGTGGCAGATCGCGCCGAGGCCGGCGCTCGCGTCCGTGCCCTGGGCCGTGCTCAGGTTCGTGCTCAGGTCCGCGCTCACAGTGCCTCCACGACGTTCGGGACCAGGCGCTGGAACGCCTCGGCCTGGCGGATCGCCTTGTTGCCCGTCACCTTGCGGGCATGGTTGCCGCGGTGACCGGCGCGCTCGGTGTAGTACTCGCGCAGATAGCTCTGCGCCGCCATCGCGGACATGGCCTCCGACTTGCGGTCCATGACGGGGGTGATGTCGACGAAGACGCTGGGCACGAACCCGCACAGCTCGGGCTGGTGCGGCTCGAACACGAGGAGCTCGGTGGGCGGCGCCGTCCGGAAGCCGGACTCGACGCCGGCGCCAGAGGTCAGCAGCCGCGCCTGCGCCGCGGCGGCGTAGGCCACGGGGTGGTCGGGGTTGAAGGGGTCCTTGTCGGGGTGGGTGAGCACGACGTGGGGCGCGAAGTCGCGCATCAGGCCCGCGAGGCGGTCCACGGCGTCGGGTCCCACACGCAGCGGGTAGTCGCCGAGGTCGAACGCGACCAGCTCCGCGCCGACGGCGGCCGCCGCGGACTCGGCCTCCTTGTGCCGCACCGCCTTGACCTTCTCCTCGGTCTGCCCCTCCTCCTTCCAGAGCTCCCCGGACTCGCCGCGCTCGCCGTACGAGAGAGCGACGACGACGGACGTGCCACCGGCGGCGGAGTTCTTGGCGATCACCCCTGAGGCCCGCCAGACGAAGTCGGCGCTGTGCGCTCCGACGACCAGGAGCCGGCGGCCGCTCATGCGCGCACCCCTTCGGCGTCGGCCGGGACGGGCTCGGCACCGGAGGGCTCGGTGACGACGGCGAGCCTGCGCGAGTTGACGACCGCCATCGTGTGGACGTCCTCCTCGGAGAACCCGTTGGCGAGGAAGCCGTCCGCGAGCAGCGCCAGCCCGTCCTCGACCGGCGGGTTGAACGGCTGCCCCAGGTCGCTGGACAGGACCGAGTGCTCGGGCCCTACCCGGCGCACGTGGTCGTAGAACTGCTCCCAGGAGACCTTGCCGCTGTGCGGCGTCGTGAAGCACCGCTCCATGAGGGCGCCGTGCTCGGCGAGCTCGCGCTGCGCGTCGACGGGCACCCGCTGCGAGGTGAACTCGGGGTGCGTCACCACCATGCGCCGCACGCCCGCCTCGGCGGCCGCGCGCACGACCTGGAGGATCTCGGAGCCGGACAGGTGGCCGGTCGCGAGCACCAGGTCGTGCTCCGCGATCAGGTCGAGCACGTCGCGCAGGGCCTGCACCGGCCCGTCGTCGTCGACGACGGGGATCGCCGGGGCCATGATGCCGCGCTCCGCGAGGTCGTCCTGGATCTGGGCCCACATGGGCGGGACGGCGCCCGCAGGCGCCTTGGCGCGGCTCTCGCGCTGGTTGGTGCAGTCGACGGTGGGCAGCCACACGACGCGTGCGCCCTGCCGGGCCGCGATCTCGACCGCCACGGGGTTGAGCCCGCCGACGGAGGCGTTGAGCGTGATGGCGCCGAGGACGTCGGCGCCCGGCACCACCTTGCGCACGTTCTCGGCGCGCTCCGCCGTCGGCACGTAGTGGGACTTGAGGACGAAGCCGGCCTGGCCGACGTCGACGAACCGCTGGGCGAGCTCGAGGTCGTCGACGCGCCGCTTCATCACGTCGGGCGCGACGTGCACGTGCGTGTCGTAGGCGCCCCGGACGAGCTCGCGGGCCCGTGCCGACGGGACGGGGTGCGCTTCCGGGTGGGTGTGGCCGTCAGTCATACGGTCTGCTCCTTCGCGTGGGTGGGATGCGCGAGCTCGACCAGGAGGTCGTGGCTCGCGCGGGCGATGCGGGGCTCGACGCCGAGGTCGGTCAGCAGCTCGGCCGCCGCGGCCATCTCGTGGGACCTGCGGACGGCGTGCTCGGCCGACCCGGAGACCAGCCGCTCGACGGTCGTCCGGTCGGCGCGGGCGAGCTCGTCACCGATGTTGTCGCGCAGCCAGGGCTCGAGTCCGGCCACCTTCGCGGCGGCCAGCGCCTCGACGACCGCCGCGGCGAGGCCCTTGAAGAACACGCTGCGCAGCAGCTTGCGCGTGGCGGCCTCGCCGGGGCCGCCGTCGACGATCGTGATGCCGGCACCGAGCGGGGTGAGGGCCTCAGCGAGGCGCCGGGCACCAGGGCCGCTGGCGAGCATGGGGGTACGCAGCCCGCTGCCGGGCACGGGGCTCATCAGGGCGACGTCGGCGAAGACGGAGGTGCGCGACGTCGCGGCGAGCGCCGCGGCGAGGTCGCGCTTGAGGCGGGCGTCCCCGGTGTTGAGGTCGGCCCAGACCGCGCGGTGCGCGGCCGGTGCGCCGTTGCGGAGCGCGACCGCTGCGTCGGCCGCGCTGTTGACGCTCAGCACGAGCTGAGCGCCTGCGACGGCGGCCGCCTCGCTGGGCCGGACCTGGACGCCCGAGGGCGCCGGCCGGACCGGGTCGTAGCCCTGGACGACGACCCCGGCGTCGACGAGGTCTCTCGCTATCTCGGAGCCGGCTTCGCCGAGCCCGAGCACTGCCACGCATACGGACATCTGCGGCCGCCTTTCAGTGTCAACAACAATGTCAACAATCCCGTCGACACTGAGTGTGCCGCAGATCGCCCGACCGCACAAGGGCCTGCCACCGCCTTGCTGTGGCGGCTTAAAAAGCATGAACTGCCTCTTTATTCGAGTACGCTGGCCCCATGGCAGATCTGGCAGTACGAGCCGACGTCGAGGACCTGGTGTCGACGTTCTACGAGGCGGCGTTCCAGGACCCGCTGATCGGGCCGGTATTCACCGAGATCGCGAAGATGGACCTCGATCACCACCTCCCGATCATGTGCGACTTCTGGGAGACGGTGCTGTTCAACGCCGGCCTCTACAAGCGCAACGCGCTGCAGGTGCACTTCGCCCTGAACTCCCGGCACCCGCTCGGGCCGGACCATTTCGAGCGGTGGGTGACCCTGTGGTCCGCGACGGTCGACGCACGGTTCTCCGGGCCGGTCGCCGACCGTGCGAAGCTACAGGCGAGCCGGATCGCCGAATCCATGCAGCGGCGCCTGGCCGGACGGTCGGGCAGCCTGCTCGAGACGATCAGCCGCCGCGAGGGTATGGCACCCGCATCGGAGGTGTGAGGATCAGTCCGATGACAGGACGAAGCGAGGACTACCACGCCGCACTGGCCTCGACCAGCCGCCGCCAGGTCCTGGACGTCCTCCTCGCGGCGGCAGAGCCGCTGGACGCCGCCGGCGTCGCCGAGGCGCTCGCGCTGCACGTCACCACCGCGCGCTTCCACCTGGACCAGCTCGCCGACGCGGGTCTGGCCCGGCGTCGGCCCAGCGCGGAGAAGCGGCGCGGGCGGCCACGCATCCTCTACGCGCCGGCCGGGGCCGCGCACGACTCCGATGCCCGCGAACAGCTCGTCGGGGTTCTCGCCGACACGCTGGCTCGCGAGAAGGAGCCGGCCGCCGACGCGACCAGCGCGGGCCGTCGATGGGCCGACACCTTCGACGCCTCGGCCGCCGACGGGCCTGTCGGCGGCCTGGTCGAGGTGCTCGACCGGATCGGGTTCGACCCGGAGGTGACGCCGGACGGGCAGACGATCCGGCTGCATGCCTGCCCGTTCCGCGGCGCCGCCAGGGAACATCCCGAGGTCGTGTGCTCCGTGCACCGCGGCCTGGTCCAGCGGCTGCTCGAGACCACTGGGCCAGCAGCCCAGCTCGTCCCCTTCGTCGAGCCGGAGCTGTGCCTCATCACGCTCGACCGGCCGGCGACCCTATGACGACGGCGCTCCCGGCTTCGTGCCCCATCGTGGGACGCCGCGACAGCCGACAGATGCCTGTGCGTATCGTGTCGCTGCCCTTGCACCACCCGAACGGAGAAATCGCGTGCCCCACCTGGACGAGCGCCTCATCCCGGTCTTCGACGAGGTCATCACCCGCAACCCCGGGGAGACCGAGTTCCACCAGGCCGTCCGCGAGGTGCTGGAGAGCCTGGGCCCGGTAGTGGCCAAGCACCCCCAGTACACCGACGCGGAGGTGATCCGGAGGCTGTGCGAGCCGGAGCGGCAGATCATCTTCCGGGTGCCGTGGACCGACGACGCCGGGCGGGTGCAGCTGAACCGCGGCTTCCGGGTCGAGTTCAGCTCCGCGCTCGGCCCGTACAAGGGCGGCCTGCGTTTCCACCCGTCGGTATACCTGGGGATCGTGAAGTTCCTGGGCTTCGAGCAGATCTTCAAGAACTCGCTGAGCGGGCTGCCGATCGGCGGGGCGAAGGGCGGCAGCGACTTCGACCCGAAGGGTCGCAGCGAGGCCGAGATCATGCGGTTCTGCCAGTCGTTCATGACGGAGCTGTACCGGCACCTCGGCGAGTACACCGACGTCCCGGCCGGCGACATCGGCGTCGGCGGACGCGAGATCGGCTACCTCTTCGGGCAGTACAAGCGCATCACCAACCGGTACGAGTCCGGCGTCCTCACCGGCAAGGGCCTCAGCTGGGGCGGGTCCCAGGTGCGCACGGAGGCGACCGGTTACGGGACGGTCTTCTTCGTCAACGAGATGCTCGCCCACTCAGGAGAGTCCTTCGACGGCAAGCGGGTCGTCGTGTCCGGCTCCGGCAACGTCGCGATCTACGCGATCGAGAAGGCGCACCAGCTCGGTGCCCGCGTGGTGGCGTGCTCCGACTCCGACGGGTACGTCGTCGACGAGGCCGGTATCGACCTCGACCTGCTCAAGGAGATCAAGAACGGCCACCGCGGCCGGGTCGCCGACTACGCGGAGCGGCGCAGCAGTGCGCGGTACGTCGAGGGCGGATCGATCTGGCAGGTGCCGTGCGACATCGCGCTGCCGTGCGCCACCCAGAACGAGCTGGACGGCGCCGACGCGAAGAGCCTCGTCGAGAACGGCTGCCTGATCGTCGCAGAGGGCGCCAACATGCCGACCACGCCCGACGCCATCCGGCTCCTCCGGGACGCGGGCGTGCGGTTCGCACCCGGTAAGGCCGCGAACGCCGGCGGCGTCGCCACCAGCGCACTCGAGATGCAGCAGAACGCCTCGCGCGACTCGTGGACCTTCGAGCACACCGAGGCACGTCTCGCCGAGATCATGCGCTCCGTCCACCACCGGACGCTGGAGACCGCCGACGAGTACGACGTGCCCGGCGACTACGTGGCGGGCGCGAACATCGCCGGTTTCACCCGGGTAGCGGACGCCATGCTCCACCTCGGACTCATCTGACGGCGCGGCTGCCGACCAGGCGACGGAGCCCAGCGCGCCCGGCACCCGAGCCCGGCTGACGGCGGGGACGACAGTCTTCGGGACCGTGCGCGGCAGTGCCCGCCACCCACGGTCCCGGTCCGGCACCGGTCGACGCCCTGGCGCACCCTCGAGGGCCGACTGCAGACTTCGTCGGCGCCTCGACCGACGACTGCAGACTTGACTGCGGTTTTCCGGTCTCTCACCGCAACCAGGTCTGCAGTCGGCATCCGTGGCCGCGACCAACTCTGCAGTCGCAAACGGGCTTGCCGAGAGGTGGACCCGCGCCGCCGTCGACGGACGGCCGGGCTCCACCGCTCAGCCGGGAGAGCTGCCCTGGACGTCGAGCTCGGGAGACGTGCCGTCGTTCGCCGCGTCCCACCAGTCGAGCACCCGCGTGGCGTAGAACGTGAGCCACTTCGACGGCTCCCCCGGCGGCACGTCCACCTCGAACCAGACCCGCCCCGGATGGCGGCCCTGCTGCGGCCAGGTTCCGTCCGGGCGGCGGGCGGCCCTGACCACACCGACGGCGTCGGCGAGCCGAGGGTCAGGCCCGACGCCGTCGTGCAGCGCCGCCGCGCGAAAGTAGTCCAGGGCGTTGAGCGCGCTGAAGCCCCAGCGGAACGGGTACCCGAACCGCGTCGCCCACGGGCCAACGGGCTCGCCCGTCGACAGGGTGCGGAGCAGCCGCCGGTCCAGCAGGTACTCCTCGCCTGCCCGACGCGCGGCCCGCAGCTCGTCGCTGCCGCCGGTCGTCGCCTCGTAGTACAGGAGGCCCTTCAAGGAGCCGAGGGTGGAGTGGAACGACGAGCGGGTCGAGCCCTCGACCCACTCGCAGTTTCAGCCGCCGTCGGCGAGGCGGTGCTCGACGAACCACTGCGCGATGCCCGAGACGTCCGCGCCGAGCCAGGCGCCGTTGGCGAGCGTGAGGCCGTTGATGCAGCAGTCGACCTCGCCGTCCCAGTAGGGCAGGTCGTCGTACTCCCACCGGCTGTTCGCGGCGAGCTTTTCGACCGTGCCGGACAGCTCGGCGGCGTCGAGGCCCCAGTCGCGCAGGGTGGTGAGCGTCCACGTCGTCGCGGCCCAGGGCTGGCCCTCCTCGTCGCCCAGGAAGCCGGCCGGGAAGTAGGCTCCGCCGGCCCACTGCCCGTCGGGATCTTGCAGCGCGAGCAGGCGAGCCCCGAATCCCTCCGTTGCGACACTGGTCCGGGTGGCACGCCATACGTCGTCGGGCGCGCACGCGAGGTCGCGTTCGACCTGCCAGCGCAGTGCTGGGTCAGCGTCGAGCAGCCAGTCGAGCAGCTCCGGTGTCATCGGGAGAAGGCTACTTTTCAGCGGGCCGGTCCGCGAGGTCCAGCCCCGGTCCGCAGGTGGTCAGGAATCGAGAAGCGCCCGGTGCCGTGCCGAACCTAACGTGATGGGCATGGCAAACATCGACTCCGTCACCCTCGAAGTAACCGACCTCAGCACCGCACGTTCCTTCTACGACGCCTCGTTCGACCTGGGCGACCGGCTCCACCTCCGCGAGACGGATGCACCCACCAGCGGGTTCCGCGGGTACCACCTGTCGCTCATCTCGTCCCAGCCGGGAGACGTCAACGCCCTGTTCGACGCCGCCGTCGCCGCGGGAGCCACCATCCTCAAGCCCGTCGCCAAGTCCATGTGGGGCCACGGCGGCGTGGTCCAGGCGCCCGACGGCGCCATCTGGAAGCTCGCGACCTCCGCCAAGAAGGACACCGCCCCCGTCTCCCGGAAGGTCGACGAGATCGTGCTGCTCATCGGGGCGGACGACGTGTCGGCGAGCAAGAAGTTCTACGTCGGTCGCGGGCTGACCGTTGGCAAGAGCTTCGGGTCGTACGTCGACTTCAAGATGGGCTCCAGCCCGATCGGGTTCGGCCTGTACAAGCACTCCGCGCTGGCCAAGGACGGCGGGGTCGCGCCGGAGGGGACGGGCTCGCACCGGATCGCGGTGAACAGCGACCTCGGGGAGTTCGCGGACCCGGACGGGTTCGCGTGGGAGCCGGTTCGGGCGAGCCGGTAGTCGCCTCTGGCGTGCCTCGCCGGCGGTCTTGGCATTTCTGGTGACTATGGCCGCTGCGCGGCACCTGTCCGGGCGCGCGTGCATTGATTGACCGTCAATGAGGCGGACGGCCGAACCAGAGCTGCACTCACCCCGAGGAACAGCATTCCCGATGGGAAAGCCGCTCGTGCTGCCGACCGAGCCCTGTCGACGTCACCACCGAACTGGCGCTTCGCATGCAGAACCAGATCAAGCGGGCGCCCCTTACCGAAAGATCGAGCGACATGTCTCCCTATCCCCCACAGCGCCCCCACCATGCCTGTCGATCCGACAACTATCAGAATGATTCGAAAGAACGGGCTGAACAGTGACCGCTCGAACCGGCTCAAACTTTCGACCGCAACCAATGAGCCTGGTATCACAACGTCCATCCAAGCCCTCCCGAGATGTCGACCTCATCGTTCGCATCGGTTATGCCCATGGGTCGACGTCATTTATCAAGCTTCGCCGTTCTTCCTCGAAGCCCAGGAACCGAAGGCTGCGCCTCCCCTTGATCCCGACGTCGCCGAGCAACCATGGGTGAAGCGAATCGTCAACTATCGCGACCAAGAACTCTAGTACGCCGAAAGGCAGTTCATGCCACAAGGTTGACGACCGCGACCAGACAAGTATCGTCCACTCGTCCGGGTCAGCCCTCGACGGATTCCAGCACAGGAGATCGGCGCTGGCAGTAACCCCCCACACAATCGGTTCCAGCTTCGTGCCTGTGGCAGCTGATCCGTTGAACTGCCGCCAAGTCGCCCGCGCCGTTTCGGTCTCCTGCCGTACTGACCCTGCAAAATTCCCGTCGCCACCCGGATCAAGGATCGTGATGTAATCCTCGATCCCTCCGGCGCCGTAGGTCTCTATCAGCCAGGAATAGTCGCCCGGCGGACGCAACTCGGAGAACTCCTCGAAAACGTTCCAACCGTGATTCTCGGCGGCGACGGGTGGCGGCATGACTGCCAGGACCCGGTCTCTCAGACTCGACATCTCACTCCCAGAATTTTTCGCAGAGGGTCCCTCAGGGTCGTGTGCCCTTCGCGGTCGCCCCGTCGAGCGCCCCGCTCACCAGCAAGCGCAGCGCCGGGATCACCTCCGCCTCGAACCAGGGGTTCCTGGTCTGCCACCGGAAGTTGAGCGGGGACGGGTGCACCAGCGGGATCATGGACGGCAGGTACTCCGCGTACGCACGTACGGTCTCGGTCAGGCTCGGCTTCGCGCGGCGTGCCAGGTAGTACTTCTGGGCATAGCCGCCCACCAGGATCGTGAGCCGGAGGTCCGGCAGCTCGGTGAGGATCCGCTGGTGCCACAGGCCGGCGAAGTCCTTGCGCGGCGGCAGGTCGCCGGAGGTGCCCTTGCCCGGGTAGTAGAAGTCCATCGGGACGAGCGCGATCACGTTCGGGTCGTAGAACTGCTCGTCGTCGACGCCGAGCCAGGACCGCAGCCTCACGCCGCTGGCGTCGTCCCACGGCACGCCGCTCTCCTGGGCCTTCCGGCCGGGGGCCTGTCCGACGACGGCGATCCGGGCTCCCGGCGCGGCGGTGTAGAGCGGCTCGTACCCGAGCTCTCGCGCCCAGGCGTTGGACTGGTGCGCAATGATCTCGGCCCGGATCTGATCGAGAGTGCTGGGCACGGCTCTCCTTCGCGTCTGCTGAGGCCCGGGCAGGGCTGCCCGGTGCAGCCCAGTCTGTCCCCCGTGCGAGCTACCTGCGAGTGTCCACCCTGCGGTGACGATTCCGGGCCGCCGGATCCATAGCGTTCGGGGTAGCCCGCGGCACTCCGGCCGCGGCTTCTCAACAAGGAGTCATCGTGCGTCTGGTGTGGCAGCTCTTAGCGGTTATGGCGGTCGCCCTCGCGGGTGGTCAGGCAGTGATGGCGGTCCAGGGCAACCACTGGCTGGAGCTCGTCATCGGGTTGGCCACGGCCGTGCTCGCGGTGTTCGTCTACGCCTGGGTCGTACGCCGGACCGAGCGCCGCGCACCGGTGGAGGTGGAGCTGAGGAGCGCCGCACCCGGGATCGGCCTTGGCACGCTCATCGGCATCGGCCTGTTCGGCGCCGTCATCCTGAACATCGCCTTCCTCGGCAACTACACCGTCAACGGTTTCGGCACGACGTCGGGCGCGATCGGCCTGGTCGGCTTCATGGCCGCTGCGTCCGTCACGGAGGAGCTGATGTTCCGCGGCGTCCTGTTCCGCATCATCGAGGGCTGGACGGGCACCTGGATCGCGCTGACGCTGACCAGCGTGCTGTTCGGCGCCGTGCACCTCTTCAACCCGAACGCCAGCCTGTTGGGCGCCCTCGCCATCGCCATCGAGGCCGGCGGGATGCTCACTGCCGCCTACATCGCGACCCGCAAGCTGTGGGTGCCGATCGGTCTGCACTTCGGCTGGAACATCGCAGGCAGCGCGATCTTCAGCACCGAGGTCTCCGGCAACAACACCCCACAGGGTCTGCTGGACGCCACGATGTCAGGTCCGTTGCTGATCACCGGCGGCGAATTCGGCCCGGAGGGAAGCGTCTACTCCGTGGTGTTCTGCGTGCTGGCGGCCGGGGTGTTCATGTGGCTGGCCCACCGGCGCGGCTACCTGGTCCCTCTCCGGCGCAGCGCGCGGTCGGGTGCGGCCGCTACGCTCCCTCGGTGATCGATCCCCAGCAGGTCCTGGACCGGTGGCACCAGCTCGACGTCACGGTCCGGGACCTGCCGCTCGCGCTCGCGCTGGCGGGTGCGGCGTTCGTGCCGCAGCTGCTGGACTACGGGACGCAGATCGGTGATCTACCCGCTCGTCCGCTGGACGGGTGGGCCGTGCTGGTGATCGCTCTCCAGTGCCTCCCGCTCGCCGTGCGCCGGCGGTGGCCAGCCGTGTGCATCGTGCTGGTGTCGCTCGGTTTCGCCGTCGGCCAGGTCCAGGGCTACCACTCGTTCGCGGCCAACGCGCTCGGCATCACGCTGGTGAGCACCGGCGCGTACCTGGCACACCGACGGCGGCTCGTCCCCGCCGTCCTCTCGGTGGCCTACGTGGCGATGGCCGTCGCGCTCGACCGGCTGACCGGGGCCGAGCGAGTGGACGAGTTCGTGACGTTCTACCTGGCGATGGCCCTCGCCTGGGGCGTCGGCTCGTGGCTGCGCTCCACCCGGGCGGCCGAGGCCGATCGCCGGCTCCGGGTCGCCGAGGAGACCCGCACCGCCGAGCGCACGCGGATCGCCCGCGAGCTGCACGACGTCGTGACCCACCACGTGACGGCCATGGTCGTGCAGACAGAGGCTGCCCGGTACCTGACCGGCGCGCCCGACCGTCTCGACGAGACCCTGAACGCGGTCACCGACACGGGTCGGCGGGCCATCGGCGACCTGCGGCACCTCCTGGACCTGCTCGACCCGGGCCACGACGCCGCCGTCCGGACGCCGTCGCTCCGGGAGCTGCGCACGCTCGTCGAGCAGACCCGCCGGGCCGGGCAGCCCGTGGAGCTCACCGAGGAGGGCACACCATCGGAGTCGGCAGGGAGCGCCGAGCTGGTCGCCCACCGGGTGGTGCAGGAAGCCCTGACGAACGCCCTCAAGCACGCACACGGCAGCCCGACGGCGGTCGGCGTGCGCTACGACGACAGGGAGATCACCGTGGAGGTCAGCACCGCCGGGACCGGACCTGAGCAGGCCCTCGTCGGCGCCCGCCCTCGCTCACCGGGCGGGAGCGGCCGGGGCCTGGTCGGGCTCCGCGAACGGGTGGACGCCCTGGGCGGCGAGTTCGGCGCGGACCGCGGGGCCGACGGCGGATTCGTCGTCCGGGCGCGCATCCCCACCGGGAGCCCGGCATGAACCCGCCGATCCGGGTCCTGGTGTGGACCGCGTGCAGGCAGTGGTCCACGCCTACCGCAGCGGCCCGGTGACCTAGGGCTGGTCCTCGGCCTCGGCCTCGGCGAGCAGCGCGCCACGGTTGGTCCGGATGAACGCCTTCAGCGCGGCGGGCACCAGAGCGACGGCGGCAAGTGCGCCGTCGTCCCTCAGGTCCATGTGCTCGACGGCGTAGGCGCCCCGGGCCGGGTCCTGGAGCTCGGGGCCTGACCGCAGCCCGAGCTCCATCGAGACGACCCGCGCGAGGAAGTAGTGGTGCACCGCCACCCCGGCGTCCTTGGGCTGGGACGTCAGGAACACCTGCCGGACGACCTTCGCCGTCGCACCGAGCTCCTCGAACAGCTCCCGGTGCAGCCCGCCCTCGACCGAGGCGTCGTCGGGCTCGACACCACCACCGGGCGTCACCCAGTACGGGGCACGGCCCCGGACCGTTCGCTTGATCAGCACGAGCCGGCCCTCCTCGTCCAGCAGGATCGCCCGTGCCGCACGCCGCACCACCACCGACGGAGTGGTCGACGTCGCGGGGACCTCGTCGACGACGGGTGCCTGGCGCAGGTAGCCCTCGAACAGGGGGCCACCCGCCGCGTCCAGCGTCGCCCGTGCCACGGCGACCATCGTGTCGTCGTCGTGCCGGGCGGCCACCCAGCGGGCGGCGTATCCGGCGTCCCAGGCGCGCAGCTCGCGCAGCAGCCACTTGCCGCCGCCGTCCCACCTGCCGGCCGCCGCCAGCGCGAGGTGCCCCACCCGCTCCCACAGCACCGACCGCACGACGTCGGCCTCGCCGCCGTCGCGCGCGTACGCGAGGTCGTCCAGCAGGTCCGTCACGCCGTACCGGGCATCCTCCAGCGCGCTGTTCGACGCCGGTCCGGGGCCCGCTTCCAGCATCTTCTGGCACTGGGCCTTCAGCCCGGCGACGTCGGCCTCGCCGGCCACCGGCACACCCGTGGCGATCATCCGCACCAGCGTCGGCTTTCTGCGCGCCATCTCCTGCGCGATGAACCAGCGGTGCCCGTCCTCGGTGTTCACGAACAGCTCCACCGGCCAGCCACGCCAGCGCACCGAGTCACGGTGCCCGACGGCGTCGTCGGGCACGCAGACCACGATGTCGAGGTCCGACCCCGCCGTCCGGGCGCCCGGGTCGAGCACGCTGCCGGCCAGCAGCGCCCACCGAGCGTGGGGATAGCGGTCAGCGACCAGGGCGGCGGCATCGGCGATGGGGTCCACGGCAGCCATCATCTGTTACTCGGGCAAACGGGCCTATTCGTTACCGTGAATTCGCGTCTCGCGCCCGGAGGAGATCGTCGGTGAGGTGGATGAGCCCCGCGGCCGTACGCCGGAAACCGCAGGACTCCAGGTAGAAGGCCTCGAGGTGCGGCTCGAAGTCGACGAACAGCCACTCGCAGCCGGCCGCCCTGGCTCCCTCGGCCGCTCGGCGCACCACGGCGGTGCCGACTCCGTGCCGCTGGTGGCTCGGGCGCGTCTTGGTGTCGATCAGGAAGGCGTGGTCCGCGCCGTCCCACGCCACGTTGACGAACCCCACGAGCAAGCCGCTGTCGGTCCGGGCGGTGACCCAGCCCAGCGAGTGACCGCGGACGCGGTCCCACCAGCCGGGCTGCGGGCTGCCGCCGTGCGACTCGGTGAGATCCACGATCTCGTCGTCCGACACCGGTCGGCGCCAGTCCAGGATCAGTTCATCTGTAGGCATGGTGCTCAAGGGTGACGATGACCTGCCCGGACAGCAAGCGCATACTCGCCAGTTCCCGGCACACCGGGCAGAGTTCACGCTCCCGAGGCAGGCGGATGGAGATGCGTGAGCCGCACATGCCACCGATTTCACAGCTTGGCGGCCCGGTAGACGAGTCGATGGCCGCCGGCGACGTCGCGCACGAGGTCACGGACGATGGTGCCCAGATCGGGCCAGTCCCAGAACCACAGTCCGAGCGCAGCAAAAGCGAAGTAGTCCTCGTGCCACCGCCACTGGTTCAGCTCGACGCTCGCCCGACACTCCGGACACGATGTCGGTGCCGGCGACGCAAGCAGCCAGGCATCGACACCGCCGAGCAACCCGTGGGCGTCGGGGTCGAGACGATGGCCGCACCGGGGGCACTGAGCCCACTCGTACTCGCCCTGCCCGCCCCAGAACACCTCCCGCGTCGCAATGATCCGCACACCGCCCGGCGGCCAAGGCTCCGCTTCCTCTACCGCGTCCGCCCAGCGCGGCCCGTACTCATACCCAGGGTCACCGAACGCTGCCCCCTGGACGATGTCAGGGCTGAGAATCTCACGTTCCGCGAGTCTGGACGTGATTACCTCCGCCAGCCGTGGAGCTTCGTCGTCCGTCGCGTCGACGTCGGCGATCCATTGGAACCACGTTCCCACCGTGCGACTCCTCGCTCATATCTGGGACGACCTGTCGCCCTGGCCTCGCCGATCAACCCGCTGATCATGCCTCGCGGGAAAGGTCACACTCTGCTCCTCCGACACGACATGCACCGGCTCCAGGAGCGTGGGCCCTCGCCACGGTGATCACGTCCGGCATCGCCAGGGCCCGCCACCTCTCCAGGTCCGGCTCGGTCCCCGCGAGCACGGCATCGAGCAAGGTCCACGCGGTACCGTGCCCGACCAGGACGACGTCGCGCCCAGGATGTTCCGCGAGGATCTGCCGTACCGCGGCAACCACCCGCGACCGAGTCCGGGCGAGCGGCTCCCAACCCGGGCGGACCTCGGAGTCCGGGTTCGCGAACGCCTTGCGGACCGCGTCAGTGAAGTCCGGCACCCAGCCGGTGCCGCTGCGGTCGTGTTCCCTCAGGTCCTCCACCACGGGCACCTTCCGCCCGGCCAACAGGAGCGCCGTGCGCGCCGCCTTCGGCTCGGGCGAAGTGAACCAGACGGCGTAAGCCGGCCACGGCGCCCGCGCAGCCAGGTCCGTCACCAGGTGCTCGTGCTCCGGGTCCAGGACCCACGTCGACGCCGGGACGGCCGGGTCAAGGATCGGCCATCCGTGCCGGACCAGGTAGAGAGCCACCGCGCAAGGGTATGCCGCGCTCTCGGAGCGCCGACCGGCGCGTTGACCGTCAACTACGACGTACGGATCAGAACAGCTCGGGACAATTTCCTTCCTCCGCGATCCCAGGAGCCCGTACGATCCGCGCTATGACGGGCAGACGCCGGACAGCGCCGGACCCAGGAGCAGCCGCGTCGAGCGGCCGGGACGAACCGCTCGCCGACGCCGGTCGCGGCGTGGCGGGCGAAGTCATCGGATCGCTCGTCGCCCTCATTGCGGGCCCATGGGTACTCCTCGTGAACATGGTGAACGCCTACGGGTTCCTGACGCCGTCCACACCGGAGCCTCGGCACACCATCGTCTACGCGATCGTCGCCGTGACCATGCTGGCCGGGGTCGCTTGGACCTTCGTCTCGGCCCGGCGACGGAATGCGGGCATCATCGCGTACGTCTGGCACGTGCTGGTCGGAGCAGTGGCAGTCGCGGCGATAGTGCTGACGATCGTGCCCCAGGTGGACTGGCGCTCGCTGAACGACCCGCCGCCCGTGGAACCCAACGTGGACTACGACCCGTGCTACTCGGGCGGAGATCCCTGCGGCTGACCGGAGTTGCCAGGTGTACTGTCCGCGGCCCCGCGGTCGCGCACGCCTCACCGCAGCACGGCGATGCCTGCCCCCCGCACCGTTACCGTCGTCGCGCCGAGGCGGCTCTCCACCGCCGCCGGGTCGGTCCCGAGCACCGCTGCCGAGTCGAGCACGAGCCGGGGTGGCTCGCCGTCGTGCTCGACCACCACCGACACCGGCCGCTCCTCCAGCGCGAGCACCACGTCGACGCGGCCACCTCTCTCGACAGCGCCGCCCTCGACGGCGCCGCGCGTCAGCACGACCGCCCCGTCCTCGACCCGCACCGTCGTGGCCCTCCGGTCCCCCGACGCGATCGCCGGCTCGGTGCGCCGGAGCCGGACCAGCGCCCGGTACAGGCCGAGCATCCGGCGCCCGTCGTCGGACCGGGCCTCCGCCCAGTCGAGCCGGGACGCCTCGAACGTCTCGCGCGCCTGCGGGTCGGGCACCGTCACGTCGGCCCCGTACAGCTCGGCCCAGCCGTGCCCGCCGAACTCCCGGGCACGCCCGCGTGAGATCGCCGCCGCCAGCTCCGGCTCCTCGTGGTCCGAGAAGTACAGGAACGGCGTGGTCGCGCCCCACTCCTCGCCCATGAACAGCATCGGGGTGAAGGGACCGAGCAGCACGACGGCCGCGCTCACCGCGAGCGCCCCGGGTGCCAGCACCCGGGAGGGCCGGTCGCCGAGCGCCCGGTTGCCCACCTGGTCGTGGTTCTGGGAGCAGACGACGAAGCGGCGCCCGTCCAGGCCGGGTGGCACCGGCGCGCCCCAGGGCTTGTCGCGGAAGGTGGACCAGCCGCCGTCGTGCACGAAGGCCCCGGTGAGGGCCTTGGCGAGCGTCTCGGGCGCGCCGAAGTCGTCGTAGTAGCCGTGCCGCTCGCCGGTGAGGAGGGTGTGCAGGGCGTGGTGGACGTCGTCGGCCCACTGGGCGGTCATGCCGTACCCGGGGCGGCCCTGGAACGCCTCGCCGGTGGGCGTGACGGTGCGGGGGTCGTTGGCGTCGGACTCGGCCACCAGCGAGAGCGGCCGCCCGACCTCCTTGGCGAGCGTCGCGACGGCGTCGGACAGCTCGGCCAGCAGGTGTTGAGGCGAGTCGTCGACCAGGGCGTGGACTGCGTCGAGGCGCAGCGCGTCGACGTGGAAGTCGCGGAACCACCGCAGCGCCTTCTCGATGACGAAGGCCCGCACCTCGGCGGCGCCGTCGCCGTCGAGGTTCACGGCCGCTCCCCAGGGCGTGTGGTGCCGGTCCGTGAAGTAGGGGCCGAACTCGGCGAGGTAGTTGCCCGAGGGGCCGAGGTGGTTGTCGACGACGTCGAGGCAGACGGCGAGCCCGCGCGCGTGCGCGGCGTCAACGAAACGCTGCAGCGCGGACGGGCCGCCGTACGACTCGTGCACCGCCCAGAGGGCGACGCCGTCGTACCCCCAGCCGTGGTGTCCGCCGAACGCGGCCAGCGGCATGAGCTCGACGACGTCGACGCCGAGGTCGGCCAGGTGGTCGAGGCGCCCGACGGCGGCGTCGAGCGTGCCCTCGGGCGTGAACGTGCCGACGTGGAGCTCGTAGGTGACGGCGCCGAGCACGTCGCGGCCGGCCCAGGCGGCGTCGGCCCACGGGTGGGCGGCGGCGTCGAACGTGCGCGACGGGCCGTGCACGCCGACCGGCTGCCAGGGGCTGCGCGGGTCGGGGCGCGGCGGGCCGCCGTCGAGCGAGAACGCGTAGTCGGTGCCGGGCAGTAGGGGACGTGGGGTGCTCCACCAGCCGCCGTCGTCGGCAGTCATGGGCTCCGTGCTGCCGGACGTCGGCAGGAAGAGGTCGACGCGGGAGACGCGCGGTGCCCAGACGCGCAGGGTCGGGGTCATGCGGTAGCTCCGTCCGTGCCCTCGACCGCGCCGGTCGGCTCCGCCACGAGCAGGGCGACGGGCCAGGAGCCGAGGAGGTCGCCGAGGTGCACGGCGCCGCCGTCCTCGGTTGAGCCCGTGAGCACCGACCGCCAGGCCTCGCCCGGGGTGGGCTCTGGCAGCACGACGGTCGCTTCCGCCAGGCCCGACGTGTCGCCGAGCCGCGTCGCCACGACGGCGACGCGCGGCCCTGCCGCATCCCGCCGGGCGAACGCCACCGCGCGGCCCGTGGTCACGGGCAACGGCTCGTAGCCCGCGTCCTCGCCGACGAACGCGCCGGGGTGCGCCCGCCGGAGGCGCAGTGCAGCGGCCGTCACCACGAGCTTCTCCTCCGCGAGGTCCGACGGCGTCCGGCCCGCATCGAGGGCGGCGAGCGTGCTCGCGAGCGCCTCCAGGTCGACGGGCCGCCGGTTGTCGGGGTCGACGAGCGAGGTTCCGGTGACCTCGGTGCCCTGGTAGACGTCGGCGACGCCGGGCACGGTGAGCTGGAGCAGCTTGGTCGCGAGCACCGAGCGCCGGACCGTCGGCGCCACCTGCTCTACCCAGCCGGTGAACCCTGCGACGACGTCGGAGTGGATGAGCAGGTCGGTCGCGTACCGCACCAGGCCCTCCTCGCGGGTCTCGTCGGGCGCGGTCCAGGTGGTCCACGCCTTCTGCTCGCGCGCTGCCTTGACCAGGTACGCGGTGAGGCGGTCGGCCTCGATCGGTCCCGCCGGGGTCCACGTGCCCGCGAGCGTCTGCCACAGCAGGTTCTCGGTGCGGCCGTCGAGGTCGGCGGGGCGCAGGTCCGCCGTGGCCTCGCGCAGACGCCGCACGAGCGCGGTCCAGGCGTTCGCGTGCGCGGCGATCGCGCCGATGCGCGAGCGCACGTCCTCGCCGCGCTTGGTGTCGTGCGTCGAGCCCGCGGTCATCGTCGCGGGCCACGACTCGGCCGTGCGCCGCGCGTGCTCGTGGAGCTCGTCGGGCCCGATGCCGAAGTGCTCCGGTGCCCCGCCCACCTCGCACAGGCTCACCAGGTGCGTCCACCGGTAGTACGCGGTGTCCTCCACGCCCTTGGCCATGACGGCACCGCACACCTGCGGGAACCGGACGACGAGCTCGGCCCGCCGTTCCTCGCCCTGGCGGCCCGCGGAGCCGACCTCCCGTCCGAGCACCAGGTCGACGACGACGTCCAGCGTGTCGTGCCGGTCCGGGTCGAGCCGCGACCGGGCGACGTCGGCCGCCTCGTGCACGACGCGCTCGGCCAGGGGCGGCGCCGTCTCCCCCGGCACGACGTAGGCCCGGTACCGGCCGAACGCGACGACGAGCTCGGTGACGCAGTCCTGGAGGGACCGGAACGTGTGGTCACGCAGCCGGACGTCCTCGCGGCAGATGTCGGCGAGCATGGTCGTCAGGAGGTGGGTCTCCGCGTACAGCGAGGTCTCGACGATCTGCCGTTTGGCCTCCTCGACGAGGTCGTCGAGGGTGGTGTGCTCGCCCGTCACCTCGTGCAGGAGGCCGGCGAGCGGCACGGCGCCGTCGGGGTCGACCTGCAGGGCGTGCAGCCGCCACGCCGTGTCGTAGCCCGTGGTCCCGGCGACCGGCCAGTCGTCGGGCAGCTCCTCGCCCTCCTCGAGGATCTTCTCCGCCGCGACCCACGCGCCGCCGGTCGCGTCCCCCAGCCGGCGCAGGTAGCCGCGGGGATCGGCCAGCCCGTCAGGGTGGTCGATCCGGAAGCCGTCGACCACGCCCGCCTCGAAGAGCTCGAGCAGCAGCGCGTGCGTGGCGTCGAAGACCTCCGCGTCCTCCACGCGGATGCCCGCCAGCGAGCCGACGTCGAAGAAGCGGCGGTAGTTGAGCTCCTCGTCGGCCACGCGCCAGTACGCGAGCCGGTAGTGCTGGCGGCCCACCAGCTCCGCCAGCGGCAGGTCCTCCGTCTCCGGGCGGACGGGGAACAGGTGGTCGTAGTAGCGCAGGACGGGCTGCTCCTCGCCGGTACCGCCGTCCCCTGGCACGACGGCGTGGTCCAGGACGAGCTCCCCCGCGGCGAGCACCGTCCCGATCCGCGCGCCCAGCACCGGCATGAGCAGCCCTTCGCCCTCGGCGAGGTCGACGTCGAACCACCCCGCGTACGGGGACTCGGGCCCGTGCTTCAGCACGGACCACAGGGCACGGTTGTGCCAGGCGGGGGCCGGGACAGCCATGTGGTTCGGGACGACGTCGGCGACGACGCCCATCCCGCGCGCGTGCGCCGCGGCCGCGAGCCGTTCGAGCCCTTCCCTGCCACCCATCGTGTCGCTGATCCGGGTGTGGTCGACGACGTCGTACCCGTGCGTGGATCCCGGCGCGGCCTGCAGGACGGGCGAGAGATAGAGGTCCGTGACCCCGAGCGTGTCGAGGTACGGCAGCGCCTTCTCGGCCTCCGCGAACGTCAGGTCTTGTCCGAGCTGGAGGCGGTAGGTGCTGACCGGAGTGCGGCGTCCTGGTCCAGGGAGATGAGAATGCACTGTGCCTCCGTCGCTCGGTGGTCGTTCGGCCGTCCCGCGTGCTCCACACGATCGCTGATCTCGGGTTATACCGCCAGGCCGCGGGGCGAGACTCTCATCCTGCTCTCACGAACTTCTCATGCTGGCCTGGAAAGGTGGTCTCTCCGCCCGACGGAAGGAACGGACCGCATGTCCAAGCTCTCCAACATGATCGGCCTGGCCAAGAAGGCGCTCGACGCCCAGACCGGGCAGCAGCAACAGCAAGGGTCGCCGCAGGGCGGTTCGACGGGTCAGAAGTCCTGGCGGTCCACGCTCGAGGACGTGGCCGCCGCGGTGGGCGGACGTGGTCAGGCTGAGCAGACACCGGGCCGTGCGCCCGCGTCGCATGGCTACCCCGCCGCCCCGCAGGGCCGGCCGAGCGCACCGGGTTCGACCGACGCCGACCGCCAGGCCATCGCCCGCTACGACTACCTCATGCAGACCGCCGAACCGCACCAGATCGAGCAGATCCACACCGAGTCGTTCGCCCGGCTGACGCCGGCGCAGCGCGAGGCGGTGCTGCAGCGCATGCAGGCGGACCTGCCGGCGCACGAGCAGCCACGCTCGTCCGACGTCGCCGATCTGTCCCGGGCAGCGGCACGGACGGAGGCCCGTCGGCCGGGCTCCATGCGGTCAGTACTCGCGAAGGTCGGCACGGGCGGAGCCGTTGCGGGAGTCGCCGTGGGAGCGGTGGGCGTCCTTGGCGCGGTCGCGGCCGGTGCCGCGGTGAGCAGCGTGGCCGGCCCGCTCCTGGAGAACGCGGCCAACCTCGGGGTCGACTTCGAGACGCTCGCCTCAGGCGTCGACGTCGAAGGGCTCACGTCATCGGTCGGCGAAGTCGGCGCGGGTGCTCTCGACGAGGCCACCGCTGGTGTCGGAGACCTCGGTACCGGCGCTCTCGACGAGGCCACTGCTGGGGTCGGGGACCTCGCCGGCTCGGCCGACGGCGCGCTGTCCGGTCTCGGGGACCAGGTCTCCGGGGCGGGCGAGCAGTTCTCGGACCTTGCCAAGGGGTTCGACCCGCGCGACCTGTTCTGAGCCGCGCTGCTTGACCGAGGCTGACGTGTGACGTACCCCTTGTGCTCCGGCGCGGGACAGGAGCAGCTCGAGCACGAGGGGCGTCAACGCCGGGTCGTCCGGTCCTGGCTATGACGAGCAGGCGGTGACCCGCGCCACGCGGGTACCGAGTCATCGGATCGCACATCGCCCTCGCGGGCCCTCTGCTGATCACCTCACGACATGACAATGGCCCAAACCCAGTTCCATGGGTTCGGGCCATTTCTGATGTCCTGCGACACCAGACACGTAGCGGGGACAGGATTTGAACCTGTGACCTCTGGGTTATGAGCCCAGCGAGCTACCGAGCTGCTCCACCCCGCGATGACACCCTCAGGTGCAGACCAAAGGTACCACGCGCATTCGGACGATGAAGCACTACATCGGAAGATGCAAGGTCGAGAGTTAGCCCGAAGGCTCGTAGAGCGGATCGCGGTCTGTGCCTACTTTCGACAGAGGAAGGTTCCCCTCCCTCACAGAAAGGTCGCCTCATGACCTCGACCACGATCGCGAGCCCGCCGCAGGCCGACTCCGCCGTGCGCCTCGTCCACCTCACCAAGACCTACCCGAACGGCCCGGAGCAGGTCGCTGCTCTTCAGGGCGTATCGCTCGCCATCCGGCCCGGCGCGTTCACCGCGATCATGGGCCCGTCGGGCGCGGGCAAGTCGACCTTCCTCAACCTCGCCGCGGGTCTCGACACGCCCACCCACGGCCAGGTGTTCATCGGTGATATCGACATCACCGAGCTCTCGTCGGACGCCGTCACCCGCTTCCGCCGACGCCACGTCGGCTTCGTGTTCCAGTCGTACAACCTCATCGGCCACCTCACCGTCGGCGAGAACATCCAGCTGCCGATGCTGCTCGACGGCCGACGCCCCGACGAGCAGTGGCAGCAGGAGCTCGTCGAGTCCGTCGGGCTGACGGGCATGACCGAGCGCCTGCCGGGCGAGCTGTCGGGGGGCCAGGCGCAGCGCGTCGCCATCGCCCGTGCGCTCATCACGCGGCCAACGGTCGTCTTCGCCGACGAGCCGACCGGTGCCCTCGACCGCCGCACGGGCGACCAGGTGCTCGACGTGCTGCGCGGCGCCGCCAAGCGCTTCACGCAGACGCTGGTGCTCGTCACGCACGACCCGCACGTCGCAGCGACCGCGGACGAGGTGCTCTTCCTGGCAGACGGGCGACTGGCCGGCGGGCTCGTGGCGCCGACCCCGAGCCAGATCGCCACCCGCCTCGTCGAGCTGGGGCGGTAGCGCCATGTGGTCCTTCGCCCGCTCAGCAGTACGCGCCTACCGCTCCAGCTTCATCGGCAGCTTCCTCATCGTCATGGCGGCCGCCGCCCTCCTCTCGGCCAACGGCGTGCTCGTGGAGAGCGGCCTGCGTGGTGACGCGCCGTTGCTCACGACCGTGGCCGCCTCGTTCGCCGGCACGGCGATCCTCGTCGTCGTGCTCGTCGTCGCCTCGACCTTCGCCTCGGCGCTGCGACAGCGCAACGCACAGTTCGCCCTCCTGCGCGCCGTCGGAGCCACCACCGCACAGGTGCGCTCGATGGTGACGGCCGAGGTCACCATCGTCTTCGCGCTCGCGGCACCGCTGGGCGCCGTCCCGGGACTGTTCGCCGCGAGGCTGCTCACACCCGTGCTCGAGTCCGGCGGCATCGTGCCTGGCGGGCTCGGGCTGACGATCTCACCGCTTCCCGTGATCGGGTCGCTGCTCCTGCTGTTCCCGACCGCTCTGCTCGCAGCAAGGCTCGCCGCCCGCGAGGTGACCAAGGTCAGCCCGACCGCGGCCGTGCGCGGTGCTTCTGCTGAGTCGGCCGGCCTTTCCGGAGTGCGGCGGGTTGCGGCGGTCACGCTGCTCGCATCGGGCATCCTCGTGGCCGGTACGCCGTTCATCGTGCCCGGCACGCTGGGCAGCGCTGCCGGAGCGACGTCCGCCTTCCTGCTCATCAGCGCCGCGGCACTGGCCGGCCCGGCGATCGTCGGCACGATCGCCCGGCGGGCAGCGCGCGCCACCCGCTCCTCGAGCAACGCAGCCGCCATGCTCGCCCTCGTCAACAGCCGTGGCTTCTCGCGTCGGATCACGGCGGCGATCATCCCGCTCGCCCTCTTCCTGGCGCTCGGGACCGTGCAGACAGGCGTCAACGGCAGCATGGTGGACGCTGCGGGCATGCAGCTGCGTGCCGGCCTGGGCTCGGACGTCATCATCACCTCTCCCGACGGCGTGACGGCCGAGCAGGCAGCCGCCGTCGGCTCCACTCCGGGTATCGACGCGGTCGTCGCCAGCTCGACGGTGCCCGCAGAGGTCAAGGTCGAAGACGAGGACCTAGGCGGCCTCTCGTGGGAGCAGACCGGCCTCCGTGCCGTGACCGGGAGTACTTCGGGTCTTGTCGACGCGGAGGTGACCGCAGGCTCCCTGGACGACCTCGCCGGCCCCGCCACGATCGCCGTCAGCGGCGAGAGCCTCTTCGCCACGGGCAAGAGCGTCGGCGACACGGTGGAGCTGCGGTTCGACGGAGGCGCCGTCGTCTCGCCGACCATCGTGGCTGTCTACGACCGGGGCCTCGGCCTCGGCAGCTACATCATCGACGAGTCGTCGCTGCCCGGCTCCGTCCGGCCGGCAGCAGCGGACCTGCTGTTCGCGCAGGGGTCGGCAGACCTGGCCCACCTCGGGCTGCGGACGGTATCCGTGGACGACTACGTCGACGAGACGGCGGCTGGTGCGGCGGCGCAGCAAGAGCTAGGAGCGATCCTGCTGTTCGTCCTCATCTTCTTTCTCGCGATCGCCGCCGCGAACACCCTCGTCATGCTCACCAGCGCGCGCAAGCCGGAGTTCGCCCTCCTGCGCCGCGTCGGCACGACCCGTCGTCAGCTGACGTCGATGATCTCGATCGAATCGGTGTTCGTCATGGTCATGGCCTTGGTGATCGGCACGCTGTCGGTGGTTCCGGCCCTCGTGGGCGTCGCCTACGGCATGCTCGGTCGCTTCGCGCTAGCGATCGACTGGCCGGTGTACGGGGCGCTGGCCGGGGCGGTGGTGCTCATCGCATCCGCGGCGATGATGGTGCCGGCGAGGGTTGTCGGTCGGGTCCGGGCCGGCGCTCAGCAGAGCCGGTAGCGCCTCTCCGGCCGCCCCGCCGTGCCGTAGTTGAGGCGCACCGCGGCGCGGCCCGTCGTCGCGAAGTGCTCCAGGTAGCGGCGCGCGCTCACCCGGCTGACGCCGACGGCGTCCGCGCACTCCGTGGCACTGAGCTCGACGCCGTCCGCGAGCGCGGCCAGCACGGCGTCGGCCGTCTCCTGACTGAGCCCCTTGGGCAGCTGGGCGCGCGGTCCGCCCTGCGGTGACCGCGCGAAGACGGCGTCGATGTCGGCCTGGAGGTCCTCCTGGCCGACGTCGACGCCGCCCAGACCGTCGAGGGCCTGCCGGGTGCGGCGGAACTCCTCCAGCCGCGCGGCCAGGTCCTCCGACGCGAACGGCTTGACGAGGTAGTGCGCGGCCCCGCCCGCCGCGGCGGCGCGGACGGTGTCGACCTCCCGGGCCGCGGTGATGATGACGATGCCGACGTCGTGTCCAGCTGTTCGCAGCCGCCGCAGCACCTCGATGCCGCTCACGTCGGGCAGGTGCACGTCCAGCAGGACGAGGTCGGGCCGCAGCCGTTCGACGGCGGCGAGCGCGTCGGCGCCGGTGTGCACCTCGCCCACCACGCGGAACCCCGGCACCCGCTCCACGAAGCGTCGGTGGATCGACGCGACCATGAAGTCGTCGTCCACCACGAGCACGTCCATGCTCACTGCGGTCGAACCCCCTCGCCCGTCACGATGCCCTGCGGCAGCTGGGCGGTGAACGCCGCACCGCCCAGCGAGTCATCATCTCGCACCGTGACGCCGCCCCCGCGGCGCTGCGTCAGTACGTGCACGAGGGCGAGCCCGACGCCGCGGCCGGCCGTCCCGGCGGGTTTGGTGCTCCAGCCGCGCCGGAAGATCGCGTCCACCTGCCCGGGCGCCACACCCGGGCCGCTGTCGGCGACCTCGACGACGACGTCCTCCCGCGGTCCGGAGACGACGAGTCGCACGCGCACCCGCGCCGGGCGGACGCCGCCGCCCACGTCGGGCCCCGCCGGCGACCCGGCAGCCGACCCCGCAGCCGACCCAGCCGATGACGCCGCGGCGTCGACGGCGTTGTCGACGAGGTTGCCGAGCACGGTGCCGACGTCGGCGGACAGGTCCGGGTCGAGGCGCGGCAGCGCGCTGCCCGGGTCGACGACGAGCTCCACGTGGCGCTCGTCCGCGAGGGTCGCCTTGGCGATGAGCAGCGCAGCCACCGCCGGGTCGGCGACCCGCGCCGTGACGGCGTCGCTGAGGTCCGCGCGCCGCCGCGTGAGCCGGTCGACGAAGCGGCCCACCTCGTCGTACTCCCCCAGCTCGATCAGCCCGGAGACGGTGTGCAGCTGGTTGCTGAACTCGTGCGTCTGCGCGCGCAGCGTCTCGGTGACGCTCTCGCGCGCGTGCAGCTCGCTCTGCAGCGCCAGCAGCTCGGTGCGGTCGCGCAGCGTGGTCACCGTGCCCGCCGGGCGGCCGTCGTGCAGCACACGGCGGCGGTTGATCACCAGCACCGTGTCCCCGGCGACGAGTACGGCGTCGTGCACCTCGTCCGTGCCGCGCAGCAGGTCGAGGACGGCGGGGTCGAGCCCCAGGTCCTCCAGCCGGCGGCCGCTGGGGTCGGGCGCGTCGGCGGGCAGGCCGAGCAGCTCGTTGGCGCTGTCGCTCACCAGGCTCACGCGGCCGTCGTCGCCCACGACGACGACTCCCTCGCGGATCGACCGCAGCACTCCCTCGCGGTGGTCCGCGAGCGCCGCGATCTGGGCCGGCTCCAGGCCGCGCGTGCGTCGCTTGACCAGGCGGGCGAGGAGCCACGAGCCGGCGGCCGCGAGCGCCGTGCCGATGCCGAGCACCACGAGCACGTCGCCGCCGGCGCTCGAGAGCCGCTCGGTCAGCGGCGGGTACGGGTCGGCCAGCACGACGACGGCGACCGGCTGCGGAGCGCTCGGTTCGGGCACGGGGTCGCTGCCGCCGTAGACGGGTACCCACGCCGCGATCGAACGGCCCGCGACGTCCGCGACGTCGCCGCTGCCCGCGCGCGTGGCGGCGGCGTCGGGCAGGTCGAGCCGCTCCCCCGTCCGCGTCGGGTCGGTGGCGGCCAGGATGCGCCCGTCGAGGTCGGTGAGGTAGGCGTTGCGCGCGTCGACGTAGGCCGCACGGGACTGCAGGTAGAACGCGAGGGCCCGGGTGTCGGGCGCCTCCTCGGTGAGGGTCGCCTGCACGGCCGGGATGCCGGCCAGCCCCTCGGCCGCCACCTCGAGCCGGTCGGCGCGGTCGTCGCGGAACGCGGCGTCGGCCTGCCCGAGGAAGACGACGGCGGCCGCCGCGACGACGACGAGCAGCACGGCGAGCTGCAGCGCCAGCACCTGCCCGCCGAGCGTGAGCTGGCGGGTGGGGCGCCTGGTGGGGCGCCGGACGGGGTGACCGCGTGACCGCAAGTTCCACAACCTCCTTTGGTTACCCAATGATGACGCGCCCGGTGGGCACCTGTGACGATGACACCGGGGCAAGGCTGCCCCGCAGCACCGACCCAGTCTGGAGGAACCGATGTCGTCGACGACATCCGGCCCCCCGAGCCGCACGTCCGAGCCCGCGGAACCCGGGCACTCCCGCAGCACCGGCCGCCGCCGCGGCGCCCGTCTCGCCCTCGCCGCCACGCTCGCCGTGACCCTGGTCGCCGTCGGCGCCGGGTGCGGCGTCACGCGCGGCGACGACTCCGCGGACCTCGACATGTGGATCCCGAACAGCCCCGGCGGCGGTTACGACCAGACCGGCCGCGCGGCCGTCGGCGTCCTCGACCGCGACGGCATCACCGGCGGCGACATCCAGGTGACGAACATCCTGGGCGCGGGCGGCTCTGTCGCGATGTCGCGGCTCATGGGCGAGGCGGGCAACGAGCGGCTCATGATGACGCTGGGTCTCGGCGTGGTCGGGTCCACGTACTCGTTCGGCGTGGACGCCCGCCCGCACGACGCGACGCCGCTCGCCCAGCTCATCGAGGAGCAGGAGGGCGTGCTCGTGCCGGCGGACTCCCCGTTCCGCACGATCGACGACCTCGAGGCGGCGTGGCAGGAGGACCCGGGCTCGGTCGTGGTGGGCGGCGGCTCCTCGCCCGGCGGCCCCGACCACCTGTTCCCGATGCAGCTCGCCAAGGCGGTCGACGTCGACCCGAAGGACGTGCGGTACGTGTCCTACGACGGCGGCGGCCCCCTGACCAGTGCGCTGCTGGGGAACAAGATCCAGGTGGGGTTCTCCGGCCTCGCCGAGTTCGAGGGGCAGATCGAGGCGGGCGAGCTGCGGGTGCTCGCCGTCTCCGGCGAGGAGCGCCTGACCGAGGGCGTCCTCGCCGACGTCCCGACCCTCACCGAGTCCGGCATCGACCTCGTCTTCACCAACTGGCGCGGCGTCGTCGCCCCGCCCGGCATCAGCGAGGAGCGCCGCGCCGAGCTCATCGAGTACCTCACCCGCATGCACGACTCGCCCGAGTGGGAGCAGGCCCTTGCCGACAACGGCTGGACCGACGCCTTCGTCACCGGTGACGACTTCGAGCAGTTCCTGCGCGAGCAGGACGAACGGGTGTCGACCACCCTGAAGGAGCTGAACCTGCTGTGAGCACCGAGGTGGAGACCCCCGCAGCGGGGCCAGCGGACCACGGTCCCCCGGCCCCGCGCGTCGACGCCGCCCAGTACGGGCTGGCTGCCGTGCTGCTCGTCGTCGGCGCGTACACCGTGTACGACGCCACGACCCTGGAGGTCGGGTTCGCCGACCCCGTGGGTCCGCGCATCTTCCCGATCGTCATCGGCGCGGGGCTCGTCGTCACGAGCGTGCTGCTGGCCGTGGCGGCGGCGCGCGGCTCGCGCCCCGAGCCGGAGGCGGGCGAGGACGTCGACGTCACGACGCCCGCCGACTGGCCGACGGTGCTGAAGCTGGTCGGCGTCATCCTGCTGACCATCGCCACCGTCACCTGGATCGGCTGGGCGCTCGCCGGCGCGGTCCTCTTCGCGGGCGCTGCGTGGGCGCTCGGCAGCCGCACGCTGATCCGCGACGTCCTCGTGGGGCTCGTGCTCGCGGTGGCCAGCTGGTACGGCTTCGTCGTCGGGCTGGGCATCCCGCTCACCCCCGGCGTCCTCGACGGAATCTTGTGAGGCGGTGACCTGATGGAGAACCTCGGACTGCTGTGGGACGGCCTCGGCGCCGCCCTCACCCCCATGAACCTCCTGTACGCCGCGGTGGGCGTGCTGCTCGGCACGTTCGTCGGCGTGCTGCCAGGCATCGGGCCGGCGATGGCGATCGCGCTGCTGCTGCCCGTGACGTACGGGCTCGAGCCCACGCAGGCGTTCATCATGTTCGCCGGGCTGTACTACGGCGGCATGTACGGCGGGTCGACGACGTCGATCCTGCTCAACACGCCCGGCGAGTCGGCGTCCGTGATGACGGCGCTCGAGGGCAACCTCATGGCCCGGGTCGGGCGGGGCGCGCAGGCGCTGGCGACCGCTGCCGTCGGGTCGTTCGTCGCCGGCACGATCGGCACGCTCCTGGTCGCGATGTTCGCGCCGGCGCTGGCCGACGTCGCCGTCGAGATCGGCTCCCCGTCGTACTTCGCGCTCATGGTGCTGGCGCTGGTCATGACCGCGACCGTGCTGGGAGCCAGCCCGCTGCGCGGGCTGCTCGCCCTGTTCGTGGGCCTGACGATCGGGCTGGTGGGGCTGGACCTGAACACCGGGCAGCCGCGCCTGACGTTCGGCGTCTCCCAGCTCGTGGACCGCCTCGACATCGTGGTGGTGGCCGTGGGCATCTTCGCCCTCGGCGAGGCCCTGTGGGTCGCGGCGCACCTGCGCCGCAAGCCCGTGCGGGTCGTGCCGGTCGGGCAGCCGTGGCTCGGCCGCGAGGACCTGCGCCGCTCGTGGTGGCCCTGGCTGCGCGGCACGGCGTACGGTTTCCCGTTCGGCGCGCTGCCGGCCGGCGGCGCCGAGCTGCCGACGTTCCTGTCGTACGTCACCGAGCGCAAGCTGGCCAAGCGCTCGAGCGCGAAGGGCCGCGGCAAGGACGAGTTCGGCCAGGGCGCCATCGAGGGCGTGGCCGGCCCTGAGGCCGCGAACAACGCGTCGGCCGCCGGCATGCTCGTGCCTATGCTCGCGCTCGGACTGCCCGTGACGGCGACGGCGTCGGTGATGCTGTCCGCGCTGCAGGGCTACGGCATCCAGCCCGGTCCGCAGCTCATGACCGAGCACGCCGACATGGTGTGGACCCTGCTGGCGAGCCTGCTGATCGGCAACCTCCTGCTGCTCGTGCTCAACCTGCCGCTGGCGCCGCTGTGGGCCCGGCTGCTGCGCATCCCGCGCCCCCAGCTGTACGCCGGGATCCTCTTCTTCGCCTGCCTCGGCGCCTACGCCACGAACCTCGACCCGTTCGACATCGGCCTGCTGCTCGTGTTCGGCCTGCTCGGCCTCGCGATGCGGCGGTTCGGGCTGCCGGTGCTGCCGCTCATCCTCGGCGTCATCCTTGGCCCGCTCATGGAGACCAAGCTGCGCGAGGCGCTCACCATCTCCGGCGGCGACCCCGCCATCCTGTGGGGCGAGCCGCTCGCGATCGTCATCTACGCGGTGCTCCTCCTGGTGCTGGCGACCCGGCCGCTGCTGTCGCGGTGGCGGTCACGGACGGAGTCCCGGATGGTGGCCGAGGCCGCCGCGGACGTGGTACGAGACGACGGCGCCGCCGTCGGGACGGAAGGGGATCAGCGGTGACGAAGGACGCGCAGCACCAGGAAAGTGGACTGGACGCCGGGTTGGACACCGGGCTGGACACCGGGCCGGGCACCGGGCCGGGCAACGGGCCGGGCTCGGCCGACGGGTGGGTGGTCGTGGCGTGGACCCCCGACGCGTTCGGCGACGCCGCCCTCGAGCACGGCATCGCCTGGGCCCGAGAGGGCGGGCGCGGCGTCGCGGTGGTCAACGGCACCCGCGGGGACGCCCTCGTGGACGAGCGCTTCGCGGCGCCCGCCGGCCTCGCCGACCTCGCGGAGCGGCTGCGAGGTACCGGCCTGCCCCACGTCGTGCGGCAGGAGATGGGACGGGACGTCGCGGACCAGGTGCTCGACGTCGCCGAGGAGCTGTCCGCGCGGCTCGTCGTCGTGGGGCTGCGGCACCGTAGCCCGGTGGGCAAGCTGCTCATGGGCTCCGTGGCGCAGCGGATCCTCCTGACCGCCGAGTGCCCGGTGCTGGCCGTCAAGCCGGGGTCGCGGCCGGGCTGAGCGCACCTCGTTCTCGGCTCGACGCAGGGCCCCGCTACAGCGGCCGGCCGCCCGTCACACCGATACGGTCCCCGGTGATGTAACTGGACTCCTGGGACGCGAAGAACACGTACGCCGGCGCCAGCTCAGCGGGCTGGCCGGCGCGGCCCAACGGCGTGTCGCCGCCGAACTGCTCCACCTTCTCGTCCGGCATCGTGGCGGGGATCAGTGGCGTCCAGATCGGCCCGGGCGCCACCGCGTTGACGCGGATGCCTTCCGGCGCGAGCTGCTGCGCCAGCCCCTTCGTGAAGTTGAGGATGGCTGCCTTGGTCGTGGCGTAGTCGAGCAGCTGGGGGCTCGGCTCGAACGCCTGGATCGACGTCGTGTTGATGATCGACCCACCCTCGGGCAAGTGGTCCAGCGCCGCCTTGGTGATCCAGAACAGCGCGTAGACGTTGGTCTTCAGCACCCGGTCGAGCTGGTCCGTCGTGATGCCGCGCAGCCCGTCGTCCTGGGACATCTGGTACGCGGCGTTGTTCACGAGGATGTCCAGGCCGCCGAGCCCGTCCACCGCGTCGGCGACGAGCCGGCGGCAGAACTCCTCGTCCCGGATGTCGCCCGGCAGCAGCACGGCCTTGCGGTCCGCGTCCTCGACCCAGTGCGCCGTCGTCCGGGCGTCCGGCTCCTCCTCCGGCAGGTAGGAGATCGCGACGTCGGCACCCTCGCGCGCGAACGCGATCGCGACCGCCCTCCCGATACCGGAGTCACCGCCCGTGATCAGCGCCCGCTTACCGTCCAGCCGGCCGGATCCCCGATAGGTGGACTCCCCGTGATTCGGCTCCTGCGACATGTCGCCCGTGCGACCCGGCGGCTGCAGGTCGTCCGCAGGCTGCTCCGGTCGCGGGTACTGGGTGCTGGGGTCCTGCGGCGTGGTCTGGTCCGACATGTGCAACTCCCCCGTCGATGTCAGGTGCAACATCCAGCGTGCGAGCAGCGGTGTTCACTCGCACCGGAACCGCACCGGCCGTCGCCGGTGCCGGACAACCCCTTGACATGGTTGGTATTACAAACCATCCTTGAATAGTTGGTAATACACACCATCACCCCCACACGGAAGGTTCCCCATGCGGAGAAGCACCGGTATCAAGCTGGCCGCCGCCGCGACGCTGACGGCGTTGCTCGGTTCGACGGCCAGCGCATCCCTGGCTCTGGCCAACGACACAGACCCCGCTTCCCCCGCGCGCACGGTCACGACCAGCACGGTCGCCGACAGCGGGATCCCGGCAGTGGTCGATCCGGCCACAGATCTCGCCGCCCAGACGCCGGACGCGAACGAGGAGTGGGCCGACTCGATCTACTTCACCAGTCGAGTGAAAGCCCGCGGCCACGACATAGGCCTGCTGGTGCACACCGTGCGTCTTCCGGAAGGGCCGGGCAACCTGCTGCTGGTCTCCGCCCACGACGCGACCACCGGCTGGTACGAGAGCTACGCCACGAGGTTCGACGAGGGCGACTACTCCTGGAGCACGCAGAGCCTCGACATCAAGGCACCCGGCCTGCGATGGACGGGGAACGCCGAGCGGATGTCCGTCTCCCTCGACGTGCCGTGGGGCTCCCTGGACCTCGTGCTCCAGGCGCGCGGACCGGCCCTGAACTACGGCGGCACCGGAGCGTTCACTCTGTTCGACCACACGAACTACGAGTTCGCCCTGCCCGACATGCGGACCACCGGCACCGTCACCATCGACGGGCGCCGCCAGCAGGTCACCGGCCGTTCCTGGCTGGACCGCCAGTGGGGACCGAACGTAGGGACTCCGGGCAATCACTGGAGCTGGATGAACTTCAACATGCCGAACGGCGATGCGGTGGCCCTCTGGGACGCCGTCAGCGCTGACGGCGAGACGCACACCTGGGCAACGGTGCTGCGCGAGGACGGCTCCTACGAGGTGGCAGCCGTCGAGCCGCTCGCCGAGGACGCCGGCAAGTTCTGGACCAGCCCCACGACCGGACAGAGGTATCCGACCCGGTGGGTCGCCAGCATCCCGGCGCTGGACACCCGTCTCACGGTGCGCATCGTCGGCAACCCGGGCCAAGAGATCATCCTGGGCGGCAACGGACGCCTTGAGGCCACCGCCAGGTTCGAGGGCACCTACGACGGCGCCAGGGTCAGCGGCAAGAACTTCGCCGAGATGTTCGGCGACTGGCCCGCCTCCTAGCCCCCGCGGTCTAGTCCCCGCGGTGCCGGGCGGCACCCTGCTGCAGCCGACCTGCAGCAGGGTGCCGCCCGGCGTCGCCTTCTTTCCTTTCAGGGCCCGCTCGGAGGCTCCGTGGTCCCGCGGTCCGCCGCGGACGTACCGGACACGGTGTCGAGCAGGCGTGCAAGCTCGTGCCGGTCGTTCGACTCCAGGCGGTTCGTGAAGGGTGCGAGCGCAGCGCGGATCTCTTTCTGCAGCCGTTCCTCGAGCTCGCGGCCGGCCGGGGTGATGAACACTTCGACCGCCCGGCGGTCCTCTCGGGACCTGTCCCGGGCCACGAGCCCTCGGCGCTCGGCTCGTTCGACGAGACCGGACATCGTCGACTTGTCGAGCCCCAGGAACGCGGCCAGATCCGTCATCCGAGGTCGGCGGTCACGCAGGATACCGAGCACGCGCAGCTGGGTGAGGGACAGGTCGTGCTCGGCACCGATCCGGGTGAGCACGGCCATCAGCCGGAAGGACGTCCGGACGAGAGCGTCCTCGAGCGCGTCATCAGATCCCATACGACGATCCTACGTGACTTAGTTTGCATTACCTACCAACAGCCCCGCGCAGCAGGTCCTCTTCCAGAACGCAGTTAGGCATGGTTTAGCACCCTGGAGCCTGCCAGATCGCATGGTCGAGGCGGACCGAACAACTCTCGGACAAAGCCAGGACGCGAGACATCTATCAACGATGTCCCGCGTCATCACATGGTGGGCCCGGAGGGACTCGAACCCCCGACATCCACGGTGTAAACGTGGCGCTCTAACCAGCTGAGCTACAGGCCCCGGCAGCGGGACAACGATACCTGCCCCGCGCCGTGTCCGGCACAGATTTCCGGACGAGTCGGATCAGATCTCCGCGACCGCCCTGCGGTAGTCCTCCAGGTCGCGTGCCTGCCCCCGCGGGTTGACGACGCACCACCGGACGATCCCGTCGACGTCGATCAGGAACGTCCCGCGCAGCGCGTGCCCGGCGTCCTCGTCGAGCACACCGTAGGCACGTGCCACCTCGCCGTGCGGCCAGAAGTCGGACAACAGGTCGAACTGGTAGCCCTCGGCCGCCTGCCACGCCTTGAGCGTGAAGACCGCGTCCGTGGACACCACGAGAAGGCGCACGCCAGCCGTCTCGAAGTCCTCGATGTTGTCGCGCAGCTCGCACAGCTCATCGGTGCACGTGCCCGAGAACGCGAACGGCACGAAGACCATGAGCACCGGCGCACCGCGCAGGTCCGACAGCGTGGTCGGGGTGCCATGCGTGTCGGGCAGCGTGAAGTCGGGTGCGGGGTCACCCGACTTCAGCGGCACCACGGAACCACTCGGCGTGGCGGTGGACTCGGTCATAGCTCCCCAGTTGTCAGACCTTCACTTACCGCGGCCTCGGAAGGCGAGCCGGGTGGCCGACCAGTCCGCCGCGATAGCGAAGGTACTGGTGGTCTGCAGGCCGGCCGTGGTGGCGGCCTCCTGGATGTCGCTGTGGCCTACCTCGCCGTCGCGGCCGGGCTTGGGCGTGAGGATCCAGATAAGACCGCCGTCGTCCAGGACGGTCAGCACATCGACCATCGCGTCGGTGAGGTCGCCGTCGTCCTCCCGCCACCAGAGGATGACGCCGTCGGTCACGTCACCGAAGTCCTCGTCCTCCAGCTCGCTACCGATGATCTTCTCGATGTCCGCCCGGAGGGCTTCGTCGACGTCGTCGCCCCAGCCGAACTCCTGCACCACCTGGCCGGCCTCGAAACCGAGGCGCCCAGCGCCCTGGGTGTCCGTGCTCACTTGGTTGATCGTCCCTCTCTCTGTCCGGCACTGTCTGCCGGGTCGTATGCCTCATTCTGTCGGTCCTGCGTCGGACCCTCCGTCGCCAAAGGTAGTGCACGCACCCCGGCCATGCCTCGCAACCAGGTCGCGTGGTGTCTTTTTGATGAATCTGTGAGACCTGGGCAACGCGCGAGTCATGCACTCAGTCTCATTATTGCGATACCGCGTATCAATACTGGTGCGAACCAGCACAGACGTAACGCAGATCACGCACTCTTGACCGCCCTATGGTGTGAGCGCAGGCTGTGAGGGGACAGAATGGCTAGATCCACCTGTGCGTGGGCGGGCACAGTCGCAACCCCAGCTGTGGCGACGCGACGCCGACGCGACGGGTCCTTACGAGGCGGCGGGGAGCGCGAACCGCGACCGTGCCGCGCGACACCGAGAGAGGTTGCTGGTGGCTTCGTTTGACGAGACCGGACCGCTGATCAACGGTCTGCTCAGCGCCGTACCTGATATCGACCCGGCCGAGACCGAGGAATGGGTCGAGTCATTTGACGGGCTGATCGACGACAAGGGCGGACCCCGCGCCCGGTACGTCATGCTCAACCTGTTGCGGCGGGCGCGAGAGCGGAATGTGAGCATCCCCGCGTCGATGGCGACGCCCTACGTGAACTCCATCGGGGTGCACGAGGAACCGTACTTCCCGGGCGACGAGGCCATGGAGCGTCGTTATCGCTCCTGGATCCGCTGGAACGCGGCGGTCATGGTGACCCGCGCCCAGCGCGAGGGCCTCAGCGTCGGTGGGCACATCTCCTCGTACGCGTCCGTCGCGACGCTCTACGAGGTAGGGCTGAACCACTTCTTCCGGGGCAAGGACCATCCCGGCGGCGGCGACCAGATCTACTTCCAGGGCCACGCCTCCCCCGGCGTCTACGCCCGGGCGTACCTCGAGGGCCGCATGTCCGCGGACCAGCTCGACGGGTTCCGCCAGGAGAAGTCGCACCCGGGTGGCGGCCTGCCGTCGTACCCGCACCCGCGGCTCATGCAGGACTTCTGGGAGTTCCCGACCGTCAGCATGGGCCTCGGCCCGGCGTCGGCCATCTACCAGGCCTGGACCAACAAGTACCTGCACAACCGCGGGGTCAAGGACACGAGCCAGCAGGACGTCTGGGCGTTCCTCGGCGACGGCGAGATGGACGAGCCCGAGAGCCGCGGCATGATCCAGCACGCCGCCCAGCAGCAGCTGGACAACCTGACGTTCGTCGTGAACTGCAACCTGCAGCGCCTCGACGGGCCGGTCCGCGGCAACGGCAAGATCGTCCAGGAGCTGGAGGCCCAGTTCAAGGGCGCCGGCTGGAACGTCATCAAGGTCGTGTGGGGCCGCGAGTGGGACACCCTGCTCAACGCCGACAAGGACCGCGCGCTGGTCAACCTCATGAACGTCACCCCCGACGGTGACTACCAGACCTACCGCGCGGAGTCCGGCGCGTTCATCCGCGAGCACTTCTTCGGGCGCGACCCGCGCACCAAGGCCCTCGTCGAGAACATGACCGACGACGACATCTGGAACATGAAGCGCGGCGGCCACGACTACCGCAAGCTCTACGCGGCCTACTCCGCGGCGCGCGCGCACAGCGGCCAGCCGACGATCATCCTTGCGCACACCGTCAAGGGCTACGGCCTGGGCTCCGGCTTCGCCGGGCGCAACTCGACGCACCAGATGAAGAAGCTCAAGGGCGACGACCTCAAGACGCTGCGCGACTCGCTGCACATCCCGATCTCGGACGCCGAGCTCGAGGCCGACCCGTACCTGCCGCCGTACTACCACCCCGGGGCCGACTCGCCGGAGATCCAGTACATGCTGGAGCGCCGTCGTCAGCTCGGCGGGTTCGTGCCGGAGCGCCGCACCACGGCGAAGACCGAGCTCACGCTGCCCGAGGACAAGACGTACGAGCTGCTGAAGAAGGGCTCCGGCACGCAGCAGATCGCCACGACCATGGCGTTCGTGCGGCTGCTCAAGGACCTCTTCAAGGCCAAGGACTTCGGCGACCGCATCGTGCCGATCATCCCGGACGAGGCTCGCACCTTCGGCCTGGACTCGATCTTCCCGAGCGCCAAGATCTTCAACACGCTCGGCCAGAACTACCTCGCCGTGGACCGCGAGCTCATGCTGAGCTACAAGGAGTCCGAGTCCGGCAAGATCATGCACACCGGCATCAACGAGGCCGGTTCCGCCGCCGCGTTCCAGGCGGTGGGCACGTCGTACGCGACGCACGGCGAGCCGATGATCCCGTTCTACATCTTCTACTCGATGTTCGGCTTCCAGCGCACTGGCGACCAGTTCTGGGCCGCCGGCGACCAGCTGACGCGCGGGTTCATCATCGGCGCCACCGCGGGCCGCACCACCCTCACGGGTGAGGGCCTGCAGCACGCCGACGGGCACAGCCCGCTCATCGCGGGCACGAACTCCGCGGTCGTGCAGTACGACCCGGCTTTCGGGTACGAGATCCGGCACATCGTGCGGGACGGCATCGAGCGCATGTACGGCCCCGCCGAGAACGGCCACGTCGCCGACGGCAGGGCTCAGGACGTCATGTACTACATCACGGTGTACAACGAGCCGATGGTCCAGCCGGCCGAGCCGGAGGACGTCGACGTCGAGGGCATCAAGCGCGGTATCCACCGTGTCTCCGTCGGAATCTCGGCGTCTGGCGACAACGACGGACCCAAGGCCCAGCTCCTCGCCTCCGGCGTGGGCGTGCCCTGGGCGCTCGAGGCGCAGCAGCTCCTCAAGGAGGACTGGGGCGTCTCGGCCGACGTGTGGTCGGTGACCAGCTGGAACGAGCTGCGTCGCGACGCGCTGGCCGCTGAGCACGACTCCCTGATCGACCCGGCGGCGCCGATGCGCACGCCGTACCTCACCGAGAAGCTGTCCGGTGCCCAGGGCCCGTTCGTCGCCACCAGCGACTACGACCACCTGGTGCCCGACCAGATCCGCGCCTGGATCCCCGGCGACTACGCGGTGCTCGGGGCCGACGGTTTCGGCTTCTCCGACACCCGTGCCGCCGCGCGCCGGCACTTCCTCATCGACGGCCCGTCGATGGTGGTCCGGACGCTGCAGGTCCTCGCCCGTCGCGGCGAGGTCCCGGCCGACGTCGTCCCGAAGGCCGTCGAGAAGTACCGTCTCCTGGACGTCACGGCAGGCACCTCGGGTACGGCAGGCGGCGACAGCTGACCAACGGTCCACGGGCTTGAGAACGACCTGAGGTACCGATCCGGCTCGGATCGGTACCTCAGGTCGTTCTCGTGGCGGATCTTCGCCAGGACTCCGGCCCAGGCAGGGCCAGGCTCAGGCAGCGCTCCGGCTCAGGCGCCCGGCTTCTCCTGCTCGCTGGCGGCTATCGCCCTCTCCAGCTCGTCCCGCAGCGGCCGGACCGCCTTGGCGTCCGGGTGCATCTCCAGGGCCCGCAGGTGCCGCCGGGCCTCGAACACGCGGTCGGCCTCGAGCGCGGCCAGCACCAGGTGCTTACCGACAACCGGCGAGTGCTCCCGCACGCGCCAGTGCCCCACGCCCAGCCCCAGTGCCTCTACCGGCATCCCCGCGTCACGCAGGATCGCCAGGCCCTCCGCCAGGGCGCGGCCGTCGGGGTCCCGCTCCGCGGCGGTGATGAACCGCCTGACGGCGCCGTCCGGGTCGTCGGCGAGCGACAGGCGGCCCAGCTCGATCAGGGGGTACCAGCCCCGCGGGTGCCCGGCCAGCTCCTCGGCGAGGGACCAGACCGCCAGGTCGGCCTCGCGCTGCTTCGACTCCGGGAGCTCGTCGGAGTCCCGCAGCGGGTCCTCCAGCGTCGTGCCCTCGGCGGCCCGGCTGCGAACGATCTCTGCCAGGGCGCCGAAAGCCTCCTCGTTGTTGGGATCGTCGGTCAGCTGGGCGCGCAGCGCGTCCTCGTGTCCCGCGTCCCCTCGTCGGGGCGCCGACGGCGACGGGCGGCGAGCGCCGACCGTGGACGCAGACAGGGGCCGACGGATGAGGCGGCGGAGCCGATGCATCAGGGCCATGCCCTCGACCCTACAGTTTCCCGCAACGTCGCACTGGAATCACACCGCCTTGAAAGTCCGTTTGTGGACTCTCCACAACTCGGGCTCGTATGCTGCCAGGGTGCCAGCAACTCGACGGGCCGCGCGAGCGGGTGCCCAGAAGCCCGACCAGGAGGCCGGGTCCACAGCCGACCGCGGGACCAGCCAGGACACCAGCCAGGACACCGGCAAGGCCGAGCCCGCCGACGCAGGGACCGACCCCGCCGGCTTCCCGATGAACCTCCAGCGGGTCCGCGAGGCCAGCGGCCTCCTCACCGCCGCCGCGATGCGCCGGCTGGACGAGGACCTCACCTGGTACCGCGACCTGCCGGCCGAGGACCGCTCGTACGTGGGCCTCGTCGCCCAGGCGGGCATCAACGCCTTCACGTCCTGGTTCACCGACCCCGACCGGCCGCCGCACGGCGTCAGCGAGATCTTCGCCGCGGCACCCACCGAGCTGACCCGCTCCATCTCGCTGCAGCACACCCTGCAGCTGGTCCGCGTGGTGGTCGACGTCGTCGAGACGCACTCCGACCGGATCGCCGCCCCCGGCGGCGAGCGCGACCTGCGCGAGGCGGTCCTGCGCTACTCCCGCGAGGTCGCGTTCTCCGCGGCCGAGGTCTACGCCCGCGCAGCCGAGTGGCGCGGCGCCTGGGACGCCCGGCTGGAGGCGCTGGTGGTCGACGCCCTCGTCCGCGGCGACGGCGACGACTCCCTGCGCTCCCGCATCTCGGCGCTCGGCTGGAGCGGCCGGGGCAACGCGCTGGTCGTCGTCGGGCTCGCCACCGAGGAGCTCGACGAGATCCGCACCGCCGAGATCCGCCGGGTCGCCCGGCGCGCCGCGGGCGACGCGCTCGTCGGGATCCACGGCGACCGTCTGGTGCTCGTGCTCGGCGGTGAGGGCGACCTCGTGGCCGCCGCCACCTCGCTGCTGGTCCGCTTCGGCACCGGCCCGGTCGTGATCGGCACCCAGGTGCCGAGCCTGACCGACGCCGCCCGGTCCGCCCGGTCGGCGCTCGCCGGCCTGACCGCCGCCCCGGCGTGGCCGCAGGCACCGCGCCCCGTCATGGCGGACGACCTGCTGCCCGAGCGCGTACTGACCGGCGACTACACGGCCCGCGCCACGCTGATCGCCCAGGCGTTCACCCCGCTGCAGGACGCCGGCGGGGCCGTGCTGGAGACCCTGTCGGCGTACCTGGGCACCGGCCGCTCCCTGGAGGCCGCCGCGCGCCATCTGTACGTTCACCCCAACACGGTGCGCTACCGGCTCCGCAAGGTGTCGGAGATCACCGGGTGGGACCCGTTGGACGCCCGCGAGTCGTTCGTGCTGCAGGTGGCGCTGGCGCTGGGCCAGCTCGGCCGGGGCTGACGAGCCCGCACTAACTCTTCGCCGAGGTCAGCGCCTTGTAGGTTCCCCACAAGGCCCCCTGATGAGGTTGGTACAGGTCGCGACGTCCTGCGGCGGTCCCGGGTTGGCAGAGTGGACGTGTGCTCGCCGTCGTCTGCCCTGGACAGGGCTCTCAGACCCCCGGGATGCTCAGCGACTGGCTCGAGCTGCCCGGTACCGAACAACGCCTCGCCGCAGCATCCGAGGCCTCGAAGCTGGACCTGGTGGCGCACGGAACCACCTCTGACGCCGACACGATCCGGGACACCGCGGTGGCCCAGCCCCTGATCGTCACCACGTCCCTGCTCGCGCTCCGCGTCCTGCTGGACGGGCGCGCCGCGGCGGACGTCATCGACGTCACCGCAGGTCACTCCGTCGGCGAGCTCTCGGCTGCGGCCGTGGCGGGCGCTCTGTCCGACGACGGCGCGGCCGGCCTGGTCGCACTGCGGGCCCGCGCGATGGCCACGGCGGCAGCGGCAGCGCCCTCGGGCATGAGCGCCGTCGTGGGCGGTGACCCGGACGAGGTGCTCGCCGCCATCGAGGCCGCCGGCCTGTGGCCCGCCAACGTCAACGGCGCCGGCCAGACCGTCGCAGCGGGTGCGCTGGAGGACCTCGCGAAGCTCGCCGAGAACCCGCCGACCCGGGCGCGCGTGATCCCGCTCCAGGTGGCCGGCGCGTTCCACACGCCGTTCATGGACGCTGCGCGCGCCGAGTTCGAGCCGGTGGCCCTCGGCTGGGACGCCACCGACCCGGCCCTGCCGTTCCTCGCCGACCTCGACGGGACCGCCTACACCGGCGGCGTCAACGGCCACGGCACCGGGGCGGACGTGCTGGGCAACCTCGCACGCCAGGTGACGGCGCCCGTGCGCTGGGACCTGATCATGACCGGCCTCGCCGAGCGCGGTGTCACCGGCCTGCTCGAGCTCGCACCCGGCGGCGTCCTGACGGGCCTCGCCAAGCGCGGCCTCAAGGGCGTCGAGACGGTGGCCGTGAAGTCGCCCGCCGACCTCGACGCTGCTCGCACCCTGATCGCCGCGCACAGCGACGTCCTTTCCAGCGGCACGAACGCGACCGGAGCAGACCAGTGACTTCCCTCAAGCAGGCCGAGCCCACGCAGTTCTCGCGGATCCTCGCGATCGCCGGGGAGCGCGGCGAGCTCGTCGTGACCAACGACGACATCGCGGGCCCCATCGACTCGTCGGACGAGTGGATCCGCCAGCGCACCGGCATCGTCACCCGGCGTCGGGCCGGCGCGGACAAGGACGTGCTCGACCTGGCCGAGGCCGCTGCGAACAAGGCGCTCCACGCGGCGGGCCTCGTCGGCGCCGACATCGACGCGGTCATCCTCGCGACGATCACGCACATGCACATGACGCCGTCGGGCGCGGCGATCCTGGCCGAGCGCATCGGCGCCACCCCTGCCGCTGCCTACGACGTGTCGGCCGCCTGCGCCGGCTACGCGTACGGCATCGGCCAGGCGGACGCCCTGGTCCGCGCCGGCCTGGCCCGGCACGTGCTCGTGATCGGCGCCGAGAAGCTCAGCGAGATCATCGACCCGACCGACCGCTCCATCTCCTTCCTGCTGGGCGACGGCGCCGGCGCGGCGATCGTCGGCCCGTCGGACACGCCGGGCATCGGCCCGACGGTCTGGGGCTCCGACGGCGCCAAGGCCACCGCGATCCGCCAGACGCACTCCTGGACCGAGCTGCGTGAGGACCCGTCCCTCGGCTGGCCCACGCTGCGCCAGGACGGCCCGACCGTGTTCAAGTGGGCGGGCTTCCAGATGGCTCCCATCGCGGAGAAGGCGATGGCGGAGGCGGGCGTGACCGCCGAGGACATCCAGGTCTTCATCCCGCACCAGGCCAACATGCGGATCATCGACCAGATGAAGAAGCAGCTCGGTCTGCCGGATACCGTGGTCATCGCGCGCGACATCGCCGAGACCGGCAACACGTCGGCGGCGTCGATCCCGCTGGCCGCCGAGCGCCTCCTTGCGGAGGGGCAGGCCAGGTCGGGCGACCTCGCCCTCCAGATCGGGTTCGGCGCGGGTCTCGTCTACGCCGCGCAGGTCGTGGTGCTGCCGTAACCGGCGTGGGCGGGCCGGAAGGAAATGGCCCGTCGTGCATTCCGGTCGCGAGATACGCCAAGATCTGACCAGCAAGACTCCGGTGCCCGACGGCGCCGGTGACCGTTACGAAAGATAAGGAAGTCCCATGGCCAACACGGACCAGGAGATCCTCGAGGGCCTCGCCGAGATCGTCGCCGAGGAGACGGGCCTCGACCAGGCCGACATCCTGCTCGAGAAGTCCTTCACGGACGACCTCGACATCGACTCCCTGTCGATGATGACCATCGTCACGCACGCCGAGGACAAGTTCGGGGTTCGTATCCCGGACGAGGAGGTCAAGAACCTCGCGACCGTCGGTGACGCAGTGAGCTTCATCAAGAGCGCCCAGGCCTGAGCCGCCCCCGACGGCGGCAGCGCGGCCCGGACCAAGACCCGGGCCCGCGCCGCCGTCGGGCATCCGCTGCTCACCAGGCAGCACCTTTCGCACCTGCCCCCTTCGTCCCACCACCCTCGGGAGCATCATCATGACCTCCGCACGCGAAGTCGTCGTCACCGGCCTCGGCGCCACCACACCCCTCGGCGGGGACGTGGCATCCACGTGGGAGGCCGCCCTCGCAGGCGTATCGGGGGCACGCACCCTCAAGAACGACTGGGCAGAGAAGTACGGGATCCCCGTGACCTTCGCCGCCACCATCAAGGTGGACCCGGCAGAGGTGCTCTCGCGCCCCGAGACCAAGCGCATGGACCCGTCCGCGCAGTACGCGATCGTCGCGACGCGCGAGGCCTGGGCCGACGCGGGCAGCCCCGAGATCGACGGCGACCGGCTCGGCGCAGTGGTGTCGTCCGGCATCGGCGGCATCCAGACCATCCTGGACGGCTGGGACACGCTGCGTGAGCGCGGCGCCCGGCGCATGCTGCCCATGACCGTCCCCATGCTCATGCCGAACTCCCCCTCGGCCTACGTGTCGCTCGAGCTCGGTGCCCGCGCAGGCACCCACGCACTGGTGTCCGCGTGCGCCTCGGGCGCCGAGGCCGTCGGCTACGCCGTCGACATGATCCGCTCGGGGCGCGCCGACGTCGTCGTGGCAGGCGGCACCGAGGCGGCCATCCACCCGATGCCGCTCGGCGCGTTCGCGGCGTCGCGCACGCTCTCGCTGCGCAACGACGACCCGCAGGGGGCCTCGCGCCCGTACGACATCGACCGCGACGGCTTCGTGCTCGGTGAGGGTGCGGCGGTCCTGGTGCTGGAGAGCGCCGAGCACGCCGCCGCCCGCGGCGCCCGCGTCTACGCAACGATCGGCGGCGTGGGCCTGTCGTCCGACGCGTACCACATCACCTCCCCCGACCCAGAGGGCAAGGGCCAGGTCGCGGCCATGCGCTTCGCGATGCAGGACGCCGGCGTGACCGCCGCCGACATCGTGCACGTCAACGCGCACGCCACCTCCACCAAGGTGGGCGACCTCACCGAGACCAAGTCCATCCGGACGCTCCTCGGGGCCGACGCCGACCACGTGCAGCTCTCGGCGACGAAGTCCATGACCGGCCACCTCCTGGGCGGCGCCGGCGCCATCGAGTCGCTGTTCGCGGTCAAGGCCGTCGCCGAGCGCCTCGCCCCGCCGACGATCAACGTCGACAACCCCGACCCGGAGCTGCAGGTCCCGCTCGTGCGCGACGAGCCGTACAAGCTGCCGGGCGGCGACATCGCCGCGATCAACAACTCGTTCGGGTTCGGCGGGCACAACGTCGCCCTGGTGGTCCAGAACCACTGAGCCGACGCCCGCAGGTCCCGTCCGTCGTCAGACGCTCAGGTCACCCCGGTGGCCTGAGCGTCTGACATGTACGAGGGCTTTCGCGACCGACCGGATGCCGCCGCCCGGGCCTGTCGTGCCCGCGACCCTTCGTTCTGACATGGGAGAATGTCCGCATGGCAATGCGTGAGATCCGTGTGGTTCCCGACCCAGTGCTGCGCACCCCGTGCGACACCGTGACGACTATCGACGACCGCGTCCGCAGCCTGGTCGCCGACCTGGTCGAGACGGTGGACGACGAGGGGCGCGCCGGACTGGCCGCCAACCAGATCGGCGTCTCCCTGCGGGCCTTCTCGTGGAACATCGAGGGCGACATCGGCTACGTGCTCAACCCGCGCATCGTCGAGCTGGGCGATGAGCTGCAGGACGGCGGCGAGGGCTGCCTGTCCGTTCCCGGGCTCTGGTACCCCACCGTGCGCGCGAACTACGCCCGGGTCGAGGGCATCGACCTGAACGGCGAACCGATCACCGTGGAGGGCACCGAGATCATGGCTCGCTGCCTGCAGCACGAGTGCGACCACCTGGACGGCATGGTCTATCTCGACCGCCTCCAGAAGGAGACGCGCCGCGCGGCGATGCGGGAGCTCCGCGCGCGCCTGTGAGGGTCTGACGGCCGAGTTTCGTACGCGCTAGCCCTTGCGAGATCAATCTCAGGAAAGTCCTGAGGGGCACTAGTGGTGCAGCGGCGTTCTAGGCAAGAATGTGCCGCACGAACTCGTCGTACGTGGTGATTCTTTCGACGCCTGCGCGCCGTTTCGCCTCGCATCTCGTCGACGAATCGGGCAGGATGTGGTCCGAAGCACCGCTGTGCAGCCGACCACAGCGTCACCGCCCTGGTGAGGACGTAGGGGAAGACGTACCTCGATCCAGGGAGGAAGACATGGCCGGTGTCATCACGCGGGGTGTGCTTTTTGTGCATTCGGCGCCTCGTGCCCTGTGCCCCCACATCGAGTGGGCAGCGGGGAACGTTCTTGGCGTGCGCGTATCCATGGACTGGACCGCGCAGCCCGCGGGGCGCGGGCTGTACCGCGCCGAGTACTCGTGGCAGGGTGCGCAGGGCACGGGCGCCAAGCTGGCGTCAGCTCTGCGGGGCTGGGCGCACCTGCGGTACGAGGTGACCGAGGACGCGAGCAACGGGGCCGACGGCGCCCGCTGGTCGCACACCCCCGACCTCGGCATCTTCCACGCCATGACCGACGTGCACGGCAACATGGTGGTGCAGGAGGATCGCGTCCGTGCCGCCCTGGAGCTCGCCGACCCGCGTGCCATGCGGGACGCGCTCGACCTCGCTCTGGGCGCCGCCTGGGACGACGAGCTGGAGCCGTTCCGGTACGCCGGTCTCGGTGCTCCGGTGCGCTGGCTGCACCAGGTGGGCTGAGCCGGCTGGAGCCTCCCGCTACCCAGGGATTCGGCCCGGTCGCCGGCCGGAGTCTCCCGCTACCCAGGGATTCGGCCCGAAATCTTCGGGATTTCGGGCCGAATCCCTGGGTAGGGCACCCCGCAGCCCGGCAGGGCTCAGCCCTTGACGCAGAGCACCGTCCGCAGGCGGGCGACGACCTCCACGAGGTCGGACTGCGCCGCGATCACGGCGTCGAGGTCCTTGTAGGCGCCGGGGATCTCGTCGAGCACTCCCCGGTCCTTGCGGCACTCGACGCCCTCGGTCTGGACGGCGAGGTCCTCGACCGTGAACTCCTGCTTGGCTCGGGTCCGGGACATCCGCCGTCCGGCGCCGTGCGACGCCGACCAGTACGACTCCGGGTTGCCCAGGCCGCGCACCACGTACGAGCCCGTGCCCATCGACCCCGGTATGAGGCCGAGATCTCCCTTGCCCGCCCGGATAGCGCCCTTGCGGGTGACGATCAGCTCTTGGCCGTCGATCTGCTCGCGCGCCACGTAGTTGTGGTGCACGTTCACGCCCTCGTCGAAGGTGAGCACGCGGCCGCCGTCGGACATCGCCGCGAACTCATCACGGACCGCCTGGACGGTCAGGGCCATCATGACCGCACGCGACCTGGCCGCGTACTCCTGCGCCCACCAGAGGTCGTTGAGGTACGCGTCCATCTCGGGCGTGCCGGCGAGGAACACGGCGAGCTCGCGGTCCACGAGACCCACGTTGTGCTCGAGGCGCTTCGCGATGCCGACGTGGTGCTCTGCGAGCTCCTTGCCGATGTTGCGGGAGCCGGAGTGGAGCTGAAGCCAGACCTGATCGGTCGAATCCAGACATAGCTCTACAAAGTGGTTGCCTCCGCCTAGCGAACCAAGCTGCTTGCGCGCACGCGTCTCGAGCTGCCGGACCTTCGGGTTCAGCGTCTCGAACCGGTCCCAGAACGCCTGCTCGCCCCGCAGCCGCTCCTGACCTCCCGAGCCCTTCACGGGCCGCAGGCTGCGCAGGTCGACCGGCTCACCGTGCGAGTGGAACCCGACGGGGATAGCGGCCTCGATGCGCGCCCGGAGACGCGAGAGGTCGTCCGGCAGGTCGGCAGCGGTCAGCGAGGTGCGGACGCCGATCATGCCGCAGCCGATGTCGACACCCACGGCGTTCGGGGACACGGCGTCGCGCATGGCGATCACGGAGCCGACGGTCGCGCCCTTGCCGAGATGGACGTCAGGCATCACGCGCACACCTTCGACCCATGGCAGGGCAGAGATGTTGCGGAGCTGGTTCAGTGCGGCGTGGTCGACATCGTGCTCGTGCGCCCACATGAGGGTCCGGGCCCGGGCGCCCGACAGTGCGACCGGGAAGTTCGAGGACATGGGAGTGCTCCAGTTCTTCTGGGGGGATGGCTCGCAGAACCTATGGGCCGACGGCGAGCGGGCGCCAGGAGATTTCGGCACCGTCCGCGTGCCCACGAGCGCGTGGGGAGACCCGCGTTCCCTGCCCGAGGCAGTAAGATCCTCCCGCGGCTTGTTGCTGCGAGCCCCGTTAGCTCAGCTGGTCAGAGCAGGAGACTCATAATCTCTCGGTCACAGGTTCAAGTCCTGTACGGGGCACCTATTTGACCTGGCCATTTGGCCGAGTCTTTACAGTGCGTTCCGCACCCAATGACGCGGAAATGGCGCAGCGGCGTGACACGGGTGAGTAGCGCGTGATGCGTCGTGAGCTTCACACCGACCCCTTGACCGGGGCTGCCGAGCACCTGACGATGGCCACGCCGTTTCACCTGTTTTCGAGCGAGGGAGACCGTCGTGCGCGTGCAGTTCCTGGGCAAGGACCCCGAGTCGAGCGACACCAACTCGCCGACCCTGTTCGCCACCGACCGGAAGGACCGGACGTCGTACCTCGTCCAGGGGTGGCGCGTCACGGACGCCGAGGCGCTGCAGGGCGTCGGCGACATCCCGGACCACGAGACCATCGTCGAGATCCCCGTGGAGATCATCGACCTCGCGATCCGTCACCGCCAGGAGCAGGAGGGGCGATCCTGAGCACCCTGACCCCGTCGAGCGACCCGTTGTGGGGCGAGCTGTTCAAGACCTTCGAGCACACAGCCTTCCGCCTCGAGGTCCGGGACACCTACAGCTCTCCAGCCGAGCAGGAGCCCCTGAGGCGGTACGTCGAGACGGGGGACCTGGACCAGGAATGGCGGGCCGGCTGGTTTGAGCAGCTGGCCGGGTGGCACCGTGCCGGTCAGCGGTTCCATCGGGTTCGCGTCGTGTCGGTTCCGCTGACCACCTACAGCGAGTGGGGTATGCACATCGCCGCGCGCTCCAACGAAGCCGGCGACGACATCCGCTACCTCGACCGGGCGAACGCCGGTGACCTGCCCGACCACGACTACTGGCTCTTCGACTCCCGGCTGGTCGCCAAGATGCATTTCGCGGACGACGACGAGTTCGTCGCTTTCGAGCTCATCGAGGACCCGGCCCTGATCGTCGAGCACAACTACTGGCGCGACGCCGCCTGGCACCAGGCCATCACGAGAGACGAATTTGCCGCGAAGCACAGTCAACAGCGCTGACATCCGTGACGCCCGCAACGAGCTGGGCGCCCGGCTGCGCGACCTGCGGCGAGCTGCCGGCCTCACGGTCCGGCAGCTCGCCACCTCGCTCTCCTGGCCACCGTCGAAGATTTCGAAGCTAGAGAACGGGCAGCAGACGCCGTCGGACGCGGACGTGCGGGCATGGACCGATGCGCTCGGCGCGGAGCGGGAGACGGACAACCTGCTGGCCGAGCTCCACACTCTGGCGACGCGGTACGCCGAGCTCCAGCGACTGTTGCGCGGTGGCCAGATCCAGGTCCAGCAGGCAGCGGGTCGGCGCGAGTCCAGGACCGCAGTGTTTCGGATGTTCGAGTCGACGTTCGTGCCGGGCCTCCTGCAGACCGCGGACTACGCCCGGCACCGGCTCGCCCAGAGCGCCCGGGTGTTCGGGCGCCGCGTGCCGATCGGGGACGCCGTAGCCGAGCGCATGAAGCGCCAGGAGATCCTGTACGACCGCACCAAGGCGTTCCGTGTAGTCATCACCGAGCCGGTGCTGCAGTACGCCCTCAGCCCACCCGACGTGATGCTCGGCCAGCTGGACCGGCTCATGTCGCTGGCGACCATGCCGAACATCCGCCTCGGAATCATCCCGCTTGACGCCGAGTACGTGATCGCACCAGCACACGGCTTCTGGCTGTACGACGATGGCCTCGTGGTCGTAGAGACCTTCGCTGCCGAGCTGAACCTCACACAGCCGGGCGAGGTCGGGCTGTACACCAAGATTTTCGAGACGCTCGCCCTGGACGCGGTCTACGACAGACGCGCTAGGGCGCTCATCGCGACGGCCGCGGAGGCAGTCGAGACCAGGCTAGACGGCAAGTCAGGACACGCCGACGAGAAACATTAAGAAACGTCGTCGCTGCGTGCGGTTCGTGTCAATAATCTCCAGCACATGACCTCAGTGACGCAGCAGCGGACAGCCCGGCCCATGGAACCCACCGCGCCGGCGCTGGTCGCCTGCGACATCGACGGCACCCTCGTCCGCACCGGGCACCCGGTCACCCTGTCCGTGCGCACTGCGGCTGAGCTTGTCCGTGTCGCCGGCCATCACATCGTCCTGGCGACCGGCCGCTCCCTGGTCGGCGCACTCCCGGTGGCGCTACAGCTCGGCCTCGACGGCGCATGGATCGTCGCGAGCAACGGCGCGATCACGGCGCACCTCGTCGACGGCTACTACGAGATCACCGAGCAGCACATCGTCGACGCCGAGGCCGCCATCCGTATCGCCCTCGCCGAGGCGCCCCCCGTGCGGATCGCGGCGGAGATCGTCGGCGCCGGCTACCGCGTGAGCACCCCCTTCCCCAACCACGAGCTCAACGGGGCCCAGCACTCCGTCCGGGACCTCAGCGAGTTCTGGACCAACCCGACGCCCCGCCTCGCCCTGCGCGGCCCGTCCGCCTACCAGCTCGTGCCGAGTCTTCGCGCGGCCGGGCTGACGGCAATCGCCACCCGCCTCGACTGGGTCGACGTCACCGCACCCGGGATCTCCAAGGCGACCGCCCTCGAGGAGATCCGCACGCACCTCGGTGTCGAGGACTACAACACCGTGGCGATCGGCGACTCGGAGAACGACGTCGAGATGTTGGACTGGGCGGCGTGCGGCATTGCAATGGCCCACGCGCCGGCGTTCGTGATCGCGGCCGCGGACCGCACCACCGGCACCATCGACGACGACGGCGCCGCGAGTGCCCTGCTGTCGCTGCTGAACTGAGGCCTGCCACGCCCGGGGGCGGCCACCGCGAGCGCATGGAAGTTGGCGACCCCGACCGCCACGGCAGGCGCTGGGGTGCGCGAGCGAGCGGTCCGGATCGACCGTACGGTGTCGAGATGAGCCCAGCGGCCAGAGTTGTCGATCACGCGATCGCGACGTACCAGCGGCGGATCTCGCCGCGGAAGGGCTGGCGGTGCGCCTACGGCGTCCTGTACGGCGGCGACGGATGCTCCGGCGCTGTGCGGGACCTGTTCTCCCGAAGAGGCCTCATGCGGGGTGCTGTGCCCACGACCGTGCGATTTCTCGCGTGCTACCAGGCCGCCAGGATGTTGGCCCAGGCCGACGTACAAGGCGTGTGCTGCTGCGGGCCCATCCCGATCCCGTTCGGCTGGAAGTCGCCCCGCGGCCGGTGATCGCCGCCTGAGATCTGTCGTGAGCCGCCGTCGGCGGACGCGATCCGACGAGGGCGCCCCGGTAAGTGCGCTGCCGCACCCCAGGACGCCCTCGTCAGTTGTCCGCTCTCAGGATTCGATCGATCAGAGGTCGACGACGTTCCCGCCGATCGTCACGACCAGGCGACCGTCGGACGCGAAGGACCAGTCCAGCGAGCCGGAGTACTGCCCGCACCGGGAGCCGTTCGAACCGGACCACCACTGGTTGCCGCCGGCGTCGTCGCCGATGATCCGGTCGTTCGACCCGCTGTCGCAGGACGTGTTGTCCCGGAAGGTCGAGGAGCCGCCGTCGAAGTTGAAGTTGCGCTCCTCGCTGCCGATGCTCAGGTTGTTCGAGATCGTCAGCGACCCGAGGTTCCGGTTGTACCCGAAACCGTGCTTGCCGTTGTCGTAGGCGATGCTCCGCCGCACGGTGTGGTCCACCGCGATGTCCTCCCCGCCGAGCTTGTACCCGTTGCGGTCGCCGTTGCCGGCCTGACCGCCGTTGGACAGGGTCCCGTTCTCGTACGAGAGCGAGTCCTCGATGGTGACGGCGCCGATCGGGCCGGTGTCGTCCTTGGTGTACAGGTCCCAGCCGTCATCGATGTTGTTGTGGGCCACGGTGTAGCGGAACACGTTCCCCGAACCCACCGTGAGCTTCGGTGCGAACCCGTCAGCGTCCTCCCCGTCGGAGTCGGAGTTGTCGTGCGACTCCGAGGACACGATGAGGTTGTTGGCGGGCCACTCGCTGCTCGGTGCCCCGGCCGTGTAGCGGGAGAGCTGGAGACCCGTGTCGCGGTTGAACCGGGTCACCACCCGTTCGATGACGTTGTTGTCACCGCCCAGCAGGATCCCGTTGTCACCGGCGCGCTCGACGACGATGCCGCGCACGTGCCACCAGTCGCCGCCGATGGCGAGACCACGGTTGGCCGAGCTCTCGCTCTGCGCGGAGAAGTTCAGCACCGGCGTCTCACCGGGGTAGGCGAACAGCTCGGTGCGGTTGCCCGAGGTGCCGCTGTTGCCCGGCTCGATGGCGACCGTCTGCGAGAGGTTGTACGTCCCGCCACGCACGGAGATCGTCCCGCCGGGCTCGATCCGGTCGATCGCCGACGCCAGCGTCGTCGGGTCGGACTCGGTACCCGCGGCGCTGTCGCTGCCGCCCGGCGCCACGAACAGCGCGTCAGCGCCCGGCTGCTCGCCCGGGTCGCCGTCGCCCGGGTCACCGTCACCGGGGTCCCCATCACCCGGGTCGCCGTCACCCGGGTCTCCGCCGTCCGACGGCACACCGGCGTAGGTCTCGAACTCGGCGACTCGCGGCGTTCCGCTCGAGCTGGTGATCTCGAAGTTGATCTTGCCCAGCGTGGTGGTGGCGAAGGAGATGACCCCCGCGCCGCTGCCGCTGGTCAGGACGGCGCCGTTGTCGTGGTTGACGACACGCCATGACCCGATGTTGCCGACGGCGCCGTCGGCCTCACGGATGTTGATGCTCGACACCGCACGGTCCGAGTCCCACTTGACCGAGATGCGGCCGGTGGAGCCGCTCGGGGACCAGTACGTGCTCATGGAACCGTCCACCACGTTGCCGAAGCTGGTACCGCTGGCCTTGCTGGAGCCGTCGGCGCCCGCGTCCGCGCTCAGGTTCTCCCCGGCGGGCGGGTCGGTCGGGTCCGTCGGGTCCGTCGGGTCCGTCGGATCCGTGGGGTCAGTGGGGTCGGTCGGATCCGTGGGATCCGTCGGGGTGCAGCTTCCGTCCGACACCCGCAGGCCGTTGTTCGCGCCCGCCGTCTCGCTCACGACGCCGGGCACGCAGCTCGCCCCGTCCAGCGGGTACGAGTACGGGATGCTGACCGAGGTGTTCGACGTCGGGTCGGGGCCGGCCGGGTAGTTGTCGCTGCCCTCGCTCGACCAGGTCACGTTGTCGAAGATGTTTCCGTCGACCTGCCAGGAGCCCAGCTCGTCGGTGTAGAAGGTGCCAAGGACGTCCTTGGAGTCCTCGAAGTAGTTGTTGTCCACCTTCGCCTTGGCACCGGCCCGGGAGTTGATGCCGGACTCGACCAGGCCCACGTAGTGGTTGTTGTACATGTGGGCGATGCCGCCACGCAGCAGGGGCGTGCGGGAGTTGAGGTTCTGATACAGGTTGTGGTGGAACGTGACGAAGCCGTTCGACCGGTCGCTCTCGCTGGAGCCGATGAGGCCGCCGCGTTCGGAGTTGCGCAGGATGCTGTAGGACAGGGTCACGTACTTGGTGTCGTTCTTCATGTCGAACAACCCGTCGTAGCCCTCGTCCTCTCCGCCTGAGGCCTCAAGGGTGAGGTGGTCGCCCCAGACGTTGCGGACGCCGCTCTCCATGCCGATCGCGTCGCCACCGTTGGACGTGGGCGAGCCCGACTTCTTCACGTTCCGGACGGTGACGTTCTGGATGATGATGTTGCTGGCCTCGCGGATGTGGATGCCGATCTGGTCGAACACCGCACCGCCGCCGACGCCGACGATCGTGACGTTGCTGATCTGCTTGAGCTCGATCACGTCGTCGGCCGTGCTGCAGCTGTCGCCCGACACCTGGCTGGTGTTGCCGTGGTTGATGGTGCCTTCGACCTCGATGGTGATCGGGGTGCTGCTGCTGGCGCGGGTGCACAGTGCCGTGTGGATCGCCGTACCGGTGGTGGCCCGCACCGTCTGCCCGCCGGCGCCGCCGGTGGTCCCACCGTTCTGGGTGGCGAACCCTGTGGCGGGGCCGGTCGCCGCCGCAGCCTCCGGGATGGACTGGGCGGTCACCCCGATCGTGACCGCGAGGGTCACCGCTGCCACCGCCGAGAAGATCTGCATGGCTCTTGGTCGTCTCATCGTCATTGCCTCACGTTCGTCGTTGAATGCGGGACATTGCTGTGGTTCCACGTGCCACGCGGGGTCGACAGAAGCGTCCGCGCCGACGCTGGCACGAGCCGACCGGATGATTTTCGACCTCGCGGGTAACCGGTTTCTCGGATCCTAGTAACCGGTTTCCCGGATGGCAACCCCCTCAGCGCAAACGCGTCGCTGGCTGGTCCGGAGCGGAAGGTACCGGCAGGGCTCAGGCGCCGGAGCGCGCGAGCACCGACTCCCAGTGCCACGGCTCCGGGACACGCCCGTCGGGCTCTGCGAACGCCGGGTGCGTCCAGGAGTAGGTCTCGGCGTTGTCCTTGAGCCACTCGTACTGCTCGGTCCCGAACGTCTCGACGCCGCCGCCGATGTCGACCGCGAGCGCCAGCCCGTGGTTGGAGCAGCCCGGCGGCGCGGCGATCGGCGACGACGGGTCGTAGATGGACGCCTGCGACTTGTACGAGCGGTACGACGAGTTGATCGTCAGGTGCTCGCCGAAGGCCTTCTGGTAGGCCTCGTCGAGCTTGACCAGGCTGTCCAGCACATCGGCGCGGACGAAGTGCGTCGGCGCCCACGGGATCTCCGCCAGCGCGGACTCGGGCACCTTGCCGCTGTCCGGATCCCACGTCTGGTCCGGCGCGGGGCAGGTGATCGCGTCCTGCGCGTCGACCAGCGCCGTGGTCGCGACCGTGACGACCGAGCGGTTCGTGCTCAGGTCGTTCACGGCCTGCTCCAGCGCGGCCAGGTCCTCGCCGTCGACGCTGGTGCTCGCGGCGGCGTCAGCGGTGGCCATGGAGTCCAGCGCGGACTGCAGCCGTTCCCGCGTGCCGTCGTCGACCCCGAGGCCTTCCGTCGCGGCGTAGACCTTCTCCGCCTGCCCCTGGGCGGCCACCAAGCTCTTGCGGGCCGCCTCGACCTCGTCCCGGCCGAACTCGACCATGGAGCCCTCCACGGCGTCCGTCGCGGCGCCCAGGGACTGCCGGGCGTCCGCCGTCCCGGTGGTGAGCCGCGTGAGGACCGACTCGTCCAGCACGGAGTTCGCCTCGGCGATCTGCGCGGAGAGCCCGACGCGCGTCGTCTGCTTCGCGACCTTGCCGTCGGAGGTCTCCATCAGCCGCTTGGCCGCGGTGACCTGCGAGGAGAGGGCGTCCGTCTCCGAGGTGACCCACCAGGCGACGCCGCCGCCGCCCAGCACGAGGACGACCGCGAGCGTCGCGGCGACCACCCGCAGGATGCGTCGACGGCGGCCTTTGGCCTCGCGGCGGTCTCTAGCCGTGGCGCCGGCCTTCATACCTGAGGGATCAACAGCAGGCATGGTGTTCGTCGAGGTCACGAGCCCAGAACCTACGGCACCCACCACCCTCCGGCCGACCCGCCAGCGGGTGAACTCCGCCGGCGTGCGGCGGGCCACGCCGGCACGTCCCGCATCAGCCCTGGCGCTCGCCCGCGCCGCTTCCGGCGCCGAGCGCCGTGACCTTGTAGGTCACACCGTCGCGGTCGTACGTTGTCCACTCCCCCACCTGGCGACCGCGGTCGAAGTGACCGGAGCGCTTGAGGCTGCCGTCGGTACGCCACCACTCCCAGTAGCCGTGCGGTTCGCCGTCGAGCTCGCTCCCGCGGGCGTGCACCGCACCGTTGCGGTGGTGCTCGACGCGTTCGGTGGGCTCGCCCGGTGCGCCGGACGGGATCTCGGCAGGCTCGGAGGACACGGGATCGGCCTTGTTCATTCCTCCAGTCTGCGGCACTACGGTGGGAACATGGGTTTCCGATGGCGGTCAAGGAACCGCCCGCAGAAGGCGGTCCGTCGCGCCGTACGCTCGCATCGCACCGACTCCGTGCTGGCCGAGGCAGCGCTGGTCACGTCGACGGGTGAGGCGTGGGCGTTCGCCACGCGCGCCGAGCTCCTGCTGATCGCGGCGCCCGAGGCGCCCGACGGCCAGGACGACGGCGAGTCGCGGGGCGCACCGTCCGTCGTCGTGCACCGGGAGTGGTCCGACGTCGACCGGGCGACCTATGACGTGGAGTCCAACGTCGTCCGGGTGCACTGGGTCGACGGCGAGGAGCCGACACCGCTCCCCCTCGACGGCCATCGCTCCGTGCTGCCGCAGGTGCTGCGTGAGCGGGTGCAGTGGTCGGTGGTCCTGGCGGAGCCGGTCAAGCTGCCGGGCGGGCGTTCCGCCCGCGTGGCGGTCCGACGCCGCGCGGACGGCGAGCTGTTCTCCCAGGTGATCGGTCAGAGCGACCTGGACGTGACCGATCCGGACATAGCAGATGTGATCGATGCCGCCGAGGCTCGGGTGCGCAACGCGGCGGGTCTACCCGCCTGAGCCTGCGCGCAGGATGGCCTGGGCACTGTCGGGCAGCCCGTCGTGCCGCCGGGGCACCCTGGGGACCGCGCCGCTCTCGAGCGACACCGCACCAGGATCGGGCGTCCCCATCCGGACCGACAGGAACGGCCGGTTCGACGGCACGCCCTCTGGGGTCTCGAGAAGCCTCCGGGCCAGCACGAGAGCACCGTCCAGGGGCTCCCCCGCAGCAGGGACGATCTCGACGTCGGGGCGGACGTCGGTCACGTGCGACATGACCAGGTCGCGCAACTCGGGGACCTTGGCCATCAGCCTGCCCGTCGTCGCGACCCGGGCCTCGACCCCCGGGTGGCTGAGCGCCGCGCACAGGGTGTCCGCCAGCCCTTTCGCGGCCGCCGCGCGGATGGCGACGCTCGTGGGATCGCCGGCCCTCGCCGCGGCCAGCACGCTTCTGGCGAACCCGGCCAGCAGGCTGAGCGCGTCCGGACGGTTGTCGAGAGTGACCCCGTGCCGCTGGCGGCCGAAATGCTGCTCGGCGGCCCGCAGCAGGACCTGCGAGGCGCCGTCCTCGCGGCCGTCGCGAGCCTTGTTGGCGGCCGTGAGCCCCTCGCGGCCGATCCATCCGCCGCTGCCCTGGTCCCCGACCAAGAACCCCAGCCCGTCCGCGAGGTACCAGCGGGCGTATTCGTCGACGGCGACGCCGACCGCACCCGTGCCCACCACGAGCACGGCGCCGGCACGCCCGCCGAGGGCGCCAAGGTGTGCGGTCACGGCGTCGGTCGACACGGCGGTCCGTTCGGTTCCCAGGCTCTGGGCGAGAACGTCGTGGAGAGCGTATGGGTCCAGCCGGCCGGCCCGGTCCATGGCCATCATCCCGCGGAGTCCGACGGCGGCCGCCATGACCCGGGGCGTTCCGGTGCCGGCCCGTGCGGCGTCGAGCTCGGACACCAGGTCCTGGCAGAGGCCGCGGACGACGTCGGGGGCGTCGGAGCGCCCGTCCACGACGTGGGGCGGCGGACCTTCGACCCGGACATGTGGTCGTCCGGGCCCAGGGCTGGCAGCGGCACGCGAGCCGGTTCCGCCGAGGTCCAGGCCTACTACCCAGGTGTCCTCCGGCGGAGGGTCGGTCACCCTCTGGGTGTCTGCTGCGGCCCGCACCCGAGGATGGTGGCACAACACGGCGACGAACGACATGGAATCTCCCCGATCTCGCGCCGGACCGGCGTGTTGTCCGGCATGTCGACGGGGCAGGTCCGGCCGCCGACGCCGACGTGTCGCCGACCCTGTGACAGAGCCCTCGGAAAACACGACAGGACTACCCGCCGGAACCTGTTAGAGTTTTCACCGGTCGCCCTCCCGGCTCACGGGACTGGGGCGGACGTATTCCCGCGTAGCTCAGCTGGCAGAGCATCCGACTGTTAATCGGACGGTCGTTGGTTCAAGTCCAACCGCGGGAGCAACCAGGCCCGGAATCTCAACGGTTCCGGGCCTTGCTGTTTCTGTTACATGGTGCCAACCCAGCGGAAACTTACACCGCGTCACACCCAATGGGTTGGCGGCAGAGTGCGCCAGGCCGCGCAGCGAGCGCTCACTTGATGCGGGTCTGCAGGAAGTCCCTCATCGACTCGGTGGGCTCGTAAAAGCCCCAAACGGTGTTCGAGAACTCCCCGGCCGCAAAGAAGGCAGCGGGCTCAACTCCTGAAAGCCTGTAGACGCTGATTGAGTGCCGCTGCGCGGGGTACATGGGGTCGACGACCACCACACTCCCAACCGGCACAGGCTCCCACTCCACCCGCCAGGGGTCGACACCAGCGATCGCGACGGGGCTGCCTTCAAGCACGACCGCTAGGAATTCCCAACCCTTGGACGCTTCCACGCCGTCAGTATCTACCAGGTCGCCGGATCGGCCGGGACCTCGATCGCAGCACTGTCGGCCCTATGCTTGCCACGCATATGCATCCAGCGCATAATTGCTGCGTGATCCTCTTTCCCGCGCGACCGTTCCGGATCGCGCTCGACGCGCTGAAGGCAAAGGCGGTTGCGGGCGATGAACGTGCCGAGGCAACACTGCGACTCGTGGCAGCCCAGGTCGCAGTCCTGCGCGACCTCGACGGTGAGCCTGTCGAGGAGACGCCGACCGTGCGCAGGGTCGTACAGTCGGGCGAGTTCCCGGTCTGGCGACTCTCGCACCCATTCCGGGAAGGGCTCGCCGTACGGACGATCGTCTGGTTCACCCCGGAAGGAGAGGCAGTCTTGATGCTGTTCTTCTCGGACAAAGCCCAGATGGGAGACGTGTTCTACGACTCAGTTGGCAGCCGTGCCGATCAAGCGATCGACGAGTGGCTGCGCGACCGGCCAACATCACAGAAGGAGGACAGCCGATGAATGCCGACGCCCACACCCCGTTCAACGACGAGCTCGACGAGATCGTCAATGCCACACCCGAGCGAGCAGCTGCCGTCGCGGAGATCCGTGCCGAGATGGATGACACGGACCGCGCCTACCGGATGAACCTTGCAGCCCTCCGCTCGGCAGCGCACTACACACAGGAGGAGATTGCTCAGCGCCTAGGCATGAGCCAGAGCGCAGTCTCTCGCGCCGAGAAGCGTGGCGACATGCTCTACAGCACACTCCTGTCCTACCTGCGGGCGGCCGGCGCCGAGAACCCGTCGCTCGTGGTCACGATGCACGGCAAGCGCATCGAGATCGACCTGGCCACTGCTGCGGAGCCCGAAACACGCGCAGCCTGACCTCGCGCCGAACGCACCGCCGCATGTACGCCGCATTTTCATTGCGACGCACCACGTCAGGACGCGTCGGAACGGCACCGTCCACGCTGATCTGAGGCACCTCCGCCGCAAATCAGCGCACGTAACACGTCACTTTGGGTCTCAACCGGTTGATGGCGAACCCACATCGGACGGTCGTTGGTTCAAGTCCAACCGCGGGAGCCGCCTGAACCCCTTCTTGATGTGGGGATTCAGGGCCTCGTCGTTTTTCGCCGTCGGCCCTGATCAGAAGGCCGACCCGACCCCCGCAGGGCGCCCGGCCGATGCGCTAGCGTGCGTCCCTGATGTCCAGCTCAGGAAGATTGACCTCGACCGCAGTGCGCGACGACCTCGGGTTGCGGCCCCACGTCGAGGCCCTGGCGCAGCTCCTCACGGCGCGCACGGCACCGCCGTCGTACGCCGTGGCCGTCCTGGGCGAGTGGGGAGGCGGCAAGTCCGCGTTCCTGCAACGCCTGCAGACGCAGGTCGAGGCGCGGGCCGCCTCGGGCGACGCGGAGGCCGTGGCATCGGTGCGGGTCGTCCGGTGGAACGCATGGGCGCACGGTGAGGGCTCCGTGCTGGTCGGCATCGTCGCGAAGGTCGTCGCCGCGCTGCCCGGCGAGGACGTGAGAGGACGCCGTCGCGGGCCCCTCGACGCCCGGCGGCGGGCCCGGCGACGCACGGCGACGACGAACCGGGCCGAGCGCATGCGTGCGCGGGCCGTCCGGCTCGGCCACCAGATCGGGACCGCCAAGGACGCGAGCTCTCTCGTCACCGCCCTGCACCAGGCCCGGGTGCTCTTCCTGCTGCCGTGGGCGCTGTTGCGCAGCGGGTGGCGCCAGGCACTGCCACTCGCCGTCGTGCTCGTGGTCGCAGGACTGGTCGTCACCGGGCTGGCGCTCCTGCCCGTCCTCGCGCCCGAGGTTGCAACCTGGCTCGCCGAGTCAGGCACCTGGGTCAGCGGGTTGCTCGCCTCGTCGGGCGTCGTGGCGGCGCTGACGGCGCTCGTCGCCGGCTACCGCAGCCGCGTGGCCGAGCTGGACCCGTTGCGCACCGGCATGGTCGGCACGCTGTCGCAGCTCGTCCTCGTCACCTTCGACCAGGAGAGGGCCAAGGCGGAGGTGCGCCTCGCCGAGCTCGACGCCGACGACGCCATCGACGGCCTGTCCGCCCTCCTCCACGACGACGACCACCAGGGCCGCCTGGAGCGCGCCCACGGGTTCGTCGGAAACCTGCGAGACGATCTCGGGACCTTCGCCGACCAGCTCGCCCAGGCCGAGGAGTACCTGCGACGCCCCGGCGACACCGACGCCGACGGCCGGGTCGAGCGGATCGTGCTCCACGTCGACGACCTCGACCGATGCCCACCCGACCGGGTCGTCGACGTGCTGCAGGCCGTCACGCTGCTGCTGTCGACGAGCCTGTTCGTCATCGTGGTCGCCGCCGACCCACGGACCCTGCGGCACGCGCTCGAGCTCGACGCCGCGGCAGCCACACACCTGGAGGGCCGCGCGGCCGGGGCGCTCGACCACCTCGACACCCTCTTCCAGGTGCCCTACGCGCTCCCCCGCCTCGTGCCTCCGGTCAGCGGCCGCTACCTCCTGCGGACCGCCGCCGACCAGGGGCTCCTCCCGCATGACCTGGCCCTTGACCCGGGCGACGCCGCCGCCCCGTCAGAGCTTCGGGCGTCGGGCACGCTCAGCGCCCAGGAGGCGGGGCTCCTTGCGCTGGTCTGCGAGGCCGTGACCACGCCGCGCGCGGCGAAGAAGCTGCTCACGCTGTACCAGCTGGTCCGGTACGCGACCGGGCCCGACGACGACCTGCGGCCCGCCGCCCTCCTGCTGGCCCTGCTCGTGGGCGCACCCGAGCAGACCGCGCAGCTCCTCGGGGAGCTCGATGACCAGGCCGACGCGGCGCACCTCGCTACCGTGATCGAGACCCTGGGCGGCAAGCACGCGGCCGCATGCCACGAGCGGTGCGGCGCGTGCGCGGCCTGGCGGCGGATGCGCGTCGTCGCGGAGCACGCGGTCGCCGCAGGAGTCCCCGCCGAGGTGAGCAGCTACCGCGTGTGGGCGCGCGAGGTGGCGCGGTTCAGCTTCCACCTGACGGAGCGGCACTGACCTGATGCTGCCGCTCCCGGCGACTGACGTCTGGCGAAGCCAACGGCCGCCGCCACCACCATCGCATTGACTTCTGGTCAGACCTTGTCGAGGGAGTCGGCAGGCACTTCCCTGGCGCGTGCCTCGGCGGTAGCAAGCGCCCGTATCAGCGGAGCGGAGTCCTGACCGGCCGGCAGGTCACTGACCTGGCCATCGCCGACCTCGATCACGCGCCAGACACCATCGGACCGCAGTGCGAGGTCCGTGGTCACGAACGAGGCCCCCAGGGTGCGCACGCTCATGCCGACGGCGTCGCGCACCTCGCTCGGCACCTCGACCGTGATCCCCGAGGGCGCGTCGGGATGCGGAGTGATCAAGACCGCCGATCCCTCGACCCACCAGACGCGCACCTCCTGGGTGCGCCCACCGGCGTCGGGCGCGAACTGCTCGAAGGCACGTACGACGATCCCGCCGGCAAGGTCGTCCCCCTGCAGCTCGACCATCCTTGCGAGCACACGGGCGGTGGCCGCGACGTCGGCGAGATCGGGCACGAAGCACGCCTCGTGCCATTCGTGCTTGCGGGACTTCACGTAGTCCTTCACGATGCCCGGACCGCCGCCCAGCGCCACGGTCAGCGCGCCGACGTCCGCGCTCGTCGGCGTCCGACCCGCCTCCCACGGCGACCAGACACTCGCGGGGGTCAGGTCCGCGAACGCGTTGTACCAGCCGGGCAGCTCGTGCGCGGCCCGGTACGCGGTGGGGTCGGTGACCAGGCGGACTCCGCGGGTACCTAGCTCGGTGTCGAGCCGCGAGTACCCGGCGGAGGGGATCATCCAACCGCGGTACCGGGCGATCTGTCCGCCGTCGGACGCCGGAGTCCGACGCACTGCCGCGTGGACGTCTCCGGCGAGGATCGCGTCGTGGTCCACCACCGCGACTTCCATGCCCGCCTGCCGTGCGGCGTCAGCCTCCCGCATGAAGTGCTGATCAGGAACCCGGGGGGCGAGCGGATCGGACGGGACCAGGAGCAGGGGCATTGGCATGTGTGGACCGTACCGATCAACCGGGGGAGCCACAGGCCCGGGATCCTAGGTTTCCGGCCTTGCAGTTTTTGGCACCAGTGCGGCCCGGCCGAGTGTGCCGGGTGAGCGGCCACGCCGCGCGCCTTTGGGTCAGCGGCCACGCCGGGCATCCCTCGCTATGGAGGACGTCATGACCAGCGCCTCCCGCCGAGTGCAGACTTTGTCGCACCGGTGATCCATGACTGCAGAGTTGGTCGCGGATGGCAGCCCCGCACCCGCGACCAACTCTGCACTCGGCGAATCCGGGTGCGACGAAATCTGCACTCGGCCGGAGGATGCTGGCCTCGCGGGATAAAACTGCCGACCCGCAGCGGCACGTGTTTGCCAGCCCAGCGATCGTGCCCATCAGGCGCCGGAGTATGAGCCTGATCGCTGCTGCCGGACTACTGGCCGGACGGGCGCATCCGACGGGGTGGGATGCTCTCGTCCTGGCCGGAGTCGGCGAGGGTGACGCCACCTACTCCCCAGTTCTCACGCGGCAGCTCCTGGATGACCACCCGGATCGTGTCCGGCTTCATGTGCATCACGCGCGCGTACGTCTCGGTGAGCTCTGCGATGAGCCGTCGCTTCGTCTCGTCGTCACGCGGCGAGGCGTTCAGGACCTGGATCAAGGGCATGGCCAACATCCCACCACGGCCCGACCCTGCACGGCCCCGTCCACCACACCCGGCGACAGGTAGCGCGAGACTTGACCCATGCCGACGACGAGCGCAGGCCTCCTGCCCTACCGACAGCTGCCCGACGGCGGGCTCGAGGTGCTGCTCGGCCACATGGGCGGGCCCTTCTGGGCGCGCAAGGACGCAGGTGCATGGACCGTGCTCAAGGGCGAGCTCGCCCCCGGCGAGGACCCGCACGCCGCGGCGCTGCGCGAGGCGAGCGAGGAGCTCGGGATCCAGCTGCCGCCGTCGTCGGCCCCGGACCTCGAGCTCGGCGAGGTCCGCCAGCGCGCGGGCAAGCGGGTCCTGGCCTGGGCGCGGAAGTGGCCCCGGACCGGACCCGACCTCAGCCAGATAGCGAGCAACACGCTGGAGATCGAGTGGCCCCCGCGGTCAGGGCAGCGCGTCGAGATCCCCGAGATCGACCGCGTCGCCTGGCTCAGCCCCGACGAAGCACGACGCCTCGCCGTGAGCGCGCAGGCCGCGCTCATCGACCGCCTGGAGGCCGCCCTCGCGAATCCGGCGGCATAGAGCCGGGTCGGCCCTGGCCAACCTCAGGAGCGCCCGGCCGGCGGCGAGCCAGCCGGCGCCGAGCCAGCCGGCGGCTCAGCCGCTCCAGCCGCTCCAGCCTCCGCCCGCGCATCGACGAGCCGATACGGCGCCGCCTTCCCCGAGAGCCCTCGCTTCCCCGCGGTGAACGGCGCGGCCACGACGAGCACGGCCGCGAGCGCGGAGGCAAGGCCTGCAGCAGAGGCGAGTGCGCCGACGTCGAACATCGTCGCGGCGTCCGACAGCACCTGGAGCAGCCCCCACAGGGCTCCCCCGACCAGACCTCGTCGCACGCGCGCCGCCCACGAGAGCCCGACGCCGACACCACCGGCCACCCGCGAACCCGACGGCACCACCGCGAGCCACACCGTCCGCTGCCCCAGCGACTCCCCCGCCCCCGTGGCCAGCGGGAGGACGAACACGACGAGCCACGGCAGGACGCCGGCGAACAGCCACAGCGGCACCGTGTCCGGCGGGACCTGGCCGGTCCCGAGGTAGCTCACCAGGCCCCACGCCATGGTGAGCAGGCCGCTGAGCAGCGTGTACGCGACAGCGTCCACCGCCATGCCCAGCCAGCGCCGCCAGACCGTCACCGGCCGCGGCACACCTCGGGTGGCCGCCAAGGTCTTCGCCCTGGGCATCCAGCGCAACACCCAGGGTGCGATGACCGCACCGAGCACGCCGCCCGCCGTGTTGGTGATGAGGTCGTCGACGTCGGCCAGCCGGTAGGAGCAGGGGATCAGGCCGAAGACCCCCGTCCCCTGGGTGACCTCGATCAGGAGCGACGCGGCCAGCGCCGAGGCGGCGGACGCGAGCAGGCCCCAGCCCAGGTAGCGGCGCACCAGGATGCCCCACGGCACGAACAGCACGACGTTGAAGACGCCCTGGAGCACCGAGATGTCCCGGACCGCGGCGCCGAGCGACAGCCCGGCCGTGCGCTCGCGGATGTCCACGAAGGTCTGTCCCGGCCGCAGCTGCACGGTCGAGTACCCGTAGTCGGCGCACCAGGCGGCGACGTCGCCGGACGGCAGCGGGAGCAGCGTGTAGGCGGCGAGCGCGGTGCCGTAGACCGCGAGCGCCGCCGCGCCGAGCAGCCGGGCCGGGCTCGTCGTCCCGTAGCGACGGACCTGGATCACGAGGACCGGTACGAGAAGGGTCAGGAAGAGGCCGGTGCCGAGCAGCACACCTATCCGGGCCGGCCATGTCCACACGTCGCTCACTGCGGCAACGCTAGGCGCCGTGCGCCCGGCGCGCGCGGGATCGACCGACGGAGGGAGGGGGACTTGCCCATGCCCGCAGGGTGGCGTAACTTCGTACGTACTTTCTTGTCCTAACAATCGCGACGCCGCCGTCGGCCGCGCACGAAGAAGAGGTTCGCCATGGATGCCGGCCGCTCACCCAAGTCAACAGTCCCCCTCTACGACTGGATGAACCGTGTCCCGGGCGGGCTCATGCTCATCCCGCTGGTCCTCGGCTCGGTCGTCGGGACCTTCTTCCCGGGCTTCCTCGAGCTGGGCTCGTTCACCACCGCCCTGTTCAAGGACTCGGCCCTGCCCCTGATCGCCGTCCTCATCTTCGCCACGGGCATGCAGATCACGGCCCGGACGTCCGGGCCCGTCCTCGCCACCACCGGGACGCTGCTCCTGACGAAGTCCCTGATCCCCGCGGCGCTCGTCGCCCTGGCCGGCAGCATCTTCGGGATCGAGGGCTTCCTCGGGGTCTCGATCCTCGCCCTCATGGCCACCGTGGACAACAGCAACGGCGGCCTGTGGCTGGCCTTCACCGGCAAGTACGGCGACGAGCGGGACCGGGGCGCCTACATGGCCTCGGCCCTGAACGACGGCCCGTTCATCTCGATGCTCTTCCTCGGCGCCTCCGGGCTCGCGGACATCCCCCTGACGGCGTTCCTCGCGGCGATCATCCCGCTGGCGCTCGGCTTCGTCGTCGGCAACCTGGACCCGCGCTGGACCGAGGTCATGCGCCCGGTCCCGAACATCGTGATCCCGTTCTTCGCGTTCGCCCTCGGTACGGGGATCAACCTGCGCGACGTCGTCTCCGGCGGCGCGAGCGGCATCCTGGTAGGCGTCGTCGCCGTCGCCCTGACCGCCGCGCTCACCTACTCGGGCTACCGGTTCATCCTGCGCCGCGGCATCAGGTCCGGCATCGCCATCGCCTCTGCGACGACGGCGGGCAACGCCGTCGCCACGCCCGCGATCATCGGGGCGATCGACCCGGCCTTCGAGCCGTACGTCGCGGTGGCCACGGCCCAGGTCGCCTCGGCCGTCCTGGTCAGCGCCATCCTCGCGCCGCTCCTCGCGACCATCGTCCTCAAGCGGCAGGGCGGCCTCACGTCGGAGGACGACGCCGAGCAGGCGCCGGCCACCGCCGACGAGGGACGCGGCACGGCATGAGCGAGCACGGCATGAGCGAGAACACCGTCGCGGTCGTCGCGGACGACCTCACCGGGGCCGGCGACTGCGTGGTGCAGTTCGCCCGCGCCGGCTGGCGGAGCCACCTGGCGCTCGGCCCGGCGCTACCCGTCGGTGAGCGGACGGCGGTCGCCGTCGTCACCGACGCACGGCCCCTCGACACCGACGCCGCAGCGGCAGCCACCGCCGACGCCGTCAGCGCGCTGGTCTCGGCAGGGTCGCAGCGGCTCTACGTCAAGATCGACTCGACGATGCGGGGCAGCGTCGCCGGTCAGGTCGCGGGAGCGCTGGCCGCCTGGCGCGAGCAGGTGCCCGGCGCGTTCGCCGTCGTCTGCCCGAGCTATCCGGCGCTGGGGCGGACCGTCAGCGACGGCGTCCTCCTGGTGGACGGCGCACCCGTCGCCACCACGGCCGCGGCCCACGACCCCGTCACTCCCGTCCACGAGAGCGACCTGACCGCGCTCCTGCCCGGCGCCGTCCGGGTGTCCGCCGACGGCGACGCGCGCGCCCTCGCGGTCCGCCTCGCCCAGGCCGGCGAGACCGCTGACACGGTGGTGGTCGACGCCGTCGCCGACGCCGACCTGGACCACCTCGCCGGCGCGGTCGCCCTGCTCGGCGCCCACGCCGTCCCGGTCGGCTCGGCCGGTCTCGCGGCAGCCCTCGCACCACGCTGGGGCGACGGTGCCGACAGCCCCGAGCTCCCACGGATCGCGGTCGAGCGGGTGCTCGTGGTCCTCAGCTCGCTGAACGAGGTCTCGCTCGCTCAGGCGGACGAGCTCGTGCGCGCCGAGGCCGGCATCCACGTCCTGGTCCCGGACTCCGCGGTAGGCGCCGACGACGCGGTCGCGTCGTGGCTGACCGGCCTCGGTCCGCGGACGCCGCCCGCCACCGTCCTCGTGCGCACCCCTGAGCCCACCGACACGGGTCGGGAGCGCGCCGCACAGGCTGCGAGCTCGCTGGCGGAGCTGGTCGCAGCGGTCACCGCGCGGGCCCGTCCGGACGCGATAGTCCTCATCGGCGGGGACGGCAGCCGCGCCGTCCTCGCTCGCCTCGGCGCCCGCAGCGTGCGGATCGCCGGGTCGGTGGCCGAGGGCGTACCCCTCGGCCGTCTCGAAGGCGGTTCGGCCGACGGCACCGTCGTCGTGACGAAGGCCGGCGGGTTCGGCACGGCCCGGACCGTTGTCGACGTCCTCGCGAACCTGAGGTCGTACTGTTCCCACCAGGAGGTAAACCCTTGAGCATCCCCACCCTCGCCATCACCCTCGGCGACGTAGCCGGCATCGGCCCCGAGATCACGGCCAAGGCCCTGCTCGGCCACGACGACGTGCGCACCCGGTGCGTCCCGGTGGTCGTTGGCGACGAGGGCGCCATGCGGCGCGCCGTCTCCGCGATCGGCGGCGACCCCGCCGCGGTCCGCGTGATCGGGTCCCCTGCCGACGCCACCAACACCCCCGGTGTCATCGAGCTGCTCCAGACGGGCCCCTCCCTCGCGGACGTGCCGATCGGGGAGCTCAGCGCCGCGGCCGGCGACGGCGCCTACCGGTTCGTCGTCGAGGCCTGCCGCCTGGCTCGCGAGGGCCAGGTCGACGCCATCGTCACCCCGCCGCTGAACAAGGCCGCGATGCACGCGGGCGGGCACAAGTGGCCTGGGCACACCGAGCTGCTCGCGCACGAGTTCGGGGTCGAGAACTTCAGCCTGGTGCTCTCCGCCGGCGACCTGTACTTCTTCCACCTCACCACGCACGTCTCGCTCCGCCAGGCGATCGAGAACATCACCCCGGAGCGCACCCGCAACGTCCTGGACCTGGCGGGCGCGTTCACCGCGGCGCTCGGCCGGCCCGACGAGCCGATCGGCCTCGCGGGCCTCAACCCGCACGCCGGCGAGAACCGCCTGTTCGGCGACGAGGACGCCGACATCCTGGCGCCCGCCGTCGAGGCGGCGCGCGACCGCGGCATCAACGCCCACGGCCCGCTGCCCGCCGACGCCCTCATCCCGGCCGCGGTGAAGGGGAAGTGGAACATGGTCATCGCCTGCTACCACGACCAGGGCCACGCCCCGTTCAAGGCGGTCTACGGCGACGACGGCGTGAACATCACCGTCGGCCTGCCCGTGGTGCGCGTCTCCGTCGACCACGGGACCGCCTTCGACATCGCCGGTCAGGGCATCGCCCGCGAGGCCAGCCTCGTCCTCGCGATCGAGCGGGCCGCCGAGCTCGCCCCCGGCTGGGACCACGTGTGGCAGACGGCGCAGAAGACGTCGCAGAAGACCGCGAGCTGACCGTGGCGCTCCCGGGACCGGACGGCACTCCGCTCCACCGAAAGCTCAGCAGCGAGCTGCGCGCGCAGATCCTCGGCCGCGCGCTCGCGCCGGGCGCGCACGTGCCGACCGAGGCGGAGCTGCAGGAACGCTACGGCGTCTCCCGTTCGGTGGTCCGCCAGGCACTGGCGGCGCTGGAGCAGGAAGGTCTCGTGGAGCGACGTCGCGGCCGGGGCACCACCGTCCGCGAGCGCGGCGAGCTCCACCGCCTCGTGCAGCGGGTCCCGGGCCTGTCGACGCAGGTGGAGGACGGCGGCGTGCACGTGGGCACCCGGGTCCTCGAGCTCTGCACGGAGCCGGTGTCCGAGGCCACCAGCGTGCTCGGCTCCGGCCAGGTGCTGCGCATGCGACGCCTGCGCAGCGCCGGCGGCGAGCCGCTCGCCGCCATCGAGACCTGGCTGCCCGCGGAGTTCGGCGAGCTGACGGCGGACGAGCTGACGGACACCTCGCTGCACGCCACGATCCGGCGCCGGTTCGGCACGCGCGTCGTGGCGGGCAAGCGTCAGGTCCGGGCCGTCGGGGCCGACTCCGAGACCGCCGAGCTGCTCCAGGTGCCGGTCGGGGCACCCGTGCTCCTGCTGGAGGGCACGAGCACCGACGAGGCGGCCCGGCCGGTCGAGGTGTTCCGCACCTGGCACCGGGCCGACCGGGTCGTCTTCGACATCAACGTGATCCGTGAGCCCGACGCCGCCGCGAACCTGGCCGACACCTTCACGGGCCTGCGTGCCCAGACCGCGCCGACCGGCCCGCACGGTGCGGCACCCGATGGCGGCAGTGGCACAAGTGCCGGCCTCCGGGCCCGGCTCGACGCCCTCGGGCGCGAGATGCTCGACCTGGCGCGGCAGCTCGAACATGACGAGGGCGATCCGCACCGGTGACAGCCGGAGGGCCGCCAGGCCGCCGAAGGTCCTCTTCCAGAACGCACCTGGGCATGGCACAGCGCCCTGGAACAGGGCGGATCGCATGGTCGAAGCGGACCATCCAGGGCCGAGCGCTCACCGCCGAGGATCTCTGACTGCCCGAGCACGATGCGCCCCCACCGATGTCGTCACCAGGCCCCGGGTCTGCTCCGCGATCGCCGGCCAGGCGACGGGCGGCAGGTCGTGGCCGATACCGTCAAGGACCACCAGCTTCGCGCCGCGGATCTCGCGGGCCACGGCACGTGCCGCCGAGGTCCGGATGAGCGGGTCGTCCTCACCCTGCAGCACGAGCGTCGGTGCCTGGATCTCGCGCAGCCGCGGGCCCCGCCATCTCGCGCGCAGCTGGCGGCCGATCCCGGCCATGTCCCGCGGCCCGCACTCCAGCCCACGCTCGATCCGCTCCCGGGCCGCTGCCTCGTCGCACGGGTTGGCCGGGGACGCCATCCCTTTCGCGATGGCCAGGGACGCGGCGATGTCGCCGTCGCGGCCCTCGGGATAACGCTTCGTCGCGTTGCGGGCGACCAGGCCGAACCTGAGGTAGCGCAGCGCGCGGGGCCCGACGGCGTCGCTCGGCGGGGCGTCGCACGAGACGAGCGCGCGGACGCGGTCCGGATGACGCAGCGCGACCCGCTGCGCCGCGACGCCGCCCAGGGAGTGCCCGAACATCACCGCGCGGTCCCAGCCGACGGCGTCCAGCACGGCGACGGCGTCGTCGGCCAGGTCCGCGGCCGTGTAGGTGCCGGCGCCGGGCCCGAGCAGCATGTTCCACGGTCCGCGCCGCACGGTCTCGCTGAACCGGGTGGAGGCGCCGGTGTCGCGCTGGTCGTACCGGACCACGTCGAACCCCTGGTCCGCGAGCGCCCGGCAGAAGCCGTCCGGCCACCAGAACCGCGAGATCGCGAGGCCCATCATGAGCAGGAGCGGAACACCGCCCCGCTCCCCGAAGCGGTCGTAGGCGAGCTCGACGTCGCCGTTGTCCACGTACGTGGTCGGCGACCAGGTGTCTGTATCAGTCACCCGATCCATTGTCGTGTGGGATCGCCCCACTCGCCCGATTTCGGCGTGGCACGGTGTGGCACACTTGATGGCGTGAGCCTTCAACCAGAGATCACTCAGCGCGACCTACGCTCGCGGTCGAAGGAGATCATGGACGCCGTCCAGTCCGGACATTCATTCACGGTGACGCGCGACGGACACCAGATCGGCGAGCTGGTCCCGCTGCGGCGCCGACGCCGTTTCGTCCCACGCGCGGAGTTCGCTGCGATGTCCCAGGCCGGTCCGCACATGTCGCTGGAGGCGTTCCGCGCCGACCAGGACGCGACCCTCGATGACGAGGCTTCCGACCCCTATGAGCGCTGAACCCACCCAGGGCCTCGTCGACACGAACATCCTGATCCTGCGGGACCGGATCAACATCGCCGAGCTGCCCGACGAGATGGCCGTCAGCGCCATCACGCTCGCCGAGCTCTCCGCTGGGCCACATCTTGTCCGGCCCGACCGGGCCGGATACGACGAGCACGCTGAACGCGCACGCCGCATCGACGTACTCCAGCGCGTCGAGAACGAGTTCGACCCCATCCCCTTCGACGCCGAGGCGGCTCGCCTCTACGGTCGCATCAACGCCGGCGTCGTCGCCGTCGGACGAGCACCGCGCCGACGGGCCGTCGACCTCATGATCGCCGCCACTGCCGCAGCCGAGGGTCTCCCCCTGTACACGTCGAACCCGGACGACTACAAGGGGCTCGACCACATCATCACGCTCGTCCCGGTGACCCGACCGGATGCCTGAGCCGGCCGACCAGGCCGGCCACCTGCTCGACAGCCGCTCCTTGCCGATGTTCGCCGCCGGCGCCGTCGACGTGCCCTGGATCATCAAGGGCATGGACGAGCTCGTCTCCCGCGACACCGTCTGGGAGGCGCACGCCCACCCGACCCACGAGCTGCTGTGGAACCTGCGCGGGGCGTCCAGCGCGACGACCGGCACCCGCACCTGGACGATCACGCCGACGCTCGGGCTCTGGGTGCCTGCCGGGGTTCCCCATTCCGGCCGCGTCCCCGCCGGCACCTGGTACCGGGCCGCCCAGTTCAGCACGCAGGCCGCCGCACCGCTGTCGGCGGGACCGATGGCCATCGAGATCACTCCGCTCCTCGCCCTCCTGCTCGACCGGCTCACCGACCGGCCCCTCGGCCCCGCGTCGCGCTCGCTGACCGAGCAGATGGTCCTCGACGTCCTCGCCCCGTCACCGCACGAGCTGTTCGTGCAGCAGCCGCGCAGCGACCTGCTCCGACCGATCGCCGCGGCGCTCACCGCGAACCCTGCCGACCCGCGCACCCTCTCGGCCTGGGCGGAGCACCTCGGGGTGAGCCCGCGCACGATCACCCGCGCGTTCCGTTCCGAGACCGGACTGAGCTTCGCCCGCTGGCAGGCGGTCCTCCGCGCCCAGCAGGCCGTGCTGCTCCTCGCCCAGGGGGTCGGCGTGGAGCACACCGCCGAGCGCGTGGGCTACCGCTCGGCGAGCGCCTTCGGCGTCGCCTTCCGCCGCACGACGGGCCGGACGCCCGGCCAGTTCCGACCCGCCTGACGCACCAGGCGCTGTCCGGATCGCTACAGATGCCGTCCCTATCGCTCGATTGCGCCACAGGACCGGCAATTCGTAAGATGTTAGGTAAACCTCGCCTAACTCGTGGACCACGAGCGCGCCGAGATCCCTGAGCTTGAGAGAGAGTCACCGCACATGCCCCGACGTCGTCTTCTTGCCCTGGCCATGGCCGGATCCGTGGCCATCGGCCTGTCCGCCTGCGGAACCAGCGCCCCAGCGGCCACCGAAGAGCAGAGCACCGGCGCGTCGTCCGGCGACTACCCGATCGTCATCGAGCACGCGCTCGGCACGACGACCATCGAAGAGCAGCCCGAGCGCGTCGCCACGGTGAACTGGGCCAACCACGAGGTCCCGCTCGCACTCGGGATCGTGCCGGTCGGCATGGCCGCCGCCAACTTCGGGGACGACGACGGCGACGGCCTGCTCCCCTGGGTCGAGGAGGAGCTCGACGAGCTCGGCGCCGAGGCCCCGGTGCTCTTCGACGAGACCGACGGCATCGACTTCGAGGCGGTCGCCGACACCCAGCCCGACGTCATCCTCGCCGCCTACTCCGGCCTGACGCAGGAGGACTACGACACCCTCAGCGAGATCGCGCCCGTCGTCGCCTACCCGGAGGCCGCATGGTCGACGTCGTGGCGCGACGTCATCCGGTTCAACAGCCAGGGCCTCGGTCTGGCCGACGAGGGCGAGGAGCTGGTCGCGACCATCGACCAGCAGATCGCCGACACGGTCGGCGAGCACCCGGAGCTCGACGGCAAGACGGCGATGTTCGTCACCCACGTCGACACCGCCGACCTGAGCACCGTGAACTTCTACACGGCCAACGACACGCGCGCCGCGTTCTTCGACGACCTCGGCCTGGCCACGCCCAGCGCCGTCGAGGAGGCCTCGGCCGGCGGCGAGTTCTCCGGCAGCGTGAGCGCCGAGCAGGTGGACCTGTTCGACGACGTCGACGTGATCGTCACCTATGGCGACCAGGGTCTCGTCGACACCCTCGAGGGCGACCCGCTGCTGTCCCAGATGCCGGCGGTGGCCAACGGCGCCGTCGTCTTCCTGGACGGCGAGGGCCCGCTGGGCACCGCCGCGAACCCCACACCCCTGGCGATCCCGTGGGTGCTCGAGGACTACGCGTCGCTGCTCGCCGACGCGGCCGCGAAGGTCGAGTGACACCCGCACAGTGACCACCGTTCTCCCCCGGCAGGCGCCGGGCGTCGCCGTCGTGCGGCGCCCGGCGCGGGTCCGGCTCCTGTGGCTGCTCGCCGTCGCCGTGGTCCTGCTCCTACTGGTGGCCGCGTCGCTGGCCATCGGCTCGCGCGACGTGTCATGGGCCGACATCGTGGCGGCGCTCGGCGGCTCGTCCGACGGCCTCGACCAGGCGGCCGTGACCAAGCGCATCCCGCGCACGGTGCTCGCCCTGCTCGTCGGCGCCGCCCTCGGGCTGTCCGGCGCGGTCATGCAGGGCGTGACGCGCAACCCGCTCGCCGACCCGGGCATCCTCGGGGTGAACATGGGCGCCTCGCTCGCCGTGGTGGTCGGCATCGCGTGGTTCGGCATGTGGACGGCCACCAGCTTCATCTGGACGGCGGTCCTCGGCGCGGGCGTCACCGCGGCGTTCGTCTACCTCATCGGCTCGCTCGGGCGCGGTGGCGCGACGCCGCTCAAGCTGGCGCTGGCGGGAGCCGCCACCTCGGCGGCGTTCGCTTCGTTCATCAGCGCCGTCGTGCTGCCGCGCGGTGACATCGCCGGCAACGTGCGGTCCTGGCAGGTCGGCGGTGTCGGGGGCGCCGGCTTCGACAGCATCGGTCAGGCGGCGCCGTTCCTCGTCGTCGGGACCGTCATCTGCCTGATCGCGGCCCGGACCCTCAACGCGCTGGCCCTCGGTGACGAGCTCGCCACGGGCCTCGGCGAGCACGTGGCGCTCGGCCGCGGGCTCGCGTCGCTCGGCGCAGTCCTGCTGTGCGGGGCCGCCACGGCGGTGGCCGGGCCCATCGGCTTCGTCGGGCTGGTCGTGCCGCACCTGTGCCGCCTGCTGGTTGGCGTCGACCACCGCTGGCTCCTGCCGTTCTCGGCGCTCACCGGGGCCGGGCTGCTCACCGCCGCCGACGTGCTCGGCCGTATCGTGGCCCGCCCGGACGAGCTTGAGGTCGGTATCATCACCGCGCTCGTCGGTGCCCCGTTCTTCATCGCCATCGTCCGCCGGCAGAAGGTACGGGAGCTATGACCGCCGTCGAGGTGGTGACGCGGAGCCGCCTCCGCAGAGGTCGGCGGCGGCGCCTGGTGATCGCCCTGCTGGTGGTGCTCGTCGTGGCCACGTTCGCCGTGACCCTCATGGTGGGCAGGACCGTCTACCCGCCCGCCGACGTCGTCCGCGTGATCCTCGGCGAGGACGTACCCGGCGCCTCGTTCACCGTGGGCCGGCTGCGACTCCCCCGGGCCGTGCTCGGTGCGCTGGCCGGTCTCTGCTTCGGGCTGGGCGGGGTCACCTTCCAGACGATGCTGCGCAACCCGCTCGCGAGCCCCGACATCATCGGCATCAGCTCCGGCGCGAGCGCGGCCGCCGCGTTCGCGATCGTCGTGCTGGGCCTGGGCGGCGCACAGGTCTCTGTGGTCGCCGTCATCGCGGGGCTCGGCGTGGCCCTCGTGATCTACCTCCTGTCGTACCGCGACGGCGTAGCCGGTACCCGGCTCATCCTGATCGGTATCGGCATCGCCGCGATGCTGGACAGCGTCACCGCCTACGTGCTCAGCAAGGCACCCCAGTGGGAGCTGCAGGAGGCGATGCGCTGGATCACCGGCAGCCTCAACGGCTCCGCGTGGGCCGACGTCGTGCCGCTGCTGGCGGCGCTCGCCGTCCTCGGGCCGGCGCTGCTCGGCCAGGCCCGGAACCTTGCGGGCCTCCAGCTCGGCGACGACGCCGCGTCGGCCCTCGGGGTGCGCGTGGAGCGCACCCGGATCCTGCTCATCGTCGCCGCCGTCGGGCTGATCGCGTTCGCCACCGCTGCCACCGGTCCCATCGCGTTCGTCGCGTTCCTCGCCGGACCCATCGCCGCCCGCGTCACCGGGCCGCACGGCTCGCCGCTGGTGCCCGCCGCGCTGGTCGGCGCGCTCCTCGTGCTGGTCGCCGACCTGGTGGGGCAGTTCGCGTTCGGCACGCGCTACCCCGTGGGCGTCGTCACCGGGGCGCTCGGCGCGCCGTACCTGATCTACCTCATCATCCGCACCAACCGCACGGGAGGCTCGCTGTGACCGCAGCCCACACGCTCCAGGCCACCGGCCTCACCCTCGGGTACAAGGACCGCACGGTCATCTCCGGTTTCGACCTCACCGTGCCGCCCGGGCGGATCACCGCGATCGTCGGCGCGAACGCGTGCGGCAAGTCGACGCTGCTGCGCGCGATGTCCCGACTGCTCGCGCCGCGCGAGGGACAGGTGCTGCTCGACGGCAAGCAGGTGCACCGGACACCCGCGAAGGAGCTCGCGCGCACCCTCGGCCTGCTGCCGCAGTCCCCGGTCGCGCCCGAAGGGATCACCGTCGCCGACCTGGTCGGCCGAGGCCGCAACCCGCACCAGGGGATGCTCTCGCGCTGGAGCGTGCAGGACGACGAGGCCGTCGCGGCGGCCCTTGAGACCACCCAGACCCTTGACCTCAGCGACCGACCGGTCGACGAGCTCTCCGGCGGCCAGCGCCAGCGCGTGTGGATAGCCATGGTGCTGGCCCAGCAGACCGACCTCCTGCTGCTCGACGAGCCGACGACGTTCCTCGACGTCAGCCACCAGGTGGAGGTGCTCGACCTGCTGACGGACCTCAACCACACCCGAGGCACCACCATCGTCATGGTGCTGCACGACCTCAACCTCGCCGCGCGCTACGCCGACCACCTGGTGGCGCTCACCGACGGGCGCGTGCACGCCGCTGGCCCGCCCGGCGACGTGCTCACCACCGACACCGTGCGGGCGGTGTTCGGGCTGGAGAGCCAGGTCATCACCGACCCGACGTCGGGCAGGCCGCTCATGCTGCCGATGGGCCGGCACCACGCGGTCAGTGCGTCAGCTTGAGCCCGATCACGCAGCCGATGAGGCCGGCGATCAGCAGGACCCGGACCACGGAGACCGGCTCGGCGCCGGTGGCCATGGCCCACAGGACGGTGGTCGCCGCCCCGATGCCCACCCAGACGGCATAGGCGGTGCCCACCGGAAGGTCACGCAGCGCATAGGCGAGCCCGCCCATGCTCGCGACGAGGGCGACGCCGAACACGATGCTCGGCCCGACGTTGTGGAACCCGTCGGAACGGCTGAGGGCCGTGGCCCAGACGGCCTCGAGGAGGCCGGAGACGACAAGAACGATCCAGGACATGGTGGCTCCTTAGTTGCCGTCTTGTCGCGCACCGGGTACGGCAACCCTCGTCCGGGGACCCCTTCGGATCCTGCTGACGATTTTTGCACATGCCCGACCTGTGCGGCAGGCCACCGCGCGGTGGTGCGGGTCACCGGGCGCGGGTCACCGCTCGCCTGGCCGCTTGAGCAGGCGAGCGGCGAGCAACGGGCACCTTCGTTAGCATCGAGAGGGAAGCGGTTCCACTGCTTCACGGCAGACGTGACGTAGTAGCGGCACCCCGGTTCTGACCAGCCGGGGGCCGCTGGTTTTCGAGAGGTGGCAATGCTTGGAAATCGCTATGTGGAGGCCTTTCATCAACTGACGAAAGAGGCCAACGGCGCCGGCCTGATGCGCCGTCGCTACGGCTTCTACTGGACGCTGATGGTGTTCTGGACACTGGCCACAGCGGGCATCCTGGCCGGCGTGGTCATGCTGGGCGACACCTGGTACCAGCTCGTCCTGGCGGCCCTGCTGGGCGTCGTGATGGCTCAGTTCGCGTTCCTCGGGCACGAGGCGGCCCACCAGCAGCTGTTCGCGTCCAAAAGCTGGAACGAGTGGACGTCCCGGGTCATCGCCGGGTTGTTCAACGGGCTGAGCTATGGCTGGTGGGTCGACAAGCACGGCCGGCATCACGCGAACCCGAACAAGGAGCGGGAAGACCCCGACGTCGAGTCAACGGTGCTGTCCTTCACGCCCGACGGCACCGACCAGCGCACCGGCCTGGCGGCCCGCCTCGCCAGGTACCAGGGCTACTACTTCCTGCCGCTGCTGCTCTTCGAGGGCTTCTCCCTGCACGTCGACTCGGTCAGGACCATCCTCACCGGCAAGGACGTCAGGCACCGGTGGGCCGAGATCCTGTTCGTCGGCATCCGGATCCTCGGCTACCTGGCATTCCTGTTCGTCGTTCTTCCGCCCGGGATGGCGGTCGCCTTCGTCGCCGTACAGGTCGCCGTGTTCGGCTTCCTGCTGGGTGGCGCGTTCTCCCCGAACCACATCGGGATGCCCACCGTCCCGCACGACGCCGACATCGACTTCCTGCGCCGGCAGATCCACATGTCGCGCAACGTCCGTGGCGGACCACTGGTGCACTTCCTCATGGGCGGCCTGGAGTACCAGGTGGAGCATCATCTGTTCCCGATGGCGCCGCGCCCGAACCTGCCTGCCGTGCAGAAGCTGGTCCGCGCGTACTGCGCCGACAACGACATCCCCTACACCGAGACGTCGCTCACCGGAGCGTTCCGGACGATCATCGCCTACCTCAACCAGGTGGGGCTGAAGAACCGCGACCCGTACACGTGCCCGCTCGTTCGCCGATACCGCGGCTGAAGCCTGGAGGACTCATGAAGCCCACCGTCAACCCGGACACGTGCATCGCCTCGGGCAACTGCAGCCGGACGGCGCCCCGAGTCTTCGCGAACCTCGAGGAGAACGGCGGGTTCGTCAGCATCGTCGACGAGAACCCGCCCGAGTCGGAGTGGCCGGCTGTTCGCGCTGCCGAGGAGCAGTGCCCGTCGGCGACCATCCACATCGAGAAGGACGACGGGATCCCGGCCCGCGCGTCCGCCTGAACCGGCCGTCAGGCCACGGCCACCCGGAGCCGCCGCACCACCGCGGCCACCGCCTCCCGGCCGGCCCGGTTGGCGCCGACCGTCGACTGCGACGGCCCGAACCCGATGAGCTGGACCCGCGGCTCCGCGGCGGCCTGGGTGCCGTTCATCGCGATGCCGCCCAGCTCGCCCAGGAGGCGCAGCGGGTCCAGGTGCACCAGGTCGGCCTTGAACCCGGTGGCCCACAGGATCGTGTCGACCGGGGTGAAGGCGCCGTCCGCCTCCCGCACTCCCATGGGCTCGATCGCCGTGAACATCGGCCGCCGCTCCAGGGCGCCGCGGCGCTTCGCCGCGAGCGCGTACGGCGTCCAGGCCAGCCCCGTGTAGGACACGACGCTCCCGGTGGGCCTGCCCGCCGCGACGTCGGCCATGACCATGGCGATGGTCTCTCGGCCGGCCGTCTCGGGCTGGAAGCCGTCCTCGCGGAAGACCGGCACCCTGCGGGTGTACCAGTGCGTGGTCGCCACCCGCGAGATCTCCTCCAGGAGCTGGACCGCGGAGATCCCGCCGCCCACGACCGCGACGCGCCGGCCCGCGAAGTCCTCGGCCCGCACGTAGTCACGGGTGTGGAGCTGCCGGCCGACGAAGGTCTCCTGCCCGGGGTAGCGCGGCAGCACGGGGTTGGTCCAGGTACCGGTCGCGTTGATGACGGCGCGGGTGGTCCAGGAACCACGGTCGCTCGTCACGACGAGGTCGCCGTCCGGGTCGCCGTCGGCCCGGCGCACCGCCACCACCTGGACCGGGCGCAGGACGGGGAACGCGAACGACTGCTCGTAGCCGGCGAAGTACCGCGGGACGGCGGCACGGCTGGCCTCCGTCGTGTCGACGGCGGGCTGGGTCAGGCCGGGAAGGTCGAAGATGCCGTTGACCGTCGCCATCCGCAGCGACTCCCAGCGGTGCTGCCAGGCACCGCCGGGCGCGGAGTTCGCGTCCAGCACCACGTAGGTGCGCTCGGCCTCCGGCTGGTCGACGGCGCTCACGAACCCCCTGCGCTGCAGGTGGTACGCCGCCGACAGCCCAGCCTGCCCGCCGCCGATCACGACCACGCTAGCCCGCTGCACTTCCTCGCTCACACCGAAGACAACACCACCCCCGGGCAAATGTTCCGCCCGGTCCCCGGCCCCCCGGCCCCCCGGTGTGGTCGGCAGAACGTCAGATGATCGTCAGCTCGGGTTGCCGATCATCTGACGTTCTGCCGACCACGTCGGCGGACTCGCCGTGATCCGGTGCACCGCCTCCGTGATCGCCGCCCCGGCCGGAGCCTCCGTGTCCAGGGCGCGGTGGATCGTGAGTCCCTCGATCAACGCGTCAAGCATCCGGGCCGTGACCGGGTCGAAGTGCCGCTCGAGGGCCGCACGGGAGCGCGCCATCCACGCGTTGGTCAGCTCGCGGAACGCCGGCTCCCGAGCGGCGAGCGTGTACAGCTCGTGCGTCAGCACGAGGTCCCGCTGGGTGCCGAACACGTCCCGCGTGACGATCTCGACCACTGCGGCACGCGCGCTCGCCACGTCGGTGGCCTCGCTCATCCGCTGCTCGAACCCGTCGCTGACGCTCCGCGAGAACCGGCCGAACGCCTCCCGCAGCAGCTCGTCCATCCCGGCGAAGTGGTAGGTCATCGACCCGAGAGGCACGTCGGCCAAGGCTGCCACCTTGCGGTGCGAGACGCCCGCGACCCCCACCTCCGCGATGAGGTCGAGGCAGGCGTCGATGATCCGGTTCCTGCGGTCCGGGTCGTGTCGACGTACCGTCATCTGGCGCCCCCGCCCCCTCAGATCTCGCGGACCACGCGTGCGGGGTTCCCGACGGCGACGACGTTCGCAGGCAGGTCCCGTGTCACGATCGCCCCGGCCCCCACCACGGTGTTGTCCCCGATCGTCACGCCCGGGCACACGATGACACCGCCACCGAGCCAGACGTTGTCGCCGATCACGATGGGCAGCGCCGCCTCGAGCTTGTCCCGGCGCGGCTGCGGCTCGACCGGGTGGGTCGGCGTGAGGAGCTGGACACCCGGGCCGAGCTGGCAGTCCGCGCCGATGGTGATGGTCGCGACATCGAGGGCCGTGAGGTTGTAGTTGACGAAAGTGCGCGGCCCGATGTGCACGTTCTCGCCGTAGTCCACGAAGAGCGGCGGCTTGACGTACGCGTCCTCCCCCAGGGTGCCGAGCAGCTCCACCAGCAGCGACCGTGCCCCCGAGTCGTCCACCACAGACGCACGGTGGTAGGCATCCGCGACGCGCACGGCGCGCTGCGCGAGCCGGGCGTTCTCCGGGTCGTCGGCGATGTACAGATCACCCGCCAGCATGCGCTCGCGGTTGGTCCGGGCGTCCCCGGCGAAGTGGTCCTGAGTCATGAGGGCCACCATAGCGGGCGTTGTGTACGACCGTACGCTGAGGTGGGTACGCTCGTTCGCATGCCTCCCGTCCCGGGCCCCGGCCCGCAGCCCGCCGACCGGCGCGCCCGCGCCGCCGTCGCCGCCATGTTCCTGACCAACGGCGCCCTGTTCGCCAACCTGGTGCCGCGCTACCCGGAGATCAAGGCCGCCCTCGACCTGGACAACGCGACCTACGGCGTCGCCGTCGCGGCGTTCCCCGCCGGGGCGATCATCGCAGGGCTCGGTGCGGGCTTCATGGTCCGCAAGCTCGGCTCGGCGCAGGCTGCGGTGGTTGGAACCATCCTCACCGGCCTGGGCGTGCTGGCCGCCGGACTGGCGCCGTCGTTCGGCCTCCTGGTGCTCGCGCTGCTCCTCGGCGGGGCGATGGACGCCCTGACGGACGTGGCGCAGAACGCCCACGGCCTGCGGGTGCAGCGCCGCTACGGCCGGTCGATCATCAACGGCTTCCACGCCGTCTGGTCCGTCGGCGCCGTGCTGGGCGGGTCCATGGCGGCCGGGGCCATCGCGATCGGGCTGCCCCTCGGCGTGCACCTGGGCATCTCCACGGCGATCTTCGCGATCGTCGCCCTGGTGGCGCTGCGGTTCCGGCTCCCCGGGCGCGACGGCGACATCGAGGACACGCCCGGGACGACGTCGGACGCCGCGGTGCGCGGTACCGCGCTGAGCCCGCGCACCGTGGCGATCGTCGCCGCGCTCGTCCTGATCGCCATCGGCGGCGCCCTCGTGGAGGACGCGGGCAGCTCGTGGGCGACGCTGTACCTGTCCGGCTCGCTCGGCGCGCCCGCCGCCCTGGCCGCTACCGGGTTCGTCGCGCTCGTCGGCGCGCAGTTCGTGGGCCGGATGCTCGGCGACCGCATGGTGGACCGGTTCGGCCAGCGGATGGTCGCGCGCGGCGGGGGCGTCGTCATCGCGCTCGGGATGGGGCTGGCCCTGGCCGTCCCGACCGTGCCGGGCACGATCATCGGCTTCGCCGCGGCCGGGCTGGGCAGCGCGACCCTGGTCCCCGCCGCCATGCACGAGGCGGACGAGCTGCCCGGCCTGCGGCCCGGCACCGGGCTGACCATCGTGTCGTGGCTGATGCGGCTGGGTTTCCTCGCCTCACCGCCACTGGTCGGCATGGTCGCCGACGCCGTGGGCCTGCGCTACGGCCTGCTGGTCGTGCCGGTGGCCGGCCTGCTCATAGTGCTCCTGGCGGGAGTCCTCCAGACCCGGACCACTCCCCCAGCACGCTGAGTGCTGGGGGAGCCAGGTCAGCGCCAGGGGCCGAACGGGGTGCCCGGCTCCTGGTTGCGGGTCCACCACGTGGCCTCGTACCGCCGGCCGTCGTGCTCCACCTGGTCACCGGCGTCGAAGATCCGCGTCGGGGTCCAGACGGCGGTGCCGTCGTCGGTCGTGGCGATCTCCTGCCACGGCCCGTGCGGGTTGCCGGGTTCCTGGTCCCGGGACCACCACGACGCCTGCCAGACCGCGCCCCGGTAGGTCACCTCGTCACCCGCCGTGTACACGGCGCCGGCGTCCCAGGCAGGGGCCGACGGCGCCTCCGGCAGGGTGAACGTGCTGACGGCGCTCCGGGTCACGTGACCGGCCGGGTCACGCAGCTCGGCGTACCACTCGTGCTGCACGCCGCCCTCGACGTCGTCAAGGACCACCGACATCCGCTCGGCACCGACCGCCGTCCGCGGGTCGCCGACCTGCTGCCTCGGTCCGGCCGCCACGGTGAGCGACTCGGCGGCCAGGGTGCGCGTGGTCGTGCCACCGAGGTCGATCTCCAGGGCGAAGTTCTCCGTGTCGTCGCCGTGGAAGCCAGGGATCGCGCCCTCGGGCACCTCGTGGTGCCAGCCGCCGTCGGAGGTCGCCTTCTCCAGCAGCGGCGACCAGGTGTTGAAGTACATCAGGTCGTTCTCGGCGTCGACGCTGATGTGCTTGAGGTACTCCTGCCCGCCGTAGACACGCGACTGGTAGTCGGTCAGCACGCCGTAGGCGCGGTTGCCGCCCGCGGTCTCCCGCGACGCGACGCCGGTGCCCGCGATGTGGCCGCCCAGCACCAGCTTGACGTTCTCGTACGGGTCCACCAGCTCCCGCGTCACGTTGCCGTTCGACCAGCCGTTCACGCCCTGGTTGACCGAGTTGTGGTTGGCGATGATCACCGAGTGGTCGGGGTGCGCCTCGATGACGTCCTTCGCCCACGCCAGCCCGGCATCGTCCGCGTTGTCGGCGGAGAAGAACCCGACCGTCAGCACGAGGAGCTGCGCCCCGTCGATCTCGCCCGTGTAGTAGTAGTTGTCGATGTTGTCGCTGCCCCCGAACCGCCAGGGGCTGTCCTCGAGGCTCTTCTCGAACCGCTCCATCGGGAAGTACTTGGGCAGCATGACACGGCCGTTTCGGTTGTTCTGGTAGTCGTGGTTGCCCCACGAGATCAGGTACGGCAGCCCGGCTTCCTCCAGCGCGCGGGCCGACGGCTCGGCGCCCACCCACTGGTACTCCTGCGAGAGGTACTCGCGGTTGACCCAGTCGCCGGCCTGGATGACCAGCTCGGTCTTGCGCTCGTCGGCCACCTCCGCGACGTACTCGAACTGGTGCGTCATGAGGTCGGGCGTCGCCTGCGCGTAGAGCTGGGAGTCCGGCACGTGGTCGAACGCCCAGTCGTACCGGTCGGCGGTGGGCAGCGTCTCGATGTCCCGGTCCTCGCCGTCGGGCAGGGCTGTCAGGCCGCGCCAGACGAGCAGGTGCAGCTTCCCGTCGGCGACGACGTTCTCGTCGGCGCGGGCGGTCACGTCCAGCGCGACGGCGGCGCCGTCCGGGTCCGACCCGGAGTCCTTCAGGAGCCACCGGCCGGCCGCGTGGTCGTACACGTGGGCCGAGACGGTGCGGGCGTCGCCCTTCCCCGACCAGGTCAGGTGGAACTCGTCCTGGGCGGCCTGCTCTTCGGTCAGCGAGATCTCGTAGACCTGGAACGGGTTCTCGTCCTCGCCCACCGTGGTGGGCAGCAGCTCGTCGCCGACCTTCCCGCTGGTGGGCTCGAGGGCGTCCGGCACCCGGTCGGGGGTGCTGCCGCTGCGCACCACGACGTTCGAGTCGTCGAGCGGGATGGTCGGACCGGCGTAGAAGGTGGCCTCGACCCGCTCCCGGTCCTCGGTGCGCGGCGTCGCGGAGAGGGTCACGCCCAAACCGGAGGCCGACTCCGCGTCATCGCTCACCTTCGGCGCGGCGGGCGCCACCGTGTCCTCGACGGTGACCGGCACCTCGACCGGCTCCGCAGTATCCCTCGGCCCGCCGACGGCGGCGGCGCGCACCGTGAGCGTCTGCTCCCCCGGCTCGTTCACGGGCACCCGGACCGTGAACGGCCCGGCGTCGACCCGCTGGGTGTGCACCTTCTTGCCCGCGACCTCAGCGGTGAGCACCGCGCTGCGGGTGACCGACCCCGTGACCTCGACGAGGCCCGCCTCGACCGTGCTGCCCGCGCGCGGCGTGCCGACGATCAGCGTCACGGGCTCGTCGGCCCGCTCGACACGCTCGCCAAACGTCACGGCGTCGCCGAACAGGTTCGCGAACCGGAAGGCCTCGAAGTCCGGGGTGAACGCCACGCCGGCGATCTGCACCTCGTCGACCAGGCCCCGGAACGGTGACCGGAGGCTGCCGTCGTTCGTGTAGTAGTCACCGATCGTCGTCTGCACCGCCGGGTCGGAGAACGTGCTGCGGTACTCGACCATCTGGCTGTGGACCTCACGGCCGTCGACGAACACCGAGTACGTCATGCCGTCGTAGGTCTGGGTGACCAGGTGCGGCTCGCCGTCGGCAGCGAAGTCGAACCGGTGGCTCAGGTCGACGTCGCCGAACTCCCAGCTGTTGCCGGCCAGCCGGGTGCCGACCTGCGGCTCCCCCGGCCGCACGCCCTGCCAGAAGGTGTGCTGCCCGTCGCTGCTCTCCTTGGCGATCACCGGGGCGGCCGAGCCGAGCCCGGCCAGGTCCTCCTCGGTGAGGGAGTACACGCCGCTGATCGCTATGCGGTCGTGGTGACCACCGACGTCGTCCGGGTACTGCAGGCGCGAGCCGGCGAACCGTGCCTGGCCGGTGCCCCGCTCCGAGGTTCCGGTGGCGAGGTCGTCGCCCACGACGAGGCCGGCGTGCCGGCCCGTGGAGTCGGTGCGCCGGTCACCGCTGGCGGTGTCTCCGCCGAAGTGCTCGACGAGGGTGTAGTCCTCGCCCCACACGGCCGTCGGGTCGTTGGCCGGCGCCGACCCCCCGAAGTAGGCCCACACCTGCTGCGCCGAGCCGGCGGCCAGACGCGGTACGCGGACCCACACCGTCGAGGTGTCGCCCGGCTGCCAGGTCTCCACCTCGAACGGCAGGGGCGCGCCGTCGGCGGCGAAGAACGACAGCTCGTCCCGCTCGACGTCGGGCGCTGCCGGGATGCGAAGCTGCACCGGCGTACCGGTGAAGTCGGACCGGGTGTCGTTCCGTACGGTGACCGCCTGGCGGGCGGTCGCGTCCGGGTCGGCCCAGGCGACCGTCTTGCCGTCGGTGGAGACCAGACCGCCCAGCTCGCGCAGCCGCTGCTCCGCGGCCTCCAGCCGCGGCATCCCTGTGAGGGCACCACGCTGCGCCTCGGTGAGCCCGTCCACGGCGGCGCGCGCCGCTGCCACCGCCGCTGAGTCGTCGAGCGTCACGTCGTCGACGGCGGGCAGCTCGTCGATCTGCGCGCCGACCGGGGACAGCTCGCGGTCGATGCCGAAGCCCTCGAACAGGCGCGGCACCCCGCGGTCACGGATGTCGTAGACGTTCACCGTGAGGCGGTCGGCCGTGACGTCCACGGCCGTGAAGTTCTCGCCCGCCTGTTCACCGGTGCGGTCGAACAGGCGCAGGTAGGGCTCGAGGTCCACGCCCTGCGGGTTCGTGGCCTGCGTGTAGTGCTTCGCGCCGGCCGTGTTGGGCAGGAAGTAGATGGTGCCCTCCGGGTCCACGGCGTACTCGATGCGCTTGCCGTTGCGAACCTCGGTGATCTTCGTCGTCTCGACGGCGCGCGCGCCCGCCACCCCGTCGGGGTCGGCAGCCAGGACCTTCGACCGGCTCATCACGTGGTCGTGCCCCTGGAGCACCAGGTCGATGCCCAGCTCGTCGATCACGGGCACGAGGGTGCGGCGCATCGCCATCACGTCCTCGTCGTCCAGGTGGGTCGCTGTCGTGTACGTGCCCTTGTGCATCGTCAGGACCAGCCACTTGGCGCCGGCCGCGCGGGCGGCCTCGGCGTCGGCCCTGAGCCAGTCGAGCTGCTCCTGGGAGATGCCCTCCGACCCGCCCTCGTTGGTGTTGAGCACCATGAAGTGCGCCTGGTTGTACGTGTACGAGTAGTACACGCCGTCGGACCGGTCCTGCTCTTGGGGTCCCTCGAGCGTGAAGTGGTCGGCGAAGGCGTTGGTGTGCCGGTCGTGGTTGCCGGACGCCGGCACGAACGTCGTGTTCAGCAGGCTCGGGCGGGCGGAGTCGAGCAGGTCCTTCCAGTCCTGCTCCCTGCTGCCGTCCTCGACGACGTCGCCGTTGTGCATGACGAACTCGGCGTCCGGCACGTGCTCGAGCGCCTTGGCGATCGTCTGCGCGGAGAGCTCGGCCTCGGCCAGGTTCTGCGACTGGGTGTCGGTCAGGTCGACGAACGTGAAGTCCTCGTCGCCGCCCTCTGCCGTGGCGCCGTCAGCGGTGACAAAGGTGCCGGTCGCGCTCCACACCTGCTCGGCGGAGTCCCCGACGCGGTAGTAGTAGGTGGTGCCCGGCCGCAGGCCGCGGGCGACCGCACGGTAGAACGTCTCACCGTCCTCGCTGTCCTCGCGCTCCGCCCCGACCTCGACGGTGGCGGAGCCCTCGGGGAACTCGCGGTCGGTGCTCAGCACGGCGACGGCGCTGTCCGTCTCCAGCGTCGAGTACCAGGTGAACGCACGCTGCGTGCCCGGGTCGCCGTAGAACGTGGTGGTGATCCGGTTGGGCGCCTCGGCGGCCGAGACGTACTTGGGCACGGGGTGGCCGAGCTCGGCGTCGAACCGCCACTTCTCGACGAAGTCCCAGCCGCGGACCGCGTAGGTGGCCTGCTGCGCGAGCGCCTCCGGCGTCGTGTCGGTGCCGTGCTGGTTCTTGGTGCCCGGGCCGGCGACGGTCTGCCCGCCGACGGTGATCTCGGCGTTCGCGAGGTTGTCCTGCGCGGTCCAGCCGTCGTAGCCGGTGTAGCCGACGACGCGGCCCGCGAACCCGTCGACCTTGCCCGAGAAGTCGATCGAGCCGCCCAGCGCGACGTTGCCGGTGAACGAGCTGCCGGAGCTCGGGTTGCCGGGGTAGGCGACGACGTGCGCTGCGTCGATGCCGCGGGTACCGGCCGCCCCGCCGTCCGCGGCGACCGTGAGGTCCACCTCGACGAGGTTGTTGCGCACGGTCACGGCGCCGTTCGAGTAGGCGACGAGGCCGGCGGGCATCTTGTGGGCGCTCATGGAGCCCTGGACCCAGCTGTCGGTGACGCTGCCGCCGCGCAGCTCGGCGACCAGCCCGGCCACCTTCTCTGCGCTGGTGGCGGTCAGGTCGGCGTCGACGACGGTGTTGCCGGTCAGCGTCGCGTCGGTGGCGACGACGGCGAGGCCGGCGACGAGCCCGCCGCGCGAGCCCCCGTCGGCCGTGACGCCGGCCAGGGTGAGGCCGCGGATCGTGCCGCCGGCGAGCTGCCGGACCAGGCCGAGCCGGTCGGCCTCGCCGCCCGCGCTCTCCTGCGTGCCATAGACCAGGTCGCTGATCGTGTGCCCAGCGCCGTCGAGGACGCCCTCGAACCGGTTGATGCCGCCGAACGGCTCGCGCCCGGCGAAGTCGAGGTCGGCGGTCAGCACGAAGTGCTTGGCCCCGGTGTAGCGCGCGTTGCCGTCGTTGAGCTGCGCGGTGAGCAGCTCCAGGTCCTCGGCCGACCCGATCTCGTACGGCTGCTCTGCGCTGCCGTTGCCGAACAGGGAGGCCGTGTACTGCGGCACGGGGTGGCCCAGCGCCTCGTCCCAGCGCCAGGCGTTGGTGAGGTCCCAGCCCAGCTCCTCGTAGGTCGTCTGCTGCGCGAGCTCCTGGGCCGTGGTGTCGCTGCCGTGCTGGTTCTTGGTGCCCGGCCCGGCGACCGTGTCCCCTTCGATGGTGATGGCAGCGTTGGCCAGGTTGTCCTCGGCCGTCCAGCCGTCGTACCCGGTGTAACCGATGACGCGGCCGACGAACCCGTCGACCTTGCCCGAGTAGGCGATCGAGCCGGACAGCGCGACGTTGCCGGCGAACGTGCTGCCGTTGGGCGAGCCGGGGTAGCCGGCGATCAGCCCGGCGTTGTTCCCGCGCGTGCCGTTCGCGCCGCCCGGCACCACCATCGACAGGTCGGCCGCCACCAGGTTGTTCCGCACCTGCGCGTCCTGGTTGACGTAGGCGGCGAGGCCGCCGGGCATCTCGCCCGCTCTCAGGGAGCCGGTCACAAGGCTGTCGGCGATGGTCCCGCCGTGCAGCTCGGCGACGATGCCGCCCACCTTCTCGGCGCTGCTCGCGACGAGCTCGGCCCCGGTCACCGCGTTCCCGGTCAGCGTGGCGTTGCTGGCCACGACGGCTATCGCGCCGATCCAGCCGCTCGTGCTGGTCCCGGCGTCGGCGAGGACGCCGTCGAGCCTCAGGTTCCGGACCGTGCCGCCGTCCAGCTTGCGGATCAGGCCCAGCCGGTCGGCCTCGCCGCCCGCCGAGGCGTCCCGTACGAGCTCGATGTCGCTGATCGTGTGCCCGGCGCCCTCGAGCGTGCCGGTGAAGGAGTTGATGCCGCCGAACGTGCTCCCGCCGAAGTCGATGTCGGCGGTCAGCCGGTAGGCCGACCGCCGTACGCCCCCGGGTCGCCGTTGATCGCGCCGGCGACCGTGCGCAGGTCGTCGGCCGAGTCGATCTGGTACGGGTCACGCGGTGCGCCCTCACCCTCGATCCCGGGCAGAGGGTCGGCGGCCTGGGCGGCGGGCAGGCCCGATCCGAGGGCGAGAGCGACGCCGAGCGTCGCGGCGACAGGCGCCAGCAGACGTGGGCGTACTAGGACATGTCGAGGCATGTCGCGAGTTCACCTGGCGGTACTGAATACCCACCGGCCGACACGTGAAGTCACGATGAACAGTCGATCACCTTCCGTCCGCCCCCGCGCGGAACACCCGGGCGTACGTCGTCGTCGCCTCGTCCACCACCGACCGGTCGATCGACGCGACGGCGGTGGTCCCGACCAGCAGCGGCTCGCAGTCCGGCCCGCGGCCCGCGATCTCGCCGGTGAGGACCCAGGGGTAGCGCTCCGGTGACTGCAGGTGCGCGTACTGCCACAGCTGCCGCGCGAGCCAGTGCTCGACCTCCCGGTCCCACCACGGCTCCGGCGTCAGCGGGTTCACGCTGAGTCCCGGCAGCAGGCACCCGCTCTCGTGGTCCCGGCTCACGGTGGCGGCGTCGGCCACGGGGCCCGCACTGAACCGCACGTAGAGCGGCGAGACCGCCTCGACGAGCTGCGCCACCTCGGCGATCGACCGCAGGTGCGGCACGCCGGGCAGCATCCCGGGCTCGGCCATGGGCCTGCCTCCTCTCCCAGCTCGCGTGCGGCTCAGGCGCTGCCGGCCGCGCGGAAGCCCAGCCCCAGGTGATCCACCGTCGCGGGCACGGGATCACGGGCCAGGTAGCGCCCGCGGGCGACCCGCAGGTCCCGTGCGACCAGCCGCGTGAGCAGGTGAGAGGCCACCAGCAGCACGAAGTTCCGCCCGGGACAGGCGACGGGTCCGCCGCTGAAGGGGATCAGGCCCCAGTCCGCGTTGTTGCGACCGTCCAGCCACGCGTCGGGCACGAACGCGTCCGCATGCTCGAGCCGGGCCGGGTCGCGGTGGAAGAACGAGCTCACGACGGCGAAGCCCGTCTGGGCGGGCAGGGTGCGGCCGCCCCACTCCGTCGGGGCGGTCGAGTCGCGCAGCACGGCGAACGTCGTCGGCCACAGACGCAGGGACTCCAGGACGCACGCCCGCGCGTAGGGCAGGAGCGCGGGGGACGTGCCCGCCGGCTCCGCCTCGGCGAGCAGCCGCTCCCGCACCGGCGGCCGGGCGGCGGCCATCGCGAGCGCCCGGAGGGTCGCGGCGCCGGCGGCGTCGAACGCGAAGAGCCAGTGCGGCACCTGGCCCACCGCGGTGGCGGGGCCGCGCCGGTGGGCAGCCTCGGCGAGGCAGCCCGCCTCGGGAGTCTGGACGTAGGACGCGATGCGGCCCTCCAGCTCCTCGCGGAGCCGGGTCCGGCGCGGGCGCAGCCACGCCCAGTTCGCGTCGCGGCGCAGGGCGTCGAGCACTGCGACGAGCTCTCGGTCATCGCGGGCCCTCGTGCCGAGCACGACCTCCAGGACGATGCCCCACCACGCGTCGGTGAAGCTCTGGGCGTCGAGCCGTCCGGTCGAGTCCAGCCGCTGGGTCAGCTGTGCCGCGCCCCGGCGCACCGCGTCGACGACGGCGGCCCCGTCGTCGTGCACCGGCTGGTCGGTCTGGAGCACCGCCTCGTTGAACGGCCGCCGGTGCCAGCGCTCGGCGGTCGAGGAGATCAGCACGCCCTCGGGCTGGAAGTGCGCGAGGGCGGCGTGCTTCTCCTTCGTGGCGGGCGTGAACGGCTCGGGCGAGCCTTGGAGCAGGCGGCGCACGTCCTCGGCCTCCGTGACGACGACGACGCGGCGCGACCCGATCCGCACGACGAGCGGCGCGCCCCCGTGCCGCTCGCGCAGGTCCGTCAGGACGGCGCGCGCCGTGCGGTCGGTCTGGTGCCGCTCGGCCCAGGCGGTAGCTCGCGGGCGACGCACTATCGCGCCCTGGGCGACCAGCGGGGCGAGCACCCGGCCCAGCACGCGGGCGCTCTCCGTGGCGGTCAGGTCGACGGGTGTAGGGCTCATGGCGTCTCCTCACCGGGACGTGGTGCGAGGCCTGCCCCGAGGTCGTCTCACGTCAGGTGGCACGTGCCGGGCTCGTCCGCCGAGCGTCGGCGAACGAGCCCGGTCGGCGGACCGCTCAGCGGTTCGGCTCCGCCTCGGAGATGTCCGCGAGCGCGGACGCCGGGTCCCTGGTGACGGCGAGGTCACCGATCGCGACGATGCCGACGAGGACGTCGCCGTCCATCACGGGGACTCGGCGGACGGCGGCGTCACGCATCACCTCGACCGCGGTCTGCACGGGGTCGCCGGGGCCTACGGTGACGAGCTGCTCGCTCGCGACCTGGCCGACGGTCGCGTCGAGGCCGAGGCCCTCGGCGAGGCCGCGGACCACGAGGTCCCGGTCGGTGACGATCCCGACGATCTTCGACTCGGTCTGGACGACCAGCGCACCCACGTCCTGAGTAGCCATCGTCTGGGCGGCGGCCTGGACCGAATCGGATACGTCGACGGCGGTCGGTGCTGGGGTCATGACATCGGCGACGGTTTGCACCATGTCGTTCTCCTCCCTCGGTAGGTCCGACGGCGGTCTGCTCCACCGACACGTTCACCATGCCTCGGTGATCTCCCGCTCGCATGCGCGTCCGTCGCGGTGCTCGGGCGTCCTGGGACCGTGGGCGTCAGCTCTTGGGAGGCGGCACCGGCTGTGCCGCGAGCGCCGACGCGACGGAGTACAGGTTGTGCGCCATGAGGCGGCCGGTGCTGTGCGACCACTCGTGCCCGTGCTCGGTCTGCGGGTAGTCGTCGCCGGGGCCGGGACCCTGGTTCCAGTAGGTCCACGACTGGCCGGGGATGGTGTAGCCGATGTCGACGAGCGCGCCGTTGATCTCGGAGATCACGTGGTGCGCGCCGTCCTCGTTGCCGGTCACGACCACGCCGGCCACCCGGTTGTAGGCGACCGGGGTGCCGTCCTTGGCCGTCTCGGAGATCATCGCGTCCATGCGTTCGAGCATGCGCTGGGCGATGGAGGAGGGTCGTCCGATCCAGGTCGGGGTGACGACCACGAGGATCTCGGCGTTCAGCAGCTGCTCGTGCACGCCGGGCCAGGCGTCGCCGTCGCCCAGGTCGGTGACGACTCCTGGCGGGACGTCGAGGTCGGCGAGCCGGACGTGGTCGACGGTCACGCCACGCTCCCGGAGGGCGTCGGCGACCACCGCCGCGAGCGTCTCGGTGTTGGACGGTTCGGGGGACGGCTTGAGCGTGCAGCTGAGGAAAAGGGCCTTCACGGAACACCTCGGCAGGTTTGATCGGCAGCCGCTTCTCGACCTTTCCCAACGTAACGCGGTGACGGCTCGCTTGCCGCTCGGCGGCTCCCGCCGTCAGGCCCGCAGGGCGTCGGCGCCGCGGGCCAGCTTGACGATGAGGGCGCCCGCCACGAAGTAGTCGTACTCGGACGAGCGCTGGGCGGTGCGGACGACCTGGCGGAGTCCTTCGATCGACTCGTCGAGCCGGTCGACCGCCTCGGCAGCCTCCTTGGCGGCTTCCTTGGCAGCGTCGGTGTCGTTGCCGGCGTCTCGGGTCACCGCTGTGCGCAGGGCCTCCGCGAGGGCCCGCAGGGTGCTGGCGAACTCCGGTCTCAGCTGCTGCCCGAGCGCTACGTCGTCACGTCCTTCCCGTTCCCACTCGACGAGCAGGCGCACTATCTCGTCGACCACGTCGGCCGAGACACCCAGCGCACCGGCGCGGCGGGTCTGGGAGTCCACCCAGTGCTGGTTGCCCTTGTACCGCACGCGCACGTTGGCGCGTGAGGCCTCGCGGGTCTGGGCGACGGCGGTCCGCGCGCGCTCGACCGTCGGGACCAGCTGCTGGCGGCGGCGCTCCCACTCGTCGGGCGCCAGCGGCCCCTCGTTCTCCAGCCAGCCCGCGAGCGACTCGACCTGTTCGGCGAGCCCGTCGCGCAGGCGGCCGAGCGCGAGCTCCGACGGGGTGAGCGGCAGGGGCGGGAGCAGCAGGTTGATACCGATGCCGATCGCGGCGCCCACGACGATCAGCCCGGCGTAGGAGCCGATGTAGTCGGCCCCGTCCCCGCTGCCGAGGATGAGCACGAAGATGGCGGACATCACTGCCCAGCTACCCATCTCGCCGAAGATGCGCCAGCCCACGCACAGGAGCGCAAGGCCGACCACCACCGTGAGCTCCAGCGGACCGGGAAGGGGCAGCAGGGCCACCGCACGGGCGATGATCGCGCCCACCAGCACCGCGGCGACCGACTGGAGGGAGTCACGGACGGAGCGCACCACCGTGCTGGTCGTGGCGAGCACTGCCCCCAGCGGCGCGTAGTACGGGTACTCGGCGAACGGCGCGGGCGCGACGAGCCCCACGGACCAGGCCAGGCTCGCCGCGACCGCGCCCTTGACCGCGAGCGACCATCGCGGGTGGCTCAGCCAGGCGCGGTAGACGGCGGAGAGCACGCCAGACGGCCGGGCCGGCGTCAAGGACTGCCGGAAGTCGCTCACGTTCAGCAGCCTTGCACGGCGCTCAGTCGTTCGGAACCGCCTCGGAGATCTCCGCGAGCGCCGACATCGGGTCCCGCTCGACCGCGAGGTCGCCGATCGAGACGATCCCGACCGGCACGTCGTCGTCCATCACGGGGATCCGCCGGACGGCGGCGACCCGCATCAGCTCGACCGCCACCTCGACCGGGACGCCGGGTCCGATCGAGATCAGCTCCTCGCTCGCCACCTCACCGACCATCGCTTCGAGCCCGAGCCCTTCGGCCAGGCCGCGGACCACGAGGTCCCGGTCGGTGACGATGCCGACGGTCGTGGTCCCGGCCTGCACGACCAGTGCGCCCACGTCCTGTGCGGCCATCGTCCGGGCAGCGGTCTCGAGCGTCTCGGACATGCCGATGGTGGTCGGCTCGGGGGTCATGACATCGGCGACAGTCTGCTGGACCATGTCGCGCTCCTTCCCTCGGTGCGACGTCCCTGGGGTAGGGGCCGACGGCGGGCTGCCTCACCGGCTTTCCCACCGTGCCGCGCCGGGGTGCCGCTCGCATCCTGTCGCTTCACGACGGCGCACCAGGGATCGCCGGTCCCCCGACCCAGGGTCCTCTCCCGCCTCCGGCAGGTGCCCGGCAGAGTGGACGGCGTCAGGCCACCACACCGTGGCCGTAGCCGGACTCAGAAAGGGACGACCATGCCGTTCGCGAATCTCAAGGTGCCAGCGGACACCCTCACCACGGAATCGAAGAAGAAGCTGCAGGACGCCGTCACCGACGCCTTCGCGGACGTGTACGGCGAGCGGGCACGCCAGTCCACGCTCGTCATCCTCGAAGAGGTCGCCGACGGCGGTTGGAGCCTTGGCGGCACGATCCTGAACGTGGAGGTTCTCGGTCGGAGCTGATCGGCGGGACGGGTCGCCCCTCGGGCGACCTCAGCGCTGGTCTCCCCCGCGCTGCGCGTACCGCTCCAGCCGCGCCTGCGCCTGCGGGTAGGGCGTGGCCGACGGCGTCGCGCCGCCGTCCCGGACGGCGGTCGCGACGGCGACGGCCGCGTCGATCGCCGCGCGGTAGGGCAAGGACCCGGTGCTGACCCGCCGGACGCCGAGCTCGCCCAGCCGCTCCAGCGAGAGGCCGGGGACCGCGAGGACGTTGAGCGGCAGCGGGAGCGCGCTCGCGAGGCGTTCGAGGACGTCGGGTTCGGTCGCGCCGGGCACGAAGATGCCGTCCGCCCCGGCGTCGACGTAGGCGCGGGCCCGGTCGAGGGTGGCCTCGACGGTGGCGTCCTGGTTCAGCCAGTAGGTCTCGACGCGTGCGTTGACGAACACGTCCGGCGTCGCCGCCTTGATCGCCGTCACCTTGGCGGCGTGGGCCGCCGGGGTGGTGAGCTCGCCGAACGTGGAGTCCTCGATGTTGATGCCGGCGAGGTTGGTGTCGGCAAGCAAGGCGACGAAGTCGGCGACCTCGGCCGGGTCGTCGCTGTAGCAGTCCTCGAGGTCGGCCGTGACGTAGGCGGGCAGCGCGCTCAGCCGACGGACCAGCTCCTCGGTGGCCCGTCGGCTCGTCCGGCCGGCGTCGGGCGTACCGACGGCTGCGCTGACGCCGAAGCTCGTGGTGCCGACCGCGGGAAACCCGGCCTCGGCGAACGCCAGGGCGGAGGCGACGTCCCAGGCGTTGGGGAGGAGGAGGGGGTGAGGGCCGTGGTGGAGGTCGGCGAAGGTCATGGGGACAGCGTCCCAGGACCTTGTCACTGCGACACCTGTCGAAGCCGAACCCCGTCGCCCCCGGATGACCGGGTTCGCTCGCTTCAGGTTGAGGAGGAGTTCCTCGCGGCTCTGCCATCCGGAGCGGACCCACGCGGGCTGCCCGGCGCGTTGCGCCAGGACTCACTCAGCGGGCTGTGGTCCACCGTGTCCAATCCGAGCTGGTCGTACAGCCGCGTGACGAGGTCGACGGCCTCCGGGTAGTCGCTCGACACCGCCAGCGCCACCCGATCGGGATGCCCTGCTGGTCGGCCGGCACCGCGCAGCCGCTCGTGCTGGATGTGGGTGAACGCCTTGGCGACCCTGGACCGTGGAGCTGCTCCTGGCGCAGCTGGTGCACCGCGGCCCGTGCCGACGGGCCGTCTGGCCCCCTCGAGACCAGCGGGTGGGCAACTGAAGCAATCAGCCGGTCACCCCTCTCACTTTCCCGAAGTGGACGCCCCCGTCCGTTAGCGTCACCGCGAAAGCGCAGACAGCAAGCAGCACAGGAGACGAACGATGCGAGCAGTGACGATCAAGCAGTTCGGAGACCCGAGCGGCATGGCGGTGACCGACGTCCCGGTGCCGACCCCACGGCCAGGGCAGATGGTGATCGAGACCGAGGCGATCGGGGTGGGCGGCGTCGACGCCGTCATCCGCCGCGGGACCCTCGCCGGGTACGGGTTCACCACGGGCCTGATCCCCGGCAGCGAGGTCGCCGGGACGGTGACAGCGGTCGCCGCCGACGTCGACGGGTCGTGGCTGGGTCGCCGGGTGTGGGCGTTCACCGGCACCGGTGGTGGCTACGCCGAGCAGGCGCTCGCGCAGGTGACCGACGTCGACGCGCTCCCCGACGGGCTCTCGTCGATCGACGCGGTGACGCTCGGGAGCTCTGGGCCCGTCGCACACTTCGCGCTCGCCCACGCGCACTTCGCGGCCGGCGAGTCGGTGCTCGTCCGCGGCGCGGCGGGGAGCATCGGCATCCCTGCCGTCCAGCTGGCGGCGTGCGGTGGCGCGAGCGCCGTCGCGGTGACGACGTCGTCGCCCCAGCGCGGCGACCGGCTCCGTGCGCTCGGGGCGACGCACGTGCTCGACCGCTCCGGCGACGGCGGACCGGACGCGCCGGCGTCCTATGACGTGATCATCGACATCGTGGGTGGACCCGGTACTCCGGAGCTCATCGACCGGCTCGCGCCGAACGGGCGGCTGGTCGTGGTCGGCGCGATCACCGGCATGCCGCCGGCGGACTTCGGCCAGCGACTCGTGAGCGCCTTCCAGCAGTCTCGCTCGGTCGCTACGTTCAGCCTCGACACCGTTCCCACACCGGACAGGGACGCAGTCCGGGCCGCACAGTTCGCCGCCGCTGCGCGGGGCGAGCTGCACGCCGTCGTGCACGACGTCCTGCCTCTGGAACAGGCCGCCGACGCACACCGTCAGATGGATGCCGGCACGGTGTTCGGGCGGATCGCCCTGGTGCCCTGACGGGCACGACCAGTCACGGGGCCGTGCTCCCACGAGATGTCGGCCCGGCCGCTACGGCGACGAGTTCGTCGTCGCGATCTGGGCCGGTAGGCGATCGCGGCGTGGCGGGGTCCGGTATGGCACCCGATCGAGTACCGGCTGCGTGGGACGCGACCACTGCCGGGTGAGCCCATGCCGACCGCCGGGGTCCACCCTGGAGCGGCCTCGCGGACCGGTTCGGGCGGTGCGGGTGCCACGGAGGCATAGGTGTGCCCGGTGGGCGTGACCGTCTCCACACCGTGCCGGCCGTCGATCTCAGTGGCCTTCTGCCGCCATCCGGGCGCCTGCTTGGCATGGTTGCAACGGGCGCACAGGCCCTGACCGTTCGCCAGGCTGGTCTCGCCGCCCTCGGCGTGCGGAAGGACGTGGTCGATGTGCCGCACGGGGGCGTCGCACCACGGTGTGCCACAGATGCCCTGCTCCCGGGCACGGAGGAGGGTGGCGAGGCTCTGTGGGTGGAACCGCGACGCCGACGTCGTCGCCAGCAGGCGGCCCCGGGGGTCGACATAGATCGCACGGAGCCAGGCGACGTCGGCGTCGATCCCGTGCGCCGCGAGGTTCCGCGCCACCGGCGCGGGGACCGTGCCCGCCCCCGCAGGCATTCCCTCCGGCACCACGGCAGGTTCGTCACCACCTGCCAGCAGTGTCTGGTCGGAGACCAGCAGGTTGATCGTGACCGGCACGTCGTCGGCCTTGCCTGGTTCCCGCCCGGTGACCCGCTCGATCAGGGTGTCGGCCATGATCTGCCCGGCAGCCCGCTCGTCGCCGGAAGCCTTGGTGGCGTCGGCGTGCGCCTTGAGCTGCGCGTACGCCTGCACCCCCTGTGCCATCGGCACGAGCGCGGTCAGGTAGACCATCAGGTCGGGCGCCGGACGCACCGAGACGCGCCGCTCCGTCACGGCCTTCGCGTTCCGCTTGACGCACGCGTGGACGTCGAGCGTGGCCGCCAGCTCTTTGATCTGGGCGATCAGCCGCTTGGTGCCCGTCCGGGCCAGGGCCGCCAGGTTCGCGGGTCCGCAGATCTGCTCGTCGATCTGCGCACGGTGCTCCGGCGAGAGGTGAGAGGTCTCGCGCACCAGGAGCGTCGCGCGCCACTGCGAGAGCGCACCGGTCCGCAGCACGTCGAAGGTGTGCGGCATCTCCGTGACCCACGCCCGAGCCGTACCGAGGAACGCGCCGCCCGCGTGCGGGCTGAGCTGCATCGCCGCACCGACCTGGTTGGGTACCCCACGGCCCTGCCGCTCGGCTCGGATGCCCTGCGCGGCCTCCTCGGCCCGGGTGGCCTCGTCCAAGGCCACCGCCAACCGGCCCTGTGCTGCGGCCACGGTGTTCTTCACCGCCTCGAGCTCGCCGAGCAGGTCGATCCACTCGGCCAGCACCTGCTTCGACGCCGGGCCGTCCGTGTCAGCCCCGCCTGGCAGGATCATGGCGGCCAGGTGCTCGCGAACCGCTCGGACGTCGGCCGCACGGACGACCGTTCCCTCACCGATGGGCAGCACCGAACCCGAGGGCCGGTCGCCCACGCCTGGTGCACTCATCGCTGATGTCATGTCACCACCATATGGCACACCCGTTCGCATCGCTCGCCGACCGGTCCCCATCTGCCGACAGCAGAAACGTCAGGTCAGCCGGCCGGCCCACCCCTGCGCCCGCAACGTAGCCTCCGGCACCACGGCGCGCCGTGCGGCCTCGGCCACGATCGCCTCGGCGGTCTCCTCAGGCGTCTGCTCCCCGGAGTCGAGCCACCAGCCGAGGTCGCCCAGCTCCCGCCGCTGGTTCCGCGCCAGCGGGGCGAAGTCGTAGTCCACCCGGGTCTCTACGGCGCGGGTCGCGTTCCGGTGCCGCGCCACGTCCGGCGGCGGGCACAGCACCACCAGCATCAAGGGCCGCGCCCGCAGACGCCGGGCGATGAAGCTCAGCTCCGCACGCGTCTCGACCACCGAGTCGGCGACCGGCGTGAACCCGGCCTCGGCGAAGTTGTCGGCCACGGAGCACAGATTCACCATCCGGAGCCGTAGCTGCCGCTGCCCCTCGGGCCCGGGAGCCCAGCGGCCGTCGTCGTCGAGCATGTTCGCCCTACCGCTGACGAGCATGATCCCGAACACGTCCCCGTCGACCTGCGCGGCTCGCGGCAACCGCTCGGCCACCAGCCGCGAGACGGTGGTCTTCCCCGCCCCGGGCGTCCCGGTGATCAGCAGGCAGCCGGCCAGTGTCTCTCGATCAGTCACCTCGCCACCCTCGCATCACACGGCAAGGCTTTACCCGGCGGAGGCCAGCTCCAGCACCCACCGCGCCCGCTCCACCATCGCGACGTCGAGGAACGTCCCGTCCGCCAGCGCCACGGCGCCCACACCCTCGACGGCGGCGCTCCCGACCCGCTCCAGCACGTCTCGCGCCGCGGAGACCTCGTCGGCAGAAGGCAGGAAGGCAGCCCGGATCGTGTCGAGCTGCCCAGGATGGATCGCCGTCCGGCCGCTGAAGCCGAGCCCGCGACCGGTGCGGCACGACGCCGCCAGCCCGTCCAGGTCCCGTACGTTGGTGTACGCCGACATGTGCGGCGACGGCAGCCCAGCCGCCCGCGCCGCGACGACGACGCGGCCGCGCGCCCAGGTGAGCCCCTCGTCGCCGTCGACCCGCAGGTCGGAGCGCAGGTCCGCCTCCCCGAGCCCCAGAGACGCGACCTGCGGCGACGCCGTCGCCAGCTCGAACGCCCGCTCTACCCCGAGCGCCGACTCGACCAGCAGGTGCAGCGCCCGGCCGGGCAGCGCGGCCGCGAGCGCCCGCACCTCGTCGACGGACTCGACCTTGGGCACCCGTGCGCCGACCCCCACGGGCAGCGCCGCGACCATCGCGACGTCGTCCGCGTGCCACGGCGTGCTCGGATGGTTGATCCGCACCTGGACGGCCCGGCCGCTCGGGTCAGCAAGAATCCGCGCGACGTTGTCCCGCGCCTCCTCCTTGCGCGACGGCGCGACGGCGTCCTCCAGGTCGGCCAGCACCGCGTCGGCCGACGACGCCAGGGCCTTGGTCACCCGGTCGGGCCGGTCGCCCGGCACGTACAGCAGGGTCAGCGACGTGCGACCGCCGGCAGGCCCAGCAGGATCACTCATACCGCCCCCTCCCCCCGCAGCTCGGCGATGCGCTCGGGAGAGAACCCCAGCTCACCGAGCACGAGGTCCGTGTCCGCGCCGTGCGGCCGGCCCGTGAACTGGATGACGCCGTCGTTCTCGGAGAGCCGGAACAGCGGCCCCTGCATCAGCATCGGCCCCAGCTCGGGGTCATCGATCTCGTGCAGGGTGCCCAGCGCCTGCAACTGCGGGTCCTCGACGATGTCCCGCGCGTCGTAGACGGGGGCGACGGCGGCCTGCGCCGCCTCGAACGCCGCCACCACCTCGTCCCGCGTGCGGAGCGCGATCCAGCCCCCGACCGCCTCGTCCAGCTCGTCCGCGTGCAACGCCCGGTCGACGCCGCGCGCGAACCACGGCTCGTCGACGAGGTCGGGCCGGCCCACGAGCCGCACCACGCGCTCGGCGATCGACTGGGCCGACGTAGAGACCGCCACCCAGTGCCCGTCGCTCGTGCGGTAGGTGTTGCGGGGCGCGTTGTTGCCGGACCGGTTGCCGGTCCGCGCCTGCACGGTGCCCAGCTGGTCCCAGCGCGTGATCTGCGGCCCGAGCATCGCCAGGATCGGCTCCACGATCGCGGTGTCCACGACCTGCCCGCTCCCCGTGCGCTCACGCACCGACAGGGCCGTCATGATCGCGAACGCGGTGGCGAGCGACGCGACGCCGTCGGCAAGGCCGAAGGGCGGCAGGGTGGGCGGGCCGTCTGGCTCGCCGGTCATCGCCGCGAACCCGCTCATCGCCTCGGCCAGCGTGCCGAAGCCTGGGCGCGTGCGGTACGGCCCGACCTGGCCGAACCCCGAGACCCGAGCGAGCACGAGGCGCGGGTTGCGGGCCGACAGCTCCTCGTAGCCCAGGCCCCAGCGTTCGAGCGTGCCGGGCCGGAAGTTCTCGATCACCACGTCCGCCTGCTCGGCGAGCGCCAGGAACACCTCGCGCCCGCCCGGCGAGCCGAGGTTGGCGGTGATGGTGCGCTTGTTGCGCCCCAGCGTCTTCCACCAGAGGTTGACGCCGTCCTTCGCCGCCCCGTGCGTGCGCGACGGGTCGGGCTTGGCCGGGTGCTCCACCTTGATGACGTCGGCCCCGAGATCGCCCAGGTGCATGGCCGCCATCGGCCCCGCGAACAGGGTCGAGGCGTCCACGACGCGCAGCCCGGCCAGGGCGCCGCCGGCGGGGTCGCGGGAGACGCTCATGCGGTCGCCTCCCCAAGATCGGTCGAGACCGGCAGGTCCCACGCGCACCGGAACCCGACGGTGGCGCTCCGGGCGAGCCCGAGGCCCGGCAGCAGGTACTTGACCGAGTAGTCCGGCGCGTGCCGCCCGCCCTCGACGTACCAGTCGGACCTCTCGGCGCGGTAGTCGCTGCCGCCCTTGAGCATGACGAACCGGGTGCGGCCGTCGCTGTGCTCGCTCTCCGTCCAGCTCCAGACGGCGAGCCCGGGGCGGTCCACCCCGAACAGCGCCGGACGCGCCTCGCCCGCGAGCTGCCACTCGTCCTCCGTGGGCAGCCGGCCGCCGCGCCACGCGCAGTACGCGCGGGCGTCGTCGAGGTCGACGAAGGTCACCGGATGCTGCTCCGTGCCGGCATCGGGACGGCCGTCGGCACCGTGCGCCCAAGACCAGTGCGCCAGGAACCGGTGCGGCTCCGCGGGCGCGTAGTCCGTGGCGTCGAGGAACTCGGCGAACTGCGCGTTCGTCACCTCGCTCGCCGCGACGGCGACGGGCGCTGCGAGGACGCCGTCGCGCTGGAGCGTGCGCGCGTCGTGCAGGCGCGGCGGGAGCGGCTTCCACTCGTCCACGTACGGCGCGCCCTGGTACATGCCGGTCTCCCGCGCGCGGTAGCGCACGGTCAGCACGTAGGAACCTTGCGGCACGACGACGGCGTCCGTGTCCGTGTCCGAAGCCGAGGTCACCGCGGTGACCTGTACGTCAGACACGTCGGTGAGACCGACGCGGCGGGCGATCCGGTGCGGGAACCGGGCGTCGGCGTCGTGCGGCAGGTCCGCCAGCGCGTCGAGCAGGCCGGGCAGCCATGCGGGCTCCGCTGCGTCCACCTGCACCAGGGCGGCGATGCCGCGCCCTGGCACCACCACCCTCGACGTGTCAGGGGCCAGCACCGGGCCGGTGTAGTCGGCCTCGCCGCGGTTCACGAGCGTCCAGAGGGTCACGCCGTCGAGCTCCCAGCGCGACGCGTAGACCCCGGCGGCCTCAGCCTCGGCGGCGAGCGGGGCCAGCGGCGTCCACTCACCGTCGAGCAGCAGGTCACCCGCGGCGCGCTGGACGGACACCAGGCGGCGCACGGTCGCGGCGTCACGCCGGGACCAGCCCACCCACACGCCGAACACGACCTCCCACACCATGACGCCCACGCCGTTGAGCCACGCGGACTGCAGCTCCTCGGAGTGGTCGCGGTGCCAGCGCCGCACGTGGTGCTGCATGTGGCGACGCTCGTACCAGTGCGCGCGGAGCACGCCGGGCACCGGCGAGTCGGCGAAGAACTGCGCCCAGGACGACGAGTGGTCCTCGATGCGCTCGACCGCCAGCTTCGACTCGCCCTCCAGGACGATCCCCGGGCGTGCCTCCTCCAGCCGCGCGACCAGCTCCGGCTCGGCCTTCTTCAGGGTGTCGAGGAAGACGCCGTCCGCCCCGAGCTCGCGGACCACTGCGGCCAGCTCGGTCACGTCGTCGGCGCCGCGCCGGGTGCCGACGTCCCACGGGTTGTAGTCGACGAACACGTGCAGGCCTGCCTCGTGGAAGGCCTCCACGAGCGCCACCAGTCCCGGCACATCGCGGTAGAAGTCCCACTGGTTGCGGTCGTCCAGCCCGATCACCGGGTACGCGTGCCACAGCACGACGGCGTCCAGCCCGCCGAAGCGCTCGCCGGCGTCGGCCAGGAACCGCTCGGGCGTGAACCGCCCCTCCACGAACGAGTAGAGCAGCTCGTCCCACAGCCACACCTGCGCCACGGTGGAGCAGCGCGCGGCCCACGCGGCCTCGGGCCGGGCGTACGCGGCGCCCGCGTAGCCGTGCCGGTCGCGGGCGTCCGCCCGCCAGGCCCGCAGCGTCTCGCGCCAGGCGGGCCGGTCGGCCGGGTCGGCGGGTCCGGAGAAGATCTTCGCCTCGTCGAGGGCCGCGCTCGCCTGCGGAGTCAGCGGCCCGACGGCGACCTCGGTCGGCCGGTCGATCGGCCGCGGGACGAGGGGGTCGAACGTGTACGTCATGGTGCCTCTCTCAGTTCTTCGGCCAGCGCGGCGACGTCGGCGGCCTCCGGCACGGCGTCCTGCGCCCCGGGCCGGGTGACGGCGAGCGCCCCGGCCGCCCCGGCCAGGCGTGCGGCGTCGACGAGGTCGGCGCCCCGGGCGAGGGCGGCGGCCAGCACTCCGCAGTAGGTGTCGCCGGCTCCCGTGGTGTCGACGGCCGTGACCTGGGCGGCGAGCACGTGCATGGTGGGGACGCCGCGTCGGGCGACGAGGCTGCCCTGGCCGCCGAGCGTGACGACCACGGCGCGCACCCGGCGCAGCAGGGCCGCCGCGAGCGCTTCCGGCGTCGCGGCGTCTGCCGTGCCGCTGTCGTCCGCGGCGGACGGCAGGCCGGCCACCAGGTCGGCGGCCTCGTGCTCGTTGACGACGAGCACGTCGAGCTGTTGCCACAGCTCGTCCGGCAGCTCGCGCGACGGCGCGGCGTTGAGGACGAAGAGCGCCCCGTCGCGGCGTGCCCGGGCGGCCGCCACCACGGCGTCGAGCGGGATCTCGAGCTGCGCGAGCACGACGTCGGCGGCGATGATCCGGTCCTTCTGTGCCCCGCCGATGTGGACGTGCGAGTTGGCCCCTGGCGCGACGACTATCGCGTTCTCGCCGTCGGGCGACACGGTGATCAGCGCGGTGCCGGTCGGGGACCCGACGCGCTCGACGATGTCGGTTCGCACCCCTGCCCCCACCAGGGAGGCGAGCAGCAGCTCAGCCGACTCGTCCTGGCCGAGCGCGCCGACGAACGTGGTGCCGGCTCCCCCGGCGCGCGCCGCGCCGACGGCCTGGTTGGCCCCCTTGCCGCCCGGCGAACGGCGCAGGTCTCCGCCGAGGATCGTCTCGCCGCCCGCGGGGTGACGCGGGACGTCGACGACGAGGTCCACGTTCGCCGACCCCACGACCACGACCCGGCCGACCGCCGGGTCCCGTCCGGCGCTCATGCGGCGCCGCCGGGAGGCCCCGCGAGGGCGACGGTGCGCGCAGCGAGGTCGGTGATGCGCTGCGATCCGCCAGGGAGCGACGTCGCGATCCGCCCGTGCAGGGGCCTGGTCCACTGGTCACCGATGCCGGTGACCCCGCGCAGCGCGCCGACCACCCCGCCGACGGTCGCCGCCGCCGAGTCGGTGTCCCACCCCGCGGTGACGGCGATCGAGACGCTGGGCCCGAACTCGCCGCGGCCGGCGCTGAGCGCGAACGCGATGACCCCCGCGTTGTTCAGGACGTGCACCCAGTGCAGGTGCCCGTACTCGGCGTGCAGCCGGTCGAGACCGGCTCGGACGCCCGCCTCGCTCCCGTCGCAGTCCCCGCCGAGGGAGCGGCCGAGCCGCACGGCGGCGGCCAGGCGGCTCCCCGGCGGCACCACCGCGTCGGCCGCGTCGAGCACCTCGTCCACGCCGTCGCACACCATCGCCGCCGCGGCGAGCGCTGCCGCCCACTGGGCGCCGTAGGTGCCGTTGCGGGTATGGCTGAGCCGGGCGTCGGCCCAGGCGAGCCGGGCCGCCTCGCGGACGTCGCCCGGTGCGGTCCAGCCGAGCAGGTCGGTGCGGATGAGCGCACCGATCCACTCGCGGAACGGGTTGTCGTGCGTCGCCGTCTCGGGCACCGGCCGTGCGTCCAGGATGTTCCGGTAGGCCGCGCGCTCGGCCGTGAAGGTGCGGCCGGCGGGCAGGTTGTCGAGCCACAGCTGCGCCACGTCGTCGGTGGTGAACCCGCGACCGTGCTGCTCGAGGAGCGCGAGCGCGAGGATCGGGTAGTTCAGGTCGTCGTCCTCCGGCATCCCGTCGATGTTCTCCTCGAGCGACGTCGGCGCCGACCGGCGGTTCCAGGGCCAGCGCGCCGCGACGTCGTCGGGCAGCCCTGCCGCCGTGAAGTACCGCCGCAGCGGCCACCGGCCGGTCGACCGGAGGATCTCCTCGATGCCCTCCCGGGGGATCTTCTCCACGGGCTTGCCGAGCAGGCACCCGGCCGCGCGTCCGGTCCAGGCGCCCTGCACGCGGGCGGCGTAGGCGGCGTCGGGCCCGCCGGAGCCGGACGGCCGCCTGGGCAGCACCGGTGCGGGCGGCAGCAGGGCCTCGATCTCGGCCCAGCCGTCCGGTTCCTCGGGGGCCGACGGCGCCGGCCGGGCGTCCAGCTCCGCCAGCAGCGACCTCGCCAGGGCGCGGAGCTCTGGCGACGCGGGGACCGGCCCGGCGCCGCTCACCGCCGGCGTCGGGTCGCCGCCGGCCGCGACCCAGCGGTCGCGGACGTCGGCCACGTCCTTGCCCTCGTCCGCCGCCTGCACGAGCTCGTGCGCCAGGAGGTCCTCCGGCTGGGCCCAGGTCAGCCTCATCCGAGGCCACCCGCCACCGCGGCACCGGCCGCGTCCGGAGCCACCGCGTCGATGGCCGCCAGCCGGCCAAGGGCCCGCTCCCGGTCGGCGCGCAGGATGTCGGCGGCGGCGGAGGCCATGAGCCGGCCGGTCTCCCGGACGTCCATCTTGCTCGCGGCCTCGATCTCGTCGAGCCACTGGGCGGGCACGACGCCGCTCCCGCCGAGCCCGGCCGCGACGGCGCCCGCCATGACGGCGATCGAGTCGGCGTCGCGGCCGTAGTTCACGGCGGCGAGCACGGCGCCGCGGTAGTCGCCGCGGTGCGCGAGCAGGAGCCCGAGGGCGACCGGCAGCTCCTCGATCGACTTGGTCCGCGAGGGACGGCGCGCGTCCATCGACATCTGCCGGTACTCCGGCCCGACCGAGTCGTAGGGCGCCACGGTCTCCCGGACGAGGCGCGCCAGCTCGCGCTCCTCGTCGTCGGTCCGCGGTGCGGCCGGCCAGCCCTCTACGGCCTCCACCACCGCGCGGAGCGCTGCGGCAGTACCGTCGTGCGCGACGTCGAGCGCCGCCGCGACGACGTCGTCGAGCGTGGCGCCCGGGGCGACGGACGCCGCGACCATCGCCGCGAACACCCCCGCCGCCTCGCGCCCGTAGCTGGACTGGTGAGCGCCCGTGAGGTCGATCGCCTCGGCGTAGGCGCCCCGCGGGTCGCCCGCGTTGACCAGCCCGACCGGGGCCGCGTACATGGCGGCACCACAGTTGACGACGTTGCCGACGCCGGCCTCGCGCGGGTCCACGTGGCCGTAGTGCAGCCGGGCCACCAGCCACTTCTCGGCGAGGAACACCCGCTGGAGCAGCAGCGCCGTCGACTCGAGCTCGGGGATCCACCGGGGCTCGCCGATCATCAGCGGCACCAGGTCCTCGGCCATCGCGTACGCGTCGAGGTGCTCGCGCCGCTTGGCGTACACCTCGACGAGCGCCCTGGTCATCAGGGTGTCGTCCGTGATGTGCCCGTCGCCCTTGTGGTACGGCGCGATGGGGCGCGCGTCCTGCCAGTTCGGGTACCAGGGTCCGACGATGCCGCGCACACGGCCCCCGTGCCGCTCCTCGATCTGCTGCGGCGTCCAGCCCTCGGTGGCGCCACCGAGCGCGTCCCCCACAGCGGCACCGGTGATCACGGCCACCGTCCGATCCTCTAACCAGCTCACGGCTACGCTCCTTCGTCGTTACTCGTACACGTCGTTCTTCGGCACGCCCTACGGCGCGGCCTGGCTACTGCGTGATCTCGTCCCAGCCGTTGGTGAGCTGGTCCGCCAGCTCCGTCTCGTCCGTCTCCTGGGCCAGGTAGCGCTGGTAGGCCGGGGTGGCCACCGTGTCCTTCCACTGCGCGTAGGAGTCGACGAACAGGTACGGCGCGGAGACGAAGTTCTGCCCCGAGGCCAGGATCGTGTCCCAGCCGTTCTCGTCGCCCAGCTTCTCCGCCAGGTGCTCCTGGGCCGACGTCGTCGCCGGGATCAGCGCGTCCGCCTCGTTGAGCGCGGCGAGGTGCTCGGTCTGCGTGAAGAACTCGATGAACTCGGCCGACTCCTCCACGTGCTCGGAGTCGATGTTGACCGAGAGCGTCTGCGGGTTGGCCGCCTGCTGCGGCCCCTCGGGTCCGGCCAGCGGCGGGAGCGCCACCCAGTCGAAGTCCTTCGGCGCGTCCTTGGCGATGTTCGCGGCCTGGTAGGAGCCCTGCACGGTCATCGCCGTCTGCCCGGCGTAGAACGAGGCGATGGCCTCGGAACCCGACTGCGTCATGGTCACCGGCAGGATCGACTCGTCCTCGTACGCCATGTCGTGCACCAGCTCGGGCAGGGCCATCTCGCCGTCGTCGACGGTCAGGGTGGCGTCCTCCCCCGTGCCCTCGAAGTAGGTGCCGCCGAACCCGGGGGCCAGCGACATGAACGCCGCCGTCGGGCTCGACAGACCCCAGCCGAGGCCGTAGACCTCGTCGCCGTCCGTGGTGGCCCTGGCGATCTCGCGCAGCTCGTCCCACGTCATGGTGTCGCCGGTCGGGATCTCCACCCCGGCGTCCTCCAGCAGCGTGCGGTTCGCGAACACCATGTACGACTGCAGCTCGGTCGGGTACGCGATCAGCTGCTCGTCGACCGTCACCGAGTCGAGGATGCCCTCGGGGATGTCCGCGCGGCGCTCGTCCGACATCAGGTCGGTGAGGTCGGCGAGGTAGCCGTCGCGGGCGAAGGACACGATGCTCGCGGCCTCGTAGTGGATGATGTCGGGCGCGGCGCCCCCGTTGAACTGGGTGATCAGCTTGTCGTAGACGCCGTCCCAGCCGGCCGGGACGATCTCGACCTGGACGTCCGGGTTCTCCTCGTTCCAGTCCGCGACGATCGACTCCGTCTCGGCGATGGCGGCGGGCTGGTCCGAGAGGGCCTGGAACTTCAGCGTCACCGGGCCGTCGTCGGCGGCGTCACCGCTGCCGCAGGACGCGAGCAGCGCGGTGGTGATCGTGAGGCATGCGGCGATGGACACTCCACGAGTCTTCATGGGTCTACCTTTCGTCAGAGATGGTGCAGGGCGGGTGGTTGGGCATCGAGGGACGGTCATCCCTTGACCGCCCCGGCCATGAGGCCGCCGGTGAGCTTCTTCTGCATGATCGAGAAGAAGACGATGCTGGGGATCGCGGCGAGCACCGAGCCCGCCGCGAGGGGGCCGAGCGCGACCTTGCCCTCGCCGCCGATGAACGTCGACAGCGTGATGGGCAGGGTGTAGTTCTCGGGTGACTGGAGCAGCACGAGAGCGAAGAAGAACTCGTTCCACGACGAGACGAAGCTGAACATCGCCGTCGCGACGACGCCGGGGGCCAGCAGCGGGAAGACGATGCGGCGCAGCACGACCAGGCGGTTGCCGCCGTCCATCGCCCCGGCCTCCTCGAGGTCCACGGGGATGGCGGCCACGTAGCCCTGGAGCATCCACAGCGCGAACGGCATCGTGTACGTGGTGTGCACGAGGGTGAGCCCGACCAGGCTGTCCGTCAGCCCGATGGTCCGCAGGATGAGGAACAGCGGCAGGATCACGAGGATCACCGGGAACACCTGGCTCACGAGGATCCAGCCGACGCCTGCCACCCGGATCGTGCCCTTGAGCCGTGCCAGCACGTATGAAGCGGGCAGGGCGATGAGGATGACGAGTGCCGTGGACGCCAGCGCCACCATCGCACTGTTCCCCGCGGAGCTCACGAGACCCTGGCGGGCCAGCGCCTCGGAGTAGTTCGCCCAGTGCCACTCCTGCGGCAGCAGGTTCACCACGAGCGAGTTGAGCTCCGCGGACGACTTGACCGACGCCGAGACGAGCCACAGCAGCGGGAAGCCGAGGAACAGGATGTAACCAGCCAGCGCCACGTACTGGGCGGGGCGGACCAGCTGCTGGGCAAAGACGCGCATCAGCTCAGCCCCCCTTTCTTCTTCGTCTCGAAGCGGTCGTCGCGGAGCTGCGACCGCAGGTAGACCGCGAGGAGGGCGACGACAACGACGACGAGCACGACACCCATCGCCGCCGCGTACCCGATGTTGCGGTTCTTGAACGCCTCCAGGTAGGTGAACAGCATCGGCAGCATCGTGCGGCCGCCCGGCCCGCCCTCGGTCAGCACGTAGACCAGGGAGAACGAGTTGAAGTTCCAGATGAAGTTCAGCGAGGTGATCGACGTGACGATGGGCCGGAGGCTCGGCAGCGTCACGGCCGTGAACCGGCGCCACGCCCCGGCGCCGTCGATCGCGGCGGCCTCGTGCAGCTCGTCCGGGATCTGCTGCAGCCCTGCCAGCAGCGTCACGGTGGTCTGCGGCATCCCGACCCAGACGCCGACGACGATGACGGCGGGCAGCGCGGTGGAGAAGTCGGCGAGCCAGTTGATGTCGTCCGGCAGGCCCAGCGAGCCGAGGAACGCGTTGAGCGGTCCGGCGTTGGGCGAGTAGATCATCTTCCACATGATCGCCACGACGACGGGCGGCATCGCCCACGGGATGAGGGCGAGCACCCGGGTGAGCGCCTGCAGGCGCAGGCCGGAGTTGAGCAGCTGCGCGAGACCCAGTGCCGCGACCAGCTGGAGGAGCGTCACGGAGACGGCCCACGTCATGCCGATGCGGAACGAGTCCCAGAAGAACGAGCTGCCCATCAGCCGCGTGAAGTTGTCGACTCCGACGAACTGGTAGTCGGGGCTGCGCACGAGCTCTGCATCGGTGAACGCCAGCAGCACGCCCATGAGGAGCGGCGCCACCGACAGCACCAGGATGGGCAGCAGGGACGGCATCACCAGCGCCGCTGCTTCGCGGCGTCGGGCCCGGTCCAGACCGGTCGGACCACGGCGGCGTCCTGGTCGGGGCGCCTGCGACGGCGGCCGGGGCGAGGTAACGACGGTCATCGTGCGCTCTTCTCCTGTGTGGCGGTGGACTCGCGCACGACGAGGTGCGGGCCGATGGCGATCTGCCGGGCGGGCTCGACGGCGTCGCCGACCCGGTCGAGGACGAGCTGCGCGGCGGCGCGGCCACGGTCGGCCGATCCGAGGGAGACGCTGGTCAGGCTCGGCTGGAAGACGCGGCCGATCTCGGTGTCGTCCATCCCGGTGACGGCGAGGTCACGGGGCACGGAGAGCCCCAGCTCCCCCGCGGCCCGGATGACACCGATGGCGAGCAGGTCGTTGGCGGCGACGACGGCGTCGAACGGGCCCGCCTCCGGGTCGCGCGCGAGGAGGCGCCGCGCGGCGGCGAGCCCAGCGGCGACGGTGAAGTCGTCGGCCCGCTCCGTCTCCGTGTGGTCCCCGGCGAACGCGGCGGCGCTGGTGGCGGCGTCGAACCCGCGCTGGCGGGCGGCGCCCGGCGTGGTGTCGAGCGGGCCGTTGACGAACCCGATCCGGCGTCGGCCGATCTCGACGAGGTGGGCGACGGCCTGGCCGAGGCCGGCCGCCGAGTCGGTGGAGACCGAGTCGATGCCCTGCTTCTCGAGCGAGCGGCCGATCACGACGACGGGCACGGGTGCCTGCCGGATGGCTTCCACGAGGGCGTCGTCGGTGCGCAGGGGGCTCACGATCAGCCCGTCGACGAACCCGCTGCCGAGGCTGCGGACCAGGTCCACCGTGGTGCCGACCGTCGGGCCCGTGGACATGACGACCACGCGGTAGCCGTGGGGCGCGACCACCTCGTGGATGGCGGTGAGCATCTCGACGTAGACCGGGTTGCCGATGTCGGCGACGGCGAACGCGACCTGGAAGGTCCGCTTCATCCGCAGCGACCGGCCGATCGCGTCCGGGCTGTAGCCCAGCTCGGCGGCCGCGGCACGGACGCGATCCACCATGGTCCGGCTCGCTCCCGTGCCGTGCAGCGCCCGCGAGGTCGACGCGAGCGAGACCCCGGCGCGCTCCGCCACCTGCATCAGGGTGGCGCGTGATGACGACACTGTCACTCCACTTCGTCGTGAGCTGTTGTTCGCTGGCTGGAACTTCTCTGGAAACGTTTCCAGAGTGCCGAGGCAAATTCGCTGGAAACGTTTCCGGAATACCGCCCAGCATGCCCGCCCCGGGGCCCGGCCGTCAAGGCAGCGGAGCAGTGTGGTCGGCAGGACGTCAGGTGATCGGCGCCTTGAGCTACCGATCACCTGACGTTCTACCGACCACTCGGCCCGCGCTCCCGCCCCCCACCAGGGCGACCACAGCGATCACCACGCACAGCGCAGCCGTGGTCAGCAGGCCGACGGAGAAGCTGGTCCCTGCGGCGATGAAGCCGACGACGAGCGAGCCGAGCCCTGTACCGGTGTCGAACCCGATGTTCCAGACCGCGCTGGCGAGGCTGCGGTCCCGGTCGGGCACCGCGGCGAACGCCGTGACCAGCGTCAGGTTCTGGAGGCTGCCGTAGGCCACACCGACGACCGTCATGCCCGCGGCGAGCACCGCCGGACCGGGGCCGGTCTCGGTGAGCGACCAGGCACACAGCGCGAGGCCGCCTGCACAGAGGGCGAGCAGCGGGGAGATGAACCGGCTCGGCCCGAAGCGGTCGGCCGGCCCGCCGACGAGCCAGCGGGACAGCGCCGCCGCAGCGGTGAACCCGAGCAGGCCGAGCACCGCGACCGTCGAGCCGTGCCGGAACTGCGGGGCGAAGGTGAGCAGGGCCCCGCCCGGGGTGGTCACGGCGAGCAGGACGAGCGAGGGCAGCGCGAGGGCCAGGAGCATCCGGCCGCGTCCGGGCCGGGCCTCGTCACCGGTGTCGGGGACGCCGGCCTCGGCGATGTCGTCGAGGCGTCGGCCCAGGGCTGCGGCGAACGGCACCGCGAGCGCCGGGGCGGCACCGAGCACGAAGACCACGCGGAAGTCGATCGACTCGGCGATCCAGGCGGCGCTCGGCACGAGGAAGAGCTGCGGGGCGGCGACGGCGAGCCCGTAGACGCCGATCGCCCGCCCGCGCCGGGTGGCGTCGACCAGCGAGGCGACGGCGCTCGCACCGCACACGGTGAGGATCGCGAAGCCGGCGCCGCGGACGGCGGACACGGCCAGGATCCCGGCGAGCTGGTCGGTGAGCATGAGCGCGAACGAGGGCAGGCCGAGCAGCAGCACCCCGATGCTGAGCGTGGTGCGCCAGCCCAACCGGCGCAGCGACCACGGCACGGTGGTCTGGACGGCGACGGTCGCGAGCATCAGCACGGCGTTGACCAGGCCGGCTCCGCCCTCGTCCGCGCCACCGCGGATAGCCCACAACGGCGCCGTCGGGAGCAGCAGCGCATAGCCTGCGAAGCCGAACACCGACGTCCACAGCAGGGCCCGCACCCCGGGTACGCGCAGGATGGGCAGGTCGTGGTCCGTCGGCGTCGTGCTCACGTGAACTCACCTTACGGCCGACCGGCTCAGGCGCTGAGCCGCCGGTAGCGCTGGAGCCGGGCGAAGCCCTGGGCATCCGGGGCGGACGGCGTCAGCGCGTGCTCCAGCCGGTCCCGCACGTGCCCGACGTCGAGGTGCATGCCGATGGCGACGAGCTCCCCGGCGCCGTCGCCGTCGACCCGCCTGCTGCTCACGTGCACAGAGCGGCCCACGACGTTCACGACGTAGCCGCGCAGGCTGCGGCCGGTGTCGACGACGACCCGCCCCTTGATCCGGTACGCGCCCGGCGGCGGATCCTCCAGCAGGTCGACCAGGCGCCCTGGGCTGACCGGACCGGCCGCGGTGACCGTGACGGCGTCGGCGTGCTCGTGGTCGTGCTCGCGAGCGTCGCGGAGCAGCGCGGCGAGCGGGAGCTGGTCGGGTGGGTCCTCGACGGACGCCGCGTCGTAGACCAGGGCTGGGTCCACGCGCCCGTACGAGGTGCGCACCACCTGGGCGGCGGGGTTGCGCTCGTGGACCCGGGCCTCGATGCGGGCGAGCGTGCGCTCGGCCTCGCCGGCAGGCAGGCGGTCGGTCTTGTTGACGACGACGAGCGACGTCACCGCGTACCGCGCGGGCGGGTCACCCCCGTCGTCGACGGTGCCGAAGTGCTCGACGGCGTCGACCACGTCGACCACTCCCCCTGGCCGCACCCGCTCGACCCCGCTGAACCGGATCATGCGGGACAGCGTCAGCGGGTCGGCGATGCCGCTGGCCTCGACCAGGACGACGTCCAGCCCCAGCCGGGGGTGGGTGAGCTTCTCGAGGGCGTCGTCGAGGCCGCCGGCGTCGGGCAGGCAGCACAGGCAGCCGCCGGCGATGGAAGCCGGCTCGTCGATCTGGCCGGTGACGAGGCCCGCGTCGACGTTGACGTCGCCGAAGTCGTTGACGATCACGCCGACCCGCGCGCCCGGCTGCTGCAGCAGGTGGTTGAGCAGCGTGGTCTTGCCCGCGCCGAGATGCCCGGTCAGGGTCACCACGGGCACGCGGCCGTTCGCGGCGGGGCTGCTCATCGCGCCTCTCCTCATCGTCCGACGACGCCGGAGGGCGTCGCCTAGATGATAACGGTTCTCATGACGGTGCCGGGGCCAGGCCAGGCCGGGTCAGCGCTCGGGGCGCCGCGCCACCACCCAGCGGAAGGCGTTGATGAGCCGGTAGCCACCGGCCGGCCCCCGGAACGAGGCCGCGGCGGCGATCACTACCGGCGCCAGGTCCGCGATCGTCGACGCGTCCTCACCGAACAGGACTCCGCGCACCAGGTCCGTGTCGTGCCGCGCCGTCCACGCGACGGGCACGACGCCGCCGTCGAGCACGTCCCAGCCCACTGTGCGCAGCAGGTCCGTGAGACCGCCCTCGACCCGCAGCGGACCGTCCTCCGGCGGCTCCTCGTCGTCGGCCGCCGCGAGCGCGCTGTTGATCACGTCCAGGTCGTTCCGCTCGCGCTCGGCCCAGCCGGCGAGGCCGACGGTCCCGCCCGGTGTCAGCACGCGCCCGGCCTCGGCGAGCGCGCGCTCCTGGTCCCCGGCGAGCTGGAAGGCGTTCACGGCGAGCAGCGCTTCGAAGGCGCCGTCGTCGAACGGGAGCTGTTCGAAGTCACCGGGCCGCACGTCCGCGCCGACGGCCCGCGCCCGGGCGAGCTCGACCATCCGGGGCGCCGGGTCGACGCCGGCGGGCCGGGCGCCTCGCTGCTGGAGGTGTTCGAGCAGCTCGCCCGTGCCGCAGCCGACGTCGAGCACGCGGGTGCCTGGCCCGATCGCCGCGGTGGCCAGCAGCGGCTCCCACACGGGCCGCGCGAAGCCGCCCCAGTAGCGGCCCCAGTCGTCGGCGACGCTCGACCAGGGATCGTCGGGGCTCGTGCTCGGCATCACACGACGATATCCGAGCCGCGGCGAGGGTTCAGCGGGCAGCGTGCAGGTCAGACGACGCGCGGCGCCTTGGCCAGGTTCGCCTCGAGCTCCTCGGCGTTCTGGCGCACCACGTAGGCCGGCCGGTCCCGCTCGACGCGCCAGGACTCGCTGAGCGGTCCGACGTTCACGGTGTCGAAGCCTGCCTCGTCGTAGAACCGGGTGACCAGGTCGACCGCCTCCGGGTGGTCGCTCGCCGTCGCCAGCGCCCTGCGGTCCTGCGTGCCCGCCGGGCGCCCGTCCGTGCTGATGGTCGGGGCGGTGATGTGGTTGAACGCCTTGACGACCTTCGAGGTGGGCAGGTGCTCCTGCAGCAGGCCGGACGTCGTCACCTCGCCCCGGTCGAGCGCCTCGATGCGACCGTCACGCTCCCAGTAGTAGTTGTTCGCGTCGAGCACGATCTTGCCCGCCAGGGGCTCGACCGGGACGTCGCGGTAGGCCTTGAGCGGCACCGCGACGAGCGCGACGTCGGCGGCGGCCGCGGCTTCCTGGGCCGTCGCCGCCCGGGCGCGCGGCCCCAGCTCCGCGACGAGGTCCGCGAGCGTCTCGGGACCGCGCGAGTTCGCGATCACCACGTCGTTGCCCTGCGCGATCGCGAGACGCGCGACCTGGCTGCCGATGTTTCCTGATCCGATGATGCCGAAGGTGCTCATGCGCTCCGCAACCTCGGCAAGCGCCGATGCATTCCGGCCGACTTCGTACGATGGCGTCCATGGCGAACAGCGAGGCCGGGTCCCGCGGGCGGTCGTACCGGAAGGGCCCGGAGCGGCGCGCACAGATCCTCCTGCGTGCCATGGAGCTGTTCGCCGAGCGCGGCGTAGGCGCCTCGCTGCGCGCGATCGGCGAGGCGATCGGCGTCTCGCACGCCGCGCTGCGCTACTACTTCGCCAACCGCGACGAGCTGCTCGTCGAGGTCTACCGGGCGCACGAGTCCCAGGTGCATGAGGCGCAGGCGCGTGAAGGGTCGGCACCCGAGGAGGTCTCGGCGGTCGCCATGATGGAGATGAGCGCCGAGCGGAACCGCTCCATCCCCGGGCTTGTCGAGCTCTACGCGACGCTGACCACCGACGCCCTGCAGGAGCGGCAGCACCCGGAGACGCGCGAGTTCGTGCAGGCCCGGTACCGGCGGGTCCGGGCGGACCTCGCCGAGCGGGTCCGGGCCGGGCAGCGGTCCGGCGCAATAGCCGCCGACGTCGACCCGGAGGACGCGGCCGCCCTGGTCGTGGCGGCGTCGGACGGCCTGCAGCTGCAGTGGCTGCTCGCCTCCGACACCGTCGACGTCCGCCGCTCGCTGGAGCTGCTGGAACGGCTCCTGCCGGGCGCCGGGCGAGCCGAGGCAGCTGGGGTCGAGGCCGCTGGACAGGCCGGAAGCCGACCTGCCGAGGCGTGAGGTACACCCGATCGGCAGGTGCCAGGTCTGGTGAAGAACGTTCGGCTCAGCCCCGCAAAGTTCAGCTGAGCCAGATAATTCAGCACAGCCCGCAAACCCGGTCCTCAGCTGAACGTTCTTCACCAGACCTGGCACCTACCCGCCTGCTATACCGAGCGCCCCGCGCCGGGGACGAGCGCTCGGCCGCCCCCTACGCCGGTGACACGATGGTGGGGTCCCAGCCGTCCGGCAGGGGCGCCACGGGCCCGACGGCGGAGTCGATCTCGACGGGCTTGCCGCCGTCCGCCGCGTCCCGGACCGCGAGCAGGATGTCCAGGACGTGCGAGGCTACCGCCCCCGAAGCGCGCTCGGTGCCCCCGTCGCGGATCGAGCGCACCAGGTCGACCACCCCTGCGCCGCGCCCGAGCTCGGGGCCGACTGCCGGGAGCGTCGTCGGCTCGTCGGACCCGTACCGCCACAGGGTCGAGTCCCCGCCGAACTCGTTGGGGTCCGGCAGGCTGATCGTGCCTTCGGTGCCGTTGATCTCCACGAACCCGTTCCGGCGCAGCGCGTGCTGGAACGAGAACGTCGACTGCGCCGAGCGCCCCGGGCCGAACTCGATCAGCGCGGCGTGGTGCGTCGGGACCAGCACGTCGAACACCTCGCCGGCCCGGGGACCGCTGCCGATGGTCCGGGTCGGGCGGGAGGTGGAGGCGACCGCTTGGACCCGCGTCGCGGACCCGAAGACGTGCACGAGCGTGGTCACGTAGTAGGGGCCCATGTCGAACAGCGGGCCCCCGCCGAGCGCGAACAGGAAGTCGGGACTGGGATGCCACGACTCCGGGCCCGGCACGTGGAACATCGTGGTCGCCGTCAGCGGGTCCCCGATGTCGCCGCGCGCGATCGCCCGGAGCGCGGTCTGGATGCCGGCGCCCAGCACCGTGTCGGGAGCGCACGCGACGCGCAGGCCGCGCGCTTCCGCGTCGGCCAGCAGGGCCGACGCCGCGGCCCGGTCGAGCGCGAGGGGCTTCTCGCTCCACACGTGCTTCCCTGCGGCAAGGACGCGGTGCCCGACGTCGGCGTGCACGGCGGGGACGGTGAGGTTCACGACCACCTCGATGTCCTCGCGGGCCAGCAGCTCGTCCACGCTGCCCGACGCCTGCACGCCGTACGCCTGGGCCTGCGCCGCGGCGCGCGCGTGGTCGAGGTCTGCGACGAACCGGACCTCGACGTCGGGGAACCGGTTCAGGTTCTCCAGGTACTGGGTCGAGATGTTGCCTGCGCCGATGATGCCGACGCCCGCCACGCGGCTCATCGGTCGTTCTCCGTCAGCCAGGCGAGCGACTGCGCGATGCCCGCGAAAACGTCTCCGGCATACGCGTCGAACTCGATCACCCGGGTCGCCCGAGGGGCGGCGGCCAGGATGGCCGGCACTCCGATCTCGCCGGAGCCGGCCGGCTGCTGCTTGAGCACGTCACCGTCCAGCGTGCCGTCCTTGACGTGGATGAGGCCCACGCGGTCGCCCAGCGCCCTGAGCAGCGCAGGGGTGTCGGCGCCGCCGACGCCGGTCCAGTAGGTGTCGACCTCCAGCACGACCGCCGGGTCCAGGTGCTCGACGAACAGCTCGAGCGCGTGCCGGCCCTCGATGCGGGTGCTCAGCTCCCAGCTGTGGTTGTGGTACCCGAACCGCAGGCCGCGCTCGGCGGCCAGCGTCGCGAGCCCGTTCACCCGCTCGGCGAGGTCGGCCACCTGGTCGGCGGTCTGCCAGTGCTCCTCAGGGATGAAGGGGTCGATCACGGTGCCGATCTCCAGCGCGGCCGCCGCGTCGAAGATCGCCTCGGGAGTCTCCGACCTGATCACGGGCGCGTGGCCCGACGGCGCCGTCACGCCGGCCGCCGCGAACGCGCGCCGGTACTCCTCTCTGCGCTCGTGAAAGGCGTACGGCTCCACGTGCTGGAGCCCGATCTCGGCCAGGCGCGCGACGGCGCCGTCCAGGTCTTCGGCTATCGCGTCTCGGACCGAGAAAAGCTGCACGGATGTCGTTGGCATCGTTGTCGGCATGGGAACCCCTTCGTTCGACCTGACGTCTCGCCGGCCGCCCCGTCGCGACCCCACCCGATGGTACTCAGAAATTCTTACAGTGGAAGGTTTTCAGCAGGACGGGGCGTCGGTCAGGAGCTCGAGCAGGTGCGGGGACGGGGAGTCCTGGCGGTCCGAGCCGGTGACCACCGAGACCACCCAGTCCGCGACGCCGTCCGACGCGACGGGCACGGCCACGAGCCGGGCGGCCTGCGGCTTGGCCGCGACGTGCCGCGGCACGAGGGCGACACCGAGCCCGCGGTCGACCAGGTCGAGCAGCGTGTGCACGTCGTTGACGGTGAACCGCACCCGGCGGTGCACGTTCTGCGCGCCGAAGGCGTCGTCGTTGAGCTGCCGCACCGCCCAGGACGGGTGGAAGTCGATGAAGCTCTCGCCGCCGAGCTCGTCCCGGCCAACGGCCGGGCGGGACGCGAGCGGGTGCTCCGGCGGGCACAGCAGCACCACCGGCTCCTGGCCCAGGACGGTGCGCGGCAGCACGCCGACGTGGTCGGTGGTGGCGACGAACGCGGCGTCGAGGTCGCCGTCGCGCACCCCTGCCAGCAGCTCGTGCGAGCCGGCCTGCGTGAACGCGATCTCCACCAGCGGGTAGCGGCGGTGGAAACGCTCGAGCAGGGAAGCGACGTCGACGACGCCGAGGCACTGCTCCGACCCGACCCGCAGCGTCCCCGCGAGCTCGCGGGAGACCTGCACCACCGCGTCGCGCGCCTCCGTCGCGGAGGAGAGCATGGTACGGGCGAAGGGCAGCAGCGCCAGGCCCGCCTCGGTCGGCTCGACCTTGCGCGTGGTCCGGGTGAACAGCCTGGTGCCCAGCTCGACCTCGAGGTTGCGGATCGCGGCGGACAGCCCGGACTGGGAGACGCCGGTGACCTCGGCGGCCCGGGTGAACTGCCGCTCGTCCGCGAGGGCGACGAGGTATTCCATCTGACGCAGTTCCATTAAGCAATACCAGTTCTAGGAATGATGATGAGGAGTTGTTGGACTTCTAGGTTATCGCTTCCTAGTCTCAGGCTCGAACCCGTTGCGACACGAGGAGCTACTCATGCAGAACCGCACCATCGGCGGCCGGGCCGTCTCCGCGATCGGTCTCGGCGGCATGCCGATGTCCATCGAGGGTCGACCCGACCGCGACCGCTCGATCGCCACGATCCACGCGGCCCTCGACGCCGGCGTCACCCTGATCGACACCGCTGACGCCTACCACCAGCACGCCGACGAGGTGGGCCACAACGAGGAGCTCATCGCAGCGGCCCTGCGCTCCTACGGTGGCGACACCTCCGGCGTCCTCGTCGCCACCAAGGGCGGGCACCTGCGTCCGGGTGACGGCTCCTGGACCAAGGACGGGCGGCCCGAGTACCTGAAGGTGGCCGTGAAGGCCTCGGCCAAGCGGCTCGGCGTCGAGGCCATCGGCCTGTACCAGTTCCACCGGCCCGACCCGAACGTGCCCTACGGCGACTCGGTGGGTGCGATCCGCGACCTGCTCGACGAGGGCGTCATCGAGATGGCCGGCATCTCCAACGCGAACCCCGACCAGATCCGCGAGGCCAACGACATCCTGGGCGGGCGCCTCGTCTCGGTCCAGAACCAGTTCTCACCGCGGTTCCGCTCGTCGCTGCCCGAGCTCGAGCTGTGCGCGCAGCTGGGCATCGCGTTCCTCCCGTGGAGCCCGCTCGGCGGCATCGCGCTGGCCCGCTCCGGCGAGCTCGGCGCGGAGTACGCGGCGTTCCTCGAGGTAGCGGAGGCGCACGGGGTCTCGCCGTTCCGCGTGACGCTCGCGTGGGAGCTCGCGCTCGCCCCGGTCGTCGTGCCGATCCCCGGCGCGTCGCGGCCGGAGAGCGTCCAGGACTCCGCGCAGGCGGCGGACCTGACGCTCACCGACGACGAGGTGGCGCGGCTCAGCGCCGCCGGCGCCTGAGCGTCCGGACGCCTCGCAAGACCGCACACGGCCCGCGCAAGACACCACGAGAAAAGGACCTCATGAAGACCTTCACCCTCCCCGGGACACAGCTCACCGTCCCGAACGTCGTCCTTGGCCTGATGCGCATCCAGGAGAAGACGGACGAGGAGGTGCGCACCCTGATCAAGACCGCGAGGGACGCAGGCATCTCGTTCTTCGACCACGCCGACGTCTACGGCTCAGGCCCGCACGGCTGCGAGAAGCGGTTCGCCGAGGCGATGCGGCTGACCTCGTCCGAGCGCGAGCAGGTCGTGCTCCAGACCAAGGCCGGCATCGTGGGCGACGGGCCGTACTTCGACTTCTCGTACGAGCACATCATCGAGTCCGTCGACGGCTCGCTGGCCGCGCTCGGCACCGACTACATCGACATCCTGCTGCTCCACCGCCCGGACGCCCTCGTGGAGCCGGACGAGGTGGCGCGCGCGTTCGACGAGCTGTCGGCGTCGGGCAAGGTGCGCTCCTTCGGCGTCTCCAACCACACGCCGGGCCAGATCGAGCTGCTGCGCAAGTCGGTGTCGCAGCCGATCGTCGCCAACCAGCTCCAGCTGTCCGTGACCCACGCCCCGCTCGTGGCGCAAGGTGTGGCCGCGAACATGCAGGCGCTGGAGCAGTCGGTCAGCCGGGACTCCGGCACGCTCGACTACTGCCGCCTGAACGACATCACGGTGCAGGCCTGGTCGCCGTTCCAGGCGGGGTTCTTCAGCGGGGTGTTCCTCGGCTCGCCGGAGTACCCGGAGCTGAACGCCGTCATCGACCGGCTCGCCGCGCAGTACTCCGTTCCGGCCATCGCGATCGCCACCGCTTGGATCACGCGTCACCCCGCGCAGATGCAGGTGGTGCTCGGCACCACCAGCCCCGAGCGGGTGGCGGGCGCGGCCCTCGGCTCCGACCTGCCGCTGACGCGCGCCGAGTGGTACGAGCTGTTCCGCGCGGCGGGCTACACCGTTCCGTAGCGGTCGGCCGCGGCGCCCTCCGACGAGGGCGCCGCGGCCGGGTCTGTCCCGCTGCGGCTCTACCTCGGCGAGGTCGGCGTGGGCGCGGTGAACACCACGTCGGCGCAGTTGTAGAACGCCTCCGGGCTGTCGGACCGGGTCCAGATCGAGTAGATGACGTGGTACCCGGACTTGTACGGCAGCGTGGCGTCCCAGTAGTACTCGTCCCCCTGCGGCCCACCCGGGCGCAGGGGCGGGTTGGTCACCTCGTCGAACGGTGCGGGCTCGAGGTCGTCCCACGCGAGCGGCTGGGACGGGTCCCACCCGTCCTTGGTGATGTACTGCGTCCACGTGCCGGGGTGCTTGGCCCAGGCGTTGTACGAGAACGTGATGGTCTGGCCGGGCACGAGCGTCGTCGTCGGCCACTCGGTGCCCGGCTCGCGGAACGCGGAGAACGATTCCTGCGGCCCGCACAGGTTCCCGTCGGGCACCACCTCCCTGTGGCGCCCGTCGGCGTCGCTGAGCAGGTTGCCGAACCAGTTGTAGAACGGGTAGTTCCCGTTCACGGCGTACGCGTTCTGGCACATCGGGTTCTGCGGGTTCAGGCCGCCGCCCTGGCCGTTCTCGATCCCGTCCACGTAGCACGCGTAGGTGCGGGTGGCCGGGTAGGTGAGCCCGCCGTGCGCGTACGCGGCGGGCGGGTTCGGTTGTACGACGACGATCGCCGCCGCCATGAGCAGGCCCAGCACGGCGACCAGCGCCGTCGCCCGGACCCGGCCGAGCGTCTTGTAGAGGGTCACGTCCAGCTCCTTCGTCGGTGCTCCGAGAGATCGTGGTGTGCTCGATCCTCGGAGCCCGACGACGGCCGGACAATCGCCCGTAACGATTAACCCGTCACGGCGCCACGTTGTGGTTCGACGCGAAAAGGTTCTGCGGGTCGTACGCCCGCTTCACCTCGCGCAGCCGGGCGAGCGTCGCCTCGGGGTAGGCATCGCGCACGTCCTGCGGCGTGGTGTCGCCCATGAAGTTCACGTAGCCCCTGCCACCGACGCCGAGCTCGCCGGCCGCCGACTCCACCCACTCGCGGAGCGCCGGCACGGCGTCGGGGTCCGGCACCAGCCCCTGCACGGTGACCATCCACGCGGCGTCCCTGTGCGCGAAAGCCGTCGCGGAAGCCCCGGTGCCGGCAATCGCGCCGCCCATCGGACGCAGGTTCACCACGGCCAGTCCGTGCGTCGCGCCGGACACCGCCTCGATCGCGGCAGCGGACCACTCCTCGGAGGGCGCCCAGACACCGTCGCCGAGGAACCCGGTCCGGGCGGCGGCCGTGGCTCCGCCGGCAGGCCCGCCGACACCCGCGAACATCTCGGGGTACGCGATCTCGCCCACGCTGTCGTGCACCGCGCCGGGCGCACGCAGGCGGGCGAGCGATGCCTCCGCGTCGGACGCCGGGCCCGCGAAGCACACCAGCGCCATGACGAGCGGCTTGCCGTGCAGCTCGGCCGGGATCATCGGCATCGGCGGCGCGACCATCACGTTGACCATGGCCGACAGCTCGGCGGGCGCCTCGGCGAGCGCCGTGAGGATCGTGGTGAGGGTGCCCGGTTCGGCTGCCCACGCGAGCATGCCGCCCGTGACCACCGGCAGCTCGCGCAGCCGCAGGTCGAGCCGGGTCACGACGCCGAAGTTCCCGCCGCCGCCCCGCAGCGCCCAGTAGAGGTCGGGGTGCTCGTCAGGGTTGGTCTCCACCACCGTCCCGTCCGCGAGGACCACCTCGGCGCCCAGCAGGCTGTCGAGGGTGAGGCCGTCGAGCCGGCTGAGGTAGCCGATGCCGCCGCCGAGCGCGAGGCCCGCGATGCCGACGCTCCCGGTGTCGCCGAATCCGGTGGCCAGACCGTGCTCGCCCGCGGCCGTCACATAGGCGCCGGCGAGGACACCGCCCTGCGCGTGCCCGACGCCGGCGGCCGCGTCGATCTCGACGCCGTCCATGAGGCGCAGGTCCAGGACGAGCCCGCCGTCGGCCAGACCGTGCCGGACGTAGCTGTGCCCGCCGCTGCGGACCGCGAGCGGCAGCCCTGTCTCGCGCGCGACGGCGAGCACCGCGGCCACCTCGGCGGTGTCCCGTACTCGCGCGACCGCGGCCGGAGTGCGCTCCGGGCCGCCCATGAACACGACTGCCGTCTCGGCGAACGCTGCGGCGGAGGGTGTGAGCAGGCGGTCGCCGAGCGCGGCCGCGAGCGGGGCCAGGGCGTCGTCGAGCACCTCGGGTGAGAGCTGGGTGGTGGTGCGGGTGAGGCTGGCGGTACCGGTGCTGTCCTGCATGGCCATCTCAGGTCTCCTCGTGGGGTGCGCGAACCTTGCACCGACAACGTTAGGGATCTAAGGATTAGGCGTCAATGCATTTCGGCGAGGTTCGAATTAGTCTGCGCTCATGCGACCACGCGAGCGGCCCAGCGGCGAACCAGCCGGCAGCGACCCTGGAGCGGGGCCGGGAGGCGATGCGGGCCAGCACGGTCCCGTGCCGGTGGCGGTCACGTTGTGGCACTCGGTGCAGCGGGTGATGCGCTCGTTCGACGCGCTGCTGACGGAGGAGGGCGGGAGCTGGCAGGTCTGGCACATCCTGCTCGCCCTGCACCAGGGCACGCCGGCCACCCAGCGCGAGCTCGCCGGCGCCGTCGGCATCCGGGAGGCGACCCTGACGCACCACCTGCGCGGCATGGAGGACCGGGGGCTGGTCCTGCGCACCCGGGAGGAGTCGAATCGCCGGGTGCAGCGCATCGAGGTGACGGAAGCGGGAGAGGTGCTGTATCGCAGGCTCAAGTCCGCGGCGATCGCGTTCGACCGGACGCTGCGGGACGCCATCGGGGGCGACGACGCCGACGTCGACGCGTTCTCCGGCACGCTCTGCCGCCTCGCCGACTCGGTGCCAGACGGCGGCCGTGGCCCCGTCCCGGAAGGCTGGCCGGGCAATCGCCGGGTCTAGCCCCGGGACCCTGCGCTGCGACCGGGCGCCGGGAATAGGCGCTGCCCCGGGCAACTTTGTAAGTGTCGTGCAGCACACCCGAAGGATCCTGACATGACCGCGCAGCCCGCCGACGCCGCCGTCGACGCACGGCTCGGCCTGCGCGGCGACCGCGGCCCGATCCTCGGCGCGCTGATGCTCTCCACGGCGCTCGTCGCCCTCGACGTCACGATCCTCGCCACGGCGTCGACCACCGTCGCGCGGGAGCTCGGCGCGTTCGAGCAGGTCCCGTGGCTGTTCTCCGCGTACACGCTGGCGCAGGCGGTGACGGTCCCCCTGTACGGGCGCCTGGCCGACGTGTTCGGGCGCAAGCGCGTGATGATGGTGGGGATCGGGCTGTTCCTGCTCGGCTCGGTGCTGTGCGCCGTCGCCTGGAGCATGCCGGCGCTCATCTGGTTCCGCGTGCTGCAGGGCCTGGGCGCAGGCGCGATCATGCCGATGTCGATGACCATCGCCGGCGACATCTACACCCTCGCCGAGCGCGCCAAGATCCAGGGGTACCTCGCGAGCGTGTGGGCGGCCTCCTCCGTGCTCGGCCCGACCCTGGGTGGCGTGTTCAGCCAGTTCGTGAGCTGGCGCTGGATCTTCTGGGTCAACGTGCCGATCGCCGCCGTGGCCGCCGTGGTCCTCTGGCGCCGGTTCCACGAGAAGGAGCGCGAGGGCGAGCGGGAGCCGGTCGACTACCTCGGCGCGGCCCTGCTGACCGCAGGCAGCACGGCCCTGGTGCTGGGCCTGCTGGAGGGCGGCACGGCCTGGGGCTGGTCGTCGTGGCAGTCGATCGGGATCTTCGTCGCCTCGGCGGTGCTTCTCGCGGCGTTCACGGTGTCGGCCCGCAGGAGCGCGCACCCGATCTTCGACCTGGGGCTCCTGCGCCGCCGGGTGGTCGGGGCGTCCACGGCCGCGTCCCTGATGATCGGCGTCATCACGCTGGGCCTGACCACCTACGTGCCGATCTACGCGCAGGGTGTGCTCGGCACCGGACCGCTCGTGGCCGGGTTCGCGCTGGCCTCCCTCATGGTCGGCTGGCCGCTGGCGTCCACCCTGTCGGGCCGGGTGTACCTGTCGATCGGCTTTCGCTGGACCGGCGCCATCGGGGCCGGGACCGTCGTGGCCGGATCGCTCCTCACGCTCGGTCTCGGCACCGGCTCCCAGTTCTGGCACGTCTCCGCGGCGGTGTTCGTGATCGGCCTGGGCATGGGCATGGTCTCCGTGCCGACGCTGCTGGCCGCGCAGCACAGCGTGGGGTGGGGTGAGCGCGGGGCGGTGACCGCCACCAACATGTTCGCCCGGTCGATCGGACAGGCCGTCGGCGTGGCCGCGCTCGGCGCGGCGGTGAACGCCGTGACCACGGTGGGCCCGAACGGCACCCCCGAGGGGCCGGGCCTGGCCCAGGCCATGCACCTGGTGTTCTGGTGCGTCACCGCGTGCGCCGCCCTGCTGACCGTGACCGCGCTGCTGCTCCCCCGCGACCACCCGAGCGACACGGTCGGGGCCCGGGCTTGACTTCATGTTGACCTGAAGTCGGAGGCTGGGGCGGTACCGCACGACGCCTCAGGAATCGGAGCCCAGCGATGTCCGCACCAGACCCCTCGACCAGCCCTTACGACGCCGTGGTGATCGGCGGTGGCCCCGCCGGGCTGCAGGCCGCGCTCACGCTCGGCCGCATGCACCGGCGCGTCCTGCTGCTCGACTCCGGCGAGTACCGCAACGCGCCCGCCGAGCACCTGCACAACTTCGTGACGCGGGACGGCACGCCGCCGGCCGAGTTCCGCGCCGTCGCCCGCGCCGAGCTGGCCGCCTACGCGACGGTGACGGTTCGCGAGGCGGCCGCGACCGCCGTCGTGCCGGACGGCGACGGGTTCCGGGTCGAGCTGGGTGCCGAGCCGAGCGCCGAGGGCGCCGACGGTCCCGAGTCGCTCGCCACCCGCACGGTGCTGCTCGCGACGGGGCTCCGGGACACGCTCCCCGCGATCCCCGGCCTCGCGCCGCTGTTCGGCACGGTCGCCGCCGTCTGTCCGTACTGCCACGGGCACGAGCTGAGCGGCGAGCACGTCGCGGTGCTCGGCAACGGGCCGCACGTGGCCCGGGTCGCGTTCCTGCTGGAGCGCATCGCGAGCCGCCTCACCGTCCTGACCGACGGCGCAGAGCTGGAACCGGGCCTCCGCGCGCAGCTCGACGCCGCGGGCGTCGCCGTCCGGCCGGAACCCGTCAAGGAGCTGAACCGCAGCGCCGCCGGTGCCACCGTGTCCTTCGCCGAGGGCCCCTCCGACGAGGTGGGCGGCATCTTCGTGGCGTCCGAGTTCGCCCAGCGCGCCCCGTTCGCGGCGCAGCTCGGCCTGAGGATGCAGGAGTCGGGCGCCGTCGAGGTCGACCCGATGGGCCGCACGAGCGTGCCAGGGGTGTTCGCGGCGGGCGACATGGCCCACACGTCGGCGACTCCGATGCCGCTGGCGTCGGTGCTGTGGGCCGCGGCATCCGGTCTGATGGCGGCGGGGTCCGCCGACGGCGAGCTGCTCGCCCGCGACCACCCGGCCCCGAGCTAGTCGTTCGTGCTCTCCCGGAGGGTGCGGCGTCGGGCCTCGATCGTCAGGAGGTCGGCGAACGCCGTCTGGTAGGCCTCGGTGTCCGGGTCCAGCCGGCGCAAGCGGCTCTTTGCGTCGGCTACCCGGCGGCCCAGGACGTGGTCGACGACGTTCCGCACCACGCCCTCGACCACCGCACCGATCGCGGACTCCCGGTCCTCCGGGAGGTCCGCCACCGCCAGCTGCGTGACCAGGCCCGCCACCGCCTCTGGCGCCTGTTCCAGCACGGCGGCGACCCACAGCGCCGTGGAGATCTCGCGTCCGGCCGTCACACCCCCGGCAGCCCGGATCGCGGTGTGCACGGCCTGCCACGCGGGCACGACGAACGCCTCCTCGCCCAGGTCGTCGAACGACACCGGTACGTGCTGCGGGTACTGGAGCACCGCGACGAGCGCGAGCCACTCGGCACGCGCCACAGGGTCGCGCAGGTCGGGCGCGGACACCTGCGGAACGGCACCCGGCTGCGAGCCGTCCGCCGCAGGCCCGCTCCCGGCGGACGACGCCGCGGCGCCGGACTGCCGATCGCCGCCGGCCCGGTCGGGCGCGCGACGCAGCGACGGTGTCGACGCCGCACGGCCGACCTCCCGCCGCACCTCGTCGATCTCCGTGCCGATCCATCCGGCGACCTCGCGCATGTAGCCGTCGCGCTGGCTGCGGTCCCGGATCCCCACGATCTCCGGTGCCGCGGCCCGCACGGCGGAGACCCGGCCCTCCACGGTGTTCAGGTCGAACTGTCTGATCTTGGCCTGGATGACGAAGGCGAACAGCGGCTTGCGGCCGTCGACCAGCGCGCGCACGGCCTCAGGGCCGTTGGCCATGCGCAGGTCGCACGGATCCATGCCGCCGTCGGCGACAGCCACGTAGGTCTGCGCGAAGAACCGCTGATCCTCACCGTAGGCACGCTCGGCTGCCTTCTGCCCGGCCGCGTCGCCGTCGAACGTGAAGATGATCTCGCCGCCCACGGTCCCGCCGGACGTCAGCTGCAGGCCACCACCGGCGGTCGTGTCGCCGAGCAGGCGGCGCACCACCTTGGCGTGGTCGCCGCCGAAGGCCGTGCCGCACGTGGCCACCGCCGTCGTGACACCGGACAGGTGCGCGGCCATGACGTCCGTGTACCCCTCGACCACCACCACGCGCTTGCCCTTGGCGATCTCCCGCTTGGCGAGGTCGATCCCGTACAGCACGTGCGACTTCTTGTAGAGGCTGGTCTCGGGGGTGTTGAGGTACTTGGGGCCCTGGTCGTCCTCGAACAGGCGGCGCGCACCGAAGCCGATCACGGCCCCCGTCACGTCCCGGATGGGCCAGATGACCCGGCCGCGGAACCGGTCGTAGATGCCGCGCTGGCCCTGCGACATCAGCCCGCTGGCGACGAGCTCCGGCTGGGTGAAGCCCCGGCCCTGGAGGTGGCGCTGCAGCGCGTCCCAGCCCTTGGGCGCGAAGCCGACGCCGAAGTGCTCGGCGTCGGACCGGTCGAAGCTGCGCTCGGCGAGGAACGTCCGCGCCGCGGCGGCCCCTGGGCCCATGAGCTGCTCCGCGTAGAACTCGGCGGCCACCCGGTTGGCCTCCAGCAGGCGCTGCCGCTTGCCGGGCTCCTCGCGGGGACGGGCGTTGCCGCCCTCCTCGTAGCGCAGCTGCACGCCCGTCTTGCCCGCGAGGTACTCGACGGCCTCGGTGAAGCTCAGGCCGTCCATCTTCATGATGAACTCGATGACGTCGCCGCCCTCGCCGCAGCCGAAGCAGTGGTAGCGGCCGACGCTCGGGCGCACGTTGAAGCTGGGGCTGCGCTCGTCGTGGAAGGGGCACAGACCCACCAGCGCACCCACTCCGGCAGGCTTGAGGGTCACGTGCGCCGAGACGATCTCGTCGATCCGCGCGCGTTCGCGGACCTGGTCCACATCCTCACGTCTGATCAGCCCGGCCACGCCTGGAAGTCTATGCTCGCGTGCCGGGCTGCGACGCCGCCGTCCACACCCCGCAGCGCCGGGCGTGCTCGCCCGGCGCGACACCCACCGCCCGCACGAAGTCCCCCGTGAAGTGCGCCTGGTCGTAGTAGCCGACGGCGGCCGCGAGCCCCGCCAGGTCCAGCCCCGGGTCGCGGCCCAGCATCTCGGCGGCGAGGTGCACCCGGTGCCGCTGCAGCACCCATTTGGGGCTCACGCCCACCCAGTCGGCGAACAGTCGCTGCAGCGAGCGCGGCGTCGTGCCGAGCCGGGCGGCGAGCGCCGCGACCGTGGTGCCGGGTACTGCGTCGGCGATCGTCGCGAACGCTTCGCGGAGGCCGGCCAGCGCGGCCGTGGAGCGCGGTGTCCTGGCCCGCTCCGCGGCGGCCCGGAGCAGCGGGGTGACGGTCCGGACGGCGGCGACGGGACGGCCGGCCGCCGCCTGGGCCAGCGCCTCGGCGCCGGCGCTCCCCGCAGCCAGCCCGAGAAGGTCCGCCGGGCCGACGGCGCCGCGCTCTCCCGGGTGCGTGAGCCCGAGCAGGACCCGGTACCCGCCCGGGCGCAGCTTGGTGCCGACCACCGCGCCGGACCCGGCGAGCGTGCGCTCGTCGGACGGCCCGGCGGGCATCGCGTAGGCGAGGAAACCCGTGTGCTCCGCCACGACCTGGCCGACGGGGTGCGGCACCACGGTCTGCGTGAACGTGCCGCCCGGCGGCAGGTCCCAGGTGATCACCCAGTGCCAGTCCACGACGTCGGCGAGGTCCGGCGCGGGCTGGACGCGCGCGAGGGTGAACCCGTCGCGCGCCCGCGCGGGGTTCACGATGCCGAGCGTGGGCCCGGACTCGAGCGCCTGCGTGACCGCATTGTCGGCGTCGAACACCTGTCGCATATCTCCAAGACTGGCACAACCGGGCTGCGCGAGCATCGACGACATGAAGAACTCAGCCCTGCACCCGAACATCTCCGTGCGCGACGCCCGCGCGGCCATCGCCTTCTACGAGGCTGCGCTCGGCGCGGAGACGCTCTCCGTCGTCACCGCCGGCGACGCGGTGATCCACTCCGACCTGGTCCTGCGGTCCACCGCGGGCGAGTCGACGTTCACCGTCGCCGGTGCGTTCCCGCCGGACTCGGTCGCCCCGGAGCCCGGCGCGCCCACGCACGCGAGCTTCACGATCCCGGTCGAGGACACCGACGCCGCCTACGCTCGCGCGCTGGGCGCCGGCGCGACCAGCCTGGCCGAGCCGGCCGACTGGTTCGAGGGGTTCCGGCAGGCCGCCGTCCGCTGCCCCTTCGGCCACCGCTGGTACTTCGTCACGGTCGCCGACTCGGTGACGCCGGAGGCCGTCCAGCAGGCGAGCGACGCCTGGGTAGCGGACCGCGACTGACCGGACCGCCCCGTTGACCGTGTCGGGACGACTGCTGCGGTCAGCTTCCGGGCGGGGAGCGGTTTGCCGGGCTCGTGCAGTTCGGTACGCTTTGCCCCGACCCGAGGAGGAAAGTCAGGAACATGGGAATCCGGTATCGCAAGAGGCTGTCGCTCGGCCCGCTCAAGTTCAACATCACCCAGAAGGGTTTGTCGTCCATGAGCTTCAAGATCGGTCCCTGGACCTGGAACTCCCGGACCAAGAAGCACTCGATCAACCTTCCCGGTGGCCTGAGCTGGTACAGCAACAACAAGTAGGACCGCCGCGGCGGAGGCAGTGGCCGAGCACCTGCCTCCGCCGACCACGTCCGACGGCCGGCAGACGAGCGGCAGCGGGGCCGGATTCCGGGGATGTCGACCCGCGTGGCTAGAGTGGTGGCGTGGAGCAAGCCCTCGGGAAGAGCATCCCGCCGTCGTACAGCGCGCAGGACGTCGAGCGCTGGGTGTCCGAACCGCCCAAGTCCGAGGCCCGTACCCCCTTCGAACGCGACAGGGGCCGCGTGGTGCACTCCTCCGCGCTGCGGCGCCTCGGCGCCAAGACCCAGGTGCTCGGCGCGGGGCACGACGACTTCGTGCGCACCCGGCTGACCCACTCCCTCGAGGTCGCGCAGGTGGGTCGCGGCATGGGCCGCTCCCTGGGCTGCGACCCCGACGTGGTCGACACCGCATGCCTCACCCACGACCTCGGGCACCCGCCCTTCGGGCACAACGGCGAGACGGCGCTCGCCGAGATCGCCGAGCCGATCGGCGGCTTCGAGGGCAACGCGCAGACCCTGCGCCTGCTGACCCGGCTCGAGCCGAAGGTCCTCGCCGACGACGACACCCCCGCCGGCCTCAACCTCACCCGCGCGAGCCTCGACGCGAGCGTCAAGTACCCCTGGGCCTACGGGGCCGGCCCCGCACGACCGGACGGCACGGCGAGCCGCAAGTTCGGCGTCTACGCCGACGACCTCCCCGTCTTCACGTGGCTCCGCCAGGACGCGCCGGACGGCGTGAAGTGCCTCGAGGCCCAGGTCATGGACCTCGCCGACGACATCAGCTACTCGGTGCACGACGTCGAGGACGGCGTGGTGGCCGGCCGTATCGACCTGGACCTCATGGCGGACGCCGAGGAGCGGGCGCGGGTAGCCGCGTACGTGCGCGCCTGGTACGGCGAGTGGTACACCGAGGACGCCATCGACGCGGCCATCGGGCGGCTGCAGGACTACCTGCGCGGCGTCGGGCACCTGGTCCGGGCCTTCGACGGCTCACGCAGGTCCCTCGCCTCGCTCAAGGACATGACGAGCCAGCTCATCGGCCGGTTCATCGGCTCGGCGATCAGCGCGACGCGAGCCGAGTTCGGCGAGGGCGACCTCACCCGCTACGCCGCCCGGCTCGTGGTGCCCGCCGAGACCGAGCACGAGATCCTCGCGCTCAAGGGCATCGCCGTCGCCTACGTCATGGCGCCGCGCGGCCAGGAGCCCCGCTACCTGCGGGAGCGGGAGATCCTGGCCGAGCTGGTCGGCGTGCTCGCCGACCGTGCCCCCGACGAGCTGGAGACGCCGTTCGCCGCGGACTGGCGGGCAGCGGCCGACGACGCCGGCCGCCTGCGCGTCGTCGTCGACCAGGTCGCGTCGCTCACGGACCTGTCGGCGCAGGCGCTGCACCGCCGTCTGGTCACGCCGGGCTCCTCGGTGTGATGTCCGGAAGGTCGTGCTGGGCCGGGCCGGGTCGGGGGCTCTGGCAAGGTCGGGGGGCTCGGGCGGTGGGACGGATCGCGGTTCCGCGCGCCGAACCGCAGGTTCAACGTCCGCATGGTCGCCGACCCGAAAGTTACGCGTCCACTCAGGGTCCGATGAACGTTCCCGTCGCGGTTCGGCTCCATTGGCGACTCGTAACTTGCGGTTCGGCACCGATGTCGGCCGCGATGGACTCGTAACATGCGGTTCGACGCCGACGTTGGCCGCGACGGACTCGTAACATGCGGTTCGGCGTCTGCGGCCCGACGGCGACGCCAGCCACGGCGGGCGCGCAACTCGCGGCTCGACACGTTGGCCGCCGTGACGGCCTACTGGCGGTGTCGAACCGCAACCAAGACGTCTCATCAACCGACCTGCAGCGACGAACCGCAACTTGCGTGTCAGCCGATCACTCCAACCGAAGGTTGCGAGTCTGCCGAGCCCCCAATGGACCTGCCTGTTGCGGCTCGGCCCCACTGGTGACTCGTAACTTGCGGTTCGGCACCGGCAGGGGTCGCGAAGGACTCGTAACTTGCGGTTCGGCACCGCCGTCGGAGCAGCCGGCTGGTCAGCCCTTGACCGACCCCGCCGTCAGGCCGCCCACTATGTACTTCTGCAGGAACAGGAACAGCGCGAGCACCGGCAGCGCCGAGACGACGGCGCCCGCGGTGAACAGGCCCCAGTTCGCGTCCTGCAGCGACGACACCCAGCCGTAGAGCCCGACGGCGAGCGTCCAGCTCTCCTCCGACTGCAGCAGCACGCGCGCGATGATGAACTCGCCGAACGTCGCGATGAAGCTGAGCAGCCCCACCACGGCGAGGATCGGCGCGGTCAGGCGCAGCACGATGGTCCAGTAGATCTGCGCGTGCGAGGCGCCGTCGATCTTCGCGGCCTCGTCGATCTCGCGCGGCACCGTGTTGAAGAACCCGTACATGAGGAACGTGTTCACGCCGAGCGCGCCACCGAGGTACACGCAGATCAGCGACAGCTTGGAGTCGAGCCCGAGCACCGGTACGACGTCGCCGAGCGAGATGAGCAGCAGGAAGATCGCCACGAACGCGAGCATCTGCGGGAACATCTGGATGATCAGCAGGGCGGTGAGCCCCACCCGGCGTCCGCTGAACCGGAACCGGGAGAAGGCGTAGGCCGCGGCGGCGCCCATGAGCACTGTCCCTGCCCCGGTGGCGACCGCCACCACGAGGGTGTTGCCCATCCAGGTCCAGAACTTCGTGCCGCCGAGCGCCACGTAGTTGGCGCTCGACACCGAGGCGAACAGGTCGTTGGAGCCGGTGAGCGTGCCGCCCTCGGCCAGCGAGGCCGACACGACGTACACGAGCGGGAAGCCCGCGTAGGCCACGGCGAGCACCCCGACGAGGTGGCGCCAGCCGAGGTCGGAGAACCAGCGCGCCGGGGAGGTGCGGCGGGGCAGGGCGACGCGGCGGGTCGCGGGGGCGGTCGTCGTGCTCATCAGGCGATCTCCTCGAGCGAGCGGGTGCGCCGGAACGCGAGGGCGGAGATGGTCGCGACCACCACGAAGATGACGATCGACAGGGCGCTGGCCAGGCCGTAGTCCTTGGCCGCCGTCCCGTCGAGCCCGGAGACCGAGTAGACCATCGAGATGAGGATGTCGGTGTGCCCCAGCGGCACCGAGGCGTCGTCGAACCGTGGCCCGCCCCCGGTGAGCATGTAGATCAGCGTGAAGTTGTTGAAGTTGAAGGCGAAGCTGGAGATGAGCAGCGGCGCCGTCGCGACCAGCAGCAGCGGCAGGGTGATGGACCGCCAGGTGCGCCACCGGCCCGCGCCGTCGATCCTCGCGGCCTCCAGCACGTCACCCGGCAGGGACTGCAGCGCGCCGGTGCAGATGAGGAACATGTACGGGAAACCGAGCCACAGGTTCACGCCGAGCACCGCCAGCTTGGCGAGCACCGGGTCCGTGAGCCACGGGACCTCGGCTCCGCCGAGCAGCACCTCGTTGACGAACCCGTACGACCGGTTGAGCATCCCCGACCACAGCAGGGCCGCGAGGAAACCCGGGATCGCGTACGGCAGGATCACCAGCGTCCGGTAGAAGCGCCGCCCCCGCAGGCGCGCGTCGTTGAACGCGATCGCCAGGAACAGGCCGAGCAGGAACGTCGAGGCCACCGAGATCACCGCGAACGCGAACGTCCACAGGAGGATCTTGGCGAACGGGCCCGCGTACCGGTCGTCGCCGAACGCGGTGACGAAGTTGTCCAGGCCGACGAGCACGCGCCAGCCCACCGGCAGGGTCGTGCCGTCGGCGGCCTCGAACTGGCCGTCGTCGTTCGGCGTGTACGTCACGCCCGTGGTCGTGTCGGTCATGGTGTCCGACGCGGCGTCGTACGTCAGCGTGGACGTGAAGACGTACCCGGTGCGGGCGTCCTGGGTGCGGATCGAGCCGTCGTTCGGGTCCTCCGACACGGGCACGCGCAGGTCGGTGACCTCCTGCTGCCGCTCAAGGACCTCGGCGTACTCCAGCACCTCGTACCCGGGGAGGGCAGTGACCTGACCGGCGTCCACCGCGGCGCCGTCGACGGCGGTGAGCGGCTCGTCGGCCGTGCCCGCCCGCACACCGCCCTCGGGCGAGACGATCGCGAAGCCGAGGGTCTCACCAGCCGCCACCACGGTGAGGGGGGACGACGGCGAGCCCTCCACCCGGCGCTCGTTCTGCACCAGGAGGGCCTCGACGGCCTGCTCCTTGGTGGAGTTGTGCCCGTCACCGTAGTTGGTGAACGCGACGTAGCCCGTGTAGGCGACCACGTACACCTGGTAGACGAGCAGGAACGCGAGCCCCGGCAAGATGTACTTCAGCGGAAGGGCGCGCTTGCTGAAGTAGGCCCAGTTCGCCGCGAGCAGCAGCGCCACCATCGCGGCGAGGAGGCCCCACGACTCGGCGCCCCACGCGGCGAGGACGGCGTACACGCCGAGGGCGTCGACCAGCGCGATCAGGACGAGCTTGACGAGAAACCCGGGGCTCCAGCCGGTCCGACCGGAGCCCCGGGTCACAGGCTGCATCATCAACCGATCTCGCCCTGGATGTCGGCGACCATCTTGTCCCAGGCCTTGACCGGGTCGGACTTGCCGGAGACGATCGCGGCCTCGGTCACGCCCCAGTACGCCCACACGGCGCCCATCTCGGGCAGCGACGGCATCGGCACCGCCTCAGCGCCGATCTCGCGGAAGCCCGCGGTGATCGGGTCCTCCGAGGCGGTGTCGGCGGCCTCGATCAGGGCCGGCGGCCGGTCACCCGCCTCGTACAGCGCGAGCTGCGCCTCGGCGGTGGCCATGTGGTTGACCAGGAAGTCGTTGGCGAGCAGCGCGTTCTCGCTCTGCGCGCTCACGTAGAAGCCGGCGACCCCCACGAACGGGAGGGCGGGCTCGCCGCCGGCGCTCGGGATCGGGTCGATCGACAGGTCGAGGTCCGCAAACTGCTCCAGCATCCACGGGCCGCCCACGATGAACGGCGACTCCCCCTTGGCGAAGGCCGCCACCGCGATGTCGTAGGTGACATCGGTGCTCAGCGTGCCGGCCTCGCCCTGCTCGGCCAGCCACTCCGCGAACTCCGTGCCGCCCTCGCCGCCGAGCGCGAGCTCCGGCTGGTAGGAGCCGTCCTCGTTCTGCTCGAAGACCGGGGCGCCGAACGACATCTGCAGCGGGTAGAACGTGTAGGGGTCGCCCTCGGTGGAGGTCTGGATCAGCAGCGGGTACTTGGTGTCGGCGTCCTTGCCGGCCGCGATGGCGTCGTCCCACGTGGCGGGAGCCTCGGGGGCGAGCTCGGTGTTCCGGATGAGCGCGATGTTCTCCACCGCGTAGGGCAGGCCGTAGACCTGGTCGTCCTGCGTGAACGCCGCGACGGACACCGGCTCGAACGCCGCGGCCGTGTCGCCGAGCTCGATCGGGGCCACCACGCCGTTGGTCGTGAGCTCCCCCAGCCAGTCGTGCGCGCCCACGGTGATGTCCGGGCCCTTGCCGGTAGGCACCTGGGCCAGGAAGTCGGGGCGGATGTCCTCGAAGTTCTTCAGGACCACCTCGACCTCGGCGCCCGTCGACTCCTCGAAGCCGGCCGCTGCGTCCTCGACGGCGGCCTGGCGGGTCTCGTCCACCCAGACGGTGAGGGTGGACCCCGTCCCGTCCGGCGGTGCCGACGACTCCTCGCCGGCTGGTTCCTCCGCGCCGCCCGAGCAGGCGGCCAGCGCCAGCGTCGCGGTCAGCGCAGCGGCGGTCAGGATGCTCCGTCGCATCGTCACTCCCGGTGTTCGCGGCCCGAGGCGGGCCTTGGTTCGATGCCACGAACCGTAAGGCCGGGTCCGGCAATCTTGCAAGCCGTTGCGATAAAGTTTCAGCATCGCTTGCAGCCGGTCGTGGGCACCGGCGGCGACAGCGGGGCGCCGACACCCGCCCATCACCGGGGACGAGGACATGACATGTCACTTAGGCTGCCAGTCGTGCGCACCCGACTGACCGACCTCGCCGAGCAGGCAGGGGTCTCTACCGCGACCGTGTCGCGCGTACTGAACGGAAAGCCCGGCGTCGCCGGCGAGACCCGCCAGGCCGTGCTCGCGGCCCTGGACGTGCTCGGCTACGAGCGCCCGTCCGCGCTGCGCGCCCGGCCCGCAGGCCTCATCGGCCTGGTGGTGCCCGAGCTGTCCAACCCGGTGTTCCCCGCGTTCGCGCAGGCCATCGAGTCGCAGCTTGCCTCGCGCGGCTACACGCCGCTGCTGTGCACCCAGTCACCGGGCGGCACCACCGAGGACGAGTACGTCGAGACCCTCATCGACCACGCGGTGGACGGCATCGTGTTCGTCTCGGGCAAGCACGCCGACACGCGGGCGTCGACCGAGCGCTACCAGCGGCTACGCGGGCGCGGGCTGCCTATCGTGCTGATCAACGGCTACGCGGCAGGCATCGACGCCCCGTTCGTCTCCCCCGACGACGCCGCGAGCGTCGAGCTCTCCGTCCGCCACCTGGTGACCCTCGGGCACCGCCGCATCGGCATGGCGATCGGTCCCGACCGGTTCGTGCCGGCCAAGCGCAAGATCGAGGCGTTCGGGGCACAGCTCGTGCGGCACGGCCTCGCGGCCACCGAGCAGGAGGCACGGGAGCACGTTGCACTGACCCTCTACACGCTCGAGGGGGGCCAGGCGGCGGCGGGCGAGCTGTTCGACTCCGGCCACACCGCCGTCGTCTGCGGCTCCGACCTGATGGCGCTCGGCGCGGTGCGCGCCGCACACTCGCGCGGCCTGTCCGTGCCGGACGACGTGAGCGTCGTGGGGTACGACGACTCCCCCCTGGTCGCGTTCACCGACCCGCCGCTGACCACGGTGCGCCAGCCGGTCGCCGACATGGCGCACGCCGCCGTCAGCGCCCTGCTCACCGAGATCCACGGCGAGCGAGCGCCCCGCTCGGAGCTGCTGTTCACGCCCGAGCTCGTGGTGCGCGGCTCCACCGGCGCTGCCCCGGCTGCTCCGCGGAGCTAGTTCTCTCCCGTACGCTTGCAGCAAGCGTTACAACCGACCTGCCCCCCGACACACGAGGACGCGACACGTGACACGTACTGCCCCGCCCACCACCGATGACCTCAGCGCCGGAGCCGTCGTCCACACCCCCGCCGGAAACAGCGAGTGGTGGCGCGACGCTGTGATCTACCAGGTCTATCCGCGCTCGTTCGCGGACGGTGACGGCGACGGGATCGGCGACCTGCCGGGCGTCACCTCCAAGCTGGACCACCTGAAGCAGCTGGGGGTCGACGCCGTCTGGCTGAGCCCGTTCTACCGTTCCCCCCAGAAGGACGCGGGCTACGACGTCGCCGACTACCGCGACATCGACCCGCTGTTCGGCACCCTCGCGGACTTCGACGAGATGCTCGACGGCGCCCACGGGCGCGGCCTCAAGGTCATCGTCGACCTCGTGCCCAACCACTCCTCCGACCAGCACGTCTGGTTCCAGGAGGCGCTGGCGGCGGCCCCCGGGTCGGCCGCCCGCGAGCGGTACATGTTCCGCGACGGGCGCGGCCCGGCCGGCGACGAGCCGCCGAACAACTGGCAGTCCATCTTCGGCGGTGCCGCATGGACCCGGCTGGAGCCGCGCGAGGATGACGGCCCCGTCGGACCCCAGTGGTACCTGCACCTGTTCGACACCTCGCAGCCGGACCTGAACTGGGAGAACCCGGAGGTCCGCGAGGAGTTCGAGGCGGTGCTGCGGTTCTGGCTCGACCGGGGTGTCGACGGGTTCCGCGTCGACGTCGCGCACGGCATGATCAAGGCGGCCGGCCTGCCCGACTGGGAGGGCCAGGTGTCGATGGTCGAGGGCACCGTCGCGGAGGGCGACGTGCCTGCCACCGACCCGGGCGCGCCCGAGGACGGCTCCACGGGCGCCGGGCACAACGGCCCGATGTTCGACCAGGACGGCGTGCACGAGATCTACCGCTCCTGGCACCGGGTCCTCGAGGAGTACCCGGGCGACCGCTGCCTGGTGGCCGAGGCCTGGGTGGAGCCGCTGAGCCGCCTGGCCCGCTACGTGCGTCCCGACGAGATGCACCAGGCGTTCAACTTCTCGTTCCTCACGGCCCCGTGGGACGCCGCGCGGCTGCGCACCGTCGTCGACGTCTCGTACAGCACGATGGACGCCGTCGACGCCCCGACCACCTGGGTGCTGTCCAACCACGACGTCGTACGGCACGTCTCGCGCTTCGGCCTGGCCGAGATCGGGGGCCGCCAGCTCAACGGCATCGCGGCGACCGACCCGCAGCCCGACGCCGAGCTCGGCCTGCGCCGTGCCCGGGCCGCGACGCTGCTGATGCTCGGCCTGCCGGGTTCCGCGTACCTGTACCAGGGCGAGGAGCTGGGCCTGCCGGACCACACCGCGCTGCCCGCAGAGGTGCGCCAGGACCCGTCGTTCTTCCGGACCGACGGCGCAGAGCCCGGCCGCGACGGCTGCCGGGTGCCGCTGCCGTGGGTCGGCGGTGCGCCGGGCAACGGGTTCGGCTCCACCGGCAAGACCTGGCTGCCGCAGCCGGACGTCTACGCCGACCTGGCGGCCGACCGGCAGTACGGCGTCGAGGGCTCGACGTACGAGATGTACCGGACGGCGCTCGAGCTGCGCCGGGCCGAGAAGGTCGGCGGGAGCACGCTCTCGTGGGTGGACGCCCTTGCCGACTCCCCCGACGTCGTCGCCTTCCGCGTGGCCGGCGTCGTCGTGCTCGCCAACCTGGGCGCCGAGCCGCTCGTGCTGCCTGCCGACGCACAGGTGCTGGTGGCCTCCGGCGACCTCGACACGTCGTCGGACGCCGTCGCCGTCCCGTCGGACACGACGGTCTGGCTCCGCGGCTGACAACCCGTGGTGGGCGCGCGTTCCGGCGCGCCCACCACTCAGGCCGGGTCGCGGATGATCGGGCACGTCATGCAGTGGCCGCCGCCCCGGCCGCGGCCGAGCTCCGCGCCGTTGATCTCGATCACCTCGATGCCCGCCTTGCGCAGCAGGTCGTTGGTGGTCGTGTTGCGGTCGTAGGTGAACACCACGCCCGGCTCGACCGCCACGGCGTTGTTGCCGCTGTCCCACTGCTGGCGCTCCGACTCGTAGACGTCGCCGCCGGTCTCGATGACCTGCAGCGCGCCGAGGCCGGTCTCCCTTGCCACGACCTCAAGGAACGTCGCGCTGCCCTCGTCGATGACGGAGAGACCGCCGCCCGAGCCCGGCCGCAGCACGAACGGGTGGATGGCCCCCACGATGCGCGGGTAGACGGTGACCGTGTCGACGTCGGCGAACGTCATGACCGTGTCCAGGTGCATGGCAGCGCGCAGCTTGGGCATGCCGGCGACGATCACCTGCTCGGCGGCGCCTCGCTCGAACAGCGCCTCGGCGACCTGCGTGATCGCCTGCCGTGACGTGCGCTCGCTCATGCCCACCAGCACCGTGCCGTTGCCGACGGGCATCACGTCGCCGCCCTCGAGCGTCGCCCGCTGGTGGTCGGTCTCCGGGTCGCCCCACCAGACCGTCGAGCCGACGAAGTCGGGGTGGAACTCGTAGACGGCCTTCATCAGCAGCGTCTCGTCGTGTCGCGCCGGCCAGTACAGCGGGTTGAGCGTCACCCCGCCGTACAGCCAGCAGGTCGTGTCGCGCGTGAACAGGGTGTTGGGTACCGGGGCCATGAGGTACTCGCGCGAGTCGGCCGTGTACTCGGCCAGCGACCGGTACGCCGCAGGCAGGTCCGGCACGTCGTGGGTGGCCAGCCCGCCGATCAGGTACTCCGCGAGCTGTGCGGGCACCAGTCCCTCGAGGAACTCCCTGGTCGGGTCGATCAGGCCCGACCCCACGATCCCCGGCACGATCTTGCGGTCCAGCAACCAGTCCCGTGCCCCCGGCACCTGCACCGTCTCGGCGAGCACGTCGTGCAGCTCGACGACGTCGACGCCGCGCGACCGCAGGTCGGCGACGAACCCTGCGTGGTGCTCGATCGCCTTGTCCACCCAGAGCACGTCGTCGAAGAGCAGGTCGTCCGAGGTCGTGGGGGTGAGCCGCCGGTGGGCGAGCCCCGGCCGGCAGACGAGCACCTTGCGGAGGCGTCCCACCTCGGAGTGCACTCCGTAGGCCGCCGAGGGTAGTGGTGTGTCGCCGCTCTGGATGGTCATGGTGTGCCTTCCTCCCGGTGGGTACCGGCCGCAGGGCGTCGCGGCCGGGTCAGATGGAGATCGCGCCCGTGGCGAGCGCGACGACGCCGGCCAGCCCGCCGATCACGGACACGACGAAGATCACCAGCTCGCCCCTGCTGAACACCCGCCTGCCCTGCTCGCGACGGGTCATGGCGAAGAGGATCGTCGCCGGGGCATAGATCACGAACGACAGCAGCACGAACGTCAGCCCGGCGGCGAACAGCAGGAACGCGGTGTAGAGCACGGCGGCCACCGCGATGACGAGGTCGCGCACCGTCGGGCTGCCGTGCGCCGGTCCGCCGCGGCCCGCGGCCAGCTTGAGCGCGTACCCGGCGGCGAGCAGGAACGGGATGAGCGAGAGCGCGCTCGTCAGGTCCAGCGCGAACGTGAACGCGTCGTCGGACACCAGCGTGACGAGGAGCATCACCTGGATCAGGATCGTCGTCAGCAGGAGCGCGGACCGTGGCACGTCGTTCGCGTCCGACCGGGCGAGGAAGCGCGGCATGTCGCCGTCCTTGGCGGCGACGTACAGCACCTCGGAGGACATGAGGGTCCAGGCGAGGTACGCACCGAGCACCGAGACGATGAGACCGACGCTCACGAACGCGGCTCCCCAGCCGCCCACGGCCGCCTCGAGCACGCCCGCCATCGACGGCTGGCGCAGCTCGGCGAGCTCCTCCATCGGCAGGATGCCGTAGGACACGATGGTGACCGAGGCGAAGATCGCGAGCACCATCAGGAACCCGAGGACGGTGGCCCTGCCGACGTCCTCCCTGCGCCGTGCGTGGCGCGAGTAGACGCTCGCCCCCTCGACGCCGAGAAAGACGAAGACCGTGGCGAGCATGGTGCCCCGGACCTGCTCGAAAAGCGGGCCGGTGCTCCCGTAGCCCTCGAAGTTGTCCATCAGCACCTGCACGTCCAGCAGGAAGATCGCGATCAGCACGAACGCGATGATCGGCAGCACCTTGGCGACGGTGACGATGCGGTTGATCGTCGCCGCCTCCTTCACACCACGGCGGACGAGCAGGTAGAACAGCCACACGCACGCCGTCGACGCGGCGAACGAGACGAGCGTGTCGCCCTCCCCCAGAACGGGCAGCACCGCACCGACCGTCGACATGATGAGGATCCAGTAGGTGACGTTGCCGACGCACGCGCTCGCCCAGTAGCCGAACGCCGAGAAGAAGCCGAGATACTCACCGAACCCAGCCTTCGCGTAGGCGTAGACACCTGAGTCGAGGTCGGGCTTGCGCATCGCGAGCCGCTGGAACACGAAGGCCAGCATCAGCATGCCGGTGCCCGCCACCAGCCAGGAGATGAGCGCGCCGAGCACCCCGGTCTCGCCGGCGAACCGGCTCGGGAGCGAGAACACTCCCGCGCCCACCATCGACCCGACCACCATCGCCGTGAGCGTGCCGACACTGAGCTTCGCCGTGCGTTTCTGCGTGCGGTCGTCGGCCTGCATCGGGAGACCCCCATGGCGGTCGGATGTTTCCGGTCCACGTGTCCAGTGGCCTCGCGCCCCTCGATGCCCCGGCAACGCCATTAGATACACGGGTGTATCCGGTCGGCAAAAGATGCGGCGGGTCAGGTGCCGGCCGGCGCCCGGCCGGCGTCGACCGAGCTGACCATGTACTTGCTGCCAGATGAGGGCCCCGTGTGGCAGCAGGTACATGGTCAGCTCGGCGACCTCCCGACGGCGGGCGACCCGTACTCAATGACGGTTGCCTGCCCTGTGGTTGGATTCGCCAGTGCGTATCCCCACGGTCGTGTCGTCCGCCGTCGCCCTCGCCCTGTTCCCCCTCCTCGTCGGCTGTACCGCACCGCCGGACACCGGGGACGCTGCAAGCCCCACGGCGTCGGCCTCCGGAGCGACCGCGACGACGCCTGGTGACGACGGGCCGTGCGACGCCCTGGATGCCGAGACGGTCGCGGACCTGGCCGGCGGTCCGATGACCGAGCACCAGGAGACCACCGTCGGCGCGGTGCCTGCCTGCCAGTGGCAGGACGGCGACGTGAAGGTCCAGGTCATTCAGGCACCCGCCGTCGAGTGGGCGGTGGCGCTGCCGGCAGTCCTCGACGAGATCAAGCAGGCTCCGGGACTCCGCGAGGAGAACCTGGCGCGGATCGACGAGGGCATCGAGCTCATCGAGTCGGGTGCGGTCGACCCCGCCGCGGCCTGCGACATGTTCTCCGTGATGTCGGAGATCTCCGGCAGAGAGCCTGGGACCGACAGGCTCGTCAACCTGCTTCCGGACGGCGAGGCACCGCAGGCGATCAGCGGCCAGGCGTGCGTCGACGGCGTCTACAGCTCGGTCCTGCTCGTCGCACCTGGACTGAGCAAGGAGAGCGAGCAGGTCTCCGCGATCGATGTCGCACTGAACAGGCTCATCGCCGCCGGTATCTAGAGCCGGCGCGGCGTGCCTGCGGGCCCTGTCCACCGGTGTGGTCCGGGTCGCTGCGGGAGCCTGGCGGCGTGCGACACAATGGGGCGGTGACCTCCGCCCTCGACACCACCCTCCCGACGCCCGCGACAGCCCGCCCGACGTCGGGCGCCCCTGTGCTCAAGCCCCTCCAGATCGGGCCGCTCACGGTGAACACACCGGTCGTGCTCGCACCCATGGCCGGGGTGACCAACACCGCGTTCCGGACGCTGTGCCGTGAGGCAGGGCGGTCGACAGGGTTCGACCCGGGCCTGTACGTCGCCGAGATGGTCACCAGCCGGGCGCTCGTGGAGCGCAACGTCGAGGCGCTGCGGATCGTGACGTTCGGCGAGGACGAGACACCGCGCTCCGTCCAGGTGTACGGCGTGGACCCGGCCACCGTGGGCGCCGCGGTGAAGATCATCGCCGGCGAGGACCGCGCCGACCACATCGACCTGAACTTCGGCTGTCCGGTGCCCAAGGTGACCCGCAAGGGTGGCGGGGCCGCGCTGCCCTGGAAGAAGCAGCTGTTCACGGACATCGTGAAGGCGGCGGTCGACGCGGCGGCGCCGTACGGCGTGCCCGTCACGATCAAGATGCGCAAGGGCATCGACGACGACCACCTGACCTACCTGGAGGCCGGCCGGACCGCGGAGTCGCTGGGCGTCGCCGCCGTCGCCCTGCACGCCCGCACCGCCGCACAGCACTACTCCGGGCAGGCCGAGTGGGACGCCATCGCGCGCCTCAAGGAGGCTGTGCGCACCGTGCCGGTGCTCGGCAACGGCGACATCTGGTCCGCTGAGGACGCGCTGCGCATGGTCGAGCAGACCGGGGCCGACGGCGGCGTCGTCGGCAGGGGCTGTCAGGGCCGCCCCTGGCTGTTCGCCGACCTCGCGGCCGCGTTCAACGGCTCCGACCTGCGGGTCCGCCCAGGCCTGCGCGAGGTCGCCGACACGATCTACCGGCACGGCCGGCTCATGATCGACTACTTCGACGGCGACGAGGGCAAGGGCATGCGCGACCTGCGCAAGCACATGGCCTGGTACCTCAAGGGCTACGCGGTCGGTGGCGAGAAGCGGCACGAGCTGGCACTCGTCGACACCCTGGCGGAGCTGCGGGAGCGGCTCGACGCCCTCGACCTGGACGCCCCCTACCCGGGGGACGACGCCGAGGGCCCGCGCGGTCGTGCCGGTTCACCCAAGACGCCGCACCTGCCGTACGGCTGGCTCGACTCCCGGGACCTCTCGGAGGAGTTCGAGGCCAAGCTGCGCGAGGCAGAGCTGAGCGTCAGCGGCGGCTGACGAAGGGTGCAGCCGCTGAGCGTCAGCGGCGGCTGACAAAGGGTGCAGCGCAGGGTACGGGCCGAGCACCGGGACCAGTTCCGATACGCTCCTTGCGCCGTGCGGCGAGCGAGGCGACCTGCCGGCGTTCCCGAGCGAGCACACCCGACCCGAGGGAGTCCCCCGTGCTGTCCGACGTGACGCGCCGCGTCCGCACAACTGAGCCCACGCCGCCCACCGCCGACGACCCGTCAGAGCTGGGCGGCTACGAGATCCGCGGCCGGCTGGGTCAGGGCGGCATGGGCGTGGTGTATCTCGGAGCCACCCGGAGCGGCCGTCTGCTCGCGATCAAGGTCATCCACCCGGAACGCACCGACGAGAGCGAGTTCCGGGCCCGCTTCCGCCGCGAGGTGTCGGCCGCGACGAAGGTGCGCAGCCGCCGCACGGCGGCCGTCGTGGACTTCGACGTCGACGCGCCCAGGCCCTGGCTGGCCACCGAGTACGTGCCAGGGCCCACCCTGGCGCAGGCCATCGCCGAGGTGGGGAGCCTGCCCGAGGAGGCCGTCCGCGAGCTCGTCACCGGTCTTGCCGAGGCCCTCGACGCGATCCATCGCGAAGGGCTCGTCCACCGCGACGTCAAGCCCGCCAACGTGCTGCTCGGTCCCGACGGGCCGGTGCTGATCGACATGGGCATCGTCTTCGAGTCGGACGCCACGTCGTTGACCACCACGGGCATGCAGCCGGGGACTCCACAGTTCATGTCGCCCGAGCAGGCCCGGGGCGAAGCTGTCACCGCCGCCACCGACGTGTGGTCGCTCGGCGCCGTCACCCACCTCGCGGCGGCCGGGACCCCGCCGTTCGGAACGGGCAGCCTCGCGACGGTCACCTACCGGATCGTGCACGAGACGCCCCACCTCGACGCCCTGCCGCCCGGCCTGCATCACCTGGTCGGCGCCTGCCTGGCCAAGGATCCCGCCGGGCGTCCGACGACGTCGGGGGTGCTCGCGTCGCTCGCCGACCCGCCGTCCGCCGAGCCCGCCGGCACCGGGCCGACAGGCCCCGGACTGCCCGACGAGGACACGGTGCTGCGTACCGAGACGTCGTCCGCTGCCACGACCACGCCGGGCCGCCCGGAGGCACCCCGGTCGTCGGACCGGGTACGTCGCAGAGTCCTGACCGGTCTGGTCGCGGCAGGTCTGGTGCTGGCCGGCGGCGGCGTCGCGGCGGCGGTCGTGCACTTCCTGGCTTCCGACGACACGCCTGTGGTCGCCACGCCCCAGGTCGAGGTGTCGACGTCGGCCGGCCCGTCCGGTGAGCCCAGCCCGACCGCGAAGAAGCCGAAACCGTCGGCGACACCCGAGAGCTCTCCTGTCGCCACGCCCGTCGGCGAGCAGGGTGCCACGCCCACCAGTGAGCAGGACGCGGCCCCGGCTCGGTTCCAGCCGGGCGCCGTGACGATCCCGGCGCAGATCCAGGTAGGCCAGAAGATCAGCGCGGAGGCGACCGGCTGGACCCCGCAGCCGGCCGCCACCAAGTGCCTGTGGAGCATCGGCGGCGAGGAGCGGGACAACCTCGGGTCGTGCACCTACACCGTCGCGCTCGACGACGTGGGCAAGTCCGTCCAGGTCAGGCTCACCGCCGCCCGGTCGGGGTACACCAAGGCGGTGGTGCTCTCCGACGCCACCGCCACGGTGCCTCAGCCGTCGGTGCAGCGGCCGTCCTGCTCGATCACCCTGCGCCCGGGCGTGGAGCACGCGGGCTGGCTGGCCCACTGCGGCATCGAGCAGGACCCGGACGTCACCTACACCTGGGCCTGGGTCGACATCGACAGCGGCGAGACGATCACGCAGGAGGGAGAGGCGGGGTACACGGTCGGTCCGAGCATGTGGGTTCGCGGCAGCCACAAGGGAAACCGCGTGACCGTGACGGTGACGGCGCAGCGGGAGGGCTACCGTTCCGCCGAGTTCAGCACCACGTCCACCATGCCGGCCGACTACGTTCCCGCCGGGTGACCCGCCCGCCGCGGCTCACAACCACCCGTTGTCCCGCGCGATCCGCACCGCCTCGGCCCTCGTGCGCGCGCCCGTCTTGCCCATGGCGGAGGACAGGTAGTTGCGCACCGTGCCCTCCGACAGGTGGGCCTCGCCCGCGACCTGCGCCGCGGTCCCACCGTCGGCGGCAAGGGCCAGGACGCGGGACTCCTGCTCGGTGAGCGGGCTGTTCCCCACCATGACCGACGCGACCGCCAGGTCGGGGTCGACGACGCGCAGCCCCGAGTGCACGCGGCGCACGGCGTCGGCGAGCTGCTCGGAGGGCGTGTCCTTGACCACGAATCCGCTGGCTCCCGCGTCCAGAGCGCGCCGGAGGTAGCCAGGCCGCCCGAACGTGGTCACGATCAGCGACCGGCAGCCCGGCAGGCCCGCGGCGAGCGCTGCGGCCGTGGCGATCCCGTCCAGCCCTGGCATCTCGACGTCGAGCAGGGCGATGTCGGCCCGCGTCTCCCGTGCGGCGGCGACGACCTCGTCGCCCCGCCCCACCTGGGCCACGACCTCGAGGTCCGGCTCCAGGTCGAGCAGCGCGGCGAGCGCGCCACGTACGAGGGCCTGGTCGTCGGCCAGCAGCAGCCGGATCATGCGGAGCCCTCTCCCTCGGGTGCGGCGGAGGCGAGCACGGCGGAGTCCGGTGCGTGCACCGCGAGGCGCATGCCGCCCAGAGGGCTGGGCCCCGTCTCCACGACCAGGCCGACACCCCTGGCCCGCTCGGTCAGCCCTCTCAGTCCGTTGCCACCGCCCGATGCCGCCTGCTCACCCCCGCCAAGACCCCGCCCGTCATCGTCGATCGCCAGGACGTCCGGAGCCAGGGTGACCACCACGCGACGCGCGGCGGCGTGCCTCAGTACGTTGGTGGTGCCCTCGCGCAGCGCCCAGGCGAACACGTCGCGGTACCTCTCGGCGACCTCGTCCACCGCGCCGGGCAGGTCGGCGGTGATCCCCGCGGCGTCGAAGGCCGAGCGGGCGGCGGCGAGCTCGCCCGCGAGCGTGACCTGGCGTTCGTCGGCCACCATGCCCCGCATGTCCGCGAGCGCCGAGCGGACGAGCGCCTGGATCTCGGTGAGCTCGGCCTCGGCTCGCTCGACCCCTGGCGGGAGTGCGGGGGCGCCGTCCGGGCCGCTGCGCAGCAGGCGGGCGGCGAGCTCCCCCTTCACGGACACGACCGTCAGGGAGTGGCCAAGGATGTCGTGCATGTCGCGGGAGATCCGGTCGCGCTCCTGGGCGACGGCGAGCGCTGCGATCTCTTCCTGCGCCCGGTGCAGCCTGCGGTTGCGCTCGGTCGCCCGCCGGAAGGCGAACATGGCGACGCCGGCGAGCAGTGCGGTCAGCACCAGTCCGTCCTCGGGCTGCCAGCCGGGGACCGTGCGGGGCAGGGTCAGCAGGGCGAGCACGAGCACGGCGACGACGGCGAGACCTGCCCGCAGGGACGCGAACATCATCACGGTGGCGGTGACGAGCACGAGGCCGGCCAGACCCTGCTGTCCGGCGGCGAGCGTGGTCAGCGCGACGCAGGCGAGCTGGGCGGCGACGAGCAGGGTGGCTGTCCGCGGCGTCGGTGTGCTCTCGGCCCAGTGCCGGACGAACGACCGGGCGAAGAGTGCCGCGAGCCCCACCACGCCGGCCACGCCGAGAACGCGCATCGGGACGGTCGCGGCGCCGGCTGCCTCCCGCAGTGGTACGGCGAGGAAGACGACCCAGGTCGCGGCGAGCAGCGCGCCGAGCCAGGCACGTCTCGGCGCCCGGTTCCCGGCCCGCCCGCCGGAGGGTTCGTGTTGCGTCGTCACGCGGTCATCCTCACACCCGCGCCGTGTCCTTGCGGAACCGCCAGGCAGCTCCGGCGAAGAAGATCGCTGCCCAGGCCACCACGTTGACGACTGCGACGATCTCGAAGGATCCGCTGCCCAGCGGCGCGCGGGCGAGCTCGGCCAGGCCGTAGGTGGGCATGAGCCGGGAGACGGCGGCCATCGGTGTGCCGTCGTTGAAGGGCAGGAACAGGCCGCCGGCGAACGAGAGCGCCGCCAGGATCAGGTTGAGGAGCTTGAGCACGCTCTCCGTGGGCAGCACGTACCCCATGAGCAGGCCGAACGCGGCGAAGACGAACGAGCCGCACCAGGCGATGAGGGCGCACAGCACCCAGGCGGAGGTGGGCATCTGCGCCCCGCCGAACCAGCCGGCGGCGAACGTGACGAGCACGGAGACGGCTCCGACCGCCATCGAAGCCAGCACCTTGACGAGCACGTAGGTCCAGGGCTCCAGGGGCGTCAGGCGCAGCTGTCGCGTCCAGCCCTGTGCGCGTTCCACGGCGACGCCCGCACCGCCAGAGGCCGCGGTCAGCAGCGCGCCGAACAATGCGATGGAGACCAGGAGCGAGGCCCTGAGGTTGGTGCCGGGCCCGATCTCGGTGGCCTGGTTGTCGGCGGAGGCCCCGACCCACAGGAACAGGGCGGGCGGGACCAGGAGCGAGAAGAGCAGGGTGCGGCGGTCGCGCAGCATGCGGCGCAGCTCGAGCCGCAGGTAGGTGCGGACCGCGCCGGCCCGTGCGGTGGAGCGGGTGGCGCTGCCCGACGTCGGCCGGGTCGCTCCGGGCAGTGGCGTGGCGGTCATCGGTTGACTCCTTCGGCAGTGGTGGCCGTGGTCGTGCCATCGGCACGGTCCGCGGTGAGGGCGAGGAAGACGTCCTCGAGGTTGCTGGAGCCGGCGAGGGCCTTGACCTCGGCCACGGTGCCGTCCGCGACCACGCGACCGTGGCTGACGAGGACTATCCGGTCGGCGTAGGAGTCTGCCTCTTGGAGGTAGTGCGTCGCGAACACGACGGTGCGTCCGGCCTCGGCGTCGTGCCGGATCGCGGTCCAGAAGTCGCGCCGCCCTTGCACGTCCATGCCGGTGGTGGGCTCGTCGAGCAGCAGGAGGTCCGGTTCGGAGACCAGCGCCATGGCGAACCGCAGGCGCTGCTGCTGCCCGCCGGAGCACTTGCCGACCTTGCGGCGGGCGATCTGGGCGATCCCCGCGCGCTCCAGGAAGGGCGTCACGGAGCCGGTCCGGCCGAACAGGGCCGCGGTCAGCTCGACGGTCTCGAACACGGTGATGTCGCGCAGGAACCCGCCGTCCTGCAGGGCGGCCGCCACCTGGCCGTCGGCGATGGCTCCGGCCGGCTTCTTGCCGAAGACCCGGACCGTGCCGGAGGTAGGCGCGGCCAGGCCGAGCACCAGGTCAAGCGTGGTGGTCTTGCCCGCCCCGTTCGGGCCGAGGAAGGCCACGACCTCGCCGGGCCAGACCACCAGGTCAAGCCCGTCGACGGCGCGGACAGCGCCTTCGGGACCGCGAAACTCCTTGACGAGACCCTTCGCCTCGATGGCGGGACTGCGTGTCGATGTCATGGCCACACTCTGCTGCGGGACCGGCACCGGGTCCGCTGTCAGGCGTCACCGGTCCGGCATGACATCCGTCATCTCGTCGTCCGGCGGCAGCACCCGTCCCATGATCGACGACGCCATGACCAGCCCCGGCTCGTCCCGGACGGCCGACGGCGAGGTCTGTTGGCCTCGATCTCCTGCGGAAAGAGCACAAAGGGCCCAACATGGTCCAAGATCAGCCTTGCACCACGACGGCGGCCGAGATCCGATCACGCGCCCCGCCCCAGACTCACCCACCCGTACCGACGGAAAGGGATACACCCATCATGGCATCGGAGAAGCGCCCCCGACGCGTTCCTGCGGTCATCGCCGATATACGCAGGAACCCCGGATTCTTCCTGGGGGCCTTCGGGCTCTCGGCCTGGGCCTACATCGGCATGTCACACACCATCGCCGCCTATGAGGGGCCAGAGCTCGGCTACGCGCTCGGTGTCGCCTACGAGGCCCTGGTGATCGGCCTGGCCTGGGAGGGACGGCGCCGAGCCGACCGAGCGCTCGAGAGCGGCCGTCCGCCGACCGGGCACGGGCGCTGGCTCGGCGGCGCGATCGTCGTCGGCGTCCTGTCCGGCGCTCTCGCCGCCTGGCACGGCTGGCTGCTCGGTGAGGGCATCTTCGCCGCGTCGCGCGCCGTCGCTCCCGTCCTTGCAGCGGTCGCGGTACACCTGTTCTTCCAGTCGGCGTCGAGCGCGCGCAACCTCGATCGGCTGGCTCAGATCGAGACAGACCGTGAGACGGCGGTGCTCGACATGCTCGACGCGGTACGGCTCGCGCAGATCGCTCCCGAGGACGAGCGTGACGCACGCATCGCCGAGGTGAACGCCGCGGTGACGCGGGTCCACCGCCATGTGCCCGCCGGCGTCACCGCGGAGGTGACGCGCCCGCACCTGGAATCGGAACGCACGATCCGTGACGTCGTCCAGGAGGCCGCCTCGTTGGCCGGCGAGTGGATGCCGGGGCCGAAAGCACCCGAGCAGGCTGCGACCGGCCACGCGCTGACCCGCGTGAACCTGCCCGAGCTCGTCCTTCCCGCTGGTGTCCAGCTCGGCCTGGCCGTGACCGACGGGGGCGAGCACGACAGGTCCGCGCACGACGAGCCGGCCCTGCCCGGCAGCCCCGAGCCGGAGCCGGCCGCCGCGCCCGAACCGATCCGGTCCGAGCCCGCCCTGACCGGAGAGATCGAGCGCGTACAGCTGGAACGCAAGTACGCGCCCGTGAAGCCGGCTGCGGACCAGGGGGCCGCTCCGGCGAAGCGGCAGGACCCGGATCTCGTCAAGGGCTGGGACACTCTCTCCGCCAGCGTAACGACGCCCGCGGTCACCAGCCCGGCGCCGGAGCTCACCACGCAGCAGATCAGCGAGATCCGCGTGCTCCGGTGGGAGCAGAACCTCTCGCTCGAAGAGGTCGCGGAGCGGGTCGGGGTCCCCACCAGCGCCGTGAACAGGTACGCCCCGAGCACCGACGTGCCGACCACGGAGACCGGTTCGGTGGCGAGGGTCGGAGCAAGCCTCTTCTGACCACTTTCTGACCACTTTCGTCGGTCGAGCTTGTCGAGACCTCTGAACGGGTCTCGACAAGCTCGACCGGCGACGGGGCGGCTTGATCAGGCTCTTGGATATCGGCTGAGCCTGCGGTTCCGCTCCGGGCGCATGCCTCGTTCCTCGGCCCGCACCCTGCGCTACACCTCCGGCTCAGCCGAAGTTGACGCCCTGCGCCAGCGGCAGCTCCGTCGAGTAGTTCACCGTGTTCGTGGCGCGGCGCATGTACTGCTTCCAGGCGTCCGAGCCGGACTCGCGACCGCCACCCGTGGACTTCTCGCCGCCGAACGCGCCACCGATCTCCGCACCGGAGGTCCCGATGTTGACGTTCACGATGCCGCAGTCCGAGCCGACCTCCGACATGAACGTCTCGGCCTCGCGCACGTCGAGCGTGAAGATCGCCGACGACAGGCCCTGGGGCACGTCGTTGTGGACGGCGATCGCCTCGGAGAGCTCCGAGTAGGACAGCACGTACAGGATCGGCGCGAAGGTCTCGCGCTTGACGACGTCGGCCTGCGTCGGCATGCGCACGATGGCCGACTGCACGTACGCCGCGTCGTCGGCGCCGGCCACTGTCACCGCCGTGCCGCCCACCACGAGCTCACCGCCCGCGGCCACGGCCTCGTCGATCGAGGCGAGCATGCGCCTCTGCGCACCGGCGTCGACCAGCGGGCCGACCAGGGTGCCCTCGGCGCGCGGGTCGCCGACCGGGAGCCCGGTGTAGACCTTCGCGAGCCGGGCCACGACGTCGTCCACGATCGACTCGTGCACGATGAGGCGCCGCAGCGACGTGCAGCGCTGCCCGGCCGTGCCCGCGGCGGCGAACACCGCGCCGCGCACGGCGAGGTCCAGGTCCGCCGACGGCGCGACGACCGCCGCGTTGTTGCCGCCCAGCTCCAGCAGGTACCGGCCGCCACGCGCGGCGACGACGGGCGCGACCTGCTGGCCCATCCGCTCCGAGCCGGTCGCGGAGACGAGCGCGACGCGCGGGTCGGCCACGAGAGCCTCGCCGGCCTCGCGGTCACCGAGGAGGAGCTGCGAGACGCCGGCCGGGAAACCGGCCTCGTCCAGCGCCCGGTCCAGCAGCGCGGAGGCGCCGACCGCCGACAGCAGCGTCTTCTCGCTCGGCTTCCACACCACCGTGTCGCCGCAGACGAGCGCCACCGCCGTGTTCCAGGACCACACGGCCACCGGGAAGTTGAACGCGCTGATCACGCCGACGACGCCCATCGGGTGCCACGTCTCCATGAGACGGTGCCCCGGGCGCTCCGACGGCATGGTGCGTCCGCCGACCTGCCGCGACAGCCCGACGGCGTAGTCGCAGATGTCGATCATCTCCTGGACCTCGCCGAGGGCCTCGCTGGTGACCTTGCCCGCCTCGAGGGTCACGAGCTCGGCCAGGTCCGCCTTGTGCTCGGTGAGCAGCTCGCCCAGGCGCTTGACCACCTGGCCGCGCACCGGGGCTGGCACGGAGCGCCACGTCGTGAAGGCGTCGGCGGCCTGTCCGACGGCGGTGGCCGCCTCGGCCGCGCCGTCCCTGCGCAGGTGCAGCAGCGGCTGGCCCGAGAGGGGCGAGACGACGGGGAGGCCGGCCTCGGCAGCCTCGACCACCGCGGGTGTGGCGCCCAGCCGTTCCAGGGCGGCGAGGGCGGCGTCCCGCAGCTCGGTCGTCAGCGGGGTGTGGGTGGTGGTGCTGGTCATCGCGATGCTCCCGTTGTGCGGTTGGGCGTGGTGAGGGTGGCCGGGTCGACACCGAGGGTCTCGGCGGCTCCGGCGAGCGACCTGTCCACCTGGTCGGCGTACAGGTCGAAGGGGTCGTTCAGCTCGCGGCCGAGCGCGCCGGCCATCCAGTCGGCGTCCCGATCGGTGCCCTCCTGGCTGGCGTCCTTGGCGCCGTCGGAGGTCAGGTTGGACTGGAAGATGCCGGCCGCCGAGCGGGGCAGGAAGTCCTCGTAGACGACGGGTTCGCGGACGACGCCGGAGCCGCCCGGACCCACCTCGTAGGTGAACCAGCCCAGCTCCTGGGCGGCGAGCTCCGCCTCCGTCGTCGGGAAGGTCTGCTGCCAGACGCCGCGAGCGATCTCCTGGCGCTCCGCTTCCGTGAAGCCGGGGTCCTCTGCGCGGGCCGCCGCGGCCTTCTCGTCGATCTCGAGCACCGCGACGTCGTAGGCGGCCCGGCCCTCGCGGGTGAGCGCGATACCGCGTGCCTCGACCTCACCGAAGCGCACCCGGAGGGAATCGTGCACGACCGCTCCGTCGGCGGTGCGGAAGGTCCGCGGCTCGGCGAGGGCGCGGAACGACGTCTGGCGCAGCAGCACGTCCGGGCCGGCCCAGCGCGGCGGGCCCTGGACGGCGTCGATCATGGTGATCCCGCGCGCCTCCATGCGGGCGTACAGGTCGTCGATGTCGAGCACGCGGGGCGTGAGGTGGTTGATGTGCGTCGAGGCGATGCCGCCGATGTCCGCCGCGACGGCGCTGACCGCCTCCAGCTCGCGGTACCAGGACTGGTCCACCGGCTCGTCGGACAGCTCGAACGCCTCGGTCGCCAGGCGCAGGAACTCCGCCGCCGCGTCCTCGGGCAGCCCGCCTCCGGCCTCGGCGCGGTCCGCGAGCGCCAGCAGCTCCGGGCCGAACAGCGTGCGGGCGCCGAGGAAGGTCTCCAGGCGGCGCTCCAGGTCCGCGGTGAAGAACCGGCGGTCCGCCGTGACGAGCATCGACGTGAAGACCCGGAACGGGTTGCGGGCCAGCTCAGCGCGCTCGACCGGGCGGAACGCCGTCGAGATCACGGGGACCGAGCTCGACGACGCGTCACGGAGGTCGTAGAACCCGACCGGGTACATACCCATCGCGCCGAAGATCCGCGCGACCTGCGACATCTCGGTGGGCGTGCCCACGCGGATCGCGCCGTGCCGCTCCGCCGTGACGCGCGCGATGGAGCCGAGCCGCTCGGCGTCCGCGCCGTGCTGGGCCACGAAGTCCGCGTTGACCTCGTGCGCCACGTCGAGCAGCGTGGTGTAGGCGGGCACTTCCTTGCCGTACATGTCCGAGAGGCTGCGTGCGAACGCTGCCCTCAGCTGCCAGGGCTCGAGGAACGTCGGTGCCGACATCGATCTCTCCTGTTCGTCAGATGATGTTCGCCTCAGGGCCCCGTCGCCCTGGGCTCGTGGTGGATGGGCTCGTGGTGGTCTTCTCCGCGGTGGGTCCGGCGAACCGGTCCCCGCTGAACCCGGACACGTCGATCAGGGGCGTGCGGCCCGCGTACAGGTCGCGCACCACCTCGCCGACGGCGGGCGCCTGCAGGAACCCGTGGCCGGAGAAGCCCGCTGCGTACAGGACGCGCCCGGGAACTCCGGTGGCCTCGCCGATGAGGGCGTTGTGGTCCGGTGTCATCTCGTAGAGCCCTGCCCAGCCGCGGGCGACGGGCACGTCCACCAGGTCGGGAGCGCAGATCCCGAGCGCGCCGCGCAGCAGCGGCAGCCAGGACGCGTCGTAGGTGCGCTCGAACGCGATGGGCGTCGTGGGGTCCGCGATGCCGAGCAGGAGGCCGTCGGGCTCGGCGTTGTGGAAGTAGAACGTGGTGCCGTAGTCGATGGTGAACGGGACGCGCAGCGGCGCGGGGTCCAGCGCCGGGGTGAAGCCGATCTGCCGCCGGTACGGGTCGACGGGCAGGTCGAGACCCGCCTTGGCTGCCACTTCCCGGGTCCACGCGCCCGCGCACAGCACGACGGCGCCGGTCCGTACGCGGCCCTGGTTCGTCCAGACCGCGACGACGCCGTCGTCCCTCGTCTCGACGTCGGTGGCCGTGACGTGCGTGCGGACCGTCCCGCCGAGGCGCTCGACGCCCACCGCGTAGCCCTCGACGACGGCCTGTGGGTAGGCGTATCCGTCGCGCGCCGCGTAGGCGGCCCCAGCGTAGCTGTCGACGTCGACGTACGGGTTGAGCCGGCGGACGGCGTCGTGGTCGAGCATGCGGCTCGCCACCCCGTGCTCGTTCTGCATGGCAACCGACTGCTCGAACAGCGCGACGTCGTCGGCGTCGGGCAGGAGGAACAGGTAGCCGGGCTGCTGCAGCCGGATGTCCGCGCCCGGACGGTTGGCGAAGTCCTCGTACAGCTCGAGGCTGCGGTTGCCGAGGTCGACGTTCGCGGGGTCGGAGAACTGCGCCCGCACTCCCCCGATGGGCTTGCCCGAGCTGCCCGAGGCGAGCTCGTCGGCCTCCAGGAGCAGCACGTCGACGCCGTCCTCGGCGAGGTGGAACGCCACCGACGCGCCGATCGCGCCGCCGCCCACCACCACCACCTTAGCCCGCGCGGGAAGCGTGCCCCGCCGGTCCGCGGGGCGCCGTGCTGAGGTCATGCACGCATCCTGCCACGTGCTCCTGCAAATACGGACACCCGCCGGAACTATTCCTGTCCTGACCGACGACTCCGGGGAAACAGTTGCCGATCAAGGCCTGTCAGCCGGCCGACGCCGCGCGGCAGTCCGCGCAGGTGCCCCAGAGCTCGATCGTGTGCTCGATGTCGTCGAAGCCCTGCGCGGCGGCCACCTTCGAGGCCCAGGCCTCGACCGTGGGGCCGTCGATCTCGACGGTCCGGCCGCAGTGCCGGCACACCAGGTGGTGGTGGTGCTCGCGGCGCGCACAGCGGCGGTACAGGCTCTCGCCGTCCTCCGCGCGCAGGACGTCGACCTCGCTCGCCTCCGCGAGCGCCTGCAGCGCCCGGTAGACGGTCGCGAGGCCGACGGACTCCCCACGGGCGCGCAGGGTCTCGTGCAGCTGCTGGGCCGAGCGGAAGTCCGCGAGCTCGTCGAGCGCCTCGACGACAGCTGTCCGCTGGCGGGTCATACGTGCGGCCATCAGCGGCACTCCTTCGCGGCGGCCACCGCACGTTCCGTTGCGGCAGCCGGCAGGTCGACATCGTCGGGCAGATCAGGATGTGGGTCGTGCACGGGACGCCGTCGGGTCACGAACGGCGCCACCAGGGAGACCACCGCGTAGACCCCGATGGCAAGGACCACGATAGTCGCGCCGGGCGAGACGTTGTACCAGTAGGTGATGCTCAGTCCGGACACGCAGACCACGACGCCGACCACGCACGCGGTGAGCATGGTCCGCCCGAAGGCGTGCGTGACCTGCTGGGCCACGGCGACCGGCACGATCATGAGTGCGCTGACCAGCAGCAGGCCGACGACACGCATGGCTACCGTGACGGTGAGGGCGGACACGACGGCGACGACGATGTTCAGCGCCCAGACGGGCAGACCCGAGGCGGTGGCGAACTCCTCGTCGTGGCTCACGGAGAACAGCGCGTGCCGCAGGCCGACGCCGACGGCCAGCACCACGAGGGAGAGCACGACGGTGAGCCAGAGGTCGCCGTCGGTCACCGTGGAGATGGAGCCGAACAGGTACTGCATGAGGTTCCCGGAGGAACCGCCGGCGATCCCGATGAGGAAGACGCCGCCGGCGATGCCGCCGTAGAACATGATGGCGAGCGCGAGGTCGCCGGAGGTACGGCCGCGGCGTCGGACCACCTCGATGAGGACGGCACCGATCACCGCTGCGACGACGGCGCCAGGAATGGCGAGGGCGTCGTTCGGCGTCAGCCCCATGCCCGCGCCCACGAGCCAGCCGAGGGCGACGCCGGTCAGGGCGACGTGCCCGATGCCGTCGCCGAGCAGGGAGAGCCTGCGCTGCACCAGGTAGGTGCCGACGACGGGCGCCGTCACGCCCACGAGGAGCGCGGCGATGAGGGCGCGCTGCATGAACGGGTCGGTCAGCATGAGCATGATCATGGGCGTACCTCCAGGTCGAGCGCCCTGGTCTCGGCGGTGTCCCGCACCACCCGACCGCCGTTGTCGTCGCCGTGCGGGTGCTGGTGCCGGTGTCCGACCCGGTCGTGGTCGTCGCGGGCGCGCGGCGGGGCGCCGTCGTGCACGACCTTGCCGTGCCGCAGCACGACGGCGCGGGAGACGAGCGGCTCGAGCTCGCCGAGCTCGTGGAGCACGACGAGCACGGTCAGACCGCCGTCGACCAGCCGCTCCATGGTGGCGGCGAAGGCCTCCTGGCTCGCGACGTCCACACCGGCGACTGGCTCGTCCAGTACGAGCAGGTCCGGCTCGCGGACCAGGGCGCGCGCGATGAGGATGCGCTGCTGCTGCCCGCCCGACAGGAGGTGCACCGGGTCGCGCACGCGGTCGGCGAGCCCTACCTGCTCGAGAGCGTTCGCCACCTGGTCGCGCCAGCCGCGCGGCAGCCGTAGGCGGCGGCCGTGCAGCAGGCCGGAGGCGACGACCTCCTGCGCGGTCGACGGGATGCCGCCTCCGGCGCCGGCGCGCTGGGGCACGTAGCCGATGCGGCTCCAGTCGACCCCTGCGCCCCGCCGGCCGGCCCCGAGGGGCTCGCCGAGCAGCCGGACGGTGCCCTCCGACGGCGTGTTGATACCGACCAGCGCCCGGACCAGGGTGGACTTGCCCGAACCGTTCGCGCCGAGGAGCGCGACGACCTCGCCGCGGTCCACCGTCAGGTCGATGCCGCGCAGGATGTGGCTCGCACCCGCGCGAAAGTGCAGGCCGCGGGCCTCGATGACGGCTTCGCTCGACTCGGTCACCTGCCTAGTGTCCGTCATTCGCAGACCAGTCCTCCCTCCAGCGCGGCCAGGTTGGCCCGCATCACGGAGACGTAGTCGTCGCCGGCGGCCGTGGCGTCCTCGGACAGGCCCTCCAGCGGGTCGAGCACAGCGGTCTCGACGCCCAGGTCCGAGGCGAGCGTCTCGGTGACCTTGGGGCTCACGAGGGTCTCCGAGTAGAGGGTCTTGATGCCGCGCTGCTCGACGATGTCGCCGATCTCGCGGAGACGGGCCGGGGAGGGCTCCACCTCGGGGTCGAGCTCGGAGATGCCCACCTGCTCCAGCGCGTACCGGTCGGCGAGGTAGCCGAACGCCTCATGGCTCGTCACGAGCGTGGCGCCCTGGCAGGCGGCGAGCCCGTCAGCGAACTCCTGGTCCAGCTCGTCGAGCTGCTGCCCAAGGCGCAGTGCGCCGGCGGCGTACTCCTCCGCGTGCTCCGGGTCCACCTCGGCCAGCTCGTCCGCCACTGCCTGTCCGACGGCGGCGAGCCGGCTCGGGTCCAGCCAGAAGTGCGGGTCGGTCGCGCCGTGGTCGTGAGCGTCGCCCGCTTCGTCGGCGTGCTCCGCGTGCTCCTCCTCGGTCTCCCCTGCGTGCTCCTCCTCGGCGTCCTCCAGCAACCCGGCCGCGCCAGCGGCGTCGATCACGTGCTCGGGCGCGCGGGCCTCGACGCCCTCGTCAACGGCGTTCTGGAAGCCGGACAGGTAGACGACCAGGTCGGCGGTGCCGATCTCGCGGACCTGTGCGGGCGAGAGCTCGAGGTCGTGCGGCTCAGCGGCCGGGGGCGTGAGGTTGTCGACGGTCACCAGGTCGCCGCCGATCTGCTGCGCCACGTACTGGAGCGGGTAGAACGACGCGAGCACCGTGACACCGTCGGACTCGTCCGCCGGTCCACCCTGCGTCGAGCAGCCCGCGAGAGTCACCGTGGCGGCGAGAGCGAGGCTGGTGAGTGTGGCGCCGACGGCGCGGGACGATGTCATGAGAACGATTCTCACCTTATTGAGAACGGCTGTCAAAGTTCCCTGTCGAGAGGTCGGTCACGCGCCCGGCGCGCTCTCTGGTCGAGCCCGTCGAACCAGGTCCCGACAAGCTCGACCTCCGGGAGCGGACGGTAGGCTTGGCAGACATTTGTTTCCCGTCTGTTCCCCTGGAGAGAGCCCTCGTGTCCGACAAGTCAGTGCGCTCTGCGCAGACCGCCAAGCTCGACGCCGTCGTCTCGCTCGCCAAGCGACGAGGTTTCGTCTTCCCGTCGGGTGAGATCTACGGCGGAACGCGTTCGGCGTGGGACTACGGCCCCCTCGGCGTGGAGCTCAAGGAGAACATCAAGCGGCAGTGGTGGCGCTCGACGGTCACGAGCCGGGACGACATCGTCGGCCTGGACTCTGCGGTCATCCTGCCCCGCCAGGTGTGGGTGGCCTCCGGCCACGTCGGCGTGTTCACCGACCCGCTCACCGAGTGCCTCTCGTGCCACAAGCGCTACCGCGTGGACCAGATGCAGGAGGCGCACGCTGACAAGAAGGGTCTCGACGACCCGGACGCCGTGCCGCTGACCGACCTGGTGTGCGTCAACTGCGGCAACCGCGGCCAGTGGACCGAGCCCCGCGACTTCAACATGATGCTGAAGACGCACCTCGGCCCCGTCGAGGACGAGTCCGGCCTGCACTACCTGCGCCCCGAGACCGCCCAGGGCATCTTCGTGAACTTCGCCAACGTCGCCGGCGCGGCCCGCAAGAAGCCGCCGTTCGGCATCGGCCAGATCGGCAAGTCGTTCCGCAACGAGATCACGCCGGGCAACTTCATCTTCCGCACGCGCGAGTTCGAGCAGATGGAGATGGAGTACTTCGTCAAGCCGGGCGAGGACGAGGAGTGGCACCAGTACTGGATCGACTACCGCACGGCCTGGTACACGGACCTCGGCATCTCGGCCGACAACCTGCGCCACTTCGAGCACCCCAAGGACAAGCTGTCCCACTACTCGACCCGCACCGTGGACATCGAGTACCGCTTCGGCTTCCAGGGCAGCGAGTGGGGCGAGCTCGAGGGCATCGCGAACCGGACGGACTTCGACCTGAAGACCCACACGGAGAGCTCGGGCAAGGACCTGTCGTACCGCGACCCCGTGACCAACGAGAAGTACTTCCCGTACGTCATCGAGCCGGCTGCCGGCCTGACCCGGTCTCTCATGGCCTTCCTCGTCGAGGCGTACGCAGAGGACGAGGCGCCGAACACCAAGGGCGGCGTCGACAAGCGCACCGTGCTGCGCCTCGACCCGCGCCTGGCCCCGGTCAAGGCAGCGGTGCTGCCGCTGTCCAAGACGGCGGACCTGCTCCCGGCGTCGGAGGCCCTGGCCGCCGAGCTGCGCAAGTACTGGAACGTCGACTACGACGTGACGCAGGCCATCGGCAAGCGCTACCGCCGACAGGACGAGATCGGTACGCCGTTCTGCATCACGGTGGACTTCGACACGCTCGACGACCAGGCAGTCACCATCCGGCACCGCGACTCCATGCAGCAGGAGCGCGTCGCGCTGGACAAGGTGGTCAGCTACCTGGCCGGTCACCTCGTCGGAGCCTGAGGCCTCGACCGGCTCGGCTCGCGACTGCAGACTTGGTCGCGGGCCTCCGGCGCGAGTGCAGACATCGTTGCGGTTGCAGCCCCTCAGACCGCGACCAGGTCTGCAGTCGTCGACCGGCGACGCGCCGAAGTCTGCAGTCGGCGGCGAGGACCCGGGCAAGGACCCCGTGAGGACCCCCGCAAGGACCATAAACCGGGTCCCGCCCGGGGACCGGCCACGCCGCCCGCCTATCACCCGGGTGAGGTCCGGCCGAATTGGGCCAGTTTGAGCGATCTGGGGTGCCGGTGCCCGTAGCGTGCCGCTCCTGGCACCACGAGCTCCAGGAGAGGTTGGCCCCATGATCCGCCGAACCGTCGTCGCACTGACGAGCGTTCTCGCACTCACCCTCACGGCGTCCGTGCCCGCGTACGCAGCGTCCGCACCCGCCCACGCACCCACCCTCGCCGTCGCGGCCGACTACGACACCAACGTCACCGCCAACGCCGGACCCGAACCGGTTGCCGAGGGGCGGACCCTCACCGTCAAGGGATCCCTGAAGCGCAATACGGACGGGCAGTGGCGCCCGTACTCGGCACGGGTCCTCACCGTTCATCACGACCCCACCGGCAGTGCCGGGTCCCGCCAGGTCGCCACGGTGCGGACCACCAGCAACGGCAGCTACACCCGCCAGTTCACCGCGTCCCGCTCGGGCACGTGGACCGTGAAGTTCGGGGGCAACAGCTCCCACCAGCCCGACCACGCGGCCGACGGCATCTGCGTCTACTCCGCCGGCCGGTGGCAGTGCCCCGTCTCGTCGACCAACCCCGACCTCGACTGCGCCGACGTCGGCGAGAGGGTCTGGGTGGGATCCAAGGACTATCACCGCCTCGACGCCGACGACGACGGCTGGGGCTGCGACTCCTTGGGGTGACCGTCTTCCGCTGGTCGAGCGTGCTGAGGCACCGGCCTCGGCGCGCTCGACCAGCGGGCCGGTGACCAGCGCGTCGTGACCACCCTCTGGCTTGTGGAAGACTTAGGCAATGCTTACCTCACCTGCGGCAGCGCCCGCGGGACGCCGTGAGGGTGCGGAAGCCGTAGCTCACCGTGCCCGGCGCAGGACGATCGCGTCGGCCACGGCGCTCACCGCCCTGCTGCTGGTCATCCTCGCAAGCCTCGCGCTCGGCGTCCGCGACATCAACCCTGCGGAGGTCTGGCGCGCGCTGACCGCGCCGGTCGCCGGGTTCGTGGACCACGACGTGGTACTGGACCAGCGGCTGCCGCGCACCATCGTCGGCCTCGCGGCCGGGGTGGCGCTCGGCGCGGCGGGCACCCTGATCCAGGGCGTCACACGCAACCCGATCGCAGACCCCGGCCTGCTGGGCCTCAACTCCGGCGCCTCGCTCGCCGTCGTCTGCGCGGTCTGGCTGTTCGGCATCACCTCGCCCATCGGCTACGTGTGGTTCGCGTTCCTCGGCGCCGCCGGCGCAGCGGCGATCGTGTTCTCGGTGGGCCGCGGCCAGCCCGTGCGGCTCGCGCTGGTCGGCGCCGCCGTGACCGCGCTCATCACGCCGCTCATCACGCTGGTCCTGCTCCGCGACCAGCAGGCGTTCAACCTGTACCGGTTCTGGTCCGTCGGCTCGCTGACCGGCCGCGGCCTGGACACCGTGACGGCGCTCTGGCCGTTCATCGTGGTCGGGGTCGTCCTGGCCGCTGTGCTGTCGCACCGCCTCAACATGCTGGCGCTCGGCGACGACGTCGCCACCGCCCTCGGGCAGCGGGTCGGCACCACGCGGCTCTTCGCGGCGGTCGCCATCGTGCTGCTCGCGGGGACGGCGACCTCGCTCGCCGGGCCCATCGCGCTCGTCGGGCTCGTCGTCCCGCACGCGGCTCGGCGCCTCGTCGGCACGGACTACCGCTGGATCATGGGGATCGGCATGCTACTGGGCCCGGTGATGCTGCTGTCTGCCGACGTCCTGGGCCGGCTGATCCTGCCCCGCGCAGAGCTCGAGGCCGGTGTGGTCGCCGCGCTCCTCGGTGCGCCGGTCCTGATCGCCGTCGCGCGAAGCAAGAACGTGGTGGGGGCCTGATGAGTACCAGCACCAGCACCGCCGTCGCCGACCTGCGCACCGTCCGGCGCCGTCGTCAGGTCCTCGTCGTGGCCGGGATGATCCTCGTGGTGCTCGTCGCGGGGACCGGCGCACTCCTGGTCGGCGCCGCCGGCCTGTCCCCCGGCCAGGCGATCGCCGGCGCCCTGGGCCTCGGTGACAAGGGCGACGTCTTCATCATCCAGAAGCTGCGCCTGCCGCGGATCGAGGCGGCCGTCGTGGTCGGCGCGGCGTTCGGCCTGGCCGGCGCCCTGTTCCAGGCGACCCTCCGCAACCCGCTCGCCTCCCCCGACATCCTCGGCATCTCCAGCGGCGCGAGCCTCGGCGCCGTGATCGGCCTGCTGGCGCTCGGCCTGAGCGGGGTCGCCCTGTCCGGGCTGGCGTTCGCGGGCGCCGGCATCATCGCGCTCGCGATCTGGCTGCTGGCCTGGCGCAAGGGCCTGCACTCGATCCGGTTCGTGCTGGTCGGCGTCGGCTTCGCCTACCTGTGCTCCTCCCTGCTCGCGTGGGCCATGGCGCGTTCGCAGGAGCACGAGGCGGCAGCGGTCCTGACCTGGACCGTCGGGTCCGTGTCCGACATCCGCGGCGAGCAGCTCGCGCTCGTCGCCGCCGGAACCCTCGTGCTGTCCGCAGCGGTCGCCGTCGTCGCACGGCTGCAGGGACCGCTCTCGCTCGGGGACGACAACGCGCGCGCCCTCGGCGTGCACGTCGACGCCGCCCGGATCGGCACGCTGCTGCTCGCGGTGGCGCTCGTCGCCCTCGCGACCAGCGCCGCCGGCCCGATCGCGTTCGTCGCCCTGGTCGCCCCCGCCATCGCCCGCCGCCTGGTGAACGACGGCGGCGCCGCGCTCACCGCGTCCACCGCCACCGGTGCCGCCCTGACCCTGGTGGCGGACGTCGTCGGGCAGCACGCGCTGCTCGGCGTCGCCGCGCCCGTCGGCATCGTCACGGGGCTCGTGGGCGCCCCCTACCTGCTGTGGCTGCTCGCCACGACCGAGAAGAGGAGCCGATGACCAACCTGCGCGCCGAGAGCGTCAGCCTTGGCTACGACGGCCTACGTGTCATCGAGGAGCTCGACCTGACACTGCCCGACGGCAAGATCACCGCCGTCGTCGGACCGAACGCCTGCGGCAAGTCCACGCTGCTGCGCGGCCTGGCCCGTCTGCACCCGCTCGACGGCGGCCGGATCACCCTCGACGGCGCCGACATCACGGCGATGCCCCGCAAGGAGCTGGCCCGCAAGGTCGGCATGCTGCCGCAGTCGTCCATCGCGCCCGACGGCGTCCGTGTCGCCGAGCTCGTCAGCCGCGGCCGGTACCCGCACCAGGGCTGGTTCGGCCGGCACTCCTCCGACGACGACGCCGTGGTCACCACGGCGCTGGAGTCCACGGGCGTCGCGGACCTCGCGGACCGGCCGGTCGCAGAGCTGTCGGGCGGTCAGCGCCAGCGCGTATGGATAGCCATGGTCCTGGCGCAGCAGACGGACATCGTGCTGCTCGACGAACCGACGACGTTCCTTGACGTGCGCCACCAGCTCGACCTGCTGGACCTGCTCACGGAGCTCAACCGGGACCGTGGCACCACCGTCGCGATGGTGCTGCACGAGCTCAACCTCGCCGCGCGGTACGCGGACCACCTGGTCGTGATGGCCGCGGGGCGGATCGTCGCGGAGGGAGCGCCGTCGGACGTGCTCACCCGTGAGGTGGTGGACGAGGCGTTCGGGCTGCGCGCCCAGGTCGTGCTCGACCCGGTCGCCGGCTCGCCGCTCGTGGTCCCCGTTGGTCGCTACCACTCCTCCGCGGGCTGATCCTCCGCAGGCTGAGCCCTGCTCCACCGGCACGTGGTTTTCCTCACCTCGAACCTGGACAATTTCGCAACATCGTCGTTACCTAATGAGGTTAGGGTTACCTCATTAGACCGGCGCCTGTCGGTCATCGACCGAGCATCCAGGAGAAACCCGTGCGCCATCGCCGTTCCTTCGCGGCGGCCGTCGGCCTTGTCGCCGCGTCCGCCCTCGCCCTGTCGGGCTGCGCGTCCGAAGCCCCGACCGCTGACGGCGCGACGCCGTCGGGCAACGCTTCCGGCGCGACCGACGAGTTCCCCCTGACCATCGAGCACGCCCTCGGTGAGACCTCCGTCGAGGAGGCGCCCGTGCGCGTCGCGACGTGGGGCTGGGGCTCGACCGAGGCCGCGATCGCTGCGGGCGTCTACCCCGTCGCCGTCGCGGAGCAGACCTGGACCGTCGGCGAGGGCAACCTCCTGCCGTGGGTCGAGGACGCCTACGACGAGGCAGGCATCGAGCACCCGACCGTCCTGACCGACGCCGAGGCGGGTGCGTCGGTCCCGTACGAGGAGTTCGCCGCCGCCGAACCCGACCTCATCGTCGCCCCGTACTCCGGCATCACCCAGGAGCAGTACGACCTGCTCAGCGAGATCGCACCGACGGTCGCCTACCCGGAGACCCCGTGGCAGACGCCGTGGGACGAGATCATCACCGCGACGGCCGACGCCCTGGGCCGCAGCGCCGCGGGAGAGGCCAAGGTCGACGAGATCAACCAGTACCTGGCCGACGAGGCGGAAGCGCACCCCGAGTTCGCGGGCAAGACGTTCGCGGCGATCGTGGACTCGCCCGAGGAGGGCCTGATCTACGTCTACCGGGCCGGTGACCCGCGCGCCGGATTCCTCGAGGGCCTCGGCCTGGAGAGCGCCCCTGCCGTTGAGGAGCTCGCGCCGGACGACGGCGAGTTCTTCTACACGCTCTCGTACGAGGAGCTCGACAAGCTCGAGTCCGACATCGTCGTCGCCTATACCTACACCGAGGAGGAGGCGGAGGCGCTCCCGACCAAGAAGGAGCTGCAGGCTCTTCCTGCCGTCAAGGACGGCATGGTGGCGCAGCAGATCGGCACCGTAGCGGTCTCAGCGGTCTCGCCGCCGACGGCGCTCTCGGTCCAGTACCCCGAGGGCATGCCGAAGCTGATCGACGCCCTGACGGAGACGCTCGCCGAGTAGCGCACGCGCGGCTGCTCGACCGGCGGAGCCCGCTCCGCCGGTCGAGCTCGTCGAGACCCGGCTGCGTTACCTCGCGGCGTCCGGGCTGTCCAGCGCCCCGCCGTAGCGGCGGTCGCGCCTCGCGTACTCCTCGACGGCCTTCCAGAGGTGCCGGCGGTCGACGTCGGGCCACGGCTCGTCGAGGAACACCATCTCCGCGTACGCGGCCTGCCACAGCATGAAGTTGGACGTGCGCTGCTCGCCGGACGACCGCAGGAACAGGTCCACGTCGGGCAGGTCGGCCAGGTACAGGTACTTCTGCACGGTCTTCTCGTTGACCCGCTTCGGGTCGAGCTTGCCGGAGGCGGCATCTCGCGCCATGGCCGCCGCGGCGTCCGCCAGCTCTGCCCGGCCGCCGTAGTTGACGCACATCGTCAGGGTGCAGAGGTCGTTGTCCTTGGTGCGCTCCTCGGCCTCCTGGAGCACGTTGATCACCGACTTCCACAGCTTCGGCCGGCGTCCGGCCCAGCGGATGCGCACGCCCCACGACGCCATGACGTCGCACTGGCGCCGCATCACGTCCTGCGTGAAGTTCATCAGGAAGCGCACCTCCTCGGGCGAGCGCTTCCAGTTCTCGGTGCTGAAGGCGTACGCCGAGACGTACTTGACGCCGACGTCGACGGCCCCGGCGACGACGTCGAGCAGCGACATCTCACCCGCGCGGTGACCCTCGATGCGGGGCAGTCCACGGGCGTTCGCCCAGCGCCCGTTGCCGTCCATGACTATGGCGACGTGCTGCGGCACGAACTCCTTCGGGATCCGCGGGGCCTGCGCGCCGGACGGGTGCGGGAAGGGCGCTACCAGGGCACGGCTCGCGGTCCGGGCCATCAGCGCTCCACCATCTTCAACGATCGCAACGTTCTCTCCAGGTAGTACTGGCCGTAGGCGGCGACGAGGCCGCTCGCCTCCTTGCGGTGCCGCGCGTCGGACGCGTCGGCGGTCACCCAGTCCCCTGCGAGCAGCGAGGACAGCAGGGCGAAGGTCTCGGGCGCGGGCGCGGTGGAGCCCGGCGGCCGGCAGCGCGGGCAGACGGCGCCGCCCTGCGCGACGTTGAACGAGTGGTGCGGCCCGGGCTCGCCGCAGCGTGCGCAGTCCTCGAACGACGGCGCCCAGCCCGCCACCGCGAGCGCGCGCAGCAGATAGGAGTCGAGCACCAGGTTGGCATCGTGGTGCCGCTCCGACAGGGCTCGTAGCCCGCCGGCGAGCAGCCAGTACTGCTGGACCGACGGCTCGTGCTCCTGCGCGACGAGGCGGTCGGCAGCCTCCAGCATCACGGTGCCCGCCGTGTACAGGCCGTAGTCCTGGCAGATGGTGCGTGCGTACGCCCCGATGGTCTCGACCTGCGTCACGGTGTCGAGCCCCATGCCGGGCCGCGGGCTGCGGCCGGTGTGGAACTGCACGTCGACGGCCATGAACGGCTCCAGCCGCGCCCCGAACTTGGACGACGTGCGCCGCACGCCCTTGCCCACTCCGCGCACCTTGCCGTGCTCCCGCGTCAGGAACGTGATGATGCGGTCCGCCTCACCCAGCTTGTGGGTGCGCAGCACGATCGCGTCGTCTCGGTACAGGGGCACGGGTCCATCATCCCAGGTGCGTCTGACAGTCCGGGCCGACCTCAGCGCTCTCCATCTTATGGTCGCGCTGACGCTGCGCTCCGCTACGGCCGGGTGCCTCGTTCCTCGGCCCCCACCCTGCGCTGCAGCCTTCGTCAGCGCTCTCCATCTTCTGGTCGCGCTGACGCTGCGCTCCGCTACGGCCGGGTGCCTCGTTCCTCGGCCCCCAACCTCCGCTGCGCTCCGCGTCAGCGCTCCACGAACCGTGTGCCGTCCGGCGTCAGCTCCGGCTCCCACACGAACCGGTGGATCACGTGCTTCTCGAGCACGCCCCGCGCGATCAGCGCGACGGTGCCCCAGATCGCGAAGAGCAGGACCGTCTGCAGGAAGTTGTTGCCGATCTTCTCGAACCCGCTGAGCGCCAGCGTGGGGATCAGGAACACCAGGCCGAGGAAGGCGGGCAGCAGGTGCACGCCGACCCACTGCACCACCGACAGCAGCTCGATCCGGCGTTCGGCGACGACGCCGTGGAAGTCCATCACGTTGACCACGTGGTCGGCACGCCACTTGGCGACGTGCCGGGCGACGGTCCACTGCGCGTCCCGGGCGTCGAGGGCTGAGCTGCCCGAGGGCAGCCAGATCCCGAGGATCTGGTGGATCTCGGCGGGTGTCAGGTAGCCCTTGTCGAGGATCGAGAGGCTGTGCACGGGCGGCTGCCGCGTGTTCGTCGGCAGCACCAGCGCGGCGAGGAACAGCAGCACGCCACCGGTGCCGAGCAGTCCCACGAGTGCGTCCGGGAGCCACGGCAGGAGCAGGGTCGCGGTGGCGACAGCCAGCGCGCCGAGCAGCGCGCAGACTATGCGGTTCTTCATCGTCATGGTGAGCAGGACTTTACCGGCATCTCACCCCGGCCGGTGGCGAAAGTCCGGTGACCGGTCAGAAGACCTGCGTGTCCCGGCCACCCAGCGGGCGGGACACGAGCCACCACGCGAGGCCCTGGAGCGCGAGGACCACGGGGAGCACCACGAGTGCCACGAGCCCGAGCGATGCCATGGCCTGCGCGGAGACGCCGCCCTCGACCAGGTGCGGCCACGCCGAGACGGCCGTGCCCACCACGGGAGCCGTGATCATCACCGAGGTGACGACCACCGGCAGCGGTCCCGTCCGGCGCAGGCGCCACGCGACGACGGCGTCGCCGTGCAGGCGTGTCACGACCACCGCCACGATGCCGAGGACCAGCGCGGCCAGGCCGCTCCCCCAGGCGATGCCGAGCAGCGCGCCCCAGCTCCCGGCGAGCACGATGCTCGCCACCACCAGCGCGACGTCCCACACGTCCCGCCAGACCCGACCCGGCCGCCGGCTGCGCAGCCAGATCCCGGCATCGCGCAGCACCCACGACCCGACGAGCATGATCACGACGGGGTACCCGGCGTCCAGCAGCTCCGCCCCAGCCTGCGGGAAGACGCCGACCAGCACCGCGACAGCGGCCACGAGCCACACCTCACCGGGCAGCAGCAGCGGCCAGACGGCGCCCAGCACCACGCGCCGCTCGGCCGGCTCGCGCCGCCGGTCGCCGCCGTCGTGGTCGCGCTCCTGCAGCAGGGTCGCGCCGGCTCCCTGGATCGCGCCGTCGAGCAGCACCCACCCGGCCACCAGAACGGTCAGGAGGACGGACCAGGCCGCTGCGTTCATCGGACCACCTCCGGCTCGTCGGGCACCGCCAGCCTAACGAGGTGCCCGCTGATGGGCCTGCGAGAACGGGGTTGTGTCCGCCTCACCGTGCGAGAGGAACACAACCCCGTTCTCACCTTACCGAGCCAACCAGCACGATCAACCATCATGTGGTCACATATACCGGTGATCGACATCCCTGCCCAGCTCCTTGGCCTCGCGCGCCGGCAAGCGGGGCTCGTCTCGTCCGCACAGTGCGACGTGCACGGAGTGACCAACGGACGCCGGCGTCGGCTGGTAGCGGCCGGTCGCTGGCAGCGGCCGACGCGTGGGGTCTTCGACACGGACCTGCCGGATTCTGGCCTGCACCCGTATGACCTGAGCCGCCTCCGCTCAGCCTGGCTGGCGCTGCTCGCCTACCCTGGATCGGCCGCGGTCGGAGCCTGTGCACTCGCGCTTCTCGGGGCCGCCGGGCTCCCCCGGGACATCACGCCAGAAGCCGCGTTCCCCAACGGGTCCGGTCGCGAGCCGCGCGACGGGATCCTCCTCCGGCAGTACCGATGGTTCCCCCGCGTGGCCGTGGACGACCACTTCGCGGCCGAGCCCGCCCACGCCCTTGCCCAGGCGCTACCGCTGCTCGACCGCGAGCACGGGGTGGCGGTCATGGACTCGCTCCAGAACAAGCGGATCCTCACGCAGTCCGGCGTGCGCAGAGCACAGCGGCTCACCGAGAGCCGCCGGCACCGCACCAGGTCTCGCACCTGGTGGGGCCAGTCCAACGGCCGGTCGCAGTCCCCGGTCGAGACAGCCGCACGGCTACGCCTGGTAGATGCCGGGATAGGGCCCGACGACCTGCAACGCGACCTGTTCGACGCCACGGGGCAGTTTCTCGGCCGTGCCGACCTGGCCTGGTACCTCGGGAACGGACGCTGGCTGCTGGTCGAGCTGGACAGCGACGAGTTCCATACGTCGCCGGATCAGGTGCGCCCGGACGCCGTCCGCCAGAACGGGCTGCTCCGGGACGGCCGGCACGTGCTGCTTCGGTTCTTCGCCCGGCACGTCCACGAGGGCAGCACCATGGTCGACACGGTCCGATCCGTGCTGGACCGCGAGGGCTGGGCGCCGGGCCGCCCGATCCCGCCCCGTGACCGACGAAGGTGACCGAGAACGGGGTTGTGTTCACCTGTCCGGGCGAAAGGAGCACAACCCCGTTCTCGTCAGTACGGGTCGCGTGACGGGAGTGCTCGCCAAGCCTCGAAGGGTTCGACCGCCCTGGCGATCCGGTGCTCGACGACGGGGCTGGGCCACGTCGACCGGTCACGCGCGAGCAGCTCGTAGAACTCGCGGTCGTCGAACCCCGCCCTTTCGGCGTCGTACCGGTTCGCGGCGAACACGACCCGGTCCACGCGGGCCCACAGCGCCGCGGACAGGCACAACGGGCAAGGTTCGCACGAGGCGTAGAGCGTGGCCCCGGCCAGGGAGAACGTGTTCAGGGCGCGGCACGCGACCCGGATCGCCACCACCTCGGCATGTGCGGTCGGATCGAGGTCGCGGGTCACGCGGTTCCCCTCGGCCGCCACCTCGGCTCCCGCTCGCACGACGACGGCGCCGAAGGGCCCACCGCCGTCGGCCACGTTCCGCGTGGCGACCTCGACGGCGCGGGCGAGCCAGACGCCGTCGTCGGGATCGCCGGGTGTCACGGACCGGGTGCCGGGCTTGTCGCTGGGGCTGCTCACCGTTCGATGCTCGCACCGCAGCGTTTCATCGGCGTTTCATCGGCAGGCGCACGCCCACTGGGTACCGTGACCGGCATGGACACCGCCGCCGTCTACGCCCAGTTCGCCGAGAGCCAGGCCTTGAACGGCGGGTCCCCGACCTACCAGGACTGGGCGCGAGGTATCGCCGCCGATCCCGAGCTCCGCGCCCTGCTCGACACGTTGCCGCCGGCCAAGCGGCAGCCCAACCTCCTTTTCGCGGCGGCCCGGCTGGTCGGGGCACCGTCCGCAGGCTGGGCCGAGGTGCGGCCCTGGCTGCTGGCCGCCTGGGACGACGTCGAGCGGGAGATGCGCACCCGCACCACCCAGACGAACGAGCCGCGGCGCTGCGCGACGTTCCTGCCGACGCTCGCGGCGCTCGACTCCCCGGTCGCGCTGATCGAGGTCGGCGCCTCGGCGGGGCTGTGCCTCTGTCCCGACCGGTATTCCTACCTGTACACCTCGCCGGACGGCACCCGGACCCGCGTCGACCCTGCCGACGGCCCGAGCGAGGTGCTGTTGCACTGTGCCATCGAAGGACCGGCCCCCGAGCGGATGCCCGAGATCGTGTGGCGCGCCGGCCTCGACCTGAACCCGCTGGACGTGCGCGACCCCGCCGACCTCGCCTGGCTCGAAGCCCTCGTGTGGCCGGAGCATGCCGACCGGGTCGAGACGCTGCGGGCCGCCGCTCGCGTGGTGGCGAGCGACCCACCGCGCGTGGTCGAGGGTGACCTGCTGGTCGGCCTGCGCGACCTCGTCGACGCCGCGCCGGCCGAGGCCACCGTGGTGGTGCTGCACTCGGCAGTGCTCTACTACCTCACGGAGCCGGACAGGTCGACGTTCGCCGGCTTGATGAGCGACCTGCGCCGGAGTCGTGGCGTGGTGTGGCTCAGCAACGAGGGCTGGACCGTCCTGCCCGACGTCGCGGCGCAGCTTCCCGAAGGCCTCTCGCCCCAGTTCATCCTGGCTGAGGACGGCGCGCCGGTGGCTCTCACCGATCCGCACGGCCGGTCGGTCCGGCTGCTCTAACGCCCGGTACCGGGCCTGCTGAGCAGCGAAGGGCCTGGCCCGACCGGCGCGGGGTCGACCGCATCCCGAGCGGCAGGGAAGGTGGTGCCCGCCTCGGGGTCGTAGACGATCAGGTCGGCGGCGGCGCCCTCTGCGATCACTCCCTTCCGGCGCGGCCCCCGGTCCAGCCCTACGAGCGCGGCGGTGTTCGCCGAGGTCCAGCGGGAGACGTCGGCCAGCGGCACGCCCCGACGTCGGGCGGCGTCGGCAAGGGCTGCCAACCCGCTCCCCCCGGGCGAGCCGACGCCGCCCACGCAGTCGAGCGCACCCTCCCGGAGCGCGTACCAGAGCGCGTCCTGGTCGCCGCCGTCGCGGACGGGCGAGCAGCACGTGTCCGCGCCGCCACCGCCGCCCGCACCGCCGCCGCCGGCGATGCCCTCCACGTCGAGGACCAGGTTGTGGTGGCAGGTCTCGGCGGTGACCGGGAGGCCCTCGTCCTTGGCCTCGGCGATCAGGTCGAGCGCCCGCGCGGAGGACAGGTGCGGCACATGGGTGCGCGCGCCGGTCTCGCGGACGGCGTCGAGCAGGCCGGCCAGCGCTGCCGGGCCCTCGGCGTGCACCGCCAGCAGCCCGCCGAACCAGGCGATCCGGCCCATGGCGTCCAGGAGCTCGTCCGGCGCGAGCGGCGGAAGCGCCGACACACCCGAGCCTGGGAGCACGCACCTGAGGCCGAGCACCCCGGCGGCCCAGAGCGGCTCCAGGTCCTCGGCGTTGCCGGGGACCACGCCACCCCAGAAGCCGACGTCGCCGTGCAGCTCGCCGCGCGCTCGCGCCGCCTCGGCCGCCGCACGCCTGGCCTCCAGCGCGCGCACCGTGGTGGTGGGCGGGAGGGAGCCGAGCGACAGGTGCGTGTCGACGACGCCCGGCAGCACCACCCGGCTGCCCAGCGCGATGGTCTCGCCGGAGACCTTCGCCCTCGCGGGATCGGCAGAGCCCCACCACACCTGGTGGACCGCGCCCTCCTGGATGCTCAGGACCGCCGGCTGGAGCTCGCCCTCGATCAGGACCCGTTCGGACGCGAGGACCAGGGTCGGCGGCTCCGCTCGTGGCGTCCCGCCGAGGATGATGTCGTCGTCGAGGCTCATCCGAGTCCCCCGCCGGTCACGCCGAGACCGCGACGGCCGCCGTCATGGGTTCCTCGACGAGGGTCTCCAGGCGCCGGAGCGCTATCTGGCGCAGCTGCTCCGCGGTCACCAGGGCCTCGGTGGCGGGGTCGTTGGCGAGGCGTTCGGTCAGGTTGGCGAGGATGTCCTCCGCGGTGCGCCCGGCGGCCCGGACCAGGAAGATCCGGCCGAACCTCGCCTCGTAGGCGGCGTTGCCGTCGGCGATCCGGGCGGCCGTCTCATCGGCCGCCGCCGGCTGCTCCTTGCGGGACAGGCGTGCCTCGGTACTGTCGCCGGAGGCACGCTCGCCGATGCGGGGATGGTGCGCGAGCGCCGCGTCCACGTCGGCGGTCGTCCATTCGGCGGCGGCTCGCATGGCGCGCAGCAGCAGGGAGTCACGGCACCGGTACGGGCGGCCGGCCACGACGTCGTCGACCCAAGGGCCGATGTCGGCGCACGGCCGGACCGTCGCAGCGGCGTCGGTGGCGGGCAGGGCGTTGAAGGTCGCGAGGTCCACGGGGCAAATCTATGGTTCCGACGCGGTGCAGGACGAGTACCTGGGTTTCCGGCCCGTAAATCTTCGGCCGCTGCCGCTGCCGTTGCCGACGCCGGGCCCGTCAGGGCAGCCGACCCGTACGCAGCATGTGTGCGAGGTCCGGCCTGCCGAGCCGCTCTGCCGACGACGCGGCCTCCTCGTAGTCGTACGGGACAGCGAGCAGCTCGGCCGTCCAGCCGCCGCCCCCGCCGTCCTCCGTCCGCGACAGGATCGCGAACCGGGCCTCGGGCGCTCCCGCCTCGACCCGGTGCGGGTGGGGGTGCTCGTCCGCGTACGCGGGCCAGCCCACGCTGCCGGGGTTGACCAGCAGCGAACCGTCCGGGAGCGGCCGGGTGCGCGCCTGGTGCGTGTGCCCGCACAGGTACAGCCCGTACGCGCCGTACGCCGTCCCGAGGCGTTCGACGAGCTCGCGGTCCGTCGCCTCGCGCACACCCTGCGGGTTCTCCGCCGTCGGCGCGACGACGGTCTGGGTGAGGTACGTGGCGTCGTCGTCGGGCACGGCGTGGAAGGCGAGCACATCAGGGGCTGGGCGGACGGTGAGCGGGAGCGAGCCGAGCCACGTCCGGTCGGCGTCGGTCAGCACGCCTGAGGCGATCCGGTCCGCGCCGCCCATCTCGTCGTACGACAGCGTCAGTACCTGCCGCTCGTGGTTGCCGCGGACGGTCACGATGTCGGGGCGCTCGGCGAGCAGGTCGAGGGTGCCGCGCGGGTCGACGGCGCCCGCGACGATGTCGCCGAGGTTCAGCACGAGATCGACCGCCTCGGCGTCGACGGCGGCGAGGACCGCCGCGAGCGCCGGGGTGTTGCCGTGGATGTCGGAGAGGACGGCGATGCGGGTCATCCACGGAGGCTAGCGGGCCGGCGGCCCTGCTTCACCGGTATGCGGACCCCGGACCTCCGGCGGCATCGCCTCCGAGGTTCCGGGCTGCTCGACGACGCGGGCCGGGGCCGGCCACACGGCGATCAGCAGACCGACCAGGGCGCTGCCGAGGTGCAGCCAGTTGTCGGCCTGGTTGATGTTCAGGTAGTTGATCTCCGGGTTGTTCACGGCGAAGAGCCCGTAGACGAACGCCGCGCCGTAGCCGAGCAGGAGGAGCCAGCCGAAGGTGCGCGCGCTCGCCGATCTGGACCACGCGCCGATGCCCAGGATTCCGATCACCAGGTGCACGATGTTGTGCAACGGGTTGATGGCGAAGCCCAGCAGCGTCTGGTCAGGGTCGTGCTCCATGAAGCCGGCCATGTCGAACCCGGTCACGAAGAAGCCGGCTATCCCCACCAGCAGGTAGACCACGCCGACCACGAGGGCGAGCCACTGGTGGGCGCCGCGGGGGCGCCGAGTAGCCGTCGTGTGGGTCATGATGCCTCTCCCGTCCGTCTGGTATCCCTTCTGGATCCCACAGTCACGCGGTCCGGGTCCGCTCGCACGCTGGGGCTGCGCCGACATTCTGAACGGCCGGGCCTGGTCCCCGCTGGGTCACTGCCCCGGGATCATCCCCGCCTGCGCATAGACGGTGCGCAGGTACTCCAGCAGCTCGTCCGCGTCGGGGGGCTCGGGGCGCAGCAGCCGGTAGACGACCGCGCCGACCGTCATGTCGATGAGCGCCTCGATGTTCGTCTCCGCCGGCAGCACGCCCTCCTCCACGGCCCGCGACAGCGCCAGGTGCGCGGTATGCCGCCGGGGCAGGAGGTGGTTGCGCCAGAAGGCCGCCATGACGCCGGGATGGGTGACGCTGGAGCCGAGGACTTGGGCGAGCATCGCCCGGTAGCCGGGCTCGGCGAGGGTCCTGGCGCTGACCGGTAGCGCGTCGACGATCACCTGGGAGATCTCGGCGTAGGACAGGTCTGCCAGGTCGTCCGGGCCAGGGCTGGGGATCTCGCCGCGCGCCGACTCGACGGCCGCCGCGATGAGCTCGTCCTTGCTCGCCCAGCGCCGGTACACGGTGAGCTTGCCGACGCCCGCCTGCCGGGCGATCTGCTCGATGCTGGTCCCGGCGTGGCCGTGCTCGGTGAACAGCTCGAGCGCAGCCCGAAGGATCGCCTCGTCGGTTCGGGGGTCTCGCGGCCGCCCGCGGCCGCGGCGCACGTCGGCGGCGGTCATCGGGCGCTGCCCGTGCGCAGGACCTCGGCGAGCCACGGTCCCGACTCCGCCGGGTCCACGCCGCGCCAGGCCAGGTGCCCGTCCGGGCGCACGAGCCAGGCCTCGGGGACGCCGTCCGTCCGGGTGAGGCGCGCCGGCTCGCCGTCCGGCTCAGCACCGGTCGCGCCGTCCGACGGCGGCACGAGCAGCGCCCAGCGCCCGCCGAGCTCTGCGTGCAGGCGGGTCGGCGCCCCGTCCGCGCGGACACAGCCGAGGTTCGGCACGCGGTCGCCGACGCACGTCCGACGCCGGAGCCGGGCGGCGACCCGCTCGGCCGGCCCGACCCCCAGCGGCCCGGACCGGTAGCTCACCCAGAGCTGCGAGGTCGTGAACGTGGCCCAGCGCTGGATCCACGGCTGGTTGAAGAGCCGGATCAGCACCTGGTCCCGCAGGAACCGGCCGACGGGGCTGGTCGCCACGTTGATCCGCGTCACGTTGGCGGTGCCGCGCAGCACGTCGGTGGCCAGCGGACGCCGCTCGCCCTCATAGGTGTCGAGCAGCCCGTCGGACGCCCGGCCGCGCACCACGAGCGCCAGCTTCCAGGCCAGGTTCTCGGCATCACCGAGCCCGGTCAGCATGCCCTGCCCGCCGAACGGCGCATGCGCGTGCGCTGCGTCGCCTGCGATGAAGACCCGGCCGCGCCGGTACTGGTCGGCCAGCCGCCGATGGATGGTGAACTCGGACAGCCACTCGCTGTCCAGGACCCACACCTCGCGGCCGGTGCGCTCGGGCAGGATCGCGCGGAACCGGTCCAGGATCTGCGCCTCGGTCAGCCGGCTGCGCCGCCCGTAGGCGTCAGCGGCCCTCGGCTCGGCGGCATCCGGCGGGGCCTCCGACAGTGCGCTCTGCGGGTCGTACGCGATCAGCCGCCACAGGTCGGCCCGCCCGTCGTCGTCGGGCATCGGCATGGCGCCGAGCATCCCCGTCGGGTGCACCCAGCCGGACGTCCCGGTCCGGTCCACGTCCCAGTCCAGGTGCACGTCGGCCAGCAGGAACCGTTCGCTCAGGCGCACCCCTGGGGCGTTGATGCCCGCGGCGCTCCGGACGGCACTGCTGGTCCCGTCGCAGCCGACGAGCCAACGGGCCCGCACGGTCCGCCCGTCGTCGAGCTCCGCGGTCACGCCGTCGTCGTCCTGCACGAGACCCGTGAGCGACGCGCCCCACTCGGGCGTCACGCCCAGCTCCGCGAGGCGTCGGCGCAGCTCGCCCTCCACGAGGGCCTGGGACACCACCATCGGTGGTGCAGCGGTCCGCAGGCCGGGATCACCGAACCGGATGCGCATCATGGGCTCGTCGCCAAGGTAGGTGGTGATCCGCATCGCCCGCACCGCACGCTGCGGCAGGTCCCCGAGGGCACCGAGCCGGTCGAGCACCTCGGACCCGCGCACGTGCACGAAGTTGGCGCGCGACGTCGTCGCCGGGGCCGGCATGCGGTCCACGACCCGCACGTCGACCCCCTGCAGGCGGAGCCCGCACGCCAGCGCGAGGCCCGTGGGTCCGGCGCCGACCACGAGCACGTCGGTGACCGCTTGCGTCATGGCTGCTCCTTTTGTTAACGGACCGGTACCGTTAACAAATTAGCGCAGTCCCGCCGTGACCGGAAGGGCCGGGATGCTTTGTGCCACCGATCCCGGCCTTGACAGATTGGTAACCCACGGGTTACCAATAGTCCATGGACGCCTTCACCGCCCTCGCCGACCCGGTCCGCCGCGAGCTGCTCCGGCAGCTCGCGGCCGGTCCGGCGAGGGTCGTCGACATGGCATCCGCTCACCCGATCAGCCGTCCGGCCATCAGCAAGCACCTGCGCGCCCTGGGTTCGGCAGGACTCGTCGTCGCCGACGACGTCGGCCGCGAGCGGCACTACCGGCTCGACCGAGCAGGGATCGCACCCGTGACCGCACTCCTCGCCGAGCTTGCTCCCGCCCCTCCGATCGGCGAGCGAGCGCTCGACGGGCTGGAGCTGGAGGTGCGGCGCGCGGGCCGGGACCGCCAGGCGGCCGAGGGCGCACGACACACCGACGACACAACCCGCACCACGGAGGAGACAGCATGAGCACCAGCCCAACGGCCACCGGCCGCAACGAGCGGCGCGGCGACGGCACGTACATCGTCCTCACCCGCACCTTCCGTGCCCCGATCGAGGACGTGTGGGCAGCGATCACCGAGCCGGAGCGGCTCGCCCGCTGGATCGGGCGGTGGACGGGCGACCCGGCACAGGGCACCGTGCGGTTCGAGATGCTCTTCGAGGGTGAGGGTGTCGAACCCGAGGAGTACACGATCGACGCGTGCGACGCTCCGGCCCGCCTCGAGCTCACGTCCCGCACGGCCTACGACGAGCAGACGCCGGCGACCTGGCACCTGCAGCTCGACCTGACCGAGGCGGACGGTGTCACCACGCTCACGTTCGCCCAGTCGATGGACGACCCCGCCATGGCCGAGAACGTCGGGCCCGGCTGGGAGTACTACCTGGACCGGCTCGTCGCCGCCGAGACGGGCGGCGACCCGGAAGCGATCGACTTCGCCGACTACTACCCCGCGCTGGCCGGGCACTACCGCGCCCTGTCCGGCTGATCAGTGTCTTCGGGCGGCAGCCGCCACGCGTCGTGGTGCCTCTCGTGCCAGACGCTCAGGTCACCAGGGTGACCTGAGCGTCTGGCACGGAGCGAGACGAAGTGCTCGGGTCAGCTCTGGACCTCGAGCATCCGGCGCCGCGCCCGGACCAGCGCAGCGCCCGCCGCCGTGAGGGCGAGACCAGCGGCAGCCACGCCGACGACCTGGCCACCGGTCTGCGCCAGCGCGCCCGGCGCCTGCGCCTCCCCGGCTGACTGGATGGGCGTGACGGGGTTCATCCCGGCCTCGGCGCCGCCGCTGCCCGGGTGACCGATCGGAAACGTGCCACCGTCGCCGGAGCCGTCGTCCCAGCCGCCGTCACCCGGGTCGCCTCCGCCCGGACCGCCGTCACCCGGGTCGCCTCCGCCCGGGTTGCCTCCGCCCGGGTCGCTGACGTACACCGGGCTCTCCAGCAGGTCGTCCACGACGCCGTCCGGGCCGGCGACCACGCCGACCGTGCCCGGCACGTCGGCGTTCCCGACGTTCTCGCCGACGGAACCGATGTCGTTGATGATCTCTGCGGGCAGGTTGTCGGTCACGCCCTCCTCGGGTGCGTCAGCGCCCAGGACGTCGTCCGCGGCACCGTCGTCGCCGGCCACCGCGTTGACTGCGCCGGTGACACCGTTCGCCACGTCCTGGACAGGTCCGCCCGCGTTGGCCGACGCAGGAGCCGCTGTCGCGACGACCTCGTCGGACCGCGCCGACGCGCCGCCACCTGTCACGCCCTGCACGACGTCCTCGACCGCGCCGTCCTTGCCGGCCGCCGAGTCGACGACGCCCGTGACACCCCGCACGGTGTCGTCCACGGCACCGTCCTTCTTGGTGACCTGCTGGGCCGTGTCCGACACCTGGTTCAGCGTGGTGTCGACCGCGCCGTCCTTGCCGACGACCGATTCGACGGTGCCTGTGAGGAGCCCCCCGAGTCCCCCCGTCGACTGCGCGGCGTTCGGCGCCTCGTCAGCCGCCGTCGCGGACGTCGCGCCCGCGATGATCAAGCCGCCCGCGACGAGCGCGGACGGGAGCGCCCGGCTCACGAACTTCCTCTTCATGTGTCCCCCTGTATCGGTATCTCTGTCTAGTTGCCCGCTCTGAGCGGATGCGCGATCACCCTGGCCGATAACCCGGGTGAATTCAAGGACATCGGGTATGTTTCCCCCATGATCGTGCCAGGCTCAGGGGCAGCCCCGCAGATCCAACCGCTCGAACCGTCCGACCCGCAGGAGCTGGGTGGTTATCAGCTCCTCGGACGGATCGGCGCTGGCGGTATGGGAGTGGTGTACCTCGCAGAAACCCGAACCGGACGGAAGCTGGCCGTCAAGGCCATCCTGAAGGAGTTCGTCCAGGATCTGGAGTTCCGCACCCGGTTCCGCAGAGAGGCCGCCGCGGCGATGAAGGTGCGCGGCCGACATCTCGCCACGCTGATCGACGCCGATCCGGACGGCGCCCAGCCGTGGCTGGCCGTCGAGTACGTGGCGGGACCGGCGCTGACCGCCGTCGTGCAGGCCGACGGCCCGCTGCCGGAGCCCGACGTGCGCCGCATGCTGGCGGGCGTGGCAGAGGCCTTGCGGTCCGTGCATCAGGCCGGCATCGTGCACCGGGACCTCAAGCCGTCCAACATCCTGCTCGGCGAGGACGGCCCGATCGTCATCGACTTCGGGATCGCCCAGGCGTCCGACTCGACGTCCCTGACGCGCACCGGTCTCAAGGTGGGCACGCCCTCGTTCATGGCGCCGGAGCAGGTACGTGGGAGCATCGCGACTCCGGCGGCCGACATCTGGGCGCTGGGTGCCGTCGCCCTCTACGCCGCGACCGGCCAGCGGGCGTTCGGCGAGGGCGACACCACCGTCGTCTACTACCGCGTGGTCCACGAGGAGCCCGACCTCAGCGCCTGCCCGCCCTGGCTGTTCCCCCTGGTCCGTGCCTGTCTCGACAAGGATCCCGAGGCCCGGCCGGACCTCCAGGACGTGCTCGACTTCCTCAACGAGGTACCGGCCGGCCTCCGGGCGACGAAGATCGCTCCGGGACCCGCCGTCAGCCCTCTCGACGAGGAGACGACGCTGCGCGACGACGCCACTGTGGTCAAGGCGGAGCAGGTGTCCCCCGCGGAGCCCACGCCGGCCCCCGACCCGGCCGCTGCCGAGCCGGAGGAGGCCCGCCGCGGCCTGCTGTCCCGGCCGACCACGTGGCTCGTCGCTACCGGAGGTGTGCTCGTCGTCGGCGCGATAGCGACCGCGTTCGCGCTGGGCCTGCCGCCCGGCACCCCGGACGCCGCTGCCACGACGTCGGCGTCGCCCTCCGGGGAGGCGTCGCCGGTGGCCATCGACGAGTGCCTGGTGGGCGAGTGGCGACTGGACAGCCTGACCACGAAGATGCGCATCGAGGCTCTCGACGAGACCGTGGAGGCCAGCGGCTTCGACGGGCGGGTGACCGAGTTCCGCGCCGACGGGACCCAGCTCGTCCACTACGACGACGCCCAGCCGGCCCGCGCGGAGACCTCGCTCGGGGTGCTCACCGAGACCTGGAGCGGCACTGCGAAGTACCTCGTCACGACCAGCGACGACGGCATCCTGACGACCGCTGGATCAGACTTCCGGGACGTCACGCTCACCATCGCCCTCGCCGGGGAGAGCGTCGAGCGCCAGCCGAACGCCCCGACACAGGAGCTGCGCTACACCTGCGACGACCAGACCTATACGGAACAGGCGGACGGCTTCGAGGCCACCTACACCAAGCTCCGTTGAACCAAGCTCCGTTGAGTGCTGGAGACTCGCCCTTCTGGGCCGGCATACGGGCGAGTCTCCAGCACTCAACAGGGCAGGAGGGTCAGGCGGTTCGTTCCGCTCGGTTGACCGCCGAGACGATCGCCTTGAGCGACGACAGCGTGATGGACGGGTCGATGCCGACGCCCCACAGGACGTCGTCGCCCACCGCGCACTCGACGTAGGCCGCCGCGCTGGCGTCCCCGCCCTCCGACAGGGCGTGCTCCGTGTAGTCCAGCACGCGGACGTCGACGCCGACCTGGGCGATCGCGTTCACGAACGCGTCGATGGGCCCGTTGCCGGTACCGGTCAGCGTCAGCTCCTGACCGCGGTCGATCACGTCGACCTCGAGCGTGTCCTGCTCACCCTCCGCCGACACCGCACGGGTTCCTCGCAGCGTGAGCCGGCCCCAGTGCTCCAGGCCGGACGGCGCGCCCTCCTCGACGGGCAGGTACTCGTCCGTGAAGATGCGCCAGATGTCCGCACCGGTCACCTCGGTGCCCTGGGTCTCGGTCACCTTCTGCACGGCGTGCGAGAACTCGATCTGCAGGCGGCGCGGCAGGTCCAGCCTGTGCTCGCTCTTGAGCAGGTAGGACACCCCGCCCTTGCCGGACTGCGAGTTGACCCGGATGACGGCCTCGTACGAGCGTCCGACGTCGCGCGGGTCGATCGGCAGGTACGGCACGCCCCAGTGCAGGTCGTCGACGCCGACACCGGCCGCCTCCGCCCGCCCGGCCATGTGCTCGAAGCCCTTCTTGATGGCGTCCTGGTGCGAGCCGGAGAACGCCGTGAACACCAGGTCGCCCACGTACGGGTGCCGCTCGTGGACGGGCATCTGGTTGCAGTGCTCCACGGTCCGACGGATCTCGTCGATGTCGCCGAAGTCGATCTGCGGGTCGATCCCCTGCGAGAACAGGTTCAGGCCCAGGGTCACCAGGTCGACGTTGCCGGTGCGCTCACCGTTGCCGAACAGGCAGCCCTCGATGCGGTCGGCACCTGCCAGGTAGCCCAGCTCGGCGGCCGCGACGGCTGTGCCGCGGTCGTTGTGCGGGTGCAGCGAGAGGATGACGTTCTCGCGGTGGTGCAGGTGCCTGCTCATCCACTCGATCGAGTCGGCGTAGACGTTGGGCGTGGCCATCTCGACCGTGGCCGGCAGGTTGATGATGACCTTGCGCTCCGGCGTCGGCTCGAAGACCTCGATGACCTCGTTGCAGATGCGCGCGGCGAACTCGAGCTCGGTGCCCGTGTACGACTCCGGCGAGTACTCGTAGTAGATCCGCGTGTCCGGGACGGTCTCCTCGAGCTTGCGGCACAGCTTGGCGCCGTCCAGCGCGATGTCGACGATCCCGTCCTGGTCGGACCGGAACACGACCTCGCGCTGCAGCACGGACGTCGAGTTGTACAGGTGCACGATCGCCTGCTTGGCACCCGCCAGCGACTCGTACGTGCGCTCGATCAGGTGCGCACGCGCCTGGGTGAGGACCTGGATCACGACGTCGTCGGGGATCCGGTTCTCCTCGATGAGCTTGCGCACGAAGTCGAAGTCGATCTGGCTCGCCGACGGGAAGCCGACCTCGATCTCCTTGTAGCCCATCGACACCAGCAGCTCGAACATGCGGAGCTTGCGCGCCGGGTCCATCGGCTCGATGAGGGCCTGGTTGCCGTCACGCAGGTCGACCGCGCACCAGCGGGGTGCCTGCTCGATGCGCTTGGCGGGCCAGGTCCGGTCGGGGATGTCCACGCGGATCTGCTCGTGGAAGGGCTGGTACTTCTGGATCGGCATGCCCGACGTCTGCTGCGGGTTGTCGGCGATGATCCCGCCCGCTGCGCCGTGCACTGCTACGTCGTGAACTCCGCCGGGGGTGGTGGCGGTGATGCTGTTCTCCATCATGTGTCCTTCGCTCGGTGAGGTTGGCCGGCACACCAAGCCTCCGCGACGAGGGACCGACCTGTCTAGGCCTCGTCGCGGCAGCGAAGGAGAAGAATCACCGTCGGGCGCACGCTGTCACTGTACTCCTGGTGCCTGTTCCGGACGCCAGTCCCGCCCATGATGCGGACGACGTGTCGGACGTGCAGGTTCCCTGGGGGCCTGCACGTCCGGCACGTCGTCAGGAGGGTCGTCAGCGGCGGTTGCGCAGCGCGGCGTCGACCTGCGGGTCGCCGAGGGCGCCCAGCCAGTCGAGCAGCGCCGGGTAGGTCGACGGGTTGGCGGCGACCTGCGGACGCAGGTGCGGCGCCTCCTGCACGATCTTCGCCAGGTCGGCCAGCGGGGTGGCCGGGTCGAGCGCCAGCGCGGCGCTCCACCTGCCGCCCACGGGCGGCAGCACAGCGGTGTGGCCCGCCTCGGCCCCGTTGCCGGACGCCGCGGCGCCCTGCCCGTGCCCGTGCCCCTGCCCCTGCCCCTGCCCGACGACGGTCCGGCGCGTGACCTGTTCCTGCTCCCGGCCACCGGCCGCGCTGCCCGACGGCGCCTGGGCGACCGGCTGACCGCTCGTCGCCGGCCCGGTGGCCGCCGTCTGCTGCACCGGAGCCACCGGCTGCTGCGCGGACACCGGCCGCCGTGCGGGGGTGGCCGGCGCCGCGCCCGACCGGATCGGGGGCATCGTCGCCGTCTCGCCCATCGAGGAGCCCGCAGGCGGGCCTGCTGCCGGCATCTCCTCGACGGTGCGCATGGCGGAGAGCGAGACCTCGCCGGACTGCGGCTCGACGGTCTGCACCGGAGTCGCCCCCCGCTGAGCCGCCGCGGCACCCGCGACGGTCCGCACGGCGCCCGTCGAGCTGACCCGGCGGGGCTCCGCGGGCCGGCGCAGCTCCGGGGCGGACCGCACGGGCTGCTCGGGGAGCGCGACCGGCGGAGCCTTGTTGCCCTTGGGGCGTTGCGGGGCCCACAGGTAGGCCTGGCTGCGGTCGACGTCGGTGTCGCCACCGATCCCGACGGTCTGGAAGTGCTCGCGCACGGCCTTGGGGACCATCAGCGCGGAAGCCGCGACCACTGGCAGGCCGAGGGCCATCAGCAGGTCGCCCAGGTTCACGCCGAGGCTCGCACCGGACGTCGCGATGACCACGACGAGCCCGAGCACGCCCGCGATGCACGCGGCACCCACTGCGGGGACGTGCCCCGTCCCGGGGTCGCGCTGCAGCGAACGGCGCGCGAACCAGGCGATGCCTGCCACGACGACGCCGAGGACGAGCCGCACCACCAGCGGCACGCCGGCACCGGAGCCGATGAAGCCCGGGTCGATGAGCTGCACGAGCGCGGCGAGGGCGCTGCACACCGCGAGCAGCACGATGATGTCGAAGGCGCGGATGGCCACTCGCACCCAGAGGCCCGCGGCGCGCTCGATGCTGGCATCGGCCTCGGCAGCGGGATCCCTGCGCACGGCGGGCGAACCCGCGACGGCCGCGGCGAGCGGCAGGAGCACCAGGCCGAACCGGCTCGGGTCCGTCACGCCGGGGCGCATGGACTCCAGCCCGGCCAGCGAGTCACCCGAGGTGAAGATGAAGAGCAGGGCCAGCACGATACCCGCGGCGACCAGCACGAGCCGCGAGGGGCGGTCGTGCCGCACCGTGCCGCCCACCAGGAGCCACGCCAGGCCGACGACGAGCACGAGCCACACGGGCGACAGCAGCCGGTCGCCCAGCGTCGCGTCGGCGGCGAACTCCGCGAGCAGCGTCGAGGTGACGGCGCCCACCGCGATCAGCACGCCGACCCCGGCGAGCCCGAGGCGCCAGCCGCGTACCACCGCGCCGTCCTGCTCGACGGGGCCGAGCTCGCTGTCGCGCGGGGTCGCGGCGAGCGCCCCGCCCGCCAGTGCGAGGCCGAGGCCGGTGCCGACACCCGTACCGCTGCGGACGTCGAAGACGAGGTGCAGCAGGCCGATCACGGCCAGCGGGAGCCCGGCGAGCAGGCGTGCGCGGCGCGTCGAGTGCACGGTCCACGTCGCAGGCAGCGCGCCGAAGCGCGCGAGGTACGGCAGGCTCAGCGAGGCGAGGGACAGCGCGACGGCCAGGACCACCTCTACCCGGTCCGCCGAGCGGTCGGCGAGGTTCCAGGGCAGCGCCAGCGAGACGAGCAGGGCCAGGGCGGCGATCGCGTCCCGCACGTAGTCGGCCACCGCGATGTTCGCGAAGGGTCTGTCGGTGTCGGAGCTGTCGGGCTCGGGCCCGGACCCGATCTCGGGCGAGATCATGGCGACGTACTCGTGGTCGAGGCTCTCCGTGGGTGCGCCGTTCGTGTCCTGCGCACCGTCGGCCGAAGCTCTCTCGTCACGCTCGGAAGCGTGCTGGTCCATCATCCGTTCACTCCTCGATAACGCCGCTGGTCGAGACTGGGAAGGGTGGCTGGCGGCGCGGGGTCCCTGACGTTTGTACCCGCTCGGAACGGAACCTGTCAGGCCAAACGACGGCGAGTCCGGTCACACCCCGCAATTCTGCGCACGTCCATCACATTCGGCATGCGCAGAACACCACCGTCGGCGGCAGCCGACGGCACGTCGAGGTCACAGGAGAACGCGCTGGGCTCGGCTGCCGCACCAGCATCCCGCACCTGCGACGTCTGGCTCGTTCCGATCGGCCGCCGAAAAGCCTGGACGCGCTTGCTGACCGTACCGGATCGGGAGCACGTCGTGGGCCTCGACGCGGTGGCCACCACCGTCCGTCCTCGGTCAGCGTCGCGGCGCGTCAGATGCCGAGCTGGTATGCGCCCCAGTACGCCAGAGTCACCAGGAGCGCCGTCGCGCCGAGCACGGTGAGCCAGAAGCCGGTCGAGACGACGGCGGTGGCCCGCACGCCCGGATCGGTCCCCGGCACGAGCACGACCCGTCCGCGCAGGTCGCGGATCCGGTCGAGCAGCAGCGCCGCCGCGACGACGGTCACGACGCCGAGCAGCCGCACGCCGAGCCAGCCGCCCTGGACCACTACCGCGTCCTTCTCGTACTCCAGGGCGAGGCGTGCGACGACGGCGAGGTACGCGACGAGCGCGACCGTCGTCGCGGCAGCGCCGACGCCCAGCCCCGCCAGTGGCGCGCGCAGCCCAGGGGCGAGCCGAGCGCCCGGGCGACCGGAACGCCGTCGGGCGAGGCGGCCCGTCAGCACCGCACCGCCCACGAGCAGCGGGCCGACGACGAGCAGCCCGCCCGCGGTGATGACCACCCCGACGAGCCAGTCGCCGTCGCCGTACCAGTGCGGCTGGGGCACCGGCGCCGCGAGGTAGAGCTGCTCCGGCTGGGCGCCTGCGACCTGCGGCGGCGCGGACGCCGTAGCGGGCAGACCGAGCAGCCAGCCGGCGACGTCGGCCGCGAAGTCGGGGTGCAGCAGCAGCCCGTCGGGTGTCTCCACGTTGATGCCGTGGTTCGCGCGGTCGTAGAAGCGCACGGTCACGTCGTCGGCGGCCTCGACGAGCTCCCGCGTGCCCTGCTCGAGCGGCATCGAGGCGTCGTTCGTGCCGTACACGGCGAGGATCGGGTCCTCCTGCTCCCGCAGCCACGGCCGGACGTCGAAGTCGGCGTACTCGAAGCCGCCGCCGGGCACCTTCATGCCCACCGCGCGCGGGATCGCGCGGAAGACGCCGGCGGGCACGTCCGTGTTCCGCAGGTAGTTGTCGACGGCGTACGCGGCCTGCTGCCGTGGCGGCACCACCGGGGCGGAGACCAGGACCTGGAACGCGAGCCGCGGGTCGTCCACCATCATCACCGGCGACACCCACGCGCCCTCCGACTCCGCGTACAGACCGACGGCGTCGGGGTCGACGCCGGGGACACCGCGCAGGTAGCTGACCGAGTGGGCGTAGTCACGCGCCATGGCCTCGTAGTCCCGGTGACGGGTGGAGTAGTTGTCCAGCCGTTTGTCGGGCACGAGCGTGGTGATCCCCGCGCTGGCCAGGGCGGTCGCGGCCAGCGTGAACGCGTCGGCGGCCTTGCCGGTGCCCGCGCCGTGCACGAACACGATGCCAGGGCGGTCCTCGGCACCGGCCTGCCCGTCGGCGCCGACCGGCTCGCGGAGCAGCCCGGCCACCTCGAGCCCGTCGGCGAGCGGGATCGTGACGGCGGACTCGCGCACCTCGTGGTCGCCCGGCTCGCCGCCGTCGGCCGAGGTGCCACCGATCGCCGTCGACACGGTGGCCGGCTCCAGATGGTCGGTGACGGGTTCGGGCTCCCAGGCCGGTCCTGCGACCGCGCCGGTGACCGCGAGCGCGACCAGGATCGCGGAGGAGGTGGCAACGGTCCGGAAGAACACCTTCGGATGCTACGCCCGCGGCCCTGCCCTCTCGACGGTAAAGAACTGGCGCGTCCCGCGCCCCATCGTCTGATCCCCTTCCAAACCTAGGTTTCTTCGCTTTCAGCCCCCTCAAAACGAAGCAACCTAGGTCTCGAAGGGGAGTCAGGCCGGGTGGCCGTGGCGGCCGGCGCCCGACGCGAAGCGCGCAGCTCCGGCGTAGGCGCTCGCTGTCAGCGAGCGCTCTCCGTGCAGCCACTCCTGGGCCAGGGCGTCCGCCTCGGGCAGGGGCCACTGGTGGGACGTGCGGGCTGCGGTTCGCCCGCCGAACCGCAGCCTAGACGTCCCTGCCGCCGCGCTCGCCCGCCGAACCGCAACCTAGACGTCCCCGCCGCCGCCGATCCGAAGGTTGCGCGTCCGAACAAGGGCCGGAGGACTCGCAACCTTCGGTTCGCCGCCGCCGATGACGTGCAACTTGCGGTTCGGCACCACCCCCGGGCAGTGGTGGACACCCAACTTGCGGTTCGGCTAGAAGCCCAGCCTGCGCAGCTGCTTCGGGTCCCGCTGCCAGTCCTTGGCGACCTTGACGTGCAGGTCGAGGTAGATGCGCTGGCCCAGCAGCTTCTCGATGCCCTGGCGCGCCTCGGTGCCCACCGACCGCAGCCGTGAGCCGCCGCGCCCGATGATGATCGCCTTCTGGGAGTCACGCTCCACGAAGAGGTTGACCCGCACGTCCAGGAGCGCGGGCTTGCCCTTCTCCGGGTCGCCGGTCCCCTCGCGCTCGACGATCTCGTCCACGACCACGGCGAGGGAGTGCGGGAGCTCGTCGCGCACGCCCTCCAGGGCCGCCTCGCGCACGAGCTCTGCCACCATGACGGCCTCCGGCTCGTCGGTCAGCTCGCCGTCCGGGTACAGGTCGGGGCCCTCGGGCAGGTGGGAGATGAGCACGGCCTCGAGCTCCTCGACCTGGTAGCCGTCCTTCGCGGACACGGGAACGATGTCGGCCCACTCGCGGTCGACGGTCTTCGCCAGCTGGTCCACGGAGATGAGGTGCTGCATGAGGGTCTCGCGCGGCACGAGGTCGGCCTTGGTCACGACCGCGACCACCGGCCTGCCCCGGCGGCCCGTCATCAGCTCGGCCAGCTGAGCCGCGATGTACCGGTCGCCCGGGCCCACCTTCTGGTCGGCGGGCAGGCAGAACGCGATGACGTCCACCTCGGACAGCGTGTCGCGCACCAGGTCGTTGAGGCGTTCGCCCAGCAGGGTCCGCGGGCGGTGCAGGCCCGGCGTGTCCACGAGCACGAGCTGCGCGTCCTCGCGGTGCACGATCCCGCGGATCGTGTGGCGCGTGGTCTGCGGCCGTGCCGACATGATCGCGACCTTCTGCCCCACCAGCGCGTTGGTCAGGGTGGACTTGCCGGCATTGGGACGGCCCACCAGGCAGGCGAAGCCGCTCCGGTGCTCGGCGGTCTGATGCACTGCGGGCTGGTCGCTCACGAGGTCACTTCCTTCTGGTCACGCTTCTGATCACGGTGGTCATGCTGCTCGGGACCACCGTTGCTGTCATCCGGCTCGGTCGCCGGCTCCGTGCGGTGCACGAGGATCGTAGAGATCTGCTTGCGGCGGCCCTCCACCCGCTCCGCCTCGAGGTGCATCCCGCCCACCTCGGCGGACGAGCCCGCCAGGGGCACCTTGCCCAGCGCCTTGGCGAGCAGACCACCGGCGGTGTCCACGTCGTCGTCGTCCAGGCGCAGGTCGAACAGGTCACCGAGCTCGTCCACCGGGAGGCGGGCCGGCACCCGGAGGACGCCGTCGCCGAGGTCCTCCACCTCCTGGACGGGCACGGTGTCGTGCTCGTCGGTGAGCTCACCGACCACCTCCTCGAGGAGGTCCTCGATGGTCACCAGGCCTGCCACGCCACCGTACTCGTCCACGACGAGCGCGATGTGGCTGGCCGAGGCCTGCATCTCCCGCAGCAGGTCGTCGATCGGCTTGGACTCGGGCACGAAGACGGCGTCGCGCGCCACGTCCGACGCGGGACGCCGCGAAGGCTCCCGCGCGCCGGGGTCGCCGTCGCCCACCGGCCAGTGCACCGCGGCCACCACGTCCTTGAGGTAGGCGACCCCGACGACGTCGTCCACCGACTCCCCGATCACCGGAACCCGCGAGAAACCGGATCGCAGCAGCAGCCGCAGCACCCGGTCCAGCGAGGTGCCCGCGGTGACCGTCACCATGTCGGTGCGGGGCACCATGACCTCACGCGTGATGGTGCCGCCCAGCTCGATCACCGAGCGGATGAGCTCCCGGTCGGACTCCTCGAACGCGCTGCTCTCCGAGAGGCTCTCCCCCACCCGGTCGGCGATGTCGCGCAGCTCGGCCTCGGTGGGCGGCGACGGGTCGTACCGCGGCACCGAGAACCGGGTGAGCCACGCGACCGCGCGTGAGACCCCGGTCAACGGGCCCACCAGCGCGAGGAGCACGGCCACCGGCTTGCGGAAGCCGAGCGCGCGCGGCGACACCCGCACGAAGATGACGCCGATGACGACGCCCACCACGAGCGCGATGAGCATGACCGGGAGCTCGTCGGGGACTCCCTCGCCCGGCATCGCCTGCTGCACCAGCAGGGTCCCGGCCGCGATCGCGACCACCTCCGACATGACACGCACGAGCGCGAAGGAGGCGACGATCGCCGTCGGGTCCACGACGAGCGCCTGGGCGCGCCGGATCCGGGCGGCGCGCTCCGGCTCGGGCGACTGCCCCAGCTCCGCCTCCGCGAGCGCCTCCGTGAGGGACGCGCGGGTGACGCGCAGGAGCGCGGCCTCTCCGGCCGAGAGCATGCCCGCCAGGGAGAGCCCGACCAGCATCACGAGGGTGAGGAGCAGATCGATCACGCCGGTCACCGCGTAGCGAGGAAGGTCAGGAGGAGCTTGCGCTGGAGCGCGAACATCTCCTTCTCCTCCTCCGGCTCGGCATGGTCATAGCCGAGCAGGTGCAGAATCCCGTGCGTGGTCAGGAGCAGGAGCTCCTCGGTCGTGGAGTGGCCGGCGGCCTTGGCCTGCGTGACCGCCACCTCCGGGCACAGCACGATGTCGCCGAGCATGCCGGGCGGGGTGACGTCACCGTCGCGTCCCGGACGCAGCTCGTCCATCGGGAAGGAGAGGACGTCGGTGGGGCCCGGCTCGTCCATCCACTGCACGTGCAGGTCGGACATGACGGTGGTGTCGACGAAGATGAGCGACAGCTCCGACTGCGGGTGCACCCGCATGGAGTCGAGCACGAAGCGGCCGATCGCGGCGAACTCCGCCTCGTCGACCTCGAACCCGGACTCGTTGTTGACCTCGATGCTCACCGGCGCTGCCTCTTGCTCCCCTGGTTGCCGCCCTGACGGTGGTCCTGCGGCTGACGGCCCGGGCGCCGGTCATCGGTGAGGACGTCCCAGCGCGCGTACGCGTCGATGATGTCGCTCACCAGCCGGTGCCGCACGACGTCGGAAGACGTGAGGCGGCAGAACTCGACGTCGTCGACGCCCAGCAGGATGTCCTCGACCACGCGCAGGCCGGAGGTGGTGCCGCCCGGCAGGTCGATCTGCGTGGCATCGCCGGTGATCACCATCCTGGAGCCGAACCCCAGACGGGTCAGGAACATCTTCATCTGCTCGGTCGACGTGTTCTGCGCCTCGTCCAGGACGACAAAAGCGTCATTGAGTGACCTACCGCGCATATAAGCCAGCGGCGCGACCTCGATGGTGCCGGCCTCGATCAGCTTGGGCACCTGCTCGGGGTCGACCATGTCGTGCAGCGCGTCGTACAGCGGACGCAGGTAAGGGTCGATCTTCTCGGACAGCGTGCCGGGCAGGAACCCGAGGCGCTCCCCCGCCTCGACGGCGGGACGCGTCAGGATGATCCGGTTGACCTGCTTGGCCTGCAGCGCCTGCACGGCCTTGGCCATGGCGAGATAGGTCTTGCCGGTACCGGCAGGGCCGATGCCGAACGTGATGGTGTTGGTGTCGATGGCGTCGACGTAGGCCTTCTGCCCGACCGTCTTGGGCCGGATGGTGCGGCCCCGGCTGGACAGGATGTTGAACGTGAGGACCTCGGCGGGACGCGACGCCGACGCGTCGCTCAGCATCGCCACCGAGCGTTTCACGACCTCGGGGGTGAGCTGGGTGCCCGCCTCCACCACCTCGATCAGCTCGTCGAGCAGCTGGGTGACCAGGGCCACGTCGCCCGCCGGTCCGTTTACTGCGATCTCGTTGCCACGGGCATGGATTTCGACGCCGGGGAAGCCCTCTTCGACGGCCCGCAGCACCGAGTCCCGGCTCCCGAGGAGCGCGACCGTCGGGAGGTGGGCCGGAACGACGATCTTGTGCTCGATCCGCGTCTGGGACTGTGTGCTGGACGAAGTTGTCATGAGCCGGCCCCGCGGGGCCGATCCGCTCCTTATGCGGTAGGGATGCTGTGCGGTATGGGTGACGACATCTCATCCTATCGACCCGCCCGGGTACCGCCACGGTCTTTCGCTCGTCAGGCGAGACCGGGCAGCTCCCCGCCCGCGAGCAGGTGCGCGTGCACGTGGAACACTGTCTGCCCGGCCTTGGGCCCCGTGTTGAAGATCAGGCGGTGCTGGCCGTCGCCGAGATCGCTCGCGACGCCGTCGGCGAGCCCGATCACGGCGGCCAGGCCCTCGGGGTCCGACGCGGCGAACGCAGGCACGTCCGGATAGTGCTCCTTCGGCACCACGAGCACGTGCACGGGCGCCTTGGGCGCGATGTCCCGGAACGCGATCGCGGTGTCCGACGACGCCACGACATCCGCGGGGATGTCCCCCGCCACGATCTTGCAGAAGAGGCAGTCAGCGTTGTCGGTGCTCGTCATGTTCCGCAGGCTACCGGCGGCGTCCGCCCACCCGCCCCCGGGAGCGGCCGGGCGGCCCGGGCGGGACGCCGGCCGGTTTTCCGTACCGTCCCGCAGTTGGTAATGCCTGGGTGAATGGGATGTGGGAGAGTTTGCCGCGTTCGATGGAGATTGGCTCACTGCGGCACCGTTTCTTCGGTGCCGGCCCAGCGGATCCCGTCGTCGCCCGCACACCACACACTGCAGTAGTCACCTGGAGGTTCGCGTGGGTTGGTTCATCACCCAATCGCTCGCATTCATCATCATCGCGGCCCTGATCGGTCTCGCGATCGGCATCTGGATCGGTTGGCTCGTCTGGGGCCGCCGCGCCAAGGGCAAGCACGCGGCAGCGAAGGCCGAGGCGGCCGCGCGCGCGGACGCCGTCGCGCAGCCCGTGCCCGCCCTCGCTGTAGCCGCCTCAGGCACCGGCACCACGACCGAGGCAGAGCCCGTCGCCACGTCCGGCTCGGACGCAGCGACGAGCGAGGCGGCCGGCGCTGAGCCGGCGGCCGACACCGTCCCGCCGGTCGCGGACGGCGCGCCGGGCCCCGACCCGGACGGCACGGACCGCGCCGATGCCGGCGAGGCCGAGGCCGCCAGGGCCGACGTCATCGCCGAGGCCGAGGCCGTCGCACGCCGCGCCGCCGAGGCGGACGCCACGGCCACGGCCACGGCCGGATCGGGTGCGGAGGCAGAGGCCTCCGCCGCGGAGACGGCAGAGATCGCAGAGACGGCAGAGACCGCAGCGGTTCCTGACGACCTGCGGCGCATCGAGGGCGTCGGCCCCAAGATCGCCGCCGCGCTGGTCGCCGCGGGCTACCCGACCTACGCCAGGATCGCCGCCGCGACCGAGGACGAGCTGCGCGAGGCCGTCGCGGGGCAGGGCATCAAGTTCGCGCCGTCGGCCGCCAGCTGGGCCGACCAGGCGCAGTACCTCGTGGACAGCGACACGAAGGGCCTGGACGAGTACCAGGACTACCTCGTCGGCGGCCAGGAGCGACGCGGGAAGTTCACGGAGAACGTCGACTACACCGACGTCGACGAGATCGACGGCGCCGCCGCCAAGGCCGCCGCGATCGCCGCGGACGAGGCCGAGGCCGCCGCCGCGGTCGAGGCGGAGCCCGAGCCGGAGCCCCAGGACCTGCGCCGCATCGAGGGCATCGGCCCCAAGATCGACGCCACGCTCAAGGCCGCCGGCTACACGACGTACGCGAAGGTGGCGGGAGCGTCCGAGACCGAGCTCCGCGAGGCGCTCGCCGCGGGCGGCATCAAGTTCGCCCCTGCCGCCACGAGCTGGGCCGACCAGGCGCAGTACCTCGTGGACAGCGACACGAAGGGCCTGGACGAGTACCAGGACTACCTGGTCGGCGGGCAGGACCGCGCCGCGAGGTTCAAGAAGGACGTCGACTACACCGACGTCGACGAGATCGACGGCGCCGCCGGCAAGGCGGCGGCCATCAGCGAGGACGAGGCCAAGACGGCGGCCGACGGCGACACCGAGGCCGCGGGGTCCGAGGCGCGGGCATGAGCCTGAGGACGGTGCTGCCCCCGGTGGTCGTCGCGGTCCTCGGCCTGGGTGCGCTCTCCGCCGTCCAGGACACCGGGTTTCGCGAACGAATCGAGTCGGACCTGACGGAGCGCGCGCAGGGGGCGCTCTCCGCGGCCCGCCTCTACGAGGCGGACGTCGAGATCACGGGTCGGGACGCTGACGTGACCGCCCCGACCGCCCTGGAGGCGATCGAGGCCGCCGACGTCGTGAGCGGCGTCGACGGCATCCGGGTGGCAGCGGCGTACGGGCCGGACGGGCCGGTGTCCGCGGACGCGGGCGAGACGGAGAGCTCGTTGTCGCAGAGCTCCCCCGCGTCGACGGCCGTCGTCGACGTCGGCGACGTCGCGTCCGCCGAGGCGACGCTGTTGCCCGAGCCGACCGAGACGCCGTCGGACGACGCGAACGGGGACGCGGAGGCGGAGAGCGACGGGCCCCGGCGGACCCCGACGAGCGCGGAGCGGGAGATGGCCCAGCAGGACCTGGTCGAGATCCCGAACATCACGTTCGTCACGGACAGCGCTCGGCTGACCAGGGACGGCCGACGGGTGGTGCGCGAGGCCGCCGAGGTGCTCGAGGAGCACCCAGAGGTGGAGGTCCGCATCGAGGGACACACCGACTCGCGCGGCTCCGAGACGCACAACCGGCGGCTGAGCGAGCGCCGGGCCGACGAGGTGCTCGACCGGCTGGCCGAGCTGGGCGTCGACCACGACCGGCTGACGTCGGAGGGCTACGGCGAGAGCGACCCGCTGGTCGTCCCGAGGACCTTCGCGGACCTGGAGAAGAACCGCCGCGTGGAGCTCATCGTCCAGGACTGACTCCAGAATGGCCTTGGGTACCGGATCCGGCCGCCGGACTCGGTACCCAGGGTCATTCTCAGCCGGCCCTGTGCCGGGCGAGGACCGTGGCCGGTCAGGTCAGGACCAGCGGCCCAGACGCTCGCTCAGCAGGGCTATCGCTACGGGGCCCGCCGTCGAGGTGCGCAGGACGTGCGGGCCCAGCCTTGCGGTGACCGCGCCCGCCTCCGTCAGCAGGGTTGCCTCACCCTCCGAGATCCCGCCCTCCGGTCCGACGACGACGAGCACCTCGCCGGCGTCGGGCAGCGGCACGGTCGCGAGGGCTGCCGTCGCCTCCTCGTGCAGCACCACCACCGTCCCACCCGCCGCGACGACGGAACGGGTCCGGGCGGCGAGCTGCTTGGTGGACAGGGGCACCTCGACGTCGGGGATGCGGCACCGGCGGGCCTGCTTGGTCGCGGCCCGCACGGTGCTGATCCAGCGCGCCCGCGACTTCGCGGCGCGGTCGCCGCGCCACACGACCACCGAACGCTCCGCCTGCCACGGGATGATCGCGTCCGTGCCGACCTCGGTGGCCGCCTCGATGGCCATCTCGTCACGGTCGCCCTTGGCGAGGGCCTGGACGAGCGTCACGACGACGGCGGGCACCGGCTCGACGTCGGCCCGCTCGACCCGCAGGTGCACCTCGGCACCGTTCACCGACTCGACGACGGTCCGCAGGCGCACCCCGGCGCCGTCGACCACGTCGATCCGTTCCCCGGGGCCGCGCCGCTGGACCACGCCGGCGTGCCGGCCCTCCGCGCCGTCGAGCACATAGACCGAGCCCACGGCGTACTCCGACAGCGGATGGGCGGTGGACGCCTCCGCGAGAAAGACCGGTGCGCTCATGGGTGGGTGGTCAGCGCCCGCTCAGCTTGTCGCGCAGCCGTGAGAACACGCCGCCGTGGACCGACGCGAGCCGCGACTCGGGCCGCTCCTCGCCACGCAGGACCGCGAGCTGCTGCATGAGCGCCGTCTGCTCCTCGTCAAGGGCCGTGGGCACCTGGACCTCGATGTGCACGTTGAGGTCGCCACGCCCGGTCGAGTGCAGGTGCCCCACGCCGAGACCTTTGATGGTCATGACCTGGCCGGGCTGCGTGCCGGGGCGCAGGTCGATCTCCTGGAGGCCGTCCAGCGTGTCGAGCTCGAGGACCGTACCGAGGGCGGCCGCAGTCATCGGCACCTGGAGGGTGCAGTGCAGCTCGTCGCCACGCCGCACGAACGTGTCGTGCGCGCGCTCCCGGATCTCGACGTACAGGTCGCCGGCGGGGCCACCACCGGGGCCCACCTCGCCCTGCGCGGAGAGCTTGATGCGCGTTCCGGTGTCGACGCCGGCCGGCACGTTCACCGAGACGGTGCGGCGCGAGCGCACGCGACCCTCGCCGGAGCAGTCGGTGCAGGGCTCGGGGATCACGGTGCCGAAGCCGCCGCAGGCGGAGCACGGCTGGTTCGTCATGACCTGGCCGAGGAACGAGCGGGCGACCCGCTGCACGGAGCCACGGCCGTGGCAGACGTCGCAGGTGCGCGCCGAGGTACCCGGCCGAGCGCCGTCGCCGCCGCAGGTGTTGCACGCCACCGCGGTGTCGACCTGGATCTCCCGCTTGGCGCCGAAGACCGCCTCGGCCAGCTCTAGGTCGAGGCGCACCAGCGCGTCGTTGCCGCGCCGGGCGCGGGGCACCGGCCCTGCGGGCTGCCCGCCGCCGAAGAAGGTCTCGAAGATGTCCTGGAAACCGAACCCGGCCCCGAACCCGCCGCCCGCGCCGCCGCCCGGCGACGTGGGGTCCACCCCCATGTCGTACTGCTGGCGCTTGTCCGGGTTGGACAGCACCTCGTAGGCGCGCGCCACGTCCTTGAACCGGTCCTCACCCACGTCGCCTGCCACGTCGGGGTGCAGCTCGCGGGCCAGCTTGCGGTATGCCTTCTTGATCTGCTCGGGCGAGGCGTCGCGCGGAACACCGAGAATCTCGTAGTAGTCGGTCACAGGTCTCTCTTTGTGGGGAGGTTTGTGGAAGGTCGGGATGTCAGCTGGGCAGCACTCGCGACAGGTAGCGCGCGACGGCGCGCACCGCGGCGATGGTGCCCGGGTAGTCCATACGGGTGGGGCCGATCGAGCTCAGGATCGCGACGGTGTCGCCGTCGGACGAGCCGTAGCCGGACGTGACCACGGAGGTCTCCGCCAGGCCCGCCAGCCGGTTCTCGTGGCCGATGCTCACGGCCACCCCGGCGTCGTCGGTCATGTCGGTGAGGAGACCGAGCAGGACCACCTGCTCCTCGAGCGCCTCGAGCACGGGACGCAGGCCCTGTTCGAACCGCATGCTCGACCGGGCCAGGTTGGCCTGACCGGCCAGGACTATGCGTTCCTCGCTCTCCTCGCCGAGCGCGGCGGTCACGACCGCTGCCACGGCCGTGGCCAGCGCCCGGTGGTCGTCCGGCATCGCCTCGGTGACCCGCTCGAAGGCGGTGCCGATCTCGGTGAGACGGTGGCCGGCGGCCGCGGCGTTGAAGCGCGCACGCAGCTCGCCGAGCGTCCCGTCGTCCATCCCGACCGGCACGTCGAGGAAACGCTGCTCCACCCGTCCCGTGTCGGTGATGACGACGACGAGGAGCCGCCCCTCGGCCGTCGGCACCAGCTCCAGGTGCCGCAGCCCGGAACGACGCAGCGACGGATACTGCACGACGGCGACCTGGCCCGTCAGCTGGGCGATGAGCCGCCCGGCCCTGGCCACGACGTCGTCCAGGTCGACCGCCTCGGACAGGAACGTCTCGATGGCCCGCCTCTGGGGCACGGTCAGCGGCCGCACCTCGGCGAGCTGGTCCACGAACAGGCGGTAGCCCTTGTCCGTGGGGATACGACCGGCCGAGGTGTGCGGCTGGGCGATGAGCCCAGCCTCCTCGAGCGCCGCCATGTCGTTGCGCACGGTGGCCGGAGAGACACCGAGCCGGTGCCGTTCGGTGAGTATGCGGGATCCGACGGGCTCCCGTGTCCGGACATAGTCCTCCACGATCGCTCGCAAGACATCGAGCCTGCGTTCCTCGCTCACCGCACTCACCTCCGTCCCAGGTAGAACGTCCGGGAACGGCACCCGGGTTCCTGCCTGCTCTCCAGCACTCTCGCCAACCGAGTGCCAATCCTACGCGGCACACGCCAGGGGCCAAGTCCCCGACCCGCCAACGGACCATCAGGTACGCATCATCCGCGCAGGTCACCGGCCGACCTACCCGACCGAACCGTTCGCGCGGGGCGTATAGGGCGATGGCTTAGACGCGTCCGGCCGGGCCGGCGAGACCGGTCCGAAAGATGCGGCGGCCGCCCGATCCGGGCGGGCTACCTCAGCGACGAACCTGGAACCACTGCCGGCGAGAGACCGGCTTCGACCAGGAGGCACCACCATGTTCGGGTTTTCCGACTACGCCGAGTACCGCAGGAACGAGCAGGAGCTCGACCGCCGGGCAGAGCAGTCACGGGCCGCACGCGAGCACGCCACCCGCCAGGACGTGGCCGCGCGGCGCACCGCCGTGCGCACCACCGAGCGCACCGCTCGGACCACGGACGCCGACCGGACCCGTCCGCGCGTCGCCTGACGCCACGGCACCCGGCCCGTGCGGAACGACCGTGACCAGCAGCGATGACCAGCAGCGATGACCAGCGGACCGACGACAGGACCGGCATGGGACGATGAGCCCATGCCGGTTCCGCGCGCCCGCCTGGTGGGTCGAGCCCGTGAGCTCGCCGCGCTCCGGACCGCCCTCGACGACGTCCGCTCGCAGACCAACCGCACCATCGTGATCGCAGGCGAGGCGGGGATCGGCAAGACCCGCCTGCTCGACGAGCTCACCGCACGCGCCGACGGCGTCACGGTCCTCTCCGGCCAGTGCGCGGACTCCGGCTCCGGCCCCGTTCCCTACGCCGCCCTCGCCGGCCTCCTGCACGGGACGGTCCAGGCGATCGGCCCCGAGGCCACCGTCGCAGCGGCCGGACCTGCGGCCGACGCCCTGTCCGCCGTCGCACCTCAGCTCGTCGCGCCGGCGTCCGACGCCGGAGCCGACCGCATCCCCGAGGTCTTCGCCGACCTGCTGGCCACGTTCGCCGCCGAACGACCGGTCGCCGTGATCATGGAGGACCTGCACTGGTCCGACGACATCACCCGCGCCGTCGCCCTCCGCCTCGCCCGCACCGCACCCCCCGGCCTGCTCCTGCTGCTCACCTATCGCAGCGACGACGTCGGACGCACGCACCCCCTGCGCGCCGTCATGGCCGAGCTCGACCGGGCCCGGCTCACGACCCGCCTCGACCTGAGCCGCCTGGGCGAGCCAGAGATCCGGGAGATGGCCCAGGACCTGCTCGGCGCCCCTGCCGGGCGCGACGGCCACCACGACCAAGGGATCGAGCGGGAGGCGCTCGCGGACCTCGCCGACCGCAGCGAGGGCGTCCCGTTCTACGTCGAGGAGCTCGTCGGCTTCCTCGGGACCGACCTGCCGGACTCGCTCCGGGACATCCTCCTGCTGCGCTACTGGAGCCTGAGCGGGGAGGCGCGGGCCCTGTGCCGGGTCGTCGCCGCGGCCGGACCGCGCGTGTGGCACGACGTGCTCGACGACGTCCTCGCGGACTCCTCGGGAGGCTCGGGCAAGCCCGTCGGTGCCGGCGTCGGGCCCGATCCCGAGGAGACGGCGCGTGCGGCCGTCGACGCACAGGTGCTGGTAGCCACCGACGTCGGGTACACGTTCCGGCACGCCCTGGTCCAGGAGGCCGTCTACGGCGAGCTGCTGCCCGGCGAGCGCCGTCGGCTGCACGCGGCGTACGCGCGAGCACTGGAGCGCGCCCTCGTCCGGCGCGCGCGGTCCGTCGCGAAGCTCTCCCGGATCGCCGACCACTGGTGGCGCGCCGGGATGCTCGACAAGGCGCTGGCGGCCGCCGTCGTCGGGCACGACGCCGCGGCGGACGGCGCGGCGTCGTCCACCGCGGTCACCCTGGGCGAACGCTCCCTGGAGCTCTGGGAGCAGGTGCCCGACGCCGAGGCGGTGGCCGGCCTGCCGCACCACGAGCTGCTGCGCCGGGTTGCCGAGTCCCTGCGTGCGTCCACCCGGACCACGCGCGCCCTGGCCGTGGCGCACGAGGCGATCGACGAGTGGCCCGACGACGACCCGGCAGGTCTCGCGCGGGCTCTCTGCGACACGGCGCTCATCGCCGGTCACGCCGGCTCGGACGAAGGGCCTCGGCTCATCGACCGGGCCCTCGCGCTCGTGGAACCCGGTCGGGACGACGCGGTGCGCGGCCAGCTCCTCATCCTGCGGGCGCGCCACGCCATGCTCGACGGCCGGCCCCACGAGGGGATCGAGGCCGCGACGGCCGCCTACGAGGCCGGCACCGCGATCGGTAGTGCCGAGGTCGTCTCGGTCGCCCTGAACCTGCGCGGGGTGAGCCGGGTCCAGCTCGGCGACACCGGCGGCTTCGCGGAGATCGACGCCGGCCGCGAGGCGGCCGAGGACTCCTGGCAGGGGCTGAGCCGCTACTACATCAACGGTTCGGACGTCCGGCTGCACGGCGGCGACTGGGCAGGCGCGGCGAAGATCGCCGAGGAGGGTGTCGCGGTGGCGCGCCGGCACGGCTCGTCCGAGGGGTCCCGGATCATGATCGAGGGGAACCTCGTCGACGCGTGGATCGGGCGCGGCGACTGGACCGAGGCGGCCGCCTGGTACGAGCGCATCGTGCCGCTGATCCACGACAGCGTGTACACCGCCTACCTGAGCGAGCGCCTCACCTGGCTCACGATGTGGCGGGGCGACGTCGAGCGGGCGCAGGCCGAAGCCCGCCGTAAGGCCGCCACCTGGGAGCGGTTCGGGCGTCTTGAGGAGCAGATCAGGTCGCGGACCAGCACGACCATGGCGGAGCTCGCCCTGCTGCGTGACGACCCGGCGGAGGCCCTCGAGCGTGTGTCGGCGGTGATCGCCCCTGACCGCACGCGCAGCGCGGCCTATGACCTGCCGCAGCTCGCCGTGGCCGCCCAGGCGATCGCCCGCCTGCGCGCGGCCGGTCACGTCGTGGACGACACCGGCTACCGTGCGGCGCTCGCCGAGTGCGCCGGCTGGCCCACGTTCCCCGTGTGGTCGGCGATGTTCGAGGCGGAGCTCGGCACCGGGTCGTGGACGGCGGCGGTCGACGTGCCGGATCCACGTCCCGCGCACCTGCGCCCCTACGCGCTGTACCGCGAGGGCGCGCGGCTGCTGGAGACGGGCGACCGCGTCGGTGCACGGTCGGCGCTGGGTGCCGCGGTGACCGAGGCGGAGAAGATCGGTGCGGGCCTGGTGGTCCGGCTCGCGCGGGGCCTGATCGAGCGGGCAGGACTTCTTGGGCGTGCGGGGACGGCCGGGCGCACCGGGACGGCCGGTGCGGTCGGAGCAGACGCACCGCCGTCGGCCAGCGGACCGGACCCGCTCACCGCACGGGAGCAGCAGGTGCTCGCGCTCGTCGCGGAGGGGCTGACCAACGGGCAGATCGCCGAGCGGCTCTTCATCTCGGCCAAGACCGTGTCGGTGCACGTCTCGGCGATCCTGCGCAAGCTGGGCGTGGCGTCGCGGACCGAGGCGGCCCTGCGCGCAGCGCGCTGACCTCTGGGTCCGGCGCTGGGTCGAGACACTCCGACCGCGCAGAGATCCGGGGCTCGGCGCAGCTGCCGATCTAGGCTCGCGGCGTGTTCGACGAACGGTATGGCCCCGACGTCCTGTCCCCCGCCTTTCCCGGCGCGCACCGGGGGCGGCGGCCGACGTCGCAACCCACCCCCGCCGAGCCGGGGCTCGTGGTCGAGGAGGTCGAGACCGGCTGGGTCGGCGCCGTCGTGCGGGTCGAGAAGTCGGGTGGGATGCACGTCGTCGTCCTGGAGGACCGCCGTGGCCGCACCCGCACCTTCCCGCTCGGGCCGGGCTTCTGGGTGGAGGGCAAGCCCGTCGTGCTCACCGCGCCCGTCCTGAACCGGGCTCCCGCGCAGCCCACGCGCACGGCCTCCGGGTCCGTGGCGGTGCACGGGTCCAGGGCGCGCGTGGCGCGCGGCAGCCGCATCTGGGTGGAGGGCAAGCACGACGCCGAGCTCGTCGAGAAGGTCTGGGGCGACGACCTGCGCATCGAGGGCGTCGTGGTCGAGATGCTCGACGGCGTGGACCATCTCGCCGAACGCCTCGCCGAGTTCGCGCCCGACGCCGAGCGGCGCGTGGGCGTCCTGGTGGACCACCTGGTTCCCGGCTCGAAGGAGCAGCGGCTGACCGACGACGCCCTGCGTCACGTCCCGCGAGGCACCGTCCTGGTGCTGGGCCACCCGTACGTCGACGTGTGGCAGGCCGTGCGCGCCGAGCGGCTCGGGCTGGACCGCTGGCCGGTGATCGACCGGGGCACCGAGTGGAAGCTCGGCATCCTGCGTTCCCTTGGCTGGCCTGCAGAGACGCAGGCCGACGTCGCCCGTGGCTGGCAGCGTGTCCTCGGCACCGTGCGCGACTTCCGCGACCTCGATCCGGCGCTGCTGGGCCGGGTCGAAGAACTTATCGATTTCGTGACCGCGTCGTGAGGCGGAGCCTCTACCGTTAGGGCCATGTCCGAGAACCCACAGCAACCGCAGCCGCCGCAGCAGCCCGACCCGCAGCCGCAGCCGGCTCCCGCCTATGGCTCTCCCCAGCCCGGCCAGACGCCGTATCAGGACCAGCCGTCCCAGCCCCACCCTGGCCAGCCGCAGCCTGGCCAGCCGCAGCCTGGCCAGCCGCAGCAGGGCCCGGTGCACGGCTCCCCCTACACCTACGGCGGGCAGTACCAGCCTCAGCCGCTCAACCCGTCGGACGAGCGGATGTGGTCCGTCTTCGCCCAGATCGGTCCGCTCCTGCTGAGCTTCATCGCACCGCTGGTGATCTGGCTGGTGCTCAAGGACCGCAGCCGGTTCGTGGACCAGGAAGCCAAGGAGTCGCTGAACTTCCAGATCACGCTGGCCATCGCGTACATCGCCACCACGATCCTCACGGTGGTCACGTTCGGGATCGGCGGGTTCCTCTATGCCGCTATCGTCGTCGTCGCGATCGTGTTCCAGATCCTGGCCGCCGTGCAGAACGGCAAGGGTGCCCCGTACCGCTACCCGGTGAACATCCGCTTCATCAAGTAGTGGCTGGACGACCATGCACCTGCTGCCAGGTCCGGACCGGACCTGGCAGCAGGTGCATGGTCGTCTCTGGGCTCAGGCTGCTACCACCGGGCCGCCGGTGAGCCGGCGGTACGCGTAGGCCATCGCCAGCACGGACAGCGGGATCGTGACGAACAGGCCGAGCCCGCACAGCAGGGCGCCGACGACGTTGATCCCGAGGAGTGCGAGCTCCAGCAGGAACACCGCACCGAAGTTCTTGCCCACCAGCGCGAACGACGAGGTGAAGGCGGCCCACGCGTTCATGCCCTTGTCGACCACGTTGTGGTAGGTGAACACCGCGAAGATCGCCACCGCGATGAGCCCGAGCCCGCACAGGAGAGCGCCCACGAAGCTCGCGGCCGCCAGCAGGAGCGCGGCCAGGATGATCATCCCGTAGCTGTTGACCTTGAAGAGGGTGCCCCAGCTCGCCTTCTCGCCGGAGACCTCGCGCAGCGCGGCGTTGATCCCGAGCGCCTGGAGCACCGCCACCACCAGCGAGCCGATCAGCTGGAGCAGCGAGCTCGCTCCGGACATGTCGGCCGCGAGCTCCGCCATCGCCTCCGGGTCGGAGGACGCGTTGATCTGCTCCTGGACGTCGCCGATCGACCCCGAGCTGAAGATGGCGCTGACGGCGAACGTCAGCAGCACGAACAGCACCCAGAACAGCCAGTTCGCCTTGAACCGGTTCCAGCCGAAGCTCAGCGCCTCCCCGACCCGGAACGGGCTGGACGGCTGCGTACCGTACGGCACCGCCGGTCCGCCGTAGGCCGGCGGCTGGCTCGGACCGCCCGACGGCGGGTTGACCGGCAGGTTGACCGGGCCGGGAGCCGGCCCACCCGCTGGCGGCGGTGTGGGCCCGCCCGGCCTGGGCTCGTACGGGCTCCGTGGTGTGTTCTCGCTCATGTGCCGTCCCTTGGGTGGTCAGTGGTCCGAAGCCACCTTCACCTCTTCTTCGCGCCTGCGCATGCGCAGGCGCGAAGTTGTTGCCGGGCGCTCAGCCGTGGACCGGTTCTCCGGTCCAGCGCTGGACGAGATACGCCCCGACCAGCAGCATCGCGGGGGCGATCACCACAAGACCGATCCCGCAGGTAAAGACCGAGGCGAGGGCCAGCCCGGCAACGATCCCGAAGACCGCGAGCGCGGTCCCGAGGTGCGAGAGCACCAGCCCGACGCCACCGGCGACAGCCTTGCCGAAGCCCGCTCCCCCGAGGATCAGGAAGGGCACCGGCAGCAGGAGCAGCGTGCCGATGATCTGCACCACCCAGCCGGCCATCGGCACGCTGATGCTGACGAAACCGAGCGCCCCGGAGAGCACCGCGTACGCCAGGAGCCCGCCGAAGCCGCGGAGCACGAAGAAGTCGCGGAGGCGAACCTTGTGGGTCCGCGTCGCCGCGAGCGCTCCGGCGTACAGGAGGGCCTGCAGCAGGACGCAGATCGCCGTGCCTGCCGCCGCCAGCCCCTTGGCCGTCAGCGTCTGGCCGCCGGCTTGCGCGGCGGCGACCGCCGCGGGGTCGGTCGCGTTCGCGAAGCCGTCCATGGTGGACGGGTTGAACGCGAGGAGGACGGCGAGCTGCGCCAGGCCGATCAGCAGGGTCATCAGCACCCAGAGGCCCCAGCTCGCACCGAACGCGCTCCAGCCCCAGCGCCACGCGCCGCCGACCGTCGGCGGCCCGCCCACCTCGGACCGGTGCTCGGCCCCCGGGACGGCGGAGTACTGCGGGAGCTCCGGCTGCTGCCGGGGCTGGTAGTCGGGCCGGCCGTACGGGTTGGCGGGGCGGCCGTAGGGGTCGCGCGGGCCGTACGGGTCGTACGGCTGGGGGGCCACAGGCTGCTGCTCCCGGCCGTACGGGTCCCGGGCGCCGTACGGGTCCCGGGCCGGCTCCTGCTGTCCGTCCGGGTTCGCGTCCTGCGCCCGCCGGGACTCAGGAGCCTGCCGACGGTACGGATCCTCTGGGTTCCAGCCGCCGTAGGTGCTGCTCATGCGCGTACCCCTCGTCAGGCGTGCCCGGGCCGCCTCGTAACGGTGTGAATCGGCACAAGATATCGACGTTTTCGCCCACTACGCAAACAAACCATTCAGGACTTCGGCGAAATGTTCAGGTCCTTGCCGTCACGCGGTGAGGTCGCGCACCACGGTGTCGGCCAGCAGGCGGCCGCGGCGGGTGAGCACGGCCCGGGCGGGCATGCCCCCCGCGCCGACCGCCGCGTGGCCGTCGAGCAGCCCGCGCGCCACGAGGCCCGCCACCGCGGTGCGGCCCGCGGCCGACAGCGCCCCCAGGTCAAGGCCCTCGCGCAGCCGCACCCCGAGCATGACGCGCTCGAGGTGCGCCTCCTGACGGGTGAGCAGCTCGCGCCCCGCGCCGGGGCTCTGCCCTGCCTCCAGCCGCGTGGCGTAGGCACGGGGATGCTTGACGTTCCACCAGCGGACACCGGCGAGCGTCTCGTCGGTGGCCGGGCCTGCGTCGGTGGTCGAACCTGCGTCGGTGGTCGAACCTGTCGGGACCCGCGGGGCGGGCGCCGACACGTAGCTGTGCGCGCCCGGGCCGATGCCCCACCAGTCGTCACCGCGCCAGTACCCGATGTTGTGGCGGCACTCGTGCCCGGCACGCGCCCAGTTCGACACCTCGTACCAGCGCAGGCCGGCCTCCGTGAGCAGGTCGTCGAGAAGCTCGTACTTGGCGGCCTGGTCGTCGTCGTCGGGCAGCATGACCTCGCCCCGGCGGACCTGGGCGGCCATCTTGGTCCCGGGCTCCACCACGAGCGCATACGCGGACACGTGATCGACGCCGGTGGCCAGCGCCGTCTCCACGCTGGTGCGCCAGTCGTCGAGGGACTCGCCGGGGGTGCCGTAGATGAGGTCGAGGGACACGTCCAGCCCGGCGTCGCGGGCCCACCGGACGACGTCGGGGATGCGCAGCGGGTCGTGGGTGCGCTCGAGCGTCGCCAGCACGTGCGGCACCGCCGACTGCATCCCGAAGGAGACGCGCGTGAACCCGGCGTCGGCAAGGAGCCGCAGCGACTCGGGCGTCACCGAGTCGGGGTTCGCCTCGGTGGTGACCTCGGCGGCGTGCCCCGAGCCGGTCGAGGCGCCGGCCAGGCCCCAGGCGTCCTTGATGCCGCCGAGCACCCGGGCGAGGTCCGTCGCAGGCAGCATCGTGGGCGTGCCGCCGCCGAAGAACACGGTGGAGACCGCTGCGGGCGCGCGCCCGGCGTCGGACAGCACCTTCGCGGCGAGGTCGACCTCCAGCAGCGCCGTCGTGGCGTACTGCGCCTGGTTCGCGCCGCCGCCCAGCTCGGACGCCGTGTAGGTGTTGAAGTCGCAGTAGCCGCAGCGCACCGTGCAGAACGGGACGTGCACGTAGACCCCGAAGGGCCGCTCCGCTGGTCCGGACGACGGGCGCACCCAGGCGGGCAGCCCGCCGTCGTCGGGCACGGGGATGCCGGAGGGAAGAGCGGGCACCTACTTCTTCTTGTCCTTCGGCGCATCGGAGTCGGAGGAGAGCGCGGCGATGAACGCCTCCTTCGGCACCTCGACGGAACCGATGTTCTTCATGCGCTTCTTGCCCTCCTTCTGCTTCTCCAGCAGCTTGCGCTTACGGCTGATGTCGCCGCCGTAGCACTTGGCAAGCACGTCCTTGCGCATGGCGCGGATGGTCTCGCGGGCGATCACGCGCGCGCCGATGGCGGCCTGGATCGGCACCTCGAACTGCTGGCGCGGGATGAGCTCCTTGAGCTTGGCGGTCATCATGACGCCGTACGAGTACGCCTTGTCACGGTGCGCGATCGAGCTGAACGCGTCGACGTGCTCACCCTGGAGCAGGATGTCGACCTTCACGAGGTCGGCCACCTGGTCGCCGGTCGTGTCGTAGTCGAGGGACGCGTAGCCGCGGGTCTTGGACTTGAGCTGGTCGAAGAAGTCGAAGACGATCTCGCCGAGCGGCAGGTGGTAACGCAGCTCCACGCGCTCCTCGGACAGGTAGTCCATGCCCTGCAGGTCGCCGCGCTTGGACTGCGCGAGCTCCATGACCGCGCCCACGAACTCGCTCGGGGTGAGGATGGTGGCCTTGACGACGGGCTCACGGACCTCCTTGATCTTTCCCCCGGGGAACTCCGACGGGTTGGTCACCTCGACCTTCGTGCCGTCCTCCATCGTCACCTGGTAGATGACGTTCGGGGCGGTCGAGATCAGCTCGAGGTTGAACTCGCGCTCGAGACGCTCGCGCACGATCTCGAGGTGCAGCAGGCCGAGGAAGCCCACGCGGAAGCCGAAGCCGAGGGCCACCGACGTCTCGGGCTCGTAGTTGAGCGCGGCGTCGCTGAGCTTGAGCTTGTCCAGGGCGTCGCGCAGCACCGGGTAGTCGGAGCCGTCGATCGGGTACAGGCCCGAGAAGACCATGGGCTTGGGGTCGCTGTAGCCGGCGAGCGCGGTGGTGGCGGGCTTGGCCGCGTTGGTCACGGTGTCGCCGACCTTGGACTGGCGCACGTCCTTCACGCCCGTGATCAGGTAGCCCACCTCGCCGACGCCGAGACCCTTGGTCGCGTGCGGCTCGGGCGAGCTGACCCCGATCTCGAGGAGCTCGTGCGTGGCACGCGTCGACATCATCGCGATCTTCTCGCGCGGGTTCAGGTCACCGTCGATCACGCGCACATACGTCACGACGCCGCGGTAGGTGTCGTAGACGGAGTCGAAGATCATGGCCCGGGCCGGGCCGTTCGGGTCGCCGGTCGGGGCCGGCACCCGCTGGACGATGCGGTCGAGCAGCGGCTCGACGCCGACACCGGTCTTGCCACTGACCTTCAGCACGTCCTCGGGCTCGCAGCCCACCAGCTTCGCGAGCTCCTCGCCGTACTTCTCCGGCTGCGCCGCCGGCAGGTCGATCTTGTTCAGGACCGGGATGATCTCGAGGTCGTTCTCCATGGCCAGGTACAGGTTGGCCAGGGTCTGCGCCTCGATGCCCTGGGCGGCGTCGACCAGGAGCACGGCGCCCTCGCACGCGGCCAGCGACCGGGAGACCTCGTACGTGAAGTCGACGTGGCCAGGGGTGTCGATCATGTTCAGGGCGTGCGGCGTCAGCACGCCCGCGTCGTCGGCCAGAGCCCACGGCATGCGCACGGCCTGCGACTTGATGGTGATGCCGCGCTCGCGCTCGATGTCCATCCGGTCCAGGTACTGCGCGCGCATGGCACGCGAGTCGACCACGCCGGTGAGCTGGAGCATGCGGTCGGCCAGGGTGGACTTGCCGTGGTCGATGTGCGCGATGATGCAGAAGTTCCGGATCAGCTCCGGCGCGGTGGCATTCGGCTGGATGCGCGCGGTGAGCGCAGGACCGGGGATGGGCAAAGCGTTCTCGCTCCGTTGTCAGGGTGGGCGGGCCAACGGCCATTCTCCCACGTCCCGTGCGAGCGGGGCGCGGTCGTGCCTACTGTCGTGACGTAGCGAACCCGACCGCCAGGAGGAGACCCATGCCGCATCTGACGAGCAAGCAAGTGCTGGCGCTCGTGACCAACTACGGCGTCGAGCAGGACGAGCTCCTCGTGCCCATGCGCCACCTGCGCGACCGCGGTGCCGTGGTCACCCTGGCCGCCGTGTCACGGGACGACGTCCGAACCCTGGTCGGCGACGAGAAGCCCGGCGAGGCCGTGGCCCCGGACACCACCATCGACGAGGTCGACCCGGCGGGGTTCGACCTGCTGCTCGTTCCCGGCGGCACGATCAACGCCGACAGCCTGCGCCTGCACGCAAGGGCCGTCGAGATGGTCGAGGCGTTCACGTCCTCCGGGCGCCCGGTGGCCGCGATCTGCCACGGGCCGTGGGCGCTCGTGGAGGCGGGACGGGTCGCCGGCGCGACGCTCACCAGCTACCCGTCCCTCGCCACCGACATCCGCAACGCCGGCGGCACCTGGGTCGACGAGCCGGTCGTCCGGGACAGCGGGGCCGGGTTCCCTCTGATCACGTCCCGCAACCCCAAGGACATCCCGGACTTCCTCCGCGAGGTCGACGCCGTGCTGGCCGGCTGACCGTCGTCAGCCGGCCCGGCCGGCCGTGGTGCGCGGCAGCAGCCTCCTCAGCACGTCGGCGAGCGTGACGACGCCGTAGTCCGCGGCGCTCCCCGGCCGGGCCACGATCGCGAGCAGGTTGCCCGTCTCCCGCATGCTCGTCAGGGCGCTGTGCAGCGGCACGTCGGCGGCCAGCTCGAAGACCGGCCGGGTGACGTCCGCGACGGACGCGTCGTCAGCCAGCAGGAGCGTGTCGCGCACGTGCACCACGCCGTCCGGCAGACTCCCGGCGGCCTGCACGAGGATCCGCAGGTGGCCGGACGCTCTGGACGCCTCCTGCACCTCAGCGGCGGTCGCGTCGTGGCCGACGGCGGCGGGTGCCGTGCCAGAGGTCAGCAGGTCCTCGACCGTCATGCGGCGCAGGTCCAGCGCTCCGGAGAGCTGGTCGGAGTAGGCGACGGAGAGCGCACCGACGCTGGCGGAGTGCTCCACGAGGTGCCGCAGGTCGTCCGGCCCCTGCCCGGACGCGAGCTGGTCCGCCGGCTCGACGCCGACCCGCCGCAGGCACCAGTTCGCCGCGCCGTTCAGCGCGACGAGCGCCGGCCGGGTCAGCAGCATGAACGCCCGCATCGGCAGCGCCAGCATGGTGGCGCTGGCCTCCGGGTGCGCGATGGCCCACGACTTGGGCGCCATCTCCCCCACGACCAGGTGCAGGAACGTGACGATGACCAGCGCCAGCACGAAGCTGGCGACGTCGGCGGCCCAGAACGGCGCACCCCACGTCTCGAACACCGGCGTCAGCCAGTGGTGCACCGCCGGCTTGGTGATGGCGCCCAGCGCCAGCGTGCAGACCGTGATGCCGAGCTGCGAGCCCGCCAGGAGCACCGTCAGCTCGCTCGCGCTGCGGAGCGCGGCCCGGGCGGAGCGGCTCGTGGACGCCGCGTCCTCCAGGCGGTGCCGCTTGGCCGCGAGCAGCGCGAACTCCACCGCCACGAAGAACGCGCTCAGAGCGATGATGGCGACGGTCACGGCAACGACCACCCAGGGGTTGCTCATCGGGTCTCCTCGCTCTCGGTCTCGGTGGCCACGCCGGCGTCGACGACGGTGACCCGGACGCGGGACGGCACGTGCCGCTCCACCTCGAGCACCTCGATCCTGAGCACCTCTGCGGGATGTGGCTCCAGCGCGACGAGGTCGGCCGGGTCGGCGGGCAGGCCGACGTCGACGACGTCACCCGCCGTCGGCAGCGAGCCGTGGACGGCGATCGCCAGCCCGGCGATCGTCTCGTGGTCGCCCTCGGGCAGGTCGCGCCCGACGGACCGTTCGACCTCGTCGAGGTGGACGTCGCCGGCCATCACCCACACCCCGTCCGACGCCGCGGTCACGGGGTCGATCTCGTCGTCGTGCTCGTCGGTGATCTCGCCGACCAGCTCCTCCGCGAGGTCCTCCACGGTGAGCACGCCCGCGAACCCGCCGTACTCGTCGACCACGCACGCCATCTGGTTGTGCGTGGCCGACAGCTCCCGCAGCGCGTCGGGCAGGGCCATCGCCGTGGGCAGCACGAGCGCCGGCCGCAGGAGGTCCGCGACGGTCGCCGCCCCCGGGCGCGCCGACAGCAGGTCCGCGAGGTGCACGACGCCGACCACCTCGCCGTCGTCGTCGACCACCGGGTAGCGGGAGTGCCCGCGGGCCATCAGCTCGCGGACCTGGGCGAGCGTGTCGTCGGCCTGCACGACGCCGACCCTGGCCCGCGGGATCATCGCGTGCTCGACGTCCTGGCGCGGGAAGTCGAGGATGCGGTCCAGCAGCACCGAGAGGTCCCCTGGGAGGTCACCGCTGGCACGCGAGTCCGCGACGATGTGCTCGAGGTCGCGCACGGTCGCCGAGTGCTCGACGTCGTGCACCGGCTCGATGCGCAGCAGCCGCAGGAGGGCGTTGGACGCGGCGTCGAACACCTTGATGAGCCAGCCGAAGACGGCGAGGTAGACAGTGGTCGAGCGGGCGAGCCACAGCGCCACCGGCTCCGGGCGGGCGATCGCCAGGTTCTTCGGGACGAGCTCGCCGAACAGCATCTGGACGAGCGTCGAGAACACCAGCGCGAGGACGGTGCCGATCGCGACGCCCGTACCGACAGGCACGCCGACGCCGCCGAGCGCCTCGCCCAGCGACTCACCGACGAGCGGCTCGGCGACATAGCCGACGAGCAGGCCCGTGACGGTGATGCCGAGCTGGGCACCGGAGAGCATGAAGCTGGTCCGCCGGGTCACGCCGAGCGCGCGGCGCGCCCCCGCGTCGCCGGACTCGGAGCGGGCCGCGAGGCGCGCGCGGTCGACCGCCATGTACGCGAACTCCTGCGCGACGAAGTAGCCCGTCACGGCGGTGATCGCCAGGATCACCAGCACCCCCAGCAGGAGGGAGACCACCCAGCTCAACGCCACCACCCCCGACCGGTGGTTCGACGACGTGCCTGTGGGCGGGGTCTATGACTGGAGTCCATGATCCTTCGCTGGAGGTGGTGCGGTTCGGTGGCGGCCCGAGGGTCTCCGGCCGGATACCCGCTCGGGCATCGCGTGGAGAACGACGGACGTAGCCCAACGGTTCCACGACGCGCGGCAGTCGTCATCCGGAGCGTCGGACACCGTCCAGTTTCACGAGATGCGCCCCTGCCGAAGGACCTCTAGATTCGCCTGGTGCCCTCTGATGCTCTGGAGAAGTGGCGTGGCGCGCGCGCGGCGCGCCTCGACAACCTCGTTGCCGCACACCGCGCGGTCGCCGGCGACGGTGCTGGCCGCCGGTGGTTGACGGTCGAGGTCAACCACGCGCTGATCGTGAGACTGGCTTCGGAGTTCCAGGGGTTCTGCCGCGAACTGCATGACGAAGCGATCGACTCGTTCCTCGCATCAACATTCGAAGCCGGGAGCCCGGCTGCTCCGATCGTCCGCCGCCTCCTCACGAGCGGACGCAAGCTCGACTCCGGCAACGCAGGCTGGGCGAACGTGAACAACGACTTTGCGCGCCTCGGAATGAGCATCAAGGCGGAGCTGACCAGTCGATATCCAAAGCGGTCAGGGCCCTGGACCGAGAAGCTCGAACGGCTCAATACGGCCCGCAACGCCATCGCCCACGACAACAGCACCCAGCTCGCGGAGTGTCACGCCGAGCAGCCCCTGACCATGGTCACGTTCCGTGCATGCGTTCGGGCCTGGACCAGATGGCATCTGGCATCGACCGTGCGGTGACGGCATACTTGGAAGATCTGAACGGAGAGAAGCCATGGTGAGGAGGCTGGTCATGTCTGTACACAAGAAGACTCGGTCCGGTCGGCGGCCTCGCCCCAACGAGGCATTTCCCGTGGGATCCCACCTCACCGTGCCATTCGGCGTTCGCCGGTACAACGCGACAGTGATCGAGCGATACGGGGACCGAGTGCGTATCCAGATCGAAGTTCCAGGCGCCGACGAGCCGATTACATCCTCGTACTCCGTGGCGGACCTGGCACGTTCCGCCTGACGAACCTGCTCGACGCGAATTCTGGCCGCCCGGAACTCAAGAGACCAGAGTCGTCTCGTCGGTCGGTAGCGGTACGTTGCGGCACATGAGCCTCGATCACCTTGCGCTGCTGGCCCGGTTCCAGGGCGACTTCCTCGCCGCCGTGCCCGACGCCGACGCCGACGCGCGGGTTCCCGCCTGCGGCGACTGGACGGTCCGCGAGCTGGTGGAGCACCTTGCGGAGGTCCATCACTGGGCGGCGGGCAACGTCCGCGGGGCCAAGGGGGCGCCGCTCGGCGACGGACCGTTCGAGCTGGCACCGCACTACGCGGCTCAGGCCGCGGCCCTCCGACGGGCTCTGGCCGAGACCGATCCCGACAGCGTCGGCCGAGTGCTGGCTCATCCCGAACCCCTGGGTCAGGGACCCGTGCGGTTCTGGCACCGCCGACAGGTCCACGAGACGCTCGTGCACCTGCACGACCTGTTGGCCGCGACGGCCGGCGCGAGCCTCCTCGGCCTGGTGGAGGCCGAGCCCGGGGTGTGGGCGGACGCCGTCGACGAGGTGGTCACCGTGCTCCAGCCCCGGCAGGTGGGCCTTGGCCGCATGGAGCCGCTGAGGCACCCGCTCTGCCTCGTGGCGACCGACGTCGCCGGGACGCCCGTGTGGGTGCTCGGCGCCCCGGGTGAGCGAGCGGACGAGGTGGCGCCCGACGTCGTCGTCTCCGGGCCCGCCGAAGCGCTCGCGCTGACGCTGTGGCACCGCCTCACGCCCGCCGAGGCGGGACTCACCGTGGCGGGCGACCGGGCGGACCTCGAGACGGCGCTGACGCAGTCGATAGTGCCGTAGCCGCCGCCCGTCAGCCCGTCAGTCCTCGAGGACCGCCGCGGCACGAGGACCGGGGCGTCGAACGTAGGTGTGGTCGCTCTATGAGCCCTGACAGAGCGACCAGGCCTACGTTCGGCGTCCCGGAGTCGCCGTCACCGATGAGTTGCGCCCCGCTGCGGCGTCGGACTGGCCATGACCGAATATGCAACCACCAGCCAGGGTGACCGCGTCGCCTACGACCTGCACGGCTCCGGACCGGCCGTCGTGTTCGTGACGGGCGCCGGACCCGACCGGGCCGACGACCCGGTCACCGCCGAGACCGCCGAGCGCGTCGCCGACGCCGGGCTGACCGCCCTCACGTTCGACCGGCTCGGGCGCGGGGAGAGCCCCGCCGAGGGCCGCCTCGACCTCGACCGCGAGCTGGCGGCCGTCGCCGCGATGATCGAGGTCGCGGGCAGCCCCGCAGTGTTGGTCGGGCACTCGTCCGGCTGCTCGGTCAGCCTGCGGGCCGCCGACGCCGGGCTGCCGGTCGCCGGCCTCGCCCTCTGGGAGGCGCCTCTCGGCGGCCCCGCCGTGAAGGCGCAGGCGTGGGCCGACGAGATCGAGCGCCTGCTCGACGCCGGCGACCACGAGAACGCGATGCGGCACTACATGAAGGACATGCCGCCCGAGTGGCTCGCCGGGATGGAGGCGTCCCCGGCCTGGCCCCTGATCGCGCGGACCGTCGCCGCCTACCGTGCCGACGCGCAGTCGCTCGCCTGGGCGCAGCACGCGCTGGAGGACGGCACGCTCGACGTGACCGTCCCCGTGCTGGCCATGTACGGGGCGGAGACCTTCCCGGAGATGCCCGTGGCCGCGGCGAGCATCGTGGTCGCGGTGCCGAACGGCACCGAGAAGGAGATGCCGGGCGCCATGCACTCGTGGGAGCCGGAGCCGATGGCGGCCCAGCTCACCGAGCTCGCCCGGCGGTGCGCCGGGTAGGCCTGCGCCAGGCAAGTCTGCGCCAGGTAAGTCCTGCGCCAGGTAAGTCCTGGATGCGCGCTTCACCCGTTCCGGTACGGTTCCGGGCGTGACCTTCGCATCAGACACGAGCTACCCCGGCGACTACGAGGGTGATGTGCACCCCATCTACAACCCTGAGCTGGACGGTGACCCGGACCCCGGCGAGGTGGTCTGGACCTGGGTGCCCTACGAGGAGGACCACAGCCAGGGCAAGGACCGCCCCGTGCTGCTCGTGGGCAAGGACGGTCCCTGGCTGCTCGGGCTCCAGCTGACCAGCCAGGACCATGACCGCGACATGCTGCAGGAGGTGCGCGCCGGCCGGATCTGGATGGACGTCGGCACCGGCCGCTGGGACAGCACCGGCCGTGACTCGGAGGTCCGGATCAACCGCGTCATCCGCATCGACCCGGACGACGTGCGCCGCGAGGGCGACATCCTCGACGAGGACATGTTCAACGAGGTCGTGAAGTACATGGACCGGGCGCTCGACCTGACCTGAGCCGGCCGCCCGCCGCCCGGCGTCGGCCTGCGTCTCTCGCGGGACGGCGCCGGGCTACCCTGCCTCCGTGACTCAGAACCCATGGATCAAGCTGCTCGGCGACGTCGTCGAGGCCGTGGCACGCGCAGCCTTCGACCAGAACGACCACCGCCCGGGCGCCGGCAGGCCCACCCCGGGTACCCGGCCCGCCGGCCGGCGCACGTCGCAGGGCCAGGAGGTGCCCGACACCGAGAGCTACCCCGGCGACTTCGAGGGCAGGGTCACGCCGGTCTACCGCCCAGAGCTGGACGGCGAGCCCGACCCGGGCGAGGTCGTGTGGTCCTGGGTCCCGTATGAAGAAGATCACAGCCAGGGCAAGGACCGGCCCGTGCTCCTGGTGGGCAACGACGGCCCCTGGCTGCTCGCGCTGCAGCTCACCAGCCAGGACCACGATCGCGACGCCGAGCAGGAGAACCGCGCGGGGCGGCGCTGGATGGACATCGGGACCGGAGCGTGGGACCGCTCGGGCCGCCCGTCCGAGGTGCGCCTCAACCGCGTGATCCGCATCCACCCGGACGCCGTGCGCCGCGAGGGAGCCATCCTCGACAAGGCGGTCTTCGACCAGGTCGCCGCTGCCCTCTGAGGCGTCGAGCGGGCTACGGCTGGACCGACACCACGAGGAACGCGGCGAACAGCACCAGGTGCACCACGCCCTGCAGGGTCTGGGCCCGGCCCGGGGCGATGCTCAGCATCGCCACCGCCACCGACACCGCGAACAGCACCATCTGGACCGGTTCGAGGCCGAGGGTGAGCGGGCCGTCCATCCAGATCATCGCGACGGCGATGGTGGGGATGGTCAGGCCGATCGACGCCATCGCGGAGCCGTAGGCGAGATTGAGGCTGGTCTGCACGCGATTCCGCAGTGCGTTGCGCACCGCTGCTATCGACTCCGGCGCGAGCACGAGGAGCGCGATGACGACGCCGACGACGGTGTACGGCAGGCCGGCCGCCGCGACCCCGTGCTCGATGGTCGGGGAGAGCATCTTGGCCAGGAAGACCACCGAGACCAGCGCGACCACCAGCAGCGCGACACTGAACCACGCCTGCTTGGCGGACGGCGGGTCGGCGTGGTCGTCGCCGTCCGCGTCTCGGATCACGCCGGTGACACGGCCGTACTTGTCGCTCGTCACGGGCAGGAAGAAGTCGCGGTGGCGCACGGTCTGCGTGAAGACGAACGCCCCGTACAGCACCAGCGACGCCACAGCGGCGAAGGCCAGCTGGAATCCGGTGTAGGCGCCGCCGTCCGCCGACGTCGTGAAGCGGGGCAGGACCAGGGTGACCCCGGCCAGCGCGATCACGGTGGCGAGCGCCGACCCGGTGCCCGACGGGTTGAAGCTGACCAGGTGGTGCTTGCTCGCCCCCACCAGCAAGGTCAGCCCGACGATCCCGTTGAAGGTGATCATCACGGCGGCGAAGACGGTGTCGCGGGCATAGGTGCTGGACGCGTCGCCACCGCTGCTCATCAGCATGAGGATCAGCCCGACCTCGATGACGGTCACCGCGACCGCGAGGATGAGGGAGCCGAACGGTTCACCTACTTTGTGCGCCACCACCTCCGCGTGGTGGACTGCCGCGAGGACGGCGCCGATCAAGGCCGCGCCGATGGCCGACAAGATGGCCGGGTGGTCATGGCTGGTCCACGTGGCCACGAGAAGCACCAGAGCTAGAACCGGTACGACCACGGTCCACTGGAGATGTCCGCGCAGTGTCCTGGTGCTCATGGGGAAATTCTAAGGTCCCATGTCAGAGGCCGTTTCCGGCAGTCGCGGGAGTCACGTCCCGCACCGCGCTCGGAGTCCCGTCCCCTCTGGTAACCTTGGAGGTCGCGTGTCCGCCCAGGTCGGCGGGCACAGTCACAGTTCCTCTCCACGGGTCCCCACCCCAGTCCCGGAGCTGTGACCGCCCTCTACGACCTATCCGCTCGCCATCAGGCGAACACACCAGGAAGTACACTCGTGGCAAACATCAAGTCCCAGATGAAGCGCATCAAGACGAACGAGAAGGCTCGTCTGCGCAACAAGTCCGTCAAGTCGGAGCTGAAGACCCACGTCCGCAAGGTGCGTGAGGCCGTCGCAGCCGGCGACAAGGAGACCGCGACGGTCAGCCTTGCCACCGCGTCGCGCAAGCTCGACAAGGCTGTCGCCAAGGGCGTCATCCACTCGAACCAGGCTGCGAACCGCAAGTCGGCCCTCGCGAAGTCGGTCGCCGCTCTCTGAGCACACTTCGTCGGACGCCGTTCGCCCCTCGGGCGGGCGGCGTCTTTCGTGCGCCCTGACTCGGGCGCCGCTCGGGCTGCGCGGCGCGCATCATCCCCGCCTCGGCGGTGCGGTCAGGAGCGGCGGGAGCGCGCGATCGTCAGCACCGCGCGCTCCACGGCGAACACCGGGTCGCGCGCCTCGCCCTTGACGTCCGCGTCGGCCTGCGCGACGGCGGAGATCGCCGCCGCCAGGCCCTCCGGCGTCCAGCTCCGCAGGTCCTTGCGTGCGCGGTCCACCTGCCACGGCGCCATGCCCAGGTCTCGTGCCGCGAGCCCGCCGCCCCGCATCGACGCGACCTTCGCGAGGTTGCGCAGGCGCAGCGCCAGGGCCGCGACGATGGGCACCGGGTCGAGCCCGGTGTCCAGCGCGTGCCGCAGGAGGGCGACCGCACCGCCGGCGTCGCCCGCCACGGCGGCGTCGGCGACCCGGAAACCCGTTGCCTCGACGCGCCCGCCGTAGTACTTGTCCACGGTGGCGGCCGTGATGGTGCCGGTCGTGTCGGCGACCAGCTGCGAGCAGGCCGAGGCGAGCTCACGCAGGTCGCTGCCGAGCGCGTCCACCAGGGCGCGCACGGCCTCGGCGTCGGCCCGACGGCGGGCGGCCCTGAACTCCCCGACCACGAACGACGCCTTCTCGGCGTCCTTCGTCACCGGCTCGCACACCATGACGGGCGCGCCCGACCTCGTGACGGTGTCGAGCATCTTCTTGCCGCGCTGCCCACCGCCGTGCACCACCACGACCGTGGTCTCCTCGTCCGGCGCGGCGACGTACGCGATGAGGTCGGCCATCAGGTCCTCGGTGCCGGACTCCGTCGACCGGACCACCACGACCTTGGCCTCGCCGAAGAGGGACGGACTCGTCGCGACCAGCAGCTGGCCCGCGCCGTACGTGGCGCCCTCGAGCTCGACCTTCTCGACCTCGGGGTCACGCGCGCGCGCCAGCCCGACGACGCCGTCCACCGCGCGCTCGGTCAGGAGCGGTTCGGCGCCGCGCACGAGCAGGACCGGGGCGAGCGTCGGCTCGTCCCAGCTGCGGCCGGCGGGCGGTGAGGCGGTACGGCGTCTGGTCGCTGGAGGCACGGACACAGCCTGCCATGCACCACCGACAGCCGACGGTGGCGCGGGCAGGTGCTGTCCTCGCAGCACCTGCCCACGCGGCCACCTACTCCCAGAGGAGATCGGCCAGTGCCATCCGTCCGCCGTCGGTCCACGCGTTCGCGACCACGCACGTACCCGCCACGGCACAGTCGGCCACCCCTCCGCCGACCAGCTCGATCTCGCGCTGGACCGGCAACCGCGCGATCACGGAGCCGGAGCGATCGGCGACCACGCGCTTGCCGTCGTCGTACAGACAGTTGTCCCCGTCCACCGCTCCATCCGAGGTGGTGGCGCACTGCACGATCCGGACAGCCGAGCCCTTCGCGTAGCCGGTGCCCGTCACCGTGACGTGGCCCTTCTCCGGCCCGAGCTCCAGCTCGGACAGCACGAGGCTTGGTGCTTCCGGCGGCTCGGAGCCGTCGGGCAACGGGGCAGCGGCGGCCGCGAGCACGACATCGGCCAGGTCGGCGACGGCCAGCGCGCACGGATCCTCCGTGCAGTCCACCTCGGACACCGCGCCGACGTTGACGAACGCCCTGGCCGGCCGCGTCGCCGAGATCTCGCCACGCTCGTCGGCGACCACCTGCTCGCTCGTCGACATGTCGCACTCTTCGAGGGCGCTCGCACCCGCCATCGTGCCACCCGCGCACTGGACCAGGTACTGGTTGCTACCCGTGAAGCCCGTGCCGTGCACCACCCACATGCCGTCGGCGGCCCTGACGGTGATGGCCGGGTCGCCGCTCGCGTCCGGCGTGGGGCTCGCGTCCGGGGCGTCCGGCGTGGGGCTCGCGTCCGGGGCGCCCGGCGTCGGACTTGCGTCCGGGGTGTCCGGCGTCGGGCTCGCGTCCGGATCACGCTGGACCCCGGCCTCCGGCGGAGGCCCCGACGGGACCGTGCCCTCCGGGGCCGCTGTGCACGCGGCCAGCGTGAGCACGACGGCGGCGACCGGGACGAGCAGGCGCGCGCGCATCACGGGTAACCCAGGTAGGCGTCGACACTGTGACCGATCCGCCAGGACCAGGTGTCGCGGTCCCGCATCCACTGCACACCGCGGTCCCAGACGTGGAACTCCTGCTCCAGGTAGCAGGCCACGGCGTTGGTCTGGTTGAGCTCGCCCAGGTCGGTGCGATACAGGCGGGCGTCGTTGGTGCCGGGGCTGGCAGCGCCCACGCGCTTCACCATGTCCAGCGCGCACTCCCGGCCGGCAGTGGACACGTACATCACGTGGGTGCCGTAGCGGTCCTCCGAGTAGCCGGTCTCGCACGAATCGCTGATCGCGTTGGAGTGGATCGGCACGTGCAGGTCCGCCCCCACCCGGTTCGAGTTCGCGATGTTCGACCGGGTCAGGCCGTTGCCGCGCACCACCTTGTAGCCCCGTTCGACCAGGTTCAGACGGTGGGAACCCTGTTGGGTCGCGGCGGATATCGCCACCTGGCGCGAGTACCAGTTCTCGCTGAACCCGTCACAGCCGATGTTGGTGTGGCACACCGTGTCGCCGCGGTCATGGCACGCCTGGGACAGATAGATCACCTTGCCGTTCCAGCGGTCCGGCACGTAGGTCACGTCGGCGGCCGCGGTCGGGGCCACGGCGAGCAACCCGCCGGCAGCCAGTGCAAGGGGCCCGAAGAGGGCAAGAACCCTGCGGAGCGTTGCGTGCATCGTCGTCCCCTCAGCCCAGGTCTATCGGCAGGTCGGTCGAGGCGCACATGTCCCCGCCCGTCGCATACGCGAAGGCGAGACAGTCCCCCTCGAGCGTGAACTTCACCGAGTCGATGGCGCCGTTGCTGTGCGCGGTGAACAGAAGCGCCTTCCAGACGTCGCCCGGGTACACCCCCGCGTCGGCCAGCGCCTGCTCGAACCCGGCTGCGACGTCGATCGTCGCCTCGCCCTTGACGATCCGCACCTTGGTGCGCGGCAGGTCCGCGCCCGGCAGATGGGCCGCGAGCACCTGGTCGACCGCCTTGGCCAGCGTGGTGGTGGACGCGCCCCCCTCGACCGACCGCGCGGTCGACTGGACGCCCCCGGCCGGCTCGCAGCCCAGGTAGGGCGTCGTGGCGCCGTCGGCCGAGCGCGGCCCCTGAGGGAGCTCCGGACAGGATTCGGTGGTCGACGGCGGGTCGCCGGCTACCGCTTCGGCGTCGAGCCGCGCGCGCTCCTCACCAGTCTTGGCGTCCATGCCCTCTACGACGACGGTCCAGCCGTCCAGCACCTCTCCCGACTCGTCGAGCCAGGCCCCCGCGGCCGCCGGGTCCGTGGCGACGTCAACCCGGACCACCTGTTCGGCCTCGGAGACGTCGGTGACGACGGACTGCGCCAGCAGCTCCTGTCGAAGCTGGAGCTGGGCGGCCGTCTGGTCCCGCCCGACGGCGCTGAGCGCCGCAACCGGAACGAGCAGAGCAGCCGCTGCGGTTATCGCGATGGTCCGGCGATACCGCCGGGCCATGTGCTTGAGATCAACCACGAGCCCCCCTGGTACGTGATGATGAAACTCTCCGACATACTCAACGGTAGGGCCGCGGACAGGATCCGCAACGTTTCGCGATGTGTGGCGCTGCGCCAGGTGAGTTGCCTCCGGACCTGGTATAGGACGTCCCGCGCCGCGCTCGGGGGCCGCTCGGGGAACATCGTGGTCAGCAGCCCGCCAAGGACACCTCCTGTTCCCGCACCACGAGCGCCACCGTCCCGCACTCGTCGGTCCGGACCACCGCGGCGCCCACGCCCGCGTACAGCTCGAGGGCCTCGTCGGTCGGATGACCGTAGTCGTTGTCCCTGCCGGACGAGACGAGCGCGACCGCGGGCCGTACCCGCTCCGCCAGGGCGCGCGACTGCACCGCCGAGCCGTGATGGGCGACCTTGACGACGTCGGCGGGACCCACCAGCGGGACCAGGTCCGCCTGGCCCGCTTCCTCCAGGTCGCCGAGCGTCAGCACGTCCAGCCCGGCGGTCCGGGCGGCGAGCACGACGCTCGAGTCGTTCGCCCCCTCGCCCGCCCCGGCCAGCAGCACCTGCCACGTCAGCGCACCGGCCGTGCCCCGCTCGCCGGCCCGCGCGGCCCGCACCGGCACCCCTGCGGCCGCCAGCGCCGCGCCGGTCGCCGCGGCGTTCGCGGCGGGCTCCGGCACCGGGGACACGAGCGCGGCGGCCACCTCCCGCCCCGCCAGCACCGGCCCGAGGCCGCCCACGTGGTCCGCGTGGAAGTGGCTGAGCACCAGCAGATCGACCCGGGTGACGCCGAGCTGGTCCAGGCACCGGCCCGCCGCGGGCCCGTCCGGCCCCACGTCCACCACCACCGCCGACGTCGGTCCCGTGCGCAGAGCCAGCGCGTCACCCTGCCCGACGTCGCACGCCGCCACCTGCCAGTCCGCCGGCAACCCTGAACGGGCGGCGAGGCGCGGTACCGCCACCACGACGACCAGCACCGCCACCGAACCCACCGCTACGATGGCGACGAAGCGCGCCCGGCTGAGCCTCTGACGCCGCGCGCCGAGCGCGTCGCGCAGGCCCGAACGCGCCGCCGTCCGCCACGACTCGGGCCAGCCCGGTCGTGGAGCGCGCCGCAGCACGGCCCACAGCACCACCGCGGTGAGCACGGCCAGCAGGAGCGCGCCCGGCGGCCCGCCCAGCCAGGGGACCATCGCACCGGGGAGCCCGGCGCACCAGTGCGCGACCCCGGCGATCCACCACGTGGCGGCGCTCGCCGCCCAGGCCACGAGCCCGGCGAGGGCCGGTAGCCCGGGGGCGAGGACCGTCGCGACCAGCCCGAGTACCGTCGCAGGCACCAGCGCCGGCGCGGCCAGCAGGTTCGCGAGCACCGACACCGTGGAGACCGACGGGTCGAGCAGCACCAGCACCGGGCCGCACGCCGCCTGTGCGGCGAGCGGGACCGCCAGGGCGAACGCCGCGGCGTCCCCCGTCCAGGGCGCGAGCCGGGCCGCCAGCGGTGCCGCGAGCAGCACGAGGCCCGCTGTCGCCGCGGCGGAGAGCACGAACCCGAAGGAGCGGGCGAGCCACGGGTCGACCACCAGCAGCCCGACGACCGACGCGGCGAGCGCCGGGACCGACTGCGCCGGCCGTCCGATCGCGACCCCTGTCAGCGCGAATGCCGCCATGACCGCCGCGCGGAGCACCGCGGGCTCGGGTCGGACGAGCGCCACGAAGGTGAGGGAAGCGAGCGCGACGAGGGCCACCCTGGCCGGCCTCGGGAGCCGGGCCGACGAGCAGAGCAGGGTCAGGACGGCGACGACCACGGCGAAGTGGCCACCCGAGACTGCCGTGATGTGCGTCAGACCGGTCGCTCTCATCTCCTCGGCCAGGTCCTCCGGGAGGCGCGTGGTGTCGCCGATGGCAGCGCCCGGCACCAGCCCGCGAGCCTGCGCGGGCAGCGGGTCGGTCACGTCGAGGAGCGCGGTGCGGTGGGTGTCGAGCACGCGCAGGGCCGACGGCGGAGCACGGATCTCGCTCGCGCCGTCGGCCGCCAGCCGGGCAGTCTCCGCTGCGCCTGCGTCGGCGGGCCGTAACCCGCCCGACACGGTCACGGTCGCCCCGTACCGGGGCGCCGTGCTCGACAGGACCTGGACGTGCGCTCGTGCCGCTGAGACGACGCCCCGGGCGTCGAGCGCGCGGGCGGCAAGCACCCAGCGGTACTGCCCCGTTCCAGGAGCGGGAGGCCCCTGGGCGAACGAGAACGGCTCCGGCTGGGAGACGACGACGCCGGTGAGGGTCGCGGTCACCCGCTGCTCGGCGAGCTCGGCGAGCGGTGCCCTGCCGGCCAGCTGGACGTGCGCGGAAGCCGTGACCGCCAGCACGCAGGCAGCCGCGAGCGCAGCGTGGGCGACGGTCGGCCAGGCGGCACGGTGCAGCAGCGCTGCCGTCGCCGTCAGGCAGAGGCAGGCTGCTGCCACCACGCCCGCCGCGATCCACGTCGCCGGGCCGCTCCAGGCGACCCCCGAGCCGGTCAGCAGCCATGCCGCGACCCAGACGGCCAGGGCCGCCGGAACCAACCGCAGGTCGATCATGGCCCGACCCGTGCGCTGTCCCGGATCTCGTCGAGCGTGGCGGGGCCGATGCCCGGCACGTCCTCGAGCTCGTCGACGCTCGCGAACGGCCCGTTGGTCTCGCGCCACTCGACGATCGCGTGTGCGATCGACGGCCCGACGCCGGGAAGCTCCTCCAGCGCCGCGGCATCCGCCGCGTTGATGTCGACGGTGCCGCCGGCCGACGGCCCGGCGCCCGTGCCCGGCGCGGCTCCGGTGCCTGGTGTCGGGCCGGGCACCGGCTCCCCGGGCCTCGGCACGTACAGCTGCTCACCGTCGACGACCGTGCGGGCCAGGTTGACGGCCGTCAGATCGGCTTTGCCGGTGGTGCCGCCGGCTGCCTGCAGCGCATCGGCCACGCGGGCGCCGTCTGGCACGGTGACCAGGCCTGGTTCGGCCACCTCGCCGACGACGTGCACGAGCAGCCCGCTGGCCGCCCCGCTGGGTTCCGGGCCTGCGTCCGACCCTGCGTCGGTCTCGGGTGCGGCCGGTGCCGGTTCGCCGGAGGCGGGCGGGCTCTCCGCGCCACCGCCGCTCTGCTGGCCCACGGGCTCGTCGCCAGCGGGGTTCGCGCCCGCGACCACCCCGGCCAGCGGCTCGACGCCGTCGCCACGCAGTGACAGCACCGCCACGCCGACGGCGAGCAGGAGCACGGCCACGACAGCGACCACCGCCGTCGTCCCGGTCAGTGCCCATCTGCGGGCGCCGTGCTCGACCCGGGGGTCGGCCGGATGACCGTGCGCCGCCGCATACGCGGCTGCCACCCCGGAGGCGGACCGCCTGGCACGCAGCCGGGCCACCAGCTCGTCGGTGTCCGCACCTGGCTGGTCCCGAGCGGCGGGCACGGCGGACGGCGCGGGCGGCAGGTCGTCCCCGTCCCTGTCCCCTGGCCCGGGCACCGGGCTGAACGGCCACGGGTCGGGAAGTCGCTGCTGAACGGTCTCTGGCTGCATGGCACCGGACGCTAGGCGCGCGTCGCACCCTCCGGTGTGCCGAGGCAGCCCTGCTGTGCACAGACCTCGAAAGTCGCCTCCTGTGGTCGCGCTCGTCGCCGCACCGGGCCGTGCCGGGGGTCCGTGTGCTCGCACGAAAGATTCGCCGACGTGCACCGATGAGTTCCTCCCGGCACCGTCGTCAGACCTGGCAGCGAGCGCCCGAGCCAACCCGGCCGGGCCGAGGCGTACGAGCAGGAGCCACACGATGACCGACAAGAAGACCTTCACCCTCGAAGCGCCGAGCGGCGTCCTCACCTATGACGTGCGCGAGGCCGCAGCGCCGACCGACGAGGTTCCCCTGGTGCTGATCGGCCTCCCGATGGGAGCGGAGGGGTTCAGCACGCTCGCCGGCCACTTCACCGACCGGACCGTCGTGACGTACGACCCGCGTGGTGTCGAGCGCAGCACGCGAGACCTGGCTACCGAGGCGGAGCTGCCTGGCGTCGCCACCCACGCAGACGACGTGCACCGCATCATCGGCGCGGTCGGCGGCGGACCGGTCGACCTGTTCGCCTCCAGCGGCGGCGCCGTCGTGGCGCTGGAGCTCGCGGCGACCCACCCCGCGGACCTCCGGACCGTCGTGGCGCACGAGCCGCCCCTGGCCACCGTGCTCCCCGACCGTGACGCGATGGTCGCCGCCATGACCGGCATGCACGACACCTACCAGGCCAAGGGCTTCGGCGCCGCGATGGCGAAGTTCATCACGGTGCTCATGGCCGAGGGCGAGCTCACCGCGGACCACGCGAAGCAGCCCGACCCGGACCCGGCGGCATTCGGCCTGCCCACCGAGGACGACGGTTCCCGCGACGACCTGATGTTCGGCGTCAACATGCTGGTGCTGCCGCCCTACGAGCCACGGTACGAGACCATCGCGGCCGGCGCTCCGCGAGTGGTGATCGGCGTCGGCGAAGACACCGGCGAGCAGATGACGGGCCGAGCCGCTCGCGGGGCGGCTGCGCGGCTCGGTACCGAACCGGTCGTCTTCCCGGGTGGCCACGGCGGTTTCAGCGGCGGCGAGTACGGCCAGCCGGCCGACAAGCCCGTCGAGTTCGCGACAAGGCTGCGCGAGGTCCTCGCCGGCTGATCCGTGCCGGTGGGATGGTCGGTAGGACGTCAGATGATCGGTCGCCCGGGCGGCCGATCATCTGACGTCCTACCGACCACGGCGAGGGTCCGCGAGGGTCCGCGAGGGTCCGCGAGGGTCCGCGAGCAGCAGCTCAGTGGGAGTGGTCGCCCAGGTCCGCGACGACGACGGCGAGGGTGCCCGGACCGACGTGCACGCCCAGCACGGCACTCAGCGGTGTGACCTCGACCTCCGCTCGCGTACGGGTGTGCAGGCGGCCGGCCAGCGCGAGTGCCCGGTCGTACGCGCCGAAGTGGTGCACGGCGACCACCGGCCGCTTCGCCTCGGCGACGAAGCCTGCGGCCTGATCCAGCAGCCGTTCGGCACCGACAGCACGAGTGCGCACTCGCTGGGAGAGCTCCACCACGCCGTCGGACAGCCGCAGGATCGGCTTGACGCCCAGGACCGTGCCGAGCGCCGCGGCAGGCCCGGAGAGCCGTCCGCCGCGGCGCAGGTGCTCCAGGGTGTCGACGACGAACACGGCGTTCGCCGTGCCGGCGACCTCGATGGCCCGGGCGGCGACATGGGCGGCGTCGGCCCCGGCGGCGGCGCACTCTGCCGCCGCGCGCGCGGCGAACCCGAGGCCGGCGGCGCCGGTACGCGAGTCCACGGCGCGCACCTGCAGTGGCGACCGCGCTGCGGCCGTCCCCGCTGAGCCCACCGTGCCGGACAGCGCCCCGGACAGGTGCACCGAGACGATGGACCGGGCACCCTCCTCACCGAGGCCGCGGTAGACGGCGGCGAACGCCTCCGGAGGCGGCTGGGAGGTGGTCACCTGCGCACCCTCTGCGACCAGCTCGGCGAGCCGCTCGGGGGTGATGTCCTCGCCCTCGGCGTAGGCCTCGTCGCCGACCAGGACGCGCAGGGGCACCACGACCGGGCCGCCCGGCAGACCGGCGGGCAGGCAGGCGGTCGAGTCGGTGACGACCCGCACCTCCTGGGGAGCCGGGCTGGGAGATCGACGTCGGGTGCGCATGACCGCGCCACTCTATCCGCGCGAGGAACCGGACAGCGAAACCGTCGGCACCTCCCGCGCGAAACGCCGGAGCCCGACCACGGTCCAGAGGGTAAGGACCGTGGTCGGACGGACTGAACCTAGGCCGGGACTATGTTGACCAGCTTCGGGGCGCGGACGATGACCTTGCGGGTGCCCCGGCCGTCCAGGAACTTGACCACGTTCGGCTCGCTGAGGGCTGCCGCCTCCAGGTCCTCGGCGGAGATGTCCGGGGCGACCTCGAACCGGGCGCGCACCTTGCCCTGGACCTGGACCACGCAGGTGACGGTGTCCTGGACGAGGTACGCAGCGTCGGCTGCCGGGAACGGCGCGTGCGCCAGCGACTCCTCGTGACCGAGCCGGGACCACAGCTCCTCCGCGATGTGCGGCGCGATGGGCGCCGTCATCAGGACCAGCGGCTCGACGGCGGCACGCGGAACCGAGTCCAGCCCCGTGAGGTGGTTGTTCAGCGTGATGAGCTTGGCGATCGCCGTGTTGGGCCGCATGTTCTCCATCTCGACATGGACGTCGGCGATGGTGCGGTGCACGGCCCGCAGGGTGGCGGTGTCCGCCTCGTCGTCGGTCACCGTGAGCTCGCCGGTCTCCTCAGAGACGACGTTGCGCCACAGCCGCTGCAGGAACCGCTGCGAGCCGACGACGTCGCGGGTGTTCCACGGACGTGACTGGTCGAGCGGACCCATCGACATCTCGTAGACCCGGAACGTGTCGGCGCCGTACGCCTCGTACATCTCGTCCGGCGAGACCACGTTCTTCAGCGACTTGCCGATCTTGCCGTACTCGCGGTTCACGGGCTCGCCGCGCCAGGTGAAGCCGGCCTGCTCGTCACCATCGACCTCGGCCGCCGGGACGTACACGCCGCGCGCGTCCGTGAACGCGTACGCCTGGATGTACCCCTGGTTGAAGAGCTTGCCGAACGGCTCGAGGCTCGTCACGAAGCCCAGGTCGAACAGGACCTTGTGCCAGAACCGCGCGTACAGCAGGTGCAGCACCGCGTGCTCCACGCCACCGACGTACAGGTCGACGCCGCCCGCCGGACCGGACGTCGGGTTGTGCCGCGGGCCCAGCCAGTACTTCTCGAGCTCCGGGTCCACGGCGTGCGCCGTGTCGGTCGGGTCCAGGTAGCGCAGGTAGTACCAGCACGAGCCGGCCCAGTTCGGCATGGTGTTCGTGTCGCGGCGGTAGGTCTTCGCGCCGTCGCCGAGGTCGAGCTCGACGTTGACCCAGTCCTCGTTGCGGCCGAGCGGCGCCTCCGGCTCCGAGGCCGCGTCGTCGGGCTCGAACGTGCGCGGCGAGAAGTCGGGCACCTCGGGCAGCTCGACGGGCAGCATCGAGTCCGGCAGCGCCATCGGGCGGTTCTGCTCGTCCCACACCACGGGGAAGGGCTCGCCCCAGTAGCGCTGGCGGGAGAACAGCCAGTCGTTCAGGCGGTAGGTGGTCGTGCCCTCGCCGATGCCCTTCGCCTCGAGCCACTCGACGATCCGTGCCTTGGCCTCGGTCACGCCGAGCCCGTCCAGCGAGATCTCGTCGTTCGAGGACCTGACCGCGACGCCGTCGGCGGTGTAGGCGCCGACGTGCCCATCGGGGAGGCCGCCCTCTGGCTCCACCGTGTGGATCACCGGCAGGTCGTAGGCCTCCGCGAACGCGAAGTCACGCTCGTCGCCGCCCGGCACCGCCATGATCGCGCCGGTGCCGTAGCCCATGAGCACGTAGTCGGCGGTGAACACCGGGACCGACGTACCCGTCACCGGGTTCACGGCCAGGTGCCCCGTGAACACACCCGTCTTCTTGCCGGCGTCTGCCTGCCGCTCCACTGCGGTCTTCGCGGCGGACTCACGCCGGTAGGCGGCGACCGCCTCGCCCGGCGTCTCGTAACCACCGGTCCACGCCGAGCGTGTGCCCTCCGGCCACGCGCTCGGGACCTCGTCGAGCAGCGGGTGCTCAGGGGCCACGACCATGAAGGTCGCGCCGAACAGCGTGTCCGGACGTGTCGTGAACACCTCGAGGCTGCCGCCCGCACCGGCCGGGTCGTACTCGGCGGTGCCCACCACGTCGAACCGCACGGCGGCGCCCGTGGACCGGCCGATCCAGTTGCGCTGCATCGACTTGACCTTGTCCGGCCAGTCGATGAGCTCCAGGTCGTCGGTCAGGCGGTCCGCGTACGCGGTGATGCGCATCTTCCACTGGCGCAGGTTCTTGGTGAACACCGGGAAGTTGCCGCGCTCGGACCGGCCGTCGCTGGTGACCTCCTCGTTCGCCAGCACGGTACCGAGGCCGGGTGCCCAGTTCACCGGCGAGGAGTCCACGTAGGCCAGCCGCTGCGCGTCCACGACGTCGCGCTGCTGCCCCTCGCTCAGCGCAGCCCAGACGGCGCCGTCCGTGTTGTCCCCCTCGTGGCCGGGTACGGGACGTGCGCCCGACGCCAGCTCGTCGGGCAGCTCGCCGATCCGCCGGGCTCGCCCGCGTCCGCCGTCTGGCCGCTGTGCCTCCTCGTCGTACCAGGAGTCGAAGATCTGCAGGAAGATCCACTGGGTCCAGCGGACGTACTCGGGATCGATCGTGGCGAACGAACGGCGCGGGTCGTGTGCGAGGCCCGCCCGCCGGAGCTGCCGCTTGTACGTGACGATGTTGCGCTCGGTGACCAGGCGGGGGTGCTCGCCCGTCTGCACCGCGTACTGCTCGGCGGGCAGGCCGAACGCGTCGAAACCCATGGTGTGCAGCACGTTGTCGCCGCACATGCGCCGGAACCGGCCGACCACGTCCGTGGCGATGAAGCCCAGCGGGTGCCCAACGTGCAGCCCCGCACCCGAGGGGTACGGGAACATGTCCATGATGAAGTACGGGTTGCCCTCCGCCGGGCGCCCGCCCGGCCCGGTAAGTCGCCCCTGCGGGTTCGCCGCATGGAAGGTTCCGCGCTCCTCCCAGACGTCCTGCCAGCGCAGCTCGATCTGCTGCGCGAGGGCTGGGGTGTAGCGGAAACGGGGCTCGTCCGAAGACGCGGTGCGCTCGGGTGCGTCGGGCATTGTCACGCCGCAGAGTCTACCGACCGAGCGGATACCCGGCTCTCGGTCGTCCACAGGGCAAAAGACCGGGCGAAGGTTCATCCGACATTCGCCCGCGCCTCCCCCGAAGTTGTCCGCCGGAGTGCTCGAATTGCCCGCATGATGCCCTCGTTGCGAAAGCTCCTCGCCGCCAGCATCGCCGCCACCGTCGTGTGGACGGCCCCGACCGCAGCAGCCGTGCCGTCGCCGACGGACGAGACCGGCCCTGCCGGCAGAAGTCCCGCCGACCACGTGGTCTTCCTCGCGCTCGACGGGTTCGACATCGAGTACCTCGACCTGGTCCGTGACGGCTCCGGGGAGATGCCGAACCTGCGGCGCCTCCTGCACCGTGGCAGCGTCACGACCTCGACCGGCGTGATGACCTCCATCACCAACCCGTCCTGGTCGTCGGTGGCGACCGGTGCCTGGCCAGAGACCCACCGCAACACCGCCTACTGGTTCAACACAGAGACGAACACGGCGCGCGGGCAGCAGCGCGACCTCGCGGTACCCACCATCGCGCAGTCGGTCCGCGAGCAGGGCGGCACCGTGTTCTCCTCCCAGTGGTTCATCCTGCAGAACTACGGCGTCACCTACGGCGACCCCGACGGCCTCTACACCCAGCCCGGTGGTGACTGCGCGCGCCGTACCGACGACGCCGTCGCCGTGCTGCGCGGCGAGCCCGTCAGCTCGGGCGGGCAGCTGGTGACCGCGAACGGCATCCCGGAGCTCATGACCGTCTACTGCGACACCCTCGACGCGATAGGGCACGAGGGCGGCGACGAGGACCCGCGGATCCCCGGCGTCCTGACGGAGATCGACCGCCAGATCGGGCGGATCGTCGCGGCCACGAAGGACGCGGGCATCTACGGCCGCACCGCGTTCGTCATCACGGGCGACCACGGCATGACGACCTTCGACAAGGGCTTCGGGGCCGAAGGGCTCGCCGCGGTCGAGGCCGCAGGCTTCACCCCGCAGATCCTCACGAGCGGCCAGTCACCGGCCCCCGGCACCGACGTCGCGATAGTCGTCGGCGGGGTCGCGGACGTACGGATCATCGGCGAGCGGGCGGGCGACCCGGCGGCGGTCCGCCGGCTGGAGGGGGCGCTGACGGCGCTGCCGCAGGTGCGGAACGTCTTCGACAAGGCCGACCAGCGGCGCATGCGCATGAGCCCGAACTACGGCGACCTGCTCGTCGAGCCGAAGCCCGGCTGGTCGTTCGGCACGACGCCGGCGGGACCGTCCGGGCGGCACGGCTCGACCACCGAGCTGCACGTGCCGCTGTTCCTGGCCGGAGCGGGGGTCCGACCAGGTGCGCACCCCCGCGCGCCGCGGCACATCGACATCGCGCCGACGATCTCGGCGCTGCTGGGCTACGCGCCGCCGTCGGGCAGCGAGGGCCGGGCGCTGCGCGAGTCGCTGCGCCGCTGAGCCGTGCCGCAGCCCGGCCCCGGCCCGCTTACCGCGGCCTGGGCCGGGCCGGGCGCTGAACGTGTCAGAACGACGCGATCAGGTGCTCGCCCACCGCCAGCATCAGCCACGCCACAGCGGCGACGTAGCCGATGATCAGGATGATCGTGCGGTTGCCCACCAGCGCGTCCCGCAGTCCAGCGCCCATGGGCAGGTCGCCGGACTGGGCGCCTCGCACGATCTGGTACCAGAGCAGCGGCCACATGATGGTCCACACGACCATGCAGTAGGGGCACAGCGCGACGATCACCTCGAAGCTGGTCCACATCAGGAAGAAGATGAGCGCCTGGCCGAGCACCGTCGCGGCCAGCAGCGACGTCCAGTACCAGCGGGGCAGACGCGTACCGAGCAGCAGCATCACCCCCGTCGTGACGACGACGGGGAACGCCGCCACGCCGATGTACGGGTTGGGGAAGCCGAGCAGCGCGCCCTGCCACGAGTCCATGGCGGCGCTGCAGGTGACGAACAGGTTGACGGTGCAGGACGCCGTCCGGTCCGGATCGACGAACGCCAGGTACTTCTCCCACGCGAGGGCGAACGAGGCCACGAAGCCGATCCCGCCCAGCACCACGAGAAGCAGCCCCATCGTCCGGCCGGCGAGCGGTCTGGCCCCCGTCGCGGCGACGTCGTTCTCATCGTTCATCGAGCTCTCCGACGACGTCGTGGTCGCCCCTGTCTCAGTCACCCGCCCCACGCTACCGGCGCGGGCTGGGACATTGCTGGATCTCGGGTCACAAAGTTGTCTCCGCGGCCTGATGCACCACCCGCTGCCGCCCGAACGCCAGGATCATGCCGAGCCCCAGCAGGGTGACTCCCACCCCGGCCCAGGCGGGTGCGAGGTAGCCCCAGCCTGCATCGATGACCACGCCGCCGAGGAACGCCCCCGCGCCGTTGGCCACGTTGAGGCCTGCGTGGCACAGCGCCGCACCCAGCGACGACGCACCGGGCGCCAGGTCCATCAGCCTGGTCTGGAACGCGAGGCCCAACATCTGCGAGGTGACGCCCAGCAGGAACAGGGAGACCAGGGCGGGCACCACCGAGGCGCCGGTCAGCGCGAACAGCGCCAGCGACGCCGCGGTCGCCACGAAGCCGATCAGCACCGCGCGCAGCACGCCGCGGTCGGCGAGCCGGCCGCCGATCTGCGTCCCCACCGTCATCCCGACGCCGAACAGGGCGAGCACCCACGGCACCGCACCGCCGGGCAGACCGGTCACGCCGGTCATGGTGGGGGCCACGTAGGTGTAGACGGCGAACATGCCACCGAACCCGACGGCGCCCGCGGCGAACGCGAACCACAGAGGACCGTTCCGCAGGGTCGCCAGCTCGGTGCGCACCGAGCGCCCGGGACCGCCTGCGGCATCCGGCACGAGCCGCCACAGCCCCAGCAGCGTGACGATACCGAGCGCTCCGATCAGCACGTAGGACGTGCGCCACCCGAAGACCTGCCCCACCCAGGTGGACAGGGGCACGCCGATGACGTTCGCGACGGTCAGGCCGGTCATCATCATCGCGACGGCCCGGCCCCGCTGGGCCGGCCCCGCGACCGCGGCACCCACCGCCGCGCCCACGCCGAAGAACGCCCCGTGCGGCAGACCGGCGAAGAACCGCCCCGCCACGAGCCAGCCGAGGTCCGGCGCCGCCGCCGACAGCACGTTCGCGAGCGTGTAGGCGCCCATCAGCACGAGCAGCAGCCGCTTGCGCGACATCCGCGCGGCGGCCACCGTCAGCAGCGGCGCCCCGACGACGACGCCGAGCGCGTACGCGGTGATGGTGTGCCCCACCTGCGGGTCGGTCGCGCCGAAGTCCGCACCGACGTCGGGCAGCAGGCCCATCGCGGCGAACTCGGTGGTGCCGATGGTGAAGCCGCCGACCGCCAGCGCGACGAGCGCGGGCGCCGCGCGGCGCATCGAACCGGTCGCCGTCGCCTCGTCCGGGGCGCGCTCAGGGGTGGTCGCCATGGGGCTCTCCAGGGTGTCGTATCGATTCGAACAGACCGTCGGCGACACCGGCGACGAGCACAACGGGGAGCAGACTACTCCTGAGCGACCCACACGCGGGACGCCGCCAGCAGGCCGAGGTCCGCCACCCGCTCGGCCGTGCCGAGCGGCTCACCGGCGCCGCCCTGCCCCGGCTGCGGCGCCGGGCACGTCCAGGCCACGGCGACCGTGCCAGCGAACTCGCGCCGCGTCGTGACCTCGACCCGCATGTCGAGGTCCAGGCCGAGCTCCGCGAGGTAGCGCAGCGCTTCGGGATCAGCGTCGGAGATGCGCACGACGGTACCGACGTCGCCGGCGTGCATCGACGACAGGGGTACGGCAGAGGGCCGGACGACCGTTCCGTCGGCGGCCGGGATCGGGTCACCGTGCGGATCGCGCGAAGGGTTACCCAGGCGCTCGGCCATGCGCTCGACGAAGACGTCCGAGACCGCGTGCTCCAGCACCTCTGCCTCGTCGTGCACCTCGTCCCAGCCGTACCCGAGCTGGTCCACCAGAAACGTCTCAAGGAGCCGGTGCCTGCGCACCATCGCCAGGGCGAGACGGCGGCCGTCGTCGGTCAGCCGGATCGCACCGTACCGCTCGTGCTCCAGCAGGCCCTGCCCGGACAGGCGACGCACCGTCTCCGACACCGTGGACGCGCCCACCCCGAGCCGGTCGGCAAGCTGCTTGGTGGTCACCTTCTCGTCCGACCACTCCTGCGCCGACCACACCGCCTTCAGGTAGTCCTGGGCGACGGGCGTCAGCTCGGCCGGGTCGGTTGCGATCTCCACGCCCCGAGCCTAGTTGCCCGACGGCGCCGACGACGGCGTCCACCCGGTGCCGGACATCACACCCTCCGCGGTGTCGCCAGGCACCTCGTCGGGCAACGGGACCGGCGGCGGGATCGGCGTGCGCTCGCTCACCGACGCCTCCCCCTCCGGCGTGACCTCGACGAGCTGCCAGTCCACGAACCGGCGCCGCTCCGGGTCGAACCGCAGCACCGTCATCTCCGAGGAGTCCCGCAGCGGACCCACCGACGTGTTGCCCTTCGTCGCGCCACCGGTGCTCGCGTTCACGTACCGCACGCCGTATCCCACGACCTCCGGCCCCATCCGCGTGTGCATGTGCCCAGATATCTGGAACGGCACACATCCCGACTCCAGCGCCGCGTCGCCCACGGCGGGCTGGTGGATCAGCAGCAGGTCCACCCGGTCCTCCGCGGTGTACCCGCCGAGTCCGGGCTCCCCCGCGGCCTCGCACGCGACGTCCCGCAGGCGCTCGCCGGCCTCCTCGGGGGTCTCCTCGCGAGCGATCACCGTGCCGCTGCCGATCCGCGTCTCCAGCGGGTCCCGGTCGCCGAGGATCCGTACGCCCTCGACCTCGACGATGTCGCCGTCGAGCACGATCTGGCCGTTCGCCAGCTCCGTCGCTGTCGTCAGGCGGGAGTCGTGGTTGCCGTCGGAGACGACGAACGGGACGCCGTCGGGCACCGCCGACGCGAACGAGTCGACGCACACCGACTCAACGCTCGTGCCGTTGATGGTGGTGTCCCCGGCGTTGAGCATGACGTCGGGGGCCAGCCGGCTGGCGAGGTCCCGGATCAGCGGCGTCATGCCCGTGTTGCAGTGCAGGTCGGAGACCAGGAGGAGCGTCACGTAGTCGGTGCTCTCCGGGCTGTCCGACGCCGTGGGACCCTGCTCGGCCTCCGCGGCCTCCTGCTCGGCGACCCGGGCGTCCCAGGCTTCGTTCAGCCGTTCCCGCGCTCCGGCGTAGAACACCTCGTTGGCCTGGTAGGTCTCCACCAGCTGCCCGCTGTAGGTGTCGATGACGCCGGCCAGGCGGCCGGTGATGCGCGCGCCCTCCAGTGCGGTCCCCTCGAACACCGGCGAGGCGGGCAGCGAGGCCCGCTCCTCGGGACCCGCGCTCGAGGTGGCCGTGCTCGCCACGAGCACGACGACGAGCACGGCGCCGGTGATCTCCCAGGTGCGGGGCGCCAGCACCCGGGCGAGATCCCGCCGTCGGGCAGCACCCAGCAGGATCCGCAGGCCGAAGCCGGCCGCGACCAGCACGAGGGCGGCCGCTCCTGTCCCGCGGGCCGCGTCCCAGACCAGCGCCCACGCCACGGTGCGCACCGTCTGCTGCGGGGTGTCGAAGAACTGGAGATACCCGTCGAGGTCGCCGGAGAGCGCGTCGAAGCTGGCCGTGTCCACGGCCGAGAGGTCGGCGGGGATCTCGTGCACGGTGATGCGCACGCCGAGATTGAGCGGCAGCGGGGAGTCCGTCACGACGGTGCCGAGCGGGCCGAGGTCGGCGAGCAGCCTGTCGTTCGCGGTGACCCCGTACGTGGCCTCGTGCGGGCCGAGGCTGAGGTCTGCCCTGGCGGTCGTGATCCCGAACGTGAGGCACACGACGGCTGCTGCCACGCCGGCAAGGGTCCAGCGCAGCCAGCGGGGCGGGTTGGGACGGCTCATCGGTCCTACCTTTTCATGCGGCGCGGCCGATGCGTGCCGCGCGTTCATGCGGCGCGGCCGATGCGTGCCGCGCGCCGCCGAGGCCTGCTTGGTGCTCGGCGCAGGTGCCGGCGCCGAGACGGAGGTTGCGCGTTGACCGGGCCGACGGTCGGCGGCGCCGAACCGCAAGGTACACGTCGATCGGTCCGGAGGCCGGCGCCGAACCGCAGGTTGGGCGCCGATCAGCCCACCGGCAGGAGCCGAACCGCAAGATGCGCGTCGATCGGTCTGGGCGGCGGCGCCCAACCGCAAGTTGACGGTGGCCTCGGACGCCGAACCGATGCGAACACGTCACCGGACACCCGTATAGACGCGTGACTTGCGGCTCGACGCCACCCGCACCACCAACTTGCGGCTCGACGCCACCCGCACCACCAACTTGCGGCTCGACGCCACCCGGACGACCAACTTGCGGCTCGGCGCCGCCCGCACGACGAACTTGCAGCTCAGACGGCACGATGGACCGATGTTCGTGCTCGAATCGGTCTGGCGCCCGGCCGCGCCAGTGACGCGCGTCTGGCCGGTCCTCGCGGACCCCGGGTTCACCTGGCCCGACTGGTGGCCCGGGCTGACCGCGCTCGCCACCCACCCCGTCGTCGGGCCGGACGGGCTGGCCGCGCCCGGAGCCTGGGCCCGGCTGCAGGTCCGCAGCCCGCTCGGCTACGCGCTGCGGTTCCGGCTGGACCTGGTCGAGACGCGGGAGCCACGCCATCGTCCGCGGGCCATGCCATCTTCCACGCATGAGCCGGCGGAAGCGCAGACGATGGCGTGGCCCGCGGAGGATGGCGTGGCGCGGCTGCGGGTGTCCGGGGATCTGGTCGGGTCTGCGCTGGTGACGGTGTCGGCGGGGGCAGGCGGGCAGGGAGCAGGCGGCCCAGGTCCGGCCGATGGTGGCGAGGCCTCGGCCGAGGTGAGCCTGCGCTGGGAGGTCGCCCCCGTCCCCACCTGGTTCCGGGCCGCCGCCCGGATCGGCCCCGGACCGCTCGCCTGGGCGCACGCCCACGTGATGCGGGCAGGAGAGCGCGGCCTGACGGCGCGGCTGCGCCGCTGAGCCCGTCAGCCCGCCTTGCGGGACTTCGACTTCGGCTTCGACCTGGCCGACGTCGACGAGGTCCCGGACCCGGACCGTGACCCGGACTTCGACCCAGACTTCGACTTCGACTCCGCGACGCTGCGCTTGAGCGCCTCCATCAGGTCGACCACCTCGGCGCCCTCGCCCTCCTCCTCGGCCGTCTCACCGAAGGTCGCGGCCGTGTCGACCGTCTCGCCGGCCTCGAGCTTCGCCTCGACGAGCTTGCGCAGCTGTACCTGGTACTCGTCCTCGTAGTCCTCGGGCGTGAAGTCGGCCTCGAAGCTGCTGACCAGCTGGGCCGACATCGTGAGCTCCTTCTCGGAGATCTTCGCGGGCTCGTCGAGGGAGGGGAACGCGGCCTCGCGGACCTCGTCGGCCCACAGCAGGGTCTGCAGCACGAGCACCTCGTCGCGCACGCGCAGCGCGGCCAGCCGGGTGCGCTGGCGGAGCGCGAACTTCACGACGGCCGTGCGCTCGGTCTCCTCCAGCGTGCGGCGCAGCAGCACGTACGCCTTCGTGGACTTGGAGTCCGGCTCGAGGTAGTACGTCCGGTCGAACATGATCGGGTCGATCTGGTCGCTGGGCACGAACTCCACCACCGAGATCTCGCGGTCCCGTTCGGCAGGGAGATCCGCGAGGTCCTTCTTGGTGAGCACGACCGTGCGCTCACCGTCGTCGTAGGCGCGGTCGATGTGCTCGTACGGCACCACTTCGCCGTCGATCTCGCACACGCGCTTGTACCGGATACGTCCACCGTCGGCATCGTGTACCTGGTGCAGCGACACGTCGTGGTCCTCGGTCGCGCTGTACAGCTTGACCGGAACGTTGACGAGGCCGAAGGTCACGGCGCCCTTCCAGATCGCCCTCATCCTTCTATGGTGCGCCTGGGGAGCACTACATGCCCAGGTTTCGGTCTGGGCCGACGAACAGGGGTGGCGTCAGAGGCCGGCGCGGTCCAGCTTCGCGCAGAGCTCTGCGTTGGTCGGCTCGACGAGCTGCTCGCCGTCGGGGAAGACCAGCACCGGGATGGTCTTTCGCCCGGTCAGCGCCTCGGCCTCGTCGGCACGGGTCGGGTGGGCTGCGAGGTCCACGTAGACATAGCTGACGCGGCGGACGTCGAGAACGGCCTTGCTGCGGCGGCAGTCACGGCACCACTCGGCGCCGTAGACGGTGAGCTGCTCAGGTCGGGCGGCCGACGAGGCATCGCCTGCAGTCGCCAGAGGCGCTGCGAGCGCGTCGATCGCGCGGTAGTCCGAAATCACTCGCCGGAGCCTAGCGGAGTTCCCGCCGCCGTCACGACCCTCCAGCACGTGATCTCGGTGACGTCTGGGCACGAGAACCCGACCGGCGGCACGATGGTGTGATGGCGTCCACGCAGCAGACGGTCATGGTCGACGGACATCGCCTCCGCCTGAGCAACCTCGACAAGGTGCTGTTCCCCGCGTCCGGGACCACCAAGGGCGAGGTCCTGCACTACCTGACACAGGTCGCGCCCGTGCTGCTGCCGCACGCCGCCAACCGCCCCGCCACGCGCAAGCGGTGGCCCGACGGCACGGGCGGGCAGATGTTCTTCCAGAAGAACCTCGACGCCTCCACCCCCGACTGGGTCAAGCGCCGGTCGATCCAGCACAGGACGTCGGCCAACGACTACGTGCTCGTCAACGACCTCGCGACCCTCACATGGCTGGGCCAGACCGCGACCCTCGAGCTGCACACCCCGCAGTGGCAGTTCGGCCGCACGGGCGCCCGCCTCGACCCCGACCGCCTGGTGCTCGACCTCGACCCCGGCCCGGGCGCCGGCCTGCCCGAGTGCGCACAGGTCGCCCGCTGGGCGCGCGAGATCCTGCAGGGCATGGGCCTGGAGCCGTATCCAGTGACGTCGGGCTCCAAGGGCATCCACCTGTACGCGGCGCTCGGCAAGGCGCAGGACACCCGGCTCGACTCCGACGCCGTCTCCGCCGTCGCGCACGAGCTCGCGCGCTACCTCGAGTCCGAGCACCCCGACCTCGTCGTCAGCGACATGAGCAAGAGCCTGCGGCAGGGCAAGGTGCTGGTCGACTGGTCCCAGAACAACGGCAGCAAGACCACCATCGCGCCCTACTCCCTGCGCGGCCGCGACCAGCCATGGGTGGCAGCACCTCGCACCTGGGAAGAGCTCGACGACCCGGACCTCGCGCAGCTCACGCCCGACGAGGTCGTCGCACGCGTCGAGGCCGACGGCGACCTCCTCGCCCCGCTCCTGGAGGGTCACCTCTCCGCGCTCGAGCCGACGCCGGAGCGCCTGGCCACCTTCCAGAAGCTGGAGAACTACCGGGCCAAGCGCGACCCCACCAAGACCCCGGAACCGTTCGGCCCCGACTCCGACGACGCACGGGCCGCCGGAGAGCCCACGTTCGTCATCCAGGAGCACCACGCCCGCCGCCTCCACTGGGACTTCCGCCTGGAGCACGACGGCGTGCTCGTCAGCTGGGCGCTCCCCCGCGGTGAACCGACGGACCCCGCGAAGAACCACCTGGCCGTCCAGACCGAGGACCACCCGCTGGAGTACGGGTCCTTCGAGGGCACCATCCCGAGCGGCGAGTACGGCGGCGGCGAGGTCACGATCTGGGACTCCGGCACGTACGAGCTGGAGAAATGGCGCGACGACGAGGTGATCGTCACGCTCCGCTCCGCGGAACGCGGTGCGCGGCGCCTCGCCCTGATCCGCACGGGCGGCCGCGACGGCGACGCCGAGAACAACTGGCTGATCCACCTCACCAAGGCCCAGCCCGGCGCCCCGGCCCCGCCGGGTGCCGCACGTTCCCCCAGCAAGAAGGCCCTGTCGGGGCAGAAGGCCAGCACCCAGCGAGACAAGGCGCGCCGGCCGATGCTCGCCACCAACGCGGCGCCCGGCGAGCTCGTCGAGCCGGAGGGCTGGACGTTCGAGATGAAGTGGGACGGGTTCCGCGCCCTCGCCCACGTCGAGGACCTTGAGACCGTGCGCCTGGTCAGCCGCTCCGGCCAGGACCTCACCGTCACCTTCCCCGAGCTGTCCGCGCTCGCCGGCCAGGTCGACCCGGCCCGGCTGCCCGTCGTGCTCGACGGCGAGATCGTCGCCCTCGACCGCGACGGCCGCCCCGACTTCCGCCGCCTCCAGCAGCGCGCCAACCTCCGCAAGGAGCGCGACGTCGCACGCGCGCGGGCCCGCGTCCAGGTGGACCTCATGCTCTTCGACGTCCTGGAGGCCGACGGCCACAGCGTCACCGACCAGCCCTACACCGAGCGGCGTGAGCTGCTGGAGTCCCTCCTCACGCCCAGCGCCCCCATCCACCTCCCGCCCGCGTTCGACGGCGACCTCGACTCAGCCATGCGCACCTCACGCACCCTGCGGCTCGAGGGCGTGGTCGCCAAGCGCCGCACCTCCACCTACGCGGAACGGCGCTCGCGGGAGTGGCTCAAGCTCAAGCACAGCGCGATGCAGGAGGTCGTGATCGTGGGCTGGCGCCCGGGCCGGGCGAACACCTCGGTGATGGGTTCCCTCCTCATGGCGGTGCCCGACGACGGCGACGTGCGCGACGGCCTGCGCTACGTCGGACGGGTCGGCACGGGCTTCACCGAGCGTGAGCGCCGGGAGATCACCACCCGGCTGCAGGGCATGGAGCGCAAGACCCCCGGTGCGTCGGGTGTCCCGGCGGAGGACGCGTCCGACGCCCGCTGGGTGACGCCGAAGCTGGTGGGCGAGGTGACGTACGCCGACTGGGCGGAGGGCAGCGGTAGCGCGTCCGGCGAGCGGCGGATGCGCCACTCGGTGTGGCGCGGGTGGCGCCCGGACAAGTCGCCGGAGGACGTCCTGGTGGAGGGTCCGGGTCAGGGTTGACGCCCCGATGCCCCCGACGCTGACGGGCTTCCAGGCGTCGGCGCTTGGCACACTTTTACCGCTTTCCTCCCCTTTCGCGGACCATCGACGTACCGTGTTCTGCGACGGACGGAGGACATAGATGTTCAGACACCCCCAGCGTCTGGCCGCCCCGGTGGCCATCCTTGCCGCGCTCACGCTCGCGGCCGTCCCGGCGACAGCAGTCGCCGCACCCGGAGCGACCCCCAGCAGCTCCCCCGAGCAGCAGCTCGGCCAGGCCCTGCGCGACCCCTTCCCCCAGATCGAGCTCCCGGACCGGATCAAGCTTCCCGACGCCTTCCAGCCCGAGGGCATCACGACGGCGGGTCCGCTCGCCTGGTTCGGCTCGCGGGCCGACGGCGACATCTATCGCGCCGATCTGCTGACCGGCGAGGGCGAGGTGATCAGCCAGGGGCCGGGCACGCCGTCGGTGGGGCTCACCGTGGACGCCAAGGGCCGGCTGTTCGTCTCGGGCGGCACCGGCGGCGACGCACGCGTCGTCGACGGGCGCACCGGCGAGGTCCTCGCGACGTACGACTTCGGCGGCGGCTTCGTGAACGACGTCGTCGTGACGAAGCACTACGCCTACTTCACCGACTCCGAGCGCTCCGTGGTCCACCGGCTCCACCTGGGACCGGGCGGCACGCCCACCGACACGTCCGACGAGCTGGCGCTGCACGGCGACTGGGAGCAGGTCGACGGGTTCAACGCCAACGGCATCACGACGTCGCCCGACGGCAGGTCGCTGCTCGTCGTGAACTCGACGACCGGTGACCTCTTCCGCGTGGACCCCGCCAACGGGCATGCCTACCTGGTCGATCTCGGCGATGACCAGCTCGCCAACGGCGACGGCATGCTCCGGACCGGCCGCACCCTCTACGTCGCGCAGAACACCCGCAACCAGGTGGCGACGGTGCGGCTCGACCGGGCGGCGTCGGAAGGGCGGGTGCTGCAGACACGGACCAGCGACGACTTCGACACGCCCACCACCATCGCGGGCTTCGCCGGTGCGCTGTACCTGCCGAACGCCAGGTTCACCACGACGCCGCAGGAAGACACCGGGTACTGGGTCACCCGCCTGCCGTTGCACTGAGCGCCCGGGGCGCCTGTGCTCCAGCCCACCCGGCGGCCGTGGAATACCGGCGTCCGCCGGGTGGGTTGTGGCTGGAATGCGAGCCATCACATATTCGGAGTTCGGCAGCGCGGACGTCCTGGAGCTCACCGAGCAGCCCGACCCGCACATCGGTCCCGACACCCTGCTGGTCCGGGTCAAGGCGGCCTCGGTCAACCCGGTCGACTGGAAGGTCCGCCAGGGCTATCTGGAGGGTCTGATCGACACGGAGCTCCCGGCGATCCCGGGCTGGGACGTGGCGGGCGTCGTCGAGCAGGTCGGCCTGGACACCACCGAGCTCGAGGTCGGCGACGAGGTGTACGGGTACGTACGCAAGGACACGGTGCGGGGCGGCACGTTCGCGGAGCTCGTCGCAGCGCCCGTGCGCACGCTGGCCCGCAAGCCGGCCTCGCTGAGCTTCGAGGAGGCCGCTGCGGTACCGCTCGCCGGCCTCACCGCCTACCAGGCGATCCAGCGCGCCGGGGTCAAGGACGGCCAGACGGTGCTGGTGCACGCGGCGGCCGGCGGCGTCGGCGCGTTCGGCGTACAGCTCGCCAAGGCCCTGGGCGCCCGCGTCATCGGCACCGCGAGCGAGGGCAACCACGAGTTCCTGCGCGGGCTCGGGGCCGAGCCGGTGACCTACGGCGACGGCCTGGCCGACCGCGTCCGAGCGATCGCGCCCGACGGCATCGACGTCGCCCTCGACTTCGCCGGCGGCGACGCTGTCGCCACCAGCGCGGAGCTGCTGGCCGACGGCGGCACCATCGCCTCGATCGCCGACGCCGCCGCCCGCACCGAGCACGGCGGGCACTACGTCTGGGTGCGCCCGTCCACCGCGGACCTCGACGCGCTCACTGCGCTCTTCGACGCAGGCAAGCTGTCGGTCGAGATCGCTCAGACCTTCGACCTGGCCGACGCGGCGGAAGCGCACCGGGCCAACGAGACGGGCCACACGCGCGGCAAGGTGGTCGTCCGGATCTGACGCGCGACTGCGCGCAGTCCGCCGTGCAGTCGGCAGAACGTCAGGTGATCGGTAGCTCAGGCTGCCGATCACCTGACGTTCTGCCGACTGCACGGGCGGGCGGGGCCGAGTACCCCTCAGCCGAAGACCGGCGCGGGCTGCTCCTGGACCTCGGCGGGCGAGCGGAGGATGCAGAACTCGTTGCCCTCCGGGTCGGCGAGCACCACCCAGCCCGTAACGGGGCCGTACTGCCCGCGCCGGTCGGCCACGACCGTGGCGCCGTGCGCGATCACGCGTTCGACCTCCGTGTCCTGCAGGTCCGTGCGCGGCCGCAGGTCGAGGTGCAGCCGGTTCTTCACCGACTTGGCCTCCGGCACCTCGATGAACAGGACCGTCGGGCCCTTTCCCTCCGGGTCGACGAGCAGGCACTCGTCGTGGCCGGGCAGGTTCGGGTCGCCGGGCTCGTCCTCGTAGCCGAGCACCGGTTTCCACCACTCGGAGAGCGAGTAGGCGTCGGAGCAGTCGATGGACAGGTGCGAGATGAAGGAAGCCACCGTCGGACCCTGGCACACCCGAGGCCCCCGCCCAACGGATTTAGGGTGGCACGGTGGTCGGCAGAACGTCAGGTGATCGGTAGCTCGGATTACCGATTTCATGACGTTCTACCGACCACGTGGGCTGCCCATGGCACCCGGCGGGGCCGGGAGCAGCCGGATAGGGGTCAGCGCCGCACGCACCTCCTCCGGCACGTGGCGCAGCACCCGGGCGAGCGCCGGGCCGGCGCCGTCCGACGACGTCACGCGCACCACTCCCCAGCGTTCCTCCCGCAGATGGTCCTCGCGGCGCTTCTCGTCGAACAGCGCACGGCCGGCGTCGTGCTGCGGGCCCAGCGCCCCGGCGGCGTACTTGACCCGCCCATCGAACTCGGCCAGCAGCCGGAACGCCTCCCAGCCCAGGTCGGCCCGGTACTCACCGTGCGGCGTGCGCACCCGCAGCTGCGTGGTCGGTCGGGGCAGACCGGCCCGCAGGACCAGGTACCGCAGCCAGGTCTCCCAGGCCGATTCCGCCCCCGCGTCCGCCAGCTCGAGCACCAGGAGCGCCCGACGACGCCCGCGCACGTCCCGCATCCCGGTGACGATCTCGCGTGCGCGCTCGATGTCCAGGCCGAGCGCGAGCGCGTGATCCACGATGACGAGCGCGAGCAGCGGGTGCAGCGATACGCAGCAGTCCGCGATCGTGCGCGCCAGGCTGGTCACCGGCACGCCGCCCAGGGTGGTCCGTTCGTGATCGGCGAGCGTCAGACGATGCCGTGCGACGTCACGGGCGGATGCCGACGACGCCCGGTACGACTGGATGACGTGGACGTGCCCGGGTGGCTGCCACAGACGCAACCCGTGCAGCAACGCCGCCGACTCGTGACTCACCACGGCGCGGCGGATCTGGGTGCTCACGGCGACGACGCGTGCGACCGCCCTGTCCCGGGCGACCTCGTACCGGTCACCGGTCGTGCCCTGGCGACGGCGATAGGCACCCCGGCGGATCCGCTCCATCTTCTGGTCCCGCACGGCGCGGCGCAACGCCTCGCGGTCGTGCTCGCGGGCCAGGACGATCTCGACTTCGTTCACCCCACGAGGTTCGCTCAGACCAGGGCCGGCGCGGCGCTCCTGCCGGTCGCCCTGTGCACAACCCTTCGAGATCAGCGCCTGTGGTCGCGCTCGACACCACCCAAGCAGGCCGAGCGAGTGGTCGGCTCAGCCCGGCGCCGAACGACCGTGGCGCCAGTAGCCCACGAAGTCCACGTACGCCTTGGGCACCCCGCACTCGTTCACCAGGTACCGGCGCGCCCCCGTGGCCAGCGACGACTCCCCGACCGTGAACGCGTACACCTCGGTACCGAGACCGGCCAGGTCCAGCCCCCGCAGCTCGGCGAGCGCGGCCTGTCCCGGTACGGCGTGCGGGTCACCGTCGGACCGGACCACCCACCGCAGCTCGACGCCGGACGGTGCCCGGAACTCCTGCTTGTCCCCGGCCGTCGGCACCTCGATGACCGCGATGCCACGGGCGTCCTCGGGGAGGGACTCGCAGATGCCCGCGACGGCGGGCAGCCCCGACTCGTCGGCCACCAGGAGCGTCCAGTCGTGCGCGTGGCGCGGGTCGTAGGAGATGCCCTGGTCGAGGATGCCGACCCGCAGGCCCGGTTCGGCGGCCTGCGCGAAGCCGGCGCCCGGCCCCGAGCCGTGCGTGGAGGCACCTCCCGGGCCGTGCTCGGCAGTGTCTCCGGGGGCGTCGTCGGGGCCGGCGTGCAGCACGAAGTCGACATCGATCTCGTTCAGGTCGGGCCGTGCTGCACGGACGGTGTAGTTGCGCACCCAGGGCCTCCGGGCCTTCGGGGTGGTGAGGTACTCGGCGTACCAGAGCCCTGACGTGCGGGTCGGCAGACGCAGCATGTCCTGGCCGGCGCGCGGCAGAAAGAGGCGGAACCACTGGTCGTATCCGACCGGCGTGAGCTGGGCGAGCTCGTCACCACCGAGGGTCACCCGCATCATGTTCGGCGTGACTCGCTTGGTGTTGACGACGTCGGCCATCACGACGTGCGGATCGACCGCCTTGCGCCCCTTGTGTGCCATGTACTGAGGTTAGGCACACCTAAGTCGGTTTGACCAGGGTCTGGTCCGGATGGATCCGGCGCGTGTTCCGGATACCCACGAAGGACAGCAGCCCGCCGACCACGAGGAGGGCAGCGGTGACGAGGAGCGCACGGTGGAACGAGGCGACGTCGAGCACCCCGCCCGTGATGATGCCCGCGAACGCCACGGTCACCAGGCCCGCGACGCGTGCCACGGCGTTGTTCACCGCAGAGCCGATGCCGGCGTCGTGGGCGGGGACGGCGCCAAGGATGGCCGCTGTCAGGGGCGCCACCGTGATCGCGAGGCCGAGCCCGAACACGAGCTGCCCGGGCAGGACCTGCGTGGGGTAGAAGGCCGTCTCGTCGATCGAGAGCATGAGGAGGTACCCGGCCCCTGCCACGATCGGCCCCACCGTCATGAACAACCGCGGTCCGTAGCGGCCCGCCAGCGTGCCGAACCAGGCAGACAGCAGGATCATCGCGAACGTGGTCGGCAGCTGCGCCACACCGGACCACGTCGCGGAGTACCCGGCGACCTGCTGCAGGAACAGCGTGAGCACGAAACCACCCAGCGAGAGCGCCCCGTAGATCGCGGTGGTGGCCAGGTTGCCCCAGGCGAAGTTGCGCGCCCGGAACAGGCTCAGCGGGAGCATCGGGTCCGCCGCCCGCCGCTGATGGAGCACGAACGCCACCAGCATCGTGGCGCCCGCGACGACCGGTATCAGGACGCCGAGCGAGGTCCACCCGAGCCGCTCCCCCTCGATGAGCCCGAACACGACGCCCGCCAGGCCGAACGCGGCCAGGACAGCACCGGGAACGTCCACCCGGCGCCCCGGCACGCCCGCTGCAGCCGGTACCCCGCGCAGCAGCCAGAGCGTCACGCCGATGACGGGCACGTTGATCCAGAACACCCAGCGCCAGGACACGAGGTCGACCAGCAGGCCGCCGACGAACGGGCCGACGATCATCGCGGCGGTCGTCCACGAGGTCCACCGGCCGATCGCGCGGGCCTGCGGCTCACCGCTGAACGTCGCGACGATCAGGGCGAGCGAGCTCGGCACCAGCAGGGCGCCCGCCACTCCCTGGAGGGCACGCGCGATGACGAGGACCGGACCGGTCGGCGCGAGCGCGCACAGCACCGAGGCCGCCGCGAACCCGACGAGCCCGACCGCCAGCACCCGGCGCCGCCCGTAGACGTCGGACACCGAGCCGGCCACGAGCATCAGCGCGCCGAGCGTCACCAGGTACGCGTCGACGACCCACTGCTGCAGGGCCAGCCCCGCCACGCCGGGTCCCCCGAGCTCTCGCGCGATGGCGGGCAGCGCCACGCTCACGACCGTGCCGTCGAGGAACGACACGAACGAGCCGAGGATGGCGACGAGAAGCACCCGTCTCTGGAGCGTGGTCACGGGCCACACGCTATGCCCAGCCACCGACACGCGCCCCGGCACTGCCGACGGCTGCGGCCACGTGAGCAACCCGCACAGTGGCGCGCGAGCTACCCGCTCAGTGGCCCACGTGAGCTACCCGCTCAGAGCACTGCCGTCAAGCCCACGCTGCGATCATCGCGCGCCGTCGGTTCACGGCAAGATCCGTCCATGGACAGCATCGTCCGCGTCGCGACACCAGACGACGCCGCAGCCTGCGCCGGGATCTACGCCCCCTTCGTCGCCGACTCGGCGGCGACCTTCGAGACCAACCCGCCGGACTCTCGCGAGATGACGCGCCGCATCGAGCGGTTCTTCGGCCGGGAGACGTGGCTGGTGCTCGAGGCGGAGGGTGCCGTGGCCGGCTTCGCCTACGCCAAGCCGTTCGCGGACCGCCCGACGTTCCGGTGGACTCTTGAAACCAACGTCTACGTCGCAGCCGACCACCAGCGGCGCGGCGGCGGCCGTGCCCTCTACGACACGCTGCTGGCGCGGCTCGCGCACCGCGGGTACCACCGCGTCGTAGCGAGCATCGTGCTGCCGAACGACCCGGCCATCGCGCTGCACGAGGCGGCGGGCTTCCACCGTGCGGGCGCCTTCGAGAAGATCGGCTGGAAGCTGGGCCAGTGGCACGACGCCGTGCTCTTCCAGCGCGACCTCGTGCCCGACGACGGGATCACCCCCGGCGACCGCACGGCCGACGCCGAGCTACCTGGCCTGCTCACGCCCGAGCCGCTCGAGGTCACGCGTACCCCGCTGCTCCGGCCCCACCCGGCCGAGGACCTGGTCGCCTACTTCGGCGACTGAGCCGTCATGAACGGAGCTGTCATGAACGGAGCCGCAGACTCAGCCGGCATGAACGGAGCCTGAACCCGTTCGCCAGACCGCTCCCGCCGTACCGAACATGTCTAAGGTCGGCTGCATGAGTATTACCGTGCGCCCTGTCGGGTATGCCGACCAGCCGGACTACACCCGCCTCGGCGGAGAGGCGTTCGGTACGCCCGACGGCGGGCGTCCCTTGCCGACCCGCGAGGAGTGGGCGGCGTCGGGTTTCCGGGAGTGGGCAGCGTTCGACAGCGACGGCATGGCCGCCCGCCTGCGGGTGTACGGGTTCACGTCGTGGTTCCACGGCGCGCGGGTCCCGACGGCAGGCGTCGCCGGGGTCGCCGTCGAGCCGGAGCGCCGCGGCGCCGGGCACCTCGCGCACCTGTTCGCCGCTGCCCTCGACGAAGCGCGCGAACGCGGCGAGGCGATCTCCACGCTCTTCCCGAGCGCCCCGGGCATCTACCGCGGGCTGGGCTACGAGGTGGTCGGCTCGTTCGACGACGTCGACGTCCCGCTGCCGGAGCTGGGCCGCGTGGCGGCGCCCAGCGGCATCGTCACCCGGCGGGCGGGAGTCGCGGACTTCGACGCGATCACGGCCGTCCACCGCACGTGGGCCGCCGCGCAGAACGGGCCGGTCTCGCGGGCGGAGAAGCCCTTCTGGACCCCGCCCGAGAAGTTCTTCGCCGACTACACGGGCGTCACGCTGGCCGTGGACGGCTCGGGCGAGGTGGTCGGCTTCGTGAGCTGGGTCCGCGGCGAGGGGTTCACGCCAGCGAGCGCCGTCATGGAGGTCGACGACCTCATCGCCCTGACGCCCGACGCGGCCCGTGCCCTGTGGCGCACGATCGGCAGCTTCTCGACGGTGGTGGGCACGGCACGGGTGTCGACGTCGGGCCTGGACCCTGCCTGGCTGGTCCTGCCCGGTCTGACCACGACGGTCCACTCGGCCCACCCCTACATGCTGCGGGTCCTGGACGTGGCCGGTGCGCTGGGTGGTGTGCGGTCGCCGCTCGAGGGTGCGCGGGTCCCGTTCGCGGTGCGCGGTGCTCAGGACCTCGACGGTACCTGGACGCTCACGGTGTCCGACGGCGTCACGCACGTCGAGCGCGACGCGGTCGCTCTCGAGGACGCGCACCACGAGCGGCCGGTGCTGAGCCCGAACGGGCTGGCGCTGCTGTACGCGGGGGCGCAGTCGGCGGGCAACCTGAGGCTCGCGGGCCACCTGACCGGCAGCCCTGCCCGGGACGCCGTCCTGACAGCGCTGTTCGCGGGCCGCCAGCTCCACGTCCGCGACTACTTCTAGGACTCCCCTTGTTGGGCGCGCCTGTTGCGGCTACCTGCCCGTTCCAGGCGCAACGGTCGCGCCCACGACCAAGGCTCATACTGGGGCACGTGGATATTCCGGTTGCCTGGTCCGTCGTCCTGATCGTCACCGCCGCGTGGAACCTGCTCATCTGGCCGCGGTTCTGGCAGCGCATAGCCGCCGACCCCCGGTCGCGCGACGCGAACGGCAGGGCGACGAAGTTCCTCACCGTGCACACCGTCCTGATCGCGGTCTCGCTCACCCTGGCCCTGGCGGTCGGGGTGCTGGGCCTGCTGACGCTGTTCTGAGCCCCGGCTGCGCCCGCCGGGTGATCCGCTCTTGCGACCATACCTGGAGGTAGGTATGGTGCGGCCATGAGTACGCCCACCGCACGTGACCGCCTCATCGGCGCCGCACAGGACCTCTTCGCCGTCCAGGGCGTCGGACCGACCAGCCCGCGCGCGGTGCTGACGGCGTCCGGCGTCGGGCAGGGCAGCCTGTACCACCACTTCCCCACCAAGCACGACCTCGCCGTCGCCGCCGTCGGCGCGAACGTGGACCAGGCGCTCGCCCAGGCGATGCGCACGCTCGGCAGCGACTCCCCGGCGATCGAACGCCTGGTCGCCTACCTCGAGCGGCCACGCGACGCGCTGGCGGGCTGCAAGATCGGCCGCCTCACCGCCGACCAGGCGGTGATGGACGACGACGGCCTGCGCGACGTGCTCGACGCCTACTTCGTGCGGCTGCTCGGCGTCGTCACCGGCATCTTTCGCGAGACGGGCCTGCCCGACGACGTCGCCCGCGACCGCGCGCACGCCGCCCTCGCGATCATCCAGGGCGGGTACGTCCTCGCCCGCGCCACGCAGGACCCGGACGCGCTGACCGCGGCGGTGCGCGGCTTCGTCGGCCTGCTGACCCAGAAGGAGCACCCATGACCTTCCGCGAGCGCCTGCGCGCGCTGCCCACGTTCGCCCGGCCCGGGCTCCCGCCCTTCGACCCGGACGCCGCCCCGTCCACACCGCACGAGCTGTTCGTCGCCTGGCTGGACGAGGCGATCGAGGCGGAGCTGCTCGCCGCGCATGCCGCGACGCTCTCGACCGCCGACGCCGCCGGGCACGTCCACGCGCGAACGCTGCTCCTCAAGGACGTGACGGCGGACGGCTGGTGGTTCGCGTCGCAGTCCACGAGCCCGAAGGGCCGTGATCTGGCGGCCAACCCGCACGCCGCCCTGACGTTCTTCTGGCCCGGGCTGGGCCGCCAGGTCAAGGTCACGGGGAGTGCGGCGCCGGCGAGCCCGGAGGCGAGCCGCGCCGACTTCCTCGCGCGCCCGGACGTCTCGCGTGCCGCCGGCCTGGTCAACCACCAGAGCGAGCCGCTGGCCTCCCCGCAGGAGTATGACCAGGCATTCGCCGAGGCACTGCGCGCCGTCAGCGCCGACCCCCAGCTCGCCGCGCCGGACTGGACCGCCTACGTGGTCGCTCCCACGGAGGTCGAGTTCTGGCAGGCGCCCGACGACGGCCCGCACACCCGCCTGCTCTACCGGGCGGGGGCCGACGGCTGGATCACCGGCCTGCTCTGGCCCTGACCCCCGCACACCACCACTTCCTCGACACGGAGAGACATCGATGACCACGAGCACGAGCACGGACCCGATCGCCCACGCCCTCGCCGACTCGACAGCGGGACTCGAGGCGCTGCTGGCCGCCGTCGGGCACCTGACCGAGGAGGACGTCGCAGCGCCGTCACCCCTGGCGGGCTGGACCCGCGGGCACGTCCTGTCCCACGTCGCGGGGATCGGCGGCGCGATGCTGGGTCAGGCCCAGGCCGCCGAGCGCGGCGAGGTGGTGCCCGTCTACGCGAGCCAGGAGGCGCGCGACGCGGGGATCGAGGCGGGCGCGGGGCGTTCCGTCGCCGAGCACGTGGCGGTCCTGGAGCGCCTGCGTGCGGACCTGGCGCAGGCCTGGCCGGCACCGGGCTCGCCGCTCTGGGACGCGCCGAGCGGGTATCGCGGCGGGCCACTGTCCGGCTGTCTGCTCGCCTGGTGGCGCGAGGTCCGGATCCACGGGGTGGACGCGCTGGCGGGCACTCCCCAGGCCGTCGGGTACGAGACCTGGGACGACGCCCTGTGCGCCCAGCTGCGGGAGTTCCTGGCCGTGCGGCTGCCCGACGGCGTGTCCGTCGCCGACCTCGACGGCGACCCGCGTGACGTCGTGGCGTGGCTGGCCGGGCGCGTCCCGACGACGCCGCTGCGCGGTGCCGTGCCGGAGCTCGGGCCCTGGCCGTCCGCCGTGCCGGCCCGGTGACGCCTGCGGAACGAGCGTGAGGGAGGTCACGGCCGAGACCACGTGATCCGTGCCACAGCGCTCGTTCCGCTTTTCACAAGCCCGCTAATGTTCTTGACGTGACTTCTTACCTCCAGACAGCCCCGCGTCCCTCCGAAGAGGTCGATGTCGCGCTGATCGGCGGAGGGATCATGAGTGCCACCCTCGGCGCGCTGCTCACGATCCTCGAGCCGACCTGGCGTATCGGAATCTACGAGCGCCTCGACGAGGTAGCGCTCGAGTCGTCGAACCCGTGGAACAACGCGGGTACCGGCCACTCCGCGCTCTGCGAGCTGAACTACACGCCCGAGCGCAAGGACGGCTCCGTCGACATCTCCAAGGCGGTGACGATCAACGAGCAGTTCCACACCTCCCGCGAGTTCTGGAACCACCTCCTGACCGCCGGCCTGATGGAGGGCACCGACTTCATCAACGTCACGCCGCACATGACGTTCGTGCGCGGCGCCGACAACGTGGACTTCCTGCGCCGGCGCTACGAGGCCCTGAGCGTGCACCCGCTGTTCAGCGACATGGAGTTCAGCGCGGACCCCGCCGTCATCGGCCGGTGGGCACCGCTGATGACCCTGGACCGCGACACGGACGAGCCGGTCGCCGCGACGCGCGCGGCCGCAGGGACCGACGTCGACTTCGGGTCGCTGACCAAGAAGCTGATCGGCTTCGCGGAGGCGCACAACACGGAGCTGCACCTGAACCACGAGGTCCGGGGCCTCAAGAAGCTGCGTGACGGCCGCTGGCGCCTGAACCTGCGCGACCGGTCCTGGAACGCCGGGACCCGCGGCCGCACCGTCACCGCGAAGTTCGTCTTCGTCGGTGCGGGCGGCGGTGCGCTGCCGCTGCTGCAGGCGTCGGGCATCAAGGAGGCGCGCGGTTACGGCGGCTTCCCGATCTCGGGCGAGTTCCTCCGCACGGCGAAGCCGGAGCTCGTCGCCCAGCACCAGGCCAAGGTGTACGGCAAGGCCGACGTCGGCGCGCCGCCGATGTCCGTGCCCCACCTGGACACGCGCATCGTGGACGGCAAGGGCTACCTGATGTTCGGCCCGTACGCCGGGTTCAGCCCCAAGTACCTCAAGAAGGGCAAGTACCTGGGCCTCATCACGTCGCTGCGCCTGCACAACGTCTTCTCGATGCTGGGCGCCGGCGTGAAGAACCTCGACCTCACCGGCTACCTGGTGGGCCAGGTCGCGGCGGCCCCTGAGACCAAGTTCCACGAGCTGCAGCGGTTCATGCCGACCGCGCAGCCGGGCGACTGGGAGAAGATCGCCGCCGGTCAGCGCGTCCAGGTCATCAAGTGGGTCAAGGGCAAGGGTGGCGTGCTGGAGTTCGGCACCGAGGTCGTCGCGGCCAAGGACGGCACCATCGCCGGCCTGCTGGGCGCGTCCCCGGGTGCCTCGACCGCCGTCGCCGCGATGACCGGGCTGCTGGAGCGCTGCTTCCCCGGCAGGTACGACGAGTGGAAGCCGCAGCTCACCTCGATGATGCCGAGCCTCGGCGGCGGCGCGGACTACGACACAACGGAGCTCACCGCGGACCGGGTCACGGCAGGCGCCTGAGCCCGGCCGCCGGCGACCGTAGGCCCGGTCACGGCACGGAGTCGAACGTAGGGGTGGTCGCCTCATCGAACCTGATGAGGCGACCACCCCTACGTTCGTCCGACGTCAACCAGCTACCCCCCCAGCGGTCCGGTCGGCAGCTCGCGCATCCTCGCCATGGGCGAGAGCAGCACGGTCCACGAGGCGAGGCAGTGGACGGCCGCCATCACCAGGATGGTCTCGCGGACGCCGATCGCCCCGCCGAGCCAGCCCGCGACGACGCCGGCCAGCGGCATGGTGCCGAAGTTCACCACCTGCATCACTGTCATCACCCGACCGCGCAGCCCGGCCGGCACGTAGCGCAGCCGCCACGCGTTCCGGATCACGTTGCCCGCCACCACGAACATGCCGGTCAGGAAGCCGCCGGCCGCGCTGACCGCCGCACCCCACCCCGGAAGCCCTGCACCGACCAGCAGCGCGGCGGGACCGCAGAGCAGCAGCAGGGCGACGAAGGCCCGCCCGCTCCCGAGGCGCCGGCTCAGGAACGGGGCGACGACTGCGCCAAGGACGCCGCCACCACCTGACGCCGCGAGGACCGCGCCGACCCCCGCCTCGGTCAGGTGCAGGTCGCGCACGAGAAACAGGACCGCGAGCGCCCCGTACCCGGTGAGCCCGAAGTTGGACACGCCGCCGATGCCTACGAGCCACGGGATGTAGCGGTCCCTGCGCACCAGGTCCACACCCTCCCGGATGCGCGCGAGCAGGGGCTCGGCGAGCCCTTGCGGCGCCTTCGTCGGCCGCGGCAGCCGGATCCGCCACAGGCATACGGCAGACCAGAGGAAGGTTACGGCGTCGAGCGCGATCCCGGCCGCCGCCGTCAGCCACTGGGCAAGGAGGCCGCCCAGGCCGGGACCGGCCACGTTCGCCGCGGACTCGGTACCGAAGAGACGCGCGTTCGCGGACTCGAGCTGGTCGGCCCGCACCACCTCGGGCAGGAACACCTGGTAGGCGGTCCGGAAGAACACCGTGCATGTCCCACCCACCAGACCGACCACCGCGATGTGCGACAGGGTGAGCATCCCGAGCGCGAAGGCGACAGGCAGGCTCCCCAGAGCGGCAGCGGACACGATGTTCGCGATGATCATCACCTGCCTGGCCGGGAGCCGGTCGACCCAGGCGCCCGCCGGCAGGCCGATCACCAGCCACGGCAGCCAGGTTGCGGCCGCGATGAGCCCCATCCAGCCGGGTCCGGCGTCGAGCTGCGTCACGGCGAGCAGGGGCAGCAGCGTCGAGGTTGTCGCGTTGCCGACCACACTCACGCCCTCGCCGAGCCAGAGGAGACCGAAGGGCCGGTTGCGGGCGAGGGACCGGCCCTCGGGCACGGTGCTGCGGGAGGGCGCTGTCGACGTCGTCATACCCGCAGACTAGATGTACAAGACTCCTTGTACAACATGCGTTGTTCGATCAGGGGCGCGACGGGAACGCCCGCGCGAACAGGAAGACGTGCTCGCGTCCCTCCGTGTCGTCCCCCGCACCGCCGGTTCTGCCGCGCTCCTTCCAGCGCCCGACGAGCTCGTTGATCTCGTCACCGAGCTCGCCCAGCTCCTCGGGGGTGAGCCGAAGCCAGGAGTCCGTGGAGAGCTCGGCCCTGCTCCACTCGTCCGTAGCGCCAGGGCGCTCCAGCCAGGTGCGAGCCCGCTCGACCTGGCGCGCCAGCATGAACTCCTCGGCCGCCACGGCCTGGCGCTGGCTCTCGGCGTCCCGCGGCAGCGTCGTCCGGCCCCAGGTGATGGACCGTGCCGCGCGGCGCCACCAGCGTTCCCGCCGGTCACGGGCGAGCTCCGGCGCCTCCTCGACGAGGCCGGCAGCGGCGAGCGTCCGCATGTGATGGCTGATGCTCCCGATGGCCAGCCCCGTGCGCTCGGCGAGCACCGACGCCGTGGCGGGCCCCTGGGCCGTCAGCGAGTCGAGCAGGCGGGAACGGGCGGGGTTGGCCAGGGCGGTGACCGCTCTGGCCTCGGTGAGCGTGCGGACGTCGTCGGAAGCCATGCAGGCAGGGTAGGACGGCGCCGACAACAGCGCTGCCCCCGACGCCCTCCATGACGCCTTGAGCTTTCTAGCCGTCCAACCGCGCGAGCAGCAGCTCGCTCAGGCCGGAGCCAAGTCCGCCAGTCGTGCCGCCCAGCGGTCGAGCAGCGCGTCGATCGTCCCGACCGCCGTCGGTGTGCGCGGCATGCGGGCCCGCACCGCCACGCCGTCGTCGGTGCGCGACACCCAGACCTGGAGGTCGTCGGCCCAGGTCGCGGCCGAGACGTGGTGCGCTCGCCGCCCGGCGGCCGCGGGGTGGCCGGGGAGGCGCCGGTAGTCGAGGTACGACACCTGGAAGATGTCCACCCGCGGGAGCCGCAGCGCGCGCGGCAGCGTCCCCAGGACCTGCTCCAGCGGCACCGCGGACAGCTCGCGCGCGGCCCGCAGCGCCTTGCCGGTCGCCGCGAGCGCCAGGTCCGTGACGGTGCCGGCACCGTCACGGGTATCGGGCGCCGCCCAGGGGCCCACCTCGACCGGGGTGTCCACCTCGATCCGCAGCGGGACCGTGGTCGTGTGCCAGCCGACGGACCCGCGAGCCGCCTCGTCGGTACGGGTATGCACCGGTAGGAGGGTCTCCAGCACGGTGGGGCCACCGAGGTCCGCGACGGCCCGGGCGAAGGTGGCCAGCACGGCGGCCGACGTCGACGCACCGGCGGCCGCAGCACGTACGGCGACGGCGTCCGCGGTCGCGGCGTCGGCCAAGGACCGCACGACGGTGCGCTGCGGCACCCGCTCGCCGTCGGGCGTACCGAGCGAGAGAGGGAACGTGGGCAGCGCCCAGCCGTGGTCGCGAAGGAAGCCGTGCCAGGTCGCGAGGCGCGGGTCGTCGGCGCTCACGAGCTTTGGTTCGGCGGGCGGACCGGCCGGTCCGTTCGCCGCCGGAGCAGCGGAGGCGACCAGGCCGGCCGCCGCGGGAGCGGCGGTCGCGACGACGGGATCCGCCGCACCGCGCCGCGCGCGCTGCGTATACAGCCCCGCCAGGTCGTCGACGACGACGGCGGTGGACCACGCGTCCGTGTGCAGGTGATCCATGCCGAGCACGATCGTTGACCGGTCCGGGCGGCTGATCGCCGCAGGCAGGAACGCCGGGTAGCCGAAGGGGGCGCACCGTCGGCCGAGCTCGGCCACCAGGTGCTCGCGAGTGTCCTCGACCGTCCGGGTGACCGGGCCGTCGTGCCGCTGCCAGACGAGGCGGGCAGGATCGTGCCGCACCAGTCCGATGCCGCCGGCCCGATCGGTCCCGCCGACGCCGCCGGCCCGGTCGAGCGGCCCGCGGACCGCCTCCACGCCGAGCCCAGGGCACCTGGCGACGAGCTCGCGGAAGGCCGTTTCGAGCACCTCGGGGTCGACCGGGCCGTCGACGTCGAACGCGGCGGTGATCCACACGCTCGGCTCGCCGCCCCGAGCACCGAGCAGGTGGTTGCGCTGGTTGAAGGTGATCGGTGCGGCGGCCGGCGCCAGGCCGACCCCTGGGGTGACGTCCCAGGTGAGCACCTGCCCGGGCGCCGGCTCCCAGAGGTCAGCCGAGACGACCCGCACCGCTCGCCTCCAGGCGTTCGTCCCGGGTGCGGCCCGCCGGCCGGGACGCCCCGGTCGCGGCCTGGAACGTGGCGGTCAGCTCAGCGATGTAGCGGTCGACGGCGGCCTGCGCCGCCGGGGTGTCCGGGGTCTGCGTGACGACGTACAGCCGCTCGTGGTCGCGGTTGACCCACAGGGACGCGTTGGCGGTACGGCCCTCCCCGGTGAAGTGCAGTCCCCGGTCGTAGGCGGGCCGCCCGACGCCGGGGAACCGCCGCAGGTCGAGGTAGCTGATCAGCTGCGGGCTGCCGAGGGAGGCGGGGTCGAGCACGCCGTCCGCCAGCATGATGCCGAGGGCCGCGTGCACCGGGACGGCGGCCACCTTCCTGGCCCGCCGGAACGCCGCGTGCGCAGCGGGCAGGACGTCGGTGAACGACGCCGGGACACCGCAGTGGGCCACCGGGAACGTGACCGGGGCGAAGTTGCACAGCCAGCCCTGCGTGGTCTCGAACCCGGGCCCGCGCGTGCCCACCACGGTGACGCCGAACCAGTCGGTGGCCCCGGTCAGCCGGGCGTCCGTGAGCGCGATCCCCGCGAACACCGCGCCGGTGGTGCGCGCACCGTGGGCGGCCGCCACCTCGTCCAGGCGCGCGAGGCCGTCGACGTCGAGCAGGGTCGCTGAGCGGATCCGCACGGGCGCGGTCTCGCCCGGCGCCAGCCCGAGGTCCAGCGCGAAGCCGGGCAGGCGGCCGTCGTGCGCGGTCACGGCGTCCGCCCAGGCCCGGATCTCGGGGGCGTCCGCGGGGGTCGCGGCCGCGAGGGTGTGCTCGGCTCGCGCGTGGTCGAGGAAGGACCCGGCGGCGTCGTGGTCAGGGTCAGGGCTCGACCCGCGAGAGCCGCGAGAGCCGCCCGACCGGCGCAGGAGCTCCTCCGCGTACAGCTCCTCGATCTCGCTGAGCACCATCAGCTGCGACGCGCCGTCGGTGAACGCGTGGTCGCACCCCCAGAAGAGGCCGAACCCGTCGGCGGCGGCCACGGCCCCGAGGGCGAACGGTGCCCAGGAGTCGGGGCGGCACGCGGCGTCGAACGTCTCGGTCAGGTGCGTGGTCACCCAGCCGTCCCACGAGCGGCCAGGCGCCGGAGAGAAGCCCGGGACCTCGACCGTCTCGAAGACGACCGCCTCCGCGGGCACCAGGCGGCGCACCGGTGGGCCGCCCCCGGTGCAGGCGTCGACGTCGAACCAGGTCCGCAGTCCCTCGTGCCGCCGGACCAGCCGGGTCAGCGCGCGGGCCAGGGCGGGTCGGTCGAGCACGCCGTCGAGACGGGTCGCGGTGCCGGTCCAGGCGCGGTGCCGCCCGTCGGCCGCCCGTCGGGCAGCGAAGGCGCGCAGGTGGTCACCCTGGAGGAACGACGGTGGTCCGGGATCCACCGGGGCCGACGCCGCCGCGGCGAGCGCCTCCGCCGTCGGCCGTACGTGCAGCACCTGACCGGGCCGCGTGGCCCAGGTGCCCATCGCGCCGAGGATCATGCGACCGCCTCCCTCTTGCCGTCCGACCCGAGGGCTTGGAAGCAGCCGCGCAGCTCCTCGACCAGCGCGTCCACCGCGGCGTGCGCCTCGGGCGTGTCCGGGTACCGGGTGGAGACGTTGAGCCCGTCGTGGGTGCGCAGGAACCACAGGTAGAGCTCGTCGGTGCCGTACGCGGGGCTGCGCAGGGTCCTGGCCTGCCAGGTGCTCCAGCGCTCCGCCCCTGGCACGAACCGGGTGTCGACGTACGACACGGCGAAGTGCGGGCTGTCGGTGATGCCGCCCAGCTCCGCTATCCGCGCGAACGAGTACCGGACCAGGGGCTTGCCGGCCAGGACCGCTGCGTGCACGCGCTCGACGGTGGTGGTCAGCGCGTTGCCGTCGACCATGCGGGCCGGGTGCGCCCGGCCGGCGTCGACGTCACGCAGCACCGGGTCGATGCCGCTGAGGTCGAGGTCCACGGGGCACAGGCCCACGTACCAGCCGACGGCGGCCGCGTGCTGCGGCGCGTACCGGGTGTGCATCGGCAGGACGAACCGCAGCCGGTCGAGCCCGTGCACCCGGCGCGCGGCGTGCGCGAACGCGGCCAGGACCCCGGACTGGGCGGAGGCACCGCTGGCCCGGCTGCGGGCGCCCAGGTCGTCGGTCTGCTCGACGGTGGCGAGCCACGACGACCGGGACGCCTGCGGGCGGCTCGCCTCGCCGGCGTCGGCGGCGGGACGGGTGACGCCGTCCGTCCCGTAGCGGGGAAATGCCGCGTCCGGCCCGAGGAAGTCGAGCCAGCGGCGCACGGGCTCGCCGTCGGCGGCGAGCGTCATCGCGAGCTTGCGGTCCTCGGCCGAGAAGTCCACGTGCGAGCCGACCTCCAGCGCACGCAGCTCGGCGTCTGCCACGCCCTGGCGGGCGGCGTCGTACAGCGAGACGATCTCCTCGAACCAGAGGAGCTGGGAGTAGGCGTCCATCACCGAGTGGTCGGCGCCGAACGCGAGCACGAAGTGGTCGGCGCGCTCCGGCCCGGCGCCGACCGGCTCGACGCTCGCCAGGACGCAGTGCGGCCAGGCGGGGGGTGAGACGTCGGCGAGCAGGCTCGGCAGCAGGGCCGTCACCTGGCCGGCCGTCAGGTCGCCGACGACCAGGTCCCGGACGGCGACGGCCTCGGCGGGAGCCGTCACCCGCCGCCAGCCCTGGCCCGCGTCGCGCGTGACCGTGGTGCGCAGCACCTCGTGGCGGCACATCCAGGCGTGGATCGCGCGGCGCAGCGGCTCCGGCTCGTACGGGCCGGGCACGCGCAGCACGGACCCGATCCAGGAACCCGGCTCGGAGTCGCGCAGGTGCGCCTCGTGCCCGGGCGACAGGTCCCGTGGGTCCTGCTGCCAGCGCCCGGCGTCGGCGCGCGGCGTCCACGACGTCACGGTCCCCGCAGGCAGGTCGTAGGCCGCGAGCTCGGTGTATTCCATGCGGTCGGGTCCCTCGATCGATCGGTGGGCACGCCAGCACGACGTCGAACGAGTTCCGCGGCCCCCTTGCGGCGACCTTTATATCGGATCCAGCGGGTGAAAGTCAGTCTCATGGGTAATGTTCACCCGAACACGATGACCGCCCCTGGGCCAGGGGCGCCCGAGACGGAGGAATGCGTGCCGAACCCGCCGCCCGCACTACGGCTGCAGTTTGCCGACGACATGTTCCTGCGCCGGCACGACGGAGAGACCAGCCCTGTCGTGAACCAGGTGCTGTGGCGCCTCGACGGGCCGTACGACGCCGACCGCCTGCGTGATCTGGCCGACGGGATCGCCGCCGGGTCGCTCCACCGGCGCGTGGTGCGCGCCCGGGTGCCCGGCGCCCGGCACTGCTGGGCGCCCGCCGGCACCCTGCCCGTCCTCGACCTGCAGACGGCGGCCGTGGCCGAGAGCTCGGTCGGGGCCTGGGCCCAGGCGCAGGCCGACCTCCCGCTCGACCCGGCACACGGGAGCTCCTGGCGGCTCGCCGCCGCCGACGTGGCGACGCAGGGCGCGGACGCCGCGGGCTCCGCCCGCGGCGGGATCGTCTCCCTCACCTGCGCGCACGCGGTCGCGGACGGCGCAGCGCTCATCGACGCCCTCGTGCGCGCCTCGACGCACGCCGACCCGCTGGTCGTGCCGCCGCCCGGACGCGGTGCCCGGGCGCTCCTGGCGGACGCCGCCGACGCCGCCGCGCAGGCCGGCGCGGTCGCGCGCTGGGCGGGGGCCAGAGCGCGGCAGGTCGCCCGGGAGCGCAGCGCGGTCGTCGAGCCCTCCTCGCTGGTCTCGACGAGCCCGACCAGCGAGCCGGGCGGAGCCTCGGTCCCGGCGGGCTCGGCCCGCGGTTCGGCGGACGACGTCGGCTGGCGCGCCCCCGTGCTGCACCTCGAGCTCCCTGCCGACCGGGTCGCCCAGGCCGCCGCCGGGCACGGCGGGACGCCCAACACGTGGTTCGTGGCGTTCCTCGCCCGGCTCGTGCACGCCACCGGCCGGTTCCCGGGCGAGCCGGTGCCCGTCGCGCTGCCCGTGTCCACGCGCGGCGAGGAGGACCCGCGGGCCAACTCCACCAAGATCGCCCGGGTGACGGTCCCTGCCGACGTGCTCGCCGCGCGCGACCTGGGCTGGGTGCGGGCTGCCGCCAAGGAGGCGTACACGGCCGTCGGGGCCGAGCCGAGAGTGGCTCCCGTACCGCTCGAGCTGGTGCAGATGCTGCCCGACCTGGCCGTGAGCCGCCTGCCGCAGCCGCCGGTCGCCGCGGCCCTTGCGTCCAACCTCGGCACGCCACCCGACGGGTTCACGCAGGCGCCGGGCGGCATGGTGCGCGCGGTCGCCACCCTGTCGCACTACCAGGGTGCCTCCGCCGCCGAGCTGCGCGCCGCGGGTGGCGGGCTGGTCGCCTTCTGCACCACCGCGGGCCGGACGACGACGCTCAGCGTCGCGGCTCTTGACCCCGACCGGGTGCCCGACGCCGAGACCTTGCGCCGTCTCGTGCTCACCGAGACGGACGGCTGGCAGATCCCGGCGGTGTCCTGGTGACCGCCACCCTTCCCCGCACCGGAGGCCCCGTGACCAGCCCAGCGACCACCAGCGACCCCGCGGCCAGCAACCGCCTCACCTATGACGACGACCTCTTTCTGCGCACCCGGCGCGTGCTCGGGGTCGCGGTGGTGAACCAGACCGTCTGGCGGCTGCCCGCACCGCTGGACGCCGACGCCGTGCGCGCGCTGCACCGCGCCCTCGCGGACGGGCCGCTGCAGCGCGTGGTCCGGCCGGGCCGCCTTCCAGGCGCCCGGGACCGCTGGTCCCTCTCCAGCATGTCGCTCGACCCGCTGGTCGAGTCCACCCCCGTGCGTGACGACGCGGTGCTCACCTGGGCGGACCGGCAGGCCCAGGCGAACCTGGACCCGGAGCACGGCCCCACCTGGGCCCTCGCGGCGGCGCCGACGGTGAGCGGCAGAAGCGTGCTCAGCTACGTGACGTCGCACGTGGTGGCCGACGGCGGGATGCACGTGGGCGCGCTCCAGGCCGCCGTCGCCGCCGCGGGGTTCAGGGCGGACGACGCCGGGGTGTTCGCCTCGGCGTCCGGCACCCGCCGCCTGCCGAGGGAGGACGAACGTATCCGCACCGGGCTGGTGGCCGACCTGCGCGACGCCACCGGCCAGGCCCGCGCGGCCGTCGCTGGTCTGCGGCACGCGGCCCGGCAGGGCCCGGTGCCGCCGGTGCTGGCGCAGCAGTCGGCGGACCGGCCCCGGCCGGCCGCCCGCACCGACGACGCGCAGCCGGCCAACCCTCCGGTCGTCGTGGTCGACACCGATGCCTCCACCTGGCACCGTGCGGCCCACGCGGCCGGCGGTACGGCGAACAGCCTCCTGATCGCGGTGTGCACGGAGATCCTGCTCGCCGCCGGCGCCGCGACGGCCGGCATGCCGGTGCGCGTCTCCGTGCCCGTCAGCCTCCGCGGCAAGGACGACCTACGGTCCAACGCGACGTCCGGCGTCTCCGTCGCCGTCGACACCACGGTGACACCGGCACCGGAGCGGGCCGGGGCGGTGGCCGACATGGGGCAGATCCGGGCCGGTGTCGCGGCCGCGTTCCGGGGCCTGGCGTCCGGCACGCGGGTGGACGCGCTCGGCCCGCTGAAGCCCCTCCTGCAGATGGTGCCCGACGCCGTCGCCAGGCACGCCGCGCGCGATGCCACCGCACCGCTGTGCCTGGCCTCGAACCTGGGCAGGCTGCCAGCGACCTTCGCGGCGCCGCTGGGCGTGCCAGCCTCCAGCGTGCTGATGCGGGGCGTCACGCAGAGCCTGACCCGCGGGCGGCTGCGTCAGATGCGCGGCGGCCTGGACTCCTGGTGGTCGGAGCACGACGGCGTGGCGACGCTCGTGGTGCTCGGGCTGGACGACGAACGGCTCGGCGAGCCCGGTCAGGTACGGGCGGCGGTGGAGGCCGTGTACGCCCGCTACGCCCTCCCGACCCGCTTCTGGTAACCCCACCCTCGCTGTGAGAGGACCAAGGAGCTAGGCGGGCAGCTGGATCGCAGGGTGGCTCTCCGGGCTGGACACCGCGCCGGCCTGGGCGGGACGCCGACGTCGGAGCGTCGCCAGCACGCCGGCCGACGCCGCGGCGAACGACAGCGCACCGAACCCGGTGGCCCAGCCGTCCAGGTCGATCGTCACGGCGAAGGCGACGATCGCCGCCACCGGCCCGACCATGCCGACGAGCACCGAGAAGCGGGTCAGGCGCAGGGCTCGCGCTGTCCGCGCGACGCACCAGCCGACGCCGGCCCAGGTGAGCAGCGTGAGGGCCGCACCACCGAGCGAGGCGAAGACCTCGCCGCCGTTCTGGGCGCCATCGGGGGGTCCGAAATAGAAGAGCTCAGTGGTCGCGACAAGCACCAGGAACCCCACGATCGTGACCGTTCCGATCACGAGAGAGCGTGTCAACACTCGGCCTCCGCACTGAGGGACAGCACCGGGCTTTCCTGGCGCACCCCGTTATACCAACTCGTTACCGCGCCATGTCAGCGCGTCACCTTCAATTCACCCACACATGACGACCCGAATGCAAAAGACAGCACCGTGACGCAGGGACCAGCCTAGTCATAGCGCCTGAACTATGAGCTCCACCTGGTCCTTCGCATCTCCGAACAGCATGGCGGTGTTCTCACGGAAGAACAACGGGTTCTGTACCCCCGCGTAGCCCGTCGCCATGGATCGCTTGAAGACGACCACCTCACGAGCCTGCCACACCTCGAGCACCGGCATGCCCGCGATGGGCGACGCAGGGTCGTCCTGGGCCGCCGGGTTCACGGTGTCGTTGGCGCCGATCACGAGCACGACGTCGGTGCTGCCGAAGTCGCCGTTGATCTCGTCCATGCCGAGCACCTGGTCGTAGGGCACCTTGGCCTCGGCGAGCAGCACGTTCATGTGCCCGGGCAGCCGGCCGGCGACCGGGTGGATACCGAACCGCACGACGGTCCCGCGGGCCGTGAGCCGAGCCACCAGGTCCGCCACGGGGTACTGGGCCTTCGCCACGGCCATGCCGTAGCCCGGCACGACGATCACGGACCGGGCGGCGGTCAGCCGGTCGGCCACCTCGAGCGCCGTCGTCTCGCGATGGGTGCCCTGCTCGGCGTCACCGCCCGCCGCCGCGACGCCGGGACCGGTACCGAACCCGCCAAGGATCACGCTCACGAACGACCGGTTCATCGCGCGACACATGAGGTAGCTGAGGATCGCACCGGACGACCCGACGAGCGCACCCGTGATGATGAGCAGGTCGTTGCCCAGCATGAACCCCGCCGCGGCGGCCGCCCACCCGGAGTAGGAGTTCAGCATCGAGACGACGACGGGCATGTCGCCCCCGCCGATCGCCGCCACCAGGTGCCAGCCCAGCGCCAGCGCCACCACCGTCATGAGCAGCAGCGGGACCAGGCCCGCAGTGCCCGCCGCGAGGAACCACCAGAGCAGCCCGCCGCACGCGACGACGGCCGCCAGGTTGAGCCAGTTGCGGCCGGGCAGCATCAGCGGCGACGACCTCAGCCGTCCAGACAGCTTGCCGAACGCCACCACGGAGCCGGTGAACGTCACGGCCCCGATCAGCACGCCGAGGAACACCTCGACGAGGTGCACCGCACCGCCGGACCCCGCCGGCTCGGACAGGTAGGACCCGAGGCCCACGAGCACCGCCGCCGCGCCCACGAACGAGTGCAGCAGCGCGATGAGCTCCGGCATCTGCGTCATCTCGACGGTCCGCGCCCGCCACGTGCCCACGGCGGCGCCCACCACGAGCACCAGGAGGATCAGGCCCGCCGTCTGGCCGACGGGCCGCTCGGACCGGTCCAGCGCGAGCGCTACGGTCGCCGCAAGGGCGAGCCCCATGCCGGTCATGCCGAGCAGCACGCCGCGCCGTGCGGTCTCCTGCTTCGACAGCCCGGCCAGGGAGAGGACGAACAGCACCGCCGCCACGAGGTAGACGGCCTGGACCATGGACTCGACGGTCATCGGCCGCTCCCGTCGGTCGGGGCGCCCCTGCGGAACATCCCGAGCATGCGGTGGGTCACGAGGAACCCGCCGAAGATGTTGATGCTCGCGACCGCGGACGCCAGCACGGCCAGCGTCGTCACCACCGGGTCGGACGAGCCGATCTGCAGCATCCCACCGACGAGGATGATGCCGGAGATGGCGTTGGTCTGGGACATCAGCGGAGTGTGCAGGGCGTGGCTGACGTGCGAGATCACGTAGAACCCGACCACGACGGCGAGCGCCAGCACGGTGAGGTGTGCGACCTGGTCGGCGGGTGACGCGGCCACGGCGAGCGCGGCGAGCACTGCGCCGAGCCCGAGCAGCACGGCCCGCGTCGCCGGATGGGCCTGTCGCGACCCGGCCCCCGTCGGTCGAGCCTGTCGGGACCCTGGCGCGGTCTCGGCGGGCTCGACCGCCGAGGCCGGCCTGACCGGTGACGCCGGCGCAGACACCGCCACCGGCGGAGGCGGCCACAGCACCTCGCCGCGGGCGGCGACGGTCATGCCGCGCACGACGACGTCGTCCGGGTCGAGCGCGAGGCGGCCGTCGCGGTTCGGCGTGCCGAGCTGGACCAGGTTGGCGACCGCCGTGCCGAGCAGCTCGGAGGTGTGCCGTGGCATGCGGTCGGGCAGGTCCGTGTAGCCGAGGACCACGACGCCGTTGGCGCTGACCACCCGCTCCCCCGGCACGGTCAGCTCGCAGTTGCCGCCGCCCGGTGCCGCGAGGTCGACGATCACGCTTCCCGGCCGCATGTTCGCGACCATCTCGGCGGTGATGGTGGTGGGCGCGGTGCCGCGCACGAGGGCCGTCGTGACGACGATGTCGGCGGCGGCGGTCTCGACGGCGTACGCGCGCAGCGCCGCCGCCTCCTGGTCGGTGGTGAGCGCTGAGGCGTAGCCGTCGGCGCTGACCTGCTGCGCGGCGTCGTCGGCCCGGACGACGGTCGCGCCCATGGACTCGATCTGCTCCGCGACCTCTGGCCGGACGTCGAAGGCGCGCACCTGTGCGCCGAGGCTGCCTGCCGCGCCGATGGCGGCGAGCCCGGCCACGCCCGCGCCGATGACGAAGACGTTCGCCGGTGGGGTGGTGCCTGCCGCGGTGACCTGGCCGGAGAACATGCCGCCGAACTCGGCGGCCGCCTCGACCACCGCGCGGTACCCCGCGACGTTCGACAGGGCGCTCAGCACGTCGAGCGACTGCGCCCGCGAGATGCGCGGCACGGCGTCAAGGGCGAAGGCGGTGACGCCGCGGTTGGCGAGCGCGCGCACCAGGTCGGGGCGTGCGGCGGGAGCGATCTGCGCGATCAGGACCGCTCCGATCCGCAGCCCGTCCGGGCCGCGCGCGCCCGGTCGCAGTCCCGCGGGGCCGGACGCGGCCAGCACGTCGGGCGCCCGGGTGATCGCCACGACGTCGGCGGACCATGCCTCGCCGTCGGGCACGACGACGGCGCCCGCTGCCTCGTACGCCGTGTCCGGAAAGCCCGCCCCGGCGCCGGCGCCGGTGGCGACGGAGACGTCGTAGCCGAGACCGACCAGCCGGGCGGTGGTCGTCGGGGTGGCGGGCACGAGCGGCCCGCCGTCGTCCGGGATACCGATGCGCATCTGAGCCTCCTCGTTCACGTGCGCAACCTACCGCCTGACCTCGCGGATCCGGGCACGTGCGGCGGCTATGCCGACACCATGGGCGGCGGAAAGGTGACCGGGAGGCGCACGGGCTGACGGATCCACAGCGTCTGGTCCCAGGTGACCTCGGAGGCGGGGATCCGCAGCACGACGTCGAGCCTGCGCAGGATCGTCTCGACGGCGATCCGGGCGATCACGCGGGCCGTGCGGGGCGCCGGGCACGCGTGCGGCCCGGTGCCGAACGACACGTGGGCGCGGCTGCCGACGTGGTCCCACGGGTCGCCCGTGTCCATCCGCGGGTCGGTGTTCGCGGCGTGGATCGCCAGGACGAGCGGGTCGCCGGCCGCGATGTGCTTGCCGTCCAGCACGATGTCCTGCCGGGCGAAGCGGGGCAGGGTGTTGATGGTCGGGGTGGAGCGCCAGAGCACCTCGTCCATCGCGTTGTCCAGGTCGATGCGGCCGCCGTGCAGCCGGCCGGAGAACCGTGAGTCGGTGAGGGTCAGCAGCAGGGTCTGCGCCACCCAGGCCGTCAGCGTCAGGTTCCCCGAGTAGGCGACGATCAGCAGGGTGTGGGCCACCTCGACGTCGTCCCGCATGTTCGGGTGCGCGGCGAGGGAGCTCGCGAGGTCACGCTGCGGGACCCGGCGACGGACCGCCACGAGGTCGCCGAGCAGGCGGTCGACCTCGACCACGGCGGGCGCAGCGTCGGTACCGCCCCCGGCGACCCTGCGGGTCAGGTCGAACAGGCGCTGCCCGTCCTCCGGGTCGAACCCGATCATGTCGGCGATGACGAGGAACGGGATCACCGACGCGTACTCGAGCATGAGGTCAGCGCGGCCGCGGTCCTCGAAGCGGTCGATGAGCAGGTTGCAGAAGGAGCGCACCTTTGCGGCGGTGATGCCCTCGGAGAGCTGCTCGAACGCGTCGTCGAGCGGTTCGCGCAGGCGCTGGCGCAGCGCGCCGTCGGTGTAGTTGGCGGCGAACCGCTCCTGTGACGTGAGAACCGGGCGCAGGCCTGACGTCGCGGGCAGGCCGCCGCGTGCGTGCCCGTTCCAGGTCCGCGGGTCGGTGGCGAAGAGGTGCTCGTTGCGCATGACGTCGTAGACGAGCCGCTGCCCCATCACCAGCCACGCCGGGACACCCGGCTCCAGGTCGACGGGGGCCACCTCGCCCCACTCGCGTTGGAGCTCGTCGTAGAACTCGCGCGGGTCCTGCATCGCCGACGCGCGCACCAGCGGCTTCAGGCGCGAGACCTCGCTGAGCCGGACGGGCCGGGCACTCGGCCAGGGACGGTCCTGCGTGCCGCGCATGTCACCGAGCAAGGTGGCCGGCCTTCTCGGAGAGGGAGGCCGGCCCGTGCCTGCGGCCCGAGAGCCCGTCGGGCACTTGCCCGATATAACCCGGTTCAGGTAAATTCATGGATTCGCCGTATCTGTGCATCGTCGTCGACCGCCCAGGGTGAACCCACCCGTGTTCCAACCAGCATCGTGACCTCGGCTGCGCCCGTGGCTACGATGACTGCGAGGGCACACACACTGTCGCACCCTCGATCGACCCTGTCGAGACCCATCCGGGCGGGACAATTTCAGTCGGAACGACCGCCGGCCACGAGCCGACGAACGAGGGGGCCACGTGACTCTGGACGCCGACCGGGAACGCCCGGACGACCTGGTGCAGAGCGTGGCCCGCGCCTTTCGGGTGCTCGAGGTCGTGACCAGCTCTCCCGGCCTGCCGGTCAAGGCGATAGCCCGCCGCAGCGGCCTCAACCTCTCCACCACGTACCACCTCGTACGCACGCTCGCGTACAAGGGGTACGTCACCCGGCTCAAGGACGGCACGTACGACGTCGGCGAGCAGGTGAGCCAGCGGTTCTACGAACAGCTCGGTTCGCTCGGCCGGGGTCCCGACACCCGTGAGGTGCTGCGCCACCTGGCCCAGAGCACCGGCTACAGCGCGTACCTCGGGCGCATCAGCGCAGGCCGGGTGGTCGTCGTCGACTACGCGGAGGCCCCCGGTTCGCCGTACCTGGAGGACCTGGAGCGCGGGCTCGACGTCTCCGCGCACGCCACCGCGCTCGGCAAGGCGCTGCTGCTCGGCATCTCCCGCCGGGAACGCTACGAGCTGGTGGTGGACGCCGGGATGCGCAAGTTCACCGCGCGCACCGCCTCCGACATCCGGTCGCTCGACGCGCAGCTCGCTCGCTTGCGTCCCGATACCGTTGTCGAAGAGCACGGCGAGTTCCGCGACGACATCACCTGTGCCGCCCACCTCGTCCCCCGCCGGGCCCGCGACGACGTCGCGTGGGCGGTCGGGCTCAGCATCCCCGGCGAGTCCGTACCCCCGCAGGCGAGCCGCGAGCTGGGCCTGGTGGCCGGGGACCTCGCTACGGTCTGACCCGGTCCAGCCCGGCCAGCCGCGTCGGGTTGCGGAACACCATGATCCGCACCAGCCGGTCGCCGTCGTACTCGGCGGCGGTCGCCATCGTCGGCACGCCGTCGAGCAGCGCCATCGTGCCGAGCGCCCCGTTGATCTCGACGGGTACCCACTCCAGGTGCGCCATCGTGCTGTCGCCCGCGAACGCGATCAGCGCACGGGACACCTTGTCCGCGCCCCGGATGATCCGTCGAGCCGCGCGGACGACACCGCCGCCGTCGGTCACGAGCTCCACCTCGGGGGCGAGCGCGGCCAGCACGCCGGCGAGGTCGCCCGTGAAGCACGCCGTGAGGAACCGTTCCGTGGCCTCGGCGTGCTGGGAGCCGGCGGGCGTGTAGCGCGGGCGCCGCGCCCGGACGTGCTCGCGGGCCCGGTGCGCGGTCTGGCGTAGTGCCGGCACGTCGCGGTCCAGCGCCTCGGCGATCTCCTGGTACGGCAGGTCGAACACCTCCCGCAGCACGAAGACCGCCCGTTCCAGGGGCGACAGCGTCTCCAGCACGACGAGCAGCGCCAGCGACACCTCCTCGGCCCGCTCGACCGGGTGGGCGGCGTCGGGCGAGGTCAGGAGCGGGTCGGGCAGCCACGGCCCGACGTACGTCTCCCGGGCGCGCCGCAGCGCGCGGAGCCGGTTCAGAGCCAGCCGGGTCGTGATCCGCACCAGGTAGGCCCGCGGCTCGACGACGTCGGACCGGTCCGCCGCCGACCACCGCAGCCATACCTCCTGCACCACGTCCTCGGCGTCGGCGGCCGCGCCGAGCAGCTCGTAGGCGACGGTGAACAGCAGACGGCGGTTGGCCTCGAACAGGTCGGCGAGCTCGGGGGGCTCGGGAGGCTCGGGAGGCTCGGGGCGCTCGGCAGGCTCGGGAGGCTCGGGAGGCTCGGGAGGCTCGGGGCGCTCGGCAGGCTCGGGAGGCTCGGGAGGCTCGGGAGGCTCGGGAGGCTCGGGGGGCTCGGCGACCTCTGGGCGCGGGCCGGCCGCGACGTCGTCGGGCACTACTGCTCGCCGACCTCGGCGAGGGCACCGCCGAGCGGGACCTCGCAGCGGTCGCTGAAGCCTTGCGCGCTCAGCCCCATCGCGGCGTTGACGCGGCTGCGGAGGTTCTCGACCGCCACGATGGCTACGAGCTCCGTGAAGGCCTCCTCGCCGAGGGCAGCGATCAGGCGCGCGACGAGGTGATCGTCGACGGACGGCGGGGTGGCCGTCTCGGCCTCCGCGAGCGCCAGCACGTCCCGCTCCAGGTCCGTGAACCGCTCGCTCGAACGCCAGGCCGGGACGTCGTGCAGCTTCTCCGGGTCCAGGTGCTCGTGCTGCGCCTCCCAGTAGCCGAAGTCCACGCACCACGTGCAGCCGATCGCCACGGAGGCGGCCATCACCGCAAGCGACTTCAGGCCGGGGTCGAGGGCCTTCCAGCCGCCGACGCCGAGCTCGGTGAGCGCATACGTCCGGGTCACCTTCCCGTGATGCCCGACGGCGACCAGCGGATCCAGCACCGCACCGTACCGCCGGCGGGAGAACACGGCCATGGCCCGGTTGGTCAGGGTGTTCGGGACGGCGCTGGTGATCCTGGTGCTGATGCTGCGGTCCGGCTCGTTCCGGTCCGGCTCGCTCGGTGTGCTGGACATGGTCGGTCTCCGTTCGGTGGCTTCATCGCGGACACCCTCCAGACACCACCCGGCTCCCGGACGTGACACGAGCACGCCGTGATCCGGGTCACACCGGCCAAGGTCGTACCGAAGGCGGCTGGTGGTCGAGTGCGCTGGCCGGGTGCGCCGAACCGCAAGTTAATCGTCAGCCGGCATGCCGAACCGAAGGTTGAACGTGCCGAGCCCGCCGAACCGCAAGTTAATCGTCAGCCGACGTGCCGAACCGAAGGTTGAACGTGAATCGGCGTGCCGAACCGAAGGTTGAACGTGAATCGGCGTGCCGAACCGAAGGTTGAACGTGAATCGGCGTGCCGAACCGAAGCGAACTGGTCCACCAGACGCTCTCAGGACCAGCAACTTGCGGCTCGGCGGCCCCGGTCACGATCAACTTGCGGCTCGGCGACCCCGCGACCCGACTCACCACCAACTTGCGGCTCGAACCCACCCCGCGACCCGACTCACCACCAACTTGCGGCTCGACCGCGGCCGGAAGCAGCTCGGAACCTCACACCGGGACGCAGAGCGTCAGCACCTCCCGGTGCGCCTCGACCGTGACCGGCAGCGGTCCGACGTACTCGCCGTCCGCGTAGGCGACCAGGCCGGCCGGTGCCTCGACCCGGATCGCGGAGGTCCGCAGCGTGGTGACGTCCGGCCGCTCGACGTGCTTGCCCGCCTTGATGAGGCCATCGAACGCCATGAAGCGGAACCGGCCCACCGCGTGCACGAGGGTGACGTCGAGGAGCCCGTCCGTCGGGTCGGCGCGGGGGCAGATCGGCACCCCGCCCCCGTAGGACCTGGTGAGGCCGATCCCGAGCACGTACCCGTCCTGCGCGAGCGCCGGGGCGCCCACGGGGTCCAGCCGGTAGCCGAACCGCTTGAGCCGCAGCCACTCCGCGTACACCGCGATCCGGTACCGGGCGGGGCCGGTGGGCCAGGTCATGCGGTTGGTGCGCTCGTTCGTCAGGGAGTCCAGGCCGGCGCACAGGACGGTGACGAAGTGGCGCACCGTGCCGTCGTCGGCCGTGATGGTGCCCGTGTCGACACGCTTGCGGGCGCCGTCGAGCGCCAGGTCCGCCGCGGCGGCCGGGTCTCCGAGCGGTATCCCGTGCTCCCGGGCCAGGTCGTTGCCGGTGCCCCCGGGGACCACCGCGAGCGGCAGGCCCGCCTCCAGGACCGGCTGCAGCACGGACGAGATGGTGCCGTCGCCCCCCGCGACCACCACGACGGCAGGTTCCTCGTCGACCGCCTTCTTCGCGAGCGCCACCGTCTCCTCGGCGTCGGCACCCTGGTAGACGCGGACGTCGACGCCACGCGCGCGGAGCCGGTCGACTGCCGCATGGCCGCCTCCCGCGCCGGAGCCACGCCCCGATGCGGGGTTCACGAGCACGGCGATGTGCCCGGTCCCGCCGAACTGCTCAGTCATGTCAGCTCCACGCGCCCGCCGTCGGACGCCCTGTCGTCGAACCTGCGAAGTATGTGGTGGGCCGCAACCTACCTGGTCAGCCGCCCTGCCCGGCCGGGCGCGGCGGCGTCGTCGGGCCGAGCAGCGCGCCGGGGTTCATGATCCCCGCCGGGTCCAGCTCTGCCTTGACCGCCCGCAGCATCCGGAGCCCGACCTCGCCGATCTCCTGCTCCAGCCAGGGGGCGTGGTCCGCGCCGACCCCGTGGTGGTGGCTGATGGTGGCGCCCGCCGCCGTGATCGCGTCGTTCACGCGGTGCTTCACCCGCTCCCACGGCACGAGCGGGTCGACGCCGAGGCCGGCGATCACCGTGAAGTAGAGCGACGCCCCTGTCGGATACACGTGGGAGACGTGGCAGAGGACGCGGCTCTTCGCCCCCTCCTTGGCCAGGCCGTCCGCCAGCGCGCCGGTGACCGCGGTCTTCAGCGCGTGCAGGTTCGACCACGTGGTGGCGGTCTCGAGGGTCTCGCAGAACACGCCGTTGTCGAGCAGCGCGTCGCGCAGGTAGGGCGCCTTGAACCGGCCGTGGTCCCAGGACACCGCCAGCTTCTCGGCGGCCGGCCTTCCGCCCGCCTCGCGCAGCACCCGCGTGGTGGCCTCGCGCCGAGCCTGGGCCAGTCCGTCGGGACCCTCGTGCAGCACGACGGCGGAGCAGCCCCTGGCCAGCGCCTTGCCGAGGTTGCCGACCTGCGCGAGGGAGACCGCCGTCTCGTCCTCGTCGGACAGCCGGAGCACCGTGGGGCCGGTGCCGAGCTGGGCCACCCGGCGCAGCGCGTCGGCGCCGGCCACGAAGTCGCCGAAGGTCCAGGCATCGAACAGCCGCACCTCCGGCGTGGGGTGCACCCGCACCCGCACCTGCGTGATCACGCCGAAGGCGCCCTCCGAGCCGAGGAACCAGCGCACCAGGTCAGGGCCCGCGGCGGACCCGGGTGCGCGGCCCAGGTCGAGCAGCCCGGTCGGTGTCACCACGCGCAGCCCGGTGACCATGGCGTCGAACCGCCCGTACCCGGCCGAGCTCTGGCCGGAGGAGCGCATGGCGGCGAACCCGCCAAGGGTCGCGAACTCGAAGCTCTGGGGGAAGTGGCCCAGCTCGAAGCCCTGCTCGCCCAGCGCCGACTCGGCGGCCGGTGCGGTGGTCCCTGCCCAGAGGGTCGCCTCCTGAGCCGTGGTGTCCAGCGTGACCAGCCCGGCCAGCCGGCGCAGATCGAGGCTGACGACGCCCCGGTGCGCCCCGGCGTCCGGCTCCAGCCCGCCGGTCACGGCGGTGCCGCCACCGAACGGCACGACGGCGAGGCTCCGCTCACCGGCGACCGCCAGCACCGCGGCCACCTCGTCCTCGGAGCCGGGCAGCACGACGACGCCCGGCGCGACCTGCTCGGCCTGCCTGCGCCGCAGCAGGTCCGGCGTGGACTTCCCGCCCGCGTGCAGCATCCGGGCCTCGCGCCCGACGTCGACGTGGGCAGCACCGACGACCGAGGCGAGGGCCGCCACGTCGGCGTCGTCCAGGGGTGGGGTGGTGACCGTGACCTCCGCGAGGTCCGGCGCGGGGCGTGCCGCCGGTATCCGGCCGAGCACCGCTGCGAGCAGGAGCTTCACACCGCCGGGGAGCCCGTGTGCCGCGCCGGGGTCGCCCCAGCCGGACCACCGCATGTCGATGCGTTCGTGCTGCGGCTCTGTGCTCACGTGTCCTCCGGGTCGTCGGCGGGCCTGGCAGTCGGGCCCGGTGCGCGTTACAGTGTGACACAACATGACAATCCGTAACGTGCCGCCCGGGCCGATCTCGCCGCCGGAGCACCCCGACACCGAGCCCCACGGCACCGAGCCCGTCGACATCGAGGCGCGCCTGCTCGCGTCCGCCGCCGAGCTGGTCGCCACCCGGGGCACCCGTGGCCTGTCCGTCACCGAGCTGGCGAGGGCCGCCGGCGTCTCGCGGCCCACCGTCTATCGGCGCTGGGAGTCGGCTCAGGACGTGCTGCGCGCGCTCCTCGTGCACCGTGCGCAGCGCGTGATCACCGCCGTCGGCCCGCACGCCAGCGACCGCGCCACCGTCGTCGAGAAGGTGGTCCGGTTCAGCGAGCTGCTCCGCACCGACCCCGTGTACGGGCGCCTGCTGACCCACGAGCCAGAGGTCTTCACCCAGTACGCGTTCCAGCGGATCGGCCGCTCGCAGCGCGTCAGCCTCGAGTGGCTCGCCGCGGCTCTCACCGCCGCCCAGGAGGGCGGGACGGTCCGCCAGGGGCCCGCCTCCGACCTGGCCGTCATGGTCCTGCTCATCACCCAGTCGACAGTGCTGTCCTACAAGACGGTCACCACGGTCATCGACGCCGGCGCCCTGCGCACCGAGCTCGCGCACGCCCTCGACGGGTATCTCCGTCCCTGATCGGGCACCACGCCCGATGCCCCTCACCCGGAAGCAGGACCGATGCAGCGCACTGCCCTGACCGCCGTCCGGCGCGCCGACGAGCTCGACGAGCTCGCCTCCGAGACCGTCGACCTGCTCGTGGTCGGCGGTGGGGTGACGGGCACCGGCGTGGCGCTCGACGCGGCGGCGCGCGGCCTCTCCGTCGCCCTTGTCGAGGCACGCGACCTCGCCTGGGGCACCTCCCGCTGGAGCTCCAAGCTGGCGCACGGCGGGCTCCGGTACCTGGCCACCGGCGACGTCGGCGTGGCCCGCGAGAGCGCGCGGGAGCGCCACGTCCTGATGACCCGCACCGCGCCGCACCTGGTGCGCGCGCTGCCGCAGGTGCTCCCGCTCGCGCCCGGCGTGGGCAGGCGGCAGGGCCTCACGGCGGGCATCGGGTTCGGGCTCGGCGACCTGCTGCGCCGCGACGCCGGGACGTCGTCCCTTGTGCTGCCAGGCCCCCGCCTCGCCCGGCCCGGTGCGGCCGCCCGGCTCGTGCCGGCCGTCGCGCGGACGCGCCTGCGCGGCGCCTGGATAGCGCACGACGGCCAGCTCGTCGACGACGCCCGGCTCGTCGTCGCCCTGGCCCGGACCGCCGCGGGGCGCGGGGCACGGATCCTCACGCGCGTCCGGGCCACCGAGCTGCGCGCGGACGGCGCGACGCTCGAGGACGCGCTCACCGGCACGACCCTGACCGTGCGCGCCCGCGTGGTCGTGAACGCGACGGGCGTGTGGGCAGGGACGGTCGACCCGTCGGTGCGGCTACGACCGAGCCGCGGCACGCACGTCGTGGTGCCCGCCGCGCGGCTCGGCCGTCCGGCCGGCGCCCTCATGGTCCCGGTACCCGGCTCCGGGTCGCGCTACGTCTTCGCGCTGCCCACGCAGCTCGGCCGGGTGGTCATCGGCCTCACCGACGAGGAGGCACCCGGCCCGGTCCCGGACGTGCCGGTAGCCACGCAGGGCGAGGTCGACTTCCTGCTGGAGACCGTGTCCGGCCTGCTGGACCGCCCCCTCGTGCCCGACGACGTCGTGGGCACCTTCGCGGGGCTGCGGCCCCTGGTGGACGCGGCCAGGCCGGGCGACGGCGCGGGCACGGTGACGTCCGACGTCTCGCGCAAGCACCTCGTGGAGGTGTCGCCGGCCACCGGCGCGGTGAACGTGCTGGGCGGCAAGCTGACGACCTACCGGACCATGGCCGAGGACGCGGTGGACCTGGCCGTCCGGCACGCCGGGCTCACCGCTGGGCCGTGCTGGACCGCCGACCTGCCGCTGGTCGGGGCGCCGTCACTGGTCGGGGCGCCGTCGCTGGTCAGGCGATCGACGCAGGCCGGGACCCTGCCGGCCTCCCTCGTGGCGCGGTACGGCGCCGAGGCCGCTCAGGTGCTGGCCGCTGCCGCACTGCCGGGTGCGGCGTCCGCCGTCGGGCAGGGGATCACGACCGCTGGGCACCTGGACATCACGCGCGCCGAGATCGAGTGGGCGGTCACGCACGAGGGTGCGCTGGACGCGGACGACGTGCTGGACCGCCGCACCCGGGTCGGGCTGGTCCCCGCCGACCGCGCGGCGGTGCACGACGTCGTCGCGGAGCTGGTCGCCGACACCCTGGCGCGGCTCTGACGTCCTAGCGGGCGGGCTTGCGTTCTCGTTCGCGGCGCGGGGCACGGAGCACGGACAGCGCCACCATGCAGGCGATGAACCCGAGCAGCCAGCCGCCGGGGATGTCGCTCAGCCAGTGGTAGTCCAGCCACGACATCAGGGCACCCGCGATCATCACGATCACGGCGACGACGGGGATCAGCTTGCGCAGCCGGCCGAGGTTCGGGCTGAGCCCGCTCTGGGCGAACAGCAGGCAGAGGATGAAGAAGCCGGTGAAGAACGTGTTCGACGCATGGCCTGACGGGAAGGCCTGACCACCGGCGTGCAGCACGTCCATGTTGTGGTGCGGGCCGGTACGGCCGAGGCCGAACTTGGTGCCGTAGCCGATCACGGCGATGGTCGCGAGGCCGGCGAGCACGGCGAGGACGGGCCGCCGGGTGCCGATGTTCCAGAGCGAGCCGGGGCCGCCCTGCTTCCAGGCCACGTAGAGCGCGGTGCCGCCCACCATCGGGATGGTGAACAGGCGCTCGCCCGTGACGCTCGCGACGATGTCGAGGAAGGCCTTCTCCCACCCCACGGGGTGGTGCGCGTTCACGTAGTAGTGGAACTGCCAGTCCCAGGCGATGAACGGGCCGCGGACGATGACCTGCCAGATGAGGAAGGCGAACACCAGCGTGCCGAGGACGGCCGCGAGCGCCGAGCTGCGCCACGTCGGACGGGTCGACGGGTCGAGCGGAGCCTCGGTTGACGGTGACTCCACGCGCGTTCCACCCCTGCCCTCTGATTGCGCCATCAAGCCGATCCTACGGGTTTCAGGGTGAATGCTCGGCACCGGACGAGCAAGGCCTACCCGGGCGGACGCGGGGGCGCCGTGCTCTCCCGGATCTTGAGCTCCACCGGCACCACCTCGTGCAGGTCCTCGGGGTCGGTGCCGTCCGCGATCTCCCCCGTCCGCACCTGGTCCAGCAGCCGGGCCACGAGCCGTCGGCCGATCTCGTCGAAGTCCTGCACCACGGTCGTCAGGGGCGGCCAGAGGTACTCCGCCAGGAGGATGTCGTCGAACCCGACGACCGAGACGTCGCGCGGCACGGCCCGGCCGGCCTCGTGCAAGGCCCTGAGCACGCCGGCGGCCATCTCGTCGTTGGCGCAGAACACCGCCGTGACGTCCGTGTCGGCGGCGAGACCGCGGCCGGCGGCGTACCCGGAGGCCGCCGTCCAGTCCCCCTCCACGGTCTCGGGAACCGGCCGGCCGGCCTCGCCGAGCGCCACGCGCCAGGCCTCTGCCCGCAGCTGGGCGGGCGCCGAGTCCGCCGGTCCCGCGACGTGGTGCACGGTCCGGTGCCCCAGATCCAGAAGGTGCTGCGTGGCACGGCGGGCTCCGTCCGCCTGGTCGGCGCCGACGGCGGGGTGGTGGCCGACGAACCGTGAGTCGGACACCACGACGGGCAGCCGTGGCGGCAGCGCGAGCGTGTCCGGCGTCGCGGTCTCGGCCCTGATGATCACCAGCCCGTCGATGGCCTGGTGGGAGAGCCGGGTCGCCGCGGCGGAGACGACGTCGGACGACGGGCTCTCGACGTCGATCAGCGTCACCGTGTAGCCCTCCCTGCGCGCCGCCTCGACCACTGCCTCGACCGTCCGGGACTCCCCCGTGCGGGCGAGCCGGTGGGCGATCACGCCGATGGTCCGGAAGCTGCCGTACCGCAACGCTCGCGCCGCCGTGTTGGGCGCGTAACCGAGCTCCGCCATCGCCGCGAGCACCCGGTCCCGGGTCGCCGGCCGCACGTTGTCCAGACCCATCGACACGCGAGAGACGGTCTGGGTCGACACGCCGGCGAGCGCGGCCACGTCGACCAGGGACGGACCTCTGCCCTCCACGGCATCCACCTCCTCGTGACGCACCGTCTCACCGGCACGCGCTTGACACCCCGGGTAGCTCACGAGCACCCTAGTCCGCGTCACCATGTTGACGTCAACACGACGACATGCTGACCCCACCCGCGTAAGGAGCGACTTCCCTTGACCACGCTCGCATCGCCTCCGGCCGTGCCCAAGATCCAGGGACGGATGCGACGCCGCTCCCGCTGGGCCGGATGGGGCTTCGTCGGCCCCTTCATGGCTGTCTTCGCCCTGGTCTTCCTCGCGCCGATCGTGTACTCGCTCTACCTGAGCCTGTTCCAGACCCAGCTCGTCGGCGGCACGTCGTTCGTCGGGCTCGACAACTACGCCCGCGCGCTCGGCGACCCGCAGTTCTGGGACGGTGTGGGCCGCGTCACGCTGTTCCTCCTGGTCCAGGTGCCCGTGATGCTCGGCATCTCGCTGCTGGTCGCCCTCGCCATCGACAGCGGCCGCCTCTACGGGCGGGACTTCTTCCGCCTCACGATCTTCCTGCCGTACGCGGTACCGGGCGTCGTGGCAGCGCTGATGTGGGGCTTCATGTACGGCGACCGGTTCGGCCTGGTCGGCAACTTCAACGACCTGTTCGGTACGAGCATCCCAGACCCGCTGGCATCCGTCCTGCTGCTCCCGGCGATCGGCAACATCGTGACTTGGCAGTTCGTGGGCTACAACATGCTGATCTTCTACTCCGCGCTGCGGGTCGTACCGGTCTCGCTGTACGAGGCCGCGGAGATCGACGGCGCGGGACCGTGGCGCGTGATCTCCGCGATCAAGGTGCCCGCCATCCGCGGCGCCCTCGTGGTGGCGACCATCTTCTCGATCATCGGCTCGTTCCAGCTCTTCAACGAGCCGAGCATCCTGCAGTCGCTGTCGCCCAACTACATCTCGACGCACTACACCCCGAACCTGTACGCCTACTCGCTGTCCTTCTCCGGCCAGCAGTACAACTACTCGGCCACGGTGGCGATCATCATGGGCGTGCTCACGATGCTCGTGGCCTACGCGGTGCAGCTGCGCGGCATGCGCAAGGAGGCCTGACCCATGAGCACCAACGTCCTGATGAACGCGCCCACCGTCCGGCCCCGGCACACCCGTGCGCGCCTCCGGTCGCGCCGCACCTCGCACGCCCGGCCCACCCGCAGCGTGCTGCTCACCGTCCTCACCGCGCTGGTCGGCATCTACGCCCTGGTCCCGCTGGTCTGGCTCCTGTTCAACGCGACGAAGACCCAGCCCGACCTGTTCAGCTCGTTCGGCCTCTGGTTCAGCGGCGACTTCGCCCTCTGGGACAACATCGTCGGGGTCCTCACCTACGACGGCGGCGTGTTCGTGCGCTGGTTCGGCAACACGCTGCTGTACGTCGTCGCGGGTGCCGGCGGTGCCACGCTGCTGGCCCTGCTCGGCGGCTACGGCCTGGCGAAGTTCAACTTCACCGGCAAGCGCGCGGTGTTCGCCGTCGTCATCGGCGCCGTGGCCGTCCCAGGCACCGCCCTGGCGGTGCCCACGTTCCTCATGTTCGCGAACATGGGGCTGACCAACACGCCCTGGTCGGTGATCATCCCGTCGCTCATCTCGCCGTTCGGGCTCTACCTCATGTGGACGTTCGCGGCCGACGCCGTCCCGGACGAGATCATGGAGGCCGCCCGGATCGACGGGGCCAGCGAGGCGCGCACCTTCTTCCAGGTGGCGCTGCCCATGCTGGCCCCCGGCATCGTGACGGTGCTGCTGTTCACCGTCGTCGCGACGTGGAACAACTACTTCCTGCCGCTCATCATGCTGCGCGACCCGGACTGGTACCCCCTGACCCTCGGCCTGAACGCCTGGAACGAGCAGGCGACCACGGCCGGCGGCGAGGCGATCTTCAACCTCGTCATCACCGGCTCGCTCATCACGATCCTGCCGCTCATCGCGGTCTTCCTGCTCCTGCAGCGCTACTGGCAGTCGGGTCTTGCCGCCGGCAGCGTCAAGGAGTGAGCACCACCCGCACGGCTGTGCCAGAGACCTGATCCGACTGACGATGAAGTGAGAGGAACCATCATGACCATCCGCCACCACCGCGCCGTAGGTGCGCTCGCCGCGGCGAGCGCCCTGGCGCTCACCCTGACCGCGTGCGGGTCCGGGTCCGACGGCGGAGCCGCCGCGGAGGCGATGTCCCCGGAAGACATCTCCGCGGCGCTCGAGGAGGGCGGCGACCTGCTGGTCTGGGCGTGGGAGCCCACGCTGGACAAGGTCGTCGAGGACTTCGAGGCCGAGTACCCGAACGTCGACGTCGAGCTCGCCAACGTCGGCACGGGCAACGACCACTACGTGGCCCTGCAGAACGCGATCAGCGCGGGCTCGGGTGTGCCCGACGTCACGCAGATGGAGTACTACGCCCTGCCGCAGTTCTCCATCGGCGAGTCCCTGGCCGACCTCGCACCCTTCGGCGCGAGCGAGCTGGACAGCACCTACTCCCCCGGCCCGTGGGGCGCTGTGACGGAGGACGACGCCGTGTACGGCCTGCCGATGGACTCCGGCCCGATGGCCCTGTTCTACAACGCGAAGACCTTCGAGAAGGCCGGCGTCGACGTTCCCGCCACGTGGGAGGAGTTCGTCACCGCGGCGGAGAAGCTCCACGCGTCGGACCCCAACACCTACATCACCGCGGACAACGGTGACGCCGGGTTCGCGACGTCGATGATCTGGCAGGCCGGCGGCCACCCGTTCGAGGTGGACGGCACGGACGTCACAGTGAACCTCGCCGACGATGGCTCGACGAAGTTCACCGAGATGTGGCAGCAGATGCTGGACGACGACCTGGTCGCGACCGTCCCCGCCTGGACCGACGAGTGGTTCCAGGGCCTGGGCAACGGCGAGATCGCCGCGCTCGTGACGGGCGCGTGGATGCCGGCGAACCTCGAGTCCGGTGCCGCGCCGGCGTCGGGCGACTGGCGCGTGGCGCCCATGCCGCAGTGGACCGCAGGCGCCAAGGAGACCGCCGAGAACGGCGGCTCCGCACTGTCGGTCACCGAGGCGAGCGAGCAGAAGGCGCTGGCCTACGGCTTCCTGGAGTACGCGAACGCCGGCGACGGTGTCGCGACGCGGCTCGAGGGCGGCAACTTCCCGGCGACGCTCGCGGACCTCACCGACGAGGCGTTCCTCGCCGAGGAGTCCGAGTACTTCGGCGGGCAGAAGATCAACGAGGTGCTCTCGGAGTCGGCCACGAGCGTCGTGACCGGCTGGCAGTACCTGCCGTACCAGGTCTACGCGAACAGCGTGTTCCCCGACACGGTGGGCCAGTCGTACACGGGCTCGACGCCCCTGGCGGACGGCCTTGCCGCCTGGCAGCAGTCGATCGTCGGCTACGGCAACGAGCAGGGCTTCACCGTCGGCGAGTGAGCCGCTCGGCAAGCAACCGGTGACGACGGCGGGGGTCCTCCCCGCCGTCGTCCCGCTTCCCCATCACGACAGCACTCCGAGGAACCACACATATGCCCACGTTCGACATCGGACCCGAGGACTTCCTGCTCGACGGCGAACGGATGCAGGTCGTCAGCGGCGCGCTGCACTACTTCCGCGTGCACCCGGACCAGTGGGCCGACCGCATCCGCAAGGCCCGGCAGATGGGCCTGAACACCATCGAGACGTACGTGCCGTGGAACTTCCACGCGCCGGAGCCCGGGGTGTTCGACCTGGACGGGCGGCGGGACCTGGGGCGGTTCCTCGACCTGGTGGCCGCGGAGGGCCTGCACGCGATCGTGCGGCCCGGTCCCTACATCTGCGCGGAGTGGGACGGCGGCGGCCTGCCGGCCTGGCTGCTGGCCGACGACGCCGTGGGCGTGCGGCGCCACGAGCCGCGGTTCCTCGACGCGATCGGGAAGTACTACGCGAGCCTGCTGCCGCTGGTGGCCGAGCGCCAGGTGACGCACGGTGGGCCGGTGCTGATGGTGCAGGTAGAGAACGAGTACGGCGCCTACGGTGACGACCCGCTCCCGGAGCGGCAGCGGTACCTGCGGGCACTCGTGGACCTGGTCCGCGGCCAGGGCATCGACGTCCCGCTGTTCACCTGCGACCAGGCGAACGACGAGATGCTCGCCCGCGGCGGCCTGCCGGAGCTGCACAAGACGGCGACGTTCGGGTCGCGCACCGCCGAGCGGTTCGAGGTGCTGCGCAGGCACCAGCCCACCGGCCCGCTGATGTGCATGGAGTTCTGGAACGGCTGGTTCGACTCCTGGGGGCTGGAGCACCACCTGGCGCCCGCCGAGGCGAACGCCGCGGACCTGGACGAGCTGCTCGCGGCCGGCGGCTCCGTCAACCTGTACATGTTCCACGGCGGCACCAACTTCGGGCTGACCAGCGGCGCGAACGACAAGGGCATCTACCGGCCCATCACGACGTCGTACGACTACGACGCGCCGCTCGCCGAGGACGGCACACCGACCGCCAAGTACTTCGCGATGCGCGACGTGATCGCCCGGCACCTGCCCGTGCCCGACGACGTCCCGGCGACTCCGCAGCCGGCCCCCGTCCTGGACGTGGCCCTGACCGCGCACGTCCCGCTCGCCGACGCCGTGTCCTCGCTCGTGCGCGGCGCGCTGCGGACCTACGACCACGCGCCGACCATGGAGGAGCTGGGCCTGTGGTCGGGCTTCGCCGTGTACCGCACCCGCATCCGCCCCGACGACGCCGTCCTGACCGTCGACGAGGTGCGCGACCGCGCCGTCGTGCTGCTCGACGGCCAGCCGGTGGGTGTGCTCGACCGTGGGTCGCACACGTTCGCCGTCGCCCTGCCGACCCGCGCTGGCGAGCTGACGCTGCTGGTCGAGAACCAGGGGCACGTCAACTACGGGCCGCGGATCGGTGAGCCCAAGGGGCTGATCGGCACCGTGCGGACCGCCGTGCGCACGCTGGACGAGTGGACGGCCGGCGCGCTGCGGGTCGAGGACGCAGCGGACCTGCTGCGCGGGGCGCTCGACGTGGCAGTCCCGGGCGGGGCGGGTGCTGGTGCCGCTGACGCGGGCACGTCCGGGGACACGGTCGCCTCCGGGGACACGGCCGCCTCCGGGGACTCTGCCGAGAGTGCGGGCGCTGTCGCGGGTGCCGCCTGGGCCGGTCTGTACCGGGGCACGTTCGACTCCGCCGCCGGGGCCGACCACTTCCTGCGGCTCGACGGCTGGACCAAGGGCCTGGCCTGGGTGAACGGCGAGCTGCTCGGCCGCTACTGGAGCCTCGGCCCCACGCACACGCTCTACGTCCCGGGACCGCTGGTGCGCGGCACCGGCAACGAGCTCGTGCTGCTGGAGCTGCACGGCGCGGCGAGCGCACGGGCAAGTTTCGTGACCGCCCCGTCCCTTGGCATCACGGAGCAGTAGCCCGGCCGCTCGGCGTTCGGCGCCGCGATTCTCTTCGAGGCCTAAGTTTCTTCGCTCTCGACGGCCTGAAAGCGAAGAAACTTAGGCCTCGAAAGGACTTGGGTGGCCCCGTCCCCGATGACCGGGGTCACGGCCAAGCCTGGGCTCCGTCCTTCCAGACCTCGTGGACGAGCGGCACGCCCGGGCGGTAGGCCAGGTAGAGGTGGCTGGGGGCGTCGAGGACGGTCAGGTCCGCGCGGGCGCCGACCCGCAGGTGTCCGACGTCGTCCCTCCGAAGGGCTGCCGCCCCGCCCGCCGTCGCCGACCAGAGGGCCTCGGCGGGACTCATCCGCATCTCGCGGACGGCGAGCGCCACCACGAACGACATGGACGAGCTGTAGCCGGAGCCCGGGTTGCAGTCCGTGGCGAGGGCGACCGGGACGCCCGCGGCGAGCAGCCGGCGCGCGTCCGGGTAGGGCGAGCGAGTGGAGAACTCGACCGCCGGCAGCAGGGTCGCGACGGTGCCCGCGTCGGCGTCGGTCCCGCCGTCGGACGCCCCGCCGTCGGGCCAGCGTGCCGAGGTCCAGGACCCGGCCAGCGCGTCGACGTCGGCGTCGGACAGGTGGGTGCAGTGGTCCACGCTCGCCGCACCGACCTCGACGGCGAGCCGCACGCCGGGGCCCGCCGAGAGCTGGTTGCCGTGCACCCGGGCGAGCAGCCCGGCCCGGATCCCTGCGGTGAGCACCGTCCGGGCCTCGTCCTCGTCGAACGCGGTGGGCGCTGCGGGCTCGCAGAACACGTCGATCCAGCGGGCGTGCGGCGCGCAGGCTGCGAGCATCGGCCCGGTCACGAGGTCTACGTAGCCTGCGCGGTCGTCGGCGTACTCGGCCGGGACGGTGTGCGCGCCGAGGAACGTCGTCTCCGGCGTGAGCTCCCGGGCGATCCGCAGCATGCGGGCCTCGGTGGCGACCTCCTGGCCGTAGCCGCTCTTGATCTCGACGGTGGTGGTGCCCTGCCGGAGCATCTCCCGCACCAGGGCCTGGCTGCGCGCCCGCAGGACGTCCTCGCTCGCGGCACGCGTTGCGGCGACCGTGGTGGCGATGCCGCCCCCGGTGTACGGCTCGCCGGTCATGCGTGCGGCGAACTCCGGAGCCCGGTCCCCCGCGAACACGGTGTGCGAGTGCGAGTCCACGAAGCCCGGGAGCACGCACCGCCGCCCGAGGTCTACCGCGGTGTCCGCCGCCGGTGCCGCCGCGGCCGGCCCGGTCCAGGCGATGCGGCCGGCCTCCACGACGACGGCGGCCCCCGGCACGACGCCGAGCCTCGCACCGTGCTCGGGATCGTTCGTGACCAGCTCGCCGATGTTCGTCAGCAGTAGGCTCATGCTCCGCTCCCTGAAAGTCTTCGTTGTGAGCGCGGGTCTACGCGCGTGGTGGGCCGGCGGCGGCCCAGATCTCGTCCATCGCCTCGGTGAGCATCCGCGCGACGTCGCCGGCCCGGTGCTCGCCGTCCCGCACCACGAGCTCACCGGCAGCCACGACGTCAAACACGTCGGCAGCGCCCGCCACCAGGGCTGCCTGCGCCGGGTCGATCCCCGCGGTGCGCACGGTGTCGAGCCGCACGGCGACCAGGTCGGCGGGCGCGCCCACGGCGATCCGGCCGGCGTCCGGCCGGCCGAGCGCGGCGTGCCCGGCCGACGTGGCCAGCTCGATCAGCGTCGCGGGGTCGAAGGAGCCGCGCCGACCGGTCGCGAGGCGCTCGTGCTCCTCGACGCCGCGCGCCTCCGCGAGCACGTCGGCACCCACGTGCTGGTCCGTGCCGACCGACAGCGGGCTGCCCGCGCGCAGCAGCCGGAGGCCGGGGGCGATGCCGTCGGCGAGGTCGCGCTCCGTCGTCGGGCAGAGGCAGACGCCGGTCCCCGAGGCGCCGAGCAACGCGACGTCGTCGTCGGTCAGGTGCACAGCGTGGACGGCGGTGGTGCCGGGGCCGAGCGCTCCGGCGTCGTGCAGCAGCCGCGTCGGGGTGACGCCGAAGGCGGCGAGCGCGGCCTCGTTCTCCCCCGGCTGCTCGGACAGGTGGACGTGCAGCGGCGCGCCGGCCTGCCGTGCCCAGCGGGCGAGCTCCGCGAGCTCCGGCGGCGCGACGGCGCGCACCGAGTGGGCGGCGGCGCCGACGAGCACCCGGTCGTCGTCGGCCCAGGCGGCGCGCAGCGCGTCCACGCGGTGCGCCCAAGCCTCGACGGTTCCGTCGCCGAAGCGCACCTGCTCCGGCGCGAGCGGCTCGTGGCCTGCCGGTCCGAGGCCGCCGTGCAGGTAACAGGTGTCGAGGAGCGTGAGGTGCACCCCTGCTTCGCGCGCGGCAGTGCGCAGGGCCTCGGCCATGGCGTTGGGTCCCCCCTCGGCCGGCAGGTGGGGTGTCCCGTCCGCGCGGTGGTGCACGTAGTGGAACTCGCCGACCGCGGTGGTCCCGCCCAGCACCATCTCCGCGAAGACGGCGCGCGCCAGCCGCTCGTACAGCGCCGGCGTCAGTGCGGCGGCCAGGGCGTACATCCCATCGCGCCAGGTCCAGAAGGACCCGCCGTCCGCGTGCGTCCGCCCGCGCAGCGCGCGGTGGAAGGCGTGCGAGTGCGTGTTGGCCAGGCCTGGGAGCACCAGCCCGCCCAGCCGCACGTCGCCGTCCGACGCCGGTACGCCCGGCTCGACGGCGACGATCCGGCCCTCGACGGTCTCGACCCGCACCGACTCGACGACGCTGCCGGGCGGCGCCGGACCAGACCTGACCGGCGTACCGCTGCCGGCCGGCAGACCGCTCTGGGGAAGCCAGGCCCGCTCGCACCAGAAGCTGCTCATGAATCTCTTCTCACTCTCAAGTTCCCTTCGAGGCCTAAGTTTCTTCGCTCTGAGCCCTCCGAAAGCGAAGAAACTTAGGCCTCGAAATGGATGGACGACGGGTGGGGCGGCGCCGTGAGCAGGTCCGCGAGGACAGCGGTCAGGGCGCGGACGCCGGCGTCGCAGTCGGCTGCCTCCGCGAACTCGGCCGGCGAGTGCGAGATGCCCGTGGGGTTGCGGACGAACAGCATCGCGGTGGGGAACCCGGCCGCCGCGAAGATGCCGGCGTCGTGCCCGGCGCCCGTCCCGATCACCGGTGCGGGCAGGTCGGAGCCCGGCCGCCCGACGACCTCCGCCAGCTGACCGGCAAGCACCGGATCGAACACGGTGGCGGGCGTCCAGGACTCCCGCACCGCCCCCCAGCGCGCAAGGCCCGCCCCGCCGAGTGCAGAGTTGGTTGCGGTTAGAGGGCCTCTATCCGCAGCGAACTCTGCACTCGGCGCCGGCGCTACGAAGTCTGCAGTCGGGCCGGAGGCCGGCATCGTCAGCACCTGGTGGACGGCGTCCTCGGTCTCCGCGCGGGCGTCGATCCAGGCGCGCACTCGTGACGGGATCGCGTTGACGCCGTTCGGCTCGACCTCGACCTTGGCCAGCGTCGCGAGCGCCCCTGCGTGCTCGGCGGCAGCGCGCACGTCGGTGATGAGCCGTGCGAGATCGAGCATCGGGTCGTGGCGGTGGGCCAACGGCGTCGTGCCGGCGTGGTTCGCCTCGCCGGCGAGGTCGACGCGCCACCGCCCGTGCGGCCAGATCGCGGCGCCGACGGCGACCGGTGCCTCCTGGTCCGCGGGCAGGTCAGCCAGGTAGCGCCCCTGTTCAACGTGCAGCTCGACGAAGACGCCGACCCGCGCGAGGGCCTCGTCGTCGCGCCCGTAGTGCTCGAGCAGCACTCCCCTGCTGGCCCCGCCGGCCCCGCGCGCCCCGCCAGCCCCGCCGGCCGGGACCTCCCGCCCCAGCACGTCCGCGAGGCTGTCCCCCGCACCGTCGCGCAGCGCGAGCAGCGTGTCGGCACCGACCGTCCCGGTGACCGCTCGCGAACCGAGGCAGGCGAGCCCGAACCGGGCGCCCTCCTCGTCGGAGAAGTTCACGATCCCGAGCGGTCGTTCCGGGCGCACACCTGCGGCGCGCAGGGCGTCGAGCGCCGCGAACGCGCTCGCCACCCCGAGCGGTCCGTCGAACGCGCCGCCGCCCGGCACCGAGTCGAGATGGCTGCCGGTCACCACTCCCGGCCCGTCGGCGTCCGGGTCTCCCCACCACGCCCACTGGTTTCCGGCGCGGTCGAGCACCAGGTCGAGGCCGCGCGCGGCCGCCTCTGCCGCGAACCACTCGCGCAGGGTCAGGTCGTGCGCGGTCCAGGCGAACCGCTCGTACCCGCCGGACGGCGCCCGGCCGACGTCGGCGATCGCCCCCAGCAGGCGCCCCACCGGCGTCGTGCCCGCCGGGTCCGAGCCGGGCGAGCCCGCGCCGACGCCCGCCGAGCCCGAGCCTGCCGCGCCCAAGCCCAAGCCCGCAGAGCCCGGAGCCGCACGCACCCCCGCCGCCGCACCGGCCCCCGCACCCGTCACCGCGTCTCCCGCATCGGCACGCGCAGCCCGCCGCGCTCGGCGGCCGCGACGGCGTCGTCGTACCCGGCGTCGACGTGCCGCAGCACGCCGGTCGCGGGGTCGTTGGCGAGCACCCGGGCCAGCTTCTCCGCGGCCAGCGGCGTGCCGTCCGCCACGGAGACCTGACCGGCGTGCAGCGACCGGCCCATGCCGACGCCGCCGCCGTGGTGGATCGAGACCCACGTGGCGCCGGACGCGGTGTTCATCAGAGCGTTCAGCAGCGGCCAGTCGGCGATCGCGTCGGAGCCGTCCGCCATCGACTCGGTCTCCCGGTAGGGGGAGGCCACGGAGCCGGAGTCCAGGTGGTCGCGCCCGATGGCGAGCGGAGCCGAGATCTCCCCTGACGCGACGAGCTCGTTGAAGCGGAGGCCCGCCACGTCCCGCTCGCCGTGCCCGAGCCAGCAGATGCGGGCCGGCAGCCCCTGGAAGGCGACGCGGTCCTGGGCGGCACGGATCCAGCGGCCGAGGTGGTCGTCGTCGGGGAACAGGTCGAGCACCGCCTTGTCGGTCACGGCGATGTCGCGCGGGTCCCCGGACAGTGCCGCCCAGCGGAACGGGCCCTTGCCCTCTGCGAACAGCGGCCGGATGTACGCGGGGACGAATCCCGGGAAGTCGAACGCCCGGTCGTACCCGCCCTGGCGGGCCTCGTCGCGGATCGAGTTGCCGTAGTCGAACACCTCGGCGCCCGCGTCGAGGAAGCCGACCATGGCCTCGACGTGCCGCGCCATCGACTCCCGTGCCCGGTCGGTGAACCCTGACGGGTCCTTCTCCGCGAGGTCGGCCCAGTCCTCCAGCGCGACGCCGGACGGCAGGTAGGACAGTGGGTCGTGCGCCGAGGTCTGGTCGGTGACGATGTCGATCTCGACGCCGCGGCGCAGCAGGTCCGGGAGGACGTCGGCCGCGTTGCCGACCACGCCCACCGACAGCGCGCGGCGCTCCTTCTTGGCCGCGAGCGCCAGCTCGACGCCCTCGTCCAGCGACGACGCCACGGCGTCGAGATAGCGGCTCTCGACGCGGCGGTGCAGGCGGGCCGGGTCGACGTCGACCACCAGGCACACGCCCCCGTTGAGCGTGACTGCCAGCGGCTGGGCGCCGCCCATGCCGCCGCAGCCGCCGGTCAGCGTGAGGGTGCCGGCGAGGGTCCCGGAGAACCTCTTCGCCGCCACCGCCGCGAACGTCTCGTACGTCCCCTGCAGGATGCCTTGCGTCCCGATGTAGATCCACGAGCCTGCGGTCATCTGCCCGTACATCGTCAGCCCGAGCTGCTCGAGCCGCCGGTGCTCCGGCCACGTCGACCAGTCGCCCACCAGGTTCGAGTTGGCGATCAGCACGCGCGGCGCCCACTCGTGGGTGCGCAGCACGCCGACGGGGCGGCCCGACTGCACCATCAGCGTCTCGTCGTCGCGCAGGTCGGTGAGCGAGCGGACGATCGCGTGGTAGCTCGGCCAGTCCCGTGCGGCGCGGCCGGTGCCGCCGTAGACGACCAGGTCGTCGGGCCGCTCGGCCACCTCGGGGTCGAGGTTGTTCATCAGCATGCGCAGCGGGGCCTCGGTCTGCCAGCTCCGCGCGGTCAGCGTGGTCCCGCGCGCGGCCCGGACGCTGACGGGCGTCCCCCGGTCAAGCTTCTCCATGCGTGCCTCTCCTCTGGTTGTGGGCGTGATCGTTGCGGCTTCCCGCCCGTTTTAGGCGCAAAGTTGGCGCCCACAGCAAGGGGTTCCTATCGCAGGGGGCCGACGGCGGATGCCGCCGCCAGCGAGATCGCGCCCGTCGCCACCAGGTGGACCACGTGCTCGATCTCCGGGGCGAGGTAGCGGTCCGGCCCGGGACCGGGCACGACGACGCGGACGGCGTCGTGCACCGCGGACGTGCCCGCTGCGGGGGCCTCCGCGCGGAAGTCGAGCGCGCGCGTCGCGGTGAGCACCTCGATGGCGAGGACGCGCGTGAGCCCGTCGACGGACCGCCGGAGCTTGCGCGCGCCGGACCAGCCCATGGAGACGTGGTCCTCCTGCATCGCGGAGCTCGGGATCGAGTCCACGCTGGCCGGCGCGGCCAGGCGCTTCAGCTCCGAGACGATCCCCGCCGCCGTGTACTGGGCGATCATGTGCCCGGAGTCGACGCCGGGGTCGTGTGCGAGGAACGCGGGCAGGCCCTCCGAGCGCGAGACGTCGAGGAACCGGTCGGTGCGCCGCTCGCTCATGCTCGCGAGGTCGGCGGCCGCGATGGCGAGGAAGTCCAGCACATACGCGATCGGCGCCCCGTGGAAGTTGCCGTTGGACTCCACCCGACCGTCGGACGTCACCACGGGGTTGTCGATGGCGGAGGCCAGCTCCCGGCCCGCGACCGTGGCCGCGTGCTCCAGGGTGTCCCGGGCGGCGCCGTGCACCTGGGGCGCGCAGCGCAGGGAGTACGCGTCCTGCACGCGGGTGCACGCGGGGTTCCCGGCGTCGTCGAGCTCGCGGTGGCTCGCCATGAGCGGCGAGCCCGCGAGCACCGCGCGCAGGTTCGACGCCGACGCCGCCTGGCCCGGGTGCGGACGCATGCCGACGAGGTCCTCTGCGAACGGGGCGTCCGAACCGAGCAGGGCCTCGACGCTGAGCGCCGCGGCGACGTCGGCCGTGGTGAGGAGGCTGCGCAGGTCGTGGAGGGCGAGGCAGAGCATGCCGAGCATGCCGTCGGTGCCGTTGATGAGGGCGAGCCCCTCCTTCTCTGCGAGCACGAGGGGTGCGATCCCGGCTTCGGCGAGCGCCTGCGCGGCGTCGACAGCCTCCCCGGCCGCGCTGGTCGAGCCTGTCGAGACCCCGGTCGGCACCACCCGCACCCGCCCCTCCCCCATGGCGGCGAGCGCCACGTGCGCGAGCGGCGCCAGGTCGCCGGAGCAGCCGAGCGAGCCGTACTCGTGCACGACCGGCGTGATCCCGGCGTTGAGCATCGCGGCATAGGTCTCCGCGGTGACCGGGCGGGCGCCGGTGTGGCCGGTCACCAGGGTGGCGAGGCGCAGCAGCTGCAGCGCCCGCACCACCTCGGTCTCGACCTCGGGGCCGGACCCGGCGGCGTGCGAGCGCACGAGGCTGAGCTGGAGCTGCGCGCGCATCTCCGTCGGGATGTGCCGGCGGGCCAGGGCACCGAACCCGGTCGAGACGCCGTAGTGCGGCACGGTGTCCTGGGCCAGGCCGTCGATCACGGCGCGGCTCTGCGTCATCCGGGCCAGGGCGGTCTCGTGGATCTCGACAGAGGCCCCGGAGCGGGCGACGGCGACGACCTGGTCGACGGTCAGCGGCGTCCCGTCGAGGACGACGTGCTCGGGCAGGTCCGGGCCGGCGGGGCGGGTGGCCGGCGTCGGCTCCATGTGGTGCAGGGTGCTCATCCCCCCATGGAACCCCGCCGCGCGCCCGCTGGCGCGCCCGCGACGACGGATAGAGTCTGAGATACCAGACAGATCACGAGGGGTGGTGGTCGGCAGTTCGTCAGGTGATCGGCAGCTCGGGCTGCCGATCACCTGACGGACTGCCGACCACTCGACCCCGTCCGGAGGACACAATGGCCGGCAGCAGTACCGTTCCGGCCGCGCGGACCACGGCGCGGCTGCTCACGTTCCTCGCGGCGCAGCCCGGCCCGGTACCCGCCGGCGCCATCGCGCACGGCATCGGGGTGCCGCGCTCCAGCGTCTACCACCTGCTGTCGGTGCTGGCCGACGAGGGGTTCGTGCGGCACTTCCCCGACGAGCGCCGCTACGGCCTCGGCGTGGCCGCCCTCGGCCTGGGCAGCGCGTACACGCGGCAGGCGCCGCTCACCCGGCTGGCCGCACCCGTCGTGGCCCGCCTGGTCGAGGCCGCCGGCGAGAACGGGCACCTCGCGGTGCTCAACGGTCGCGAGGTCCTGTACCTGGTGGAGCAGCGGGCGGCGGGGCGTCCGCCCCTGGTGACCGACGTCGACGTGCACCTCCCGAGCCATCTCACCGCCAGCGGGCGCGCCGTGCTCGCACTGCTGCCCCCCGCGCAGGTGCGCGCGCTGTACCCGACGCCGGGTTCGTTCACCGACCTCACCGGTGCCGGGCCGCGCACGTTGCGCGAGCTGCGGGTGGTGCTGCGCCAGGCTCGCGCGCGGGGGTTCGCCGTGGAGGACGGCGAGGTGTCCGCCGGGTTCGCGTCAGTGGCTGCTGCCGTCGTGGACCACACGGGGCGGCCCGTCGCCGGGCTGGCGGTGACATTCCGGTCGGAGTCCTACGACGACGACGGGCGCGCCGGGCTGGCGGAGCAGGCTGCACGGGCGGCACGCGAGGTGAGCCGGCGGCTGGGGGCGCGATGAGCCCGGACTGCTTGACATCCACTTGAACGTGAGTGTTCACTATCAACCATGGCGACCGACCGGAGACCACGAGTCAGCATCGAGGTGCGCCGCGGGCAGATCCTCGCGGCGGCCCTGCAGGAGTTCAGCCACAAGGGACTGCACGGCGGCTCCACCGTGAACATCGCCAAGGAGGTGGAGATCTCTCACCCCAACCTCTTCCGGGTCTTCTCCACGAAGCACGAGCTCTTCGTCGCGGTGCTGCAGCAGGCATTCGGAAAGGTGGAGACCGTGATGCTCGCTTCAGGGGAGGCCGCCGAGGGCGACCCGCTCCCGACGATGTCCGATGCCTGGGGCGTGCTGATGGACGATCGCGAGCTCATGCTGATCCTCCTGCAGGGCTTCGCCGCGTCCGAGGATCCGGCCATCCGTGAGCTCATGCACCGGTGGACCAAGGAGGTCTTCGAGCGCATGGAAGCCCTGCCAGGAGTCGGCACCGATCGCGCCCACGACTTCTTCGCCGCAGGCATGCTCTACATGGTGGCGACCGCCATGGACCTGCCCGCTCGCGCCGAGCACGACGCGTGGGCCGACCAGTTCCTCGCTTCCGGCTCCGGCCCCGCCTCGAGCTCCGGCCCTGGCTCCTGACGACACCGGTCGGAGCCGAGCATCTCTTTTTTTGGCTATTGATAGTGACCACTCACTATCTCCACCGTCGACCTACTCACTCAAGGACTGGATGATGAGCATCGAAGCGTCTCCCACAACCGCCCAGCTCGGCCTGCGCCTGCCCCGCGGCGTGACGATGGCCGCGCTGGCCGTCTCCATGTTCCTGATCATCCTCGACACGTCGATGGTCAACCTCGCGTCGCTGTCGATCCGCACGAGCCTTGGCCTCTCGGCCGCGGAGCTCACCCTGACGGTGAACAGCTACCTGGTGGCCTTCGCGGGACTGCTGCTGCTCGGGGGCCGCCTCGCCGACGTGCTCGGTCCCCGCAGAACCTTCCTGGCCGGAATGATCCTCTACGTCGCCGCGTCGGCCTTCTGCGCTCTGGCAACCAGCGGCCCGCTGCTGATCACCGGACGAGTCGGACAAGGAATCGGCGCGGCGATCAGCATTCCCTCAGCGCTCGCGCTCGTACTCACTCTCTACACGACTCCCACCGAGCGGACTCGCGCGATGGGCATCTGGGGCGCCGTCGGTGGTGCCGGCAGCCTGATCGGTGTCTTCCTCGGCGGAGTGCTGACCCAGGCACTCGGGTGGCAGTCGGTCTTCTGGACGCCCGTGCCGCTCGGCATCGTCAGCGCGATCATGGTGTGGCGCGCCGTACCCGCCATGCCGGGCCGTCCCGGACGGTTCGACCTGGCCGGCGCGCTCACCATCACCGTCGGCATCTCCGCCCTGGCGCTCGGGATGGTCTCCGCCTCCGAGGCCGGCTGGACCGCGGCGAGCTCGATCATCGGCATCGCCGTCGGCGTCGTCGCGCTCGCCGCCTTCGTGCTCGCCGAGCACCGCTCCCCGCACCCGCTCGTCCCGCTGGCAGTCTTCCGTCGCCGGCCGGTGGTGACCGCCACCGTGGTGATGGTCCTGCTCGGCGCCACCCTGACGAGCCTGTTCTTCTTCCTGCCCCTCTACCAGCAGGACGTCCTCGGGATGAGTGCCCTGACAGCCGGGCTGGCGCAGATCCCCATCGCCGTCATGATCATCGTGGGAAGCGTGCTGGCGCCCTGGCTCGCCAAGCTCCTCGGGGTCCGGTCCGCGCTCCACGGCGCGCTCGTCCTGCTGCTGGCCGGATTCCTGTGGCTCGTGCTGAACCCGACCACCGACGGCTTCTCGATCAACCTGCTGGGCGCCTTCCTGCTGATCGGCATCGGTCTGGGCCTTGGCCTCGTCAACGCGATATCCATGGCGGTGCGCGACAGCGGGGACGGCGAGTCCGGCCTGCTGAGCGGCCTGGTCAACGCCGCACAACAGCTGGGCGGCGCGGTAGGCCTCGCAGCCCTGGCCGGCATCGCGATAGCCGCCGGGGGCGACGGCGGCATCTCGTTCACGGCGGCGTTCCTTGGCGGCGCAGCACTCATCGCTCTCGCACTCACCTTGTCGGTGCTGCTGCGCATCGGTGACCGGTCGGACCCGACGACGCCGTACGCGGGCTGACCACGCAGCGCCACCACCCAGCGATCTCACCCCACCAGCTCCCGTAAGGACATCGACCATGAACTCACCCACCGTGCTCGTGACCGGCGCGACCGGAACCGTCGGATCCGCCCTGATCCCCGCACTGCGCGCCCGCGGCGCCCACGTCCGTGCCATGACCCGGAGCTCCGGCCGTGCCTTCCCCGGTGCCGAGACCGTCGTCGCAGACCTCCAGGATCCGCGGTCGGTGGCCGCTGCCCTTGACGGCACCGACGCCGTCTTCCTCAACAGCCCGTCGACGCCGGAGGCCGCGGCCCTCCAGATCCAGTTCGCCGACCTGGCCCGCGACGGCGGGGTCCGGCACCTCGTGCTGCTCTCCCAGTACGGAGCGCGGGCCGATTCGCCGGTGCGGTTCCTGCGCTGGCACGCCGAGGTCGAGGCCCACGTGCACCAGCTCGGCATCGACCACACGGTGCTCCGCCCCAACCTCTACCTCCAGGCGCTGCTCGGCTTCGCCGGCACCATCGCGCAGGGCCGGCTCGCCGCCCCTATCGGCGACGCCCCGGTCAGCGCGATCGACACGAGAGATATCGCAGAGGCCGCGGCCGCCGTCCTGACGGACGCCGGGCGTACCGGTGGCACCTACACGCTGACCGGCCCCCGCGCCGTGACCCACCAGCAGATCGCTCGAGCGCTGTCGGCGGCCGCCGGCCACGAGATCACGTTCCAGGACGTGCCCGCCGAACAGTTCTCCGCAGCGCTGACGGGCGTTCTTCCGCCGTGGCAGCTCGAGGGCCTGATCGAGGACTACGCCCACTACGCGCGACGAGAGGCCGCTGAGGTGCACACCGCCGTCGCCGACCTGACCGGACGCCCGGCCCGGGATGTCACCGACTTCGCCCGCGACCACGCCGCGGCGTTCGCCCCGAACCACTGATCGACCCACACATCACCGACGAGAGGACCGTCCCATGATCTACCACGTGACCCGCATGGCCCTGAAGCCCGGCGTCTCCGAGGAGGAGGTGGCCGCCGTCATGCGGCGCATGCGCGAGGCCCGCAGCAGCGACCCGTCGATCAGGTCCTTGCTGCTCGGCCGGGACCACGGCGGCGAGTACGACTACAGCCACATCTCCGTGGTCGACGATCTCGCCGCCTACGAGGCGATGATGAACGACCCGGCGCACCTCGAGATCGACCGGATCGGCCTGCCGCTGCTCGACAAGTTCGTGTCGTTCGACGTCACCGACGACCCGGACCCGGAGCTGCGCACTCAGATCGCCGCGATCCACCAGCGCCGGTTCGACGCCGTGCCCGACGTCGCCGAGCTGGTGGCCGGTCTGGGCGAGTACAGCGGCAGCGCCGCGCCCGGTCCGCACGCGACCTGACCGACCCGAGCCCCGGGCCCGTACCGGCCGTCGCACCACACGAGTCGCACCACACGAGTCGCACCACACGAGTCGCACCACACGATGAGGAGGAAAGGTTCATGACCGATCGATTCGACGCCGATGCCATCGTCGTCGGCAGCGGCTTCGGCGGCGCCGTCGCCGCGGCCCGCCTCGCTCAGGCCGGCCTGTCCGTCATAGTCCTCGAGCGCGGCCGGCGTTGGCTGCCCGGAGAGTTCCCCCGCCGGCCGCAGCTCCAGGGCGGCTGGCTGTGGGGTGTCGACCGCGGGCTCTACGACGTCCGCTGGCTCGGCCGCATGGGCAGCGTCCAGGCCGCGGGCTGGGGCGGCGGGTCCCTCGTGTACGCGAACGTCTTCGCCCGGCCGTTCGAGGGAGCTCTGGACGAACGGTGGCCCGCACACCTGCGCAGGCAGAAGCTCAGCCCCTACTACGACCTCGCGGCACACATGATCGGCGTCGCGCCCGTCGGTGACGATCCCGCCACGGGCGCACCTCCCGCACGCACCACGCTCATCGAGGGGCTCGTGCACGACCTGGCCGACGCGACGGTCCGCCCCAACCTCGCCGTCACGTTCGGCGATCCCGACACGTGGCGGGCGAACCGGCACGGGGTGCCCCGCCGTGGCTGCGCCTTCGTCGGCGAGTGCGTGATCGGCTGCAACCATGGCGCGAAGAACTCGCTCGACCACACGTATCTCGCCGTGGCGGAGCAGGCCGGTGCACGCTCGGTCACCGACGCCGAGGCGCAGCGCATCGAACGCCACGGCGACGGCTACGCGGTGGTCACGTCGACACCGTCCGACGCCGACGCCCCGCCGCGGGTGTGGACCGCGCCGCGCGTCGTGCTCGCCGCGGGAGCCGTGGCGACGACCGAGCTGCTGCTCAGGGCGCGCGACGTGCACGGCACGCTCCCGGAGCTGTCACGCAGGCTCGGCCAGGGATTCTCCGGCAACGGCGACTTCCTCACCCTGGCCGAGCTCCGGCACACCCAGGACGACATGACGACCGGCCCCACCATCACGACCAACACCGTGCTCGACGTGCCAGAGGGGCGCCGGTCGGTCTGGTACCAGGTGCAGGACGGCGCAGTCCCCGAGCTCCTGCAGCAGCTTGCCGACGCCGTCGTGCCGGGACAGGCCGCACGGGCATGGTGGCGACGCCGGGTGCGCCCGGCCGGCCGACGTCGCACCTTCGCCGTGCTCGCGATGGGGATCGACTCCGCCAACGGGGCGCTGCAGCTCGACCGGTCCGGGAACGCCCGGCTGTCCTGGCGCAACCAGTGGCAGGCGCACCTCTACCGCTCCCAGCTCCGCGTCGGCCCGCTGCTCGCGCGGCTCCTCGACGCACGCCTCTACCAGCCGTTCACCTGGTCGGTGCTCCGCCGGACCATCACGGTCCACCCCCTCGGCGGCGTCGGCCCGGGTTCCGACGTCGGCTCGGGTGTCGTCGACGAGCTCGGCGAGGTGCACGGCTGCCCAGGGCTATTCGTCATGGACGGCTCGGTGCTCCCGGCGGCAAGCGGTGTGAATCCCTCGGCCACGATCCTCGCCGTCGCCGAACGCTCCGTCGAGGCGCTGATCCGCCGTACGGGAAGACCGCGGTGGACCGCACCGGAGTGGGGCTCGGTGACGCAGGCCTCGGTGCCGGAGGACGCGGCGTTCGCGTTCGCCTCGCAGCACCACGCCGCGACCAGCGGCGACGGCCTGACCTTCGACGAGCGGATGGCCACCGGCCCGGCGGCGCCCCGGCGAGCCGTCATGCGCCTGCACGCCGAGCTCCCCAGCATGGACAGGTTCCTCGACGAGGCGGACCACAGGCTGACCATGCGGGGAACGATCGAGATCGACGGCATCGCCACGCGGGCCGAGCTCACCGGAATCCTCTCGCTGTTCCCCGAGGGGCGGCACGAGGCGATGTCGTACGCGCTGCGATTCGCCGACGACGACGGGCGTGCCTGGCGGTTCTCCGGGGCGAAGGCCGTGCGTTCCCGGACGCCGGTCGCACTACTGCACGGCCTGACGCATCTCCAGGCCGAGATCGCCCCCCTCGATGCCGCGGCAGGCGAGGCCGAGCCGGTCGCGCTCGCGATCGGCGCCCGCGACCTCTGGCAGCTCAGCACCTCGATCAGGGGCAAGGCGTTCACCCGCGCACGGAGGCTCCGCGCCGTCGCCCGGTTCGCGTGGTTCTTCGCGGCCTCTGCCCTACGCCCCTCACCAGCCCCTGTGGCCCCGGACAGCGAAGAGACCAGGAGCCCGGGTGCGGACCATGGCACCCTCACCTGAGACAGCGGCCGTCAGGGGCGCCAGCCACGCACCGACCCGCCGAGCTCCTGCCCGCCGAGCTCCTGCCGGTCGTGCGACGACTCCGGGCCGTGCTTCGACGACGTCGGGACGCCCCTGGCCCACCATCAGCGGCCGACTGCAGAGTTTGTCGCCGCCTCGGTCGACGACTGCAGACTTGGTTGCGGCTTGGGGACCCGCAACCGCAACCAAGTCTGCAGTCGGCGATGACGGTCGCGACCAAGTCTGCAGTGGAGGGTTGAGTGGCTGAGCGGGCGGCGAGCGCGGCGGCGCGGTCCCGCAGGGCGGCGCGCAGCACCTGCGGGGCCAGCGTTTCCGCGTCCGTGCCGAGCTGCCAGAGCGCCCATTCGGCGTGCCGGGAGTCATGGAAGGTCACCTCGAGCCGGACCCTGATTCACGGGGGGCCGGATCACGCGTGCAAAGCTTCCTCACCTGCGAGAGCATGCTCATCGAGAATCGACTTCGAGCAGGTGAGAAGAAATCTTTTCTCAGCCCTGAACCCTTCGCATGAGACGACCGGCCGGACGCGGTCGACGACGAAATGAGTTTCGTGTTCACGCCCTCGAGAGGTCGGCCACCGGAACGGTGAACTCTCGTGGCCGCAGGACGCCTGGAGCCACCACAACAGCCTCCTTGCCGGTCCACCCCTGCCGGATGGCCTTCACGACACCCTCGGCGCCGCGCTCCGTGCTCGACACCCCGGTGACCTTCACGTTGACGCCCGCGGCGATTCCGTCGCCCATGACCTTCTGCTCTCTGTCGTGAATTCGGGCCAGGGTCGACCAGCTTGACGTTCATCTCGTGACCATTTGGCACCCAACTCGGTGGGGGCGAGATCCTGCCAGCGAATACAGAGCGTCGTCAAGGTAAATGCTGAAGGCAAAACGAAACACATTTTCCCCGTTTGTGTCCGCACATTTCCTGCACGCGAACTCGTTTCTCGTAGGTCTGCAACACCGCACCAAGTGACTCAAACCGAAAGGTGCATTCATCCGCTTTACCGGCTTCGTCCTATTCGGACTTACGAGAGACGGCCAGGAGATATCGGCGCCTGGCACCCCATGCCTCGGATCTGCACCATCTATCCGACGGCAGGCACGCGGGGCGAGTCCCCGTAGCGGGTGGCGAGCGCGGCGGCACGGTCCCGCAGGGCGGCGCGCAGCGTCTGCGGGGCCAGCGCTTCCGCGTCCGTGCCGAGCTGCCAGAGGGCCCACTCGGCGTGCCGGGAGTCCTGGAAAGTCACCTCGAGCCGTAGCCGGCCGTCGTCGTCGACCGCTTCCATGAGGACGGCGAGCGCCGTGCTCACGAGCTCCTCGCGCCGGGCCGGATCCATCCGCACCAGCACCGCGACCTGGTCACCGCCCGTACGGAACCGTGTGCTGCGTTCCTGCCAGATCCGGTCCAGGTCGACCCTGTCCGGTCGCTCCGCGGGTTCGGCGAGCTCCTCTGCGGCGATGATCCGCGACAGCCGGTAGGTGCGGTCCGCGCCGGACGTCGTGGCGAGCAGGTAGCCCTTGTCGCGCACCGTGACCAGGCCGATCGGGTCCACGGTGCGCCATCTCGCGGGCCGGTCCACCGGTGCGTAGTGGATGCGCAGCTTGTGTCCGGCCAGCACTGCACGCCGGACCTCGACCATCGCGGTGCCTGGCACCTCGTCGGCGGGCGCCCTGCGGGAGAGCAGGTCCGTCTCCGGGTCGACGAGGAACCGCTGAGCAGCGTCGCTCGTGGTCGCCCGGTGGCCCTCGGGCAGCGCGTCGACGACCTTGCGCATGGCCGACGCGAGCGCCGCGCTGAGACCGAACATCTGCTCGCCCCTGCCCGAACCGGCGGTCAGCAGGGCAAGGGCCTCGTCGTGGTTCAGCCCGGTGAGCTCGGTCCGGAACCCGGGCAGCAGTGCGAACCCGCCGTGGCGACCGCGTTCGGCGTAGACCGGGACGCCTGCCGCCGAGAGCGCCTCGATGTCGCGCAGCACGGTGCGGGTGGACACCTCGAGCTCGCGAGCCAGCGTCTCCGCGGTCAGCCGGCCGCGCTGGCGCAGCAGCAGGACCAACGAGACCAGCCGGTCGGCGCGCACACGAAAACTCTAGCGGAATACCCGACACAGGGTGTCGTGATTTGTGGGAAGGCTCGTGCCCACGACGTCGCGGAGCGCAGCTTCGCCGACACGCGTCGTCCCTACGAGTCGGATGGAGTCGACATGACAATCGAACGAACGGCGGTCAACCCGGTGACCTGGTCACTCGAGCTGGGGTTCAACCAGGGCGAGGTCGTCTCCGGGCAGACCCGGACCCTGTACTGCTCCGGACAGACCGCGATGGGGGGCGACGGCACACCCCGCCACGACGGCGACATGGCGGCACAGCTGGCGCTGAGTCTGGACAACGTCGCGGCCGTGCTCGACGCCGCGGGCATGTCCCTCGCGAACCTCGTCCGGCTCAACGTCTACACCACCGACGTCGACCTCCTGTTCCAGCACTACGGCGCGCTGGCGTCGCGACTCGGTGCCGCCCGGGTGGCGCCCACCACGACGATGCTCGGGGTGACCCGGCTGGCGGTCCCCGGCCAGCTGGTCGAGCTCGAGGCGACCGCCGTCGCGTAGCGCGGCCTTGGTGCCGCTGCTGCTCGTGCCGTTCGGCCGGCACGAGCAGCAGGCAGGTGGTCACGCAGAAGCACGACGTCACCTCGCTGCTCAGAGCAGTCCTGCTGACGGCAGATCCGACGTCCCGAAGCCCGGTCCGGGATGCACGGTGGGCTCATGACGGAATCACCGAAGGCGCCGATGTTCGGCGAACACTCACGACGCGAGCTGTACGAGCGGCGTGTCCTGGTCCTCGACGGAGCACTGGACGACGACAACGGAACGCTCCTGATGACCCAGCTGATCGCCCTGGCCACCGAGGACTCGTCGACCGACATCGATCTGTGGATCCACTCCCCGGGCGGATCCGTGCCGGCGATGCTGGCGATCCGCGACATCATGCGAACCATCCCCAACGACGTGTCGACGCTCGTGCTGGGTATCGCCTACAGCGCGGGACAGTTCCTGCTCTCCGCCGGCGCACCCGGCAAGCGCCGTGCGCTGCCGAACTCCCGGGTCCTGATGCACCAGGGCTCCGCAGGGATCGCGGGCACCGCCGTCGACATCGAGCTGCAGGCGGACGACCTGCGGCACACGCGGGACACCGTGCTGCGGCTGGTCTCCGAGGACACCGGACAGCCGGTCGAGCGGATCTTCGAGGACTCGCTCCACGACCACTGGTACACGGCCGAGGAGGCCCTCGACTTCGGCTTCATCGACACGATCGTGCGGAGCTTCGAGGGCATCAGGCCACGTGATCGTCAGCGAACCGGATTCACCGCAGCAACCGAAGGGGACACACGATGAGCAGCTACACCATCCCGAACGTCATCGCGTCGCACCCTCGGGGCGAGCGGATCATGGACGTCTACTCCCAGCTCCTCTCCGAGCGGATCATCTACCTGGGCACCGCTATCGACGCCGGCGTCGCCAACGCCCTGATCGCCCAGCTGATCCACCTGGAGTCGAGCAGCCCCGACAGCGACATCCAGCTCTACATCAACTGCGAGGGAGGGGACCCGAGCGCGGGGATGGCCATCTACGACACCATGCGCTACATCCGGTCCAAGGTGGCGACCACCTGCGTAGGCCAGGCGGTCGCCGTCGGCGCCGTGCTCCTCGCCGCCGGGGCCGAAGGACGACGGGCGGCGCTCCCCCACGCACGGGTCATCCTGCATCAGCCCGCGGCGCAGGGCCGCGGCGCGATCCCCGACCTGATCCTGCAGGCCGACGAGGTCGTCCGCATCCGTGCGGACATGGAGGCGGCGCTCTCCCGGCACACGGGTCAGAGCGTCGGAACGCTCCGTGCCGACACCGATCGCGACCGCATCTTCACCGCTGGTGCCGCGCGCGAGTACGGCCTCCTGGACCACGTGATCGATCAGCGATGACGCCGTGTGATGCCCGGGCCGGTGGGCTCGGGCATCACGCCGCGAGCGCGAAGGCCGCCTGGCAGGCCGGCTGCCGCGCGGTGTCGCGGACCACGACCAGGCGGTCGGCGACGGCGGTGACCAGGTCGACCAGCGTGACGTCCAATGCCCCGGCGATCGCCGCGATCATCTCGCTCGACGGCTCCTTGACACCACGCTCGATCTCCGAGAGGTACTGCGGGGAGATCCCGGCGCGGCGTGCGGTCTGGTCGAGCGTCTCGCCGCGCACGTGACGCAGCTGTCGCAGGCGTTCGCCGAGCAGGTGCCGCAAGAGCGGCTCTCGTCTCGTCTTCGATGGGGTGCCCGACCCGTGGGGCACCCCATCGCGCCCTGGGCGCGAAGGCGGAACGGTTTCGGTCATGCCTGAGCGTAGAACTACCCGTCCGCCGGATGGCGACGCTTCTGCTGACAGCAGCGGCAGACAAGGCACAGTGGGGTCGTGACGACGTGAACGAAGCCGTCCACCGCTCTCACCACGGTCGCCTGGTCGCGCTGACGATCGCCACCTGGTGGGCCCTCTCGGGCCGGGCGGGCCGCGCTACCTACCACGCCCGCAAGAAGTGGCTCCGCTTCGACCACGGCCGCCCGAACGCGGCCGCGCTCGCACCGCCTGGCAGCGACTGAACACGCTGCCCGCCGTGACCTGACCCGCAGGCCACCGTCTCCACGACTGCGAGCCCGCCCGCTCCTCCGATTATGGTACCTGCGACCGGGAAGCCAAATGACCCAAGAACTGCCCCAACAAGCCCTGCACTGGCTGTGCCTTAGCGCCGGCTGCGAGTCCCACACCGTCGCACTGTCGATGGGGTCGGTCGCCAGGACGTTGACCTCTCGACTGGTGCAGCCCCACTGGTGAATGCCCAGTACCCGAAAGCCACCTTCCGGCGTCACCTGTGGACAATTTTGCCACCAGATCGTGACCCGATTCGCCGCAAAGTTCAGATGGTCTTCGGGCTTTTTGATTCACTGGACATGACTCAACCCGTGACCGCTTTCACTCCGCTGAAGGCGGGTCATAGGCCACGACGCCACCGTGCGACCGGACCACGATCGCGAAGCTCGACACCCCCGTCGATCCTCTACAGTTGGCCTCGCGCCCACCCCCTGCCGTCCTGGGAGATGTCTTCGTGAGTTCACACCCGCGCGAGTTCCGTCTGCTCGTCACCGGTGGAGGGACCGGTGGGCATACCTATCCGGCTCTGACCACGCTCCGCGCCCTCCAGGCCAGGCTCGCTGAGGAAGGCACAGCGGTCAGCGTCCTCTGGGCGGGCACCGCCGAGGGCCTGGAAGCCAGGGTGACCACGTCGGAGGGCATCCGGTTCACGTCAGTCGCCACCGGCAAGCTCCGCCGGTCGAGCAACCCGCTCGGCATGCTGACCGCGGCCAACATGAAGGACATGGCGCGCGTGCCGCTCGGCGTCGCGCAGGCCAGGTCGATCGTCGCCGAGTTCAAGCCGGACGTGATCCTGTCGACCGGCGGCTACGTCGCCGTCCCGATCGGGCTCGCCGCGGGTCTGCTGCGCCGTCCGCTCGTGGTGCACGAGCAGACCGTGCGGCTCGGGCTCGCCAACCGTCTCCTCGCCAAGCGCGCCACCCGCGTCGCGGTGTCCTCGCCGTCCACCCTCGAGCTGCTGTCGGAGAGCGTGCGCGAGCGGACCGTCGTCACCGGCAACCCGGTGCGCGCCGAGGTGTTGTCCGGGGAGCCGCTCAAGGCCGTCGACGCGCTCGGCCTGGACTCCTTCGACCCGGACCTGCCGGTCCTGTACGTGACGGGCGGCGCCCAGGGATCGGTCCAGATCAACACGCTGATCGCCGACACGCTGCCCTGGCTGCTCCCGCAGACGAACGTGATCCACCAGTGCGGGCCGAACAATCTCCAGGAGATGTTCGAGCGCACCGCCAAGCTCCCTGCGGACCTCGCGGCCCGGTACCGGGTGCTCGGGTTCGTCGGCGCCGAGCTGCCGGACGTGCTCGCCCTGGCCGACGTCGTCGTCTCCCGTAGCGGGGCCGGGACGATCGCGGAGCTGACCGCGCTGGGCAAGCCTTCCGTGCTGGTCCCCCTGCCGTCGTCGGCCGGGGACGAGCAGGCGCACAACGCGCGCCGGCTCCAAGATCTGGGCGCCGCCGTGGCCCTGGAGGGCGACGTGCACGAGATGGACCTCCGGGCGGCGCTCAGGCCGCTGCTCTCCGACGCCGGCCGGCGTGAGCGGATGTCCAACGCCGCTCAGGAGCATGGGCGTCCCGATGCTGCCGAGCGGCTGGTTGACGTGCTGCTGGAGGCTGCGCGGCCCGCCGCCGGGGCCTGACGATCCGCCGTTAGGCTGTCCCCGTGCTCATCGAGCGAGTCCGGGTCAAGCCGTCCGACGTCGAAGCGGGCCAGTGGCCCTGGACCGTGCCCGCCATCGGCGATCTCGCCGCCCAGGGTGTCCGGCTGAGCAGCAGCATCGTCGTCCTCGTCGGCGCCAACGGGAGCGGCAAGTCCACCCTGCTGGAGGCGATCGCCGAGGGCTACGGCCTGGACGTGCGCGGCGGGCACGGCGGCCGCAGGTACGCCAGCGCCCAGGAGACGAGCCCGCTCGGTGAGGCGCTCATGCTCGACCGCACCCGCGCCGGGTCGGGCATGACCCGCCGCAACGCCAAGGGCTTCTACCTGCGGGCCGAGACCGCTTTCGGGATGCTCGAGTACATGACCGGGGCCGGGATACCCGGCTACGGCGACAAGCCGTCCTGGGAGGTCAGCCACGGCGAGTCCTACCTCCAGGCGATCCTCGGGCGGTTCGACGGGCCGGGCCTGTACCTCCTGGACGAGGCCGAGGGGCCGCTGTCGTTCGAGTCGACCCTGCAGCTGCTGTACCGCCTGCAGGACCTGGTGGCCGAGTTCCCCGCGCAGGTGATCTACGCGACGCACTCGCCCATGGTCGCCGCGCTGCCGGGAGCGCAGATCCTCGAGATGACCGACGAGGGCATCGCTGAGCGGGAGTGGACCGAGCTGGAGTCGGTGGCTCTGTGGAAGAGATTCCTGGGCCGGCCCGAAACCTTCTTCGACGACGCCTCGTAAACGAACGGCAGACCGGCCACGGGCACCCGGCGTCCGGTCGTCAGGTCGGGGGCTCACACCGGGCTGAGGCGCCCTACTGTTGAGAACCACCCGAAACAGGAACGGAGCACCGATGTCCTCACAGCGGAGCGGCAGCAGCTGGGCCATGGGCGTCGCCGACGACGGAGTCGTCACGATCGGCGACCCGCGACTCAAGGCCCACACGACCATGGTCGGCCCGGCTGAGGCCGGCGAGCTGCTGCAGACCCTGACCACCCGGTTGCGCGACCTCCGCGGCGCTGGGCTCGCCGCGCCGCAGATCGGGGTCTCGGTCAGGGCCGCGGTCGTCGAGGTCCGCAAGACCGAGGTCTTCCCCGACAGGCCGGAGACCGGCCTGATCCAGCTGGTCGACCCCGTCGTCGTCGAGCGCTCCGACGAGACCGTGCTGGACTGGGAAGGCTGCTTCAGCGTGCCCGGCTACATGGGCCAGGTATCGCGGGCCGAGCACCTCACCGTCCGGTACACCACCGAGACCGGCGAGACGGTCACGCGCGAGTTCACGGGCTACCCCGCCCGGGTCGTCCAGCACGAGATCGACCACCTCGACGGCGTCGTGTACCTCGACCGCATGGCCGACCTGACCAGCCTCACCACCACCCAGAACTACCTCGACCACCACCGGCCGGCGTCGGGCTGAGGCCGCCAGCGGGTCTCTTGTGGACGAACCCCCGCCTGATTAGGGTCAGCGCCATGACCGAACCCCGCTCCTGGCAGTCCGAGACCGCTCTGCTCGGCAACGCCGACCCGGCCGACCCGACCGGCTGGTTCGAGCGGCTCTGGGCCTCCGCCAAGGACGGCGACGTCACGATGCCGTGGGACCGGTACGAACCGCATCCGGCGCTGGCCACCTGGGCAGGCACCCCCGGCCTTGGCACCGCGAGCGGCACCGCCGTCGTCGTCGGGTGCGGGCTGGGGGCCGACGCCGAGCACCTGTCCCGGCTCGGCTACGCGACGACGGCGTTCGACATCTCCCCCACCGCTGTCGCCGCTGCCCGTGACCGGAACCCTGACTCAGCGGTGACCTACGCCGTCGGGGACCTGCTCGACCTGCCGCACGAGTGGACGGGCGCCTTCGACCTGGTCGTCGAGATCTACACCGTCCAGGCGGTGAACCGCAGCGTCCGCGCCGGGCTCACCGCCGGCGTCCGCTCGCTGGTGGCGCCGGGCGGGACGCTGCTGGCGGTCCAGGCCATCGGCGAACCGGGCGACGACGACGGCCCACCCTGGCCGCTGACCCGGCCGGAGATCGAGGCGTTCGGCGCGGAGGGGCTGTCGGCCCTGTCTATCGAGAAGCTCGCGGCCCCGGGCTCGCCCGGCCGCCTCGGGCTCTGGCGCGCGGAGTTCCGCCGCGCCTGAGGCACTGGCCCGCACGACGGCGGTCACGGCCGGCTACTAGTCCACCCACCGGTCGTACTGCACGCTGAACTGCGCCGACCCCGCCTCTACGTCCATCGCCGATGCACACACCCGCCGCAGGTCCAGCAGGCTCTGGAAGGCGCACTCCGATCGGCCGGGTGTTACCGCAGCCGCCAGCTCCTCGCCCGACATGCCGGCCGGAGCATCGACCGTCAGCTCCACCCAGCAGCCCCCGGAGCCGCAGCCCATCCCCTCCGCCGTCACCCGGGCGCCGTCGGGCAGCGCGGGGAGGGACGACGCGGGCGGCATGGCCATCTCGTCGAGAGCCAGCGACAGGGGAAGCACCGCCAGCCCCACCGCCGCGACCACGACGAGCGTCACCGCTGCCCTGACCACCGTTCGGGTTCGCACCATGCGCAGACCCTACGGGAACCGGACGACGTGGCGCCGCGCCCCCTCTCGCGTTGGATCATCGCCCTGGTGGTGCTCACGACCATCGGCATACCGCTGGCCGCGCTGGCCCACGGCGCCTACGTCAGAGAAGAGAAGAGAAGAGAAGCAGTGGGCCAGGGACCGCGCCCTGCTGGACGCCGGCCGGCTGGACCGGTGGCCTGTCCCCGAGTCGATCGGGGACGGGACCGCAACGGACGGGACGATCGTCGAGGAAGCGTCCAGCTACGTGGTCGTCAGCTACACCGTTGAGCACCGGGGCTGGTTCGACGCGTCCACCGGGGAGTTCGAGTCGATCTGCTTCCACTTCCCGTACGTGGATCCTGACACGTTCCGAGAGGTCATCTGCCCGTGACTACCCAGCGATTGCGCCCGGAACTCTCGCGGATCCTGGGCGCAATCGCTGGGCTGACGCCCGGGAATCCGGACAGTTCTCCGCACGATTGAACCGATGTCCCCTTTCACCCGTAGTGAGGGGTAGAGGCCGGCAACGGGTCGGCCAGCGAACGAGAGGGGCGGAGCGTGCGCAGAGGGACAAAGGTGGCGGTCGGTGTCGGCGCTGGGGTGGTCGTGATCGGTGCGGCAGCAGTGATCTTCGGGCCGGGCCTGTACGCGGACCGGGCGAACGAGGCAGCGGCCGAGGCACCCGCCCTCGAGCAGTCGGCGGTTCCCCTGCCCGACGCCGACGCGGCCGCCGGCACGTGGACGATCAGCGACGGCTCGTTCGCCGGGTACCGGGTCGACGAGGTGCTGCAGGGCGAGGACGTGACGGTCACGGGGCGCACCGAGGACGTCACCGGTTCGGTCACGGTCGCCGACGGCGCGATCAGCGAGGCCGACGTCGAGGTGGACATCGCGAGCGTGGCGACCGACGAGGCCAACCGTGACGGGTACTTCCGCGACGAGGCGATGGAGGTCGGCACCTATCCGACGGCGACCTTCGTGCTCACCGAGCCTGCCCCGATCGAGGAGGGCGCCACGGCCGTCGAGCTGACGGGCGACCTCACCGTCCACGGCGTCACCCAGGCAGCCACCGTCGAGGCAGAGGTCGCCGGGGACGCGACCACAGGCGACCCCGTGCAGGTCATCGGCAGCGTCCCGGTCACGTTCGCGGATTTCGGCGTCGAAGCGCCGTCGCTCGGGTTCGTGACGGTGGAGGATGAGGGCAGCATCGAGTTCTCACTGCAGCTCCAGCCCGAGCAGTAGGCACGAGCGGCAGGACCCACGCGGCAGGACCCACAGCGACACCACCCGACAACGACGAAGCCGGAGGCGACCGGACCGTGACCAGAGGCGACTCGCCCGCCGGCGCCGAGGACGAGCTCCTCGCCGCGGTGCACGACACGCACGCCGGTGCGCTGTACCGGTACGTCGTGCGCCGCACGGGCGACGAGGAGGAGGCGCGCGACGTCGTGCAGGAGACCCTGCTGCGCGCGTGGCGCCACCCCGAGGTGCTCGAACGGTCGGAGGAGTCGGTGCGCGCCTGGCTGTTCACGGTCGCGCGCAACCTCACCGTCGACCACCTCCGCAGCGCCCGGCGCACCCGCGAGCGGGCCACCGGACACGTGCCGGACCGCGTGGAGCGGGACACGACGCAGGCAGTGCTCGACTCCTGGCTCGTCGCCGACGCGCTGGTGTCGCTCTCGCCGGCGCACCGGGCGGTCGTCGTCGGCGCGTACTACGGCGGCCGCTCGGTGGCCGAGCTCGCGACCGAGCTGGGCATCGCGCCCGGCACGGTGAAGTCGCGTCTGCACTACGGGCTGCGCGCGCTGCGCCTGGCCCTGCAGGAGAAAGGAGTCACCTCATGATCCCGGCAGACCCAGGACGCTGCGGCGACCAGTACGCCGAGTGGGACGCCGCGTACGTGCTCGGCGCCCTGAGCCCGAGCGATCGCCGTGCCTACGAGCGGCACCTCGCCGAGTGCGACGCATGCCGCTCCGCCGTCGCCGAGCTCGCCGGCATGCCGGGACTGCTGAGCGTCCTGACCCCTGCGCACGCCGAGGCGCTCGTCGCGGAGGCACCCGGTGCGGAGCTGTCCGACGGCGGCGGGCCCGCGCCGTACGGTGACGGCCCCGATCCGGCACCCGTGGTCTCGCTCGCGAGCCTCGCCGGCGCGGCACGCAGGTCCCGTACCCGACGCCGGTCGCTGACCGCCGTCGCCGCATCGGTCCTGGTGGCCGTCGGCGCCGTCGGCGGATCGGTGCTCGCAGGCAGCGACCTGTTCGGGGTGCCGGACGGTGCGGGCACGCCGCCGTCGGCCGCTGTCGCCGCTGCCCGGACGATCGAGCTGCGCCCGGTGGGCGACGCCGACATGCGCGCCGAGCTGATCGTCACACCCACCACCTGGGGCACGAGCCTGCGGTGGAGCTGCCACTACCCGCCCGAGCCGGGGCAGCAGCCCGACGCGACCTACGCGCCGGCCGAGCCGATCAGGTACGAGCTCGTCCTGGTCGGCCGGGACGGCGCGCGCACGGTAGCGGGGACCTGGTCCTGGTCGGGTGGCGCGACGACGGGCCTTGACGCGTCGTCGGCGGTACCGCTGACCGACGTCGACCGGATCGAGATCACCCTCGACGGGCACGAGGAGGCCCTCGCGTCCGCGACGCTATGACAGTAGCCGGGGCTCGGGTCGCGGCTCCAGGCCCACCAGCGGGCTACGCCGCACGACCAGGCGTAGCACGCCATGCTACGGTGGATGCATGACGGAGCAGATCAGCCAGCGAGAGCTGCGCAACGACAGCGGGCGCATCATGCGTGCGCTCGACGAGGGCCGCACCTTCATCGTGAGCCGCAACGGGCACCCCGTCGGCGAGCTGCGTCCGCTGCGCCGTCAGCGATTCATCGCCGCCCAGGCCGCCGTGGAGATGTTCCGGCATGCACCGAAGCTCGACTGGGACTCCGTCCGAGCCGACATCGACGAGTACGTGGACCAGGACATCGAGCCTCGTGGCTGAGCGCCTGCCCCAGGGACTCCTCGACACGTCGGTAATGATCGGCCTGGAAGACATTCCGGCCGTCGACCTGCCCGTCGAGGTCGCGATCTGCACAATCACTCTGGCCGAGCTCGCTGCGGCACCGGCGGCTGCCACCGACGCGACCGAACGGGCTCGACGCCAGGACCGGCTCCAGCGCACCGAGGCCGCGTTCGACCCGATCCCGTTCGACCTCGAAGCCGCCCGCAGCTACGCCAGGGTGTACGCCGCAGTCGTGGCTCAAGGACGCAAGCCCCGTCGTCGGCTCGCCGATCTGATGATCGCGTCAGTCGCGCTCACCGAGGGCCTTCCGGTGATCACACGCAACCCCGACGACTTCGTCGGGCTCGAGGACCTCATCGACGTCGCAACGGTCTGAGGCCCGGACCCGAACGCGTCAGGACCCTGGTGACGCCATGGCGTCACCAGGGTCCTGACGGCAGCTGGAGCGGGTCAGCCCCAGATCGCATCCGCCCACTCCGGGTGGTCGATGAACGGGTTCCGGTTGTGCTGGAACTGCTCGTAGATCACGTCGTTGCGGTTCGCCTCGAACGCGGAGACCGGGTCGGCGTCGTGCCAGTCGAGCAGCACCGACAGCCGGCCGTGCAGCGGGGCCGAGCCGTTGCTGACCGAGTCGTTGGGCTCCAGGTCGGCGAAGCTGTCCTCGCCCTCGTAGCGCACCGCCATGTAGAGGATCATGCGCGCGACGTCGCCCTTCACCTCGTCCCGCGGCTCGAACGAGTCCGAGTCGGTGTAGTTGCCCGGTGCACCGCTGACCTGGCTGCCGCCGTCGTCGAAGTCCTTGTTGCCGCGGATGCTGTTGACCTGGACGTCCGTGGGGCGCAGGTGGTGCAGGTCCGTCCCCGGGCCGGTCGCCGTGCCGAAGTCGCCGTGCGACTTGGCCCAGACGTGCTCCCGGTTCCAGTCGCCGACGTCGCCGCCGTTGAGGTTCTTGGAGCGCGACTCACCGCTGTACAGCAGGACCACGTTATTCGGGTTCGCGGGGTCCTCGTCCGATGCCTGGAGCCCCGTCCACACCTCGCTGTACGAGAGCTGGTCGCCCGCGCTGATGATGTCGTTCAGCTCGGCCTGGAGCGCCTCGCCCGTCAGGCCCGCCGCGCTGTCGTAGTAGCCGGCGGGGACGTCCGCGACGGTCCGCGCGGCGCCGCTCTGCGCGACCGCGCCCGGCGCCGCCAGCACCCCCGCAGCGATGACGAGCGCCGACAGCCCGCTCCCCCAAGCCCGTCCGAGACGTGTGCGCATTGTCGACCTCCGTGTCGGCCCGCCGCCCCCTGCGGGCCACGGTGCGTCGTTCACACTGGCATGCGAAGGATGCGAGGTATACCGCCTTCGGTTAATTCCGGGTGAAATCTGCTCTACTTTCCCCTATTCACCCGCCCTCTTGCGCGGCCACCCAGTGATCGTGCCCAGAAATCGGGTGGATCCTGGGCACAATCACTGGGTCGCGGAGGCAACCGCACAGGCCACCGACCGCGCCGCTACACCGGCCGGTACGTCGTCTCGTCCAGGCCCGACTGAGTCGGGTCGTGGTCCACCTCCCCGACGTCGTACATCGTCGTCATCCAGTGGTAGAAGTTGTCGCCGCGGTCCCGGAGCAGCCGGTACAGCCGCCCCATCATGCGGCGCTGCACGTCCGCCGTCGCGGGCCGGTCGTAGACGTTCGTCAGCTCGTGCGGATCGGTCTGCAGGTCGTACAGCTCGTTCACCGAGTCAGGGTTGACCACCAGCTTGTACCGGTCCTCCCGCAGCATGCGCTGCGGGTACGGGAAGTGGTGCCCGTGGAACTCGCACACGATGTCCTCCTGCCACTCCACCTCCTCGCCGCGAGCCAGCGGCAGCAGGCTCCGCGAGTCGACGGCGGGCGCCGGGTCGATCCCGGCCAGCTCGAGGATCGTGGCCGTGCAGTCCAGCAGGCTCACGAACTCGGTCCGCACCTGGCCCGCCGGGCCGCCCGGGACCCGCAGCAGGCCTGGTGTGCGGTAGATGTCCTCGTACATCGCCGGTCCCTTGTCGTGCAGGCGGTGCGCCCCGGTGAACTCGCCGTGGTCGCACGTGAAGAAGACCGCCGTGTCGTCCACCAGGCCCAGCCGTTCGAGCGCGTCCATGACGCGCCCGATCTGCTGGTCGATGAGGGTCACGTAGCCCCAGTAGACGGCGATCAGCTTGCGCGTCACCTCGATGGGCATCGTGTCGAACGTCCAGTGCGCGCTGTAGTTGGCCTGGACGGGCGGCTTGCCCTCGAACGTCTCGGCGATCGATGCGGGCAGCTCGACGTCGGCCGGGTCGAACATGTCGAAGTACTCGTCCGGCACGATGTACGGCAGGTGGGGCCCGAAGAAGCTGAGCTCCAGGAAGAACGGCCGTGCCCCGCTGCGGTAGTCGTCGGCGTACCGCTCCAGCAGCTCGATGGTGCGGGTCGCCAGGTAGTGCTCGAACGTGGCCTCGACGGGCTGGTGCAGGCGCGCCGCCAGCAGGTTGCCCGGCCCGCCGTTGGGCAGCGTGCCGCGCACGCGGTCGCTGATCTCGTACGGCGGCAGGCCGCCCGCCTTCAGGTACGCCAGGTAGTCCTCGTTGTCCACCGGGTTGTGCCACCCCGGCAGGTCCGGCCCGTCGAACCCGAAGTACGCGGCGTTCTTCACCGTGCCGGCGTGCCACTTGCCCACGAGCCCGGTGTTGTACCCGTGCTCCCGCAGCGCCTCGACATAGGTGAAGGTGCCGTCGGCCAGGTCCTCCTGGTAGCCCACGTTGCGCTCGTGGTTGGCCAGCACCTGGTGCCGGAACGGGGCCTGCCCGGTGAGCAGGCTCGCCCGCGACGGCGTACAGATCGCCGTCGGCGTGTACCACCGGTCGAACCGGGTGCCCGTGCGGGCCAGCTCGTCCAGCACCGGCGTGCTCGCGTGCGAGTTGCCGTAGGCGCCCAGCGTGTCCGCCCGGTGCTGGTCGGTCATGAGGAACAGGACGTTCTTCGGTTCGGCTGCCACCGGGTCACTCACCCGCCTTGAGGAACAGGTCGCCCGTGTAGTACTCGGCGGGGTCGACCGGCGCGTCGAGCGTGCCCGCCTGGACGAAGTACTCGTTCATGCCGGACAGCCACGTGTCGACGGTGCCGTCCTCGGTGATCTTGTCGAGCTCCGCCAGGTCGAGGACCTCGACGTTCGCGGCGTCCGCCTCGACGTCGGCCACGTCGAGGTTGTTGAAGTCGGCGGTCAGCTCGATGGTCTCGTCCATGTTCTCCGCCCGGTAGGCGATGGCCTCGCGCAGCACCTTGAGCACGGCGTCGACCTTCTCGGCGTCGTCGGCCACGACGTCGTTGCCCGCCACGAACGCCGTCGGGAAGGCGACCGTCTCCTCGAAGTCGGTGTTGTCCGCGAGCTCGACCAGGTCGGGCACCTGCTCCTTGACCGTCGCGAGCGACGGGTACCAGAAGCCGGCGGCGTCGACCTGCCCGGACGACAGCGCGGCCACGATGGCAGGCGGCTCCATCGGCACGAGCTCGACGTCCTCCTTGGTCATGCCCGCCTCCTCGAGGGCGAGCGTCAGGATCATGTCGCCCGACGTGCCCTCCGGCACCGCGACCGTCTTGCCCGCGAGGTCCTCGACGGACTCGATGCCGGGCTGCGCGACGACGCGGTCCGCCCGGCCGAGCGTGTTCATCGCGACGAGCTTCGCCTGCCCGGAGGCCGGCAGCCAGAACGCGCCGGGGCCGATGTACCCGAAGTCGAGGTCGCCGGTACCGAGCGCCTGGATCTGCAGCGGCCCGTTGGTGAACGACGACGTGGTGGCGTCGACGCCGTGCTTGTCCCACAGCCCCTGGTCCTCGGCGATCGCCAGCAGGCTGGTGCCGTTGAAGTCGGGGATGTAGCCGAAGGTCACCTCGATGGTGTCGCCGTCTTCGCCGGCGGCACCGCCGGAGGAGCAGGCGCCCACGGACAGCACGAGGGCGAGGCCGGCGAGCGCCGCACCGAGAGATCTACGCGGGAAGGTCCTGGAAAATCGCATGGGGGATCCTTAGAGCTGGTTCTTTAGTTCTGGACAGGTCTGGGTTCTGGACAGGTCTGGCTTCGGCGACCGGCTCGCGGACTAGTGGTCGGCGGTCTGGTGGTAGACGGCGCGCCACACGCGGTTGCGCAGCTCGCCGAACGCAGGGCTGAGGCGCACGTCCTCGGTGCGCGGGTACGGGAGGTCGACGTCGATGACCTCGTGGATGCGGCCCGGGCGAGCGGCCATGACCACGACGCGGCCGGCGAGGAACACCGCCTCGTCGACGTCGTGCGTGATGAACAGGACCGTGCGCTTCTCGGTGCTCCAGGTGTCGAGGAGCTGCTCCTGCAGGCGCACACGCGTCAGGGCGTCGAGCGCACCGAACGGCTCGTCCATGAGCAGGATCGACGGGTTCACCGCGTAGGCCCTGGCGATGGCGCAGCGCTGCTTCATGCCGCCGGAGAGCGTCTTGGGCAGCGCGTCCGCGAACTGCTCCAGGCCGACCAGGCGTACGTAGTGCTCGGCGCGCTCCCGGCGCTCGGCGGCAGGCAGGCCTGCCACCTTGAGCCCGAACTCGACGTTCTTGCGCACGGTCAGCCACGGGAACAGCGCGTACTGCTGGAAGATGACGCCGCGCTCCGGCCCGGGGCCGGTCACGCCCTTGCCGTCGACGAGCACCTCGCCGGACGTCGGCGTCTCCAGGCCCGCGACGATGTTCATCAGGGTGGACTTGCCGCAGCCGGACGGGCCGACGACGGTCACGAACTCGTTGTCGGCGACGTCGAGGGAGACGCCGTCGAGCGCGACGAACTCCTCGTCCTGCAGGGCGAACGTCTTACGGGTGTCGCGGACTGAGATCTTCGCGGTGTCGGTCATGGTCCTCGGGGTGTCCTGAGTGGTGGTCATCGTCGCTCCTGCCATCCGGTGAGCCTGGTCTCCGCGAGCAGCAGCAGCCGGTCCATCGCCAGGCCGAGGATGCCGATGACGACGATGCTGACGAAGATCGTCGCGAGGTCGTAGTAGGTCTGGGCCTGCTGCATGCGGAACCCGAGGCCCGCCTGCGCGGCGAGCAGCTCGGCGGCCACGAGGGTGGCCCACGCCGAGCCGAGGCCGACGCGCATGCCGACGAGGATGAACGGCGAGGACGCCGGCACCACGACGCGCAGGAAGATCGTGCCGTCCTTCGCGCCGAGCACCCGGGCCGCGTTGATGAGCGTCCGGTCCACGCTGACCACGCCCTGGTACGTCGAGATGACGCACGCGAGGAACGCCGCGAGGAAGATGACGAACACCTTCGGCAGCTCGCCGATGCCCATCAGCACCAGCACCAGCGGCAGCAGCGCGAGCGGCGGGATGGTGCGGAAGAACTGGATCCACGGCTCGAACAGGCCACGGGCGGGCGTGTACCAGCCCATGAGGAACCCGACGGGGACCGCGGCGGCCGACCCGAGCAGGAACCCGGCCAGGACTCGGCCGAGGCTGGCCGTCAGGTCCTCCATCAGGGTGCCGTCGCTCCACAGCTCGATGCCCTTGACGAGCACCTCGGGCGGCGTCGGGAGCTGGAGCCCGCTGAGGGCCAGCACCCACCAGATCCCGATGCCGCCCACCACCGAGACGGTGTTGAGGAGGAGCAGGGTGGTTCGCTTCCCAGGGCGGCGACGGGGTGGCGACCCGTTCTTGGTCGGGGTGGGAGTCGACACGGTCGACGCTGTCACAGGGCTCTCCTCATACGTGCGTGCAGAGTCTCGGGCGGGGTCCCGGGCCGTGGCCCGCGTAACGACCTGCGCAGCTCTCCGGGGGCATGGGTGGTCTCCGGCTCGGGGTACCCGGCCAGCAGCGGGGAAAGGTGGAAGGCGGCGGCGAGCGCGCCGAGCGCGCCGTCGGTGTCGCGCAGCCGCCCGGCGCGCACCACCAGCGAGTCGCCGGTGGGCAGCGGGTGCAGCTCGTAGCGCAGGGTGGCGGCGGCCTGCTCGACGATCACGGGCGCGACGCGCGTGATCTCGCCGCCGATCACTATCTCGTCCGGGTCCAGGGTCAGGGCGGCCATGCCGAGCACGCGCCCCACGGTCGCGCCGACGTCGCGCAGCACGCCCTCGACCACGGGGTCGCTGGTGGCGACGGCCGCTGCGAGGTCGTCAAGGGACTCCACCTCCACACCCTTGTCGCGGCAGGCGGCGAGGACCGCATGGACGGATGCGACGGTCTCGAGGCAGCCGCGCTTGCCGCAGCGGCACCTGGTGCCCGCCGGGTCGACGGAGACGTGGCCGAGCTCGCCGGCGTACCCGTGCGCCCCGGTACCGATCCGCCCGCCGACGACGAGCCCGCCGCCCACGCCGTCCGACAGGCGCACGTACAGCAGGTCGCTCGCGCTCTCGGGCTGCGACACCGCCTCCGCGAGCGCCGCCAGGCGGGTGTTGTTGTCGACGACGACGGGCGCGCCGAACCGTTCGGCGAACGCGGCGTGCACGCCGTCGGGCGCGGTGCGACGCACCCAGGGCACCTGTTCGCTGTCGGGGCGCCGGCCGCCGTGCGGTCCGGCGACACCGATGCCGACCGCCTGGAGCTCGCCGAAGTGCAGCCCGTGCTCGCGGGCGAGCCGGTCGATGAGCCCGAAGGCGAGCTCGAGACGTTCGGCCCCGACGGTGTCGTCGTCGTAGTGCTCGACGCCGGAGGCGACGGTCTCGCGCGTCGCGTCGGCCACCGCGGCACGGACACGCCGGTGGCCGAAGTCGACGCCGAGGTACTGGCCGGACCCGGGGTCGAGGGCCAGCCGTTCGGCGGGCCGGCCGCTGCCCCTGCGGGTGGCGGCGTCGGTGTCGAGCACCACGACGGCGCCGCGCCGCAGGAGCTCTGCGGTGGTCTCGGAGAGGGTGGTCCGGGAAAGTCCTACGCGCCGGGCGAGCTCGGCGCGGCTCAGCGGTCCGTCGCGCAGCGCACCGAGGACGCGGCCTTCATGGGCGCGCCTCGCGGTGGTACCGGGTGTCGTCGTCGACATACCAGCGACCATAGGGACCCCTCAATTTTTCCGTCAACGACCCGGCAGAAAGCCGCATCAATCTGCCAACTCTCAAACAAAACCCCGTTCGCTGGTCGAGCTTGTCGAGACCCGGGTCTCGACAAGCTCGACCAGTGAGAGGCCTCAGTCCATGGCGTAGGTGCGGACGTAGTCGAATCTGGCCGTGGCGCCCGGCGTGTTCATCGCGACCAGACCGATCCGCAGGTCCTGGTCGTTGGGCAGGGTCCAGACGCCGCCCCACCGCCACGTCTCCCCGTCCGTGCTCGACGCCATGCGGATCTCGTGCTCACCGTTCGCGACGTCCTCGTGCGCGTACAGCCGCAGCCACGTGGTCTCGCCCGGCGCCGCGCCCCACATGGGCGCCGCGGCGACCGCGGTCGGCGGCGTGGTGGTCGGACGCGGGCCCTCCTTGGTGAACTCCACCTGCTGCGAGACGCTCCCCGGCTTGCGGGAGAGCCCGAGCTGGGAGTGCACCAGCTTCACGAACTGGTCGTCGCCTCCATACAGGACCAGGCCGGCCTGCCGGTTCACCCCGACGCCGTCCAGCTCCAGCCTGGTCTCGACCAGGTAGTCGCCCTCGGGCGCGTCGCGGGTCAGGACGGACGCCGAGTTGGTGCCGAGGTACAGCTCGGCCCGCTGGGTCGGCCAGGTGAGGGCGCCGTCGTCCAGGCGGACACCGTCGGCCGGGCCCCGCACCCAGGACCAGCCCGAGCCGCCCTCGCCGGGCACGACGCCGTCGAACTCGTCCGAGCTGCCGGGCAGCAGTGCGCCTGGCTCGGGGTCGGGAACGCGTTGGGTCACCGGCCTGGCCGCGGGGACGAGGCTGAGGTTGTCGGCGTCGGCACCGCCCCGGGCCGTCACGCCCACGGAGGCCTCGGTCGCGCGCCCCTTGCCACTGGACGGGTGGGCGGACGCCGTCAGGGTTGCCGTGCCGAGCGGCTCCTTGAGGTTGTCGGCGGAGACGGTGGCGGTCAGCGTGCCGGACTCGACGTCGCGGTCGAGCGTCACGGTGTTCCAGTCCCCGTACGGGAAGTCGTCCGGCAAGCCGGTGGCAGTCCGCACGGTGCGGTCACCACGCCCGGCCTCGAGCCGCAGCTCGCCCGTGCCGCGATCGACCCAGGCGACAGCCCGGCGCACGCCCTCCCCGAGGGTCAGCCCGGCGGCGCCGTCGGTCACGCGCAGGTCGGCCTGGGCGCGCAGGTCGCCGTCGGCCCGGTCCCTGCTGGTGACGGACGAGTCGTCGAGGCGAACGTACGGGCCCGCGTCAGGCTCTTCCTCGACGGCGACGTCGCGACCGGCACGCCAGCCGTCGAGGGAGCCGTCGGCGAACGTGGTGCCGACCGCACCGGAGGTCACGGGGGCAGGCTGCGGGCCCGACGACGGACCGGCACCCGCGTTGACGACCGGCCAGCCGTCGATCCAGTCGAGCCGGTCGATCATGAGCGGCCGCTTCGACAGGTTGAGCACGCCGTTCCGGGTGTCGACCGGCGGGAAGTCGGGGTCGTCCGTCGGGATGGCGTGGTAGGCCATCCAGTCCTGGCCCGCCAGGTCGGTCAGCACCGAGTGGTGGCCAGGCCCGGCGAACCCGTTGCCGCTCGACGTCAGGACGTAGCCGCCCTTGCTCGACTCGGCCATGAGGTCGACGCCGTCGTCGTCCAGGAACGGTCCGCGCGGGCTCTCGCCGCGGCCCACCTTGACGGTGTACCCGCTGAACGCACCGTCGCAGCAGCCCGCGTCGGAGTACATCAGGTAGTAGAGGTCGTCGTGCCGCACCATGAGCGCCCCCTCCATCCGACGGCCCTGCGCCACCTGGGTGACCGGTCCGGTGAGCTCTTCCGCGCCGGGGGTGAGCTCCGAGACGCAGACGACGTCGTAGCTGCCCCAGTACAGGTAGAGGGTGCCGTCGTCGTCGGTGAACAGGGCCTGGTCGATGTTGCCGGTCGGGCAGCCCTCGATGGGTGCGGACGGGACCAGCAGCTCGTCGCTGTGCGCCCACGGGCCGGTCGGCGTCGGCGCGGTGGCCACCGCGAGGCCGCCCGTGGACAGGCCGTACGTCAGCAGGTACTCGCCGTCGACGTAGCGGATGTCCGGTGCCCAGGCGCGAGAGTTGTCGCGCCAGGTGCCCGGGACCTCGTCCGGCTGGATCACCTCGCCCACGTACTCCCAGTGCGCCAGGTCCTCGGAGCGCAGGATCGGCAGGATCCGCTCTCCCGGCTCGCCCTGGCTGTTGAACACGGGGTTCTGCGTGCCGTACGCGTACCAGGCGCCGTCCTTGCCGCGGATCACCGCGGGGTCCGGGAAGGTGTCGGTGACTCCGGCGGAGACCGGGTTGGTGTAGGTGGTGCCGTCGATGTTCGGTGCGGTGGCGGGCGAGGTGGGGGCTGGCGTGGCGGTGGCGGGCAGGGCTGCGGCAGCGGCGTCGGCCGGGGCAGCGGCAGCGGCGTCGGCGGGCGGGGCGTCAGCGCCTACGCCCTGGGCGGGGACCATCCCCGACGCCAGGACCGCCGCCGCGACCGCCGCGACCCAGCCGGTCCGGACCGGTCCGCGGGGGCGACGTCGCGCCGTGCTGGGTCGACCTGAGCTCCATCGATCTGATCTCCATTGATCTGATCCCAAACGCATGAGGGCAGGCTCCTCTCGAACGGTGCCGCCGAGCAGTCGCGCGACGGCGGGCCGGCGCCCCGTGACAGGACGCCCAGGCTCCGCTCCTCATCGAAGGAGCCCTGAGTTCTTCCGGCAACTACCCGACAAAAAACATCGGAAACCCACCCGCCACCCACCCGTGGCACCACCTCCGCCCCCCGGCCCCGGACCGCCGCCCCCGAACCACTCCTGATCGAGGTTCAGCAGGCTCCAGGGGACCACTCAGCGTCGGATAGCGGCCGCCTGGCGCCTACTGAACACGAATCAGTCATACTCGCCGCCGACTCCGGACCATGAATGTCCAGGGACGCCGTTCGGCCGTACTCAGCTTGCGGTTCGGCGACCAGGCGCCGACCGGGCCCACGACCAACTTGCGGTTCGGCACCGCACACGCCGCAGCCCAGCGATCTGGCCCGAAACTCATCTGAGTTCCGGGCCAGATCGCTGGGCTGGCGGGGCCGGCGGGAGCCAGCGCGAGCTCCGGCCCGGACCTACTTGATCGCGCCCATCGAGAGGCCGCGGACCAGCTGCTTCTGCGCGATCCAGCCCGCGAGGATCACGGGGAGCGACGCCAGCAGCGCCGCCGCACAGAGCCGGGCGAGGAACAGGCCCTCGCTCGTCATGGTCGACACGATGAGCACCGGAACGGTCGCCGCCTGGGACGCCGTCAGGTTGAGCGCGAAGAAGAACTCGTTCCACGCGAAGATCACGCAGATGAGCGCCGTCGCCGCGATACCGGGCGCCACCATGGGCAGCAGCACGGACCGCATGGTGCGCATCAGGCCTGCACCGTCGATCGACGCGGCCTCCAGCACCTCGCCGGGCACCTCGATGAAGAACGACCGCATCATCCACACCGCGATCGGCAGGTTCATCGCGGTGTACAGGATCACGAGGGTCCAGATGTTGTCGAGCACCTTGAGCTGTCCGGCGATCACGTAGATCGGCACGATCACCGCGACGACCGGCAGCATCTTGGTGGAGATGAAGAAGAACAGCACGTCGCTGACCTTCTTCACCGGCCGGATCGACAGCGCGTACGCGGCGGGGACGCCGAGCAGGAGCACGAGGACCGTCGAGACGCCGGTGGCGATCACCGAGTTGCCGACGTAGACCATCGACCCGCCCTCGAGGACGGCGCGGAACTGGTCGAGCGTCGGCGTGAAGAACCACGTCGGCGGGTCGGAGGCCGCCTGGTTCTCCTGCTTGAACGCCGTGAGGGCCATCCAGGCGACCGGGAAGAAGAACCCGATGGCCAGCAGCCAGGTGAGAGTGGTCAGCAGACCACCGGAGAAGCGTCGGTTCGTCTCCCGCCGAGCATCGGCCACGTTGGGAGCAACCACGGGGGCAGCGACAGACATGGTCACTCCTTCACTTCGAAGCTACGGAAGATCAGGCGCAGCGCTGCGGAGGCCACGATGATCGTGGCGATCACGACGACGACACCCATGGCGGCGGCCTGCCCGATGTCGAACCCGAGGAACGCCCGCTGGTAGATGTAGAACGGCAGGTTGGCGCTGGCCGTACCGGGCCCGCCCGCCGTCATCAGGTAGATCTGGTCGAAGGTGTTGACCACGTAGATGATCCCCAGCAGCACGCCCAGCTCGATGTACCTGCGCAGGTGCGGCAGCGTGATCAGCCGGAACGTGAGCCAGGTGCCCGCGCCGTCGACGGAGGCCGCCTCGAGCACGTCCTTCGGCTGAGCCTGCAGGCCGGCGAGCACGAGGAGCATCATGAACGGCGTCCACTGCCACACCAGCGCCATCAGGATGGCGATCAGCGGGTAGGTGGACGTCCAGTCGACCGCTTCGAGCCCGAACACCCCGAGCACCCAGTTGAACAGGCCGTACGTCGGGTTGAGCAGGGCGATCGACCACAGCACGGACGTCGCGACCGGCATCACGAGGAACGGCGTGATGAGCATGGTGCGCGCCACGCTGCGCCCGAAGAACGGGCGGTCGAGCAGCAGCGCGAGCACGATCCCGAGGATCATCGCCACGAGCACGCAGCCGAGGGTGATGACCACGGAGTTCAGCGCGGTCTGCCGGAACGTGGAGTCCCGCGCGATGTCGAGGTAGTTCCGCAGGCCGACGAACAGGTCGGACTCGGGCCGCAGCAGGTTCCGCGAGTGCAGCGAGTACCAGATGGTCAGGAGGAACGGCAGCTGCGTGACGATGACGGTGAAGATCAGCGCGGGCAGCAGCGGACCACGACGGCGCCAGCCCTCCGCGCGGCTGATCGGTCGCGCGGACGCCTCGCTGCGAGCGTCCCGGCGCTTGCCTTCGAGCCGGTCGACGGTCGAGGTGCTCATTGCCCCTCCTCATTCCGGTAGGTCTCAGACACGGTCTCGGCATAGCGCTGAGACTGTGCGATGGCCTCGTCGACGGTGATCTGCCCGGCGATCGCCGCGGACATCTGCTGGCCCACCCGGGTGCCGAGATCCTGGAACTCGGGTATCCCGACGAACTGGAGCCCCGGGTACGGCACCGGCTTGGCCATCGCGGACTCCTGCGTCGCCCCGTTCATCGCGTCGAGCGTCTCGTCCGCGTAGGCCTCGGAGACCTTTGCGTACTCCGGGATCTCGTAGGTGGACAGCCTGCTGCCCGGAGGCACCCGCTCCCAGCCGATCTCCTCGCCGACCAGCTTGATGTACTCCTTGTCCGTCATCCAGGACACGAAGTCCCAGGCGGCGTCCTTGTGCTCGCTCGTGGACGGGATCGCCAGCGACCAGCTGTAGAGCCAGCCCGCCGACTCGGTCTCGGCGACGGGCGCGGGGACGTAGCCCACCTTGCCGGCTACGGTCGACGACGAGGGGTCCTCGACCGCGGAGACCATGGAGGTCGCGTCGTACCACATGGCCGACTGGCCCTGGGCGAAGCGGGTGAGGCAGTCGCCGAAGCCTGACGTCGCGGCGCCCGGCTGCCCGGAGGAACGCAAGGTCTCGATGTACGCCTCGATGCCCTTGCGGCTCTCCGGCGAGTCGACCGTGGCGTTCCAGTCCTCGTCGAACCAGCCGCCACCGAACGTGTTCATCGCGGCGGTCATCGGGGCCATCACCTCGCCCCAGCCGGCCAGACCGCGCAGGCAGATGCCGGAGAAGTCCTCCTCCGGCGCGTCCAGCTCGGCGGCCAGGTCCTGCACCTCGTCCCAGGTCGGCTTGGCGGGCATCTCGAGCCCCGCCTGCTCGAACAGGTCGGTGCGGTAGGCGAGGAACGACGACTCCCCGTAGAACGGCACGGAGTACATGTCGCCGTCGCTCGAGAGCGCCTCCCGGACGCTCGGGACGAAGTCCTCCGCGTCGTACCCGTCGGTGCGCTCGATGTACGGCTGCAGGTTCTCGATCCAGCCGTTCTCTGCCCACATGGGCGTCTCGTAGTTGGAGATCATGACGACGTCGAACTCGCCGCCGCCGGTGGCGACGGACGCCGTGATCTTCGCTCGGGCCTCGTTCTCCGGCAGCGACACGAACTGCACGTCCACACCGGGGTGGGCCGCACGGAACTCGTCCTGCAGCGAGATCGCGTCCTGCATCTGCGGGTTGGACACGATGGCCACCACTATCCGTTCGCCGTCGCCGCCGCCCACGGCTCCCGCCCCGGCACAGCCGGTCAGGGCCAGCGCGACGGCGGCCGTCGCGGCCGCCAGCGTCGTCCTCACCGAAGTACCCCTCGGAGGTCGGAACATCCTCGTCCTCTCCTCGGCGCAGCGTCTGCGCCGCGCTCATTTGAGAATTTCAACTGCTCATCTGCAACCGCAGAGTAGTTGGGTATGCTCAGGTGAGCAAGACCCCCCGCTCAATAGTCGCTCAACCGTTCCCGCTATCGCCTGCGGGAGTGAGGACGCAGGTGACCCATCCCGATTCGAACCTCATCTCGAACCTCCTGGTCGAGGTGAGCACCGACTACTACCTCGACGGCAAGTCGAAGGTCGAGATCGCCCGGGACCGTGGCATCTCCCGCTTCCAGGTGGCCCGCCTGCTCGCACAGGCGCGCGACCAGGGCGTGGTCCGTATCGAGATCACGCCGCCGCGGGTCGACGGCGAGCGCGGCGCCCGGCTCGCCGCCCGGCTCGGCGTGGGCGAGATCCTCATCGCCGCCAGCGGCGAGGACACGCACGCCACCCGGGAGAACGTCGCCGTCGAGCTCGCCCACGCGGCGCGCGCGCACATCACCGAGGGCGCGACCGCCGGTGTGTCGTGGTCGCGCACGGTCGAGGCAGCGGTGCGGCACATCGGCCGGCTCCCGCAGTGCGACGTCGTCCAGCTCGTCGGGGCGCTGCCCGTCGAGGGCAGCGGCAACTCCCTGGCGCTGATCAACACGTTCGAGCAGATGCCGGGCGTGCGTACGTGGCCGGTCTGGTCGCCGCTGCTGGTGGCCGACGCCGCCACCGCCGCGGGCATGCGCCGCCAGCCGGAGATCGCCGACGCGCTCGCCCGGGCCGACCACCTGGACGTCGCCGTCGTCGCCGTCGGGCACTGGTCCGAACGCACCTCCACGGTGTTCCCGCAGATCAGCACCGAGGAGCAGCAGGCGGCGACCGATGCGGGCGCCATCGCCGAGTGCTCGGGCCGCCTGTTCGACGCCGAGGGCCGCCCCGTCCGGACCAGTCTCGACGAGCGGGTGGTGGGCGTGACGCTCGAACAGCTCGCCGCGACGCCCCAGGTCATCGTCATCGGCTACGGCGCCGCCGTCGCGCCGGGCCTGATGGCCGCGGTACGCGGCGGCGTCGCCAACACCCTCGTGGTCGACGACGCCGCGGCGACCGCCCTGGAGACCCTCCTCCTGGACTGACCCGTCAGGAGCGGGCGACCAGGGCCTCTACCGTCGCAAGAGCGCCCTTCTCGTGCAGGGACGCGAGCGCCGCCGTGTACGCGGCGGTGAACCGCTCGTCGTCGACCAGGTCACCGAACAGCTCGCGGTCGCGCAGGAAGGCCAGCGGGTCGGTCCGCTGCGCGAGCGCCGCCTGGTGCAGCCGGTCCGCGAGCCGGTCGACGATCTCGATGGGCTCGCCGGCCTCGTCGACACCCTCGTCGTAGCGGGCCCAGGACGCGACGACGAGCGCGGCGTGCTCGATCGGCCCGCCGGTAGCCAGGTGGTGCCGGACCACCGGGAGCAGCCACTTCGGGATGCGGTCGGACGACTCGGCGCACAGGCGCGCCAGGGTGTCGGCCACGTGCGGGTTCGCGAACCGCTCGATCAGCGTGCGCTTGTACAGGTCCAGGTCGATACCGGGCACCGGCTCCAGCGTGGGCGTGCCCTCTGCGTCCATGTAGCCGAGCAGGAACCGGGCGAACACGTCTCGCTCGGCCACCTCGTGCGCGTACCGGTAGCCGGCCAGGTAGCCCACGTAGCACAGGGCCTGGTGGCTCGCGTTGAGCAGGCGCAGCTTCATCAGCTCGTACGGCTCGACGTCGGCCACCACCTGCACGCCTGCGTCCTCGAACGGGGGCCGGCCGGTGGGGAAGCTGTCCTCCAGCGCCCACTGCTCGAACGGCTCGGCCACCACGGGCCAGGCGTCGTCGATGCCGAAGCGTGTCGCCACCATCGCGCGGTCGGCGTCCGTGGTGACGGGCGTGATCCGGTCGACCATGGAGCTCGGGAACGCGACGTTGTCCTCGATCCAGGCGGCGAGCTCCGCGTCCTTGACCCGGGCGAACGTGGTGAACGCGCGCCGCGCGACCCCGCCGTTGCCCTGGATGTTGTCGCAGCTCATCACCGTGAACGGCGGCACGCCCCGCTCCCTCCGGCGGCGCAGGGCCTCGGTGACCAGCCCGAACGTCGTCGTCGGGACCGCGCCGTCGGCCAGGTCCGCACTGACCGCAGGGTTGTCCAGGTCGAACTCGGCCGTGACGTGGTGGATGTTGTACCCGCCCTCGGTGACCGTCAGCGACACGATGCGGACCTCGGGCGAGGCCATCTTCTCGAGCACCGCCTCCGGATCGTCGGGCGCCAGCAGGTACTCCTTGATCGACCCGATCACGCGCGCCTCCAGGCGCCCGTCCGGGTGCTTGAGCACCATGGTGTAGAGGCCGTCCTGCGCCGCGAGCGCGTCGCGCATCCGGGCGTCGCCGGGGAGCACGCCGACGCCGCAGATCGCCCAGTCCATGGCCTTGCCCTCGGCCATGAGCCGGTCGAGGTACATCGCCTGGTGCGCCCGGTGAAAGCCGCCCACCCCCAGATGAACGATCCCGGTGGTCAGCCGGGCGCGGTCGTAGGTGGGCACCGTCAGCTCCGCACCGTTCGGCGCGGACGCCACCAGCCTGCCCACGGTCGCATCGTCGAGTGCCGTCATCGTGCTCCTCCGCCGCCCTTCAGACTCCGTTGATCCGAGCGCCAGATTAACAGATGAGCACGGCAGCGGTCACAGATGAGCGGTACCCGGCGCAAGCTCGGAAGCCGTACGGGCGATGGGCGCGCAACATCGTGAGGCCATGACCAGTACCTGGTCACGGCCTCACGATGTCGGGATGGGATCGGCTACTCGTCGAGCATGAGCCAGATCACACGGTTGCCCGGCGTTCGCGCGCCGAGGTCGGCTCCAGCAGTCAGGTACTCCTCGGCGATCTTCTGTACGACCGCGTACATGATCCACTCCTCAAGCCCGGTCGTCGGGTCCCAGACCGTCCAGAGCGGATCGTCGGTGTCGCGGGGAACGGGGATCCGCGCACCATAGGGACCGTCGGCATCACTCGACCCACCCGCGAAGATCACCTCAAGTGTGGAGTCATTGACTCTCGCATCGAGCAGACCCAGTTCACGGCCCGAGGAAGTGGTGGCGAAGACTCTGCGGACTTCGTCGAGCAACGTCGAAGCATCTGCGATCATGGCAGCCGTCCAGGTCCGGTCGGTCCGGTCAGGTATTGATTGCGTTCTTGACCCAGTCCGGACACCAGACCACCCCTTCGCAATAGGCTGTGATCACGCCCTTGGCCTTTCCGTCGCTCAGTCGGATCGGGTTCGCGATCACTCGCACAGTCTTGGTCTCCACGACCTGGCAGACTCCGAAACGGCACTCGACGCGGTGAACCGGAGTTCGGTACCTGATCGCGCTCGCACTCTCTACTACCCGCGACTCCGGGTACTTCGTGGTCGTGCGCGCAGCGGCTGTAGTGAGGTTGTGCTTGTTGGAGACCTTGAGCCAGCCCCAGCTGGAGTTCCCCCACCTCATCGACAACGCCGTGCCCCTGTTGTCGTTCCACGTTGCAATGATCTGATACGGATCGTTCGGGTCGTCCACCATCGTCGCGTCCTCTGCGGGGGAGGCCCGAATGACACCTCGCTCCATCCGTGCAAGCTCATCGTCAGTCACGCCGACCTTCTGCAACGCGCTGACACCGAACTCTCCCCGTGGCAGTTCACCGATCACGGAGAACGTCTCCATCTCGCCCGCCGCGGGAAGTGCCGTGTCGGACACTGCAAAGGCACTCGTACCCGTCAGGTGGATCACAAGAACGGCAGTAGTCCCAATTTGCCAACCCCTCGACCCCAAACGATCGGGCCATCTACCAACGACGCTAGATCGCCTCATCACATGCTCCCGTACCCAGCATTCGTAGGCCCGCCCAGGCATAACGATCCCATTTTCACCAGGACATGGCGCCAGCCACCACCGGAACAGCGCCCTATCGGCCCGCCGGAGCGCCACCGACCGGCCGGGCACCGCCCGCGGCGGGATGAGAACCCGATGATGCCGCTCAGTCCCGCCCCGCGACTTCAGTCAGAGCTGGGGAAACTCCACCGGGAACGGCTCCCCGAAGTCAGCCAACCGACTCACGCCGCCCCACCGGAGGTTCGCCTCCAGGAGGCAGCGGTCCTGCGCCACCGACATCTCCGTGGCGTTCACGCCCAACGGCAGGTTGTCAGGGATCTCGTCGCGCTTGGCGAGCGCGATGAGAATCTGCGCGGACCGGTTCGGGTCGCCCGCGGCGCCCTCGCCGACCTGACGCATCCGGGCGTTCATGGCGCCCACTGTCGACTCGTATCCGGCGGGCCTCGCGGAACGTCATTGAGGAGCCGGCCCAGACCGTGCGGAACCCGCTCGGCTCTACGACGAGCACCTCGACGCCGAACGGCGCCGGCTCGACGTGGAGCACACGGCTGGAGCCGTCGATGGCGAACTTCGCCGCCCGGTAGGAGGCAATGCCCGGCGAGCCGCCGACACGACCACCGACCGACGAGAACTGGATCACGAGTCCGCCGCCCTGCGCACGGAGCAGCGGAACCGCCTCCTTGGAGACGTTCCAGACGTCCCAGAAATTGGTCTCGAACTGGGCTGCGGAAGTCGGCGTCGTCGCCGGTCTCGATCGGGGGCACGTTGGCGTAGCCCACATTGTTGACGAGCACGTCGATCCGCCCGAACCGGGCCGAGGCCTCGGCGAACGCCACGCGGGCCGCGTCGGGGTCGGTCCCGTCGGGCCGACCTACGACGGGCTCGGCCAGATCGTCCCGGGCGTGTGGACGGCACTGCCCGGCCTGACGGAGCAGGACGGCATGGACCTGGTCGCGGCGGCGATGACCGGCACCTTTCATCAGATCGCAACGCCGGGGCCAGACGTCGCGGCGCTCTACCGGTCCGACCCCCGGCTCGCGCACGCCCTGGTCGACGTCGAACCGCGACTTGCCCCGATCCTCGGCTCGATGCTGCGGGGCCGGGTCGGCGAGGAGCGCGCCCCGGCCTGACCTGTCAGCGCACCGCCGCCGCATACCGCCGGGACAGCACCGCCAGGTGGTCGACCAGGCCCTCCGGCTCCCGCACGGTGAAGTCGAGCCCGAGCATCCCGATCCACACGGCCACCGTCTCGATACTGTCCCCGCCTGTGACCAGCATGCTCGTCCCGTCGTCGCGCGGTTCGACCGTGCCGACCGCCGGGTTGATGCGCGCGAGCACCTCGTCGGCCGGCGCGTGCACCAGGATCCGGGCGTGCACCGCCCAGCCCGTCCGGGCCACCTCGCGCACCACGAGCTCGGTCAGGTCGAAGGGCGGGTCGGTGGGCACGAACCGCCGTCCGCCCGGTGTGCGCAGCTCCAGCCAGTCCACGCGGTACGGCTGCCACTCCCCCGAGCCGACGTCGCGCCCCACCAGGTACCACCGGCGCTGCCAGGCCACGAGCCGGACCGGCTCCACCTCCCGCGGTTCCTCGCGGTACCAGCAGCGCAACCCCTGGTGGTCACGGATCGCGGCGGCCAGCTCGGTGAGCAGCCCGGGGTCGACGGCGGGGTCCTCGACGTTGCTGTCGGTATTGACGGGGCCGGCACTCGTGGCGTCGCGCAGCGCGGCGACCTGACGGCGCAGCCGGTCGGGCAGCACGTGCTCCAGCTTGCCGAGCGCGCGGGCGCTGCTCTCCTCGATGCCTGCGACAGCGCTGGTGGACCGCAGGCCTACCGCTATGGCGACCGCCTCCTCGTCGTCGAGCACCAGCGGGGGCAGCTTGCCGCCCACCCCCAGCCGGTAGCGGCCGCCCGGCCCGCGGACACTGTCGACGGGATAGCCCAGGTCACGCAGGCGTGCGACGTCGTTGCGCACCGTGCGGTCGGTGACGTCGAGCCGGTCCGCGAGCTCGGCCCCCGACCACTCGGCGCGCGACTGCAGCAGGCCGAGGAGGGCGAGCAGACGCCCCGCCGTCGTACTCATCGTGGCTCCTCACGGCGCACCGGGAAAGTTCCTGAATCCCGTTCAGGATAGAGGAACGAACCGTTCCTGAACTGCTCGTAATGTCTGAGACATGGAGACCACGCAGAACACCCAGGACATCACCGCCGCCGAGATCCGCCCCTTCCGGATCGATATCCCGCAGGCCGACCTCGACGACCTCGCGGACCGCCTCGCCCGCACCCGGTTCGCCCCGGCCGCCCCCGGAGACTCGTGGGACTACGGGACGCCCGAGTCCTACCTCCGCGAGTCCGTCGAGCAGTGGCGCACCGAGTTCGACTGGCGCGCGGTCGAGGAGCGCGCCAACTCCTTCCCGCAGTTCGTCACCGAGGTCGACGGCCAGAGCGTGCACTTTCTCCACGTCCGCTCGGCAGAGCCCGGCGCGCAGGCCCTGCTCCTCTCCCACACCTACCCGGGCTCGGTCCTCGACTTCCTCGACCTGATCGGGCCCCTCACCGACCCGGTGGCGCACGGCGGCCGGGCGGAGGACGCGTTCCACGTGGTGGTCCCCTCCACCCCCGGTTACGGCTTCAGCACCCCGCTGAGCGAGCCGGCCGACGGCGGGAGCTGGACCATGGCCCGCGTCGCCCGCACCTTCGACACGCTGATGCGGCAGCTCGGCTACGACTCCTACGGCGCCCACGGCAGCGACGGCGGAGCCATGATCGGGCGCGAGCTGGCCGTGCTCGATCCCGAGGGTTTCCTCGGCTCGCACGTGCTCCAGCTCTTCTCGTTCCCGTCCGGCGCGGAGGGCGAGATGGACGGGTTCGGCCCCAAGGAGTTCGCCGCTCTGGAGCACATGCAGTGGTTCCAGAGCGTGGGCGGGTACAACGCGATGAACGGCTCGCGGCCCCAGACCATCGCCGCAGGGCTCAGCGACTCGCCCGTGGCACAGCTCGCGTACAGCGAGCTGTTCGAGAACTTCGGCAACGGCACCAGCCTGGTCTCCCGCGACCAGGTGCTCGCCCAGGCCAGCCTGTACTGGCTCACCAACACCGCGGCCACGGCGGTGCGCTACCACTACACCGAGCAGCGCTCGGGCGCCGAGCCCGTGGTCAGCACCGGCCGGATCGGCGTCGCCGTCTTCGCCGACGACTTCCAGACCATCCGGTCGCTGGCCGAGCGTGACAACGCGCGCATCGAGCACTGGGCGGAGTACCCGGAGGGCGGCCACTTCGCGGCCATGGAGGTGCCGGAGCTGGTGGTCCAGGACCTGCGCACCTTCTTCGCGGTGCGCTGAGCCGCCCCGCACGGACCCGCCGGACCCCCAGGCCGCCGGGCGGCCTGGGGGCCCGGCACGTGCGCTCGCGCGTCAGTGGTCCTCGTGGTCCTCGTGGTCCTCGTGCTCCTCGTGCTCCTCGTGGGCGTGAGCCTCGCCGCCCGTGACGCCGTTCAGCTCGTTCGGCGTAACGCCGAGCTCGGCCGTCTTCCACACCTCGCCGGACTCGACGTCGACCGCGTGGATCGAGTCGGTCGCCGGGTCCGTGACGTACACGGAGCCGTCCAGGGCGAGGATCGCGGGCCGCGGCTCCTGCCACTCGACGGGCTCCTCCCACTCGTCGATCACCGGGATCGACTTCGTGACCTCCGCCTTCTCGGGGTCGATCACGTGCACCTGGCCGTCCGTGCCGAGCACCAGCGCCTCGCCGTCGTCACCCCGCGCGAGCGACCGGAAGGTGTACGACGACGGCAGCTCGACCAGCTCGAGCTTCCCGTCGCGCGTGTCGATCAGCGAGACCTGCGTGGGACGCTCCAGCTCGGCGTCCTTGTCCGTCTTGTAGTCGCCCAGGACGACCGGCGACGCCTCGGTGCCGGCCTGGTTGCCGATGCGGCCGTAGCTGTCCGGCGCGTCCACCTTGGTGATCTTGCCGTCCGTGTAGAGCAGCGCACCGTCCTGGCAGCCGATCAGCACCGCCTCGTCGGCAGCGACGGCCTCGCCGTGCACCCCGGGGCACTCGTCGGACGCGGCGATCTCCTTGCCGTCGCCGTCGAGCACCCGGATGCCGTTGGCACCCTCCTCCGTGCCCTCGGAGACGACCAGCGTGTCGTCGGTCAGCTCGACCGCCACCCCGTGGTGGGCCGACGGTGTCGTGTGCTCCCGAGCCGCTGCGTCGGCGTCGGCCACGTGCTCCGAGTCGACCACGCGGACCAGGCCGGTGCCGTCGTCGAACAGGGCGGTGCGTCCCTCGTGGACCACGACGTGACCGGGCTTGGCCGCCTCGTAGGCCACGTCCGTGAGCGTCGGCTCGGCGGTCCAGTAGTGCGCGTGGTCGCCGTGGGCCTCGGCCCAGCTGCCGAGGTCGAGGGCGCGGAACTCGCCCGCGGTGGAGACCATCAGGTGGCGCTCGTCGCCGGCGGGGCTGAGGCGGTTGAAGCCCTCCAGCTCGATGTCGCCGACCGGCTCGAGGCTCATCGCGTCGAGGACGAGCACACCGCCCTGGTAGGTGACGGCGACCCGCGGGGTGCGCGCCTGGGCCTCGGTGGCTTCCGGCGCCTCCTGCTCATCGGTCCCGGCCGAGGCGGACTCCGAGGCGGCGCCCGAGGCGGTCCCGTCGTCGGCCGCGCAGGCGCTCAGGAGGAGCAGGGAGAGTGCTGCACCGAGGCCCGCCGCGGTGCGCGTGGTGTGATTTCTCATCGTTGGTCGGGCGGCCTGGTCGAGGCCGCCCGCTCCTTCCGTCTAGAATGACAATCATTCTCGTTACCAAGACAGAGTGAACCAGAGATGAGAACGATTCTCAAACATGGCCTGATGATGTCGCCCCGAAGACCTAACGGCCGGGCCGTACCGCAGGGTCGTGCCGGGCCAGGAAGTCCACGACCCGCGCCGTGACCTGGTCCGGGACCTGACCGCGCACGCCGTGCCCGCCCGGGTAGATCTCGACCTCGGCACTCGGCAGCCGCTCGGCGAGGCGCCGCTTCCCCGCGGCAGGCTCCGACACCACCGACTCGCCGCCGTAGATCGCCAGGAGCGGCGGGGCGAACGACTCCAGCTCGGCATCTTTGAGCGGCCGCGCCCAGCCGGCCGCGAGCCGGTACCGCTGGCTCGCCTTGGCGGTCGCGCGCTCGACATCGGTCATGGTGACGCCGGGCGTCAGCCACTCGCCCATCCTGCGCCAGCCCTCGTCCGTCGTGTCCCCGCCGAAGCGGACCACCTTCAGCAGCGCGCGCCACGGTATCCGGGTGATCACCCCGTTGGGCTCGATCAGGGTGACGCTCGCCACCCGGTCGGCCGCGTACAGGCCCGCCAGCGTCGCGTGCCAGGCGCCCGACGACTCCCCCAGCACGTGGACGCGGTCGAGCCCGAGCCCGTCCAGCACCTCCGCGAACCAGACGCCGTAGTCGGCGTCGCCGGCCAACGGGGCGGTCTGGACGCTTCGCCCGGCCGCCCCGATCGTGTCGAACGCATGGACGGTGCGGCCCTGCGCCAGCCCCTCGACGACGGCGTGCCAGTGCAGGCTGCTGCCGAGCACACCGGCCAGCAGCACGAGCGGCACCCCGTCACCGGAGCCGGACCGGCGCACGTGCGTGGGCCCGAACGAGGTCGGCACGTCGGCCAGCTCCGCGGGCACCGGCCAGAGCTCCGCCATCGCCTCGTACGTGCGCAGGTAGGCCTCCCGCGCCTCGTCGCTCTTGAACTTTCCGATCCGGGCCATGGCGTTCCCTCCGTCATTTTGATGGTATGAACATATCATCTATCATGGTTCGTACGTACCATGAAGGTGGCCCCGACGGGTCGCACACGAGAGAGCGGGACCGCATGCCGAAGCTGGCCGACCACGATCAGCGGCGAACGCAGATCACGAGCGCCGCGCGTCGGGTCATCGCCAGGGACGGCCTGGCAGCGGCCACCTTCCAGTCCGTCGCGGCCGAGGCCGGCATCTCGGTGCGGCTGGTGCAGTACTACTTCGGCACCAAGCGGAAGTTCCTGCTCGCCACCCACCACGCGGTGGTGGCCGACGCCGGCGCGCGGTTCACCCGTCGCCTCAGCACGCTCGGCGCCGAGCCGGCCCCTCGCGAGGTGATCCGCGCGATCCTCACGGAGCTGCTCCCGACGGACGCCGACCGACGGCGGGACACCATCGTCCTCAACACGTTCCACGCCGCGGCGCTCACCAGCACCGACGTCGGCGCGGAGGACACGCTCGGTGCGCCACGCTTTCTCGCCCGGGCCATCGCGGAGCAGCTGCGGCGGGCCCGCGGGGACGCGGCGCCGGCCGCCGGGCGGGCGAGCGAGCAGGCCGCCGGGCGGGCGGCCGAGCTGGACGCCGAGCTGATCGTGGCCGGCGCCGGCGGCCTGGCCCAGACGCTCCTTGTCGACGACGGCGCCGAGCAGCGCGTGGGCGAGCTGCTCGACCGGCTCCTCGACCGGATGGTCGAGGCCTGATCAGCCCAGGTTCGAGTAGGCGACGACGAACACCGTCGCGACGACCGCAGTACCGCCGATCGCGAGCACGACCGGCAGCGCCCCCCGGATGCGGCGCACGAGCAGGCCGGCCAGGAGCGCGAGGCCGGCCACGCCGATCACCGACCAGTAGACGGGACTCGTCGTCTCCCCCACGACCGTGAGCCCGTAGACGGCTTCCCCGACACCGATCCCGGCGAGGAGCGCCGCGCCGAGGGCCGCCCGGACACCGGTCGCGCGCAGCCACGACGCGGCGACCCCCACGAGCGGGCCGGCCGCGAGCCCCACGGCGGAGAACAGGAGCGGGTCGTACCAGAGACCTCGCAGCTGGGATGCCACCGCGTAGCCGAGCACCAGCAGGACGAAGCTGACGGCGCCCAGCAGGGCGGCCGGGCCCGTACGCACCCGCGACCAGAAGACGAGCAGCGCGGTCAGCACCGTCCAGCCGCTGGCCGAGTTCGCGAAGGACCTGAGCTCGCTCGGCAGGGCCCCCTGCGCCCAGGAGGTCGCGCCACCCAGCAGGATGCTCAGGAGCACGACGGCCCCGATGCGCACCGCCAGGCGGAGGGTGCCCGTCGGTACGGTCGACGTCTGGATGCCCGGTGCCGTGATCATGCAAAGAACGTAACGACCCCGCACCACTCGGGGCATCGGTCCATGGTCGGACCGCGTCATCCCCAGGGTGGACTCCGGGCAGCTGGTTCCTCAGGGGCGGCCGCTCGCCCACCGGGCCATCCCCCGGGAGAGCTACCCGACCTGCTTGCCGGCGGGTGACTCGCCCGGACGCTCGCGCTCCTAGCGTTGTTCCTGGTCGCAGAGCCGTGCGGCCGCACAACGACGGAGGCCCTCATGAGCACGACAGCCACGACACCTCGACCGGACTCCGTGGGCGACGCCCGCGGTGGCCCGATCGGCCGCTTCCTGCGGTTTCCGCTGACCTGGATGCTGATCGGCCTGGTAGGGGTCGGCCTCGTGTCCGGGCTGACCGCACAGCGCGAACCGGTCACGGTGATCCCGGTGCTGGGCGCGGCGCTCGCGGTCGTCGTCTACTGGGCGGTGATGCGCTTCGTCGCCCGACGGCGTACACCGGAGATCGCCGGTCGCCGGGCCGCGCCCGAGGCCCTGTTCGGCGCCGCCATCGGCCTGGGCTTCGTCGCGGTCTCGGCGTCCATCATCACCGCCCTCGGCGGCTACTCGTTCACCTGGGCCGACGTCAACGTCCTGGCCGTCATGGCACCTGTGCTCGGCATCGCGTGCGGCGCAGCGGTCACCGAGGAGCTCATGTTCCGCGGCTTCGCGGTGCAGGCCCTCGAACGGATGCTCGGCAGCTGGGTCGCCCTGCTCCTCACTGCGCTGTTCTTCGGTCTGGCGCACGCGTTCAACCCGGGCGCCACCCTGTGGACCGCGCTGGCGATCGCGATCCAGGCCGGAGGCCTGCTCGGTGCCGCGTTCCTCTGGCGACGCAACCTGTGGTTCGCCATCGGGCTCCACTTCGCCTGGAACACCACCGTCGCCCTGATCGGCATCCCGGTCTCCGGCCACGCGGCTGCGGGCCTGCTGGCCGTCGACGTCACCGGCCCGGCCCTGCTGACGGGCGGCACCTTCGGCATCGAGGGGTCGCTGGTGACCGTGACGCTCAGTCTGCTGCTCTCCGTCCCCATGCTGCTGCTGGCCCGACGCCGCGGCACGCTGGTCCCGGGACGTCGCCGCCGCCCGTAGGCTTCGGCGGTGCCTGCCACCATCGCCACCGACCGAGTCCCGCGTCTCCGCCCGATGCTCGGCCGGTGGCGTGTCGGCCGCCCGAGCGTCCGGGACGGTGTGCTGGCGGCGGTCCTCGCGGGGCTCGGCTTCGTCCCGACGCTGTCGACCATCGGCGTCGAGCTCGGCGACCTGCCCGAGCGGCCGGCGGACGCGCTGGCCGTGACGCTGCTCCTCGCGCAGTGCGTGCCCCTCGCGATCCGCCGCCGGTGGCCGCTGGTCTGCCTGGCGATCATCGGCACCGCGTTCGCTCTGGACCAGGCGCTGTCCTACCCGTCGACGTTCGCGAGCGTCGGCCTCTATCTCGCGCTGTATGCCGCCGGGGCGTACCTGGCCCGACGGCGCCGCGTCGTCGCCGTCCTGGCGACCGTCGGTTACCTGGCCCTGGCGGCCACGGTGTCCGGTCTCGGATCGCCCAACCGGCTCCCGGACTTTCTCGCCTTCTACCTCGTACTGGTGGTGATCTGGATGGCCGGCACAGGAATGCGCCGCTGGCGGGCCGAGGAGGTCGAGCACCGGCGTCTGGCAGCCGCCGTGGCGACGTCGGACGAACGAGCCAGGATCGCCAGGGAGCTGCACGACGTGGTGACCCACCACGTGACGGCGATGGTGGTCCAGGCCGACGCCGCGCAGTACCTCCTGCCCACGACACCGGACCGGGTGGGCGAGGGCCTCACCGCCATCAGCGGCACCGGCCGCCGTGCCCTGACCGAGCTGCGGTACCTGCTGGGGGTGCTCGAGGCGACCGGTGAGTCGGCGCCGACGGACCGGGCGCCGGCCCTCGGCCGGGTGAGCGACCTCGTCGAGCAGGCCCGCCAGGCCGGCCAGCCGGTGGAGTGGACCGAGGACGGCGAACAACGGCCCCGGCCCGACGCCGTCGAGCTGGCCGCCTACCGGGTGGTGCAGGAGTCCCTCACCAACGCGCTCAAGTACGCGGCGGGGCGGCCGACCGCCGTCCGGGTGCGGCATGCCGACGAGCACCTCGAGATCGAGGTGACCACGGAGGGGCCCGCTGTGCCGGCCTCGGTGCCCGTCGCCACGCCCGCCGGTGCGCCGGCTGCCGCGGCCGCCACGCCGGTCGCGCCGGTCGCGCCGGTCCCAGAGGTCCCGCCGGTCGCGCCGGTCCCAGAGGTCCCGCCGGTCGCGCCGGTACCGGCGGTCGCGCCGCCCGGGGGCCGCGGTCTCACCGGGCTCCGGGAACGTGTCCGGGTGCTCGACGGCGACCTGGAGGCCGGCCCGCTGCCCGGCGGCGGGTTCAGCGTGCGCGCCGTGATCCCTTCCAACCTTGCCAGGAGCAGCTCATGACCGTCTCCCCTACGGACGCACGACCCCCGATCCGCGTGCTGGTCTGCGAGGACCAGGAGCTGGTCCGGGTCGGCTACGTCACCATCTTCTCCGCGCAGCCCGACATGGAGGTCGTCGGCGAGGCGGCGGACGGGCGCTCGGCCGTCGAGGCGGCGCTCCGGCTGCGCCCCGACGTCGTGGTCATGGACATCCGGATGCCCGTGCTGGACGGCATCGAGGCGACCCGGCAGATCGCGGGCCCCGACGCCGAGACGCCGGCCAGGGTGCTGATGGTGACCACCTTCAACGTCGACGAGTACGTCTACCAGGCGCTCCGCGCCGGGGCCAGCGGGTTCCTCCTCAAGGACTCTCCCCCGGCCGAGCTGGTGGGCGCCGTCCGGACGATCGCTCAGGGTGAGTCCCTGCTCGCCCCCACCGTCACGCGCGCCCTCATCGGCCGCTTCGCCGAGCGGCTGCGCCCGACCGACACGTCCCGGCCCGCCAGGGACGAGATCGTGCGCAGCCTGACCGCGCGCGAGCTCGAGGTGCTCGGACAGCTCGCCGCCGGGCTGTCCAACGCGGAGATCGCCGGGGAGCTCGTCATCACCCCGGAGACCGTGAAGACCTACGTGTCCCGGATCCTGGCCAAGCTCGGCCTGCGCGACCGGGTGCAGGCCGTGGTGCTCGCCTACCGGGTAGGCCTCGTCTCACCGGAGGCGTAGCACCGGCGTCTGCCGGTGGTGCTTCTCGGGAGCTCGCGGATCAGGTACGTCCGACGGGAGAGCTCACGGGACGTCCAGGTCGCTCCGGACGGGCTGCCGGAGGATCGTCCGCTGCTTCTCGGGCGCGACCCGGCGGAGGTCGCTGAGGTAGATCTCGTGGTGCCTGCCGACCATCCGGAGGCCGTTGCCCGGGATGAACTCGTCATGCATCCGCGCGAGCACGTCGGCCTCGTCGTCGAACGTGCCGACGTGCAGCGTCTGCACGCAGCGCCCTTCGGAGAGCGGCTCGAGACGGACGTCGTCGAGCCGGGCGGGGCTGCTCTTCGCCCGGACCTGGTCGACGGCGGCTGCGTACAGGTCCTGGTCGATCCAGTCCGGCTGCATGATCATCAGGGTCCAGCTCCACCGCGACTTGTCCCGCTCGGCGGTGAACGAGTCCATGTCCTCCGCCCACCACTGCCCTTCCAGCGGCATGACGACGAAGTCGCGGCCGAGCTCCCGCTTGCCCGCGAACTTAAGGGTGTACGCCAGCGGATAGAGCGTCTCGACCGCCTCGGTGAAGACCGGCGAGGTGTTCGGGTCCCCGTGGCCGTCGATCATGAGGTACTGCAGGTCAGGCACGTCGAGGATGCGGAGCTCGCCACGCTTCGCGCGATAGGCGTCGAGGCTCTTCTTGAAGTCAGCCTTCTCAGACATTCGTCACCTGGACCCGACCGGCGGGCCACGACCTTTCAGTCTCCAGAGCTTCAGCGGACACCTGGTGAACCATCCGGTAGAGCGCGGGGCGGGCGCATCCGACGGCGCCGCCGCGGCGGCGGGGCTCGGTCGGGCCGTGCCCGGGTCACATCCGGCACCCGCGCGAAGGTCCTGTTCCAGAATGCAGTTGGGCATGGTCCAGCGCCCTGGAGCATGCCAGATCGCATGGTCGAAGCGGACCGGCCGGCGCCGACCGCAGCTGCTGGCAACAACGGACGAGAGCCCGGCCGATGGCCAGGCTCTCGGAAACAAACGATGACGCGGGACACCTACGAACAATGTCCCGCGTCATCACGATCGGTGGAGCTGGGGGGACTCGAACCCCCGACCCCCTGCATGCCATGCAGGTGCGCTACCAGCTGCGCCACAGCCCCAAAATGTCCGCCCATCAGGGCGAGCGTCGTCAGTCTAGACCGATTGGGGCCGCTGGACCAAAGCGGCCGGCAGCCTCCCTTCCGGCATCGAGCGTCGAGCGTCGAGTGCAGACTTGGTTGCCGTGCCTTCAGCCGAGTGCAGAGTTGGTTGCGGATACAGGGCTCATATCCGCAACCAACTCTGCACTCGGCGTTGGGGGCCGCAACCATGTCTGCACTCGGCAGGTGAGGTGGCGCCGCGGCGCCGTCGGCCGTCACACCGCCGTGACGAGGCCCCCGGTGGCGGAACGCGCCCGCCCGAGCCGGCCCGCGACGTCGGACCAGCTGGCGAGGTTCCAGAACGCCTTGATGTAGTCGGCCTTGACGTTGAGGTAGTCCAGGTAGAACGCGTGCTCCCACATGTCCAGCATCAGCAGCGGGGTGACGCCGAGCGGCACGTTCGCCTGCTGGTCGAACAGCTGGAACACCAGCAGGCGCTGACCGATGCTGTCCCAGCCGAGCACCGCCCAGCCGGACCCCTGGATGCCGGTCGCCACGGCGGCGAAGTGCGCCTTGAACGCCGCGAACCCGCCGAACTGGTCGGCGATCGCGGCCGCGAGCTCGCCGTCCGGCTCGCCGCCGCCGTCGGGCGAGAGGTTGTGCCAGAAGACCGTGTGGTTGGTGTGCCCGCCCAGGTTGAACGCGAGGTTCTTCTCGTGCAGGTTCACCGCGGCGAGGTCGCCGCTCTCGCGGGCCGCGGCCAGCGCGTCGAGCGCGGCGTTGGCGCCGGCCACGTACGTGGCGTGGTGCTTGTCGTGGTGCAGCTCCATGATCCGCCCGCTGATGTGCGGCTCGAGCGCCGCGTAGTCGTAGGGCAGTTCAGGCAGGGTGTAGACGGGCATTGGTCGTCCTCTCATCGAATGCTTCCGACGCTAGAACCTCAACCTCAGTTGAGGTCAACGAACGTCACGAGGCGAGACGGTGATCGTCGACACAGTGCCCGGCCGGACCTTGCTCGCCGAGCTCTTGCTCGCCGACGCGGCGTTCGTGGATCCTTACTCCACGCTCTCCCGGCAGCACATCGACTCGCAACTTCCGGTCCCGCCCGTAGTCGCCGTCGGCCAGCGCGCGGTACCGGACCGGCTCCTCGGCGCCGAGGCCGGCGATCCGCTCACGCAGACGCTCCACCTCCCGGTCGAACCGGTCCCAACCCGGCCGGTCGACGCCGGCGACCAGGTGCGGCCGGAGCGGCTCCATGCCCGTGTACCAGGCGATCCCGTGCAGGAACGGGAAGAACAGCTCGTCAAGGTCGCCGTTCAGCCCCCGCGGCTCGAACGACTCGGCCCGGTCCCCCGCCGCGACGACCGCGAGCACCCGCCGCCCGGCCAGGCCGCCGTCGCCGTACTTGCGCGGCAGGCCGGCGTCGTCCTGGAGGCCGAACGCGAAGCCGTTGACGAACACCCGGTCGAACCAGCCCTTGAGGATGGCGGGCATGCCGTGCCACCACATCGGGAACACCAGCACCACCAGGTCGGCCCGGCGCAGCTTGTCCTGCTCGGCCAGGATCTCGGGGGCGAGCGTCCCGGCGCCGTACGCGTGCCTCGACCGCGCCGAGACGGTCTCGGCCCCGCCGTCGACGTCGCGGTAGTCCTCCAGGCGGACCGCCGGATCCCAGCCCATGGCATAGAGGTCGGACACCTCAACGGAGCTGCCGGAGCCCTTCAGCGCCGAGCCGGCCACGCGGGCCAGCTCGGCGGTCAGCGAGCGCGGGCTGGGATGTGCGGTGACGACCAGCGCGTGCATGTGCTTCTCCTTCGACGGCGAGCGGTACCTGCCTCACGCTATGAACTCGGTACGGTCTCCACAAGTACGCACATCACTGACACATACTGACGGTTTGGATACTGTCGGATCATGACCACAGCCGCCGAGACCATGCGACCCTCCGTCCAGCGAGCCGTCGAGGTCTGCCCCGTCGAGGTGTCGATGGCGGTGCTCGGCGGTGCCTGGAAGCTGAGTGCCGTCAAGTACCTGCTCGAACGCACGCACCGCTTCGGCGAGCTGCAGCGGCGCCTCGGAACGGTGACGCCGCGCACCCTGACGCGCGTGCTCCGCGACCTGGAGGCCGACGGCATCGTCGTCCGCACCGTCTATGCGGAGGTGCCGCCCAAGGTCGAGTACTCCCTCACCGACCTCGGCAGGTCCCTCGACCAGGTGGTCGGGTGGCTCGACGCCTGGGGCGACGCGTACCCGCGGCCCGTGGGCTGAGACCGGGGCGAGCGCACTGCCGCTCAGCCGGTCTGCGGCACCGGCGTCTGCTGGTAGAGCGCGAGCCGCCACGCGTCGTCCTGCCGGGTGTAGACGCTCGACATCAGCGCCACGAACGCCGGCTCGGCGCCGTCGCGGTAGGCACGGCCCGTGTAGACGAGGATCGCGTCGCGGTCCCCGAGCCGGATCAGCCGCTCGTCCGAGATCCGGTAGGTGCGCCAGGGCGGTGCGGCGCCCAGGGATGCCACGACCGCCGGCCGGTCGAGGACCACACCGTTGGCCAGGACCATGACTCCGTCCTCTGTCATGACCGACCCGTAGAAGTCCGCACCCGTGCTGTCGCACAGGGACTTCCACCCCTGGTGCTCAAGGTCCAGCAGCTCGTCGACGTCCACGGCCTTCTCCCCTCGTCCGCTGTGGACGATAGGCACGGCGGGTCGCACCGGTCAACCGGCACGGGATCGACGCCCCGCGAACGGCTCGACCGGCCCGAGCTGCTGGACCAGCGCCGACTCAGTCCTGGATGAGCGCGATGACGTTGCCCGCCGGGTCGGCGATCCAGCCGATCGTCGGCCCCTTGCTCGGGTCGGTGCTGCGCGATACGCCGCGCTCGTCCTGGTCGAACCCGGGGTACCGGATCAGGCTCACCCCCGCGGCTTCCAGCTCCGTCACCGCCTCGTCGATGTCTGGCACCACGAGGTTGAGCACGGTGTACGACGCCGGCGCGTGCGCCTCCCCCTTCGGGTAGACGAACACCGTCGAGCCGTCGGTGAGGTCGATGTCGAGACCGCCCATGGCGTTCTCGCGCGCGGGCAGGCCAAGCGTGTCGCGATAGAAGCGGAGGGCGGCTTCGGCGTCGTCCACCGAGAGGCCGCTGAAGCTGCGGAGCGTGGTGATCATCGTGGGTCCCTTTCCTCGGAGCGGTCATACGACCGACTCCCGAACGCACGGGAAATCATCGGCTCGTGCGCCCCGGGCTCCCGGAAACAGAAATGACGCGGGACATCAACCTACGATGTCCCGCGTCATCACGATCGGTGGAGCTGGGGGGACTCGAACCCCCGACCCCCTGCATGCCATGCAGGTGCGCTACCAGCTGCGCCACAGCCCCGATTGGTCTCTCCCAGCCATTCCGGCCGGGCGAGCGTCGTTAGTCTATGCAGACCGACGCCAGGGACCAAATCAAAACCCCGTGCGTTCTGTCACGCGGTCCGGCGCCCTGCCCGGCGCCGGCTCGTCACTGCCGCGCTTCCGGCCCGGACTGCCAGGTATCGAGCGGATATCCGGCGCCCACGTTGTGCGCGAGGAGCCGCCACGCCGGCGTCGCACCCGGCCCAGAGGCACGCAGGTGCGACCAGTGCACGTTGTGCAGGCCGTGCAGCCCGCGCCACGTCGCCGGGTCGAGGCCCAGCAGCCGGGTGATCGCCTGCGTGATCGCCGACCCGTGCGACACGACGACGAGCGTCTCACCCGCACTCAGCGCTTCGGCGTGCCGCAGCACTGCCTCCTCCATGCGTCGGGCGACGGCGTCCTTTGGCTCGACGCCCTCGACCGGGGGCTCGCCACCGCTTCGCCAGACCGCGTGCTCGTCCGGCCAGCGCTCGACGATCTCGGTGTCGGTCATGCCCTCCCAGATACCGAACGAGCGCTCACGGAGCCCTGCGTCGGCCACGACCTCCAGGCCCACGTGCCGCGCGTAGGCGACGGCCGTGTCCCGTGCCCGCTGCAGGTCGCTGGCCACCACGAGGGAGCCCTTGTGCGATGCCGCCAGCGCCGTAGCGCCCTGCTCCGCCTGCCAGCGTCCGACCTCGTCGAGGGGGATGTCGATCTGGCCCTGCAGGCGCAGTCCCGCGTTGTATGCCGTGCGCGCATGGCGCAGCAGCACGATCGTGCCCGCCGTCACCGGCGTGCGTCCCCGGCCAGGTGGATCGCGCCGTCGTCGGGGTCGCTGTACTCGCCGGTGTCACCGCCACCCTGCGCGTCCTCGGGGAGCTGGATCGCCGGGCAGTCCTTCCAGAGCCGCTCGAGTGCGTAGTACGTGCGGTCCTCGGCGTGCTGCACGTGCACGACGACGTCGCCGAAGTCGATCAGCACCCAACGGGCCTGGGACTTGCCCTCCCGCCGGATCGGCTTGACGCCCTCCTTGAAGAGCGACTCCTCGACGGCGTCGACGATCGCCGAGACCTGTCGTTCGCTGGCGCCGGACGCGATAAGGAACACGTCGGTCAGCACCAGCTGCTCGCTCACGTCGAGCGCGATGATCTCCTGCGCCTTGACGCTGCTCGCCGCTCGCGCGGCAAGGATCGCAAGCTCTGTAGCCCGGTCTGTCGCGGTCATGCCGCACCACCTCCTGTGAAAGCGCCGGGTAACCCACCCGGGAGGGTGCCCAGCAGGGCCGCGGCCTGGTCCTGCGGGATGGCGCTGTCGCCCTCGAGCACGAGCTTCCAGATCAGGAGGCCCAGCACGAACGCGACGACCACCAGGATGATGTAGTGGAGCCAGGTGTACTGCGGTCCCTCGTCCTCCTCCTCGGCCCACTCCTCGTCCGCGTCGCGGCGGGAAGATCGGGACGGAGCGACCGGACCGGGTCCGAACTGGCCACCGGGACCGCCAGGCTGCTGCTGTCCCGGACCGCCCAGCTGGCCGGCGGCAGGGCCACCGGCGCCAGGGCGCCCGGGGAACGGGGAAGCCGGGGCGGCGGGACCGCCACCCGGCGGCAGCGACTGCGGAGCCGCCTGCGCGCCGGCCTCCCAGGGAAGGGCGGGAGCGGCGCCGCCGCCCGACATCCCGCTGGGCGGAACGCCGGCCGGCTGTCCGGGTCCGCCAGGGCGCTGCTGACCGAGACCGGCCGGTGCTCCGGGCGCGCCCGGGGCACCGGATCGGGTACCGAACGGTGACGGCGGGCCCGACGGCGGCTGCGTCGGCGCAGGCGGAGCGGCACCCCACTGCGTCGTCTGGCCGGGGTCACCGGACCTGCCGGGAGCGCCTGGCCCGCCAGGACCGGGGCCCTGGGGAGCATTCTGTCCACCGAACCGGCCGGACCGACCCTGCTGGGGGGCGGGCGGCACGGGAGCTGCGGACGGACGGGAGCCGAACGGGCTGGGCGGCGGGCCACCCTGCGGCCCCTGACCGCCCTGCGAGCCTGGACCCTGCTGGCCCGGTCCACCCGGGCCGGGACGCTGACCAGGAGCACCAGGCCCCTGGCCACCCGGCCCAGGAGCACGATTACCAGGACCGGACGGCGGGGCACCGTGGCCCGCCGTGCCGGACGGCGCCGCGCCGGGCCGGCCCTGACCGGGCCCCCCGGAACCGTACGGCGGCGGAGGGTTGCCACCGGGCTGCTGCACGGGCGTCAGACGACCGGTCGCGTCCACACCGCGCGAGCCACCCGTCGCCTGCGGCGGCCGAGCCACCGGCGGGTTCTGCGGCGACCAACCTCCCTCAGGCGCGGGCGCGCCACGGTGCGGCTCCTGCTGCCCGCCCTGCGGCGGGTAAGCACCACCGGCGCTACCGGCACCACCAGCGGCGGCCGCGGCGGCAGCCTCACGCTCGCGAATCTCGCGGCGCGTCATGGGACGACCCTTGTTGTCACTCATCGTGAAGACCTCGATACAGTCCGTGCTTGGCGATGTACTGGACCACGCCGTCAGGCACCAGATACCAGACCGGCAACCCCTCCTCGGCCCGACGACGACAGTCGGTCGAGGAGATAGCTAGCGCGGGAACCTCGAGCGTCGTCACACCGTCCCGAGGCAGCCCGTCCACGGAGAGCATGTGCCCTGGCCGTGTGACAGCGACGAAGTGTGCCATGTCCCACAGCTTCTCGGCATCCTTCCACCGAAGAATCTGCTGGATGGCGTCCGCACCCGAGATGAAATAGAGGTCCGCCTCCGGGCGCTGGTCACGGAGATCTCGGAGGGTGTCCACCGTGTAGGTGAGGCCCGCTCGGTCGATGTCGACGCGGCTCACGGTGAAGCGCGGGTTCGACGCCGTGGCGATCACCGTCATGAGATAGCGGTGCTCCGCCGGGGTGACTCGCTGCTCCTGCTTGAACCCCGGCCGGCCCGTGGGGACAAAGACGACTTCGTCCAGCCCCAGGTGGGCGACCGCTTCGCTCGCGGCCACGAGGTGTCCGTGGTGGATGGGATCGAACGTGCCGCCCATCACCCCGATGCGCGGCCTGGTCCCAGTGGGGGCACTCATACGGTGGGTGCGCTCATCTGGTCGTCAGGCTCCCGTCTGGCGGATCAGTGCCGGTTGCCGACGTTGCGGAACGCGAACGTGACGAGCAGGGCGACCAGGAGCGCGCCAAAAGCGATCAGGCCGAGGACGATCGGAGCGATCGGCTCGTCGGCGTGCTCCGCGGCAGCCTCAGCGGCCAGGACAGCGTTGTGCAGCACGGGTGTTCCTCCTAGTTGGACGTGCTCAGATGGCCTTTAGTCTCTCACGGACGAATTGCGGCAGGAACATAGCGGCACCGGGTCGCAAGGAGATCCTGGGGAGGTCTCCAGAACGCCCGCAAACCCTCAAGGCTTGACGTGCCCGTCGCCGGTGACCACCCACTTGGTGGTGGTGAGCTCGGTCAGTCCCATGGGACCACGCGCATGCAGCTTTTGCGTGGAGATGCCGATCTCCGCACCGAGGCCGAGCTCGCCACCGTCGGTGAACCGGGTCGACGCGTTCACCATCACCGCGGCGGAGTCGACCTCCGCGACGAACCGGTCCGCCGCAGCGATGTCCTTCGTGACGATCGCCTCCGTGTGCCCGGAGGACCAGGTGCGGATGTGCTCGATCGCCGCGTCCAGAGACGGCACCACCCGCACGCCGAGCTCCAGGGCCAGGTACTCCGTTGCCCAGTCCTCGTCCGTCGCGGGAACCATGTCGGCACCGCCGGGGGCAAAGGACATGGCTCCCGGGTCACCGTGCAGCACCACGCCGGCGTCGGCCAGCGCGGCGAGCGCGACCGGCAGGAACGAGGCCGCGGCGTCCTCGTGCACGAGCAGCGTCTCGGCGGCGTTGCACACACCGACCCGCTGGGTCTTCGCGTTCAGCACTATCGCGACGGCCATGGCGACGTCGGCCGTCGCGTCCACGTAGACGTGCACGTTCCCGACCCCCGTCTCGATGACGGGCACGAGGGACTCGCGGACCACCGTCTGGATGAGGTCGGCACCACCCCGCGGGATCAGCACGTCCACGAGGCCGCGGGCGCGCATGAGCGCCACGCCGCCCGCCCGGCCGTACGCGTCGATCGACTGGACCAGGTCGGCCGGGAGGCCGTGGGCCTCGAGAGCGTCCCGCATCACCGCGACGATCACCGCGTTCGACGACGCCGCCGCGCTCCCCCCGCGCAGGATCACCGCGTTGCCGGACTTCCACGCCAGGCCGGCGGCGTCGACCGTGACGTTGGGACGGGCCTCGTAGATCATGCCGACCACGCCCATGGGCACCCGGATCTGACGCAGGCGCAGGCCGTTGGGCAGGGTCTGCCCGCGCACCACCTCGCCGACGGGATCGGGCAGGCCCGAGACGTCGCGCAGCGCGTCAGCGATCTGCGCGATCCGCTCCGGGGTGAGGGCGAGCCGGTCCAGGAGGCCGTCGGACATCCCGTTGGCACGTCCGCGCTCCACGTCCTCGGCGTTCGCGGCCACGATCCGGTCCGCCGCGGTGACCAGCGCGTCCGAGACCGCCCCGAGCGCGGCGTCCTTCGTCATGCGGTTCGCCGTGGCCAGGGTGCGCGCGGCGACCTTGGCGCGCCGGGCGACGTCGCGCACCGTGGCGGTGACGTCCGCGGTGACGTCCGCCGTGTCCGACGGCGCAGCCGCACCCGGGGTGCCCGCGAAGTCCCGCCGCGGAGCAAGGGCTTCGTGGGGCGAGGGCGGCGGCGGTGTGGCTGCTCCGGGAGTGTCGCCTCCGGTACGGGCCGCCTCGTCCTGGCTCACTGTCGTCATGCGTCGAGAGTACGTCGGGCGGGCCCGGATGCCGAGGGCGAATCCGTGGTGCGGACACTCACCAGACCGAGGTCGACGACGGATCAGTGCAACCGACCGGTCTCGAACCGGTCCGGTCAGCCCGTCGGCCGGTCGAGCACGAGGTCGTCCCTGTGCACGACGACGCGGTCGTAGCCCTCCCCCAGCTCCTCGCGCAGCGCATAGGTGGAGCGGCCGAGCAGGGCAGGGAGGTCGCTCGCGTCGAAGGCGACGAGCCCCCGAGCGACGACCGTGCCGTCGGGAGCGACGAGCTCCACCGGGTCACCGGCGTCGAACTGGCCCTCGGCCCGGGTGATCCCGGCGGGCAGCAGCGAGGCGCGGCCCCCGAGGACGGCACGCGCGGCGCCGTCGTCCAGGTGGAGGCGGCCCTCCGTACGGGCGGCGTGCGCAATCCACAGGCGGCGTGCGGACGTGCGGCGTCCGGTGGCGGTGAAGAACGTGCCGACGTCGTCCCCGGCGAGCGCGGCGGCCGCGTTGCCGGCGAGCGTGAGGACGGTGGGGACGCCCGCGCCGGTGGCGATCCGCACCGACTCCAGCTTGGTGACCATGCCGCCAGTACCGACGGCGCTGCCGCGCGCGGTCACCTCGACGCCGGCGATCTCGGCGAGGTCGCCGACCAGCGGGATCCGGCGGGCACCGGGGCGCGACGGCGGCGCGTCGTGCAGGCCATCGACGTCGGTCAGGAGCAGCAGGGCATCGGCCCGCACGAGGTGCGACACGAGCGCCGCGAGGCGGTCGTTGTCGCCGAACTTCAGCTCGTCGGTGGTCACGGCGTCGTTCTCGTTGATGACCGGCACGACACCGAGGGCGAGCAGCCGCTCCAGCGCACGCTGCGCGTTGCGGTAGCGGGCGCGACGAACGGTGTCCTCAGCGGTCAGCAGGATCTGGCCGATCTGGATCCCGAACGCCGCGAACTCCTCCTGGTACCGGCCGGCGAGCTGGCCCTGGCCCACCGACGCGGCCGCCTGCATCGTGGCGAGGTCGCGGGGCCTCGTCCCGAGCCCGAGGGGGCCGATCCCTGCCGAGATGGCGCCCGAGGTGACGAGCACGATCTGGGTGCCGCCGGCCTGCCGGGCCGCGAGGACCTCGACGACCCCGCGCAGCGCCCCGACGTCGAGGTGCCCGTCCGGGCCGGTCAGCGACGACGAGCCGATCTTCACCACCACGCGCCGGGCGTCGGCGACGGCGGACCGGGCGCTCTGCTCGAGCCGAGCGTCCTGGGTTTCGCCCGAAGGGCCGAGGGGGTTCACGCCCACATCTTCACCGGAGCGTGCCCTCGGGCGCGCGGTCATTCCACGGTCCGGGCAGCCGACGGGTCAGAGCCCGCCCGGACGCGTCAGACGTACAGGTCCTACGTCCGACACGTCGGGGCGGGGCGTCAGCTCTCGTCCGGGTCCGTCCAGACGCCGGCCTCGCGCTCGGTCCACAGCTCGCGCCGGGCCTCGGTCTTGGCGTCCATGCGCTCGTTGAACTCCCGGCGCTTGTCGCCGCGCGTCGGCCGCTCGCTCTGCTCGAGCCGGAGGTCGGTACCGCGGCCGCCGAGCAGCTCCGGACCGGTCTGCAGCGTGGGCTCCCAGTCGAAGACGACGGCGTTGCTCGGGTTGCCGATGCGCACCTCGTCGCCGGCGACGGCGCCGGCCTTGAACAGACCGTCCTCGATGCCGATCTTCGCCAGCCGGTCGGCGAGGAAGCCGACTGCCTCGTCGTTGTTGAAGTCGGTCTGCTTCACCCAGCGCTCGGGCTTGGTGCCGCGCACCTCGAACCAGTAGCCGGTCTCGTCGCCACCGAGGCGGCGCACGGTGAACCGCGACTCGTCAACGGCGCGCGGGCGCAGCACCACCGGAGCGGGCTCCGGCGCGGGCGCGGCCGCTCGGGCCTTCTCCACGATCTCCGCCAGGGCGAACTTCAGCTCGCGCAGACCCTCGTGGCTGGCGGTGGAGATCTCGAAGACCCGCAGCCCGCGCGCCTCGAGGTCGGACTTCACGAACTCCGCGAGCTCGCGGGCCTCTGGCACGTCGATCTTGTTGAGCACCACGAGCCGGGGGCGCTCGGTGAGCGGCACGCGGCCGCCCTCGATGCCGATGTCGCCCGCGTAGGCGGCGAGCTCTGCCTCGATCACGTCGAGGTCGCTGATCGGGTCGCGACCGGGCTCCAGCGTGGCGCAGTCGAGCACGTGGACGATCATCGCCGTGCGCTCGATGTGCCGCAGGAACTCCAGACCCAGGCCCTTGCCCTCGCTCGCACCAGGGATCAGGCCCGGCACGTCCGCGACGGTGAACCGCGACTGGTCTGCCTGCACGACGCCGAGGTTCGGCACCAGGGTCGTGAACGGGTAGTCCGCGATCTTGGGCCGTGCCGCGGAGATGGCGGCGATCAGCGACGACTTGCCCGCGCTCGGGAAGCCCACGAGCGCCACGTCGGCGATCGTCTTGACCTCGAGCTCGATGTCGGCCGCATCGCCCTCCTCACCGAGCAGCGCGAAGCCGGGGGCCTTGCGCGTCTGCGACGACAGCGCCCGGTTGCCCAGGCCGCCCTTGCCGCCCGCCGCGACGACGTACTCGGCGCCGTCGCCCACGAGGTCCGCCAGGACGTTGCCGTCCAGGTCCTTCACGACGGTGCCGTCCGGCACGCGCAGTACCAGGTCGCCGCCCTTGCTACCGTCCTTGTCGCCGCCCTGCCCCTGCGTGCCCGACGTCGCTCGCCGGTGCGGCGAGTGGTGGTACTCGAGGAGGGTGGTGGTGCTCGCGTCGACGAGCAGCTTGACGGTGCCGCCGTCGCCACCGTTACCGCCGTCGGGCCCTGCGAGGGGCTTGAACTTTTCGCGGCGGATCGAGGCGCAGCCGTTCCCGCCGTTACCCCCGGCGGCGTGAAGCACCACCCGGTCTACGAAGCTGGCCATGTCTCGATCCTCTCAAGTACTGCTCAGGTGGAGCCGCCCGGGACGGGCCGCTCGCGAAAATGCGAAGGGAGCGCACCGTCACCGGTGCGCTCCCTCACGCGAATGCCGAGGCTCGGGCAGCTCCGGCTACGCCGGAGTCTGCGGTTGCGCTACGAGCTCAGGCGTCGGCGGTGACGATGTCGATGACCTTGCGGCCACGACGGGCACCGAACTGCACGGCGCCGGGGGTCAGGGCGAACAGGGTGTCGTCCTTGCCGCGACCCACGTTGACGCCCGGGTGAAAGTGGGTGCCGCGCTGGCGGACGATGATCTCGCCGGCCTTCACGACCTGGCCACCGAAGCGCTTCACGCCGAGGCGCTGGGCATTGGAGTCACGACCGTTGCGCGAGGAGCTCGCGCCCTTCTTGTGTGCCATCTGCTGGACCTGTTCTTTCGGGACGAAGGAGAAGAAGAAGTATCTGGATCACGCGCGGGCTCTCATCAGAGGAGACTCATCGGAGGAGGCCCTCAGCGGAAGTCACTTGATGCCGGTGACCTTGAGCCGGGTCAGCGACTGACGGTGACCCTGACGCTTGCGGTAGCCGGTCTTGTTCTTGAACTTGAGGATCACGATCTTCGGACCCTTCTCGTCCCGAACGACCTCTGCGGTGACCTTGACCTTCGCCAGCTTCGCCGCGTCGGTGGTCACCTTCTCCCCATCCACGAGCAGGAGTGCCGGGAGCTCGAGAATCTCACCGGGGGTCGCCTGGACACGGTCCATGACGACGATGCTCCCGACGGACACCTTCTCCTGACGGCCACCGGCCTTGACGATCGCGTACACCACGTTCAGCTCATCTCTCTAGTCTTGGCGTGCGCGCACGACGGAATCCACCGGCTTTGCTGTGACTCGCTCCGCCGCGGCGGTCGAGTGCGATGCGCCATGGGCACGCAGGACGGGTGCGCAGACAGCACACCGAAGCACTAGGTTACGCGACGCACCTGACGGGTTCAAACCGGTAGCCACGTGGCCTTGCCCACCCTCGCTGCGCGCTCACCCGTGTGTCCGGTCGCACAGATCGCCTCGAAATGATCTTGCATCCCAGTCAGGCAGCCAATTCTCCGACCGTAAACATACCGAATCGCTCATTAGATAGCGACGGGACAAAGTTTTGACCACGTCACCTGGTAACGTCCGTGACTGTTTTTTGACCGAGAATTCTTCGCCGCACCGAGAGGAACCTCCGATGGCGAGCCGCAAGAACAACGGCAAACCCACCGACCATCCCGCACTGCTGCCCGGCCTGGGGGTCGAACGCACCGGCAGCAACTTCGGCACCAACTGGGGCGTGTTCGTGTTCGCCGCGGTTCTCGTCGCCGGCGTCATCGCCTGGGGTGTCGTGTGGCCCGAGAGCCTGGCCTCGGCCTCGGCAGCGGGCCTGAGCTGGGTCTCCGGGTCCTTCGGCTGGCTGTTCGGTCTGCTCACGATCACCGTCTTCATCTTCATGATGTGGCTCGGCTACGGGCGCTACCGCGGCATCCGGCTCGGGCAGGACAACGAGAAGCCCGAGTTCAGCACCGGCTCGTGGCTCGCGATGATGTTCTCCGCCGGGATCGGCGTGGGACTGCTCTTCTTCGGCCCGTACGAACCCATGACGTACTTCCTGGACCTGCCGCCCGCCTACGAGGGCCTCGCACCCGGCACCAACCAGGCGATGCACGCCGCGATCGTGCAGACCGTCTTCCACTGGGGCCCCATGGCCTGGGCCTACTACGCCCTGGTCGGCGGCGCGGTGGCCTACGCGTCGTTCCGCAAGGGTCGCCCCGCCCTGATCTCCTCACTGCTCGAGCCGATCTTCGGCGAGCGGACCAAGGGTTGGGTCGGCTCCGTCATCGACACCTTCGCGATCATCGTGACGCTGTTCGGCGTCGCCGTGACACTCGGCATCGGCGCGCTGCAGATCGGCCGTGGCGTGGAGATCGTCTCCGGCATCGGCCCGCTCGGCAACGGCGCGATCATCGTGATCATCGCGATCCTGTCCATGGCGTTCATCGTGTCGGCCGTCTCCGGTGTGAAACGCGGGATCCGCGCCCTGTCGAACATCAACATGGTCGTGGCCGCGCTGCTCGGCGTCTTCGTGTTCGTGGCCGGCCCCACGGCGTTCCTGCTCAACCTCTTCCAGGGCACGCTGATGGAGTTCGTCGGCGACTCGTTCCGCCTCATGGCGCAGACCGCCGTGACCACTCCGGACGCCCAGCCGTTCATGGACTCGTGGACCACGTACTACTGGGCGTGGTGGGTGTCCTGGACCCCGTTCGTCGGCTTGTTCATCGCCAAGATCAGCCGTGGCCGCACGCTGCGCGAGTTCGTCACCACCGTCATCGTGGCGCCGAGCCTCGTCTGCCTCGTGTGGTTCACCGTCCTTGGCGGCACGTCCATGTGGGTGGAGCAGGCGAACGGAGCGCTCAGCTCCGCCGAGTCACCGCAGGACATGCTCTTCGCCCTGCTGCGGGAGCTGCCGTTCGGCACGTTCACGTCGGTGATCGCGATGATCTCCATCGTCATCTTCTTCGTGACCAGCGCCGACTCAGGGGCCATCGTCATGGCGAGCCTGTCCCAGCGCGGCAACCCGACGCCGAGCCCCTGGGTCACCGTCGTGTGGGGCCTCGCGCTGGCCGCGATCGCGGGCGTGCTGCTCGTGGGTGGTGGCTCGCTCGCCCTGAACGGCCTGCAGAGCCTCGTCATCATCACCGCGCTGCCGTTCGCGTTCATCGTGATCCTCGTGATGTTCGCGTGGGCAAAGGATCTGGCCCGCGACCCGCTGACGCTACGCCGCCGCTACGCCCGCGAGGCGATCGTGCAGGGCGTGCGGACGGGCATCCAGGAGCACGGCGACGACTTCGTGGTCGGCGTCGTGCGCACCGAGGGCGCCGACAAGGGCGCGGGCGCGTGGCTGGACTCCGAGGACCCTGCGCTGACCGAGTGGTACCGGCCGGAGCAGGCCGAGGTGCCCACCAACGGGCCGGCAGACCCGACGGCGGACGCCGGGGCGGACGCCGGGGAGCCGGAGCCCGTCGGCTCCCGCTGAGCCGACCCACCCGGAACGAGAGCCCGGGGTAGGCACCTGGCGACCTGGATACGCCTGTGCCTACCCTGGAACCGGGTGATCCGATGGTCTTTGATCTGGCAGCCGAGCACGACGACATCGCACGTGCCATGCGCGCGGTCCCCCGTCGTGAGTTCCTGCCGCGGTCGCAGCGGCCGCTCGCGCGCCAGGACCGGCCGCTGCCGATCGGGCGTGGGCAGACGTCGTCGCAGCCCGCGACGGTAGCCGCCATGCTCCGCCTGCTGCGCGTGCCGCTGGGTGCGCGCGTGCTCGACGTCGGCGCGGGCTCCGGCTGGACCACCGCACTGCTCGCCTACCTGGTCGGACCGCACGGTTCGGTGCTGGGCGTGGAGCGGGACGACCGGCTCGCCGGCTGGGGAGCTGCCAACGTCGGACGTACCGGCATGCAGTGGGCGAGCGTCGAGCAGGCGACGCCCGGTGTGCTCGGTCACCCTCGGCCGAACGGCTGGGACCGGATCCTCGTGTCGGCGGCGGCCCCCGCGCTCCCTCGCGCACTGGTGGAGCAGGTCGGGTACGGCGGCCGCATGGTCATCCCGATCCGGACGACGCTGCTGCTCATCGAGCGCCTGCCGGACGGAAGGACCCGCGCGACCGACCACGGCGGGTACCGGTTCGTCCCGCTCATCGAAGACGTCGCGGAGTGAACGACAAGAACAGGTCAAAGCACCGTCTAGAACCCTTCGCGAGGCGTCCACATGTGCCCCGCGCGACCGTAACCTACGGTCCCGTAGGCTCGGGGTATCTGCACCATGGACGAAATCGTCCGATCCGCGGCTGAGAAGTCGAAACCGAGCATGTGAGGACCACCATGGCCCAAGCTGCCCCCAACGTCCGCGAAGGCTTCCGCCCGACGAAACCTCGCGACCCCGACGCGCAGCCGGTGACCAGCACCTATTCGTCGCTAGCACGCACCGTGCGCGACGCCGGCCTGCTCCACCGTGCTCACCACTACTACGCCTGGACCCTCGCCGCGCTCACCGTCGCGCTCGGCGGGATCATCACCGGGTTCGTCCTGCTGGGCGACTCGTGGTTCCAGCTCCTCATGGCAGGCGCACTCGGCCTGGTGCTGACGCAGTTCGCCTTTGTCGCTCACGAGGCGTCGCACCGCCAGGTCTTCGAGTCCGGCCCCCGCAACGACCGCGTGGGGCGCCTCCTCGCCAACGTGGTGGTCGGCATCAGCTACTCGTGGTGGATGAACAAGCACACCCGGCACCACGCGAACCCGAACAAGGTCGACAAGGACCCGGACATCGCGAACGACACGATCGCGTTCACCGAGGACGGCGTCCGCCAGCACCGCGGACTCAAGCGGTGGATCAACCGCTACCAGGGCTGGCTGTTCTTCCCGCTGCTCACGCTCGAGGGCCTGAACCTGCACATCACGTCGGTCCAGTCGCTCTTCCGGGGAACGCCCGAGACCCTGCGGGCCCGCGTGCGTGAGCTGGTGCTCATCACGGTCCGCCTCAGCGTCTACATCGCGATCCTGTTCATGGTGCTGCCGCTCGGGATGGCCTTCGCGTTCCTCGGTGTCCAGATGGCCGTCTTCGGCGTCTACATGGGCGCGTCGTTCGCCCCGAACCACAAGGGCATGGCGATCATCCCAGCGGACAGCAAGCTCGACTTCCTCTCGAAGCAGGTGCTGACCTCACGCAACATCCGCGGCGGATGGTTCATGAACATCCTCATGGGTGGGCTCAACTTCCAGATCGAGCACCACCTGTTCCCGAGCATGCCGCGGCCGCACCTCATCCGGACCGCCGCCATCGTCCGGGAGCACTGCGCGAACCTCGACATCCCCTACACCGAGACGAGCCTGGCGCAGTCGTACATGATCGTCGTCGAGTACCTGAACCGGGTGGGGCTCGCGGCACGCGACCCGTTCGACTGCCCGCAGTACAAGTCGCTCCGCAACGTCTGACCCCGTGGCGAGGTCGCGGGCAGGGGGCCTGGGTGGTCGGTAGAACGTCAGGTGATCGGCAGCCCGGGTTGCCGATCACCTGACGTCTTGCCGATCACGCGTCCTTGTGCCTCCGGCAGCGCGCCTCGTACGACTCCGACCCGCCCACGTGTGCGGCGACCGGGACGAGCGCGCCACCCGGACCGGCACCACCGGCGTCGGGCACCGGTGGCGCCCCGGCGACCCGGACGTGGAACGCGGCGTCCGCTCCGCACACGGAGCACACGGCCGTGAGCTTCTCCACCGACTCCGCGAGTGCCATCAGCTCGGGCAGCGGCGCGAAGGGCTGCGCGTCGAACGTGACCGACAGCCCCGCCACGATCACCACGAGGCCGCGGCCCGCGAGGTCCGAGACCACGGGGACGAGACCGGCGCCGAAGAACTGCGCCTCGTCGATGGCGACGAGCTCTGTCCCGGCACCGGCGTCCCTGCTGGTGCCCCCGCCGGCGCCCCGACCGGCTCCCGTGCCGGGTTCGAGCAGGGCGGGGATGTCTGCGGCGTCCGACACCGTCTGCGACGGCACGCCCTGCCCCGAGTGCGAGCTCACCCGGCCGACGCCCCGCCGGGCGTCCAGCGCGTGGCTCACCACCAGCACCCCGCGCCCGGCGACCCTGGCGCGCCGCACCCGCCGCAGCAGCTCCTCGGACTTGCCCGCGAACATGGGGCCTGCGATGACTTCGAGGCGCCCAGCGCCCAGACCGGCTTTCATGGCTGCCAGTCAAGCATTCCGTTAGGTTGCCGCACATGGCCACCAACGCCGAGACAGTGCTCTTCCTCCCCGGGCTGGGTGCCGGCGTCGACCCGTGGGACGCGCAGCTGCGCGCACTGCCGGCCGGGTTCGTCGGCCTGGCCCCCGAGATCCCCGGTCTCGACCGGGCGGCCACGCCGGGTGAGTTCACGATCGAGGGTGCGGCCGACGCGCTTCGCGACCTGCTCGACGAGCGCGGCCTCGAGCGAGTGCACGTGTGCGGCCTCTCGCTCGGTGCCATGACGGCCACCCAGATCGCTCTCGACGCTCCCGACCGGGTCGCCTCGCTGGTGCTCTCGGGCAGCCAGGTACGTCCGCACCCCGCTCTCATGGCGGTGCAACGGACGATGGTCCGGATGCTCCCGGAGCGCACCGCCCAGGGGATGGCCATGACCAAGGCGCAGTGGCTCGGCGCCCTCCAGGTGGTCGCGGACGCGAACTTCCGGGGACGGCTCGCGAGCATCGCGGCACCGACCCTCGTCCTGTGCGGCAGCCGCGACGTGGCCAACATCCCGGCGGCGCGCGAGATCGCCGCTGCTGTGCCGAACGCCGAGCTGCGCATCGTCCCGCGCGCCGGGCACCCGTGGAACCAGCAGTTCCCGGAGCTCTTCTCGCGGACCATCGGAAACTTCTACACGCGGCTCTCCCCGCAAGGCTGACACCCGCCCCGCTCCGGGCGGCGGCGCGCTCCGTGGAGCGGAGCGCGCCGGACGCCTACAGCACCCGCGACACTCCTGGGATCCGCCGCAGCAGGTGGGCGAACCCCCAGCACAGCGGCACCGAGAGCGTGAGCAGGATCAGGAACTTCACGCCCGCCGGTGCGACCAGCGGCGCGAGCAGCATCGCGACCCCGACGAGCACCAGCGGGTGGATCACGTACACCGCGAACGAGTTTCGTGCGGCCGTCCGCGCCCACGCGGGCTGCCCGGCGAACCGCTCCCGGAACAGCACCAGCAGCGTCAGGACCATGCTCACGGCGAAGACGTTCTCGGCGAGGGAAGCGACCAGCTGGGCAAGGACGCCGGCCCCCGGCGCGGTCGCGAGTGCGCTGGTGCCGAGCGCCAGGACCAGGCCGACGAGCGCCACGACCAGCGAAACCCTGCCCTGTCGCACGGTGAGCGCGGCGAGCCACCCCCGGCGCGCGGCCAGCAGCGCGACCACGAAGAAGATCGCGTACTGCGGCAGGTACGCCGGGGAGGGCAGGCCGACGAGCTGCCAGTAGGTCCCGGCCGGCACCAGGAACCGCCAGAGGAACGTCGCGACCGTCAGCAGGGCCACGAGCCCCGCGATCGCCCGGAAGCGGACCGGACGGGGCCGGACGTCGGCTGCCACCGGCTGCCCGGCGTCGACCACGCCGGAGCGGGCGGCGAGCCGGGCGCGCAGGGCACGGAAGGCGGCGTACGCGAGCGACATCACCAGGAGCACCTCGACGAACCAGAGCGGTCCGGGGTCGCCGACGGTGAACCAGAAGTGCAGCAGGGACTCCCCCTCGGCGCTGCGCGCCGGCCACTCCGGCAGGTGCAGCACCGGCCGCGCCACCAGCCAGAACGCCGCCAGCGGAACCCCGAGCCGGAACAAGCGGTCCCGAGCGAAGGCGCCTGGGCCCTTGCGGTCCACGGACCCCGGCACGAAGAGACCGGAGAGCATGAAGAAGAAGCCCATGAAATAGAGCTGGTTCGCGACCACCAGCAGCATCAGCGCGACGCCGGAGGGGCTGGTGCTCGGCTCGGTCCAGTACCAGAGCGGGAGCGCTCCGTAGGTCAGGGCGCTGTGGTGGGCCAGGACCAGCACGGTCAGCAGGACCCGCAGGTTGTCGACGTACCCCAGCCGGATCGCGGCCGGCCGTGCGACGGTCGTAGTCATCTCGGTCTCCAGGTCTTGCGGTTCGTTGCTTCGTCGGTTCATCACTCCACTAATGAACCACAGAACATGGCCGAGCCGCAAGGGAGATTCCCGGCCAAGACGTCCGGGCACGAAAAACGAGGGCCGCCACCTTGCGGTGGCGACCCTCGTGCGGATCAGGTCAGAGGCCGAACAGCCTCGCCCAGAATCCCTTCTTCTGCTCAGGCGACCTCGTCGCCGGCTCCTTTGGGCGGCTCCGGCTGCCCAGTGCCGGAGCCCCCCTCCGGCGTCTCGCTCGCCGCCTGCGCGGCGTACGCGGGCGAGTCGGGCGAGTCGGGTGAGCTGGAGCTCACCGACGTCGACGAGGAGGCCAGGCCTGCGGTCGGGAGCTGGATCTGGTCCAGCGTGACCGGCCCCTCCTGGGAGGGGTCCTTCGGCTCGTGCGCGTGCTGTGCGGCAGCGGCGATCGTTGCGAGCGTGGCCTTGACGGCCTCGCGGGCCTCGGACCGCTCCTCTGGCAGGCTGGCGATCGGCGCTGCCTGCTCCGCCACCGGAGCCACCTTGTCCTTGCCGCGCTTGCGGCGCGACCGTGCGGAGCGCGCGCCCTCGTCGGACGACGCCGCCGCAGCGGCGGAGGCCGTGCCGTTGCCCGACTTCTCGATGGGCTCCTCGTGCACGATGAACCCGCGGCCCTTGCAGTGCTCGCACGTCTCGGAGAACGCCTCGACGAGGCCCTGGCCGACACGCTTGCGCGTCATCTGGACCAGACCGAGCGACGTCACCTCCGCCACCTGGTGCTTGGTGCGGTCCCGGCCGAGGCACTCGACCAGACGGCGCAGCACCAGGTCACGGTTGGACTCGAGCACCATGTCGATGAAGTCGATGACGATGATGCCGCCGATGTCGCGCAGGCGGAGCTGCCGCACGATCTCCTCGGCCGCCTCGAGGTTGTTCCGCGTCACGGTCTCCTCGAGCGTTCCGCCGACGCCGGTGAACTTGCCGGTGTTGACGTCCACGACGGTCATCGCCTCGGTGCGGTCGATGACCAGCGAGCCGCCGGAGGGCAGCCAGACCTTGCGGTCCATGCCCTTGGCGAGCTGCTCGTCCACACGGTGCACGTGGAACACGTCGGTGTTCTCGGCCCACTTGGACACGCGCTCGCGCAGGTCGGGCGCGAGCTCCTCGACGTAGGCAGCGATCTCGTCCCACGCACCGGAGCCCTGCACCACGAGCGACGAGAAGTCGTCGTTGAAGATGTCGCGGACCACGCGGATCGCCATGTCCGGCTCACCCTGCAGCAGGGCGGGCGCGGAGGCCTTCTTCGACTTGACCTGGATGGCTTCCCACTGCCCCTGCAGGCGGTCGACGTCGGCGCGCAGCTCGTCCTCGCTCGCCCCCTCGGCGGCGGTACGCACGATGACGCCTGCGCCCTCGGGCACGACCTCGCGGAGGATCTTCTTGAGGCGCGACCGCTCCGTGTCGGGCAGCTTGCGGCTGATCCCGGTCATGCCCCCGCCCGGCACGAACACCAGGTACCGGCCGGCGAGCGTGACCTGGCTCGTGAGCCGGGCGCCCTTGTGACCGATCGGGTCCTTCGTGACCTGCACCAGGACCGAGTCGCCCGACTTCAGCGCCTGCTCGATCCGGCGCGGCTGGCCCTCGAGCCCCGCGGCGTCCCAGTTGACCTCACCGGCGTACAGCACGGCATTGCGGCCCTTGCCGACGTCGATGAACGCGGCCTCCATGGAGGGCAGCACGTTCTGGACCCGGCCAAGGTAGACGTTGCCGGCCATCGACGCCTGCGACTGCTGCGAGACGTAGTGCTCGACGAGCACGCCGTCCTCCAGCACCGCGATCTGCGTGCGGCCGTCCTTCTCGCGCACGATCATCGACCGCTGCACGGACTCGCGGCGGGCCAGGAACTCGGCCTCGGTGATGATCTGGCGACGACGGCCGTGGTCGCGGCCCTCGCGGCGGCGCTGACGCTTCGCCTCGAGGCGCGTCGACCCCTTGAGCGCGGTGACCTCGTCGGAACGGCCCGAGCGGCCGGCGGCCGCCTCGGCGCGCTCCCCACGCGTACCCCGGCGCCGACGGCGACGACGGCGGCTGCCACCCTCGTCCTCACCGTCACCGTCACCGGTGTCCTGCGCCGAGTCCTGGTCGTTCTCGTCCTCGGCGGACGACTGTGCGTCATCCTCGGCGTCGTCGTCCTGCTCCTCGTCCGCCGAGTCGTCCCCGTCGTCCGAGCGGTTCGCGCGACCGCCACGGCGACCCCGGCCACCCCGACGACGACGGCGGCGCGACGGGCGCACCTCGTCATCGTCGTCGTACTCCTCGAAGTCCGCCGGAGCGAGCTCTTCGAGCGCTACGCCCTCAGCAGCCAGCTCCTCCTCGATGGCGCCGACCTCGTCCACGGCGGCGGCGTCGTCCTCGCTCAGCTCGGCCGCGACGAACTCCGCCGCGCTCTCCGCACGCACGGGCGTCTCCGCTGCAGCGTCCGGCGCCGGCTCGGCCTGCGCGCTCTGCGTGACGTCCTGGGCCTCGAGCCGGACGGCCGGCTCGGCACTCGGTCCCGTACGGCGTACTGCCCGGCGAGATCCGGACCGGCGCGCCCTCGGTTCGGCCGGGGCCTCGGCCTCGGCCTGGGGCTCCGGCCTCGACTCGGTCGCGGCCTCCGTCCTTGCCTCGGCCGGCCGCTCCGCGACGGGCTCGGCCGCGCGCGGCGCGGGCGCCTCGGGCGCCGACTCGACGGGGCGAGCGACCGGACGGGCGAACTGCGGCGTCAGGTCCTGCGCACGCGGCGGTCCGGCAGGAGCCTGCGCGCGCCGCGAGCGGCGGGCCGCCGACTCGTCCGGCGCCTGGAAGAGCAGCGCCGTCGTGGCAAGGCGCGGAGCACGCGTACCCGACGCGGTTCCCACGGGCGACACCACCGGCTGTGCCGGTGCCTCGGCGGCGGGCGTCTGGACAGCGGGCGCCTCGGCAGCGGGTGCCGGGACAGCGGGCGTCTGCACCGCAGGCACCTCGGCAGCGGGTGCCGGGTTCGGCTCCGACGCGGGACGCCGGCTGCGACGTGCCCGGGCCCTCGGGGCGGACTCGACCGGAGCCTCGGCAGCCGGCGCCTGCTCGACGGGAGCCTCTGCGACGGGGGCGTCCTCGACCGGCACGGTCCCGGCCATCGGCTCGCCGACCGGCTCGTCCGCGACGGGCTTGCGCCGCGACCGGGCGCGCTTGGGAGCCGTCTCCGCGACGGGCTCGGCGACCGGCTCCACCTTCTTGCGGCTACGACGCTTCGGAGCGGTCTTCTCGGGCTCCGTGGCCGGGCCGCCGGGCAGGACGATGTCGTCGAGGCTCGCGATCTCGTGAGCCGGTGCGTCAGCGGGCGTCGCCACGGGTTCCGGCAGCACGATGCCGGTCGGCGCGAGCTCCTCGACAGGCTGCACGACGGCAGCCTCGGGCTCGGGGGCCACGGCAGTCTCGGGCGTCTCGGGCTCGGCGACCGGTGCGGTCTCGGCAGTGATCTCCGTCTCGTTCGGGACCGGCTCGGCCTCCGCGGCGGGCTCGGCGACGACCGGCTCGGCCGCCGTCGGCTCGGCCGGGGCGGGAGCCGGCGCCGTGGGCGAGGAGACGCCACGTACGGCCCGGCGACGGGGGCGCTTGGCGGCCGGCTCGGCGGTCGCGGAGGTCGCCACGACGGCGGTGCCGCCCGTGGTCACGGGGTGGGCATCGGCCGGGGTCTCGGACACGTCGGACGACCCGACGACGATGGGCTCGACGCTGGCCGTCGAGACGACGGCCCTGGTGGCCCGACGACGCGGACGCTTGGCCGGCGTCGGATCTGCCGGAGCCTCCCCACCAGTGGTGACCTGGGCGTTCGCCTCAGGTGCGTCGTGATCATCCTGTGACCCGATGGTCGAACCGGTGGTGCTGGAAGGCGTCACGTGAGGTGCTCCTGTAGCCGGAGTCCGCTCCACACCATGCGGACCACCAGGCGGTCGGTCGTCCGGCTATGCATCGCGGCGAAGCGATACACCGGGCGGAAGTCTCGGCTGCGGCCCTGTTCCCACGGTCTTCGCGGACGCCTGCGGCCACGTTCTGTCGTGACAGCGGCACCGCGTGCGGATCGCGGGCAGTGTTGGACTCTGCAGGCCGCGCAGGGGATGTGGGCCCACGCGGGTTCGTCCAGTATCGCACAAGAGACGAGGCCTGCTCTGCGAGCGCCTGACGCCGTGTACAGTAGCTTGTGAAGACATTCACAAGCGACGGGCGAGCCCCGCGGCAGCACGCGACCTGCTGGATCAGGTCTCGCGCCCCGAGGGCGGAGCCGTTCGGAGAGACCTCAGGAGCCCGGAGTGGAAGCTCTCGACCTGGCACGCTGGCAGTTCGGCATCACTACCGTCTATCACTTCATCTTCGTGCCGCTCACGATCGGCCTCGCACCCCTGGTGGCCGTGATGCAGACCGCCTGGGTCCGCACAGGGAACGAACGGTGGCTCAGGCTCACCAAGTTCTTCGGCAAGCTCTTCCTGATCAACTTCGCGCTCGGCGTCGTCACCGGCATCGTGCAGGAGTTCCAGTTCGGGATGAACTGGAGCGAGTACTCCCGGTTCGTCGGCGACGTGTTCGGCGCACCGCTCGCGATGGAGGCCCTCGCCGCGTTCTTCATCGAGTCGGTCTTCCTCGGCCTGTGGATCTTCGGCTGGGACCGGCTGAGCAAGCGGGTCCACCTGGCGTCCATCTGGGCCGTCGCCGTCGCGGTGAACCTGTCGGCGTTCTTCATCCTGGCCGCCAACTCGTGGATGCAGCACCCCGTGGGCGCCCGGTACAACCCGGAGACCGGCCGCGCCGAGATGGAGTCGATCTGGGCGATCCTCGGCAACAACACCCTGTGGGCGGCCTTCCCGCACGCGGTGGCCGCTGCCTTCCTGACGGCCGGGACCTTCGTGGCGGGGATCGCCGCCTGGTGGATGGTGCGCCTGGTCCGGACCAGGCGGCCCGAGTCCGTCGAGCTCGCCCGGAACGTCTACCGCCCCGCCGTGGTCCTCGGCACCATGGTCATGCTGGTCTCCGGCGCCGGCGTCGCGCTGACGGGCGACGTCCAGGGAAAGCTGATGTTCGAGCAGCAGCCCGGGAAGATGGCATCGGCCGAGGCGCTGTGCACGGGCGAGGAGGCGGCCCCGTTCTCGATCCTCACCATCGGTGACCTGTCCAACTCGTGCGAAGGCGTGCGGCACATCCTCGAGGTGCCTGGCCTGTCGAGCTACCTCGGCACCGGCAAGTTCTCGGGCGAGGACAGCTACCTGCCCGGTGTCGACGACGTGCAGAAGGAGTACTCCGAGCGGTTCGGCGAGACGGACGAGGCCGGGAACCCGATCTCGTACACGCCCAACCTCGCCGTCACGTACTGGAGCTTCCGGCTCATGATCGGGTTCGCCGCCGGATCCGCGCTGCTCGCGCTGGCCGCCCTGTGGTTCACCCGTGGCGGCCGCGTCAGCGACAACCCCTGGTTCGCCCGCATAGCGATCGCCGCGATCCCCACACCGTTCCTCGCCTCGTCGTTCGGCTGGATCTTCACGGAGGTGGGCCGCCAGCCCTGGGTGGTCGCCCCGAACCCCACGGGGATCGACCAGATCCGGCTGCTCACGACGCAGGGCGTCTCCACCGTCGTCAGCCCCGGCATGATCCTCACGTCGATGATCGTGTTCACCCTGCTCTACGGCGTGCTCGGCGTGATCTGGTACCGGCTCATCCACCGGTACGCGGTCGAGGGCGTGCCCTCGACGGTGCGCGACGAGTCGCCGGAGGCCGCCGACGACGAGACCGACCGCCCGCTCTCCTTCGCCTACTGAGCACAGCCGACCTCCCCCCCACCAGACCTGACCGACCTGCCAGAGATAAGGACGTGACCGTGGACCTCGCCATCGTGTGGTTCGTCATCATCGCGGTTCTGTGGACCGGGTACTTCGTGCTCGAGGGCTTCGACTTCGGCGTCGGGATGCTGATGTCGCTGCTGCCCCGCGGGGACGCCGCGCACCGGGAGAAGGAGCGACGGGTGCTGGTGAACAGCATCGGCCCGGTCTGGGACGGCAACGAGGTGTGGCTGATCACGGCGGCAGGCGCCACCTTCGCGGCGTTCCCCGAGTGGTACGCCACCCTGTTCTCCGGCTTCTACCTGCCGCTGCTCGCCATCCTGGTGGCGCTCATCGTGCGCGGCGTCGCCTTCGAGTACCGCGGCAAGATCTCCGACGCCGTCTGGGCGCGCCGCTGTGACGTCGCGATCCAGGTCGGTTCCTGGGTACCAGCCATCCTGTGGGGCGTCATGTTCGCGAACCTGGTCCGCGGCGTCCAGCTCGACGACGCACACCAGTACGTGGGCGGGCTCGCGGCGCTCTTCAACCCGTTCGCGCTGCTCGGGGGCCTGTCGACGCTCGTGCTCTTCCTGCTGCACGGCACAGTGTTCGTGGCCCTCAAGACCGACGGCGCGATCCGGGTGCGGGCTCGCCGGTTCGCCGGGGTGCTGACGCTCGCCGCCCTGGCCGTTGCCGGGGTCTGGGCGGTCTGGACGCAGGTCGCGTTCTCGCCCGCCTGGACCTGGGTGGTCGTGATCGCCGGCGCCCTTGCCCTGGTCGGCGTCCTGCGGACCAACCGTGCCGGACGCGAGGGCTACGCGTTCGGGCTCTCCGCGGCGACGATCATCGCCGCGATGGTGCTGATCTTCGGGTCCATGTTCCCGGACGTGCTGCCGGGTCTGGGCGGGGGCAGCTCGCTCAGCATCGCCGAGGCGTCCTCGACGCCGTACACACTGACCGTCCTGACGTGGGTCGCCGTGGCGCTTACTCCCATGGTGATCCTGTACCAGGGGTGGACGTACTGGGTCTTCCGGCGCCGGCTGACCGTGGACCACATTCCCGCACCGGCCGGGCTGACCTGGAAGAAGATCAAGGACGCGGCGTTCTGAAGGACAACGGGAGCAGGAACGGATGAAGCCCATCGACCCACGGCTGCTGCAGCAGGTCCGCGCGGCCCGCTGGTACGTGGCACTGACGGTAGGGCTGGGGGTAGCCGCCGCCGCGCTCATCGTGGCGCAGGCCCTGCTGATCGCGGCCCTGCTGGCGCCGGTGGTGCGCGGAGACGCCACGTCCGGGCCGGCGCTGGCCTGGCCCTTCGCGGGGCTGGCGCTCGTGATCGCCGGGCGGGCGGGTATCGCGTGGGCGCAGGAACGGTACGCGCTGCGGGCCGCCGCCCGGACGATCGCCGAGCTCCGCCGCGCGGTGGTCGAGGCCTGGGCGCTGCGCGGCCCGCGGGCGGCCGGGACGACGGCCGTCGAAGCTGCGGAGGGCGGTCCCCCGGCCGGCGCTCCGGCGTCGGGCGGCGGGAACGGCGCGAGCCCGGAGGCCGAGGTCGCGACCCTCGCGACTCGCGGGCTCGACGCGCTCGAGCCGTACCTCGTGCGCTACGTGCCGCAGCTCGTGCTGACGGCGCTGCTCACGCCCGCGCTGGTCGTCGTCGTGCTGGGGCTGGACTGGGTCTCGGCGGTGATCCTGATCGTGACCCTGCCGCTCGTGCCCGTGTTCATGGTGCTCGTCGGGCGGCTGACGGCAGGGACGTCCGAGCGGCGCCTCGCCACGGTGGAACGGCTGGGCACCCAGGTGCTCGACCTGGTCGCCGGGCTGCCGACGCTGCGGGCCTTCGGGCGGTCGTTCGGCCCGGGCGAGCGGGTGCGCGCGCTCGGTGACGCCTCCCGCAGGGCGACCATGGGGACGCTGCGGGTCGCGTTCCTCTCCTCGATGGTCCTCGAGCTGCTCACGACGCTGTCGGTGGCGATCATCGCGGTCGGGGTAGGGCTGCGGCTCGTCGAGGGCGCCATGGAGCTGCAGCCCGCGATCGCGGTGCTCGTGCTCGCCCCCGAGGTGTACCTGCCGCTGCGCAGGGTGGGGGCGGAGTTCCATGCCTCGGTGGACGGGGTTGCTGCCGCGTCGCGGGCGTTCGCGCTCCTTCCTTCCGTCCGGTCGGAGGATGAGGACGTCCCCGCATCCGCAGAGGGCCTGGGTGGGAGGGTCACGAGTGGGGAGCTTGTGCTGGAGGGGGTTTCCGTGCGGGCCGTCGGGCGTGGGGTTGTCGCTCCCGCTGGGCTGACCGCGCGGATTCCGCTCGGGGCCGGGAGTGGGCGGGTCGTCGCGCTGCGCGGGCCGAGCGGGTCCGGCAAGTCGACGGCCGTGCTCGTGGCTCTAGGGCTGCTGACGCCGGACGCCGGGCGGGTCGGGCTGGTGCCGGCCGGCGGTGCGCTCCGTGACCTCGCCGACCTGTCGGCCGACGAGCGGGACGCGTGGTGGGCGGCGCTGACCTGGGTTCCGCAGCGGCCCGCTCTCCCGCCCGGGCGGCTGCGCGAGGTCGTCCTGGACGGTGCGTCTCCCGGTGCCGCACGAAGCCTCGCCGAGGCCGCCCGGCTGACCGGGCTCGATTCCGTCGTCGGCGCCCTGCCCGACGGCTGGGACACGCACGTCGGGCTCGGCGGCGTGGGGCTGTCCGTGGGGCAGCGGCAGCGCGTGGCGCTCACGTCAGCCCTGCTCGACGACGCCGCGACCAAGCCACTGGTGATCCTCGACGAGCCGACGGCGCACCTCGACGCGCGCGGCGAGCAGGGCGTGCTCGACACCGTTCGCGCCTGGCGGGACTCCGGTCGCACCGTGCTCGTCGTCGCGCACCGGGCGTCGCTGCTGGGGCTCGCGGACCAGGTCATCGACGTCCGCTCGGCGCCGGAACCTGCGACGGGCCCCGGGAGCTGCCCCGAGCCGGCACCCGCTGGGCGTTCCACGACGAACCGGGAGGCATGATGACCACCTCGACGCAGCACCTGGCCGCGGGCGGGCGCTCCGACCCGTTGCGCCGCGTCCTGCCGCTGCTGGAAGTCCGGCCGGTCAAGGTAGCGGCGGCGATCGGGTTCGGCGTCCTGGCCCTGGCCTGTGCGATCGGGCTCGCGGCCGTGGCGGCCTGGCTCGTCGCCCGGGCGTACCAGATGCCGCCGGTGCTCACCCTGTCGGTCGCCGTGGTGGCGGTGCGGGCGTTCGGGATCGGGCGCGGTGTGCTGCGTTACTGCGAGCGCCTCGCCTCCCACGACGTCGCGCTGCGTGGCATGGCCGCCCTCCGCGCCAACCTGTACGACCGCCTCGCCGCGGACGACCGCCCGGTCACCGTGCGGCGCGGCGAGCTCCTGGCGCGGATCGGCCAGGACGTGGACGACGTCGGCGACGTGGTGGTTCGCGCGCTCGTACCGGCGGGGGTCGCGGTGGTGACGTCCCTCGGTTCGGTGATCCTGCTGGGCGTGCTGCTGCCGGCGGCGGGTGTGGCGCTGGCGCTGTGCCTGGTGCTCGCCGGGATCGTGACGCCGTGGCTCGCGGCGCGGGCGGCGGCGCGAACCGAGGCGCGGGGTGCCGCGGTCCGGGGCGAGGTGACAGCACTGTCCCTCGAGGTCCTCGAGGAGTCGGCTCCGCTGCGGGTCTCCGGCCGGTTCGGCGCGCGGCTGGCGGCTCTTGACGCGGCCGACGCGCGCCTGTCCGCCATCGCCGACGACGGCGCCCGCACCTCCGGCCTGGCCGCCGCGCTGGGGGCGCTGGCGCAGGGTCTCGCGGTGCTCGCCTCGCTCACGCTCGGGATCCCGGTTGCCATGTCGGGGTCGCTGTCCGTGGAGGCGCTGTCCGTGGTCGTGCTGACTCCGCTCGCGGTGTTCGAGGCGACCGCTGGGCTCCCGGCCGCCGCGGTCCAGCTCCTGCGGTCGAGGGAGGCGGCGCGGCGGCTGCTCGAGCTGCTGCCCGCGTCCGACCCGATGTCGGCTGCGCGGGTCGCGCGGGTCGCGCGGGTCGCGCGGGTCGCGCGGGTGCCGGGTGCGGCGGAGCGGGCCGGCGCACCTGACCCGTCCGGGGAGGAGGGCACGTCCTGCCGGACCGGCGCGTCCGGCACAGCACAGGAGGCGGGCGGCGCGCTGCTCGTGCTCGACCACGTCGCCGCCGGCTGGCCCGACGCCGCCGGCTGGCCGCGTACCGCCGTCGAGGGGGTGTCCCTCGCACTGCGCCAGGGCTCGGTCGTGGCACTGGCCGGGCCGTCCGGCGCCGGGAAGACGACGCTGCTGATGACCGCCGCCGGGCTGATCCCGCCAGTAGGTGGAACCGTGTCCGCGTGGTCGGCAGAACGTCAGGAGGTCGGCATTCCGGGCTACCGATCATCTGACGTTCTGCCGACCACGCCGAGCCCTTCGGCCACGCTGTTCGTCGCCGAGGACGGGCATCTGTTCGACACCACGGTGCTGGAGAACCTGCGGGTGGCGCGCGGCGACGTCACGGCCGCCGAGGCCCGGACCGCGCTCGACGCCGTCGGGCTGGGTGCGTGGCTGGCCGCGCTTCCCGAGGGGCTCGACACGGTGGTGGGCACGGACGCAGCCGCGGTCTCGGGCGGCGAGCGTCGTCGTCTGCTGGTCGCTCGCGCGCTGCTGAGCCCCGCACAGGTCCTGCTCGTGGACGAGCCCGCCGAGCACCTGGACGGCGCTACCGCGGATGCTCTGGTGCGCACGCTGGCGGCGCACGCGCGCGCGACCGGCCGGGCGGTGCTGCTGGCGACGCACCGCCTCACACCGCTGGCTGCGGTCGACGAGGTGGTGGTGCTGGGGCACGATGCCGGCGCCGCGCACGGCGTCCCGGCCACGGTCACGGCCCGGGGCAGGCACGAGCACCTCCGCACCACCGACGCGACGTACGCCTGGTCGACCTCGCAGGAACGCTGACCGAACGAGAACGGGGTTGTGTTCCTCCAGGCGCCGATGACGAACACAACCCCGTTCTCGTCCGCCGGCCCTAGGCCGACAGCACAGCCATGGCCGCCGCCCGGCCCGGGATGCCGCTGACGCCCCCGCCGCGGCGCGCGCCAGCTCCTGCCAGCAGGACACGCGGGTGCTCGGTCTCGACGCCCCAGCGCCCGGCGTCGGCGTCGGACTCGGCGAAGGGCCAGCTGAGGTCACGGTGGAAGATGTGCCCGCCCGGCAGCCCCACGTCGCCCTCCAGGTCGACCGGGGTGCGCACCTCGAGGCAGGGGGCACCGTCGGCGTCGAGCGCGAGCACGTCCTCGATGGGCTCCGCCAGCACGGAGTCCAGCGACGCGAGCGTGGCTCGGAGCGCCCGGTCGCGAGCGCCGTCGGGATCCGTACGGAAGAGCCGCGCCGGCATGTGCAGCCCGAACAGCGTGATGGTCTGCGCGTCGGTCCCTGCGAGGGCCGGGCCGAGGATCGTCCGGTCGGTCAGGGTGTGGCAGTAGATCTCGCTCGGCGGCAGGTCGGGGATGCGCCCGGCGGCGGCCTGCGCGTGCGCGTCCTCGAGCTGGGTCAGGGACTCGTTGACGTGCAGGGTCCCGCTGAACGCGGCGACGGGGTCGACGTCGTCGCGCAGCCGGGGCAGGCGCGTGAGCAGCATGTTCACCTTGAGCTGCGCGCCCTCGGGGCCGGGCGCCGGGGGCTCGCCGCCGAGCAGCCGCTCCAGCTCGGCCGGGGCGCACCCGGCGAGCACGTGCCCGGCCGCTACGCCCCTGGCGCGCCCGTCGGCGTCGGTCCAGGCGACCTCCGCGCCCGAGGACCCGGGGTCGACGGCGGTGACGGTCGCCGAGGTGACGATCGTCGCGCCGGCGGCCACGGCGGCGTCGTGCAGGGCGCCCGAGACGGCGCCCATGCCACCCACCGGGACGTCCCAGTCGCCGGTCCCGTTGCCGATGACGTGGTAGAGGAAGCAGCGGTTCTGCCGCAGGGACGGCTCGTCGACGTCGGCGAACGTGCCGATCAGGCCGTCGGTGGCCGCGACGCCGCGCACGACGTCGTCGGCGAAGGTTCGGCGCAGCACGTCGCCGAGGGGCTCCTCGAAGAGGGCGCGCCAGGCGTCCTCCCCCACGCCGTCGACCACCCGGTCCCGGACCTCCGAGCGTGGGAGCAGCGGCTCGGTGAGCGTCGGCGCCAGCCGGCGGGCCACCTCCGCGGTCATGGCGTAGAAGCGCCCCCACGCCTCGAAGTCGGCGTCCGAGCCCGTCAGGCGGCGGAACGCGGTGCGCGTAGCGGCGGCGTCCTGGCTGTCGACGAGGAGGCCGCCCTCGCCAACCGGCGTGTAGGAGGACCAGCGCCGGCGCTTGAGGGTGATGGGGAGGCCGAGCTCCTCGACCACCCGGCGCGGCAGGAGCGAGACGAGGTAGGAGTAGCGCGACAGCCGCGCGTCCACGCCGGCGAACGGCCGGGCCGAGACGGCGGCGCCGCCCACGTGGTCCGCTCGTTCGAGGACCAGGACGGAGCGGCCGCCGCGGGCCGCGTAGGCCGCCGCGGTGAGGCCGTTGTGACCTCCGCCGACGACGACGACGTCGTACCGGGAACGCGTGGAATCAGGCATGCACGTCATAGTCCCATGGGGCACTGATTACCAGGGAGGTTCCATCACAAGTTGGTATGTGACCTAATCGTGACAATTGCTCGACGGGCAGGTACGGTCAATCTCGCCGCTCCAGCAACGGGGAGGTCCAGGCCCGGACGCCGAACCCTGTCACCGGATCTGAGCAGCTAGAACGTGACAGGGGCGGGGGAACCAAGTAAGCGGGCACGTGAGTGTCCTTGGGGTGAAGCCTTCTTGTGAGGCCGGGTGATCGCTCTCCCCATCCGAACCCGACAGCTCACTTCGTAGGCGTCCGAGGAGATCACTGGTGACCGTACTCACCGACCGTACCCATGACTGGGCGGACGACCAGGCAAACCGTTCCAGCAGCCGGGGCAGGCACCGCGCCGACGGCCCCGCACTCACCCCCTTCACCGCACTGACCCAGACCGCCGCAGAGAACGCCGCGCGAACCGGCGCCATCGCGGTCGTCACGTCCGGCATGCTGGCGTCGGTCTTCACCCAGACCGCCCACACCGCGCCCGCCGAGACGCACACCCAGACCACGCTCGCCGGCGCGACGCCGGTCAGCAACACCGTCGACTCCACGACTCGGGCCGGCTTCACCGAGAACCTCGTCACCAAGGTCAAGGTCACGCAGGACGCCGACTTCTGGGCCGAGCGCGGGCGCGTGTCCGTGACGCCGTACGCCGAGACCGAGGCCGGCATCGCCGAGGCCAAGGAGAAGGCAGAGGCCGAGGCGCGCGCCAAGGCCGAGGCCGAGGCGAAGGCAGAGGCTGAGGCGGCCGCCGCAGCAGAGGCCGCCGCCGCCGCGGAAGCGGAGGAGGCCGTAGCGGCCGAGGCGGAAGCCGTCGTCGAGACCGTCGCCGACGCGTCCGGCCTCGGCCAGCAGGCCGTCAACCTTGCCCTCGAGTACGTGGGCGTGCCCTACGTGTGGGGCGGAGCCTCCCCCAGCGGCTTCGACTGCTCCGGGCTCATCCAGTACGTCTACGGTCAGCTCGGGGTCAGCCTCCCGCACAGCTCGAGCGCGATGTCGACCGTCGGGTACCAGGTCTCCGCCGCCGAGGCCCAGCCGGGCGACATCGTGTGGACGTCGGGCCACGTCGCCCTCTACGCGGGCAACGGCATGGTCGTGGAGGCCCAGCAGCAGGGCACTCCCGTGCAGTACGGCGAGATGTGGCAGAACAACGCGGTGTTCATCCGCGTGACGGGCTGACCGCTCCTCGCGTCACCCTCCAGATCGAGCACGGGGTGTGTCCCGCCGGACTTCCGGCGCGGCACACCCCGTGCTCGTCCGTCGGGCCGGTCCGGTAACGTCCCGGGCGTGAAGATCCTCGTACCGGACGTGCCCTTCGACCTCGACTTCCCGTCCCTCCTGCCCGACGCCGGAGCCTCCTTCGCTCCCGGCGGCACCGACGTCGTCGTCACGTACGCGATGAACGACCCGATCCCCGAGGAGCACGCCGACGCCGAGGTGCTGGTCACCTGGTCCAACCCGCCAAGGGTGCTCTCCGACACCGCCCGCCGGCTGACCGGCCTGCGCTGGGTGCAGACCCTCTCGGCCGGCCCGGACGTCGCGCTGCGCTCCGGGTTCGGCCCCGACGTCGTCATCTCGTCCGGCCAGTCCCTGCACGACGACACCGTCACCGAGCACGCTCTCGCGCTGATCCTCGCGTCGGTCCGGCGAATCGACGCGACGCTGGCCGCGCAGCGGGAGCACCACTGGGCAAAGGAGATCGCGTTCGCGCAGGCCGACCCGGTCACCGGCCGCGAGTACACGCTCGACGGGGCGCGCGTGACCATCTGGGGCTTCGGGTCGATCGCCCTGCGGCTGGCACCGCTGCTGACCGCGCTCGGTGCGCAGGTCACGGGCGTCGCCTCGCGCGCGGGTCAGCGCTCCGGGTACCCGGTGGTGGCGCCCGACGGTCTGGATGCGCTGCTGACCGAGACCGACCTGCTCATCTCGCTGCTGCCCGCCGGTCCCGCCACCCGGCACGTGCTCGGCGACCGCCTGCTGGGCCTGCTGCCGCCGACGGCGCGGTTCGTCAACGTCGGCCGGGGAGCGACCGTCGACGAGGTCGCTCTCGCGGACGCGCTGCGGTCCGGACGGCTCGCGGGTGCGGCGCTCGACGTGATGGAGACCGAGCCCTTGCCTGCGGACTCCCCGCTGTGGGACGTCCCGAACCTGATCCTGACGCCGCACGTGGCGGGCGGGCGGCCGCGGGGCGCGGCCCGCTTCCTGGCCGAGCAGCTCACGGCCTGGCGCGACGGCGGTGAGCTGCGCAACGTGGCATCGCGGTAGCGCCTGGGCGGGCAGCCGCCCGCTCGCTGTGAACCAGGTCACACCGTTCAACACACCAGGTGTCCGCCGCGTATCCCCTGATGAGCACATCGCCTCCTGGAGCCTCTCCAGGAGCGGGAGCAGCAGTGCGACTCGGAACGGGAGGTGAGTGACCGTGGCTGTGCACGGTGGCCGTCTGCGGCGATCGGGCCGACGGCCCGCGCCGGACGGTTCGGAGCCCGCCGGGCTGCGGACCGAGCGGGAGGTCCAGGCCGCCTACGACCTGTACGGCGGGGAGCTGCTCGGGTTCGCGTCCAGAGCGCTGGACGACCGACAGCTCGCCGAGGACGTGGTGCAAGAGGCGTTCGTCAGTGCGTGGCGGTCGCCGCGCGGCTTCGAGGCACACCGGGGCAGCCTGCGCACCTGGCTGTTCGCCATCACGCGGAACGGGATCGTCGACGCGCTCCGGCGACGGCGGGTGCGCTGGGGGCCGGGCGGCTCGTCGTGGGACGACCTGTCCGAGCCGCCCGCGGTGCTCGACCCCGTCGACCAGCTGCTCGAGCAGATCCAGCTCGCGGAGGCGTTACGGCGGCTGAGCCCGGACCACCGCGAGGCGGTGGTCGGGGTGCACTACGGCGGCCGCACCTGCGCCGAGCTGGCGCACGAGCTGGGAGTGCCGGCATCCACCATGCGCAGCCGGCTGTACTACGGCATGCGGACGCTGCGGATGGTCCTCGAGGAGAACGGGTGGCTGGCCTCATGAACGAAGACTGCGCACGCCTGCGCCCGGTACTCGCCGAGTGCCTGTCGCTGGGGATACCGATGCCGGAGGGCCTGTCCCGGCACCTCGAACGATGCCAGGACTGTGCCCGCGAGGCGGCCGAGCTCGGCGACGTCGTCCGGACGCTGCGCAGAGCCGAACCGGCGTGGACCCGTCCGGCACCGGACGCGATGACCGAACGGCCTCCGGCCGAGCTCGGTGATCGGATCCGCCGGGCCGTGGTCCCTGCCCAGGAGGCCGCACGCCCACGGCGCCGGCGTCGGATCGCCGCCGCGCTGACCGCAGCCGCCGTCGCCGCGTCCGTCGCCGTGGCCGTCCCTCTCGCCACCTACCAGGCACCACCGCCCGTCTCGGCCGTCGCGCTGGTGCGTGACGACCCCATGGTCAGCCACCCGTGGGGGACCGAGATCCCCGTGTCCCTCTCGGGGCTCGTGCCCGGCCGGACGTACCACCTGATGGCGGTCAACGCCGACGGCGTCCAGGCGCCAGGCGGCAGCGTGCGCGCGCCGGACGACGCGCCGGTCTCCGCCCGGATGACCACCGCCATGCCCCGGGACACGATCACCGCCCTGGTTGTCGAGGACGACGAGGGGCGCGCCGTGCTGCACGTCCCTGTGGAGCCGCTCCGGGCGACCTGACGCCCTCTGCCGTCGTAACCCGATCCGACCTGCCTCGATACCGCATGCCCTGAACCGGCATGCCCAGATCCGGCGTGCCCAGATCCGGCGCCGCTCAAGACCTGCTGGAGCAAGACCTGTCAGAGCAGGACCGTCAGAACAAAGGAGAGAGCATGTTGTCAGTACGCATCGCCACGTGGCTCGTTGCGGCCGCCCTGGGGTCGGGGGCTGTGCTGACCGCGCCGTTCGGTGCCGCCGGCGTGGAGCAGGCACCGCCGCCCGCGTCGCCGCAGGAGCCGATCCCGATCTCGGGCGAGGACCGCCTCTATACCGCCGATCAGACGTCCAACACGGTCACCGTGGCGGACCCGTCCACCAACACCACGCTGGGCACGATCGCGCTCGGTGACCAGCGGCTCGGCAGCACGATGAGCCCGCAGTACCTCGGCGACGCGGGGGTGCACGGCCTGGCGACCTCGCCGGACGGCAACCGGCTTGCTGTCGTCGCCGTGTCCAGCAACACCGTCCACATCGTCGACACGGCGACCAACGAGGTGCTCAGCACCACGGACGTCGGCCGCGCCGCGCACGAGGGCAGCTTCACCACCGACGGCAAGGAGTTCTGGGTCGCGGACCGGGGCCGGGACACGGTGACGATCGTCGATGCGGTGCACGGCGGCGTCGTCGGCCGGGTGCGGGTCGGCGACGGCCCGTCGAAGGTGCTGATGAGCCCGGACGGCCGATGGGCGTACGTCAACTTCACCACCATGTCGGAGATCGCCGTGATCAACGTGCACTCCCGCAAGGTCAAGGATCGCATCACCGGCCTCGGCGACTCGTTCTCCTCCGACCAGTCGATCTCGCCGGACGGCACCGAGCTGTGGGCGGCGCACAAGCGCGTCGGCAAGGTCTCCGTCGTGGACCTGGCGCAGAGGGAAGTCACCACCGTCCTCGAGACCGGTCCCGACACCAACCACCCGCAGTTCGTCGACACCACCGACGGCAGCTACGTCTACCTGACCATGGGCGGCCTCGACGAGACCTGGGTCTACAGCCGCGGCGGTGCGGAGCCCGAGCTCGTCACCAGGATCAAGAACAGCGGGCACGCCCCGCACGGGGCGTGGCCCAGCGGTGACAGCACCCGCATGTACGTCGGCCTGGAGAAGTCCGACGGCATCGACGTCATCGACACCGCCACCCATCAGGTAGTCGACACCATCGAGACAGGACAGGAGCCGCAGGCCGTCGCCTACGCCTCGAAGGCGGCGGAGCCAGGCAGCGCGGCCAACCTCGGCACCCAGGGGCTCGGCCAGCGGGCGCACAACGTCCCCACCATCCTGCCCGACGGCACCCGTGGCGACACGCTCGACCCGGAGAAGGGCCGCGTGCTCGAGGCCACCGTCCGCCCGGTCGCCGGGCTCGACATGATCCAGATCCAGGCGCGCCGCCTCCGCCCGAACACGATGTACCAGGCGTACTCCGTGGCTGCCGACGGCAGGAAGACCCCGGTGTTCGCCTTCCAGACCGACGACAACGGCGGGACGCCGATGGCGCTGGCCTTCGCCAGCTTCGACGGGAAGAGCATCGCCATCACTCCACAGGGCGAGGTGACGCCGGTCCAGAAGGCCGCGTTCGCCGCACAGAGCGGCAGCCACGGCCACACGACGACGGCGGACGACCTCGTCTTCTGCACCTGCTGCTGACGATCCCCACCCCGATCTGAGAGGAGCACTCCCATGCTCAGCCGCACTCGACGGCACACCGTCCGCCTGATCGCCATCGCCGCGAGTGCGGCCGGAGCAGCCCTGCTCCTGGCCGGGCCCGCCCAGGCGCACGTCCAGGTCATCGCCGACGTCATCCCAGGCGAGCCAGCCCAGCTCCGGTTCCAGGTGCCCAGCGAGCTCGCCACGGCCACCACGGTCCGCATCGCGGTCGCCGTACCCCCGGAGCTGGAGGTCATGTCCGTGCCAGCCCTCGACGGCTGGACCCAGGAGACCGTCGCCGCGCCGGAGGACCAGGGCACCCAGGTGATCTGGACCGCCGACTCAGGGCACGAGATCCAGCCCGGTGAGAGCGAGACGTTCCCCGTGCGGGTCGGGCCCGTGCCCGACCAGTACTCCGTCACCTTCGATACCGAGCAGACCTACTCGGACGGCACCGTCTCCGCGTGGAACGAGGTGCCGACCGGCGACGAGGACCCCGACTTTCCGGCGCCGGTGCTCCTGATCAACCCGGAGGCAGAGCCGCCGGAGGGAACGACCCCGGCGGAGGACGCAGGACCGGCGGAGGAAGCCGTTCCGGCGGCCGGGCCGGGGGAACGGCCGACCGCGACCGCGGCGACCGAGTCGACCGAGGCTGCCGCTGAGCAGGCCGGTCCCGCCTCCGGGGTCCTGGCGGGCGTCGGCGCCGGCGTCGTGCTGGGTGGAGTCGTCACGGTCATCCTGCTCCGGCGGCGGCAGGTCGGCGCGACCGCGGCCTCCGCACACCGGACCGGCGTTCCGTCCGAGGACCGCTGAGGTCCCACGAGCCGGACGTCGACCGGAGGTAGTGGCCGCACCGAGACGCGACCACTACCTCCGGTCGGCCACTACCGGGAAGCGCTCTGTCGCGGACGGACCTGGCAGACCGGGCAGCTGAATGATGAGCGGTTCATGAACGCGTCGCGGCGCACGAGCGCACCGCAGCGGCGGCATTCCTCGTTCTCCTGCCCGTAGACCGCGAGCGAGCGGTCGAAGTACCCCGACTCCCCGTTCACGTTGACGTACAGCTCGTCGAAGCTGGTGCCGCCCTGGGCCAGCGCCTCACGCATGACCTCGGCCGCCGACTCGAGCACACGGCGCACGTCGGCGGCCCTCAGCTTGTCGGTCTGCCGCGCCCAGTGCACCTTCGCCCGCCACAGCGCCTCGTCGGCGTAGATGTTGCCCACGCCGGACACGACGGTCTGGTCGAGCAGAGCCCGCTTCACCTGGGTCCGACGTCGGCGGACCCGCCGGATCAGGTCGTCCAGGTCGAGGCCGGGGTCCAGCAGGTCACGGGCGATGTGCGCGACCGGCTCCGGCAGCAGGGGCAGGTCGGAGCCGTACCCGGCCGGGATGCTCCCCGCCACGGGCACCAGGTCCTGGACGCTCAGGTGCCCGAACGTGCGCTGGTCCACGAAGTCCAGGTAGCGCGCCCCGGAGGGGGCGTCGGTGAGGTGCAGGCGGACGCGCAGGTGCGGGTGCTGCCAGTCGTCCGTGCCCGTCGCCGGTTCCGGAACGAGCACGGCGGCAGGCCCCGGGGCGTGCGCGACGTTCACCGCGGCGCCGCGGACGAGCAGCTGGCCCGACATGCCGAGGTGCGCCAGGAGGGCCGCGGCCGGGTCGGGCTGGCGGGTGGCAGGGGTCTCGACAGGCTCGACCGACGGGGCAGGCTCGACCAGCGGCGTCGGGGCGGCGTCCGCCAGCGGCAGCCAGAGGAACTTGCCGCGGCGGACGGCGGCGCTCAGCCGCCGGCCGACGAGCTGGTCGCGGAACGAGCCCGGACCGCCGTCGTGCCGGCGGACGCTGTACTCGCGGAACACCTCGACGTCGCGCACGACCGCGCCGACCACGAGCCGGTCGAGGCCGTCCCGGACGGTCTCGACCTCGGGCAGCTCAGGCACCGGCGTCCGACGCCTTGCTCCCGGAGGTGTGCCCGGCCGCGGCCTCGCCGTCGTCCCCCGGCTTGGGGAACTTCTCCAGCAGAGCGCGGTAGGTCTCCTCGGCAGCGCCCTGCTCGGCGTGCTTCTTCGCGCTGCCGGAGCCGGAGCCGTAGGTGACGCCGTCGATCACGACGGTCGAGTGGAAGACCCGCGCGTGCTCGGGACCCTCGAAGGTCGCGATGTAGTCGGGCGAGCCCAGGCCACGCTCGGCCGAGGCCTCCTGCAGCGACGTCTTCCAGTCGAGGCCGGCGCCGAGGCCCGCCGCGACGTCGAGCGTCGGGTCGACGAGCCGGTGGACCAGCTTCCGCGACGTCTCCAGGCCGTGCGACAGATAGGTCGCGCCGATCAGGGCCTCGACCGTGTCGGAGAGGATCGAGTCCTTCTCGAAGCCGCGCGTGCGGATCTCGCCCTTGCCGAGCAGCACGTACTTGCCCAGCCCGAGGGTCCGCGCGATGGCAGCGAGAGCACGCTGCGACACCGTCGCCGCACGCATGCGCGCCAGGTCGCCCTCGGACAGGTCGGGGTGCCGCCGGAACAGCGCCTCCGTGACCACCAGCCCCAGCACCGTGTCGCCCAGGAACTCCAGGCGCTCGTTCGTGGGGATGCCGCCGGCCTCGTGCGCGAACGACCGGTGGGTCAGTGCCAGCACAAGAAGCTCGGGGTCCAGATGGACCCCGAGCTTCTCGAGCAGCGCGGTAGGTTCCGGCCTCGCCGGCGACGTCCCGCCCTTGGCCACGTCAGCCCGCGTGAACGGTCTTCAGGGCGTCGCGGTACGTGCGGCCCTTGTAGGTGCCGCACGTCGGGCACGCCGTGTGCGGCAGCTTGTTGCCCTGGCACTGCGGGCAGGTGGTGAGGGTCGCTGCGGTGGTCTTCCACTGCGAGCGACGCGCACGGGTGTTGCTGCGCGACATCTTGCGCTTCGGAACAGCCACGGCTAGCTCTCTTTCGTCTCGTCCGACACGCTCGTAGATTCGAGCATGCTCTGAAGCGCCGACCAACGAGGGTCGACTACGTCATGTTGATGACCGGGGTCGTCAGCCAGGCGCGCTCCGCACTCGGAGCACAGGCCGGGGCAGTCATCCCGGCACAGCGGTTGAAATGGTAGTGCAGTCACGACCGAATCCCGAAGCACAGGCTCCAGGTCGGCCATGTCGTCGTCGTCGAGGAGGAACTCCTCGTCCTCCGCGTCCAACTCCGTGTCGTCTGCCCCTCGCTTGGCCGACGACGCGGCCTTCTCGGGGTAGGCGAACAGCTCGGCGATCTCGACCGTGAGCTCACGGGTGATGTCGTCGAGGCAGCGGCTGCACTCGCCCTTGGCCGTGCCGCGGACAGTACCGGAGACCAGCACGCCCTCCATCACGGACTCGAGCCGAAGATCCAGCTCGAGGTCGGAACCCTCCGGGATACCGATCACAGCAGTGCCGAGATCCGACGGCGCCTGCACAGTCGCGCTGTGCGTACGCATCGATCCGGCACGCCGAGACAGCTCGTGCGTTTCGAGCACGAGCGGCGACTTCGGTACGCGGGAAATAACGGACTCCGATGAGGGCAGTGGCAGTGCACTATCCGATGAGGATGGTGAAGGGGGTGGCCGGGCGCGATATCTCGCACCATGGGCCAAGAACCAATCCTACGACATGGATGGGGCCCGACGCGCGCCCGTGCGGGGTGACAGGCCTCACGAGCCGGCGGGTGGCCGCCCCAGCGCGGACCGCAGGGCCGCCGTGACGCCCGCCGGAACCAGGTCATCGACCGGTCCGCCGTGCCGCACGATGTCCTTCACCAGCGACGACGCGACGTGCGCGTACTGCTGGTCGCCCGGCAGGAAGATCGTCTCGACGCCCGACAGGTGCCGGTTCATGAGTGCCATCGGCTGCTCGGCGTCGAAGTCGCCGCCACCCCGCAGACCCTTCACGACGGCGACCGCCCCGACCTCCCGGCAGAAGTCCACCAGCAGCCCCGGCACGACGGCGACCCGCACCCGTTCGAGCACGGGCCCCGCCTGAGCAGCGGCGTGCACTGCCACGCGCACGAGCTCGGCGCGGGTCTCCAGATCGAGCAGGCCAGATTTGCCCGGGTTCTTGGCGACGCCGACCACCACGTCGTCGAACATCGTGGCCGTGCGGCGCACGATGTCGAGGTGGCCGAGCGTGATGGGGTCGAACGACCCGGGACAGACGACGGTGGTCACGCGCCCACGCTATCCGACGGCCCTGTGCTGGGCGGCCCGGCGCCAGCCGGCTCCGCACCGGAGGGCTCCGCGTAGTAGACCGCCGTCTCCCCGTAGTCCTTGCGCGCGAACGCGGCAAGACCGGCCGGCCAGGCCGGCTCGGGAGTGCGGACCGAGCGCTCGACGACCACGACGGCGTCGTCGGCCAGGACGCCCGGCGTGGCCAGGTGCGTCAGCACGGTGGCGAGCGTGTTCTCGTCGAGGTCGTAGGGCGGGTCGAGGAAGACCAGGTCCAGCGCCGGCGTCGGGCCGGGTGCCGCGGCGGAGCCTGCACGTGGGCTCGCGCCCGCGAGCGCCGCCGCGAACCGTTCGGCGGTCTCGGTGACGACGCGTACCGCGGTCAGCTTCAGCGCGGCGACGTTCTTGCGCGCGACGTCGGCAGCGGGACGAGCGCTGTCCACGAGGGTCACCGACGCAGCGCCACGGCTGGCGGCCTCCAGCCCGAGCGCGCCGGAGCCCGCGTAGAGGTCGAGCACACGGGCGCCGTCGAGCACGCCGAGGTGGGTCAGCCGGGAGAAGATCGCCTCCCGGACGCGGTCACTCGTGGGTCGGGTGCCCTTGGGCGGCACCGCGATGGTGCGGCCGCCCAGGAAGCCCGCGACGATCCTGGTCACGCCCGCGAGCCTAACGCGCAGACCAGACCCGGCACGCCATCCCGGGGCGAGCTCCCGCCCGACTGCAGACTTGGTCGGTGTCCGTGGCCGCAGCTGAGTCTGCAGCCGCGCCGGCATGCAGCTCACGACCAGGGCGTATCGACGTGCGCGACGAGCGGCAGGTGGTCACTGCCCGTCCGACCGAGAGCACGCACCTCGGTGACGGTGGCGCCGCGCGCGAGCACGTGATCGATCTGGGCGACCGGGAACACCTCCGGGTAGGTGAGCTCGAAGCCGGTGGCCGGGGCGGTGACGAGGTTGGTGAGGGGCGCCATCGCGCCGTCCGCCAGGACCCCGTTCAGGTCTCCCGAGACGATGACCGTGTCGTGCCGCTCGGCGTTGACCGCGTCCGCCAGCTGCAGCGCGCTCGTGTTCCGGAGCTCCGTCTGGAACCCGCCGCTACCCAGCCGGACCGAGGGCAGGTGGGCCGCGAACAGCGCGACCGGCGCTCCGTCCCGCTGGATCACGACGCGCAAGCAGCGGTCCCAGCTGGCGTCGATTCCCTCGGGCCGGATGTCCACGGCCGTCGCGCCCTTGAGCGGGTACCTGGACCAGACGCCGACGGTGCCCTGCGTCTCGTGGTGCGGCAGCACGTCGCCGAACGCCCGCGTGTACTTCTCGGCCGTCGCGTCCGAGACCTCGGTGAGCGTCACGACGTCCGGCTCCGCCGCGAGGAGCACCTCCGCGGTGCCCGCCACTTCGGTGTTGGTGTCGCTGACGTTGTGCTGGACCACGGTCAGGTCGCCGGGCTCCGGGACGACGGGGCGCAGCTGGGGCAGGAAGACCCAGATCCAGGCGGCGAGCGGCAGCAGGACGGCGAGGATGGCGAGCGCCGACCGGCGCAGCAGCGCCGCGAGGATCCCCAGCGGCACCGCCAGGCCGAGCCATGGCAGGAACGTCTGGACGAGGCTGCCGAGGTTTCCCCAGCGGTTGGGCACAAGATCGTGGGCAACCAGCAATGCGGCGACCGCGACGGAACCGAGCGCAAGGAGCCTCCCGCGCTGCCAGGCAGTCTTCGCCGGCCCGCCGGTGTGGATCGCATGCTTCGCGTCGACCGTCACGGGCCGTGACCCTATCGGTTGCGCCTTTCGGACGTAAGGCGTGGGTCATCCCTTTCACCCCGCGTGATTTCACCCTGCCGAATCTCGGCGGCCGTTCGCCGGGAGCTCTGCACGCCCGTTCGAGTCACGCCCGTTCGAGGAACTCCTCCTGATCCTCGTCGAGCTGGGCACGGATCGCTTTCGCCAGCTCCGGGAACTCCGTCAGGTCGGGGGAAGCCCGCACGACGTCGACGGCGGCGGTGCGTGCCTCCTCGATGAGGCCGGCGTCCTTGACCACCCGCAGCAGGCGCAGGGAGCTGGTCCGGCCCGACTGTGCGGCGCCGAGCACGTCGCCCTCGCTCCGCAGCTCCAGGTCGAGGTTCGCGAGCTTGAAGCCGTCGGTGGTCTGGGTCATCGCCTCCAGCCGGGCATAGGCCGGTGTACCCGGCTCGGCGTCGGACACCAGGAGGCACAGGCCCGGGTCGGTGCCTCGCCCCACGCGCCCGCGCAGCTGGTGCAGCTGAGAGATGCCGAACCGGTCGGCGTCGAAGATCACCATGGCCGTGGCCTCAGGGACGTCGACGCCCACCTCGATCACGGTGGTGGCGACCAGGACCGGCACCTCTCCGGAGGCGAACCGGGCCATGGCCTCCTCCTTCTGGTCGGCCGGCAGCTGCCCGTGCAGCATGCCGATATCGATGCCTGCCAGCTCGGGCCGCGAGCGCAGCTCCTCGACGACCTCGAGCACGGCGCGCAGCGGCGGCCGGTCGGCGGCGCCCTCGGCGGCAGGTCCGGAGGGGTCGAGGAACTCCGGTACCTCGTCGAAGTCCTTGGCGGCTGTCCTGGTCTCCTCGTCCGGGTGGATCCGCGCACACACGACGTAGGCGCGGCGGCCCGCGTCGACCTCCTCGCGGACCCGGGCCCAGGTGCGGTCCGTCCAGCGGGTGTTGCGGGCGGGGACCGCGACGGTGGTGATGCCCGCGCGCCCGGCCGGCACCTCGGTGAGGGACGACGTCTCCAGGTCGCCGAAGACCGTCATCGCCACGGTGCGCGGGATGGGCGTGGCCGTCATGACCAGCAGGTGCGGGGACACCCGCCCCTTGGCCCGCAGGGCGTCCCGCTGCTCGACTCCGAAGCGGTGCTGCTCGTCCACCACCACAAGGCCCAGGTCGGCGAACTGCACCTGCTCCGACAGGAGCGCGTGCGTGCCGACCACGATCCCGGCCTCGCCGCTCGCTGCCTGGAGCAGGGCCGCCTTGCGGGCCTTCGCGCCGAGCGAGCCGGTGAGCAGCGCTATCCGGGTGCTCGCGCCGGCATGCTCCGCCCCGAACAGGGTGCCGCCCTCGGCCAGCGGGCCCAGCAGCGCACGCAGGGTCCTGGCGTGCTGCGCGGCGAGCACCTCGGTGGGTGCGAGCAGGGCGGCCTGACCGCCGGCGTCGACGACCTGCAGCATGGCGCGGAGCGCGACCACCGTCTTTCCGCTGCCGACCTCGCCCTGCAGCAGCCGGTGCATCGGGCGCGGGTCGGCGAGCTCGGTGGCTATCTCGTCACCCACCGCACGCTGACCGTCGGTGAGCACGAACGGGAGGGAGGCGTCGAAGTCGGCGAGGAGGCTCGGCTTCCCCTTGGCCAGCGGCGGGCGGGCGGTGGCGTCCTCCGCGGCGGTGCGGGCACGGCGCTGTGCGAGCGCAGCCTGCAGCACGAACGCCTCCTCGAACCGCATCCGGTGCTGCGCGCGGTAGGCCTCTTTCACGGTCGCCGGCCGGTGCAGGCTGCGCAGCGCGGCGGCCCGCCCGGGCATCCCCTGGCGTTCCCGTACCTCGTCGGGCACCGGGTCCGGCACGTCGTCGTCGGTCAGCGTGTCGAGGACCACGCGCAACGCACCCTGGATCTTCCAGCTCGGGATACCCGCGGCTGCCGGGTAGATCGGGATGGGCTTGGTCGCGTGCTCGAGGAGCGCCTCGTCGCTGTCGAGGTCGGACTCCTCCCCCATGAGCGTGAAGTCCGGGTGGGTGAGCTGCCGCGCGCCCCTGTACAGGCCGACGGTTCCCGTGAACAGGCCCGTCGCGCCCGGGACCAGGCGCTTCTCGTGGTTGAAGAGCGAGCCGCGGTGCTTGCCGAAGAACGTGAGGGACAGCCGGCTGTTGCCGTCCGTCACCACCACCTCCATGAGCGCGCCCTTGCGGTTCCGCATGGGGCGGACGGTCGCCTGCTCCACCCGGGCCAGGATCGTCACGTGCTCACCCACCTCGAGCGCCGCGATGTCCGAGAGCGCTCCCGGGTCGGCGTACCGGCGGGGATAGTGGCCCAGCAGGTCTCCGACGGTCCGCAGGCCGAGCTTGCCGAGGGCGGTCGCCGTCCGCTTGTCGAAGGCGCGCTCCAGCCGCTCGTCCACCCGTTCGGTCATGCGTCCTCCTCCGTACCCAGGTGCACCCTGTCGCCCGGGCGGCCGGTCGACAGGACGACGAGCTCTGCCTCCGGCGCACGCTCGGCGAGCGCGGCGGCGAGCCGGCCGGACAGGCCGTCCGGGACGTCCCCGTCGAGCAGCGCCGTCGCCAGGGTGGTCGCCGGGCCCGCCGCGTCCCGCAGGGCCTCGACCGCGGCGGCTCCCTTGGCCTCCACCACGGTCAGCGCGGCGAGCGCCTGGTCCACTATCGCGCGGGCGTCGACGGAGGGCGAGGCGGACCCGTCCGGCGGCCCGTCCGGCAGCCCGACCGGCAGCAGCGTCCCGAGGGCGGCCAGTGCCACGACGGCGTGCAGGTCGGTGGGTGCCTGCACCGCGACCACCTCGTCGACGTCGAGCTGCGCCTCACCCCCCGCTCCCGCGTCCGGTACCCCGAGCAGCAGTACCCGCCGGGCTCCGGTCGACGCGGCGGCACGGCCGACGTCCTCGGCGGTCAGGGCCTCGACCGTGCTGCCGAGCCCGCCCGTGAGGAGCACGACGGCGCCCGCGTGCGCGAGCTCCGCCGCCAGGCCGGGAGCCGACGTCGCGGCGACGACGCCCCACTCGTGCTGGTGCACGGCTTCGAGGTGGCGCACGTGCACCTGGGCCAGCGAGCCCTCCCGGGCGGCCTTCGCCGCGATCGTGAGCGCCCGGTCGAGGTGGTCGGTGTGCACGTGGGCCTGCCAGACGGCGGTGCCGGTGCCTGCGTCCCCGCCGACCACGACCACCGAGTCGCCGACCTCTCCGAGCGCTGCCCGCAGCCCGGCCGCCACGGCCTCCGCCGCGGCCGAGGCCGGCGCGGCGAGCACGAACATCAGCTCGAGACCGCCCGTGCCGCCCTCTACGCCGTGCGGCCCGACGTCAGGCGTCTCGGTCACGGGCGGCGGCGCGCCGGCGTCGAGCAGCTGGTCCAGGTTCACGGCGTCCATGCTGCCGTCCGCCACTGACACTCCCCCTGACGCTTCCCCTGCCGCGGCGACGACCAGGGCATCGAGCACGAGGACCAGCCCGAGGGCTCCGGCGTCGAGCACGCCTGCCACGCGCAGGGCGTCGAGCTCGTCGCGGCTCGCACGCGCCGCGGTGCGCGCGGCGGCCGCGGCAGCGGTCACGACCGGCAGCGGACCGGCCGTGCCCACCGAGCCTGGCCCCGCGTCGCGCTCCAGGGAGCTCTCGGCGGCCCGCGCCGCGGCGGCAGCGGCGTCGGCCGCCGTGAGGATCGTGCCCTCGGCCGGCCGCGCCACCGCTGACCTGGCCGACGTCGCCGCCCGCGTGAACAGCTCCGCCGTGCCCGCCCCACGGCGCGCCGCTACCGCCAGCCCGCGGAGCCACTCGCTGAGGATCACGCCGGAGTTGCCCCGCGCGCCCAGCAGGGCGGCCCTGGCGAGGGTCGCCAGCAGCTGCGTACCGGTCGCCCCGGAGGGCGCACCGGCAACCGCACGGTCCCCCTCACGGAACGTCAGGTAGAGGTTGGTGCCGGTGTCGGCGTCCGCCACCGGGAAGACGTTGACCCGGTCGATCGCGGCCCGCTCCCTGCGCAGGGCCGCTGTCGCCCCACGGGTCCAGGCGCGCACCAGGCCCGGGTCCTCGAGGCGGACACCGGCCCGGGATGGCTCCGGTCCGGAACCGGTCGTCCGGCTGCCGCTGTCGACGTCGGTCACGTTCTGCCCTCCTGCACGTGGCTGCACAGCTGACCGGGCGCCCGCCCGGACGGATCCACCGTACCGAGCGACCGAGGCGATCGCGTGCGGCTGTCCACAGGCCTGACCAGGCGGCACAGGTGGGCCGACCCTGGTGTGACGCACCACCCGACGGCTACGGTTTGAGGGCCCGGCCCGGGATCGGGTACTCTGTGGAAGTTGCCTGGCCCGCTAAGTAGCGTTGCTTGCTCTGAAGCGTCTAGGCTCCCCCTTTTTTGACCATCCATCACGTCGTGCTGTCGTTTCTGCACAGGCGTGCACGACATTCAGGAGACACCGTGGCTGCCAACTGCGACGTCTGCGGCAAGGGCCCCGGCTTCGGGCACTCTGTTTCGCACTCTCACATCCGCACCAAGCGCCGCTGGAACCCGAACATCCAGCGCGTCCGTGCGATCGTGGGCGGGACTCCGAAGCGCGTCAACGTGTGCACCTCCTGCCTCAAGGCCGGCAAGGTCACGCGCAAGGTCTCGGCCTGACGCTGCCGCAGCCGGGTCGCTGACGCGACCCGTAATGCTTGATGAAGACGCCTGCCGGGCTTGTTCCGGCGGGCGTCTTCGGCGTTCCTGAACATTCATCTCGAACCAAAGAAGTAGTTGCGCCCAGCACCCGGTGGTGGAAAGGTGAAGTCATGATGGCACCGGACGACGTGACCATCCGCCCAGCAACGACGACCGACGCCGAAGCCATCGCTCGTGTCGACATCGCCTCCTGGCGTGGTGCTTACTCAGAGATTCTGCCCGACTCCTACCTGGCGTCGCTCGAGGTCGCCGACCGAGCCGGACACTGGTCAGCGGCCCTGACCGCCCGGGGCACCAAGATGCTCCTCGCCGAGGACGACGGAAAGACCATCGGGTTCACCAGCGTCGGTCCGTCCCGCGACGAGGACGCCGAGCCCGGCGACCTCGAGATCTACGCCATCTACCTGCATCCGCGCGCGTGGGGTACCGGTGTGGCCCGTGACCTGATGCGGACGGCGCTCGGCGGCCTGGCGCCTGGCACCGTCGTCAGCCTCTGGATCTTCGAGGGCAACGAGCGCGCCCAGCACTTCTACCGGCGGCACGGGTTCCAGCACGACGGCACCGAGCGCATCGACGACTTCGGCGGCCGCCCGCTCAAGCAGCTCCGCTTCCGCAAGCGCTGAGGCGCTCGGTCAGCCGTCACGCGCGGAAGTGGTCCCAGCCAGGTTGATCGGCGGGCGCCTCGCCACCGATCGTGACGGCGGGGCCCGCCTCGCCCACCGCCTGCACTCGGCCGACGGCGGTCCAGCCCGCCGGCAGCTCAGTTCCGGCCGGGAACGTGGCGAGCAGCCCGTGGTCCTCTCCCCCGCCCCAGACCCAGCGCCCGACCAGCCCGTCGATGTCCGCTGTCCCTGGCCCCCAGCCGGGGTCGCCCAGCCCGGTCGCCGCGGCCACGGCTCGGGCCGCCGAGTGCAGTGCGTCCCGGTCCTTGGCGAACGCCCCGGCGTCGAGGTCGAGCCGTACGCCGCTCGCGCGGGCGATCCGTCCGGCGTCACGCAGCAGGCCGTCGGAGAGGTCGAGCATGGCGGTGGCCCCCGCCTGGGCTGCCGAGACGCCGGCGGCGAGCGGCGGGTCCGGCCGCAGGTACGCGGCGACGAGCCGTTCCCAGGCGTCCTCGAGCAGCACGCCGTCGGTGACCTCCAGCGGCGCGGTGGACAGCGGCGTGCGGACCAGGCCCGCCTCCAGGAGCGCCAGCCCGGCGGCCGACCACCCGCGCACCCCGGCGTGCGCGACGACGTCGCCCGGCCGGGCGCCCGACCGCAGCACCGGCGGGCGCCCCTCCAGGTCGCCGTGGACGGTGATGCTCACCACCAGGAACGGGCCGCCCGACAGGTCGCCGCCCACGGCGCCCGCACCGACCGGCGCGCAGCCGTCGGCCAGGCCGATGGCCAGGCCGGTCACCCAGTCCAGCTCGGTGTCGCCCGGCACCACCAGGGAGGTCACCAGTGCGGTGGGCCGTGCGCCCATCGCGGCGATGTCTGCGAGGTTCTGCGCGGCGGCACGCCGTCCGACGTCGTACCCCGTGGACCAGCGGGTACGGAAGTGGCGGTCCTCGACCAGCACGTCGGTCGAGACCACGAACCGGCCGTCGGGTGCAGCGAGCACCGCGGCGTCGTCGCCGGGCCCGAGCAGCGTGGCGCTCCCCCGGGGCAGCAGGGGCACTATGCGTTCGAGGATCTGCTCCTCGGAGAGGTCACGGACGCGGGTCACTGGTCGACCCTAAGGGCCAGCCCCGGTCGGACGCGGCAGGCCGGCCACCGCGCGAGCCGCACACCGGCCGCAGACGGGCATCGGGGACGGGCCCTATCCGAGACGGGTAACGTATCTCTCCGTGCTTCCTGCCCGCTTCGTCACCGCTCTGACCGCCGCTGCTCTCACCGTCGTGGTACTGGCCGGGTGCGCACCACGAACGATCGGCGTGGAGGTCGCGCCGGACGCCGCCGACCCGAGGTGCGCCGACGTGATGCTCGCCGTGCCGGACGAGCTCGGCGGCGACCTGCTGAAGGTGCCGACCGACGCGCAGGCGACGGCGGCGTGGGGCGAGCCGGGCGCCGCGGTCACCATGCGGTGCGGCGTGGCCCAGATCGGCCCGTCCGCGGACTGCCAGCACGTCGACTCGGGCGACGGGACCGCCGTCGACTGGATAGTCACCACCGACGACGCAGGCACCTGGTCGTTCGTCACCTACGGCCGCGAGCCCGCGGTCGAGGTGATCGTGCCGCCAGCGGTCACCGAGAACCACTCGACGTCGTTCATCGCCGATCTCGCCGGCGCCGTGACACAGGTACCTGCCACGAAGGAGTGTCAGTGAGCCCGGTTGTCTCAGTGCCAGCGACAGATCCCGCCCCGCCCGTGCAGTCGCGGCGCGAACGCCTGCGCGACGAGCTGCACCGTGAGGTCCTCACCGCGGCACGCCACCAGCTCGCCGGGCAGCACGGCCTGAGCAAGCTCACGATGGCCGCCGTCGCGAAGGAGGTGGGTGTCACGCCGCCCGCGCTGTACCGGCACTTCGAGAACCGGCAGGACGTCATCGCGCAGCTCTGCGTGCTGATCGTCGAGGAGGTGCTGGAGGAGCTCGGCGCCGCCGTCGCCCGGCAGGAGCCTGGCGACATCTCGGCGGCCCTGGTGGCGTCGACCCGCGCCTCGCTCGAGTGGGCGGTCCGCAACCCGGCGGAGTTCGACCTCGTCATCGGCTCCGGCATCCGCGCTGAGCTCCCCGACAGCTACGCCCTCCAGCGCCGCATGGCCGAGCTGGTCGGGGGCCACTACGTGCCTCTCTTCCGCGAGCTGGCGGCATCGGGCATCCCGCGCCCGGCCGACGACGAGATCGGTCCCGAGCTGGCCGAGCAGGTCCGCCGGTACCGCGACGCCGTGGGTGGGCACGACCTGCCGCTCGGCGTCGCCCACCTCATGGTGACGAGCTGGCGGCAGGTCTACGGCCTGCAGTGCATGGCCGTCTACGGGCACCAGGAGTTCGCGTTCGGAGACCACGTGGCGCTCCACGAGGACCTCGTCTCGTCGTTGCTGGCCCAGATGGGTCTGGAGCCGCACCCGACCGTGCGCTGAACGGGCACACCGCACCGGTGCACCCGTCAGCGCACCATCGAGTCCCTGCTGGCCTCCATCGTGTGCAGCGCGTCGGCGTTCGAGATCAGCTGGATGGTCCCGTGGTAGGAGATCGCCGGGTCCTTCATCGCCGCGGCCAGCAGCGCCGCGAGCGCCGAGAGGTGCCTGGCGTCGTGCGCGCAGATGCGGTGCACGTGCTGCGTCGCGGTGACCAGCTGCAGGGCGAACACCGGGTGCCTCCACACCGGCTTCCAGAACTTCGTCTGCTGCCACGCGCGCGCCGCCGGCCACCCGAGGCCCGCACAAGCCATGGCAAGGGCGGCCTCCCACGGGACGGCGTCGGCCCCCACCGCGCGGAGCAGCAGGACGACCACCGCGATGATGCAGAACGGGTAGGCGACCTGGTTCGCCCAGGCGCCGATGGGCTGGGGTTTCGCCACGCCCACCACCTCGACCCGCATGACGTTGCTCAGGGCGAAGGTGGTGAGCCCGATCGTGAGCGTCCCGTTCGCGACCCGCACGTCACGCGCGGCGTACCTGTAGCGCGGCTCGCCCCACATCCTGCCTCCTCAGAGCCCCTATTCCGGTACGGACGACCGGTGGTGAGAGGCAGAGTACAGGCGATCAGCGCAGGCCGGTGGGCCGCTCCAGAGCGAGCTGGATGAGCTCGTCGATGAGCTCCGGGTAGCTCAGGCCGGAGGCGTCCCACATGCGCGGATACATCGAGAACGGCGTGAAGCCTGGCATCGTGTTGATCTCGTTGACCACCACCTGGTCCTCGGGCGTCACGAACACGTCGACGCGCGCCAGGCCCTCGGCGCTGACCGCCTCGAACGTCCGCACGGCGATCTCCTGGACCTGCTTGATGACGTGCTCCGGCAGGTCGGCGGGGCAGGAGAGCTGCACGGCCGCCTCGTCGAAGTACTTGGCCTCGTAGTCGTAGAAGCCGTTCTTGGTCTCGTCGGTGACCAGGATCTCGCCGGGCAGCGACGCTCGCGGGCGCTCACCGCCGCGGCCGCCGAGCACCGCGCACTCGATCTCCCGGCCGGCGATGCCTGCCTCGACGATCACCTTGGGGTCGTGCCTGCGTGCTTCCTCGACGGCGGCGTCCAGGTCGTCCAGGGAGTCCACCCTGGACACGCCGAGCGACGACCCGGCACGGGCCGGCTTGACGAACAACGGTAGCCCGAGGGGCTCTACGGTCTGCAGCACGACGTCCCGGCGCCGCTCCCAGTCGCCCGGCTTGATCACGGTGTACGGGCCGATGGGCAGGCCCTGCCCGGCGAACACCATCTTCATGAAGTGCTTGTCCATGCCGACGGCGGACGCGAGCACGCCGGAGCCGACGTACCGCGCATCGGCGAGCTCGAGCAGGCCCTGGACGGTCCCGTCCTCGCCGTACGGGCCGTGCAGGAGCGGGAACACCACGTCGACGTCGGCGAGCGCCGACGGCACCCGGCCCGGCTCCAGGACCCGCAGCGCGGCGTCGCCCACGGTCAGCGGGAGCACCACCTCGGCGGCGGACGCGGGGACCTCCGCCGCCTTGCCGTCGGTGATGGCCCAGCGCTCGGGCTCGTCCGCTGCGATGACCCACTGCCCCTTCGGGGTGATGCCGATGGGCACCACCTCGTACTTCGAGCGGTCGATGGCGCTCATCACGCCGCCGGCGGTGGCGACGGAGATCCCGTGCTCGCCGGAGCGTCCGCCGAACAGGATCACGACGCGGGTCTTGGCGGCAGCGTCCGGCGTCGGCGCGGGGCTCGCCCCGGCGGAGGCTGGTTCAGGTGTGTGGTGCGACATCGCGCCTGACCCTACCGGACCTGCGTGCGCAGGACCTGTCCGCGAAAGACCCGACGCGGAGCCCTACTTGAGGTCCTTGCGCAGGACCTTCCCGGAGGCCGACTTCGGCACCGCCTCGATGAACTCCACGCTCCGCACCTTCTTGTAGGGGGCAACCTGTTCGGCGACGTACGCGATGACCTCGGCCTCGCTCAGCGATTCCCCCCGCGCGGTCACGACGAACGCCTTCGGGATCTCGCCGGCTTCATCGTCGGGCAGGCCGATCACCGCGGCGTCCGCGATCTTCGGGTGGGACAGCAGCAGCGCCTCCAGCTCGGCGGGCGGGACCTGGTAGCCCTTGTACTTGATGAGCTCCTTGAGCCGGTCCACCACCCGGAACACGCCGTCGGCGTCGACGGTGACGATGTCGCCGGTGTGCATGAACCCGTCGGGCTCCAGCGTGTCGGCCGTCGCCTCGGGATTGCCGAGGTAGCCGACCATCACGTTCGGCCCGCGGCACAGCAGCTCACCCGGGGCCGAGACGCCCTCGCCCGGCTGCTCGATCTGGGCGCCCGTCGCCGGGTCGACGATCTTTGCCTCCATGCCGGCGACGAGCAGCCCGACGGTCCCGGGCGAGATGTCCGCGCGGTCGAACGGGATGCAGTGCGAGACCGGCGACATCTCGGTCATGCCGTACCCCTGCAGGACCCGCACGCTGTCGCCGAGCCGGTCGAGCACCGCCTGGGCGAGCTTCTCGTCGAGCGGCGCGGCCCCCGACAGCACGGCCCGCACGCTGGAGACGTCGTAGGAGTCCACGAGGGGGTGCTTCGCCAGCGCGAGCGCGATGGGCGGCGCCACGAACAGGAACGTCGCCCGGTGCTCCTGGATGACCCCGAGGTACTGCGCCAGGTCGAACCGGGGCAGCGTCACGAGCTTCGCCCGGGTGCGCAGCGCCAGGTTGAGCAGCACGGTCATGCCGTAGATGTGGAAGAACGGCAGCACGCACGGCACGACGTCGTCGGGCCCCACCCCGATCGCGAGGGACTGTGCCACGTTCGCCACAAGGTTGGTGTGCGTCAGCATGACGCCCTTGGGGCGGCCCGTCGTGCCGGACGAGTAGGGCAGCACCGCGAGGTGGGTCGCGGGGTCGAACGAGACGTCGGGTGCCGGGCGCGGCTCGGCCAGCAGGTCGGCCAGGGACGTGTAGGCCTCTGCGGCACCGGAGCCGCCGTCGAGCACCACCAGCTGGTCGTCGGTGAGGCCTGCGCCCCGTGCGCCGGACTCGCCGGCGGCGAGCAGCGCCGACACGGTGATCATGAGCCGCGCGCCGGAGTCGGCGAGCTGCTTGGTGATCTCCGGGGCGGTGGCCAGGCCGTTGACGGTGGTCACGGTGACCCCGGCCCGCAGCAGCCCGTGGAACACGGTGACGTAGGCGGGGACGTTGGGGGCGTGCAGCGCGACGACGTCGCCCACCCCGAACCCGCGCGCCGCCATGGCGCCTGCGACCGCGTCGATCTGCGCGAGGAGGGAGCGGAACGTCGTCTCCACCCCGCTGACACCGTCGACCACCGCAACGCGGTCCAGGTCGTCAGACGCGATATCGCCGAACAGGTACTCGTAGACGCTGACGGACGGGATCTTCACGTCGGGCAGCGGGCTCCGGACAACCATCATCGGTCTCCTTCGGTCAGTTGCCGGACCGTCGTCGGCCCGGCCGAGCCGCCGGACCCCCATCGGCCCGGCGCAAGAGCATTGTGCAGCCACACCGCCCCGTCATGCACGGAACGCGGCGAGCAGTACCGGCACGAGCCTGCGCCACGACGGCGCCGCCGCATAGCGGGTCAGCCGCCGGCCTGTCTCCGTCCCGCTCCGGGAGCCGCTGAACCACGGCGGCTTCGGGAAGAGCGAGAGCTCGCCGTGCAGCACGCTGCGCGGGAACGGGCGGAACGGCCCGGTCACGACGGTACGTTCCGGCCCGGAGAGCAGGTGCCCGTTGTGCACGACGTCGATCCCGGAGCCGACGTCGGCGACCGTGTGCCCGGGGAACGCGCCCCACGTGGCCCCCGGCAGGAGGAAGCCGACACCCGTCCAGGCGTTGATCGCGATGGTGCCGTAGCGCAGGTCGGCGATCGCGGCGTCGAACGCCGGCCCCAGCGCCGCGCGGTCCTGGGGCCGCACCACCACGTTGGCGCCCAGCGTCCCGTACAGGGAGTCGTTGGCGAGGCCGACGGCGGCGGGCAGGAACTCGGCGCCCACGCCCGGCAGCTGCGTCCACGCCAGCACCGGCGCGAAGTACTCGTCGGTGCACGCCGGGTCGCCTGGGGCCACCTCCATCAGGATGCGTCCGCTCACGTGCTCGGCGTCCGGGTGCGCGTCGGCGGCCCGCGCGACCTTGGCATCCGTACCGGGATACCAGGGCGCGCGAGCCGGCAGGGTCGCCAGGGCACGGCGCAGCTCGGCGAGGAACGCGTCCTTCTGGTCCCAGTCCGCCGAGAGCACGACGAGCTGCCCCGCCACGCAGTTGTGCCCCGCGTTGTGCAGGCGCATGGAGACCAGGTGCTCGGCCTGGTACCGCAGGTCGGCGGCGCTCCACCGGCCGGGCAGCACGATCATCGGCGCGACCCCGCCCAGCTCGCTCGTGATCGGCACCCGCAGCAGAGGGTCGTCCGCCGCCCGACGCCGCTCGGCCTCCGCGCCGGTGCCCCACACGATCGCGTCGTGCGTGACGGCGGAGCCCGTGATGTGCACCTTGTCGATGCCGCCGTGCGCCGTGAGGTAGGCGCCGACGGCGCCGTCGCCGTTGACCACCCGGACCACGCCCGCCTCGATCAGGGGGGCGAGCGCCCTGCGGTACACCCCGAGCAGACCGCCGAAGGTCGGGTTGAGCTTCACGAGCGAGGCGCGGTTGTACGCGACGAGCTCGTAGAACGCGTCCAGCGGCGCGATCGACGAGACGTTGCCGGCGCCCAGCACCAGCCCGACGCCGCCGTACTCACCCACCGTGCCGGCCCGCAGGCCCGCCTCGGTCCGCACCTGTCGCTCGGTCACGCCCGGCGGCAGCCAGACCTCCGCCCTGAAACCGTTGAACAGCACCCACTCCTTGGCGGTGCGGGGCAGCGCCCGCACCGCCACGCGGCCGCCCGGCGCCGTCCCGAAGGGCAGCCCGTCGAGCGGCGACCTGCCCGCTGCGAGCGCCTCGTACGACTGCGCGTAGGTGGCAGCGCTCTCCAGCGCGCCGTACGGGCCGGTCATCCACTCCTCGCCCGCGTACGGGGCGGACGGCGCGACGTGCTTCGCCTCGGCGGCGGCCGTCGCCCACTCTTCCGAGACCTCGGCTATCGACGCGTGCACCCTCCGGAACAGCGCCCCCCTGGCCGCGACGGGCAGCTGTGCCCAGCGCGCCGCACCGGCCTTGAGCTCCTCGACCGCCTGGTCGAGCTCACGCTCCGTGGCGGCTCGCGTGTCCGTCACGCTCATCAGCTGTCTCCTTCGACCGCTCGGCATCCGACCGTCCCAGACCTGGCTATCACTGACCTGGACTCCAATAGCCTAGGGGTCCGCACCGGTCCGGCGCGAGACCCAGTACCGGTTGACATCTCGACCTTCGGTGCACTGGCGACGCCTCACCGTTACGCTGCCGGTTATGTCGGACATCGTTGGAGACGGACGCCACGACCTCCGCGATGCCCTCGAACTGCTGAGCTCGCAGGTAGCCGAAGGCATCCTGCACGCAGAACCCACCTACCAGGAGACCCGGCTCCCAGCAGCCGCAGTCCAGCCGCTCGTCCGGGCGAACGTGGCGGAGATCCTCGCCGCGCTCGCCGGTGAGACCTCGTCTCTCACCCCTGCGCGGGAGACCGGTCGGGTCAGCGCCGCCGAGGGCGTGCCGCTGGACCTGCTGCAGCACGCCTACCGGCTGGCCGGTCTGCGGATCTGGGAGGAGCTCGCCCGGCGCCTGCGCTCCGAGAACGACACCCCCGCACTGCTCCGTGCGTCGTCGCAGGTCTGGTTCGCCATCGACCGCTCGTCGAACGTCGCCGTCCGCGCCCACCTGGAGACCGCCGCAGGTGTGGGCGAGAACATGGCCCGCACCGAGCTGCTGCGCGGCGTCCTCACCGGGGCGGTGCACGACCTCGAGACCGCACGCCGCGCGCTCGGCCTGCCCACCGACGTGCTGCTCGTCGTCGCCGTCACGCCGCCCGGCCTGCCGCCCGCCTCGCTGCCCGGCGCGTCGCAGGGTGTGTCGCCGGGCGTGTCGCCCGTCCCGGAGGACGACGGCGTGGACGCCTCCAGGGTGACCACCCGCTGGCTGACGCACGAGGGCGCCCGCCTGACGCTCGTGGCCGCGCCCACCTCCGAGGGCGTGCACGACGCAGCGGCCTGCCTCGCCGTGCACGCCCCGACCGGCGCGAGCCGGCCGTTCACGAGCCTGGCCGACGCGCCGGCCGCCCTCGCCCAGGCCCGCACCGCTGTGCGCTCCCTGCCCCGTGGCGTGGCCGGGCTCGCCCGCTACGGCGACCGTCCGCTGGACGCCCTGCTGGTGGCCGACGACGAACGCGCCGCCGAGCTCGCCACCGCCGTGCTCAGCGGCCTGAGGGACCGGGACCCGCGGGACGAGGAGCTGCTGCTCGGCACCATCGAGGCATGGTTCGAGCACGGCGGGTCCGGCACCAAGGCCGCCGCGGCGCTGCACTGCCACCGGAACACCGTGCTGAACCGGCTGGCCCGCGTCGCCGACCTGACGGGCCGCGACATCAACGACCCGCGCGCCGCCGCCGAGCTGTACGCGGCGGTGCGGGCGCGCCGGCTCCAGCGGGATCCGCCGTGAAGCGGTGGGATCCGGCGCGAACCGGCGGGACGCGGCTGACCCGGCGCAGTGCCGGTGGTCGTGGTCGCCCGCGCGTTCCGCTCGCGGTGCCGTCCGGCAGCGCTAGCCTCGGGAGGTGACTCACCTCCTGTCCGACGAGCTGCTCGGCACCTTTCGCGAACGAGCCGCCGACTACGACCGCGACAACGCCTTCTTCGCCGAGGACCTCGCCGACCTGCAGGCCGCCGGCTACCTCGGCACGATGGTCCCCACCGCGTTCGGTGGCGCCGGCCTCTCGCTGCGCGAGACGGCGCGCGAGCAGGCCCGGCTGTCCGCGCACGCACCGGCGACGGCGCTGGCCGTGAACATGCACCACGTGTGGGTGGGCGTCGGACGCTACCTGCACGAACGCGGCGACTCGTCGCTGGACTGGCTGCTCGCCGAGGCGGCGGCGGGCGAGGTGTTCGGCTTCGGCTACTCCGAGCCGGGCAACGATCTGGTGCTGCTGGGCTCGCGCACGGAGGCGCGGCCCGACGGCGCCGGTGGGTACACGTTCCACGGCCGCAAGATCTTCACGTCCAACTCCCCCGCCTGGACGCGGCTCGGTGTGCTGGGCCTCGACTCGTCGAACGGCACCGGGCGCCGCGGCGGCGGCCCGCGGCTGGTGCACGCGTTCGTCACGCGCGACGGCGGCGGGTTCGAGATCCTCGACGACTGGGACACGATCGGCATGCGCGCCTCCCAGTCGCGCACCACGAGGCTCGACGGCGCTCACGCGCCCGCGGACCGGGTCCTGCGCCTGCTGCCGCCCGGGCCGTCGCTGGACCCGTACGTCCTGGGCATCTTCACGTCGTTCGAGGTGCTGCTCGCCTCCGTGTACGCGGGGATCGCCGACCGGGCGCTGGAGCTCGCCGTCGAGGCGGTGGGACGCCGTACGTCGATGAAGACCGGCAAGCCGTACTCCCAGGACCCCGACGTGCGCCGCCGCATCGCCGACATGGCCCTGACGCAGGACAGCGTCTGGCTCCAGATCGACGGGATCACCCGCGACCTCGACGCCTCGGCGTCGGACAGCACCCTGGACCGGGGCGCCGGCTGGTTCCGGGCCGCGGCAGGCCTGAAGGTACGGGTCACCGAGGCCGCACGGGACGTCGTGGACCAGGCGGTCCGGGTGTCCGGCGGCTCCACCTACTTCAGCTCGTCCGAGCTGGGCCGTCTCTACCGGGACGTGCTCGCGGGGATCTTCCACCCGTCCAGCGACGACTCCGCCCACGCCACAGCCGCCCAGTCCCTCCTGGGCCCGCTGGAGTAGCCGGCGACGCGCCGTGCGGTCGGCAGAACGTCAGGTGATCGGCAGCTCGGGCTACCGATCACCTGACGTTCTGCCGACTACTCGGGTGTTCTCACGCACGTAGCGCCTGGTCCAGGTCCAGCCAGAGGTCCTCGACGTCCTCGATGCCGACCGACAGGCGCAGCAGGTCCTCCGGCACCGTCACGGCCTCGGTGCCCCAGCGGCGGCGGCGCTCCAGCATGGACTCCACCCCGCCCAGCGACGTGGCGGGGAGCCACAGCCGCACGGCGTCCACGACGGCGTCGGCCCGCTCCACGGGGTCCAGGCCCGCCCGCCCGACCGGCCGGACGCCGATGATCGCGCCGAAGCCGTTCATCTGCGCCTTCGCACGCCCGTGCCCTGGATCACCGGGCAACGACGGGTGCCGCACCTCGGCGACCTCTGGGTGGTCCGCGAGACGTCGGGCCAGCTCGGCGGCGTTCGCCTGCGCGCGCTCGAAGCGCAGCGCCAGGGTCCGCAGGCCGCGCAGGGCGAGCCACACCTCGAACGGCCCGGCGATGGCGCCGTGCAGGGTGCGGTGCTCACGCAGGGTGGCGGCCAGCTCGGCGTCGCGGGTCACGAGCGCGCCGAGCACGACGTCGGAGTGGCCGGCCAGGTACTTGGTCACCGAGTGCAGCACGACGTCGGCGCCGTGCTCCAGCGGACGCTGGCCCAGCGGCGTCGCGAACGTGTTGTCGACCACCGAGCGCATGCCGCGCGCACGGGCCGCCCCGAGCACGGCCGGCAGGTCGGCGACCTCCAGCATCGGGTTGGTGGGCGACTCGACGAGCAGCAGGTCCGCGCCGTCGAGGGCCGCCACCACGGCGTCCGTGTCGGCGATGTCGACGTGCCGCAGGGTCACGCCGTGCCGGTCCCTGATCTGGTCGGCGAGCACCATGCCGGCCTGATAGGCGTGCCGCGGCAGCACCATCGTGCCGCCGTCGGGCACCAGGGAGAAGACGGCGGCGATCGCCGCCATGCCGGAGCCGAAGACGATGCCCTCGCCGGCACCCGCGTCGCCGTCTGCCCCGCTGCCGCACTCCAGCGCGACGAGCGCCCGCTCGAACGGGTGCCAGGCATCGTTGTCGCCGCGTGCGTACGACAGCTCGCCCGAAGTGATCACGCCGCGCGACACGTACGTCGAGTTGAGCGGGAGGGACGGGTTGATGTGCCCGCCCTGGGTGCGCTCGGGGCGCCCGGCGGAGACGACGACGGTGGCCGGCGACAGCCCGGCGGCAGGATTGGTGCTCATGACGGCGAGAATACGGCGGACTCGCCGCGGGGCACCGGACCGTCCGCGCCGCGTCACCGGTTGCGCCGGATCACCAGCGACATGAGCGCGGCCCCCGCGCACAGGATGCCTGCGCCGTACCAGACGGCGTCGTACGAGCCGGTGACGTCGCGCACCAGACCGCCGGCGAACGCCACGACCCCGGCCCCGATCTGGTGGGAGGCGAGCACCCAGCCGAACACGATCGGCGCGTCGTCGCCGTAGAGCTCGCGGCACAGGGCGAGGGTGGGCGGCACGGTCGCCACCCAGTCCAGCCCGTAGAACACGATGAAGAACACCATCGGCAGCTCGACCTGCGGAGCCATGAGCGAGGGCAGGAACAGCAGGGCGACACCGCGCAGCGTGTAGTAGACCCCCAGCAGCACACGGGGCGAGTACCGGTCGGTGAGCCAGCCGGAACCGATCGTGCCGATCACGTCGACGACGCCGATCACCGCGAGCAGGCTCGCCGCCACGGTGATCGGCATGCCGTGGTCGTGCGCACCCGGCACGAAGTGCGTCCGGACCAGCCCGTTCGTCGTCGCACCGCAGATCGCGAACGCACCGGCCAGCAGCCAGAACGGGCCGGTGCGGGCGGCGTCGAGCAGCGCCGTGACGGTGCGCCGCGCCACGTCGTGCACGGGCGCGGGCTTCGGCACGTACTCGCCGCCGTAGGGCGCAAGGCCCAGGTCGGCCGGGTGGTCCCGCAGGAGGAAGAGGACGAGCGGGACCGCCGCGAGCGCGGCGATGGCCACCGTGGCCGACGCGGGGCGCCACCCCTGGCTCTCGATGATCCAGGCCAGCAGCGGCAGGAACACGAGCTGGCCCGACGCCGTCGCCGCCGTCAGCACACCGGTGACGAGGCCGCGCCGGGCGACGAACCAGCGCGCGGTGATGGTCGCGGTGAACGCCAGCGCCATGCTGCCGCTGCCGACGCCGACCAGGAGCCCCCAGCCGAGCACGAACTGCCACGGCTCCGACATCCAGACGGTCGACAACGCGCCGCCCGTGATCACGACCAGGGCGACAGTGACCACCGGCCGCATGCCGAACCGGTCCATCAGCGCGGCGGCGAACGGCGCCGTCAGCCCGTAGAGCACGGACTGCAGGCCCACCGCGAGGCCGATGGTCGCGCGCGACCAGCCGAGTTCGGCGTTCAAGGGCTCCACGAAGAGGCCGGGCACCGCGGTGAACGCGGCCGCGCACATGATGGTCACGAAGCTGACCAGGGCCACCCACCAGGCCGGGTGGATGCGCGGGGGTGTGCTGCCGGGAGCTGGCGGCTGGGACATGCTCTCGGCGTCGGGCGCCGGCGTGCTGATCTGCGTCACGGCGCCAGCCTGCTGGAGTGGCCTGGGTTCGGACAGTGGCCGGATGGTCAGTGTTCGATAGGATCAGGCCATGGCCCTGTAGGGCTGTTGCTGTGCTGTCATTGGTTCGGCGTTATCACAGCAACGTGCGATGCAGCCAGATGGGTCTATGACCAGGCGGTCGTTCCGGACCGTATCGGTGACGGCGCACTCGTCACGCTCACTGAGGTTCGCTACATCCGTGAACTTGCCATGGGACCCACGTTGGCGACCGGATCACCGACGAGCAGGGGGCTGCGCGAGGCCTTCGATGATGCGGAAGTCGCGCTCGAAGCCGTCGGGGAGTTCGGCCAGCGCCTTCTGGTAGGCCGCACTCGCGCGTGCGGCGACCGCCTGTCCGAAACTGTCGAACTCGATCAGGACGACGCGCTCGGCGATTCCGGCTTCGTGTGCGTCGACCCGGCTGCCGATGCCGGCGAGCACCCGCCCGCCCGCGGCCGCGACGGCCAGACCGGCCAATTCGTTGTAGACATCAAGCCTCTCGGGATCATCGATGGTGGGGTAGACGCTGACCCAGTAGCCCTTGGGCATGGAACCTCCAGTGTCGGGATGAATGCTTCGAATTCCGAAGCACTCACGCGATATGCGAAACTACCGTTTCGGAATCCGAAGCACAAGAGTTAACGGAGAGTCATGAACCCGACGCCCATGCCGGGCCGGCCGGTCCGCGGTTCCACCACGGGACGATCGTTGATGGCGGCACTGGACCTGTTCGGGCGCCGCTGGACTCTGCGCATCATCTGGGAGCTGGGGAACGAGCCGCTCGGCTTCCGACTCCTGCAGCGGCGCTGCGACGGCATGTCGTCAAGCGTCCTGCAGCAACGGCTCACAGAGCTCCAAGAGGCTCGGCTCGCCGAGGTGCTGCACGACGGCAACTACACCCTCACCCCGCTCGGCCACGATGCCCGCGAGTCCCTCGGTCCGGTCATCGAGTGGTCGCGGCTGTGGGCTGCCGAGCTCGCCGACGCCCCGCCCACTGCCGCCGAGGGTGGCGGCGACGGCTAGCGCAACCGGTTCTGACAGCGGTCTGCGCGCGGGGCACCTCAGATTTCGGCTCGTAGACCACAGGACTGGAGACCACGGACCATGACAGAGTTCCCCTCACAGGCGGCGCGAACCGCCGTCGCCGCTGCCCTGGCCGGGGACGAGTCGGGCCAGGACGTCACCACCGCGTGGAGCGTTCCCGAAGGCCTGGCGGCCGTGGCCGAGATCCGCGCCCTGCAAGGCGGCATCGCCGGCAGTCTCCCCGTGGTCGCCGCGCCGCACCGCGTCGCAGTCCTGATCCGACCCGGCTTCATCCCGTTCGAGCTGGGCATCCCGCACCGGATCTTCGGCACGGCACGCGACGCGACGCTCGCACCCCTGTACGAGGTGGTGACCTGCACGCCGGGCGGCCCGGGACTGGTGCAGTCGGACTCCGACGTCGCGGTCCACGTGGCGCACGGCCCTGAGGCCGTCGAGGACGCGGACACGGTGGTGGTCCCGGCGTCGCACGAGTACGGGCCCGTGTACGAGAAGGGGCTGCTCACGCCAGAGCTCGCGGAGGCGTTCCGCCGGATCCGGCCGGGTACGCGGATCGTGTCGATCTGCACCGGGGCGTTCGCGCTGGCGGCCGCCGGGCTGCTGGACGACCGGCCGGCCACCACGCACTGGGCGACGACGGACCAGTTCCGGAAGCTGTTCCCACGGGTCCGTCTGGACCCGGAGGTCCTGTTCACCGACGACGGCGACGTGCTCACCTCGGCCGGCGTCGCCTCGGGGATCGATCTGTGCCTGCATCTCGTACGTCGCGACCACGGGGCCGCCGTCGCGCAGGACGTCGCTCGCCGCACCGTGGTGCCCCCGCACCGCGAGGGCGGGCAGGCGCAGTACATCCAGCGGTACCTGCCGGACCCGGACGGGCCAGGCGCCGCGGCGACCCGTGCGTGGGCGACGGAGCGGCTCGCCGAACCCCTGACGCTGGCCGAGCTGGCGCGGCACGCCGCCATGTCGGTGCGGACGTTCACCCGGCGGTTCCGCGACGAGACCGGCGAGAGCCCCGGCCAGTGGCTCGTCCGGCAACGGGTCGAGCACGCCAGGACCCTGCTGGAGTCCAGCGACCTGCCGATGGAGCAGATCGCACGCGAGTGCGGCTTCGGCACGGCGCAGTCCCTGCGGGCCCACGTGCAGTCTGCGCTCGGCGTGACCCCGACCGCCTACCGCAGGACGTTCCACCGCGCGGCGTGACCGCTCGACGAGGTGGGCCCCGCGTCGCGGGCACCCACCTCGTCGCGGCCGGTCCGTGGTCGGTCAGTCCTCCGGAACCGGGTAGGGGAACGCGTCCGTGACGCCGATCAGGTCGTACTCCATCTGGCCGGCGTCGAAGTCGTCCTCCCAGTTGCCGTTGGTCACCTCGTTGCACTGGTAGGACTGGTACGACTGGTCGGTGGTCTCGCCCACCTCGATGTTGCTGAACGAGAAACCACAGCCGCCCGCGTCCATGTGGACGCCCCGGGTCCCGCTGTCCGGCATCGCACCGGCGGGGTCGGGGATCACGTCACCGATGACCATCTGGTCCACCGTGTTCCTGACCGGGTGCGGCTCCTGGTTCGCGACGCCATACGTGTAGAAAGCGCCCATGTCACCCGAGTCCAGGCCGGCCTCCTCGATCCTGATGTACCGGAACGTGTTGTCGTCCGTGTACTGGTCGCCGTCGACGACCTCAGGACGCGACTCGAGGCTGATCCCGTACCGGGCCGAGTGCCGCACGTGGACGTGCTCGACGGTGTTGCCGCCGGTGCTCATGAGCTCGATGCCCGCGGCATCGCCGGGCACGAGCTCGCCGACGTGGTGGATGTAGAGGTTGCGGAAGGTGTGGTCATGGGACAGGTCGCCCTCTCCGGGCCAGCCGCCCTCCACCTTGATGCCGTCGGCCCCGAGGTTCTCCAGCAGGCTGTCCTCGATGGTCAGGCGCTCGTTGGCGAACAGCGCGAACACGCCCATGTAGCCCGTGTCCCGGATGCGCATCCCGGTGAGGGTGATGTCGCTGGTGTTCTCCAGCGTGATGGCGCCGAACCGGTTGCGGGGCATCTCGATCTGCCGGTCGTACTCCGGGTACTCGTGCCGCTCACCGGCGTCGCCAGCGCTCATCCACCCCGCGCGGTACCAGCCGACGAAGTCCGAGTACTGCAGGCCGATCCCCTCGAACGTGATGTCGTGCGCCCGGTCCTCGGGCGACGCACCCCTGACGTCGATCACCTTCGCGACCGTCGGCCGCATGACCGTCACGTCGTCGATGTCGCCGTGCGGCTTGTAGTACACCTCGCCGGCCTCGTGGTCCAGGTAGTACTCGCCCGCCTGGTCGAGGAAGCTGAGGGAGTTCTGCAGGAAGTAGCGCGACGTGCTGCGGCTGTTCACCATCGCGTACCGCGTCCAGTGGTCCAGGATGATCTTGTTGTCGCTGTCCGCGGTGTCGGCGTTCTTGATCGGCACCGTGTCGGTGAACCAGCTCCAGGATCCCCCCGACCAGACCGTCACCTGTGCCGGCCAGCTGGTGTAAGAGCCCAGGTCGGCCGACTCGTCCCACTCGCCGGGGTGGTAGCCGATCTGGTCACGGACCCCTTCCTTCTCCGGCTCGATGAGCCGGGAGAACAGGTAGGGCGCGTGCGTGTCGTCCGACGTCCGGTTCGGGTGACGCGCCGTCGTGGCCCGCTCCTCGTCGACGAAGAGCGTGTAGAAGGGCGTGTCGTCGTCGACCTCGGCCTTGTAGATCCCGTCCTGGTGCGGCTCCCAGCCCGTGACCGCCTCGGCACCGACGAGGTTGGCCTTGCCCGGGCCGTCCGCGCTGCGGTACACGACCTGGTGACCACCGGTGCCGGAGTCCTGCTCCGTGAGCTCGATCGTCTCGGTGACGGGATAGTCACCGGCCCCGAGGTGCACCGTGACATCGCACTTCATGCGGCCCTCGCTGTTGAGCCCCTTCTCCCGGATGTGGTCACGGGCCCTGGTGATCGTCTTCCACGGGTCGCCTGCCGTTCCCTTGCCCTGGTCGTCCCCTGACGGGGAGACGTAGAGCTCCGGGCACGCGCCGGAGGTCACGGCGCTGGTGAGGCGGTCGAAGGCGATCCCTCCGCCGGTCATCGTGGCGACCAGGCTCAGCGCGGCGACAGCAACGGCGCCGTTCCGGATCCATTGTCTGGACATCATTGTCCTCTCGGTTGGTCGAACGGAACAGGGGCGAGGAGTCCGCGACGGGACTCCCCGCCCCCGAGGTGCAGCCTGTTCGCGGAGGTCAGTCCTCCGGGACCGGGTACGGGAAGGTGTCGGTGACGCCGATCAGGTCGTACTCCATCTGGGCCGGGTCGAAGTCGTCCTCCCAGTTGCCGTTGGTCACCTCGTTGCACTGGTAGGACTGGTACGACTGGTCGGTCGTCTCGCCCACCTCGATGTTGCTGAACGAGAAACCACAGCCACCGGCGTCCATGTGGACGCCCCGGGTCCCGCTGTCCGGCATCGCACCGGCGGGGTCGGGGATCACGTCACCGATGACCATCTGGTCCACCGTGTTCCTGACCGGGTGCGGCTCCTGGTTCGCGACGCCATACGTGTAGAAAGCGCCCATGTCACCCGAGTCCAGGCCGGCCTCCTCGAGCCTGATGTACCGGAAGACGTTGTCGTCCGCGTACTGCTCGCCGTCCTTCACCTCGGGACGCGACTCCAGGCTGATCCCGTAGCGCGAGGAGTTCTTCACGTGGACGTGCTCGACCGTGTTGTTGCCCGTGCTCATCAGCTCGATGCCCGCGGCGTCGCCGGGCACGAGCTCGCCCACGTGGTGGATGTACAGGTTCCGGAAGGTGTGGTCGTGGGACAGGTCGCCCTCGCCCGGCCAGCCGCCCTCCACCTTGATGCCGTCGGCCCCCAGGTTCTCCAGGAGCGAGTCCTCGACCGTCAGGTGGTCGTTGGCGAACAGCGCGTAGACCCCCATGAAGCCCGTGTCCCGGATCTGCATGCCGGTCAGGGTGATGTGCGAGGTGTTCTCCAGCGTGATGGCGCCGAACCGGTTGCGGGGCATCTCGATCTGCCGGTCGTACTCGGGGTACTTGTGCACCTCGCCCGAGTCGCCCGCGCTGATCCACCCGGAGCGGTACCAGTCGACGAAGTCGGAGTACTGGACGCCGATGCCGTCGAAGGTGATGTCGTGGGCCCTCTTCTCCGGCGACGCCCCCTGCACGTCGATCACCTTCGTGACGGTGGGCCGCATGACGCGCACGTCAGCGATGTCACCGCGAGGTATGTAGTACAGCTCACCGGCGTCCTTGTCGAGGTAGTACTCGCCCGGCTGGTCGAGGAACGCCATCGCGTTCTGGAGGTAGTAGCGCGACCCGCTCCGGCTGTTCACCATCGCGTAGCGCGTCCAGTGCTGGAGCGTGGCGAAGTTCTTGCGGTAGTCCTGGCCGATGATCGGGACGGTGTCGGTGAACCAGCTCCACGAGCCGCCCGACCACACGGTGACCTGGGCGTCCTTGAGCGGGTTGCCCTCGGGGGTGTCGTCCCAGGCCGGGTCCCAGTCGCCGTCCTCCCAGTACAGCCACGAGCGCACTGCCTCCTTCTCCGGCTCGCCGAGCACGGAGAACAGGTAGGGGGCGTGCGTGTCCTCCGACGTGCGGTTCGGGTACCGCGCCATCTCGGACCGCTCGCCGTCCTCGAACAGCGTGTGGAACGACTGACCGGGGTCCACCTTCGCCTTGTAGATGCCGTCCTGGTGCGGCTCCCAGCCGGTGATCTCCTCCGCGCCGACGAAGTTGGCCTTGCCCGGGCCGTCCGCACTGCGGTACACGACCTGGTGTCCGCCCCCGCCGGAGTCCTGCTCCGTGAGCTCGATGGTCTCGGTGACGGGATACTCGCCCGCCGCGAGGTTCACCGTGATGTCGCACTTCATGCGGTTCTCGCTGTTGAGACCCTTCTCGCGGATGTGGTCACGGGCCTTGGCGACCGTCTTCCAGGGATCGTCCTGCGACCCCTTCCCGTGGTCGTCCCCGGTGGGCGAGACGTAGAGCTGCGGGCACGCGCCGGAGGTCACGGCGCTGGTGAGCCGGTCGAGGGCGATCCCTCCGCCGGTCATCGTGGCTACCAGGCTCAGCGCGGCGACAGCGACCGTGCTGTTCCGGATCCATTGTCTGGACATCGGTGTCCTTTCGTGGGTGTGGGTGGTGCAGGTCAGGTCAGCGGCTCGACCACATAGGTGGCGCCACGCCGCGTGGAGAAGACGGCGAGCCCGTCCTCGGGCCGCTCGACGTCGACCGGGCCGCCGGGGCCGGACACGCGGACCGGCACGTCGGTGCGCAGCCGGATGGTGTTGCCGGCCAGCGACTGGACCCGGGCGGTCGTCAGGCGCCGGTCGGACCAGGTGATGGAGAGCTCGAACGCGCCACGGGCGCGCAGTCCGCGGACCTTGCCCGCCGGCCAGGCGTCGGGCACGCACGGCAGCAGCCAGACCTCGCCCGAGTGGCTCTGCATGATCGTCTCGTTGATCGCCGACGTGCCCCCGAAGTTCCCGTCGATCTGGAACGGCGGGTGCAGGTCGAACAGGTTCGGCGCGGTCCGCCCGGTCGAGAGCAGCTGGGTGAGGTGGGTGTAGACGCCGTCGGCCTGGAGCAGCCGCGCACGGATGTTCATCTTCCAGGCGAGCGACCACCCGGCCGTCACCGCCGGCCCGCGCAGCTCGAGCGAGCGGTCCGCCGCCGCGGCGAGCTCCGGGGTGCGCCGCGGGGTGATCTGGTCGCTGGGGAACACGCCCCACAGGTGCGAGACGTGCCGGCTGATCTCCGTGGCGGCCTCCTCCCAGTCGATCAGCCACTCCTGGAGCTGGCCGAGGTGGCCGATCTGGTTGGGCGGCAGCTGGTCGCGCGCGGAGATCGCCTGGGCGGCCATGGCGCGGTCCTGGCCGAGCACGGCGCAGGCCTTGTCGAACGCCGTGAACAGGTCCCGCAGGATCTGCATGTCCATGGTCGGGCCCGCACAGATGCTCACGCTCTCGTCATCGATCTCGTGGTGCTTGATCTCCGGGGAGTGGGAGGGGTTCGTCACGAGGTAGCCGGTCGCCTCGTCCTGGACGAGCGTGTCGAGGAAGAACTCCACGGCTCCGCGCAGGACCGGGAAGTACTCGCGCAGCGTGTCCAGGTCGCCGGTGTACTCGTAGTGCTCCCAGAAGAGCAGCGACAGCCAGGCACCCCCGGTGGGCCAGACGCCGTAGTACGCGAAGTCCACCGGTGCGGAACCGCGCCAGAGGTCGGTGTTGTGGTGCGCCACCCAGCCCTTGGCGCCCCACATCTTCTTGGCGGTCCGGGCTCCGGACTCGGCGAGCTCCTCGATCATCGCGAACAGCGGCTGCCAGCACTCGGCGAGGTTCGCCGGACCGGCGGGCCAGTAGTTCATCTCGCAGTTGATGTTCAGGGTGTACTTGGACTGCCACGGCGGGAGCATCTGGTAGTTCCACAGGCCCTGGAGGTTGGCCGGCTGGCCAGGGGAACGGGAGCTGGAGATCAGCAGGTAGCGGCCGAACTGGTAGTACAGCGCCGCGAGCTGCGGGTCCTGCCCGTCCCGGAAGGCGACGACCCGCTCGTCGGTCGGCAGGTCGACGGACGGTGACGTGCCGAGGTCGATGTCGACGCGGCCGAACATCTCCTGGTAGTCCCGCACGTGCGCCCGCCGCAGGAGCCCGTAGCCCTGGACCGGCGTCTGCTCCAGCGGTTCCACGGCCTTGGCGAAGTGGTCGCCGCTGACATCGAGATAGTTCCGGTGGCTCGTCCCGATGGAGACCACCAGCGTGACGGCGTCCGCGCCGCGCACCCGCAGCCGCGTGGCACCGCAGGTGACGCTCCCGCCCTCGGCCACGGCGCGGGCCAGGCTGACGAAGCGCACCTTTCCCTCGAGGCCCTCTGCCGCACCGCTGCGACCTTCGAGGGCGAGCGTGCGGGTGTCGTGCGCGTGCGTCGACGTCTCCTGGAGCGACTCGTACCGCCCGTCGAAGGAGATCGCCCCCGGCGCGTCGGCGGTGAACCGGGCGACGATCACCTGGTGGGCGTGGCTGCTGAAGATCTCCCGCGTGTGGCGCACGCCGTCGACCACGAAGGTCGTCGTGGTGATGGCCGTGGTCAGGTCGAGCGACCTGCGGTACTCCGTGACGTCGCCGGTCAGCTCAGGGAAGTCGAGGTGCAGGTCCCCGACCGGCTGGTACTGCATCTGCTCCGTCGGCCGGCCCATGAACCGCTCGTCGGCCAGCTTCTGGGCCTCGCCCCACTTCTCCTCGTCGATCAGCCGCCGGATCTCCGGGAGGGCCTCGCTCCCGCGCGGGTCGGCGTAGTCGTGCGGCCCGCCGGCCCACACGGTGTCCTCGTTGAGCATGAGCGTCTCGGCGGCGACGCCACCGAACACCATGGCGCCGACCCGGCCGTTGCCGACGGCGAGCGCCTCCAGCCATTCGGTCGCCGGGGCGGTGTACCAGAGCCGCATGGGGTTGGTCTCCGGCGCGTCGGAGTCCCCGCTCGGGGCCGCCTCCGCGTTCGCCGGAGCGTGACCGGTGAGGGCGATAGCACCCGCGGTCAGGCCGGTGGTGCGTAGGAGATCTCTTCGCGTGATCGGGTTCATCGCAACCTTCCTCGTTCGGGCTCGCCAGTGAGTCGAACTGCGTGAGGTAAATGTAGTACATCACATGTCTGACAAGTCAAGAGTGCTGACTGCCCTGATGTGTCAGCGAAGGTCGCGGCCGGGGCCGCGGCAGGACGTCGATCGACCCGTGACCCGGCCCCGGCGCACGACAGGCTCTACGCTGGAAACATGGGACGAGCCGGACATCGCACAGCCTCGACAGCCGCGGCCCTGGCAGCGGCCGCCGCCTTGCTGCTGGCCGGGTGCACCAACGGTGCACCGAGCTCGGAGCAACCGGGGGTGACCCTGTCCAGCCCGGCGCCCGTCGCCTCGGCACCGGCCGGCGCCTCGCCGTCAGCGGACGGCGGTTCGGGTGGCGACGGCACCGACGACGAAGCCCCCGACCCGACCGCCTCGGCGACCGAGGCCGCGACCGGCCCGCCGTTCCCCGCGAGCACGAGGGCCGACACCGCCGAGCCGACGGGCGTGGGCGAGACGTTCCTGTCGGTCACGGACGTCCGGGTCGCCGAGCACGACAGCTACGACCGCATCGTGTTCGACCTCGGCGGCAAGGGCAGCGGCAAGCCCGGCTGGCGCGTCGAGTACGTGGACCAGGCGTCCGACGCCGGCTCAGGGCACGCCGTCCAGGTCGACGGCGACGCGATCCTCCGGGTGTCGCTGTCGGGCACGGCGATGCCGGCGGACAGCGGCGTCGAGGAGTTCTCCCGCGACCGCATCGAGCCCGATGACACCGAGTCGGTGGACGAGATCGTGTACCGCTACTGGTTCGAGGGGGACACGACGGCGTTCGTCGGGATCGACGAGGGCGAACAGCCGTTCCGCGTGTTCCTCCTGGAGAACCCGACGCGCGTCGTCGTCGACGTCCGGCACTGACCGCTCAGCCGGCGACCTCGGACTTCTGGGGCCGCGCGAGCAGCGCCGCCGCGAGCTCGGACAGGGGCAGCTTGCCTGCCAGCACGTCCACGACACCGGCCGTGATCGGCATCTCGACGTCGTGGGCACGCGCGAGCTCCAGCACCGACTGCGACGACTTGACGCCCTCGGCCGTGCCGCCGGTCGCCTTGATGGCCTCTGCGAGCGTGAGCCCCTCGCCGAAGTGCTTGCCGAGCCGGTGGTTGCGCGACAGCGGCGACGCGCACGTCGCCGTCAGGTCGCCCATGCCGGCCAGCCCGGAGAAGGTGGCGGCGTCGGCCCCCAGCGCCAGGCCGAGGCGCGTGATCTCCACGAGGCCGCGCGTGATGAGCGTGGCGAGCGTGTTCCAGCCGAAGCCGCGGCCCTGGGCCATGCCCGCCGCGAGGGCGATGATGTTCTTCACCGCGCCGCACAGCTCCACGCCGACCACGTCGGTGTTCGTGTAGGGACGGAAGTAGCCGGTCGAGCAGGCGGAGGCGACGAGCTGCGCGGTGGCCTCGCTGCGCGAGGCGACCACGGTCGCCGTCGGCTGCCGCTCCGCGATCTCGGGTGCCAGGTTGGGGCCCGAGACGACGGCGACCCGCTCGTCCGGCAGGTCCAGCACCTCCGCCATGACCTGGCTCATGCGCTTGTCCGTGCCGAGCTCGACGCCCTTCATCAGGGAGACGACGACGGCGTCCGGCGCTGCCAGCTCCTGCACCAGGCCCTTCATCGACTCCAGGGTCGCACGCGCCACCTGGGACGGCACCGACACCACCACGATGGACGCACCGAGGAGCGCGACCGCTGGGTCGGTCGTGCCGTGCATGACGGGCAGCTGCACGCCCGGCAGGTACTTCTCGTTGCGGTGGGTCCGGTCGACGGCGTCGAGCACCGCGGCGTCGCGGCCCCAGAGGGTCACGTCGCACCCGGCGTCGGCCAGGACCATCGCGAACGTGGTGCCCATGGAGCCCGCGCCGAGCACGGCGACCTTGGTCGGGGTAGTAGACGTGGCCGCGCTCACGGGCGCTCCACCGGGGGGTAGCTCGTCATCTTCGCCTCGTACTCGGGGTGCTTGCGCAGGTCGAACCGCGGCTTGGGAGCAACCTCGCCACGGATCTGCTCCAGCTGGGTGGTGATGGCGTCCATGATGCGGCTCGTCGCCTCGCGCAGGGTCGCGGTGTCCTGGGGCCGGTCGTACAGGTCGCTGAGGTCCACGGGCGGGCCCGTCTGGATCGTCACCTTCTTGCGGGGGTACGGCCAGCGCAGCCGACCGTACCGCGGCATGATCTCGGTGACCCCCCACTGGGCGACCGGGAGCACCGGCAGGCGAGTCGTCAGCGCGATGCGGGCCACGCCGGTCTTGCCCTCCATCGGCCAGTAGTCGGGGTCCCGTGTCAGCGTGCCCTCCGGCAGGATCGCCACGCAGGCGCCGTCACCGAGCTGGTTCGCGGCGTTCCGCAGGGACTCGGTGGCCTTGGCCGACTCGCGGTCCACCGGGATCATCCTGGTACCTCGCAGGGCCCACCCCGTCAGCGGCGAGTTGAACAGGCCGCGCTTGGCCAGGATGCGCGGCTCCCGGCCGTTGTCGAAGAGGTAGTGCGCAAGGGTCAGCGCGTCGAGCTCCGTGACATGGTTCGCCGCGGCGATGAACCCTCCCTTGGCCGGGAAGTTCTCCCCGCCCTTCCAGTCGTACCTGCACAGCGCGAACATGAGGTTCCGCACGATGAACGCGATGAAGCGGTACATGCGTGACTCAGGGCGTGGGATGGACACGGTCCGAAACAATACTCGGCTCCACCGACAACTCCGCCCAAGCCTGGTTGTGAGCGCGGCCGTTGCGACCACCTGCCCGTCTCAGGCGCAACGATCGCGCTCACAACCATGGGTCAGGCGCGGGCCACGTCCGCGCCAAGGGCCTCCAGCTTGTACTGGAAGTTCTCGTAGCCGCGGTCGATCAGACCGATGCCGCGGACCGTGGACCGGCCGTTGGCAGCGAGCGCCGCGATGAGGTGCGAGAAGCCGCCGCGCAGGTCGGGCACCTCGATGTCGGCCGCGGAGAGCGGCGTCGGGCCGGAGACGACGGCGGAGTGGTGGAAGTTGCGCTGGCCGAACCGGCAGTCGCGGCCGCCCAGGCACTCCTTGTAGACCTGGATCGTCGCGCCCATCTTGCGCAGCGCGTCGGTGAAGCCGAAGCGGTTCTCGTACACCGTCTCGTGCACTATCGACAGGCCGGTGGCCTGCGTGAGCGCGACGACGAGCGGCTGCTGCCAGTCGGTCATGAACCCGGGGTGCACGTCGGTCTCGAGCACGATGGACTTGAGCTGGCCGCCGGCGTGCCAGAAGCGGATGCCGTCGTCCTGCACCTCGAACCGGCCGCCGACCTTCCGGAACGTGTTGAGGAACGTCATCATCTCGGGCTGGGTAGCGCCCTTGACGGTGATGTCTCCGCCGGTGGCGAGGGCGGCCGAGGCCCACGACGCCGTCTCGATCCGGTCGTTCAGCGCGGTGTGGGTGTAGCCGTCGAGGCGGTCGACGCCCTCGATACGGATCACGCGGTCGGTGTCGACCGAGATGATGGCGCCCATCTTCTGGAGGACGGCGATGAGGTCCATGATCTCTGGCTCGATCGCCGCGCCCGACAGCTCGGTGATGCCGTCCGCGCGTACTGCAGTGAGCAGCGTCTGCTCCGTGGCGCCCACCGACGGGTAGGGCAGGGAGATCTTGGTGCCCTGCAGGCGGCGCGGCGCCCGTAGGTGGATGCCGCCTGCCCGCTTGTCGACGACGGCGCCGAACTGGCGCAGGATGTCGAGGTGGTAGTTGATCGGCCGGTCGCCGATGCGGCAACCGCCCAGGTCGGGGATGAATGCTTCGCCGAGCCGGTGCAGCAGCGGCCCGCAGAACAGGATCGGGATGCGGCTGGAGCCCGCGTGGGCGTCGATGTCGGCCACGTGGGCCGATTCCACGTTGGACGGGTCGAGGTCCAGGATGCCCGCGTCGGTGTCGTACTTGACGTTCACACCGTGCAGGTCCAGAAGCCCCGAGACGACCTTGACGTCACGGATCTGCGGTACGTTCCGCAGCACGCTGGGGGTCTCCCCCAGCAGAGAAGCCACCATGGACTTCGACACGAAGTTCTTTGCCCCTCGAACGGTGATGGTCCCGTTCAGCGGGGTGCCGCCGTTCACATACAGCAGATCGTTCATATGCTCGTCGTCGTCTCGTTCGTTCCGATGATGGATTTCCGGTGGCGGGGCCGGGGGCGCCCGGTCGATACTGCCCCCCACCGCCGGTCGTGCCAACATGCGCACGGACGGGAGTATTCACCGTTCACTACACCTTCACCCGTGATGCACCCGGTCGCAGGCCGACACGCCACGATCCCCGCGCTCGTGCGGAGACGCGCCAGCACCCTACGTCAAGGGCGCGTCCACTAAATGAGACGCGCTTCCCGGATCGCGGACAGGCTGCTTAATGTCCCGGGCATGAGCACCTCCGCATCACCGACCGCTGGGACCGCCCCCGGCGAGCAGGGCGCGCCCTCTGCAGGCAACCCCAGGGGCCGCGTCGTCGTCGCGTCCCTCATCGGTACGTCCATCGAGTTCTACGACTTCTACATCTACGCCACCGCGGCCTCGCTGGTGTTCCCCGCGCTGTTCTTCCCGAACGCCGAGGACCCCACCACCCAGCTCCTGTCGTCCTTCGCCGTGTTCGGCGTCGCGTTCGTCGCGCGGCCGCTCGGCTCGGTGCTGTTCGGCCACTTCGGCGACCGCGTCGGCCGCAAGGCGACCCTTGTGGCGTCGCTGCTCACGATGGGTATCGCGACGGTCCTGATCGGGCTCATCCCTGCGGCGTCGACCCCGGGCTGGGCGGTGGCCGCACCGGCCGTGCTCGTGCTGTGCCGGTTCTGCCAGGGCCTCGGCCTCGGTGGCGAGTGGAGCGGCGCCGCGCTGCTGGCGACGGAGAACGCGCCGCAGGGCAAGCGGGCCATCTACGGCACGTTCCCGCAGCTGGGCGCACCCATCGGCTTCATACTTGCCAACACGGTGTTCATCTCCCTGTCGAGCGCCCTGACGCCGGAGCAGTTCGCCACCTGGGGCTGGCGCATCCCGTTCCTCGCGTCCGCGATCCTCGTGATCATCGGCCTGTGGGTACGGCTCTCGCTGCTCGAGACCCCGGCCTTCCGCAAGGTGGTCGAGTCCTCCGCCGTCGCGAAGCTGCCGGTGGCCCGCGTGTTCCGCACGTCGTCGAAGCAGATCGTGTCCGGCACGTTCATCATGCTCGCCACCTACGCGCTGTTCTACCTGATGACGACGTTCACGCTGAACTACGGCATCGCCCCCACCAACCCCACCGACGGCTCCCCCGCCGGCCTCGGCTACGAGAAGATCGACTTCCTCTGGATGCTGATCATCGGCGTCGTGTTCTTCGGCATCTTCACGCTGGTCTCCGGGCCGATGGCGGAGAAGTTCGGCCGGCGCGCGCACCTCATCTGGGTCACGGTCGCGATCGTGCTGTTCGGCGGGGTGTGGGTGCCGCTGTTCTCCGCGGGCCACATCGGCGTGCAGAGCCTGCTGATCATCGGCTTCACGCTCATGGGCCTCACCTTCGGCCCGATGGCCGCCGTCCTGCCCGAGCTGTTCCCGGCCAACGTGCGGTACACCGGCTCCGCGGTCGCGTACAACCTGTCGTCGGTGCTCGGCGCGGCGCTGGCACCGTTCATCGCGGTGTGGCTCTGGGCGAAGGCCGACGGCTCGCCGGTCCTCGTCGGCATCTACCTCGCGGCGATGGGAGTCGTCACGCTCGTCGCGCTGCTCCTGGAGCGCGAGACCCGCGACGTCGACTACGACGACAACGTCTCGGCCTGAGAGCCCGCACTTCGCGCCTGCGATCACACCCGACGCCGTCGCGCAGCTTCCGTTCCAGGAGTTGCGCGACGGCGTCGGACGTTGAGCACCCGCTACCGCACTCGGTCCTGGTCCACAAGGTCAGCACCTCCGCGCGCGAACCGAGCTAGACCTCTCTAGGCTTACGGAGTCGGTACTTCCGGAAAGCCAAAGGGCCCGCCGGTGAAAACCGGCGGACCCAGTGGAAAAGCTCGAACGGAGTGACCTGCCTCCGCCTTCGATATCCACGATATCCGGCCACGGAGGCTTCCACAAGGTGACGACGACCGCTGCTACCGCTCCACCCCTCACCCGTTGGATCAGCCCGCCACGGTTTGCTCCGTATCAGCTCGAGGCATCGGGCAATGCGCGAAGCGCATTACGGCTCTACGACTGGAACCGCGAGCTCTCAGGGGCCGTCTACGAGCTGCTCCACATGTTCGAGGTCGTCCTCAGGAACGCGATGGACGAGCGGCTGTGCGCCTGGAATGCCAAGCAGCCCAACGCGAACGGCCTCGGCTTCCACTCCCCTGACTGGCTGCTCGACCCGGCACCTCTGCTGATACGGCTCACGAGGAACGGGCAGGACATTCGTAAGGCTCACGAGCATGCGACGACAAGCGCCAGGGCCTGGCAGCCGAGCCGCTCCGTCGCCCATTCCGACGTGCTCTCGCAGCTCTCCCTCGGAACGTGGCGATATCTGCTCCCCAACAAAGACCCTGGACGGCAGCGACTGTGGAACGAAGCACTTCGTGATGCGTTTCCGAAGTTGACGACGTCATCACGGTTGCTGACCGCGAAGGTGCACGACATCCACCTGCTGCGAAACAGAGTCGCTCATCTCGAGCCGCTGATACGGACCGGCGTAGTCAGTCACCGACTCACCGATGTCCTGGACGTCCTTCGCGCTGTCGACACAGTGCCCGAACAATGGGCTTCCGGCCAGCAGCGTGTGACGACCGTGCTGAAAGCTCGCCCCCGCTAACTCGTAGCCGGTCCACGCAGCGGGATAGCGTGACGGCGTGGAGACCACGGCCCTGATCGCCGCCTGTGCCGCCGTCGTACTCGGAGCCGGGCTGCAGCGCGTCGCCGGGATGGGCCTCGGGATGGTGGCGGCGCCCGTGCTCACGGTGCTCCTCGGCGCGTCGGTGGGCGTGCTGGTCAGCAACGTGGCGGCGATCGTCACCGCCCTGCTCATCCTGCGGGCCCTGCGGGACCGGGTGGACTGGCGGCGCGTCGGCACGGTCCTGCCGCTCATGCTCGTGGGCTCCGCGCTCGGCGCGCTCACGGTCCGGGAGGCCGACTCCGCCTGGCTCGACGTCATCGTGGGCGGGTCCGTGCTGACCGCGCTGGCCGCCTCGGCGGTGCTGCGCCGCCGCGTGCGGGTCAAGGGCCGCTCCGTCGCCGTGGTGACCGGCCTCGCGGCCGGTTTCATGAACACCACGTCGGGAGTGGCCGCGCCGGCCTGGACGGCGTACGCGCTGGCCACCCGCTGGGACCATCGCTCGTTCGCCGCGACCCTGCAGCCGCTCCTGATCGTCATGAACACCATGTCGGTCGCGACGAAGCTCGGCCTCGGCGCGATCCCGCCCGGCTCCCTCCCTGCGTGGTGGGTCTGGCCGGTGCTCCTCGCCGGGGTGCTCGCGGGCGTCGGGCTCGGCACCGTCCTGGCGCGCCGCATCCCTACCCGGGTCGCGGCCCGGGTCGCACTGACGGTCGCCGTGACCGGCGCGGTCACGGCCCTGGTCCGTGGCCTGCTGACTGTCTGACCCAGGGTCACTCGTCCTCCGCGAACACCACGTCCCGCTTGCGCCGGATCGCCGGCAGCACCGCCACCACCAGCGCGAGCACCGCGAGCCCGAGCAGCACGCCCGAGATGGGGCGCGTGACGAACACCGTGGGGTCGCCCCGCGAGATGAGCAGGGCCCTGCGCAGGTTGTCCTCGAGCAGCGGACCGAGCACGAACCCGAGGAGCAGCGGCGCGGGCTCGCACCCGGTGCGCACGAGCACGAAGCCCAGCACACCGAAGACCGCCACCGCGAACACGTGGTACGGGTTCTGCCCCAGCGCGTAGGTCCCGATGCAGGCGAACACCACGATCACCGGGAACAGCACCGAGTAGGGCACAGAGAGCATGCGCACCCACAGGCCGATGAGCGGCAGGTTGAGCAGGACCAGCAGCACGTTGCCGATCCACATCGACGCGATCAGGCCCCAGAACAGGGCAGGCTGCTCGGTCATGACACCGGGGCCAGGTGTGATGCCCTGGATGATGAACGCCCCGACCATGAGCGCCATCACGGGGTGCGCGGGCAGGCCGAGCGTCAGCAGCGGGATGAACGACGTCTGCGCCGCGGCGTTGTTCGCCGACTCCGGTCCGGCCACGCCCTCGATGGCCCCGTGCCCGAACTCGCCGGGATTCCGTGAGACCCGCTTCTCCACCGCGTACGAGGCGTACGCGGCGAGCACGTGCCCGCCGCCCGGCAGCACGCCGAGCAGCGACCCGAGGCCGGTCGCACGGAGCACCGGGCCGACGATCCGGCGCAGCTCGCTCCGGCTCGGCCAGAGCTTCGACACACGGCTCACCATCCGGGTCCTGGTGCGGGGGTCGTGCAGGTTGCGCAGGATCTCCGCGATGCCGAACACGCCGACGGCGACCGCGACGAAGCTCAGCCCCTGGTACAGCTCGCGAACACCGAACGTGAACCGTGGCGTGCCGGTGTCCAGGTCCTGGCCGATCGTGCCGAGCAGGAGACCCAGCACGATCATCGCGAGCGCCTTGAGCGTGGACCCGCTCGCCAGCGCGATCGACGCGATGAGGCCGAGCACCACCAGCGAGAAGTACTCCGGGGCACCGAACGCCAGAGCTGCCCGGGCCAGCGGCGGAGCCGCCACCGCGAGCACGACGGTCGCCACGGTCCCCGCGACGAACGATCCGAGGGCGGCGACCGCGAGCGCCACGCCGGCCCGCCCGGCGCGCGCCATCTGGTGCCCGTCGATGGCGGTCACCGCCGCCGAGGACTCTCCCGGCAGGTTGAGCAGGATCGCCGTCGTGGACCCGCCGTACTGGGCGCCGTAGTAGATGCCGGCGAGCATGATGAGGGCCGACGTCGGGTCGTCGAACCCGAACGTGATCGGCAGCAGCAGGGCGATGGTCGCCGTCGGCCCGATGCCGGGCAGCACGCCGACGGCGGTGCCGAGCGCGACGCCGAGCAGGCAGAACAGGATGTTGTGCCATTGGAGCGCCTCGGAGAACCCGAGCGCGAGGTTGTCCAGCAGGTCCATCGCCGCCCCCTACCCGCCGAGCCAGTCGCCGAACAGCGCCAGGCGCAGCTGCAGCAGGACCACGAAGATGACCCAGCTCGCCAGCGTCAGGCTGACGGCGATGACGAGCGCCCGGACCGGGTGGGTGCCGGGCCGGGCCAGCGCCGCGAGCAGGCCGGTGCCGAACGTGGCGGGCACCAGGCCCAGCCCGTCGATGGTGAGCGCGAAGAAGGTCACCGCTGCGAACACCCCCACGGTGGGGCGCCACTGGATACCGGCGAGGGGCCGGGTGTCGAGCTCCTCGGCATCGGCTGCTCCGCCGTCGGTCGCCGGGCCGTCCAGCGGGCCGTCCGACACGCCGGCGTCGGCCACCGCGCCCGCGGGCGCCGCACCGGGGGCCGGGTCCGGCGCGACGTACGCCTTGACGGCCGTGGCGAGGCCGAGCGCCGCGAGCACGACCCCCAGGGCGAGGGGCACGTACCCCGGCCCCATCTCCAGGAGCGAGCCGAGGTCGTACCCGAGCGCACCGATCGCAAAGGCCGCGCCGAGCCCGAGGAAGATCAGGCCCGCGACGAGGTCGCTCGTCGACCGGGGCCGCAGGACGCCGATCTCAGCCTCCCTGACCGGAGCCGATGATGTCGGCCCAGGTAGCGGTCTGCTCCTCGAGCAGGGTGGCGTGGGCCTCCGGGGTGGCCTGCTCCTCGCTCACGGGGGCCGTGCCGAGGTCGGCCATCTGGTCGATGACCTTCTCGTCGGCCAGCGCCACCTGCAGCGAGTCGGTGAGCTGGCTGACGACCTCGTCGGGGGTCTCGACCGGGACGTACAGGCCGTGCCACACGCTCACCTGGATGTCCGGCTGGCCGCCCTCCGTGGTGGTGGGCAGGTCCGGCAGCGCCTCGATGCGCTCCGGCGTCGTCGCCGCGTAGGCCTTGACCTCGCCCGCCGTGATCTGGCCAGTCGTGTTCGTGGTCTGGTCGCACATGAAGTCGACCTGGCCGCCCACCAGCTCGGCCATCGCGGGCCCCGTGCCGTCGTACGGGACGGCGGTGACCTCGACGCCGAGCGCGTCGGTCAGCAGCAGGCCGCACAGGTTGGACGCGGAGCCCTCGCCGGCGTGCGCCATCGTCACGGTGTCCGCGTTCTCCTGGACGTAGGTGACGAACTCCTCGAACGTCTCCGGCTCGAAGTCGGAGCTCGCGATGATCGTCATGGGCACCTCTGTGACGAGGCCCACCGGCTTGAAGTCGGCGATCGGGTCGTAGGCGAGGTCCTCGTAGAGCGCCGGCGCCGTGGACATGCCGATGTGGTGCATGAGCACGGTGTAGCCGTCCGGGTCCGAGGTGGCGGCCTGTCCCGCGCCGACGGTGCCACCAGCGCCGTCGATGTTCTGCACGACCAGCTGGACGCCGAGGTCCTCCGACATGGGCTCGGCGATCATGCGCGTCACGGTGTCGGTGGGACCGCCCGCGGAGAACGGGACGATCACGTCGATGTCGTCGTCGGGATAGTCGGCGGGGTCAGCGCCAGAGGAACAAGCGGCCAGCACGAGGCTGAGGCCGGCCAGCGCAGCGCTGGACGCGGCCACCTTCCGGGGTCCGGCAGGGGTCATGTCCGTCTCCGATCATCGTTGATCCGGCAGAAGTTGATCCGTCTGGGGCAAGATCCGGTCGAGACCGCGACAGTACCTCTGCGCATGTGACGCTCGCCACAAACTTAAGGCGGCTTGACCGAACGGTGACCTGCTCCGGCAGCGACCGACCGGCCGTGCGGGCGTCAGAGCGAGTAGGCCGCGACCGCGACGGCGACCGTGCCGTCGGCCCGGTCGACGGTGTCGATGTCCAGCGTCCAGCCGTTCTCCGGCGCGTCCGGCTCGCCGTAGCCGACCTGAAGGCACCCGTCGACGTCGACGCAGCCCTCGGCCTGCAGCTCGGTGCCGGGGAGCTCCGTCCGGAGCCACGCGTCGACGTCGGCCTGCGGCGCCACGAAGTCGATGGTCACGAACGCGTCCTGGAAACCGCCCTCCGCGCACTCGGGCTCTGCGCCGGCCGGCAAGGTCTCCAGCCCGGCGGCGCCCAGGGCCTCCGCACAGTCGATGAGGTCGGGCTCGGCGCCGAACGGGTCGTCGGACGTCAGGAAGAGCACGACCACCGCGCTGAACGCGAGCAGCGGCAGCACCACCACACCCAGCACGATCCAGAACCACGCCCTGCGGCGCGGCGCCCTGCGTTCGGTGAGGGGCCGCCCGTAGACGGACTGCTCGTTCATGACCGCAGGTTACCGCCGCCCTCCCCCGTCGACTGCGTCCACCGCCGTCCGCAGCGAGCCAGGGGACCCTGCCGGGCGGGCCCGGCGCGCCGCGCCGGGCGACATGCCGTGGTGCCGCTTGAAGGCCCTGCCGAACGCCGCCTCGGAGCCGTAACCGACGCGGCGGGAGATCGACGCGACCGGGTCGGTGGTGGTCGTCAGCGCCGTGTGCGCCTGCTGCAGCCGCCAGCCGGCCAGGTAACGCATCGGCGGCTCGCCCAGGAGCGCGGTGAACCGCTCGGCGAACGCCGAGCGCGACATCCCCGACTCTCGCGCGAGCTCCACGAGGGTCCAGGCCTGCTCGGGCCGCGCGTGCAGCCTGCTGAGCGCGCGCCCCACGTGCGGGTCCCGCAGCGCGGCGAGCCAGCCGGTGCGTGCCTCGTCGGACGTGCTCAGCCACTGGCGGAGCACGTGGATGACGAGCACGTCGGCGAGCCGCGTCATCACCGCCTCACCGCCCGGCTCAAGGGTCTGCGCCTCGTGGGCCAGCAGCCGCAGCACGGTCCCGAACGCACCAGGCTCGCCGTCCGCCCAGGCGTCCACCCGGATCAGGTCGGGCAGCTCGGCGACCAGCCGGGCGGTGAGCGGCTCGTCGACGGTCATCGCGGCGTAGGCGATCTGCGTGCGCTCGCCGCCGCCACCGAACCGCATGCGCTCGTAGGTCTCGCCGACCCGTTCGACGGGGATGTCGAAGAGCCCGGTGCTCGGCGCGCCGGCCGCGCTCAGCAGCCGGTGCGGCACACCGCGGGTGATCAGCGCGGCGCTGCCGGCCTCAAGAGTGTGCCGCTCGCCCCCGATCTCCAGGACGCACCGCCCGGCGAGCACCACCGGCAGCATCATGCACGGCTCGATCGCGGGGAACGCGACGCCCCACGGCGCCGTCAGGTCGGCCTGGCAGTACAGCGCCCCGGTGAAGCGCAGCAGGTGGAGACCGTCGCCGACGGGGCCGGCCTGACCGGGAGGCGTGTTGACCATGCGTCCAGCCTGGCATGCCGATCTGCCGGACGTCCGGGATCCTGGACGCACGGCACAGGACCGCGGACTCGCGGGGCTGTTCCGTCCGCCCCGCGAAGCCCAGGGTGGACGCATGGACACCAACACCACCACGGACACCACGGACACCACGACCTTCGCCGTCATCGGCGCCACCGGCAAGACCGGGCGCCGGGTCACGGCCCTCCTCGAGGCCGGCGGCCACACCGTCCGCCGGCTCGCCCGCGGCACCACCATCAGGTTCGACTGGGAGCGGCCCGACAGCTGGGCCGGCGCCCTGGACGGCGTCGACCGCCTGTACGTCACCTACGTGCCGGACCTCGCGGCGCCCGGCGCGGACGTCGTGATCACCAGGCTCACCGAGGTGGCCCGCGAGGCCGGTGTGCGACGCGTCGTGCTGCTCTCCGGACGCGGCGAGGAGGGCGCCCGGCGCTGCGAGGAGATCGTGCTCGGCTCCGGCATCCCCGCCACGGTCGTGAGCGCAGGCTGGTTCACCCAGAACTTCACCGAGGGCATGCTGGACAGCGCTCTGCGGACCGGGGTGCTCGCGCTCCCCGCTGGTGACGTGCGGGAGCCGTTCATCTCCGTCGACGACGTCGCCGCGGTGGCCGTCGAGGCGCTCACCTGCGACGGGCACGCGGGCCGCCGGTACGAGGTGACCGGCCCCGAGTCGCTCACCCTGGCCGAGGTGGCCGCGCTGCTCACCGAGATCACCGGGCGCGACGTCCGGTACCTGCCGATGGGCTTCGACGAGTTCCATGCCGCCGTCGCCGCCGAGGCGGGAGCCGAGACCGCGACGCTGCTCACCGAGCTCTGCCGCGAGGTGCTCGACGGCCGCAACGAGACGCCGACCGACGGCGTCCGCCAGGTCCTCGGGCGCGCGCCCAGCGACGTCCGGACCGTGCTCACGGAGGCGCTCGCGCCGGCACGGCCCGTCCTGGTTGCTCCGAGCACGCCATGACCGGGACCGACCCGGGCGTGGCGGCGCGCCGTCAGGCCCGGGTCGGTCGCGGGCGATCCGGGCGGCCTGAATCGTTACCGACGGGGCCCAGCCAAACACCGGTCATCGGCGCATACTTCGAAGAGGCGAACGGACCGTCTCCCGGAGGTGCCCCATGGTCGCCACACACAAGGCCGTGCGAGGCCTGGCCGCTCTCGGCAGCAGCCTGGCTCTCGTGCTCGTCGGGCTCGCCGTCCCCGCAGCTGCCGAGCCCGAGACGCCAGTCGCCTACCGGTCGGCGTCGACCGTGACGCGGGCCGACAGCCTCGGCTTCGACACGTGCACCGCACCGTCGCTGGCGGCGCTGAAGGCATGGAAGGGGACGTCGCCCTACCGGGTCGTCAACATGTACTTCGGTGGCAACAACCGCGGCTGCTCCCAGCCGAACCTGACCGCCGCGTGGGTGCGCGACGCCTCCGCGATGGGCTGGAAGCTGCTGCCCACCTACTTCGGGTACCAGCCGTACTGCATGCGCGGCGACAAGCCGAACCGCTATACCGCTGCCAACGCCACGTCCCGGGGGAACTCTGACGCCACGGACGCCGTCGCGAAGGCCAAGGCCCTTGGCATGCGGTCGGGAAGCGCCCTGTACGCGGACGTCGAGCACTACGACCGCACCGACTCCGCCTGCCGCACGGCGGTGCGGCGGTACGTCTCGGCCTGGACGAAGACGCTGCACTCGTCGGGGTATCTGGCAGGCGTGTACGTCCACCAGGACTCGGGGCTGCGCGACCTCTCGGACTCGTACACCTCCACCACGTACGCCCGGCCGGACGCGGTGTGGATGGCCCGCTGGGACGGCAACGCGTCGCTGTCCGGCTGGCCGACGGCGCCGAACTCGCACTGGGCCGCCGATCAGCGCGCGAAGCAGTACCGCGGTGACCACGACGAGACCTGGGGCGGAGTGAAGATCAACATCGACTCCGACGCGATCGAGGCACCTGTCGCGACCGTCGCACGCACCTACCGGGTGACGAGCAGCACCTCGCTGAACGCCCGCTCCGGGCCGTCCACCTCCTACCCAGTGGTCCGCGCCCATGCACCCGGTTCCTCGCTGTCCGTCGTGTGCCAGGGCACCGGACAGAAGGTCGGCCCGACCACGGTGTGGGACCGGCTCACCACCGGAGCGTGGGTCAGCGACTACTACGTCTCGACACCGTCGAGCACCGGGTTCACCAGGTCGCTGCCCCGCTGCATCTACCCCGGACAGGTCACGACGGACTCGCTCAACGCCCGCACCGGTCCGGGGGTGTCGTACCCGACGACCGGCAGCCCGCTGCGGCGCGGCTCGCTGGCGGCCGTGATGTGCCAGAAGGCAGGCAGCCGGACGGGCACCACCTCGGTATGGAACAAGCTGCGCGACGGGCGCTGGGTCAGCGACTACTACGTGTCGAACCGGTCGAACAGGAGCTGGAGCGCGCCGGTGCCGAGGTGCCTGTGAGGAGCGTCCCTGACGGCTGACCGATCCGAGACTTCCCGGGCCGCCTGGTCAGGCGGGCGCCGATGAGTTCACGACCGGTTCGCCGTCGGACAGGTGGGGCGCCGCCGCGGCGCCCGAACCCGAGACGCTGGAGGGCACCATGACCGAGACGTCCACCCGGACCGGCCGACCAGCTCGGCCGACCGTCGTCGACTGGGACACCTGGCAGGCCACCCGCGAGGAGCTCCTGGCCCGGGAGAAGGCGCACACGCGTGCGGGCGACGCGCTGGCCGCGGCCCGACGCCGGCTGCCGATGGTCGAGCTCGACGGTACGGTCCAGGTTGCCGGAGCTGATGGACCGGTGCCGTTCATCGACCTGTTCCAAGGCCGCGACGAGCTGGTGGTCTACCAGCACATGTGGCACGACGGCGACCCGTTCGAGGGCCAGTGCCCCGGATGCACGATCAACGCCTGGCACATCCAGCAGGCCGCCCCGTATCTCGCCGTGCGCGGGGTCTCGTTCGCGATGCTGACCGAGGGCCCGTGGGACGAGGTCGCCCCGTACCTGGAGTTCATGGGCTACACCGAGCCCTGGTACTCGGTGCGCGAGCTTGCGGCACCGGTGGGCGTGGACATGGGCCACATCGCCTGCTTCCTGCGCGACGGCGACCGCGTGTACCTCACCTACCGGACCACGGGCCGTGGCAACGAGCCGGCCTCCGGGGTGTTCGGACTGCTCGACATGACGCCCTACGGTCGCGGCGAGGCCTGGGAGGACATGCCGGAGGGCTGGCCGGAGGGCCGGGCCTCCTGCTGGTACTGGGCCACGGACGCCGACGGCGGCGCCACCTGGGGACCGACCAGCCGGCCCGTGCCCCAGTGGACGCGTCCGGGGGCGGCGCCGGTCGTGCCCGGCGCCGGGCACGAGCACCACCACTGAGGCGCGTCCGAGGCGCGACAGCACAGAGGGCCTGGACCTGCGGAGATCCGCGGGTCCAGGCCCTCCGGCCACCGGGCGGGCCGGCATGGGCGCTAGATGATGCTGCGCCCCTCAGCCTTGGCCGCGCGCAGCTCGCGGTAGAAGGCGCGCCCGATCACGAAGAGCACGCCGGCCACGACGAGCGGCCAGACCAGCACGTAGAGCGTGAGCAGGACTGTCATGAGATCTCCCCTCGGGCCGCGACAGGCTCACCCTGGCGCGGCTGGTCGTCCAGGCTCTTCGTGCCCGGTTCGGTGTCGAAGTCGCCGGTGCGCTCCTTGATGAGCGCGAAGTCGAACGTCCCCTTGTTCAGCAGGGTCAGTCCGACGCAGACGATCGTGCTCACCGCGTAGGCCACGAGCGATCCGGACAGCACCGGGTAGGTGTGCAGGAACCCGATCGCGAACGGCGCCGCCACCAGTGTCGCGACCGTGCCCACCACCAGCGCGACCCGCTTGCCGAAGAAGCCGAAGGCCATCAGGCCGAGCACGATCCCGACGCCGACGGTGGACAGGACGTCAGAGACGAGCCCCAGCCCACCGGAGAGGTCGACCCACGAGAAGCGGACCGGCAGGAAGGCCGCGAGGCCCGCCACGACCGCGACGCTGAAGGCGAGGTTCGTGACGCGGCCCCAGTAGAAGCTCGCGATGACGGGGAACACGAGCGCTCCCCACAGCGCGCCGACGAACACCAGCAGGTCCAGGATGTTCAGCTTGAACCCTGCGAAGACAAGTGCTGCCGCTATCGCCACGACCATGGTGAGCCGGCCGATGAGGACCATCGTGCGCGGGTTGGCGCGCTTCTTCCCGGCGATGTTCTGGCCGTAGACGTCCGTCATGACGATCGACGAGAGGGCTGTGAGGTCGGAGTCCGCCGTCGACGACAGCGAGCCGATGATCATCACGAAGAACAGGCACAGGAGCGCGGGGTTCAGATAGGTGGCGGCCATCTGCGGGATCAGGTTGTTCAGGTCGCCGCCCAGCGGCTCGACGCCCGCGTACAGGGCGATGACGCCGAGCATCCCGACGCCGATGATCGTCGCCCCGTAGCCGAACGTCGCGGTGACGAAGGTCTTCTTGATGAGGTCTTCCCGGACCGCGAAGAGCCGCTGGGCGATCGTCTGGTTACCGATCGCGTAGGCCAGCACCGCCGCTATGTACGGCGCGCCCTGGTTGAAGAACGCGTCCGAGGAGAAGAAGTCCTGCTGCTGCGGCGTGAGGTTCTCCGCGCCGCTCTCGAACAGGCCTGGGCCGCCGGCGGCGAAGAACACGACCGGGATGATCACCACTACCGCGCCGAGCATGGCGAGCACCTGGGCGAAGTCGGTCAGCACCGAGGCACGGAACCCGGACCAGAGCGTGTACAGGAGCACGCCGGCCGCGATCGCGATGATGCCCTGCGTGAAGGTGTAGGGCGTGAGCAGGTCGATGAGCGCTCCGCCGGCGATGAGGTTCGACGTCAGGCTGATCACGCTGCCGAGCACGTTGGAGCCCGCGAGCATGAGCTGGCTCGAGCGGCCGTGCCGGGCGAACATGACCTCGGCGATCGTGTGCGCGCGGGGTGCCACGGCACGGATCCTGCGCCCGAAGGGGTAGATGAGCAGGATCATGAGGGCGCCCCAGAGCCCGTAGTGGATGGGGCCGGAGATCCCGTACGTGTAGCCGGAGGTGGCGGACGCGTACATCGACGACGCCCAGATCCAGGTGGCGGTCATCGAGGCGGCGGAGATGCCGAACCCGATGTTCCCGCCGCCGGTCATATAGCCGTCCGCGTTCTCCTTCTTCTTGCTGATGCGGACCGACATGTAGAAGCTGCCGCCGAAGAACAGCAGCATGAGGAGGACCACGACGGGCCCGGAAAGTTGTTGTAGGTCGCCCAAGGCGTTCTCACTTTCTCGTCAGGAACCGGGCCGGAATCGGACCGGATGAACGGGTGCAGTGGGAACGGCAGCTAAGTGGGCGAGACCCGCCGTGGACGTACTGGGCGAGCCCCGCAGGCTCGGGTGGTGCTGTGCTGTGCTGGCCGGCAGAAGAGCACAGAGCTCCTTTCGTTCATCGCGGTGCGGGCCAGGGCGCACGACGGCGCAGGCCAGCGACCTTCGGGTGCCGGCACAGGCAGTGCCGGCGAGGCGGTGACGGACCCTGGGGGCTCACGCAAGGGCGCGGCGGCGACGCGGGGCCGGGGAGTTCCACCGGTGCAGCGCTGGGCGCTGGCGAAGGCGGTCCGTCGGGAATGTTTCTACCATAGAAACGCACTGCGATGCCCAAATCGTTCTATCCATGAGCCTCGCGGGTCAAGATGGGTCAAACGCTGTTCGCCGGTTGGTGTTGAGCAGCGGGGAGCAGTCCGCCGCGGACGGACTGTCCGTGGAGCGGCCGAGCGCGGCGTGGCGAAGGCGCACCCGATGCTCGTTACGATCACGGCGTGCCGGTTCCCCTGCCCCTACCTGGGCTCTCGTTCACCGCGATCGACTTCGAGACAGCCAATCCGAACAAGGCGTCCGTGTGCGCTGTCGGTGTCGCCCGGGTGCGGGACGGTCAGGTCGTCGAGACCCACGGAACGCTCGTGCGACCACCGATCGGCTACGACGATTTCGGGTTCTACAACGTCCGCGCCCACGGGATCCAGGCCCAGCACGTCGCGAGCGCCCCGTCGTGGGAGGCCGTGCACGCGACGATCGTCGACTTCATCGGCGCCGACCCGATCGTGGCCTACAACGTGCCCGCCGACCGGCCCATGTTCGAGAAGGCGTCAGCGGTCTACCGGCTCACGGCGCCGCCCAACGAATGGGTCGACGCGCTCCGGATGGCGAGGCGGCACCTGACGCTGCCGAAGTACTCGTTGCCGCAGGTCACCACTGCGCTCGGGCTGCCATCCTTCACCCACCACGACGCGCTCGCCGACACGATCGCCGCCGCGCACGTGACGGTCGCGCTGTGCCATCAGGCTGGGCTCGCGGCGTTCCACGGCTCGGACGTGCTCGCCGGCGTCACCCTCGCTCGTCGTCCGGGCGCAGGTTGGCGAACAGGTCGTTGAAGGCCTCGGTCATGGACGGGTGGGTGTAGATCTCGTCGCGCAGCTCGCCGGCCGTGATGCCGTGGCGCATGGCGAGCGCGACCGTGTTGATGGTCTCGTGGGAGTCGTGGCTGAGCATCGTGACGCCGAGGACCTGGTCGGTCTCGGCGTCGACGACGGCCTTCATCATGCCGCGGGGATCGTGCACGATCCGTGCTCGCGGGACGGTCGCCATGTCGGCCACCTGGCGCCTCGCGACGAGCAGCGGACGGCCGGAGGCGCGGGCCTCGGCCTCCGTGAGGCCGACCCGGGCCAGGGGTGGCGTCATGAAGAGCGCGAGGGCGACGGCCTTGCGGTCCGCCGTCGTGCGCCGCCCCTCTCCGACCAGGTGGTCGAGCACGATGCGGTAGTCGTCGAGCGAGACGTAGGTGAACTGCGGGCCGCCGTTGACGTCGCCGACCGCATAGACGTGCGGCTGTGTGGTCCGCAGGTGCTCGTCGACGACGACGGCGCCGCGGTCGTCGGTCTCGATCCCCGCCGCGTCCAGGCCGAGGCCAGTGGTGTGGGGACGGCGTCCGACCGCGGCGAGCACCGTGTCGGCCCGGACGATCTGCTCCGCACCGTCCTGGTCGGTGTACCTGACCAGTGCGCAGGCGTCGTCGTCCTCGATGTGGGTCACGCTGGTACCGGTGCGGATGGTGACGCCCGCCTCGATGAGGATCTCCGCGGCAGCGGCGGCGATGTCGTCGTCCTCGGTGCGCAGGATGCGCTCCCCGCGTTCAAGGAGGGTCACGTTGGCGCCGAAGGCGGCGTGCATGGAGGCGAACTCGACGGCGACGTACCCCCCGCCGATGACGACCAGGTCGTCGGGGCGTTCAGCGCGAGCGAGCAGCCCGGTGCTCGTGACCACGTGCGTGCTCTCGCTCAGGCCCGGGACGGGCGGGACCTCCGGGTCGGCACCGGTGTTGATGACGATGGTCCTGGCGGTGACGTGCAGGGTGTCGTCGCCCGCCTGGACCCTCAGGGTGTGCGGGTCGGCGAAGGTCGCGGTCCCGGTGATCACGGTGACGGATTCGCGGGTGTCGAGCATGGCGAAGTTCTTGCCACGCATCATGGCGGTCAGGGTCTCCGTGCGCTGCGCCGCGCGGTGGTACCGGGTGGGTCCGGGCAGGGAGTCCGCGCCGTGCTCCGCGTCGTGCACGAGGGCCTTGGTGGGGACGCACCCGATGTTGATGCACGTGCCGCCGTACATCTGGTCCGACTGCTCGATCATGACGACACGGGCACCCCGTCCGGCCATGGCGGCGGCGAGGGTCTTGCCCCCTTTGCCGAAGCCGATGACGGCCAGGTCGACGTCGAGCTCGGCGGGCAGGCCGGCGGGCAGGGGCGTGCTGGTCAGGTCAGTGCGGTCAGCCATGCGTCGAGTGTGCCCGGCGGACCTGGTCGCCACCAGCGCAGTCCGGCCCTCGCGCGTGGTCAGGCCGGCGACCTCTGGTGCGCCCGTCCCTGGACCAGGCACAGCGGTCGCGGGGCGCTCAGCGCCGAGATCTGACCGGCTCGCCCCGGCGTCGGATGCGCTTCACGATGCTCCAGGTCGCGACCTTGTGAAGGCGCGAGTCGATCACCAGGAGCCGGTAGACCGCACCGAGCACACCCGGGAAGGTCGCGTCGGTGTGCGCCTCCAGACGCGTGCCGTCGCCGTCGGGCACCAGCCGGAAGGTGAGGGTGTAGACCGAGAAACGGTGGACGCCGTCGAGCACGAGGCAGCCCGGCGGGTCCGCCGCCGTGACCTGGAATCCCGGCACCACCGAGCCGGCCGCGAGCGGGCGCGGGCCCGAGGCCCGCGTATCGCGGCAGTTGATGGCTCGTACGTACCAGTCCGGCTGCCCGAGTACCTCGACCTGGTCCAGGACCGCGCGCCACACCGCCTCGGGCGGAGCACCGATCGTCGTGGCACGCACGTCGCGGTAACGCCGCAGACCAGCCATGCTGGGACCCTACCGGCGCGGGCGCTCATGCGCCGCCATCACCGACCCGTCATCAGACGACATGCGCGCCAGCTGTCGCCGCAGCGCTCCGCCTTGCACGCACGGCGCTACGTGAGACTCTTGATCCAGAGCCGAATGCGCAGCAAGCTTCAATCTCATGAGTCAAGGCAACGAGTCCGCGCGAATGCGCTTTCGCCTCCCTGTTGACCGGAGCACCAACTCGGCAATCATCGTAGGCGGGTTCATCATCATGGGAAACTTGCTGGCCTCCATAGACGACACGACCGGCAGCGAAATCCTCGTAGTCCCGGCAGACGCGAGACCGTGATCCCCATCGTGAGGCCCACCACCCAGATTCGCAGGTCGGCCGCGTCTCATCTGCCACAGAGATAGTACGGCGCATATTGGCGCATCCGGGAATTCGCCGAGACGGCGGAAACCCGTCGAGGTCGCACTGTAGCGACCAGGCCCTTCGGTGACTTCTCCGCTCTACCAACGGCACCCCGGCGCGCGACGGCTCGATGAACACACCGCACCTTCCTTCGGCGCGAGGGAAAAGATCAATCCGATGAGCCTTCAGCACGCCCACCCACGCCATCAGCGAACAGGCATCCGTCCGGTGACGCCGGCTGCGAAACCTGAAAGGAAGCACACATGAACGAGCCCTCGGCTTCTCCTCTTCTCCTCTTCTCTCCGGCACGTCCTACATGGACCTCTTCTACGCCGAGATCGAGCGCATCGGTCTCCATGTTCGAGACACACAGATCACCGGAATCTGTGAGGCGATGAAGGTCGCCTACACGTGCCGGGCCTCCGGCGGCCGGATCTTCTCGCACGTCCTGGTGGGACATTTTGCTATGTTCGCGGCGAATGCCGGCCTTCCTGGTCAGCCCTCGGTGCTGCCACAGCGTGCCGACCGGAAGATCTCGGCGGACTACGACCAGATGAAACCGGGCGACTTCCTGCTCACGAACGGTGCGTCGCTCATCAACCCCGACAAAGGAACCATTCCCGATGTCGGCCCCGACGAGGCTCGCGCCCGTGGCGCGTACACCGTCGGTATCACCTGCAGCTACGCCCGCTTCTACAAGACCCCTGTCGGAGCCTTCCTGCCGGTCAAGATGGGCACCTCGCTCGAGCAGATCTGCGACCGTGTGCTCGACAGCGGCTGCACCTGGAGCGCCGGCGTGATCTCGACCCCGGCAATTCCAGAGTTCAAGATCATCTCTTCCAGCGGCATCTCGCAGTTCCTCGTCTACTGGGCCTGTACGGCTGCTCTGTGCACGCAGATCAGTACCGAAGGATCCGACGACGGCGCCGACGCGGCTCGCGAGTACCTCGACCACGCCCTGAGGAGCTTCGAACGTATCCGCCGGCGTGAGTTCGAGGTGATCGACCGGGTGGCGCGCGCCTGGACCGACCGCATCCTGCGCTCCGCGAGGGCCGCAGACCGCCCACGCCTTCTCGTGTACGGGCATGCACAGACCGGAACGCCCTACGAAGGCACTCAGAGCATGTTCGTCAACGAGGCCTACGAGACGGCTGCCGGCAGCATGATCATGCAGCCGTACGACTTGTACAAGACGCAGCTCAAGGCCAACGACATAGTGCTCATCGGCGCGATCAGCGCCGACAACAGCGACGAGATCCAGGTCGCGAAGCACGCCAAGCAGGTCGGCGCCATGGTCGTCGCCTTCGGCCCCTTCGATGGACATGGGGGTACCGACCCGCTCAACAAGCACGTGGATCTCGCCATCAGCACGCACAGCGGTGACGGCGCGGGTGTCCTCGACATCCCGGGCTTTGACGAGCCGGTGTGCCCGGTCAGCGGGATCTCGGGGAATCTGGTGCTCTGGCTCCTGACTGCTCAATGGACCTATCGCATGGTCGAACGCGGCCAGACGCCCAACTACTGGCAGAACTACTGGGAGGTCGGGGCGAGCGAGTACGACGACCGGGCCCACGCGAACTTTCTGGAACGCGGCTACTGAAACCCTCTCGGCAGTACTCCGCAGCCATCCCTTTTCGAGCATGGAGGCCTCAACATGTCCAACTCGCCTGCGAGCACCGGTTCCCGTCCCATAGTGCTCAGTGACCGTCAAGGATTCGACCGGCGCTGGTTCGCCTCGAAGCTCGAGGCGGTCTATGTGCCCAAGAACGATACCGAGGCGGTCTCACAGATCACCGACGCCATCTCCCGTCACGGGCGCGACGTCAAGGTCGTGTCCGGACGCCACTGCTACGAGAACTTCGTCTACAACGGCTCGACCAGGGCCATCATCGACATGTCCTCGATGAACCGTGTCGGCTGGGACAAAGAGCGGTCTGCGTTCTTCGTCGAGGCAGGCTGTGAGAACTGGTCCGTCTACCGAGCCTTGCTGAACGGTTTCAACAAGACACTTCCCGGAGGAACCTGCTACTCGGTCGGTGCCGGGGGCCACATCACCGGCGGTGGATACGGGCTCCTGTCGCGACTGCACGGTCTGGTCGTCGACCACCTCAGCGCGGTCGACATCGTGACCTGGAACGACTCGTCCAAGAAGGCCGAGCTGCACCACGTGTCGGCGACCAGCACGAAGGACGAGCAAGAGCTCTTCTGGGCCCTCCGGGGGGCCGGCTGCGGGAACTTCGGTGTCATCCTGCGCTACTACTTCAATGAGTTGCCCGAGGCCCCGGAGCTCGCCTCGATCTACACCCTCTCCTGGGACTGGTCATCGGTCGACACGGCTTCCTTCGCGGACCTGCTCGCCTACTACGCAGAGTTCGTGGGTGACATGCCCGAGACCGAGTTCAGCCTGCTGAAGCTGACGCATGTATCGGCCGGGCAGCTCGGCATGACGGTCCAGGCCGTCTCCCCCGCAGGGACCACTCTCCTCGACCACCGGGCCGAGACCGAGCGACGGTACCGAGAGGCGCGAACGCGTTTCGGGGCGATCGTCGACCATACGCCGTTGCGGAACCCGCTCGGCGGCCATCCGGGGTGGATGACAGACCTCATAGGCAACGAGAAGGTGCAACACGTCACCTACCTCGAAGCGCTGCAGACCATGAACGGGTCGGGTCCCAACCAGTTCGGCAAGTACAAGTCCGCGTACATGAACAAGGCCTTTCCCTCGGATCAGGTCGACAAGATCTACCGCTGGCTCAACACGACGCCGGAAGGTGTTTCCACGTCGGACATGAGCCAGAGTCTCTTGCAGGTCGACAGCTACGGGGGCGCCATCAACCGGGTCGCCTCCGACGTGACTGCGGTTCCCCAGCGCAGCGCCATCATGAAGCTGCAGTATCAGACCTACTGGCTCAATGACGCGCGTCCTGGCGAGGGAAGCCACGCTCCCTACGACGCCCAGACCGAAGCCCATCTTGGATGGATCAACGAGTTCTACCGAGACGTCTACGCCGAGTACGGCGGGACTCCCAACCCGGCCAAGGATCCGAGCGGAACGGTCGCAGGGGCGTACTACAACTATCCGGACAGCGTTCTCGGCACACATGCCAAGGGCACCGTCGATGACGCGCTGCGGCTCTACTTCCTCGACAACTTCCGCAAGAACGAGCGGAACCTCGTTGCCGTGAAGCGCCGCTGGGACTCGGCGGACATCTTCCATCACGGGCAGTCGATCCCGGTGGAGTGATGTGAGCTCACCACGTCTGGCCCGCCGTCCGAGGTCGCCCGACGGCGTCGGGCGACCTCGGACGGCGGGCTATTGCCGAAGATAGGTGAGAACCGCTTGCACCCGCTTGTGCGTGGTGTCGTCCACGCTGAGCTGGAGCTTGGCGAAGATGCGGTTGATGTGCTTGGCGACCGCCGCCTCGGTGATGACCAGTGCGACGGCGATAGCGGTGTTCGTCCTGCCCTCGGCCATGAGGGCAAGCACCTCCGTCTCGCGGGGCGTCAGCTCCTCGAGAAGTAGATGCCGTGCACGATGTCCCGGAGCTCGTCGATGGCCCGTTGCGCATCGGCGTGGGCCTGATCGATGAGCGGCGTGACGTCGTCGTCGCGGTCATATTGATAGCGCAGGGTGCCGAGTGTCATGACGAGAGAGGTCAGCTGTTGCTGGGCGCCGTCGTGCAGATCGCGTTCGATCCGCCGTCGTTCATCGTCGAAGGCGGTCGTCAGTCGCGCGCGGGAGCGAGTGAGGTCGTCCAGCCGCTCCGCGATCTCGTCGGCGGGCTCGCTGACGAGCTGGCGCGTGAGGTATCGCTGCCCCTCGGCGGCAAGCGTGACGAGATACAGACCGAGCGCCAGGATCAAGAGTCCCAGCGCGGCAGATCCAACATGGGCGAGGGGATCGTCGTCGGCCGCCGACGTCGGCAGGTCCGAAAAGGCGGTGACAGCGGCTCGCGTCGCCGCTGCCCGATGGAGACGGTGAGCGTGCTGCAGATGACGAACACTGCGATCGTCAAGGACAGGAACGCGATCACCATCACGAACTGGCCGGACCCGCCGGCGAGCTCGGCCTGACGCGGATCGAGCTGCAGGCTCCCCGCGCGATCCTCGCCGGTGAAGACCTGGAGGCCGGGAACAGCGTTCCGCAGCGCTTCGGCGTCGGTCAGGGAGACCAGCGCCGCGACCGGAGCGCCGCCGAACCGTGCCACGGCCTCGTCGGTGAAGAACAAGGCGTGCTCGAACTGCTCTCCCGGACGCCGCACGATGCCGCTCACCGTGAGCTCTTCGGTGCTCGCGGCGAGCACGACCGGAACGCTGTCGCCGACGCTGACTCCGGCGGGCATCGCCACGGACTCGTCCACCGCTACCTCACCTGGCCGGCTCGGTTCCCGGCCCGCGACGAGCGACGCGCTGTCGGCGACCGCCGTCGACCACGGATGCCCCCACGAACGCGTGAAGGCATCGCCGGTCACCGTGCCGTCGGGCGCGACCAGATACGCGGGGAACGGCGACTCCAGCGTGACCGCGGTGACCCCGGGTGCTCGGCGAACGTCGTCGATCTGCTGGGGGCTCAGTTGCGGCATGGACGGCAGGTCGAGTGCGAGACCGCTGTTCAGCTGGACGCTCGCGGGCGGCTTGACGACAGCATCGACGCCGTCGAACCGCCAGCTCGTCACGCTCGCTGCCCCTTGCTGTTCCTGCGAACCGGCGACCAGCAAGCCTGCCGTCACCAGCGACGAGCCCACGACGACCGAGAGCAGGGCGGCGAGGATGGCGAGCTTCCGTGCCGCCAGACTGCGCCAGGCGAGAGTGATCATGCCGCTGACCCCCTGGAGGCCAGGCGGGCCAGGACGCCGTCGGCCGACGGGTCCTGGAGCTCACCGTCCACCCGGCCGTCCCGGAGGAACACGACTCGATCGGTGCCCGCGGCAGCGACGGGATCGTGCGTCACCATCACCACCGTCTGGCCGAACCGCTCGACCGCCAGACGCAAGAAGCTCAGCACCTCACTGCTGGCATGCGAGTCCAGGTTGCCCGTGGGCTCGTCGGCGAGGACGACCGCCGGGCGGTGTGCCAGCGCCCGGGCGATCGCCACACGCTGCTGTTGTCCACCGGACAGCTCGCTGGGCCGATGCTTCAGGCGATCGCCGAGCCCAAGGACCTCCACCAGATGGGACATCCACTCGCGCTGGATCCGGGGTCCACCGATGCGCTCGCTCAGAGTGATGTTCTCTTCGGCGGTCAGGGTCGGGATCAGGTTGAACGCCTGGAAGACGAACCCGAGCCGGTCGCGGCGCAACGTCGTCAGCTGCGCGTCCGAAAGACGCGCGAGATCTGTTCCGGCGACATGGACCGACCCCGAGCCTGGCCGCTCGAGACCCGCGAGGCAGTGCAGCAGGGTCGACTTGCCCGATCCCGACGCCCCCATGATCGAGGTGAACCGACCCGCCTCGAACGCGACCGATACGCGATCCAGTGCGGTGACCACGGCTGGTTGATGACCGAAGGTACGGGTGAGCTCGGCTGTGCGCACGGCGGGCGAGGGCCCGTCGCTCGACGAGGCTCCGGACGACGGTGGTGGAACCGATTGCGAGGAGGGGAACGACATGTGTTCATCCCACGCCAGTCGTGCGCCGGGGTCGATGGCGCTGGCGACTGTCTCGGCGGTAACGCTGGCACTACCGCCCAACCGGACAAGGCCGGCCAGCATCCCTTGGGCCGGAACTTCAGGGGCCTTTCTGGCACCGCATCGGACCAGCGATGGATGCCCGCTATCCTGGGCGGCAGTGGACAGGGAACAGACCCGCGCGCCTGAGCGCCCCACGCGCCGGTTAGCGCAGCATACGGACGCCGTGATCGCCGCCGTCCTCGCGGCGATCCTAGGCGGCGTCGCCACCGCATGGGGCGAAGACCTGATCGGCTCCGACAGTCCCGATCCCGGATCATCCGAGCTTGAGGCGCAAGTTCGCGACCTCGGAACGACCAACGATCAGCTCGAGGACGAGCTGGCCGCCCTCCGCGACCAGAACAGCAGCCTGGACCGCGAGCTGGACGACCTCGACGAGCAGAACCAGGAGCTGCGCGAGGAGAACGAGCGCCTGCGCAGCGAGGCGGACGACGGCGCAGCGCCCCAGGAGCCGGACGGCGACGGAGACGCCCCGGAGAAGGCCGCGGGCGATCCGCCCGGGGCGGTGGTCCTGGACATCCGGCGCCAGACGGACTCGCCCGTCCAGGTGATGCTCCACAGCTGCCTCGACCTGGACAGCACCTCAGCCGACTGGGGTGCGGCGTCGGTCTTCCAGGACCTCTGCTACGGCGACGCCGGCGTCGAGGGGGTTCGGCTCACGGTCATGAGCAGCACCCCCAGCCGGGCCGACTGCGAAGCACTGACGACCTGGCAGCAGACGATCAGCCACGACGCCGTCGTCGAAGGAATGCACCTGTGCGTGCAGACGAACCAGCGCCGCACGGCGTACGCGCGACTCGCAGCGCTCGACCGCAGCGCCGAGACCGTCGCGTTCGACATCGTCGTCTGGGAGCCGACGTAGATCGGTCGGAACCGCTGTGGCCCGACGCGACCCCGACTGGGCCACGAGCCGGTCAGGGCAACTTGTACCGACCGACGTGCGGCTGGATCTGCATACTGGCGGGCACCTGCTCGTGGACCGGGACCGCCCTCTTGGGCAGCGAGTGAGAGAAGTTCGTTCGGCACGTGGGCGTCGTAGGCCTCTGCCGCCTGGCGGGCACGGACGCGTCAGGACAGTTGGAGGATTGGCTCCTGCTGGGCCCTCCCCGTGGCTGAACCTGCACCTGACGAATCACACACCGGTTGCACGCGACTACGAGAAACGGCGGCTGGCGGTGCGTGGCGGCGCAAGGCGGCAGTGCCGGTCAGCTGCCCTTTCGGCGTATCCGCCGGGTCGGAGCAGTCAGGCGATCAGAAGTTGATCATGTGGTTTGGTGGCGCGGGATCGTTGGGATTCTGCGGTTTCTAGGTTAGCCGGGGCGGGGCGTGCCTGCTGCGTGCCACACCGGAAGCGGGCAGCCGAGGCGCGTGGCCAGATCGCATTCCTGTGCTTGGACAAGGGGTCCCCACCCGAGACACACACGGGCGACCGTGATCGTGACTTACGATCTCAGGCACAGCGCGCGACACGCGCGTGATCAGGCAGGTTGGCATCGGCGCTCGTCACAGTTGCGACTCTATCCCGCTGCCCCGGCCTGGTTCACCGCAGCAAGACCGGTAGGTTTCTCGCTGTCTCACGCTGACTTTGCCGGGCGACGGTCAGCGCTGCATGGAAGCCGCTGTGCTTGTTCTTGTCGAGGTTGAGTGGCAGGACGAGTTCCGAGATGAGCTTGGACTCGATGAGCCACGGCTCTGGGGCGACGTACCAACAGACTCGTGCGTGCTCATCCATCCACGCAGAAAGGGCCGTTTCACCGTCACTGAACGTCAGCCGTTCGGTGCGACCCACACGGCGCAACTGCAGTCCTGAGGGGCCCTAAGAATTTCGGACAGTTGATTCCGATGATTCTTACGCCGCGATATTCGCCGTGTGCCAGGCTTCTTCGACTTCGTTCGGTGTACGGTAACCGAGCGTGGAGTGGAGC